>NZ_CP158832.1:4800000-6580834 GCF_050990605.1 Paenibacillus amylolyticus
CAACTCGATGATCGCAGAAGTAGCAGGCGCGTATACTGCGCTGGTTACACTAACGGTTACAGACTGGTTCGTCCATGTATCCGTGTGATACGGCTGGCCGTCAGCGGTAGTCATGTTGCTTTTTAACACCAGCGCCTGATTGTTCGTGCCTTCCACAATGACAGTGAACGTTTTGGGTTGAGATTCCGTGCCACGTTGCACGGTTGCTGTCAGTTCCAGTCGCTCATTATTGTCCGGTTGCATAAGCAGCTTGCCCTCGTTATTCATTAGTTCCGGCTTGGAGCTAGACCAACTAATGGTTGCACCATGCTTCCCTTCAACAGGAAGGGTAAGATCGGAATGGACCGCGTTCAGATCCCCCAGATCGATTGCTTGAAGTGTATCGGTTACCGCCTGTGCATCACTGTAAGGTGTGGCACTCATGAAGATTGGGTTGGAGTAGAACCACAGGTCGCGGTAGTTGCTATCGTTAATTTGATTAAAACGGGTCGTTGCATCCGCTGTTGTATTTTTCGGATCAAGCTGTGGTTCACCATTGACAGTCTCACCTGTCACGTTCATGCCCAGATTCGTCCCGCGCAGGCGGAAATACTTGTCCTGGTCTGTAGCTTTGATCTTGTACGTGATGACATTGTAGCCTTCGGCGTCTGTCGTCCAATCGTTGGACATGAAGGTAGCCAGTACTTGGGTAGAGTCATTGGTGTCTTTGTTATATGCGGCTGTACCCTTCTCGGCCTTGGCTGTCACATCTCCAGCGATGAGATCGACGTGATCTACCACGGGTACTTGTCCAGCGGACGTGCCGCTGTTGATTGGATTTTCATAGTTGTTGCTCGTCGTTGGACTCTTGAAGCGAATCTTCAGCTCTACTTCATCACCTTGAGTCACATTAAGATTTC
The DNA here is from genome assembly GCF_050990605.1 of Paenibacillus amylolyticus. Taxonomy (GTDB): domain Bacteria; phylum Bacillota; class Bacilli; order Paenibacillales; family Paenibacillaceae; genus Paenibacillus; species Paenibacillus amylolyticus_H. The sequence goes on from NZ_CP158832.1 coordinate 4,800,900, forward strand.
CGCCCATCTCAACCTGATTACCCGCTCCGGAAGCTGTGAAGTCCAGTGCGTTGATCAGGTCACCGAATACGGAAAATGATTTCCCCGAACGCAGTCCATCCAGAACAGCCTGCATCCCTGTACCCTCAACCCAGGAATACGTCTTGGCATATTCGCCTGGGAAATAACCACTGGAATTCGTGCCAATCGTCTTGAAATGGTAATCCGAATTGCCATAGTTCCAGAAGTGACGCCCTTCTCCCAGCAATGCATCCCAGAGTCCGCCAACCTTGGCGACCATATAGTCTACACCACCGTATGTACGGTATTTGTATCCATCATCTGCGGTCGGATTAGCTACATTGTAGCTTGTGTTGTACCCTCCACGATCCGGTTCCATCTGGTTACCCAGCATACCCTCAATACCAAATACCACTTGTGGGGCCAGATCGTTGAAATCACGGAAGTCCGCGATGGTATATTTGTTTTTGCCCCGTGAAGGGTGGTTGATCATCGCATAACTTGTCATTGGATAGTTGGTCGCGAGCCAATTAATGGCGGTTAAGGCATCCTGATGAGTCGTGTAGGCACGCCCTCCGTTCTGATCCCAATTCGCTACGTCTGCCGCATTAAACAGGTTTGCTGCGCGATTCGTGAAACGATACTCGAATTCCTTGGCAGCGTTCAGCGCTTCGGTTGAGTTCGGCTCATCCGTGAGAATCCCCACCCCAACGTGTTCATGTGTAGGCATGTCCCATTCGAAACCGGAGAAAATCGTTTTACCTGCGTATTTGCCCGCATTCTGTAAGGCCTTGATTTGTGGTACCTGATATTCATTCATCCCTTGAGACATAGGTATTGACCCACTTGGAATATCGTTCCCGTTGTGATCTCGCTTGGATAACCGCAAGTGATCCGTAAGCGCGATCCAGTCCAGCCCATATTTGGTTAAACCCGCATCAAGCACATCCTCCAGTGATACCTGTGCATCATCGGACTCAAACGTATGTACATGCAAATCTCCCGTTTGCCAAGAACCTGTTGCCAGGCTGTTGGTCGGTGTGTTGTCCCCAGCATCTGCATAGGATACAGCCGCAGGAAAAGCACCCATGACCATCCCTGTAGCCAAGGGTATAAGTGTGAGCATAGCGAGCATTTTCTTGCCTTTATTAATAAACAATCGGATCCCTCCACCCGTTCTCTTTTATCGTGTCGGGAGTAAATATAAGAGAGTTTCGGGGCAGGGTCAACGGCCTGGAAGCGTGTATTTAAAATTTTACATATACCTGTATTCTTTCATATTCCGTTAAAAGTTTCTCAAGCTTTTTCTAATAGAGTCATGCTCTGCCCTGCTCCATTTTGAGATAGTGAATCTAGGAATAACGAAGCAAATAGGAAGTGATACAAAATTCAAAGATTGTTCACGATTCAGGAAAGTTCCACCACTGCTGTGGATCATTAGGAGGAGAATTGGCGTAGGAGGAATCATCAAGCGGAGAACATAGTGTTTTTTGTAAAAAGATCAGGGTTACGCATACTGTGAGTATAGAAAAAGCACCCACGAACCACAGGCATTATGCCCCCAGAAGCCGCAGGTACTTTGGGTTGAGCTGAATTTTGTTGCAGCCTTTACATCTTTACTTTTGTGACCTGGGGGCGAGTTGTTTGTGAAATTCGACCTATCTCCACTTTATATTAAACTGGAAAAATACGATAAATATACCGATAATGTTGAAGATGACTAACAACGCAAAGATCATTATTCATTGAAGGAGTTGCACACGTTTGAGAAGATTCTATCTAGGTTTTGGATTAACGATCACCATTATCATTGTACTACTATCAAGCTCTACTCCAACAGAAGCAGCATCGAAGAAAGTAAACTTAAAATTGTCAGATGGAGCGACGTACTATGGTGAAGTTTTAAACGGGAAACCTCATGGTAAAGGAACTGCGAGATGGGGAGAAACCGAAGTGTACTCTGGAGATTGGGTGAGTGGTAAGCAGCAAGGAAAAGGCAAGTACACATATACTTTAGTTGAAGGTGGCGGTGTCCCCTTTGAGGATTACGATGAATCTAATATGGGCCATGGAACAGGTGAATTCACTACAAAAACCTACACCGGATCGTGGATTAATGATACATATCATGGTAAAGGAAAAGAAATCACGCAATGGTTAGAAGTACAGTATCTTACTTCTGATGGCAAGGTTTACCCTATACTTGACAGTTACATCAACACCATTAACGATGGTACATTCAATCAGGGCAAGATGTCTCATGGATATTACGCAATCCACTCTTCAGATACTGTCTCACTAGGATATACCGATCATACGACTACGATTACTCTCAAAAATGATTATTTCAACGAAAAGTTAACCGGGGATAAGGACTTTTTTGACACGATTATCAATTATAAAAAGAAACATGGTTCTTCAGAAAAATATATAGGGATTAAACCATCCGAATTCTCCAAAGGCACATTAACTAATGGCAAATTCACAGGGGTTACGCATCTAATCGATTATAGTAATTCAGTTAGTTATGCTAGACAAGTCATAAAGAACGATAACGTATTCAAAGAGAATCACATAACATCTGCTGTCTTTGATAAGGATCGCAAGAAAATCATTCATGAATTCCTTCAAGCTATTAAGCCCCATTCAGTCAAAATCAATACCATCTCTGACGAGATTATGTCATTAAAAGACATTAACTATGAGGGAATGATTCCCTAGGTCGTGGAGGTCACACAATGAGAAAAAAGCGATGGATTGTGAGCATAGTCATTTTGATTATCATACTTTTCATGAGCGAATTGATGATGTTGTCCTCAGGAAAGGTTGGAGTTCTCAACATAACGCAGAGAGTCATTTCAGGTGCACCTCATGTTATCGTTCAAGGACAAACATTGTCTTATCAAGGTAAGGTTCATTGGGAGGATGTCCAAAATAGTATGGAAGAATACTCCGTAAGCGATGAAGGAACGATCTTGTATAAAGCAAAAGGCACCCCTGTACCACCACCTTGGATATATGTGAGAAAAGAAAACAATCAAGGTTTCCGTTATAAGGTCCCTCGGCTTCCTTGGAAACTATGAAATTATTTGGTTTAAATCAGAAAGGGCTGTTCCCCATTAGTCAAAAAATTGACTAGGAACAGCCCTTTCCACATTTCTCAACTAATAAAACAATCAACCAAATCGACCACTAATATAATCCTGCGTACGCACATCGACTGGCTCGGCGAACATGCTCTGGGTAGCGGAATACTCCACGACTTCGCCGTTCAGGAAGAACACGGTCTGCTGGGATACGCGAGCAGCTTGCTGCATGTTATGCGTGACCATCACGATGGTATAACGCTCCTTCAGCTCATGCGTCAGCTCCTCAATCTTGAAGGTGGAGACGGGATCAAGCGAAGCAGTCGCTTCATCCATCAACAGAATATCCGGCTCTACTGCCAGCGCACGTGCAATGCAGAGGCGTTGCTGCTGACCTCCTGACAGGCTTAGCGCAGAGCGCTTCAGATTGTCTTTGACCTCATCCCACAGGACTGCGGAACGCAGGCTCTGCTCTACAATCTCATCCAGCTTTTTCTTGCCATGAATACCGTGCTGTTTGGGACCGAAGGCCACATTGTCATAGATGGATTTTGGAAAAGGGTTCGGTTGCTGGAAGACCATGCCGATCTTCTTGCGAAGGGTCTCCACATGAACTTCACCACTGTAGATGTCGGTTCCCCCTACCGCCACTTTACCTTCAATCCGTGTGCCGGGTATCCGGTCATTCATCCGGTTCAACGTACGCAGCAGGGTCGATTTTCCACATCCCGACGGTCCGATAAAAGCAGTAATGGCCCGCTCGGGAATTTCAATGGAAACATCCTTCAACGCTTGAAACGGACCATAATACAAATTCAATTTGTTGATCTCAATAATAGGTTGCACGAGGTGCCCTCCCGGGTTGAAATGGAATGATTTGCGGATTCAGCTTAAACAGTCAGCGTTATTCCCAGACGATACCGAGTTAAGGTATCCTCTCTTCATCACGCTTGATTTTTACGTGCATTCAGCCACAAAGGAACACGGAACAGAACATTAATGAGTAAGGCCACAAAGATCAGCACCGCTGTGGTTTTCTGTGCAATTTCCTCGGCATCCGGCACAATGGCTTCCGATTGAATGTACCAGAGATGTACAGCAAGGGTTCCTCCCGGCGATAGCAAATTAAAGTCCCACATTTCCCCGGATGTAGATACCCCAGCGGTTAGAATAATGACAGCACTCTCACCAAATGCCCGGCCTGCCGTCAGGCAAATGCCTGTCATGATCCCATTGATAGCCACTGGCAACAATACTTGGCGGATTGTCTGAAGATGTGTTGAGCCCAGCGCAAACGATGCATTGCGAAGTTCCACCGGAACCGCTCTGACGGATTCCTCTGTTACCCGAGTAAGCACAGGAAGGTTCAGGAAAGCAAGGCTGACGGCTGCGCCCAGAATTGTGAGACCAATTTCGAAAAACTCCACAAACAAGGCAATACCAAACAATCCGAAAATGATGGATGGCACAGAGGACAATCCCTCCACGCAAATACGAACCGTCTCGATCAGCTTATTGTTTGGTGCAAACTCTGCCAGATATATGCCTGCCGCCATGCCAATCGGAATGGAGATGAGCAGCGACAGAATTAACACATAGAACGAGTTGAACAGTGCCGGGCCGATCCCGCCTCCTTCTTCAATCTCACTGGGAACACCGTAGAGAAAATCCCAGCTGAGCAGCGGCAATCCTTTGTTCAACAGCAGAAATAACAGTCCAACAATAAACAAAATGACGACAATACCAACGCCCCATACCACGCCTGTAAAGAGCCGATCCATTACCATCGACGAACTTCTCCGTTTGCCAAAAGAATAAGACGGGACGACAGTATTCGCCTGCTTCTTCACACTCATACGTTCCGATCCCCTCTCTTCTGAAACAACCTTACGATAACAATCATCAGGATCGAAATGGCGAGCAGGATAAAGCCCATCATGTACAAACCATGATTCCAGGTAGAATCGAATTCGACGCTAGAGATCTGCATGACAATGTTACTGGTCAGCACAGCTGTTGGCGTGAACAGACTATTCGCGAGCTGTGCTGTATTCCCGATGACCATCACCACCGCCATCGTCTCACCGATCGCACGCGTCATACCGAGAATAACCGCGTACATGATCCCGCCTTTGGCAGCAGGTAAGACCACACGAGTCACGGTCTGGAATCGATTCGTACCGAGTGCATAGGCTGCATCACGGTACTTGTTCGGCACAGCAGATATGGCATCATCACTAATCCGACTAATCGTCGGAAGTACCATAATGGTCAATACAATGGACGCAGCGAGCAATCCGTCAGCCAGATCACGCCCACTAATATCCCTTAGCCAGGGGATGAGGATCGTCAGTCCCAGGAAACCGTACACCACAGAAGGAATGCCCACCAGCAGATCCAATACAGGACGCAAAATATTCCGAAGCCATTTGGGTGTCATTTCGGCCAGAAATACGGCAATGATTACAGAGATCGGAATCGCCATCAGCATCGTAAGTCCCGTGAGAGCCAATGTTCCCAGAATAAAGGTCAACGCCCCATAGTGCTCATTTTCCGGATCCCAGTTGGTGGAGAAAAAGAATTCACGGAGCGACACATCCGCAAAGGTGAGAACGCCCGTACGAAGCATCAGAATCAGGATACATAAGAGAACCAGACAGACAAAGCTGGCACTCGCAATACAGACCATGCGGAATATTTTATTCGACCATCTCAACCGCGCCTTACGGTCAAACCATTTCCCCGATCCAGGAGCCTTGCCGATACTTGAACCGAGATCACTAGAGACAGGGCTGTTTGTGGATGGATTTACATCGATCATGAAGTGCTCTTCCTTTCACATAGAGAAGCCAGCTTGCGACCGTGCGCAGAAGCTGGCTATCCCTGTTCTTATGAAATGTGAGAATAACGAACGTTTGAAGCTCCCTTATTTTACAGCCGCAAGCGGAATGAATTTCAGCTTTTTCAGGGAACCGTTCTGGAACTTGCTGCTTTGGATGTACTCGATGAACGCTTTGGTTGCACCGGTAGGTTGACCTTTGGTCATGTAATATCCGATACCCCATACTTTGTAGGTTTTGTTCAGAACATTTTTCTCTGTAGGTGCCACGCCATTGATGGATACAGCCTTCATTTTGCTCGTTACATAAGGAAGGTCAATATAACCGATCGCATTTGGTGTCGTTTCAATGGTTGTTTTCATATCACCGCTGGAGCCAACTTCTTTGTAGTTGTCGCCTTTGCTCATGAAGTCTTTGCCATCAAGCGCTTTTTGCTGGAAGTTAACCCGTGTTCCGGAACCGAACTTGCGGTTAACAACAACGATGTTGGCGTTCGCACCGCCGACGTCTTTCCAGTTGGTCACTTTGCCGGAGAAGATATCCTGCAATTGTTTTGTGGTCAGACTGCTTACACCCACATTCGTGTTAACAACAGCCGTGAAGACTGTTACCGCTACCGGATTGGCTACCATGCCATCAAACTTCTTGAAGCCAGGTACATCCTTGGAAGCATCCCAGTCCACAGCACCGATGTCAGCAATCCCTTTACGCACTGATTGAGGACCTGTGATGGAACCTGCCGCGGAAGCCGAGATTTTGACTTTTGGGTTATCTTTCTTGAACTCACTTGCAGCCTGGAGGGTTAGCGGAAGCAATGCCGAGGAACCGTTGATGACAATTTTACCTTTCTCTGTACTCTTGGCAGCAGATGCCGTCGTTGCGCCTCCAAGTCCGCCAATTAGGGATACCGCCATAAGCATTGCCGTGAAGGGTTTGATCCATTTTTTCATGTTCATTTAAACTCCTCTCAAATTATAAAATCATTCATATCAACCCGTGCTCACCACTCTTGGATCAAAATCTCACTTCGTAACGGCTCTCCAGCTGCTACCCGCTGGAACCAGAACCCGGCCGTTTTCAATCACGGCGATTTGTGAGCCAGCAACGGTAATGGAAGTTACGTCGGAAGATACCGTGTATAGTTTGGTTTGTTTGCCTGTCACCGTGTCGATGGAAAGAATGACGCTATTGCTTTCATCCTTCGCGGCCAGCACGTACAAGATGCCACCCGACAGAATCGCTTGCTCTACATCCAGATCGCCGTACACCGTTGTAGCCTTCTGGGATGAATCCACAGATTGCAGCGAAGCATTGCCGTCCTCGGACGGTACACTTACGTAGTAGGCTTTCTGCCCGTCAACGGACCATACAAACACTTTGTCATCCGTTGAAGTCGTTAACTGCGCAGCTTCTGGTTTTGTTATTCCGTTGTTATACGAAAATATTTGCTGTTGATTAGCTGAAAAGTCGATAGACACGTTGTCTTCATCTACATTCGTTGCATCAGAGGTAACCTTACCAAGTGTCGTCACCGTGTAGATGAATCTTTTGCCATCTGCAGACACATTCAGGTTTTCTTTGTAATCCACCTTGTCTTCAACCAGTTTCTTAATCGTGCCATCAGCCAGAATCAGACTCGCAATCACTGACCCTTTATCTCCTTGCAGGAAATAAATTGTGCTTCCGTCCGCTGACCATACCAATTCCGGTTTGATGCTGGTGTCATTTGTGATCAATCTCGAAGCCTTTGTCTTCAGATCGATAACGTAGACGGCTCCTTCCGCATTCGTATACGCCGCTTGATCACCACTCGGGGAAACGACCAGATCCGACCCGCCATCTGTCGTTAACAACAGCTCGTATGTGCCACTCGTCGTATTCACGAGATAGTCCGTTCGTCCATTGTCATCGCTCTTGGAGACAATCAGCTTGTCCGCTCCGGCAAAACGAGGATTCTCCGCACCTTCGATAAGCGCTACCGTGCTCACCTCGAGCATTCCGCTTCTCTTGACGATTGTACCGCCAACGCTGGACACCAATGGCCGAAGCGCAACGTAGCTTGTACCTCCAATGATGGTAACCGGTTGATTCAAATTCACTTTGTTGCCATCCACCAGAAGTTGTTTCGCATTGTTCTGGAGTGTCACCGTGTGACCATTTAGCTTGATCACCGTCGTTCCACGTTGTACTTCCGCTTGCGCGCCAATGGCCTTGATCACATCACGAAGCGATACAAGTGTCTCGCCATTCTTCACGATGGAACGCACGACGACGCTGTTACCGTTTATTGTAAGCGTGGAGTTTTGCACCTGTGCTGCACTCGCTACAGGTTTCACTACAGGAGCAGCCGATACTGCACTGACCACAGAAGTCGTTAACACTGTGGCTACCATGGACACTACGAACGCCTTTTTCATTGACATTGGCTCTTGTCACCCTTCTTTTTCACATATAATTTGCCTTGTAGGTCGTGCCCTGCTGTCTGGTATGCTGCATGTATCATCAAATATGAGAGCTTGTCTGTCTCATCCCCCCAACCTTCCACGTTCATAGTAAAAATGACCTATCACGTTTGTAATTATAGGAGCGAATTGTAAACGGAAAATCCTGGAATTGTTAGCGTGTTGTCAATGTTTTCATGACCAGCACATTCATATTGTTAAAACAACAAAAGAGCCCGTACATGATGTAGGGGCCCTTGCCGTCATGATATATTTTCTCATACATTACACTGTGGCAAACACCTGATCGAACCCAGCCTTTGACTTGGCGAATAGTTCATTCGTACTAAGATTCGATGCTGGTGCCAGCACCTCCTGAGCCACCACACCGTTGTAACCAATCGCCTGCAGATTTCTCAGAAATCCACCCAGATCTATGGCTCCTTCGCCGGGATACAAGCGCTCGCCATCCTTTAACTCTTCAATCGGCAAATCATAGGCATCATTGATATGCACATGAACAACCTGCTCTTTCTTCAGCTTCAACAGATCTTCCATCGGTAAACCATTCGTATGCCAGTGATAGGAATCTACGAGCAGACCAACATTAGGCGCATGGATCGTCTCGATCCAGTCCAGCGTGTCTTCCACACGCCAGATAAACGGATTCTTCCATTGCGTCCGCAAATGGTGGCATCCCACAAACTCCAGCCCCAACTTAATCCCGTAAGCGTCCAAGATGTCTGCGCAGAGTCTCAAGCGTTTTGTAGCAGCTGCCATAAATTGCGCTGCTGGTTGATCCGTCGAGGGCAAGATATACGTACAACAGCTGTAACAGTCCAGCGAAGCAGAAGCTTCTGCCATAACGACCAACGATTGCAATCCCTCACGAAATTGTTCATCTGTCGTCCGCCACTCTACCGTCAGACCCGATGAACCGATGATCACCTGATTGCTTTCCAGCAGATATTGTGCCTGTTCCTTGCCATACGTTTCAATCAATGAGAGCGGATTCAAATCTACAGATCCGAATCCATGCTTGGCCGCACCAGTGATATATTGTTCATCAGACTCGATGTTGCCCAGTCCCGCATTCGTTAACCCTCTAATCATGCCAATCTCCTCCCGTGACTCGTCTGAAATTGCAGCTTGTTTATCGTATTCTTTATCATTTTATAATAGCAGTACTCTCCGATAAAGAAAGCATCAAAAAAGAGCTGCAACACGTTAATGCCTCAGACTTAGGCTTCAATGCTACACAACCCACCATTGATCCTTCAAGTTCAATAATCTGTGTCTGCGCAGGGTCGAATGTATTGCGGAAACGTTCACGCACCTTCACATCATCGTACCTTCCCAGCCTGGTTAGATCATCGTATAGTACTAACGCACGCAAATCAGCGAGTTGTTCTTGGTCTGCCTGTACAGCTTGACGCATTGTTATTGGGCTCATTTGTTAAATTCCTTTCCATTCGAGACACGTTAGATTTGAATGTCTTATCGCACTATAGAACACTAAAAATCATACCTTTGGCAGCCCACTTGAGCAACATCGGATTTTAGAACGCATTATTTTTTCAAACATATTAAACTCCGCATAAAATAAAAAAAGCCCAAAAAGGACGGTGCAGTCTTGCTTATACAAATAAGCGAACCCACAGCCATCCCTTCTGGGATATACATTATTTCAGAAAACTATGAAGCATGTGAAACTTGTGCCGCATGTTGCAATGCTTCCAGACCCAATGCGAGCGCACCACACAAGCCTGCATGCTGGCCCAATCCGGGCTGCACAATATATTGGTCGATATGTTGTGTGATTGGGGCTGCATTCACATAACCATTGAGATTCCGCACTACCTGCTCCCGGATCATAGGAAACAGATGATCTTGCTGCATCACACCACCGCCCAAGATGATCTTCTGCGGTGAATGAAGCAAGATGGCCGTTGTAATCGACTCCGCAATGTAAAAGGACTCAATCTCCCACGCCGGATGATCTGCCGGCAGTTCACTGCCAGGGATCTGCCAGCGAGCTTCAATGGCTGGTCCTGCAGCCATACCCTCCAGACAATCGCCATGATATGGGCATAATCCGGCAAAGTGATCTTCTGGATGGCGTCTTGTGCGAATATGTCCACCCTCGGGATGTAACAATCCGTGTACTCTTTTGCCCCCTGCCACAAGTCCGACACCAACTCCTGTGCCAATCGTGTAATATACACAGTTATCCAGCCCTTGCGCCGCTCCCCACGTCACTTCACCAAGCGCGGCAGCATTCACATCCGTATCCCATCCAAAAGGAACTGGAAATTCATGCTTCAAGGTTCCAACCACATTACAGTTTCCCCACCCAGGCTTAGGTGTCGTCGTAATATAACCGTAGGTGGAACTATCCGGTTGCAGATCAATCGGACCAAAAGAGCCGATCCCCAGGGCTTCCACATCTTTATCCCTGAAATAGTCGATCACCTTGGCAAGAGTGGTCTCCGGATGTTCTGTTGGAAAGCTGATCCGATCTTCAATCTGTCCATGCTCATTACCTACACCACATACAAACTTTGTTCCGCCCGCTTCTATGGCTCCAATACGCATTGTTCTGGGCTCCTTTCCTTCATTACAATTAACCTTTAGCCTTGGTTGGTGATATCTCATAGATATGAAGTGAAGAGAAGACCAGATCAGTATTTTCGGCATGAGCAGAGATGCTCTTGGAATCCACATCCGGATAGATCAGATCCGTAATAACCGCCTGACCATCATTTGCAAATACCTCCACAGATGAATGATCTACAAAGATACGCAAACTTTGATTCGCACTCGGTGCCTTTAACTCAGCTGTATGACGGCTCAGGAAATGTTCATGAAAATCGCCGATACCCGATCCACTACGATCGATATACACTTCCCCTCGGTTGGCGTCTACGCCAACGAGTGTTTCGTTGTCAGCTCCGCTTCTTAAGGCAAAATGGAACGACTGATTTGGAGTCCACTCTGCATGGATCTCATAGTTCACTATTTGCAAAGCGTTCAACTGCTCACTCACTTGCTGAATCGAAGTATCCTGTAGGGACAATAATGGCGTACGGGCTTGCTTGAGCTCACGCGCAGGACGTTGAATCAGTATTACTTCTCCGGCTCTTGTCTCCAGTGACAGCTCCCGTGCAATGGTCATTGCTCCACGATAATCATTGGTTGGCGTCTGGTTGGCATACATCCAGTTGCTCATCCACCCCATAAACAGGCGTCTGCCGTCTTCAGCCGGAATGTCTGACCAACTAACTCCCGCATAGTTATCCCGGCCATGATCAATCCAGCGAACCGTATGGGATGCCTCATCTGGGACAAATGTACTTCCATCAAAATCTCCGGTAAAATATTGTGTTCTGGATCCTTCTTTAAAAGCAGGATCTGCACCGATGCTAACGAGCATCACCCATTTCACCTGCTCTGAATCTCCATCCACTGCAAGCGGGAACAGGTCCGGGCATTCCCACACGCCATCGTGTGAACCGATCCCTTCGCCAAATTCACTTCCTAGCGTCCAATCCTTCAGATTGGGAGATCGGTACAGACATACCGTTTGACCACAAGCGATAATCATAATCCATTCCTTGGTCTGCTCATGCCAGAACACTTTGGGATCACGGAAATCTACAAAGGACTCATGCTTTAATACCGGATTACCCTCGTATTTAGCCCAGGTTCTGCCGTTGTCTTTGCTATACGCCAGACTCTGACGCTGAACAGGATGCTCATTTGGTACTTCCAGATGATGTGTAAAAATAGCTACCAACCCCGGCTCATCTTCGAAAAATCCGGAAGTATTGTTCCAGTCTACCACCGCACTGCCGGAGAAAATCATGCCATGTTCATCCGGTGCCAGAGCTACAGGAAGTTCCTCCCAAGTGACGAGATCTCGGGTTACCGCGTGACCCCAATGCATCGGTCCCCATGTCGTACCAAACGGATGGTACTGGTAGAACAAGTGATACTCCCCATTGAAAAACACCATGCCGTTTGGGTCGTTCATCCACTTCTCTTTCGGTGAAAAATGGTATTCATTTCTGTAATCTTGTTTAAGAATTGTCGACATTATGGTTTCTCCTCCGTACTTTTCTTTATTTGTTATTACGGTCATATCCCGCTTGTTTAATCTGTAGCCATTCTTGCAATCCAAGGCGATCCAACTCTTTCAAGTAAGCATCCCATTCCTGATCTATTTTCCCGTTCTGATACCATTCTGTACGCAGACGTAACACGTAGGCGAAGAGATCGGTCTCAATCGTGGACAATCGATCCAGTTCATCAATGGAGAAGAACACACTTGGATATACGTTCTCCGCTTTCATATGCGGAACCATAACCTTGTCGAGAAGTTCCATCCGCCAAGCCGCATCTTCCGGTTTGGTTGTGTATTTGTCATAATAACTGTCGAGAATGGCCAATGGTCCTGCGATACTGGTTTTTTGTCTAAGTTCCACAGGTGCAGATCCTTCCAGCGGAAGATGCTTCAGCATCCCTTTGGCTTCATCGAATTCAAAAATATTTTGCTGACTCTCATCTCCATAGGTACCCCAGTTGTTCTGTACGGATTGGAGCGGATCGTACAATTGGTCTACCCACTTCGCTGTGGATTCCAGGTTTTTATTGCTGCTGGTGATGACCATGCGACCACGATCAAGCCCAATCCCGTTTGTTCTTGTGACATTAACTTCGCCGTTAGGTCCAGCAACCGGAGGCAGAACATCATACGTATCATTCATGCCTGTAATGTTAGCCTTATCCCAAGTGAAGTACATGCCGTACTTGTTGTCCTTGCCTTTCGCAAGATACGTGTTCCAATCCTGCTGATACGACTCAACATCGACGAGACCTTCCTGAACCAGCTCATGAATGTATTTAACCGCTTCCTTGTAGCCTTCATCAGCTGCCGTGAAGACCACTTTCCCATCATTGGTTACCACGGTATGATCCCAGTTCTCTCCGAGTCCAAATGCCGCAAAGAGGAATGTTAGATCTTCTCCGCCCGGTTTGTTAATGAAGGATAACGGAATTTCGTCTGCCTTACCGTTGCCGTTAGGATCTTGGGTTTTGAACGCGATCAATACTTCTTTCAGTTCTTCGGTTGTCGTTGGCATCTTCAGTCCAAGCTTGTTCAGCCATTCCACATTAATCCAGGGCAAGTTATCCACTGCCTGAATCCGTTGTTTGCCACTTCCGAGTTCTTCAATCCATGGGAATGAATAGATATGTCCGTCTGGAGCCGTGATCATGCTCTTGTATTCGGGAGCTTCCTCCAGCACCTTTTTCAGATTGGGCATGTGTTGTTCAATCATGTCCTCAAGTGGAATGATCGCCCCGTCCTTCGCCAGTTTCAGGAGATCATAATCCCCGTAACCTGCATCAAAAATGGCATCCGGCAAATCACCGCTGGCCACCGCCAGATTTCTTTTTTCTGCAAACACATCACTCGTATAGTTCTTCCAGTTGATATGCACATTGGTTTTCTCTTCGAGTCGCTTGTTAATCAACTTGTCGTTCGGATCAGCGGGAGCCAGCGGAGAGCTCTGTGTTATAAAATTCAATGTCACCTTGCCATCAGGTGATTGCGCCTCACTAGCCGCGCCGCCTCCACCCCCGCCACAGGCGGTTAGAAAGAGCATTGCAGATAACATGGAAATGGATGCCGTTGTAACGGCTTTTCTGGACTTGTTCACTTTTTTCATAATAATGACCTCCATGAGTTGGATTGGATCAACTTACTGTATCGCAGGCTGTTCACTATTTGAGGGAACCGACCATGACACCTTTTTCGAAATACTTCTGGAAGAACGGGTACATGATGATGAGTGGCAGACTCGAAATGACAATCGCTGAGTATTTAATCATCTCGGAGAGCCGTTTCAGTTCTGCCATCGCAAGCTGATCACTGATCATGCCAGGTGCAGCCTGATTCTGAATCAAAATGGAACGCAGAACGAGCTGTAACGGATGCAGTTTCGGATTATCCAGATAGATCATTGCATCAAAATAGGAATTCCATTGCCCAACGAACGCATAGAGGGAGAGTACAAAAATGATCGGTTTCGACAACGGAATGACGATCTGGAAGAAAATCTTCATCTCAGAGGCGCCATCCACGTTTGCAGCTTCTTTCAGTTCTCGAGGGACTCCTTTGAAAAAGGTTCTGGAGAGAATGATGTTCCAGACGTTAACGGCTCCAGGGATAATGATCGCCCACACCGTATCCAGCATGCCGAGATTACGTATGAGTAGATAAGTAGGGATTAATCCCCCGCCGAAGAACATGGTAATGATAAAGATAATCATGAAAAATCCACGTCCCGCGAGCCTATCATCCGACAATGCATAACCTGCAAATATGGATACGGTCACGGTGATCAGTGCAAAGGAAACCGAGTACAATACCGCATTAGCAAACCCCCGAATCATGGCTGGATTGGACAAAATCATCTGATATCCGTCCAAACTCCAGTCCGATACATTAAAGGACAGTCCACGATTCAGTAACACCGTGGGGTCCATGAATGAGGCGATAACAATATAAATCAGGGGAACAACCACAACCAGTACAGCACAGGTGAGAAAGATGGCATTGAGTGTGAGGATCAATCGATCCATTCCCGTGTGTTTAACAACCATGGATAATACTCCTTTCCTAATAGAGGCCTTCGCCTTCATTCAATTTCTTCACAATCAGATTCACCGTCACCAGCAAAATCACATTGATAACCGAGTTGAACAATCCAACTGCCGCAGAATAAGCGTAATCTCCAGACTGTAGACCCACCTTGTAGACATACGTGGCAATAATCTCGGAGGACGGCAGGTTCATGGACGTCTGCATCAGATAGGCCTTCTCAAATCCAATGGACATAATCCCGCCAGCTGCAAGGATAAAAACGATGGCCATAATCGGACGAATTGTTGGAAGGTCAATGTGGCGAATACGCTGAAGGAGATTGGCTCCATCCAGATTAGCCGCATTGTGAAGCTCCGGATCAACATTGGCCAAAGCCGCAACGTATATGATGGAAGCCCAGCCGGCTCCGGTCCAGATATCGGACAAAATGTAGATCCAGCGGAAATATTCCGGTTCAGACATGAACATGATTGGCTGACCTGTAATCCATGTGGCTAATTGATTAATTGGCCCTGTCGGTGAGAGGAAGATGAACAGCATACCCACAACCACAACAACCGAGATGAAATTGGGTGCGTACAGAAACAATTGAATATTTTTCTTGATGCCAGCTTTGCGTACCTGATTCAGCATGAGTGCCAGTAAAATGGGCACCGGGAAACTGAATATCAATCCCAAAAAGCTGAGTTTAAGCGTATTCATTAAAATGATATCGAAATTGGGTGAAGCTATAAATTTCTCAAAATGCTTCAGTCCTACCCAATCACTACCCATGATGCCTTTGATCGGACTGAAATCCTTAAACGCAATGATGGCTCCGTACATCGGAATGTACTTGAAGATCAGAGTCAAAATTAAGGCTGGTGCAAGCAACATATATAAAAAGTAATTTTTTTTGAGCTGCTGCAACCTATGACCACTCGTCGTCCTCACTTTCAGTACCCTTCCCTCGCCCTTTTTGCTGTCGGCTATGTTATCCAACACGATACCCCCGTTCATTCTAGAAGTTGACAATTGTTTTCAGTAAGGGCTTTCAATATTTACAATTGCCTATTTATTAATTTACAATTTATCAGGTTTCAACGGATTTAGTCAATACGTTTTGTAAAAAAATATTTGTGCATTTGATCATTTTATCTTTGCATAAATGTAACTAAAGAGGATTAAATTGCATTAAATTGCTTATATACAGCACTGAATCGTTAATATTCACATAGATATTTCTATATCATTACTGTAATAGGTCATCGTTGTTACACGAGTTAACGAAACTTCTGGAACAATGATAAAAATAGAATTCGCCTATCTAAATGTAAATACAATTGTGCATTTGTAAAACAGAGATTGCTATTTGTCCCGTTCTATTATACATTTGACTTAGAGAAGAATATGGATGACTATTGATGATTAGAGGTGAAGCATTAGATGGCAAAGGAAAAAGTCACGATACAAGACATCGCTGATGCTTTGGGGATCTCCAGGAATACGGCTTCCAAAGCATTAAACGATAGTGGAAACATCCCGGATGAGACTAGAAACCGTGTAATTAAAAAAGCAATTGAACTTAAATATAAACAGTTCGCCTATATGGACAATGAGCATGTTCTAACCAAGGCCCCGGGCAATATCGCCCTGTTAACTGAAAACCTGCCGAATACATCTCACTTTGGTTCGTTGTTAATCAGTGGTTTGGAGAGAAGAATCAGTGCGGAGGGATACAATCTCTCGATTCATATCGTGCGTGAAGACGATCAAGATACACTTACACTTCCCAACAATTTTGATATAGCCAAGGTAGACGGCATTATTTGCATTGAATTATTTGATCTGGAATATACAAAGCTGATTACCAATCTCGGCATTCCTACGATCTTTATTGATTGCGCTGCCAACATATGTTATCCCGATTTCCAAGCAGATCTGCTCCTTATGGAGAATGAACATAGCATCTATCAAATAACCAAAAGATTAATTGAGAGCGGCTACACAAGTATTGGATTCGTCGGAGATTACAATCACTGCAAGAGTTTTAATGAACGCTGGGTTGGATATCACCGTGCTATGCTGGAGGCGGGGTTGGAAGTTGACCTGTCCCATTGTATCCTGGATAATGATCGCCTGTGTTTCTCCAAGCCAGGATGGTTGAACCAGCGAGTGGCAGAGCTGGCATCACTACCTTCCGCTTACGTATGCGCTAATGACTTTATAGCTGTCGATCTGATCAGGGCGTTAAAAGACAGAAATATCGCTGTGCCACAGGATATTGCGATATGCGGATTCGATAATGCACCCCAATCTCGAATTATTGAGCCAGCATTAACGACAGTTCACATTTATAGCAATGAGATGGGCATTAAGGCTGCGGAGACGCTGTTATCCCGGATTAATAGCCCCACACAACCTTATCAGGTATCGCACATTGTGACCAAACCCATCATCAGGGAGTCCACGCCAGCAATCATGGCCGATCATTCTCAGATGGTTCATTCTTCTGCAAAATAAAAAAAACCGTATGTCTCACGAGTAACAACTCGTGAGACATACGGTTTTTTGTGATTTCAATTAGGTTTCAACTTGATTGTATGGAAACTCAATCCTGTCCATCGCGGCCTAGAATAGGAATCCTCTCGCAATTAGATCTCTTTCAAGATACCTTTTACCAGCCCGATAAAGGTTGTTTTCACTTGTGCAGCCACTTCAATGACTTCATCATGACTTAACGGCTGATCCAGAATACCACATGCCATGTTGGTCAGACAGGAAATGCCTAATACCTTCATGCCGCCATGGATGGCAACAATGGCTTCAGGTACCGTGGACATACCCACTGCATCCGCACCCATCGTACGAATCATGCGTATCTCGGCTGGTGTCTCATATGCCGGGCCACTCCACCATGCATAGACACCTTGCTGTAGACCTACATTCTGCTCTTCTGCAACCTTAAGCGCAATGCTGCGCAGTTCCCGATTGTATACCTGTGATACGTCCGGGAAACGCACACCCAGTTCAGCATTATTCGGTCCCATCAACGGGTTATTGCCTACCAGGTTAATATGATCTGTAATGAGCATCAGTTGTCCCGGCTCAAAACTTGTGTTGATTGCTCCGCAGGCATTGGTGATAAGCAATTGTTCAACACCCAACGCTTTCATAATGCGAACCGGGAACGTCACTTCGTCCAATGTAAAACCTTCATAATAATGA
This sequence comes from Paenibacillus amylolyticus, assembly GCF_050990605.1. Taxonomy (GTDB): domain Bacteria; phylum Bacillota; class Bacilli; order Paenibacillales; family Paenibacillaceae; genus Paenibacillus; species Paenibacillus amylolyticus_H. Next base: position 4,819,141 of record NZ_CP158832.1, read on the forward strand.
AGGCGGCCTTTCATCGCTACAACCGTTTTGCCCATCAGTTCACCAATAACCAATTCATTGGCATGACCGATAGCCTCCGATTGGGCGAAATACGGAATATCTGTATACGGGATAACGGTCGCATTTTCAATCTCGTCTGCGAGCGCTCCCAATCCCGAACCCAGGATCATGCCTACGGCAGGCTTGGTATGAATTTGGTTTAATATGTAATCTCTTGCTTCCTGAATATGTGCGGATTGATGCATAATGATATCCTCCTGATGATATGAATTGAGTTAATGAAAACTCGAAAACGGAGTTAATGAGGTGCTACTCATCAAGTGTAATGAACAATGGTCTTGATGTAAATGGAAGCTGTTCTATATACAATAAAAAAACGACCCTATGCTCCAGAATCGTTTAAATTTAAAAACATGGACATACCCTATTCCAATGTATATTTGTTTCTACTTTTCACGTAATCGATCAGCATGATCAGTAACAGCATGAATGTAGCAAACATCAGCGGTTGGGCAAAAGTACCCTCTTCAAAAATATAATAACTAAATATAAAATTTCCGGCAAAAGTAATTAAATAGTTTCGGATGCAATCCATCTTCTCATCTCATTTCAGGAAAGAATTTGGTTCACCATTTCTTCAACCTTATCACGAAATTCCTTTTAATACCATATTTTTATCATCCAGACCAATCAACGCCTCTGTCATTCACGAGATTGCCGTACTGTATAATCTATATTGAGTACAGCAAAAAATCGGCCACACCGTGACCGATTCTCTCCACTTACCCGATGTTCAAGACACAGGGTTAATGATACGCCAAAATGATTCCTTTGGCTGCAACTGCTGATCAAAAACAAAAGGCCAATTTTTGCGTCCACGTACCGGGAAATGGTCCAGCCAGGTATAATTGTCCGCTACTCCCCAGAAAGTTACAGAGGTAATGGATGATTTGTACTCACGGAACAAATTGAAGATTTCTTCATAACGACGTTCCTGCAACTCGGCCATTTCCGGCGTGGGTGCAGTAAGATCGGTTCGACGATCCTCATAACGGAACACAGACATATCGAGCTCTGTAACATGCAACTGTACATCGAGTGAAGCATAACGCTCAATAGCCATTCGGATCTCCTCAATCGAAGGACCATGAATATTCCAATGTCCCTGCATGCCTATTCCATGTACAGGTGCTCCCTTGTCCAGCAAAGACCGAACCAGATTGTATATTTTTTCCCGTTTGACCGGATCCGTCTCATTGTAGTCATTATAGAAAAGAAGGGCATTGGGATCTGCTTCATGAGCCATGCTGAATGCTTGCAGCAAATAGTCTTCTCCCACTAGCTGTAGCCACTTCGTGTCCCGCATGATTAGGTCGGTCTTATCTTCAATCGCTTCATTGACGACATCCCATGCATATATTTGCCCTTTATATCGACCTACGACTGTATCAATATGCTGCTTCAATCGAGATAATAACAATTCTCTGGAAGCAGGAGCACCGGAGCTATCCTCAAAGACCCATTTCGATGTCTGATTGTGCCAGACAAGGGTATGTCCGCGAACCCCAATAGCTTGAGCAACAGCAAAATCAACAATTTTATCTGCCGCATCGAACACATAACGATCCTCTTCCGGGTGAATTTCTTCGAATTTCATCTGATTTTCAGCCGTGATACTATTGAAGTGTTTGGCGATGAAATCCCCTTCGGACTGCAACATTCTGGTATGTACAGCAGCACCTATTTTGAACGTATTAGCGTACGTAGCATGTAGTGATGGAATTTCGGTTGGCATTTACAATTCCTCCCTGCCATTTTTAATCCATCATATCGTTTGTTGAATGCGCTTACAATGAACAAATTATACTTCTTCCCCCTCATATTTAACTATTTATGATCCTGGGCCCTGTTCGCACAACAAAAACACCTCCACGTTTGTTCCACTGCTCATCGTAACAGAACATTTCTCGGAAGGTGTTTTGTGATTGTGATGTTCAGTTAAATTCAACTCATGACAAAGAGGAAATGAAACGTTACAGCTTGTCTACCTGTAACAAGGTCACCTGTTTCACTGTGCATGCCGGATTAATTTGCTCCTCGGACAGAATGTTCAACTTAATCAGGCTTTTCAGCTTATGGCTGTCTACCTTGGATAACAATCGCCAGATGTCCGGGTCTGGAAGAGAAGCATACAGCTTCTGATCATCGTATTCCTTCCGATTCTGCAGCACTGTTTTCACGGTGTAACCACCAAACTGCGTCTCATAGACCCCTTGTTCTGCACAATACGCGACAATCTCATCTCGTAGTACAGACAACTGCTGCTCAATATCTTTTTGCTGCTGCTTCAGGTCAAAGTACGTTTGTACTTTCTGCTCCATATCGATCACGCTCCTCTACTATCATAGGTATGCGAGGATCGCTAGTTTAGGACTGGCTGTTTATTTTATTTAAGCAGCAGGTGTTCATTCAAATATGGATTATGGACAGCCATGCTGTGAACCCTTTCCATTACATCTGTCCCCATGGGTACATCCCCAACGCGCCTTAACAGAATCCAGCGCAGGCAAGCTACAGCTTCAAAAACCTGCTCCTCTTCCAGCGTGTACGTATAACTTGCAGAACGTGCAAACTTAGCGCGATACATGTCGCCGTAACTTTCCCCATTATAGATGGTGATCAGAAACACAGACCATGCCATATCGTACCTTGGATCACCGTACTGCCCATTAGTCCAATCGATGATGGTGTAATGGTTGTCCATCTCAAGAATGTTTCCCAGATTATAATCACCATGAATCAAATGGTCCTGTCTGATCTGGACCTGCTGGATCAAGTTTGCCAGAAGATCATTTATATCGTCATGTAATTCAATTTGAGGAAAAAAGTATTGAACAAAATCGTACCTGAATATGTATTCCTCATCTTCTCCAGTACTCACTTCATTCACCGGATAACGATGGACCTCCATTAATCGCTCAGCCAAATGTGTCAGTTTGGTTTGTGTTAATTGGGTTACTGGGGCTCCATCATAACTCGTTAACAACACTTGATTCTGTTGGTCGTCCAATCCCCAACCGTAGGGTTTGGAAACACGAATTCCACTTTGATAAAGCTTGGACAATAATCGATATTGTTTGGCGATATCCGGTTTAGAATCCTTGTCCCAGACTTTCAATACGTACCGCTGATCATCCATTTCGATTCTCATCACACTCGCTTCCAGTCCAGGTGGCAAGGGAATGATCTGAACCTCCTGTTCCATCCCCTGCCGGATACGTTCATCCAGTTCTTTCCAATTCATCTGGCTAAGTTGTTGAATTGTCATCATTTCCCCTTCTTCCATGTTATGACCGCCTCTCCTGTTAGTCAGGTATAATTAGGCCTTTACCAATGACATTGGCGGATACCGGCTGCTTGCCCAATTCTCTGGCCCATACCGACAGCTGTCCCATATGGTGAATCTCATGGGCGATCACATGTCGCATAACTTCTCCCCATGAATCTGTACTGGCCCTGCCAGCTGAGCGATGATCAATATAAGCTCTTTTTTCCATACTCGAGTCCCATGCTGTAACAAATGCCTCCACATCAGGTCGTAACTTGCGATCGAGTCGCCTTACCGCCTCAAGATTCTGGTAGTTTGCAAAATCTTCTGCATCATCCGGTTTGCCCTGAAGTAACTGAAGCCAGCTCCACTCTACATCAATGATATGAAATAACGTTTGTAATATGTTGCCTACTCCGCCCGTGCGAGGCCGAAGCAATTCTTCAAGCGGTACATCCTCACACCACACATACCATTGCTCACGCACGATCCAGTTGTAACGAAAGAAAGTTTCCATTGGTATATTCCCCTTTTCATTGGTGCTTTCAAAACGATAGGATCAGTCTACTTCTTTGAACGATCTACTCTTTTTTTAATATAAAGGATGACGTTATAAATAATTAGCACATTCAACAAGTATTCAAGAATATTGATGTTTACTGTAAACACATACCATATCGTATCGTCTGGCTTCGCATGGTGATAATCCGTGAAGAACCTGAATGGGAACCCGTATTCTGTTCGAGGCGTTCCTTCCGTATATGCTCTTCCTGGGATAATAATAGCTAACACAGCGAACCAGGCAGAGAGATTAAGTATTCTTTTATGGATGTTCAATACATCTACTCCTCATTCATCTGTAACGGGATCTTTACCAAAGTACGTCCCCTCCAACTTTTGATCCAAAAAGTCTCTTAAGTCCTTTTGAACAAGTATATATTTCGAACTTCTATTAAATCTGCTGTTTTTGGATACAATAATCTGTTTCCGATTGTATTGAATTGTAATTTCAGCGTTATGCTTTAATCTCAAAGCAATTCCTGCACTAATGCTTCCTGTGACATCATCTACTGGTATTTTGGCCGATTCCGGGGCTGCATTCAACCAGCCAACTATACGGCTAATGTCTTCTTTACTTAACGTAACATTGTCAATCCTAGTGTGTGATCCACCGTCGCCTGTCCTGGTGTACACGACTATGTTCATCTCTGTGCTTATCACTTGATTTCTCGAAATCGGCTTATTCGGATCAGGGTTACTCGTGAATAGAAAATATAGAAAAATGATTGCCGCACCTATAATAAGCCAGAGTCGTCTACGTTTTTCTGGCATTACAACACATTCTCCGTATCCACCACGTTGGCAAACAATATCAGTACCGTATTGTGATGTTCAATAATCTGCTCCGCTTGAAGCGTCTTTGAATGCCATGTGCTGTGCGCATCTTGAACCAGATTGACCGTGTAACCCAAACTGTACGCTCTGCGGCAAGTCGTGTCTATACATACTTCGGTCTGCACACCCGTGAGGATCAACTCCGTTACGCCATTTTCTTGCAATTTCAGATGCAGATCGGTTTCGTGAAATGAATCCGGTGTCTCTTTTTCGATAAAGAGGTCACCAGCTATAGGTGCAATGGACGGATGAATGGCCCAACCCGGAGTTCCTCGTTCCAGTGGACTGCCTGCCCCTTCGCTGTGCTGGATATATATGATGGAATGCCCTGCTTCACGGGCCTTGGCAATTAACACCTGGATCTTCTGAAGCAAACGTTCCCCTTGATATACGGGATCTGCTTCATCAAACATCGCTACCTGTACGTCAATGATTAGAAGTGCACAATGCGTTTTCATCTTACTTTCCTCCTGACGAATCAATATAATTTAACTCTTTCTTCTTCGTACCTTTAACAAAACTTCCAATCCCATATCAATCAGTACAAATAGGATAGCGGCAAGAACGCCAAATAAGGTCAGAACTAACGTCTCTTTGAAATCCAAGATTGCTTCTCCTGCGCCCATGACCAGATAATAAATAAACATGCCCAAAACTCCAGCACATGCATAACTCAATATCCTCGTACTTAGATACAACACATGATTAGGGAATTGTATTCGGCTGAGCAGATAGTCCAGCAATATTGATAAAGGTAGCCCGATCAATACGATCAGGGGAGTCGCGTATACCAGATAAATAACAATGTAAAAATCAAAACTGTACGATTCATTCATCGATATGATACTTGCAGCCAAAGTAAAACAAATGATGGTTAGAACGGTTGTTATCAGCTTTCTTCCCATGTTCATCTCATCACTCCAATACAGTTATCTCTATTCATTGGATGTGCTCATGCGTCAGATTTTGCCGGCTGCCATCCGATCTCTTGAGACCAACGATGTGCTCTCTGTAATATGCTCCACACCATTGGCCCTTTTCCTTCAACATATTTGGGACGCTGATCTTTATACAATGACATGAGTCTGTGCTTTTCTTCTGCATATTTCAAACCATCTTCTGGATGCTCCCTTAAATAGTCTCTGAACAGCAAGGTCATCTGTTCGGAGAAACTGCCTGCCTGTCTAACGTGTATATGTATCCTCCTGCTTCCGGGTTCTTCACGAAAGTAACGTTTAGTCTTATCTGGATTTTCTGCTCTGAATACAAATCCCACTGTTTCGATCTCATGTTTGTAGTCCAACAAATTTTCATACTGGGAAACAGATATTTGTATATCTATGATGGGTTTGGCATCTATTCCAACAATTGAAGTGGACCCAACATGGTCAATCCGCAGAGCCTTTTCTCCTAACGCTTCCCTTAATTTCGAACCCGTTTCGAGAAACAAATTACGCCATGCCGGGTCATACTTTGCAATTCTCCATTGATCCTCCATACAACTCCTCCTTGGTTATCCAATCAAGCTATATAATTAAATAACACGTTCTTCCGACCTTTTGTTACATGTAGATTATTTAAAGATGCCGTATAGAGATCATGCAAAATCATCATTGTTTATTCCCAGATCTATTTGTTTTCTGGATTCAATCATATATTCGTATACATCATCAATTTCTGTTATGCCCTTAATATTCTCTTGCAACAGTTCAATAATTAATTTATGATCACTCTCTCTCATGCTTATATCTTCCATAAAGTTATCGTTATAGTCATTCATAAAATCTAATTTGTTCTTATAAAATCGAAATCTTTCCAACACATATACTTCCTTAAGATTAATAAATAATGCCACAAAATCCTTAAAGTTTCTGGCCACTAAAGTTACTTGATTACCAAACGCCGTAGGTTGAATAAAGATAACCGGAGCTTCTTCCAAATCACTAATGGATCTGTTAAACGTGAAAAAAGCAAAATGGTCACCATCTGCCCCTGTTCTTCCAAATATGATGGCATCATCTGGCGTACAATAGTATCGATCATCATCATTGTTAAAACTAATATAAAACCCCATATAATCATGAAGGGTCGCATCATGTTGTTTACGTAATTCCTTATCTATTTGAACGATGCCTTCCAAAGATTCTGGCATTTTATAATGTACTTCCATGTTTGCATACCTCTCTTCTATTGACATTTATTGATAGATCTATATTTTGACACAAATAAAAAAAAAGAGAAGGACCCTTAGGCCTTCCCTTAACTTCTTAATGATATTCACATTTGAAATTGGTAAACTCAGCCGAAGCATCTTGCCCACTCGCGTATAACCCAATAAATACGCCTGTAAAACCTCCTGCCACCTCCGAAGAAAGGTATCTCGTTTGTGCCGTGCCTAGCAGAATCTCTTCACCATCTGCTTGAAACAGGAAGCTGTAGCGTTCCTGGCTTGAGCGGATGACCAGCGTTGCATGCTGTTTATTTCCCAGATCCACTTCGTGTTCTATCGATTTGACATCACCGATATTTAGACGCTCGATCACCTTATAACCATCCTGCTGCCCACGAATAGCCACTTCATAATGATGATTCTCATCCATGTAGATCGTGATTCCAGCTTCTCCACTCGTCACACCGACATCGACTGAAATTGCGGCATTAAAGTCTTTTTGACGTAACCCAATGAACGTTGGGGATGCCGGAACGTCCAGCGTTACATCGGTTCCTGTTAGCGTAAGCTTATCTGATTCAAGTTGATAATGCTCTGTATTTGGATGACGAAGGTAACACCAGTCGAGGTTCCAGTCTGTATTTTCAAACGTATAATGCTTCTTGTCCTGCTGGATCACCGTGTCCGGGAACCGATTAGTCTCAAAACTCGTCAGCGTTGTGCCTTCATGCCCGGCTGTAAACCATCCGTCTTCATCAAACGTAATCGGAGTCAGAAATACTTCTCGGCCCAGATGATGGTACGTAGCCCATCTGCCAATCTGTCGGAATCCCAGGTGGAAGAGCCACCAGTTCCCCCGATCATCCTGAACCAGATCACCATGCCCCACACCCTGAAGCTCATAACCGCCCAGATTGCGGTTGGTCAGAACTGGATTGTGCGTATAAGCTTCAAATGGACCTGAAGAAGAAGTGCCCCGAGCGTACGTAACCATATGCCCATATTCGGTGCCACCTTCGGCTGCAAGCAGGTAATAATAACCGTTCATTTTATACAGATGCGGGCTTTCCAGATATCTTCCACCTGTCCCATTCCATATCGACCGACTTGGGCTAAGTTTGCGGCCCGTTTCAATCTCAATCTCACACTGGACAATCCCTCCAACGCCTTGATCATCCACCCCGTTACTCATAAACAAGGTCTTTCCATCTTCAAAATACAAATCGGGATCAATTCCACCTTGATCCACATAGATAGGCTCAGACCATTCTCCGTAGATATTATCCGTCCAGACATAGAAATTTTGATGCGTCGTATCATTGGTTGTGACCATATAAAAACGCCCGTCATTATGCCTGATCGTTGGTGCAAATACCCCGCCGGAACTGTTCACCGTCTCCAGCTGAATCTGGCTTTTACGAGTCAGGCAGTGACCAATCTGCTTCCAATTCAGTAAATCCTTGCTCTCAAAGAGCGGTACGCCCGGAAAGTATTGAAAAGAACTGCACACCATATAGTATGTATCGTGCACCTTAATCACACTAGGGTCTGGATAGAAACCTTTTACAACAGGGTTATTGTATTTCATTACTCCACTCCATCTCTTATCATAAAATTCATAAATATAAGAATTCAACTTTGTAACAACTATAAAAATTAAACACCATCGGGTATAAACTTGCAATGAATATGGTTTGCATCTTGGAGCTAATTTTATTAAATTAATATATATATGATTTTAGAAGATTGAGGGTAGGGAGTTTTACAGATGATCAAAGCAAATGGAGAGCCCCGGTTCCTTCCTTTATATGAGGCGTTGGCAAGCGAAGTCAGATGGAGAATCATGGATATGATTGCAGTTCGCGAAATGAATGTGAAAGATATTGCCGCAGCATTGGAGCTTAGCCCCTCCATTGTCACGATGCATATTCGCAAACTGGAGGATGCGGGTCTAATTGGCAGCAGACGAGTTCGGATCAACGGAGGGACGCACAAATTATGTTACCTCAAGCAAAATCAGATTGAGATCGAGCTGCCATCCGCAAGCCAAACTTCACGAACCAGAGAGCAGACGATAGCCGTGGGACACTACACTGCTTTTGATATTCACCCTACCTGTGGGCTAGGCACACTTGAGAAAGAAATCGGCGTATGGGATGATCCACGTTACTTCCTTGATCCTGAGCGTGTACACGCCGCTATCCTGTGGTTTGGGAAGGGCTATGTGGAATATAAAACACCAAATTTTGTCCTTCCTGATCAGACAACCGATGCGATTGAAATTTCGATGGAACTGGCGTCTGAAGCTCCGGGATTGCGAGATCATTGGCCTTCGGATATTAGCTTCACCTTCAATGGTGTTTCTCTTGGAACGTGGACAAGCCCTGCCGACTTCGGCAGAGCAGCACGCGGCAAATATACACCGGAATGGTGGCATCGCAACGTGAATCAGTATGGTTTATTGAAGACCATCCGCATTGATGCCTCTGGTACGTATATGGATGGTGAGCGGATGTCAGACATTACGCTGAAAGATGTCAAACTAGACGAACCGTTCTGGACGCTTCGTTTCACAGTTGACGAGACAAGCCCTAACGTAGGCGGTTTAACGATCTATGGTGCCGGTTTTGGTAACCATGATCAGGATATTGTTATTCGTGTACTTCAGATTTGACACTATATAAATTGAACTAAAGAATATTTACACTGCACACTCCGATGACAGAACAACCTTCCGATCGCTGTTATCCCCAGATTTTTTTGATTCCTTTTATAATAGAAGATTTACTTGTCTATGTATTAGCAATCATCTTATATTTGGAACCACTTTCTTAGCTGATTTATATGAGCTTGATGATAACGGTTATGGTCAGCCATGTGCCATAATCCCCAACGGATCGTAGCTTGCTTTTCGTTCTGATGTCCAAAAGTAACTAGCCGATCTAGATCACCATCCGCTAAATGTATGCATGTCTCTTGCAGGAGGGCTATTACACCCTCATATTGAGACATAAGTGTGTCACGTGACATACCTTGAACCAGCGGGAGTCTATGATTTTCATCGATCATGGGACCATATTGCTCTATTAATGGCTGAGGAAGCACAGATCCCTTTATTCTATAAACCCAATTCATATCAACAAACGTAATATGTCGTATTAATTGAGCCGTACTATTATACTGGTTCTGTTGCCCTTTGTAATCTACCTCTTCTTGCGACATCCCCTCAGTAATCGATTTAAGTCGCTGGCTATTCTCTGTTACTGCTGAAAATAACATTCCAACAACAGGCTCCATATTGGCTTCACCTTGTAAATCGTAAATCATACACATCCCACCTCCTTTACTTTCGCTCTTTCAACAGGTCAACTGATTCCCATGGAATGCCTTCAAAAGAAAAGCCCGATCCGGAACGTTCAACCGTTCATACGATTGCAGATACTCCCTGTTGTCATATGGAACGCCAATGAATTTCACGTCCACTTTGCCCTCTTGGAGATCCACGATGCCATATCTGGCAATAGCAAGATCATTACAACCTAAAGCTCCCGGATTCATATAGATTCGTTGATCTGTCTTATAATAATGAAGAATGTGATGATGGCCAAAACAAACCAAATCATGGGCCGCCCCCTGATACTTCGCGTCTAATTTGGTCCCTGATGGTTCTTTGTCGATGACATCCAACTTGTCGTTGCTCATATGATAGTGGGTCAAAAGGAACCGATGTCCTTCTACCTCTTTTTCAACAAATTTCGGTAGAGTCTGAATTCTCTTGATCGATTCTGCACTCAAATGCTGACCAATCCATTCATGATGCTCGGCCATGCCTTTGTGCCCATCTAATGGACCCTTATTTTGGAGCAAGCTCAATACGGCCTCTTCGTGATTCCCCGAAATCGCTATCATATTTTTACGTTTGTACAACATCTCGATTACTTCATTGGAGTAAGGGCCAATGCCGATCATATCCCCCAAACAAAATGTATGCTCAATGTCTCCTCTGGAATCCATATCAGCCAATACCGCTTGAAGTGCAGGAACATTTCCATGAATATCGGTTAAGATGGCTACCTTCATTGTGATTCCTCCTCAGGAATATACATCGTCTGAATCTCCTGTACACCCGGAATAAAGCCCAGATTCAGATACACAGACTCGGCATCATTCCCTTGCATCACATACAATCGCAGAACAGGATACTTACCCTTAAGTTCATTTAATGCTCTCTGTAACATTAGCGTGGCCAGACCTCTGCCTCTATAGGCGGGAAGCACTCCGATACTGTATACAGCAGCCTGATTATCCTGCAAGCACAAGCGACAATTGGCAATAAGCTGTCCCGTTTCCTTGTCGTATACAAGCGTTGAAGCATGGGTCAGCATTTCATTCGTATAATTAGGGTCATCGCTAGGTATAAAATCTGCGAGAGTGGTATGTTTTCTTCGCGTAGCTTCAAGACTTCCTGCAAAACTCTCCATGTCACATCTGGCAATTTCATCTTCATTCACATATTTTCTATTGCCTGTTTCGCTTTCGATAATCTCTGGACTCTTCACGGTTACCCTGCTATCCCATTCGATGTCAAAATAATCTGTAGGCCGCTGCATCCAGCGACATCTGAACTCCACTGGCCAGAACCCGGCTCTTGCGAACAGATCGACTTGGTCCGGAAGAATCTCAAAGGTCAGAATGCGTTTGGTGCGATCCGACCACTGTATTAATGTATGCTTCAGAAGCTTCAATACCTCAAAGCACTGCTGGAATGGCGGGATAAAAAACAAATGATACATCCGGTTAGGCTCCATTCTTACGCCACCTATTTTGCTTTCCCCCTTGTAAATCCAGTACGCACTGATCTTGGAAGAACTGAACTCTTCCTCTCTGAAAAATCCGACATAACGCATATCATAATAAACCGTGCAATATAATCCCCATTCGGCAAAATCAGCTCTTCGTATCGAATATTCATCCGACAGATCGTATTGAAGAATATCTGTAGACCACTCCGTTAAACCCATACTTCATTCCTCCTCAATTTCAAATAAATGCACAGCAACTAAAGAAGCTTTCTATACTCCACCCCATGAACATGAAATAACACATGCTGTGCCTCCAAATGTTCGAAGAAATCCAACATGTCCTGGAACGGATGATCAAAGTTCGAAGTCAGGTGTGCAAGCTCAGGAGTTGTTTTAATAAAATTGTAAAAAAAGTAGGGGTCTATGTTGCCAACATCCGCTGGACTACCCAGAGCAACCTCCAATGTCTGGCCTGTTTCTGTATTCTTGAACATACAGTGCTCGCCGTGAACATCAAAATACCAGTTGCCCGTTAATTCTTCTCCTCCATGGACTACATCTGCGTTGGTCAGCATATCGTATGCCCCTGCGAGAATTGCCGTCCGATCTGGCTGATCGGTTTCCAATATCAGTTGGTCGATCAATTGCCGCGCGATTCTTTGATACATATCCATCACAGCCAACAATTCTTCCGTAATTTCTTGCGTTATCGCCTTCATAATTTCAGATCCTTTGCCCTTTCCAATGAAGATGAACTGCCAGACCTTGCGGTTAGCAAAGTTAGAATAACATAGCCAAAAAGTTGAACCGTAAATACAATAACGACAAACTCAACCATTATGCTGTTTACTGCATTGAAATCATTCACAAGATCCACGAAAATCTTCCCGGGCCTGGATAATACATCCCACGAATTCCACCGATTAAATCTGCCAATGTAAACCCCTATACTGCTCAATAACAAAATAACGCCAACAACCATCATACTAATGTACCTATTTACTAATTTGTTTAACATGCCTTGGATTTGAATAATCGAACAAGTCGAGAGCAGCAATCCTATGATCGCTACGGCAAACGTCAGGGTAAGACTATACCAAAAATCAATATTAACCCAAAATCTAACCTCCCCTTGAGCATCAAAATATCTGAATGAGTGCAGGATCTCTGTAAACAGGTAGGCCGCATTGGGCAGAAAAAAGAGCCAAACTGCACACATCAGCCCCATACATATAACGCTTGTTGTGGTTGATTTCTTATTGAATATGTATCTAATGCAGGATGAGATGATGAATGGCACCCATGCCAGGAACATATCCCAACTTAAAAAGCGATACATATTCGTTTCTGTTTGGGCTCGTAAATACATCACAACACCTAAACAACAACAAGTAGCCACAAGCAAGGTAACGATGAGTCGGGGATCTTGCACCGGATGTTTGTTATCTTTCATTTCTTTGCTTCTACTTCCTTTTCCTTGATGATGTTATAAGTTATAAATACTTTTTAAATGCCTTGCTGGATTCTCCGTCGTACCCCAATTTCGTATAAAAGTGATGTGCTTCATGTCTGGATGATCCACTGGTAAGAAACACCTTCATACAATTTTTCTGTACACATATGTCTTCCACATACTCCATCAATTCAGAACCATATCCCTTGCTCTGCACATGTTCCGTAATAATAACCCGCTCAACGACGCCGAATGGTCTATTTTCCACCAAAGCATCCAAACAAATATGTAAATGAGCCGTGCCGATCACCTGATCACCCAGTTCATATACGAACAAGAAACTGTTCGGGTTATTCCGAACTTCTTCAATCCGTTCTGCCAGTACCTTTGTGTTTAAGTTGTTCGGCAATAATTCTTTATACAGTCTCTCGATAACCTCTGCATCCCTAGCCTCTGCCTCTCTAATCATCAGAGCTTGCCTCCCCGTTACCTCACTTGATAACTTAAAATGAAATCACCGTTGTCCTCGAATTCACCCGTGTCCTGAAATCCGCAACGTTTATACAGCGCATTTGCCGCAAGGTTATGCGGAACATGGGATACCCTGATTTGATGGCAGTCACTTCTCTCTTGCAACATACGAATCACTTCTTGAATAGCAAGTTTACCGTAGCCCATCCCCTGGTACTTCTCATCAATCATGAAGCGCAGAATCCAGTAATATCCGTCATTGTAGATCTCGTTATCAAATAAAATAAAACCGACCATCTGACCCTCTGCAAAAATGCCATATGGTTTGGACGTAATTTCCTTCGTCGCATGAATCAATGAATCGGCATTGCTTGCGACCAAATCGAGCTGATCTTCCCGCGGTTTAAGGTTAATGCACTCGAGTTCATTTTCTTTGGTTACAGGTTGTAGCGTCACTTGCTCCATATCCACAATCTTCTCTCCTTGCAGGTTTATTCACTAGATTTTCTTGATCAATATAATCTCCAAGGATTGTGTATCCAGCAACAGAGCCCCTGCGTCAACATACCCCAGCTTTCGATAGAAGTGTTGGGCATGTTCGTCTGATTGCGTTGAAGTCATCACGGTATCGAAGCCTTGTTGCTTCATTAGACTTTCCCAGTGATGTACGACTTTTTTGCCATATCCGCCGTTTCGATAGGGTTCATCAATCCAGATCATATTCATGAAGGGAAGGTTGTCCCAAAAGTAACCGTACCTCATCCATCCAATTCTTGATCCCTCGTCCTCGTTCCAGAGGATGAATATTTCTTTTTCACGAATCTTCGTTTTCACTAGTGCATGATGGATATGCCGATCTCGATCAATGATATAGTCGTAGTCAGCTTCCGTTGCATATTCAATTTTCATCCGTATTGCTCCCTTCATTAACTACGTCCATCATAACCCAAAATGTGGTAGTTGCGAACAGTTCTTTCCTCTTTTTCTTCCATGCCAAAAAACCACGGTTTCCCGTGGCTGCACCCGCTCTATTTTCCTCAATCCGCTGTCGATCCGCTGACCAATTGCCCCTTGTACCATACGGCCTGCCGCGCTGATCGCCGCGCAATGGCTTCCGCCGAACAACTTGCATGCACCAATACAAAACTCGCTGTATCTCCCACCTTCGGCCATACTTGTTCTCCTTGTGAATCCAGCGGTGTGATCCCCCCTGTTACGAATGCCAGAGATTGAGACAAGGACAGTTCATCGCTATATCCGTATAATTCTGCGAAGCGTCCCGCTTTCTCAAGCAGATCTCCATTGCCAAAAGGTGACCAATGATCCGTCAGGCTGTCTGTCGCCAGCTTCACATTCACGCCCATACGGTGGAGCATGGGAAGAGGCATCATCGTTCTGCCGATAGGCACCGTGGAAGCAATGCTCATGCCAAGCGAAGCCATTCGCTGCGCCATATCTTCTGCTTCCTGCTGCTCTGCGCGGGCGAACCAGAACGCATGGCTCACCGTAACTTTGCCCTGAAGGCCTGCTGCTTCAGTCAGATTAGCGAGTTCGAGCAGTGTTTGTTTACCGGCCTGCCCGCTATCATGCAGATGTATGTCTATACCCGCCTGGTGCTGAACAGCCAGTTCAACCATGGCATTCAGTGATTTCTCAATATGTTCGTCCACCGTATGAGGATCAAGTCCGCCCACATGCGTTGCACCTTCTTTCATCGCTTGGCCCATAAGCTCCACTGAATTGGAGCGAAGCAGTCCATGTTGCGGGAAAGCTACGATTTCCGAAGAAATTTTGCCCGAAAATGATTCCAAAGCCTGCCGCGTTGCTTCCAGTCTTTTCAAGCCACTGACGGGTTCGATATTGCAATGACTACGTACATGAGTGGAGCCGTACCCCTGGATCAAGGTCAGAATACGCTCCGCTTGACGCTTTGCATCTGGCAGCAGCTTGGGCAACAGTATCTTCTCTTCTTCAATGCGATCAAAAATACTGGAGATCCGTTTAACCGCTGTCCACGGCCCATCGTAGTACGTTTTGTCCAGATGGATATGTGCCTCCTCGAACGAAGGCAGCAGCAGAAGTCCCTTGCCATCTACTTGTGGCAGATCACTAGAAAGCGGGTTGTTTCCTTCCACAATCGCCGCAATCACTCCATCTTCAATCCGCAGATGAGCGGGGCTTGTCCGTGTCCCCGTCACCTGTTGCCCTTCCCGAATATAACTCCGCTCCAAAGTCACGTTTGTTAACCAATAAGCCTGCTTCATCATGTCATCCCTCTTTTCTTACCCGGCATTACGTCACCCGGATACCGATTGATCTATGATCCATGGTACCATACGGTTTCACAGGGCAAAAATACGTAAAATGTTGGTGTTCCATATGCGGAACGTTTGCATTATGCTACCTTAATACATGCAAAAAAACAGACACAATGAAGTGCCTGCCCTGTCCATATCACCTTAATCTTCTATGTCCCTCTTCCATTAAAAATGAAACCGCGCATGCCCTCCATCGGTCACGCCTTCAATCTGTTCGATATCCAGCAGTCTGCGCTTCATCTCCAACCCTCCACGGAACCCGGTCAGCTTGCGATTGGCCCCAATAATACGGTGGCATGGTAACAGTACCGGAATCGGATTGGCTCCATTTGCAGCCCCAACCGCTCTCACAGCCGAAGGTCTTCCAATCGCAGCGGCAACGTCACCATAGGTCCGAATTTCACCGTAAGGGACACGGCCCAGTTCTCTCCATACCTCCTGTTGGAAGTTCGTTCCGATCAAGTCCAGTGGGATCGCATCTGTATAAGCCATGGGTTCTCCTGCAAAATAGGACTGTAACCAGTCCATCATGCCTGTTTGTTTCAGCGCATGTTCGTTCTCTTCCAGTTCCACGCCAGGTGCAACTTTCTGTAACCAGCCGTTCCAGTCCTCCAGTGTTTCGTTGGGCATGACCACTCGGCACAATCCTTGTTCCGTAGCGAGCAGCACCCATGGACGACCGTCCAACTGCATCGTAGTGTACATCAACTTTTTTCTCATCCGTTTATTGTCCTCTCTCCGGTGGAATGCTTCATGTTAGGACTAGGAGGTAACCTGCTTCTTCACCTTACGCTTCATACTGCGGATCATCTGCTTGCTCTCCGGATCAACGCGATAAGATTCCGTGATTTTCTGAAGTGCCTTATTATACGTAAAATCGTCCAGGGTATTATGCTTTAAATAACGCATGGTCACTTCAGGTTGTTTCACATAAGCCATTGAGATGGCCCAAGCAACTGCCATTTTCACATAATACGCCTCGTGACTAATCTGATCCAATACGGTCAGAACCTGATCAATATATCTCTCATTCAGATAAAAATTCAACAGCATTACCACGCCAAACCGAATTTCATATTCCTGATCTGATCCCAGATACGGCTGCAAGAACGCCCACATGGGCTCCGAATGCACCTTCGTATATTTCAGTCCCGCACAGAAGCTGTCGCACACCGACCAGTTGTCAATCTTGGGTACAAATGTTTCAATAGCCTTTAACAGCTCGTCCAGATCAGCCTGAACATGTCCGATGACCATGGCTTGCAGCATTACTTCTTCAAAATATTCATCCTCTGCCGTTTCCAGATACGTGCGCCAGTCCCCCGCGGCAAGCTGCTTGGCAATTTTTCGTAAGGCTGGCAACCTTACACCCAGTACATTCGTGATGTTGGGAATAAGTGCAGCCGAGAATTTCTGATACTCCGGCTCAACCATGCTGAGCAATTGTGTTCTGATATCTGCTTCCACTAGCGCATATCCTCCTCGCCTGTTGCTGTACAACAAGTATATCCTTGCAGCGGCTGTTTGTAAGCCCATATCGAATGTTTGAGCAAGATTACAATATCATTTTGGGTGCGCTCTTTTCCCTTTATTTGTTTAACCGCCAACCCATTTCGTTTAAAAATATGAAGCTGACCGTTTAGAAAGGAGTGTCGATATGAACGGACCTCATACCAAGAAAGATTTCTCCGTGGAGGAGATCACCGCACAACTCGTACAACATGTGCAATCGCAGAACCTGCCCGATTTTTATAAATTGGTGAAAGAACTGCATCCCTACGACCTCTCACTTGTATATAAAAAGTTCCCTGAAGAAGAAACCAATCGGTTTCTGCTCCTGTTCAAACCCGATGCGCTGGCGGATATCGCCGAGACCTTGAAGCTGCACGAACAGATTCAACTGTTTGAACGACTTGGGCCGGAACGAACGCTTGAAGTCATGCAGCAGATGGACAAAAGTGATCTGATTCGGTTCATGCACGATTTGCCCGCCAAACGCAGAGAAGAATTGCTGTCCAATATGAACCTGGATCACTCTGCCATTATCCGGTCCGTGCTTAACTACCCGCCGGAGACGGCAGGGCGCATCATGACAGATCAATATCGGACCCTGCTTGCTCATGAGACAGCCAAGGAAGCCTTACGGCAATCGCAAGGTACCATGCATATCTCCGCTTCCAGTTACCTGTATGTAACCGATAATGAAGGCAAACTGGTCGGTGTCGTGAGTTATCGATCCCTTGCCTTGGCTGACGATAAGACCCAGGTTCAAGAACTGATGACCCGGCGGGTGATCCATGCAACGGTAGATATGGACCAGGAAGAAGCAGCACAGCTTCTACAGCGTTATGAGTTCATTGCACTTCCGGTGGTGGATGAAAATCACAGGTTATGCGGTATCATTCAGATGGATGATGTCATCGATATTATTATGAATGAAGCCAGTGAAGATTTGGCCAAGATGGGTGGCGGCGGCAAGGATATCGACTTTGATACCAAACCACTCGTGGCCGTCAGACGCAGGCTTCCCTGGCTCATTCTATTGCTGCTGATTGGTCTAATCTCGGGAAGTATTGTGGATTTCTTCGAGGATACACTCAATCAGGTTGTAGCATTGGCATTCTTCATGCCCATGATCGCGGGTATGACGGGTAATACAGGGACACAATCTCTGGCTGTTGTGGTACGTGGATTAATCGGGCGCAAGCTCGACAAAGCCACCGTACTCGCACTGATTGGTCGGGAGATCAAAGTAGGCACCATGATTGGCTTGGTGTGTGGATTGCTGATTACTGTCATCGCTTATTTCTGGCAAGGGGACTGGCTGCTGGGCGCCATTATTGGGGTATCTCTGTTCCTCACTCTTGTCATTGGTACACTGACCGGTACGTGCATCCCGCTTCTACTTAGTCGTTTCAAAGTCGACCCGGCTGTTGCCTCGGGCCCATTAATCACCACATTGAATGATATTTTGTCCCTGTTTATCTATTTTGGAATCGCTACACGTTTCCTCGATGCCTTGATGTAAATAAATTGGGCATACAGCAAAACAGACCTGATCCTGAGATCAAGGTCTGTTTTTTCATTTTATTGTATTACGCCGATCTTTTATTTTTATTATAGATATCAAACGCTACAGCCAGCAGCAGTACCAATCCCTTAATTCCCTGCTGCCAGTCAATACCGAGACCAATCAGGGACATCCCGTTATTCAGCACACCCATAACCAAACCACCGATGATGGCACCAAATACCGTACCTATGCCCCCTGAAGCGGAAGCACCACCGATGAAGCAGGCCGCAATGGCATCCAGCTCAAAGTTGGTACCCGCTCTTGGCGTAGCCGCATTCAGACGTGCGGCGAAGATCAACCCGGATACCGCGGCAAGTGTACCCATGTTTACGAACACCCAGAAGGTTACCTTTTTTGTTTTGACTCCGGACAGACCTGCGGCCTTCTCATTACCTCCAAGCGCATACACATGCCGTCCCATGACTGTACGATTCATCACGAAGGAGTACACAACGATCAGGACAAACAACAGGACCAGGATGTTCGGAATCCCCGCGTAACTCGCGAGTACAAATGTAAACAGATTCGTCACGGCAGCCACCACAATCAACTTGAGCAGAAATAGCCCCTGTGACACAACCTCGAAGCCATATTTTCGTTGGGAACGGCGTTCCCGCAATTCATTAACAATGTACCAGACGGTGAGTACAAGACCCACAATAATGGATACCAGACCGAAACCCGAGAACTGAATGTCTGGCAGGAAACCCGAGCTTATTTTCTGGAATCCACCCGGGAAAGGAGAGATCGATTGCCCCTCCAGCACAATCATCGTTAAACCTCGGAACAGCAACATCCCTGCCAGCGTCACGATAAATGCCGGAATCCGCACATACGCGATCCAGAAGCCTTGCCATGCACCGATTAAAGCGCCAACCAGCAAGGAAGCGATAACCGCAAGCCAGGCCGGAAGCTGCCAATCCACCATCATAATTGCGGCAACGGCACCGACAAAGGCTGCAATGGAACCAACAGACAGGTCAATATGCCCGGTAATAATGACCAGCACCATTCCGATCGCCAGCACCAAAATGTAACTGTTCTGCAAGATCAGATTCGTAATATTAATCGGCTTGAGCAGCAGCCCGCCTGTCAGTACCTCGAACAAGAGCATAATCACTACCAAGGCAATAATCATGCCGTATTGACGGATATTATTTTTGAACAGTTTAGTTATCATTTCCATGCTTGCCGCCTCCAGACTTGGTCATATATCTCATCAACGTTTCCTGCGATGCTTGCTCCCGGCTGACTTCACCGGTGATTCGTCCGGCATTCATTACATAGATCCGGTCACACAGGCCAAGAACCTCCGGAAGCTCGGATGAGATTACCAGTACGCCCTTGCCTTCAGCAGCAAGCCGATGAATGATCGTATAGATTTCGAATTTTGCTCCCACATCAATACCGCGGGTAGGTTCATCCAGGATAAGAATATCCGGTCCGGCAAAAATCCATTTGCTCAGCACCACTTTTTGCTGGTTGCCTCCACTCAGATTGCCAGTCTTCTGCAAAATACTTGGTGCTTTGATATTCATGCTTTTCTTCATCTCTTCCGCTACCAGTACTTCTTCGCGCTCGTTCACTACCGCGTTTCGCGTCAGCTTGCTGAGACCCGTCAGTGAAATATTGCGTTTGATGTCATCCATCAGAATGAGTCCGTATTCCTTACGGTCTTCTGTCACATAAGCAAACCCATTCTGGATGGCCTCCGTGACGGTATTGTTGTGGATCGGCTTACCATTCTTGATGAGCTGTCCCGAAATATTTCGGCCATAGGATTTACCAAAGATACTCATGGCCAGCTCCGTACGCCCAGCCCCCATCAACCCGGCAATTCCTACAATCTCACCACGTCTGATATTCATATGGATCTGATCCAGTACTTTCCGCTCGGCATGATGTTCGTGATATACCGTCCAGTCCTTTACCTCAAGGATAACTTCACCAATGGTGGCATGACGCTCCGGGTAACGACTGGTGAGATCACGTCCTACCATTCCACTGATAATCCGGTCCTCTGTCACTTTCTCTTTCTTCATATCCAACGTCTCAATCGTCTTGCCGTCCCGTAAAATGGTCACGGAATCAGACACTTTGGATACCTCATTCAGCTTGTGTGAGATCAGGATACAGGCGATGCCCTGTTTCTTGAATTCCAGCATCAATTGCAGCAGATTTTCACTGTCGTCCTCGTTCAGTGCAGCCGTTGGCTCATCCAGAATAAGCAGTCGTACCTTCTTGGAGAGCGCTTTCGCAATTTCGACCAGTTGCTGCTTACCTACCCCGATGCTGGATACCAGCGTGTTCGGATTTTCGCTCAATCCAACCTTCGAGAGCAGTTCTCGTGTACCCACAAAAGTTTCCTTCCAGTCGACGATTCCTCTGTTCGCACGCTCATTGCCCAAATAAATATTCTCTGCGATCGAAAGGTAGGGGATCAGGGCCAACTCCTGATGGATAATGACGATTCCAAGATCCTCGCTCTGTTTGATATCCTTGAACTCACATTTCTTGCCCTGAAATAAAATGTCGCCTTCGTACGTGCCATGTGGATATACACCACTCAGCACTTTCATCAACGTAGATTTACCTGCGCCATTTTCACCACATATGGAATGAATTTCGCCTTCACGAACTTTCAGATTGACATTTTCCAGCGCTTTGACGCCAGGAAAGGTTTTGGTGATGTTCTTCATTTCCAGAATGATTCCGGCCATGGGATGTGCTCCTTTCATTTATTATTTCAGTCCGATTTCTTCCTTCGTGTAATACTGGGTACCCACGATGTCCTGTTCCACATTGGTACGATCCACGGAGATAGGATCCAAGAGATACGCTGGGACAACCTCAATCCCGTTGTTATATGATTTTTCATCATTAACTTCCGCCTGTTTTCCTTGCAAAATGCTATTGGCCATCTCTACCGTCTTCTCCGCTAGCTTCCGTGTATCCTTGAACACCGTCTGCGTCTGTTCCCCGGCCACAATTGACTTGATCGAGGCAAGTTCGGCATCCTGTCCTGTAATAACAGGCAGCGGTTTGTTCGAAGTACCGTAACCGATCCCTTTCAAGGATGAGATGATACCAATACTGATTCCATCATAAGGAGATAATACTGCATCCAGATGATCACCCGAGTAATACGCACTCAGCAGGTTATCCATTCGTGACTGGGCCAGTGCACCGTCCCAGCGCAAGGTCGCAATCTGGGCCATCGTCATCTGCTTGCTGCGTACGACCAGCTTGCCGGAATCGATGTATGGCTTCAGGACAGACATGGCACCATCGAAGAAGAAATAGGCATTATTATCATCTGGAGAGCCACCAAACAACTCAATGTTATACGGTCCTTTCCCGTCCTTGAGCCCAAGCTTTTGTTCGATATAGGAGGCTTGAAGCACACCCACCTTAAAATTGTCGAACGTAGCGTAATAGGTCAAGTAAGGCGTATTGCGAATGAGGCGATCATACGAGATCACTTGGATCCCTTCGTCATGCGCCTTCTTGATGACATCCGTTAATGTGTTGCCATCCACGGACGCGATGACCATCACATCCACACCTTTGGTGATCATGTTTTCAATCTGTGAAATCTGATTTTCAACCACATCCTCAGCATACTGAAGATCGGTTTTGTACCCCTGCTCCTGAAACAGACGGACCATGTTCTCCCCGTCTCCCACCCATCGCTCTGATGATTTGGTTGGCATCGAGATACCGACATATCCCTTCTCCTTGCTGCCTGGACCACTCTCTGCCAGATTGCAGGCCGAGAGCATCAAAGTCATCACCAGAAACAAGATGAGCATTGCTCCTTTTTTCATATGAAGTTCCCCTTTCCTCACGTCATACGGTTCTGAATGAGTTATAAGATAACGCTTACATTGCATGTAGTTCATCTGTTGCTTTCTGTTCCTGTCTGAGACCAATGGTAGCATTCGAGATGCCACAAGGTCTTTGCACGTTTTGAACCTTTTTTATAAAAATTTAACTTTTGATGAAAACGCTTAAAGTATAAGTGTGATCCCTGAGATACCATATTAGAGACAAAAAAAGGACATGCTCCACTTCGCTTCACACGAAGTAGAACACATCCATCTCATTTTTCACACGTCTGAATGAACAACTGTAATACGATATTTAATTCGCGGAATGATGAGCCGTTCCCCCGTTCTTTCGATACTGCACTGGCGAAATGCCCATCGTTTTCTTAAATGCAGTGCTGAAATAATGCTGGGTATCATAACCTACACGTTCAGCTATGGTGTGAATCGGCAGTGTTGTTGAATCTAATAACTGTATAGCCTTGCGAATGCGAGCATGCGTGACAAGCGTGACAAAGGAATCATTCAGCTCTTTCTTCAGCACACGACTAAGATATACGGCAGATACTTGTAGACGGGAAGCGAGCGATTCCAGGGTCAGTTCCCGCTCGGCATACTCTTCGTGAATAAGTTGTCTTGCCCGGCGAACCAGAGGGGACAACTGCACTTCCCCGTATACCCGTTCACGGCAATGACGGTACGTATCCGGCGTTTCTTCCAGTGGCCCTGTATGCTTCTCCACATGAGCATGAATGGCAATATTCAGGCAGGAACTGATCTGCTGTTCCAGAAGGGACTCTATTTCTTCAGGAGCTTCCTGCCACAGACACATGCCAATCAATCCGCTTACGTCCCGAAACAGGACATGCGGCAGGTCCCCCAGCAGTTCACTAATTATATTTTCCACTGCAAACAGAAACAACTGACGATCATTCTCTCTCAGTATCGTCTGACGCGCTTCAGCGGCAGGCCAGCGCACGATGCCAACCTGCACAGGCGGAACTGCGGGCAGACGCAAAAACACAAGTTGCTCCGTCAGATCCCTCCCCTCAGCCTGCTCTTCCAGCCACTCCAGCATAAATCGCTGGCGAAGCAGCGGGATATTACGTTCAATCTGATGGGCTGCCTGTTGTACATATGCCGTCTTCTGGTGCTCTTCAGTAAGTCGCTGATGCAAACGCTCAAGCGCAGCATATAATTGTTCTGCTTGCACAGGTTTCAAGATGTAATCCTCTACGCCAAGACGAACCGCCTCCTGCGCATATGCAAATTCATCATGTCCCGAGATAATCAGGTAACGACAGCCCGGGCACTTCTGCTGAAGGGCACG
Source organism: Paenibacillus amylolyticus (assembly GCF_050990605.1). Taxonomy (GTDB): domain Bacteria; phylum Bacillota; class Bacilli; order Paenibacillales; family Paenibacillaceae; genus Paenibacillus; species Paenibacillus amylolyticus_H. The sequence continues at coordinate 4,843,308 of NZ_CP158832.1, forward strand.
GATTAGTTCGATTCCGTTCAGGAATGGCATATTCATATCCACGAGAACAATATCCACACCCAAGTCCGCCGCCCGTTCCAACGCTTCCTCGCCATCTTCCGCTTCACCTACAACCTCCATCCCGAGCGTTGTCCAGTCAATTGCATCCCGAATCCCCTCCCGAATGATCGGTTCATCATCAGCGATGAGCACGCGGTATTTCTTCGCCACATGGCTATCAGGCGTAATCTCCATTACCCTGGTTGATTCGGATGTCTCATCTATTCCAGTGAAAGTTGCGGTCGATTTTATGAATTTTCCCATTCATTTTCCTGCCTCTCTTCGTTATTAATTTGCTGGGTTGGTGGGAGCTCTCGCATCAACGGATGAATGATGGTCACACTAGTCCCTTGACCCTCCTCGCTCTCCAGCACAATACCGTACTCATCGCCAAAAGACAGCCGGAGACGCGCTTGCACGTTCAACATCCCATAACTTTTGCCTGTCATCTGAGGCGAAGACGCTTCCAAACTGGCCAAAGGAGCTTCGAGCAGATGCTGCATCTCGGCAAGCCGTTCGTTCGACATGCCTGCTCCATTATCCTGAACGGTCAGCAGCAGTCTGTTATGTTCCACTTTGGCCTCCACCCGAATGTGTCCCGGCCCGCGCCTGCCCTTGATTCCATGATAGATTGCATTCTCTATCAGGGGCTGAAGCAGCAGCTTTAACACAAAAAGGTCCCGCATTTCCTCTGGAATATTCAATGTATACTGAAGACGATCGCGGTATCGTGTCTGCTGAATTTGCAGATAGCTGGTCATATGCTCAATCTCGGAGTGCAGCGGAATGTAATCCTGTCCTTTACTAAGCCCTATGCGAAATAATCGAGATAACGCGCCAACCATGCCGGATACATCTTCTGCCCCCTCTTTGCGTGCCATCCAATGAATCGTATCCAAGGTATTGTACAAAAAGTGAGGTTTGATATGCTCCTGCAAACTTCGCATTTCAGCGTCGCGCTTCTGCCGTTCTCGCAATTCATTCAGCGATATCAGTTCTCGAATCTGTGCGAGCATTCGGTTATAACTGTTGCCAAGCATGCCAATCTCGTCAGCGCGATCGCTCCAGCGACCTGGTCTGAGATTGCCGGTCTCCGCCCTGCGCATATAGGACATGAGCCGAAAAATCGGCTGAGCAATGGAACGGGAGAACCATAAAGAGGCGCTCAGGCCGAATAAACACACCACAAAAACAAAGCTAACCACGTAAAACTGGATTTGGCGTACTTCGGATATCGATTCTCTTGTAGGAAATACCCCTACCGTTCTCCAACCCGTAAAGGTAGACGACTGATACATAAATAATAACGTCCCACCTTCTGTTTCGGCGGTAAATGTTCCACTCTCACCGGAGGGGAACCAGTCTGTGGGAATGTGTTCTATTAGCGGATGCTCAGGCTTGTATACACTTTGACCTTCTCCATCCGTCACCATCACATAACCGGATTTCCCCAGGGTTACATTACGGGCAGCCTGAGAGACGGACCTTAGTTTAAGATCAATCATAATAACACCCCGCACACGTCCTGACGCTTCATCCGTTATGGAACGTGCAACGGATACAATCTCATCATCCTTGTACCGTACATGTGTCGTGAGATTACGCTCTTTCGGCTGACCCAATACCATGAAGATGCCCGGATTGGCCGATGCTTGTTGGTACCAATTTTCCTGGATCAGGCTCTGTTCTGTTCGGGGATACATCTCGTTGCTAATATAGTCACCACTTGCATTGACGAGAACAATCCCGGCGATTTCAGGATACAACGTTGTGAACCCCTGCAAGGTTTGTTTGATGCCATATAACCGATTTTGCTCCGTTTCGGTAATTGTGTCCATGTTCATCGGTTCGATGCCTGCATCATCATTCGGTGGCATGTTGTCGTCCATAAAAGCATCAATCTCCGGGTCAAATGCAATCAGATAGGTCATGTTTTGCAAATTCTCCATTTTGCTGTTGAGAGCTTCATTCACTTTGCCAATCAGTTGCATGGTATGCCCTTCAACCTGTCGCTCAACTACCCGCTCAACCGTCCAGTTCACAAGCAACCCAAGCCCTACGGAAGGAACAATGGCGAATAATAGAAAAAGCAGCATCAGCTGGTAGCGAAGGGGCATATTACGCAAGCGTAAACGCCGAATCCCGTTCCTGAAAGTGGAAAGAATCGCTCTCCTGCTCCAAGCCCTTGGACTCTTAAGATTCCCCTTGTTATTTGGCATAGTAATCATCCACATCGGAGCGTGTCACCACAGAGATCCCTGTGTCTACCATCACGGGAAGCGGTGCATTTTCACCGGAAGATGATGGGGCAGGAACCGTTAATTGGTGATGCAGATGGAACAAATATTGGAGTGACCAATATCCCATATTCCAGGTTCCCTGTGCAATCGTAGCTGAGATTGTACCATTCTTGATCATATCCAATGTATCCTTATTCGTATCAAACGAAATAATCTGCAATGGATGTCTGTCCCCGGCAGTTTGAACGGCTTCCCCCGCTCCTGCTCCTCCGGTAGCTTCAGTCACAAAAATACCCGTTAGCTCCGGGTGTTCCTTCATCATTCTCAGGGTTTCGTCTCGGGATACCATCGCATCACCGTGTCCGTCTGCAACTTCAACGATCTGCATGGAAGGATATCTTTCCTTGATCGTATCGCGGAAACCCTTCGTGCGCTCTTCATGATTTTGTTGTCCAGGCATGGTTAATACCGCAACCTCTCCCTCCCGACCCAGCAGTTCAGCCATTTTATCGGCAGCCATTACACCCGACTTGTAATTATCTGTCCCAAGAAAAGAATAGGCCTGACTGCCAGGTGCATCCGCGTCAAATAATACAACAGGGATATCTGCGTCGATTGCCTTGTTGATCGCTGGAACTAGCGATTGTGGATCGATTGCAGATATGGCAATGCCTGCGGGTTTACGAGCGATGGCCTGCTCAATTACCATGGTCTGCTCCTTCGCATCATAGCGGGTAGCACCGCGATATTCTACGGTCACGCCAAGTGCATCCCCGGCATCCTCGAAGCCTTTAAGTGGGCTCTTCCAATACTCCAGCCCGGACTGAAATGTAATCATGATATACGTCTCTCCGATATCACCGCGCAGCCCCCGGTCCTCCCATGAACTGTTTACCTGACTGGTATATTCGAATCTCAACACATACAGCGCAAATGCCGAGATTAGCAAAATATAGACTAGCAGCATCTTCTTCATTACGTTCACTTCCTCAAGTGGTCTGATCATCTTGTGCTCCGTTTAAATTGTAAACGCAATCATTCAAAAAGAAAACTACCCCTTATCTTTTATAAGCGAGCTCCTGTTGCCAACCGTGTATCTGCTGCAATAATGTACTATATGGTTTCTCCTTCTGGACGTATGATCATGGAACTAAACTACAACCAGAGGAGAGCATCATCATTATGAATCTTGCATCTTTTTTAATCTACTGCATCGTTGTTACGTTCACCCCCGGCCCCAGCAATATCATCATTCTATCGTCTACTCAGAAGGTAGGCGCGCGAAAAACAATGCACTATGTGTGGGGAGCTACGCTGGCATTTGGTCTGCTGCTTACTGCTTCAGCTTTTCTTAATCAGCTTCTTGCCGGAGTGTTGCCCGGAATTCTGAAGGTGATGCAGATTGTCGGCGGCCTGTATATGGTATATCTGGCGTATCAGATCTACAAGATGGGTACCACTGAGGATGCACCGAACCAAGTTACCGGATTTGGGAACGGTTTTATCATGCAATTTGTGAATCCCAAGGTGGTCTTGTTTACTTTCACTGTCATTCCAAGTTATGTATTGCCCTTTTATCAAAGTTCATTCTCATCGTTTCTGTTCGTGTTGCTCATTACCTTCATTGGTTTTCTCGCCTATTCCAGTTGGGTTGTGTTTGGCACGGTTTTCAGAACGCTGCTGAATCGGCACCAAAAATTACTGAGTATTCTCATGGCTCTTTTTTTGTTATACTCAGCCATTATAGTATCCGGAATAATCTAATGCTTGGGAGGTGTGCTGCATGGAACGGTTTAACTATAAAAAGTCGCAAGACGTGCTGGCACTATCCGCCAGCTTTACTGATTTTGCATACAAAAAACATTGCCACGAAGAGTATGCCGTAGGCGTAACGCTGCGCGGCATTCAACAATACAACCTGGACGGACAATATCAGGCTTCTCACCAAAATGGTATCATGTTGTTCAACCGCGAACAGTCTCATGATGGAAGCTCCTATGATAAGGCTGGCATTGATTATGTGATGCTGTATTTGAAGCCGGATCTGGTTGAGGAGATTATCGGCAAAAAGGAATTGCGTTTTGGAAGTCCCATCGTCTATGATCCTGAGCTTGCACGTAGCATTCTGATGCTGAACGATGCCGTTCAACTCAGACAGGATGAAGCCGAATGCAGCGAACGGGTCTTCGATCTGGTCCACCTTCTGGCTCAGAAGGAGATGGATACCAAAATCTGGTTGCCTCAGGACAGTCTGGTTCGAAGAGCCAAGGAAATCATGTTGTGCAGCACCGAAGATGTACTCAAGCTGGACAATTTAAGCTCCGAATTTGGCATGTCCAAGTTTCAATTTATCCGTGAATTCAAGGCACAAGCCGGCATATCCCCCTACCAGTTTTTCTTAAACTGCAAGGTGGAGCGTGCCCGTCAATCCATCGAAAAGCAGAAGGACGTATATACTGCTGTTGCCGATTGCGGATTTGTTGATCTGACCCATCTGAACCGTCATTTTAAACGGGTATTCGGTATCACAGCTTATGAATACATGTTGCAGTTAAACTATACAAAGTGAACTAAAGAATATTTACACTGGCCACTCCGATGACAGAATAACCTTCTGATCGCTGTTATCCCCAGATTTTTCTGATCCCTTTTATAAAGGGAAAATCCGGTGATAAAGGCGAACGCTCCGCTTCTTCAAGTTCTTTCCGTCCTCTCCGTTTTGTGTAAATGTTTAGTTCAATTTATATAGTTCCATCGGATCGATAGTCCCGACTCCAAATGGATATAATTTTGACGCCACTCCTGAAAATCCCCGTATGGAGCGTCAATTGATCTTAACGCGCTGTACGGGGATTGGCTTCTTTTTTCCTTGAGCAATCAGATTCTTCTCTTTCGTCTCCAGACCCATACGATTGCCAACACTGCCAATAGAATGACTGTGCCGTATAAGATGAGTTGGAAATATTCACCTCTCCCATCGGTGGTTTCTCCAAAATCTTCTTTACTTACAAGCTTTCCCGCACCCAGCAATTTCAGATCGTCTCCGACTTGTTCCATTAGAATATTGCCACTGCACAGATTCGTATGCAGCCTGTTGTCTCGTTCATCCAGACTGGCAAAGATCAAGTAGGACTGCTTCTTTTCAAATTGAATGCCACAGGAGTCAGACCCTCCGTCACTCCCTATGATCTTCATCTTTTTGGCATGAACTCCCTTCCATGCAGTATCTACATCAAAGGTATACTCTCTTAATAAGCCGTCATGTTTCGATTGCTGCGATGCGCCTTTCTTCACCACTTCTCCTGTAAATACCGTTGTATACGTTTCCAACCTCTTTTGAACATCACTCTCGACACAACTGCAAGCATACACTTTCTTCCCGGGAAATAGAGCTAACCCCGACGTAACCAACAGTAAGATCAACATGCACATCACCAAATGTCGTTTCATTCCGACCGCTCCCCTCCTACATTCTCTGCTTGAATAAGCGTTGTTAAGGTTACATATTTTGATTGTTGCTATATTTATTGTAAAATTATAGCACAATACAAATATCGTTATGTCCGACATACGCAAGAAGACAACATACGAAATCAACGTTCACGGAGGAACTCGACATTTGATGCACAACTGGAAAAAGAATATCTCATTCCCGCTGCTCGTTGCGGCGTTATGCATGATCTCCTTTGTAAGCATCACCCTTTCCATCAGCGACAACCAGGTTCATCGATTTGATGATACGCTAATTGGCTGGATTCAGGGGTTGGAATCTCCCGGCATGACACAATTCATGCACTTTTTCACCTGGATCGGCAGCGAAATGCCTGTGGTCTTCATTACCATCATTGCAATGATTGTGTTATACGTTTGGCTGCGACACAAACGCGAACTACTCTTCCTGGCTTGCGTGCTCGCCGGTTCAGCCCTGTTAAATGCATTGCTTAAACTGGTATTCCAGCGTGCCAGACCTACCATTAACCGGATCATCGAAGTGAGCGGTTATAGCTTCCCCAGTGGGCACTCCATGGCCGCATTTAGCCTGTATGGTGGACTGGCCTTTCTCATCTGGAAACATGTCCCCACCGTCACCGGACGTGTGCTGATGATTATTGCCAGCGCCGTATTTATACTAACCATTGGTATAAGTCGTATCTACTTGGGTGTGCATTATCCAAGTGATATCGTCGGCGGATATTTCTTGAGTGGTTGCTGGCTCTCCACATGCATATGGTTTTATCACCGTCATTTGGAGCGCATGTCCCAACTGCAAAGCAGAAGGCTGGCCTAGTCGGCTTCATATTGTACTAATACCAAAAACTACCCGGCTTTCCTTAACTGAAGGATCGCCGGGTAGTTTTATATTCATATTATAGTAGTCCTGAACTCACTCGGGACTACATGAACCTGCTTGTCCCATTGAAGAGAACAGGCGAATCCGTTTTTAACATCAAATTATAACTCTTCACCATTGGATTCGATAACTTTTTTGTACCAGTGGAAACTCTTCTTCGGTGTTCTGCTTAAGTCACCGTTACCATCATTGTCCTTGTTGACATGAATGAAGCCATAACGCTTCTTCATCTCTCCAGTGGATGCACTAACCAGGTCGATACATCCCCACATCGTGTAGGCGATCAAATCTACGCCGTCAGCTACCGCTTCTTTCATCTGTTCAATGTGACCTTTCAAATAATCAATGCGATAGTCATCCTGAATGGAGCCGTCTTCCTCTACCACATCGACAGCACCCAGACCGTTCTCAACCACCATCAGTGGAATCTGATAACGATCATACAGATGATTCAGCGTGTAACGCAGTCCTTTCGGATCGATCTGCCATCCCCAGTCGGAAGCTTCGAGATATGGATTTTTGATACCACCAAGCAGATTACCTTCTGCTCTCTCCAGGGACTCGTCCGCACTTTCAACCAAAGACATGTAATAACTGAAGGAATAGAAATCTACGCAACCTTCACGCAGGGTCTGTTCGTCTCCCGGTTGCATCTCGATCTGAATGCCTTCTTCGGCGAAGAAACGTTTGGCGAATCCAGGATATGCACCACGAACCTGTACATCACCACAGATCATGTTGGACAGCTGGTCTTTCTTCTGTGCAAGCAGCATGTCGTCCGGATTACATGTATTGGGGTAGGTTGTCATGAATGCAACCATACAGCCAATCTTGAACTCAGGGTTGATCTCATGTCCCAGTTTCACCGCTTTGGCACTCGCGACGAATTGATGATGTAGGGCCTGGAAACGAGTCTGTGGATCATCCACGCCATCAACCAGCGTCTCTTTGCCTTCAAACAAAATACCTGCAGCCATATAAGCACCCATCGGCATTGTCAGACAGTTGATCTCGTTAAATGTCAGCCAGTATTTCACTTGATCTTTGTAACGATTGAAAAGAGTTGTGCAATAACGGAGATAACAATCGATGACTTCACGGGAAGCCCAGCCGTTATACTTCTGTGTCAGACCGAATGGCGTTTCATAATGGGAGATCGTTACGAGCGGCTCAATATTGTACTTTTTCAACTCGACAAAAACGTTATCGTAGAACTGCAATCCCTCTTCGTTTGGCTCCAGATCGTAACCGTTCGGATAGATGCGAGACCAGTTGATGGACATGCGGAACATCTTGAAGCCCATCTCTGCCATCATGGCAATATCTTCTTTGTAATGTCCGTAAAAATCAACCGCTTCATGGCTCGGATAATACATACCCTCTTCCAATACAGGTGTAATCCGGCGTGGAATCGTGTGGGTTCCCCCTGTCATCATGTCAGACGTGCTTGGCCCCTTGCCACCCTGGTTCCATCCACCCTCGAATTGATTGGCAGCCGTTGCGCCACCCCAGTAGAATCCTTCTTTCATTGTCATGACAATTCCTCCTTCATATTTAACTCTTATCGATATAAAGTGCTTGATATTACGCAAGTAGCCGTTCCGGTCACGAATCGTTCTTCTGATCGCTGTTATCCTCGGATTTCTTTTTACTCCTATCCCTAAATGGAAAAATCCGATGATAACGTTTGCTTCCGAAGTAGCTTTCTTACAGAAAGCTTTTAGCGAACACTTCGTTTCGTCAGAATCGATATCGTCCCCTTCACTACTTCGCAATAAATGAAGAACAAATTATAAAACTGAGTCAAAATGTCTTGGTAAGACTTTTACCCCAGTGTACCACCCATACCCTGACACCTATTGTCATGGTATAATCAGAGCATGGAAAATAACCGATTATTTCGAATGTTGCTTTTGTTATTGGAGAAAAAGAAAGCCACTGCACCAGAACTCGCCCGTATGTTCGAGATCTCTGTACGTACGGTGTACCGCGATATCGACCGGCTGAGCGCTGCGGGCATACCTGTCTATACCACGACCGGCAAACATGGCGGAATCCATCTGATGGACAACTATGTCATGGACAAGTCCCTGTTGTCGGAAGAAGACCAGAACGAAATTTTGATGGGACTATACAGCATCAGTGCGATCCCACACCTGAATAGTGCCCATATGCTGCAACGGCTGACCGCCCTGTTTGATCACAAGCTGGACTGGATCGAATTCAATTTCTCACCCTGGGGCAGCATCCCCCTGCAGGAGAGGGAACTGTTCAATCAGGTGAAACAAGCCATATTAACGAACCAACTGATTACGTTTCATTATGTTAATTCGGATGGTGAGAAAAGCATTCCGACTGTGGAACCACAGAAGCTTATTTTCAAAAATAGTACATGGTACTTCAAAGGCTATATTCATGATGACCCTGATCGGAAAGAATTCGAGACATTTAAGATGAAACGGATCACCCAATTGACTTTTCTAACGAGAAAAAACGATCACGCTGTTAAAATGGGGTCAACCCACTCTGAATCAGAGGCAACTCCTGTCCTGACTCCTCTTACACTCTCGTTCTCCAGCAATATTGCATACCGAGTGTATGATTTTTTCGAACCGTCCCTTATTAAAAAAGAGCCTGATGGCAGGCTCCGTGTGTCTCTCGAATTGAATGTGGGGGAATGGCTCTACTCCTTTCTGCTATCGTTTGGTTCCGAGCTGACCGTAATCGAGCCTGTTCATGTTGGACAGGAATTGCTCAGACGTCATATCAAAGCCGTTGAACATTTGCAGAACGTCATGAACAAACTACCCAACAATGAATGATATAATATAGGCCTATACAACTTTTGATCACAGCTGACTCTCCGTCATCTAACTGAACGAAGGAGGCTTATCCATGCAAGACATTAGACGCAACAATGTGGAACGTTTCAAAGGTTTCGGTACGTTATACGATCAGAACCGACCAGCTGCCCCCACTGAAGTCGTGGATATTCTAACAACATATCTTGGCAGCACTCCGCGTATGGTCGCAGATGTTGGCTGTGGCACCGGTTTATCCTCGTGGATCTGGCTTAATGAGGCAGAACGCATCATCGGCTTCGAACCCAGTGATGACATGAGGTCTGTAGCAGAATCCAAGTGGGAATCTGCCGGGAAGCCGGATAACCTTCGGTTCGTGTCTGGCTTGTCTCATGATCTCGGACTACCCGACGGCAGTGTCGATGTGCTGACCTGCTCCCAATCATTTCACTGGATGGAGCCGCAACCTACACTACGCGAGTTTGCACGTGTACTTCGCACAGGCGGCATATTTGCTGCTTACGACTGCGACTGGCCGCCAATGCTGGACTGGCAGTTGGAACAGGCCTACCTGCAGCTGAATAAGGAAGCAGATCAACGAGCAGCCAGTCTGGCTCCCCAGGGTAGCCAGGCACACAAATGGAGCAAGGATGACCATCTGCAGCAGATTCAGCAATCTGGACTGTTCCGATATGTACGGGAAATCGTGTTTCATCACCACGAGATATTTACTGCCGATCGATACGTCAATCTCGCCCTAAGCCAAGGCGGGCTGCAAACAGCGTTGAAGCTTGGAGCGGATGACCTGTTAACAGCTGCTGACGAGTTTAGAGCACTGGCTAATCGTATATTCGAAGGACAATCCAGAAAAGTACTCTTCTCATATCGCATGCGCCTTGGTATTGTCTGAAAACAGTACGTTGCTTGCATCTGTTGTACATACCAAATGTAATAGGGAGGTCGTACATGTCATGTTAATGACATGTACGACCTCCCTATTATCTATATCCTCACGAAGAGAACAAGTCACTTAACTGTCGTTCTTCTACATTCAATGCCAAGACCAATTTTGTCGGGTCTTGTCTTGAATAAATGACGTTAATGATATGACCTTGCTGCACCTGCGGCAGCGCAGATGACAGAATTTCTTTTTGCGTTGTCACATTGAAGGTTTCGCCATTCATCTTTGTTATGCTGAGTTTGAGCTGGAGCTTGATTTTATTACTGCCTCCACTCCCAAGTGGAGTGACATCGAGAATCTTGGCCATCGCTTTTTCGCCTGTTCTTGCAATATCCATCATCTCAGGGGATACCCCTTGCTGTACCATCTTTTCATCCAGCAATTGCTGCAGATCCTCCTGTGATAAATGCCCTTTCATATCAAACCCTACCTTGCGTTCATCCTTCACAGAGACCACTAACGGAATGAAGCTGCCCGGCTGAAACTGTGCCATGGATGTCAGGGGAATAACACTTTTCATTTCCGTATCGTATTTCTCACGCCCCTTACGCGACACCGTCAGACCCAATCGAACCTCCGGTTGTTCATTAATATACGTGCCTGTCTGTTGTATAGTCTTAATGACACCCACTGCCGGTAAACCTGTCTTGACTCGACCCATGCCAAAAATATTGCTCAAAATCGCAGGAACAAAGATCAACCCGAACCCGGCAAAGATCGCCGGTTTATACCACCAGGCTTGCATGATGATAAACGGATCATTCCACAGTTGCTGCGCCAGAAATGGGGAGAACCCCACTCCAAACACCATTAATACGCCAATAAATCGCAGGAAACCTACCATATGGCCCACCCTCTCTTCATCCTTCTCTTCATATCTCTATCAAAACCTCTAACAATATGTCTTTAGTCAGTTGTTATACGTATTTTATAAATGGAGTATCACTGTCCTACAAGCAAAACCTTCTAGATGGAAACTAGTCCCATATAGATCAGTTCAGTCGGATTCGCTGGATTCTGACCCAATCCCACCCGATCTCCAACTCGTGGAATCTGCATTTTGGACACCAGTGTCTCCAAGGTTCGCTGATACTGGTTACCGTTTGTCTCTGTCACATCCAATACAAGCACAACAATCGGATCAAAGTTGATCAGTTTGCCCGTATCGGTGATTGTCACCACCGTTGCTGTTGCCGTTAATGGAAGCGAACCACTCGCGGCCAATTGTGCCTGTTTTGCCGAATCCAGACTTTGGTTGATTGCCTCCCGATGTTCCTTGGATACGAAACCTTTCATCATCATGCCAGTGAGTCCTTTATTCATCATTTTATCTGCTTTCGCAATCGTATCTTCCTGTTTGTTCTTTCTACCGAACCATCCCATAGTAAGCACCTCATTTGTTATATTTTATTCATAATTAAATTATAAACACCGCGGCTTGTCTTTGAATACCCTTCTGGCGGCATACAAAAAAAACGAAAAATCCGGTAATCAAATTACCGGATAATCATTTCTTTGGTAAGACATTATGCCAATTCCGCAAAAAAGCAACTGCTAATGCGATCCTCATTTTACGTTTGGCAGATATTATTTGTGGTTAAAGTGGTAGCATTGCACCAAATCATATTCAATATACTCATTCTTGAATGTGTGTCCATACTATAATCATCATTCTAACTCATTGCGGTTAACACTACGGCAATCGTATTAAACGCACCGTGAACAATCATGCCTGGCACGACCGATCCTGTCCGTTCATAAGCCCATGCAAACACAACGCCACTAATAAAATTCACGGGCATGGCATTAATCGTTGGAAAGTGAGCAAGAGTAAAGATTAGAGCACTAACCACAATCGCCCATTTCATCCTGATACGAGTCCGTAGCCAGCGATATATGAACCCGCGGTAAAAGATCTCCTCATAGAGAGGTGACACGAATCCAGCCGAAACGATACCGATAACGATAGTAAAAAGAGTGACATGTTGCTGCAGACTCTCTGTTTTGCTGTTGTCTACCGTATTTCCAAGAAAACTGGTGAGATATACTGCCATCACACTTAAAATGATGAGAAGCAGGAGCCACAGTACAATTCTCCACCAATCCCTTACGGGGAATCCCTTCAAGCCCACCTCTCTCCACGACAGCTTTTTCGGTCGCAAAGCAACCAAATACAGTACCGTCAAAAGTGTAATTGCGATGGTAAGCCCTGTGAGTGTCCCAGAATAAAGGGTATTATCCAACCACTCCTCATATCTGGACTGTATCGGGTATTTGATCACGAATATTACAAATACAAATTCCAGCGTTAGCAACACTAGTAACTCACGCCATGTCCACTGATCCGTCTTTTTCCACATTACCGCTCTAGTCATTCTCGATCCCTCAATCCTCTGTTATATATTATAATGATATTAGGTGACGTAACGTCACCTGCAAGCACTTTTTGGGAGGAAAAAAGCATGCAGAGATGGACAACAGGACAAGTATCCAAACAGAGAGATATTTCCTTGAGAACACTACGTTATTATGATCAGATCGGTCTACTAAAACCGAGTCATAAGGAAGACAACGGTCGCCGTTATTATTCAGAGGAAGATTTATTCACGCTTGAAAAAATCACGTTGCTCAAATCACTATCATTATCGCTTGAAGACATACAAACTGTAATGAACAAGTTATCTTTTCGTCATATTCTGATCGCACATCATAATCATCTTCAGGAGCAATTAACTTCAATTCAGGGCAGTATTGAAAATACTACGTCTTTGATCAATATGATTGATATGGAAGGTATACTTTCCTGGGATCGGGTTTCACATCTGGTCCAAAACGTACAGCCCGTTGCTAAACAGTGGATGGATTACTTCAATACTGAGGAAGCTGCCTTTCTACAGAAAGCATTACCGAAACTTAATAATAATGATAAGATTACTCAGCAATATGTCTCCTTGATACGCAGGGTTGAGTGGTGCATACAACAATCTGTTCCTCCCCAATCGGATGAAGGCTATAACATTGCCTGTGAATTAATGAAGTTATCTCACGATACTTTTAAAGGCGATGAGACATTGATCGAAAAGTTTTGGGAAGTGAGGAAGCTTCCTGCTACAGAGTCAGGACTATATCCTGTATCTGACGAAGTTCTGAACTTTGTGGAGCTTAGTACGGCTTATGCTCTTGAAATGGAATCAAAATTATAGTGGAATGAGAAAGAAAGCCGACTTTTCAGCCGGCTGTATCCAGGAAATATCCTTATATGGGACCCATAGTGATCCATCTTTTCCAAACGGATGATACCGTTCTACCGCTCTATTTTTTGCGTAACAAATATACCAGTTTCCGATAATACATCGCCGCTTCCTTGTATTTGCGCTGATCCTCAGACACCACGGCCAATCCTTCGTATAACGGTTCAAGCCGCACGACATGCTGCGCGGATTCAAAATAAGACAGACAGGCAAGCGCACGCTCCATGAAAACTTCGCGATCTCCATGCGCAAGAGCCAGCTGGCTCTGGTAGAAGGTTCCGCTCATCTGCTGGTCCTGTGTTGTTGCACATTTCAAGAGTTGATCTACACTTTGCGCAAGCACGCCCCAGTTCTTCCGCGCCAGAGCCACTTCGCATTGATATACACAGACGAGCGGCCGCATCGCGAGCTGTGTTTCTTCCGTTTCCTGCTGCAATAGCGACTCAAATCGTTCAATCTCCGCCTGTGCCTGATCCAATTCACCTGTCATCGTTAACATGACAATCCGATTGTTGACAATCGCGGTCACCAGATCTCCCTGGTTGCCCGCATACACCAGGTTTGCCTCCGCCATCGTTAATGCCGAGAGCGCCTCCTGAACCAGCCCCATCGCGAAGCAATAGCCACTATATGCCACATATAATCCTGACAACCGATGGAACATCCGCTGATCATATACATGACGCATCGTAAGCTCGAATACCTGTTTTGCCTCTTCATACTGTTTGACCTGGATGTAGGCTTCCATCTTGATATTTTGCACAGACAGCCAGAATTCACTGCCAGGAAGCGCCAGTTCACTGAGCCGGGTTGCATGAGTTAGTACATCCACAAAGGCCATTTTGGAGCGATAATATTGTATTTTATAGAACAAAAGTGCCTTGACTAACGGACGCGGCAGATCAATATCGTCTGGACGACCGTATTTCTCCAGGTAAAAATTAAGGTAGGACGTATGTATATACTCATGAGCCGTTGCATCGTTTAATTGCTGATAATAGACCGCCTTCATCAAGGCCGTTGTCAGCTCAACAGTCAGCGTGTCATCCCGATCTGCCAGCGCATGAACCGTATCTTCGGAAATCGCCGACGCCGGAACAGACATTTGTTCGAAAATTACCTCTGCCCGCTCGAGTGTCTCCTCGTCCTGAGCCGCAGTCTTTTGAATATAGGAAGGGGATACCCCAAGACGCCCGGCGATGGCTTCTGCCAAGTCCTCAGGTAGAGGATAACGATCCGCCAGGATATTGGCAAAGTGGGCCTGCGTGACCAGACCTTCCACAAGGTCTTTACGGGAGATTTGTTTCCTTTTGCTTAGCAGTTCAATACGTTCCTTCAGCATGGTATCCCTGTCCTTTCTATCCTAACAAGTGAGTACATTCAATTTACATCATCGCAAATTAAAGATATAACACCATTCTTCCGGCGAAATCAAACGAAACGGTTTCCGTTTCCGAGGTAATTGTTTTACAATAAGGAGGTATGTATACGAGCATTTGATCGAAATGCTGAAACATGAGCTGAATATGAAAGGATGCAAATAAATGATTATTAAACCAAGAACACGTGGTTTTATTTGTACCACTTCCCACCCTGTAGGTTGCGCTGCGCAAGTGCAGGAACAGATTGATTATGTAAAATCACAACCGGAGTTAAAAGGCCCGCGTAATGTACTCGTGATCGGTGCTTCCACCGGATACGGTCTGGCGTCACGCGTTGTCTCTGCTTTTGGAGCGGGAGCGAATACAATCGGCATCTATCGTCCGAGCAGTTCTACAGAAAAACGTACAGCTTCAGCAGGCTGGTACAACTCCGCTGCATTTGAAAAAGCTGCTGAAGAAGCAGGCCTCAAATCGTACAGCATCACAGGTGATGCATTCGCAAACGAAACACGAGACAAAACCGTTGAACTGATTCGCAGTGAACTCGGTCAAGTGGATCTGGTTGTCTACAGCGTGGCGTCCGCACGACGTATTGATCCGAACACCGGCGAAGTATACAACTCTGTGTTGAAGCCTATTGGACAATCTTACACTAACAAAACGGTAAACTTCCACACAGGCGAAATCAGCTCCGTGACTCTTGAACCGGCAACCGAAGAGGAAATTCGCCAGACGGTAACCGTTATGGGTGGAGACGATTGGGAACTGTGGATGGATGCCCTGCAACAAGGCGGCGTGCTTGCTGACGATGCAACAACAATCGCTTTCTCCTACATCGGTCCTGAACTTACGCATGCCATTTATCGTGATGGTTCCATCGGTCAGGCCAAGAACCATCTGGAAGCAACTGCACACAAGCTGAATGATCGTCTAAGTGCCAAAGGTGGACGTGCTTACGTAACTGTAGCCAAGGCGCTGGTGACTCAATCCAGCTCCGCGATTCCAGTCGTGCCGCTGTACATCTCAGCATTGTACAAAGTCATGAAAGAAAAAGGCTTGCACGAAGGCTGCATTGAGCAATTGCAACGTCTGTTCGCTGATCGCCTGTATGCGGGAGGAGAAGTTCCAACCGATGCAGAAGGTCGCATTCGCATTGACGATTGGGAGATGAGAGCTGACGTTCAGGAAGAAGTGGCGAAGCTCTGGAATGAATTGACCACAGAAAACATCTACGATCTATCCGATCTGGAAGGTTATCGTCGCGAATTCTTCCAGCTGTTTGGTTTTGAAACCGATGGTGTGGATTATGAAGCAGACGTTGATCCAAACGTTGAAATGCTCCATCTGATAAACTAAAGAAGTTTTGCCGTGAACGTGAACCTAGGTTTTCATTAGCACTTCTGATGTCATGTTAAAGATCTGATTATAAAATCAATGAAGAAGGAGGGCTCCTGTCAGCTCCTCCTTTTTTTGTCCTTTTTAGATCCTTTTCCCCTTAACAATTCCGATTTTCGTATCCATACACTCTTTCGTATATCCGCTACTCAAATCGATTTAAGCTGCTTTTTCAGTTCTTTCGGTACCGTCTTCTCAATAAAGATAGAACGCGCTCCATGCATGGTTGCAAAGAATTGCAGCCCCTCCCGAAAATCATTAATCCATTCCTCCACAGGTGGAGCAGTCTCTTCCATGGATAACAAGCGGACCGTAAGTACTCCCGTTTTGCGATCAAGTCGCGGGTCCATACGTCCGATCAACCGATCACCGTGAAGAATCGGCATAGCATAATAACCGTAGGTTCTTTTCACCTCTGGCGTATATATCTCCCATTTATATTGAAAATCGAATAAATCCACAATACGTTCTCTTCTCCACAACAGGTTGTCCAGTGGTGGCAGAAAACGGACCGGGCCTGATGGATCATAGTGTGGCTCTTCCCTCTCCATGTGTAATAACAAATCCTCATCTTCAGCACGTATATAATAAGGCGTCGCCACGTCCTCCACCTTAAGCGGGATCATTCGTCCATCTGACACACGGGCAGCAATATCGGCGCGTCGTTCAGCCGCTGTAGATTTGAGCCAGCCCAGACGGGGATCACGGGCATCTACGACGCGGTACGCATGAATGTATTTATCCAACAGAGCCTGTCTTTGGGCAAACACATCCATGTCTTCTCTTATCGTAAGTCCCTGTTGCTGCAACTCGGATTCAGTAATATGAAAATAACGTTCATTTCCCCGCCTCGCCACCACACGAATGACAGCAGAGTCTAACATTAGATTCAGAGCAAGCGTAGTATCCTTCGTCTTCGGCACATCTGCACTGTCCCAATAACCACTTACCCGGTCAACAGCACGGAAGGCTCTTGAAGGTAAAGGTCCTTCCTCCTTCAAACGCTGTAACACATGCTGCACTGTTTTCTCCAGCCCTTGCAAGGATGGAGCCAGACGCTCCCTTAACCCGGCACGCACAGGTTCCAAGAGAGCATAATCTTCGATTGGAATGACACAGGCAGCATTTGCAAAATATTCAAACACCTTATGATCACTCAGCAGCGAATTTAAGCTGTCAGCCGTATAACCCGGGTCACGAGCACCCAGCACCAAATGCTGGTTTCCGGTTACAGCAGCCACAGGATCGATCTGCACGCAACCAAGGGAGCGAATCAAACTCAAAACTTGATCGGGTCCCGATGGTAAGGAAACTGCGGGCCAACGTTCCAGTAAAGCTTGCGTTTGCAGCAAAAAACGCCGAACGATCTTTTTATTCATTTGCAGCGCTGTTGTCATATGCATAGGTTCTTCCCAAAATAAAAAGAAGCACCACCATCCTGGATGATCTGCTTCTTGTGTTTGATCTTTTGCAATTTTTCCTGCTTCGTAGGCATGAGTCGTACATGCTGGGATAACGCACCATAATCTCCGTTAACTCTTCGGCTCTGTTCCGAGCACCATTGACCTGACCGCTCTGCTTTGCGTAATGCTTTTTGTGTTTGTGTACGTGCCATAACGGATTACACACTCCTTTGGTTGATATACACTCAATATATCATGTGCAGCTACGCAAGTGAAGGTGCTTCCTGCTGGAATGGGCATATACATCATTAAAACAGGCTTCAACCCAAGTACTTAGCGGGATTGCCGCTTTCGCCGGGACTGCCACGTCTCGATTGGTTCATGATCATCTTCTTCGATCAGTTCCAATGCTTCCTCTACTCTTCTGGCTTTGAATAACAGAATTAATTCCATCAGATCTTCCCGGTCCAGCAGCTTCACTCCATTAACTGCTGCAAGCGTCCGACAGGCTTCGGTGTAACGAGCGGACGTTAATACAATCGACCGGTCGGCTTCATAATAACGCATGGATGTATATATCTCCTGCACTGCACTCAATCCTACAGGATGGTTCGCACCATATCGCTTCGCTTGTATCACACTTCGTCTGCCGAGTCTATCGACAAACACCAGATCTGCCCCAAAATCCCGGCTGCTCGTTGTCTTATGCACCTCATCGTACCCGAGCTCTTCGAATAAATGATAGAGATATAATTCAAATTCCGAGCCATCCTCCATCTTGTCGATGTCCTTTATCGTAATCTTCCTCGGATTGGCTTCACTTCGGATCCGCTGCCCGCGCCCGATAACACGCCGAATAATCCAGGCCAGCAGTAGTAATATGACAATAATCCCGATGACCCATAGGGTCACATTTTCACTCCAGTTCATAGCTGTTCTCCTTGTTCTTTTGCCTATGTTCTATTCAACGTCTTTACGCGGATATGGCTTGTCACCGCACTAAATATATCAGACTTCCACCTTCATCGAAAGAAGATGAATTCCCTGTAACCGCAACACTTCTCCAAACATGGTAATTTCGACAAACGAATGATAAAAGGTTACAGTGTGTTCGGTTGAATTGCACTTCACTTCAATGGTAAAATTCAACAATCGGTTCTGTTATGAATCGAAGAAGAAAGGTGGTTTATCACTTGCATACATTGACCAAACACAAGTCCAAAACATGGGCTGCCCTCATTCTTAGCGGCATGCTCCTCTTCACCATGAATACAACAAGTTACGCTGCTGCCTCAACCGAATCCATGCCCAAACCAGCGTGGACGTCATCTTCCCTGATGTTATCTGAGGCCAATACCGAAAAAGATGTCCTGATTAAGGCAATCCATGCCGTGCCATCCAAAAATCTTGTATATGTACATGCCTCCCAGGCCGTAACGAAAACAAGCAGCAAAACTACACTGGACTGGCAACTGGACTCTCTACAAGCATTCGATGCCACAACTGGGCAATTGAAGTGGAATACGATATTCCATGAGAAAAGCGGTCCTTACGCCACATACTCCGATTCGGTATATGCCAGCAACGGTACAGCATATGTGTATATGGAATATTCGGACAAAACAAAAAAATTGTACTCATTCAATACATCCGGTAAAACCAACTGGATCAAAACGGTGAACTCACCTGCAAACATATCCCTATTGGATAACGATACGCTGATGGTTGCTTCAAGTCAGGGCGTGCAGTCAAATGGTTCCGTTCGCTCAGCCATCTCGTTATATGACAAAAAGGGCAAATTAATTACCGAAAAGACCATTAACGGCAGCGTGCTCAAGGCTGATCATGGTCGAATTATAGTGGATGCCAGCAAACAAACCAAGGTAGGCAACTTCTGGCAGCAAGCTGCGAATCCCAAAGTGGAGATCTACGATCGTACGTTGAATCGTCTGTCCTTCTACCAATTCCCTGCCAATGCAAATACACTGGGAGATGGCGGCGGTGAATCGCTGGCTATTCTGAATGATGGTTCCATCATTATGCGTGCCAATTTCGCGAACACCGGTAACCGACTGATGGGCTTTGGCACCGATGGCAAGCTTGCTTGGGGACGTGCCATTGCTGGGGATGCCTACATTCAGACAGCTGGCAACGGTTATACCGTCTTTACAGGGCAGAAGCTGGAGCTGTACACGATGAAAGGCAAAGTGACTGAGCGTACATTCAAGGACGCACAGCCTGCGTTGATGCATGTTGACCAGACACAGGATGGTCAGTATCAGCTTGATTTTGCCAAAACAGGATACATTCTTGATCCCCGGACGCTGGAAGACGTGCATATCTACACGACTACTGCCTCAGTTCCTTCATTAGAAGGTGTCTCTACCTATGTGGATGATGTCATCTATTCCATGAACGATGAGACATTGTCCAAATATGTATTGAAATCCCATTCTGCAAAATAAAAAGAGTCTTACTGGCTAGTTATCATGCCTGTGACCCAAATGATAAACTCTATTCAATAATAAGCCTGGAGAGTTCCTTATGGAACTCTCCAGGCTTATTATATGGGCAGGATTGAATCATCCTATTTCCAATTCTCGTCTATAAATTCGTCCCGTCCGGATAACGCACGGTCTTCCTTATAATGTTTTTCGTTTTTCTTGTGGTAATCCTGATGATAGTCTTCAGCCGGATAGAATACAGCTGCATCCCGAATTTCCGTAACAATCGGTTGAGTGAATCGTCCGCTGGCTTCAAGTTCCTGTTTGGACTGTTCAGCAAGCTCACGTTGACGTTCATTATGCACAAAGATCGCCGTACGATACTGTGTCCCCCGATCCTGGAACTGGCCTCCGTCATCCGTTGGATCAATCTGTGGCCAGTACAGCTCCAGCAGTCGTTCATACGGGAATACATCTGGATCAAATGTAATTTCAACCACTTCGACATGACCGGTCTCCCCGGTTTTGACCTGCTCATATGTTGGATTCTCGACGTGACCGCCGGCATAACCCGATATAATACCATGAATGCCCGGTTGTTCTTCAAACGGTGTAACCATACACCAGAAACATCCGCCGGCGAATGTAGCTTTTTCCATTCCGTTCATCCCTTCTTATCGAAACTACCTTTTACACTTACCACTCCGATGACAGAACAACCTTCTGATCGCTGTTATCCCTATATTTTTTATATTTGGCTTTACAAGGAGAAAATCTGGCGATAAAGGCGAAGTTTATGCTTACGAAGTAGCTTTCTTTCAGAAAGCTTTTAGCTCCGCTTCTTCAGGTTCTTTCTGTCCTCTACGTTCTCGTGTAAAAGTTAGTTCAATTTATGTAGCTAGCCATTACGCATACATTCTTATATTGTAAAACAACAAGAGGTTGATTGAAAGCCATCGTTATGGCTCTCAATCAACCTCTTCATTGATAATTCATTTGTTCATTTGGTATTTCATTTTAGCTGACAACTAATTCAAGAAATTATCTTGATTAAGTTACCCGCGACTACGTCCCATCGAACGGAAGATCAAGCTTACGATGGCTACAAGAACGATCGCACCGATCAATGCAGGTACAATGTGGAATCCGCCCATCTCAGGACCCATATCGCCCAAGATTACTCCACCTAACCATCCACCGATGAAACCAGCAATGATGTTACCAATAACACCACCTGGAATGTCACGACCAACGATCAAACCTGCCAACCAACCAATGATACCACCGATAATTAATGACCATAACCAACCCATATCATTCACCTCTAATTAAAGTTTTTGTTGTTGTCTGTCTACTATTAACCGCTACAGAAGCATTTAAACAATTGGCATAATTTTTTTTGCATATTACCTTTTGTCCCCATGCATCTTCCTCTGCAAAACAAGCCTTAGTCAGGTATGGAACAGATCGCGTACTTTCCGGCATCTCACCAGCTCAGGGCTGCGTTATGTACCTCCCGAAAGTCATTGTATGTTAGAGCAGACAAGGTTAGTATCACCAATTGAGGTAGGATTATTTATATAATTGCGTCATATTATAGGATGGATGGGTTAGGTCGGATCAATAAAAGCCTGCACGGCCCTTTCCTGGCTGCGCCAGCCAAGTATGTTTGTGGCTCTTGTCCAGCTCGCCACGCATCGACTGAATGACTTTCACAATGTCTGTCTGTCCATTCTGATGCCATTCCAGCGCAGCGCTCACATACAACTCACCTAGCTGTGCAAGAGAAAACGTGTCGGTCAGACGGGCTGCTTCTATCGTGCCTTCTTCACCCGCGAATACGGTGAAGCCTCGTTGGCGCAAGTATTGCAAGCGCAACGCTTCATCTGGCAACGGAATTTCGTAAGCCCGGTCAAACCGTCCAGCACGGTTCATGAGGCCAGGGTCTATTTTCTCAGGATAGTTCGTTGTCCCGATCAGGAAAATGCCTTCTTTCGACGTAGCTCCATCCAGTGTATTCAGGAAAAAGGAACGGACTTCATCCGGCATCGAATCGATGTCCTCAATGATCAGTACCATCGGTGCGAGCCGCTTGGCAGCCTCGAACACTTCACGCACCGATTCACTGTTGGTATACTCCGTTATCTGCCAATACGCAGCCGGTCCCGGAATACTTCCAGCAATGGATTTCACCAACGTGGTCTTGCCATTCCCCGGATGCCCATACAATAAGATGCCTCGTTTGTACGGGATATCATAATCTCTGTAAAAAGAACGATCTGCTTCGAAAAACTGATCCAGCGAGCGGAAAATATCCTGCTTGATCTGTGCCGAGAGAACAACATCCTCTCGTCCCACGGAGCGAGTGATCGATTCCACATGGCGATCGCTGCCATTCCGGGCATCGGTATACACCGTTACTTTTTTCATATTTTGCTGACGTTCCCGTTCCCGGACACTTCCCAAAAATTGCTTCATCTCCTCATCACCGACGGCAAAGACAAAGTCTTCACTGTAGATCCCATTCTCTCGGAAAAATGGAACCCGCACGAGTGCTACACCCCATTTCGGATAAGCAAATACGTTGTTACGAATGGAGTAATGCACACCATAAGTGGGCACATCTCCATCATCATCGTAATGCAACGTCTGAAGTTCCAAATCCTCGAATATGCGGGCTACCAATTCCACTTCGTCACTGCCATTTTGCAAGTCTTCCCGGAGTAACTCCCAATATTCATTGTTCGGGTCAGAACTGGCATAAAGCTTGTATTCAACTCCATAACGCTGATGGAGTGCCTCACTGATTCCACGAATCAGCCTTGAATAGATGGCATACCCCTCCACTCGAATTCGGGTATCATGTTGTTCGTCATAGGTATAGATCGCCTGGGTTGGATCTGTTTGTTTTTCGTTTATTGTCATTATTTCGCTCCCTTTACCGCTACAAGCGGTTTGCATTTGGCTACAACTTGAGCCAGGCCTGCGCCGGTAACACTGTCTATAATTTCATCTACATTTTTATAAGCCTGAGGTGATTCATCAATAATGGATTCAAGTGAGCGTTGGTTAACCACGATCTCATCTTCTGTACCTACACCCAGTGCCGAAGCAAAATCTTCTACGGAAACCAATCGTTTCGTTGCCGTCCGTGAACGAATGCGACCCGCACCATGACATATTGAATAATAATTATCAGCACCCTGCGGCTGACCTACCATGATATATGAAGCAGTTCCCATGGACCCCGGAATAAGTGCCGGATGTCCTGTTGCCAGATAAGGCTTTGGATTGTCCGGGTGACCTGCTGGCAAAGCACGTGTCGCCCCTTTACGATGCACAAAAACGGAACCTTGGTCTGCGTGAGATTCCTCCCAGGCATAGTTGTGCATCAGATCGTATAACGTACGAAATTCACATTTGGAACCAAACACATCCCGGAATGCTTCGCGAATAGCATACGCAATCAGGTGCCGATTGACAACAGCGTAATTCAATGCAGAATACATCATGTTCACATAATGACGACCTTCCGCATGCTCCAGTGGAGCAAATACCAGTCTGGGATCGGATGTACCCAGGTTAAGCCGTTGCATGACTTTGGCAATCGCTGATGAACTCGCCTGACTTACATAACCACCCCATGCACGAGAGCCGGAATGAATCATGACCACGACCTGTCCATCAACCAATCCCCAAGCTTCGGCGATTTCACGATTCTCTTCAGCGACCTCAATCGCCTGGATCTCGGCAAAATGATTCCCCCCACCCAGTGTTCCGAGCTGGCGATGTGAACGATGCCATGTCATATCAGGAACGTGGTTTAACACGTCCTCATCGTAACTGAACTTGCTGCTTTCCACATGTGTCATTGCGGTTGATTTTTTCGGTGTATAGCTGTCTGGAATATACTTTTTGGGTAAACCATGCAGTCCTTTACGAACAATATGCTCCAGTCTTATATCCGAGTAATGACCTCGCTGGTTCGCCTCCATCGGCAATACTTTTTCAATGGCTTTGACGAGTTTGCGACGGAGCTTGATGTCTTTCAATTCATCCTTGTGCAAGTTCGTCATGTGCACTCGCATGCCACAGCCAATGTCACTGCCCACGATGGAGGGAGAAACGTATCCGCTCTGCGCATTCCACACGGCTGTCGTTCCAATGCATGTACCTACACCGACATGCACGTCCGGCGTGTAACTCATATAAGAGATTCCCGGAATCTGCAGATTATTGTTTGCCATCTCGAACACCTTGTAATCGAGCGAGGAGAATAGCTGTTGCGCCGCATATACGGTTAGGTCACCTGCAGGCAATTTCACTTCATGCCGGTAGCCACCTGCGATTTCATTTGGATTAGTAAATAAATTAAATTCTGTATTCATAAAAGTGTATTATTCCTTCCTGTACTTTCAGCAAATTCGGTTTGCTGACTCTTCTGTAAAATAAATATAAAAAAGCCATAGGCTAGTCGCCCATGACTTCTACTGAATGACAATAACGGAGAACAGAACAGCATAACATGCTATGTGTCTGTCATCCATCGCTATAATATAAGCGAAGAACGCATATCGATTATAACCCCCCCTAAACGATATGCCTATCCCCTATGTCGACCGTATGAGGCCAATGAAACGATGAGCCGGATATGCCATTTTGTCTACCTTGCGCCCTGTTTGAATCAAATCATAACCAAGCATCATGTCTCTCGGCCTCCCTTCGTTAATGTTAAGTCTTATATTAAAGGGACTGAAATTAATGTGTCAACCCTTTTCTTGGAAATTGGACCATGTTGCATATTTCATATGTAAACAAAAACAGGAGATTGTCCTAGGACAATCTCCTGTTTTCCCAATAATAATGATGTTGTTAGCGTAACATGATTATTACAGTCCTGCTTGTTTTTCCAACTCTTCAACCGGATTTTCGTCTTCTTTTTCAGGAACTTTGGAAGACAGGAACCAACCACATACCGCAATGGTGATCAGTACAATATAGAATCCGAATTTCCAAATTTTATTTTCCGGAAAATGCTCATCCAGAACACCCAATGAAGGGTGAGCGAGTGTAATAACTGCCAACTTAACCCCTACCCAACCTACGATTACAAATGCCGCAACTTCAAGTCCTGGACGGGAATGAAGCAATTTTACAAAGTATGAGGCTGCAAAACGCATGATCACAAGCCCGATGAATCCACCGAGGAAGATAACGATAAACTGTCCCCCGTCAAGTCCGCCAATTGCAGGCAATCCACTTGGTGGCAACGCCACGGCCAAAGCAACAGCAGCAAGAATGGAATCAACTGCAAATGCGATATCTGCTACTTCCACCTTGAAAACGGTCATCCAGAAACCGGATTGTTTTTTCGGTTTCTTAGGCGTTGAATCATCAACTGCTTCATCTGTCTTATTGCGACTACCCAGTATCTTTTTAACGATATGGTTAATCGAAATATACAGGAGATACAGGGCACCGATCGCTTGTACCTGCCATACATCGACCAGGAAAGAGATCAGGAACAACGAACCTAAACGGAAAACAAATGCACCCATCAGACCATAGAACAACGCTTTTTTGCGCTTATCTTCAGGCAAGTGTTTAACCATGATTGCGAGTACCAATGCATTATCGGCTGCAAGTAATCCTTCAAGGACCACTAAGACAGCAAGCACCCACCCATATTCTAATAATAATGAAACATCCAACATTGACTCCTCCTTAATATTCTTATGATGTACAAAAAAAAGGACCTTTACCATCACTGGTAAGGTCCTTTTATATCCACAAAAAGAGAACTTTACCGAGCATGAAAACTTGGTAAAGGTCTCGCTAACAACAAAATTGCTGCCAATAAAGCCGGGGATATGATCCCGAATTGACGACTTTACTGTAAAAGCTACTCCCCTTTAACAGGAATATGTAGTTTTAGTTGGAACGGGTTGTTTAACCTGTACTCATCATATTTCATAACGTTAAATAAAGTCAAGCTTTATTTAGTTGACGATACAGCTTACGGAATACAACAACATCGTAGATCATATTCCCCAGTGGAATGAAAGAAACAAAGAACAGAGCAATTGGGCGGCGCAGACGCCACTTCTGCGAGGTGTACAGACTCACCATAAATAACAAATACATTAAAAACAAAAAACCGTACAGATTCCCAAACCATGTGACAGCCTGCGGCATAACCCCGGCATCTCTCAACGGAAAAGCAACAAACAGTAACAACACGTACGAAATGCCCTGCAACCACAACATTAGCCGGAAGCGCCCCAGCATAGAATGTAACATTATTTTCCTCCTGCTTTTAACATGTAACGAATTCAATTGTTCCCGTACAGTATATCACAAAAGCTGAATATTTCCTCTTCATTCCATGCAGCAGAATATTCCTGCACGCTTATATGGGTGGTTCACCTATCATTTTCGCAGGAGCCAAATGCCTTAGCTTCTCATAAGATATATGACGAAGATTGTTACAGATGTCGGACAAGGAGGAGCCGGATCATGAAAATAGCTATGGTTGCACCCGAGAAATTGCCTTTGCCCGGTAATGGTTCCGTGGAAATCTGTATTCTGGGCATCGCTCGTGAACTAGCCCATCGCCATCAGGTGACCATTATAAGTCGTCAAATGCAAGGTCTTGCCGCCAAAGAACAGATTGATGGTATCACCATCCAACGTGTCCCTGCAACGAGTCCTGTCAGGTACACCAAAGCAGTGATACGCCTGTTATCCCAACAACCCTATGATGTCATTCAAGTGGATAACAGACCACGAAGCATGGCCACCATCAAACGAGCTTTTCCACGCACACCTGTTGTACTCTATCTTCACTCGTTAACGTTCGCTCAGCCCGGACCTTCCAGACTCACATTGATGAAAAAGGCGACTTGGATTGCCGTCAACAGTCATTCCCTGCGACAAAGGTTAGGCCACAGATTTCCGACGGTAAAACGCCGGATGAGTGTGGTTCCATTGGGTGCAGATCTAAGCCGCTTCAGGCCTGTTGAATCCAGCGAAGAACAGATTCATCTGCGTACACAATTTGGAATAACTAAACCATTCTCTATTCTGTATGTCGGCAGGCTTATCCCTGGAAAAGGTGTAGACGTATTAATTCGTGCGACTGCCCTCCTTCAGCAACAGATGCCTGTTCAACTGGTTGTTGCAGGCAAAGGGCCTCCGTATTACATGCGTAAACTTCGCGAACTTGCGCATAAACAAAAAGTCCATGTTTCCTTCCGTGGTCAGATAAATCATGAGCATATCGATCAGTTGTATCGGGCTGTCGATTGCCTGGTTTGTCCATCTCAAGAACATGAAGCTTTTGGCCTGGTTAATGTTGAGGCGATGGCTTCAGGATTACCTGTCATTGCTTCGGATAATGGAGGTATTCGCGAGATTATTGAATCAGGTATCAATGGATACCTTGTCACTGCTTATAAGCGTCCCCAAAGTTTCGCCTCTTATCTGTACAAACTTGCAAGCAATCCCACTTTTGCCGAGATATTAGGGAAGGCTGGCCGAGACAGCGCAAGGGCATATTTCAGTTGGGCCAGAACAGCCATGCATCTGGAAGCTACCTATACCAGGCTCATCCGTAAATGAGCCTTTTTCTGTTAGGATGATCATTTTGACAGAAAGAACAGGCTCTCTAAGATGATCAAGCTTTTTCACGAAATTGCCATCCCGTAATCAAAGAATCCATCTGCGGAACAGGAATGTGACTCATCTCAATTAACTCCATAATAACCATATCTCTCATCATGAATCGTACTTTGGCACATGTTAGTTGATGAAATACATCGTAGAATGCCGTCCCGGTCCAACATCCATGAGGTACGACCAGCGGATCATTAGCGATATAACCTACGGCTCCAATCGGGGGAATAACAACCTTAATCGCTTGATGATCCAAACGATTATCTGGATCTTTGACGAGATACACGGTATCCCCCACATGTAAAACCTGTACTCCATGGTAGTGGTCCATCCCATACATAGCTGCGAATAATTTGGTGCTCATATTACCTGCTCCTTCTCTTGTATTTCTCCATGATTAAAATTTTTACAAAGATACATCGGTTTCATAATGTTCCAACCACTCGACAAGTTGCCTGCGTATCTCTCTACGAAACTCACGAGGTTCAAGTACCTCTGCCTCCGGCCCAAATTGATACAACCATTTCAAAAATTCTCTGCTGCTATTCAGTGTCACTTCAAATAACAATCCCCCATCCGACATATTCGTCATTCGCGGGCGAACAAACATTTCTTCTTCTTTTATGTAGGGGGCCACTTTCTCAGAGAATCTTACCTTGAAATGGATATTTTCGTCACCACGGTCAATAGACCATGTGTTTTTCATGTACTGAGTTATGTTGAAATCACCCTTGTCGAAACCGGC
The DNA here is from genome assembly GCF_050990605.1 of Paenibacillus amylolyticus. Taxonomy (GTDB): domain Bacteria; phylum Bacillota; class Bacilli; order Paenibacillales; family Paenibacillaceae; genus Paenibacillus; species Paenibacillus amylolyticus_H. Next base: position 4,871,994 of record NZ_CP158832.1, read on the forward strand.
ATTTGTTCGTGTCACATCCAAAAAACGGCTAATTCGAAACAATCGAACTTTTTGCAGCAAGTGGCAGTATCCGATCAAATAAAAACGTTGATCACGTGGAATGAGATAATAGGGGTCGATATCCCGGACTGTGATCTCATTTCTTGTCAGTGTATGATATTGAGTACGAATGGTTTGCTGGCTTAGAATAGCTTCGATGATGGGAATCAGCAGATTCGGGTCTTTTCCTTCCTCACGATAAGCTGGCGTGCCCATCCGAATAATTCCCGCAATATTCTCTACAATGTCACTGTTTCTTGATTTTAATTTGGTATGAGCCGACATGACCTTGTCAAAAGCTGAATCGAACTCAGCAGGTAACTTGGAGGTATCAACTACGGACGGAAGCATGGAGAAGACCATCGCTTCCTGTTCAGTAAAATCTAATGGATACATCGCAAACTCACCAATAAATCGGTAACCCTTGCCATATCCTTCATTCATAATCGGGGCGACCCTATCCAAAATCCGGAGATCACGATAAATCGTGCGTACAGTCGTACCGCATTTCAGCGCCAACTCCTTGGCTGAAATTCCAGGATTTGCTTGTATAGCCTGAAGTATACGCAGCAGACGAATTAATTTCTCTGTCATGTAGTTTCTCCCCTTCGATATTTTATCGGCAAGGAAAACTAGTTCCTTTAGTACAGAACTAAATCTTTAGTCCCAATATTATTTTCGCAATTTCACCATTTTTGTATAGTCCAATTGCACTCTTACCCCCTTTTAATATACATTCTCTTACTTGCTTGCGTAAAACATTAACCAAAAAGCCCTTAAACCTAAGCCTGAAAGCCTATACAATTTTCTAAAAATAATACAAAAAAAGCCCTGATCTCTACAAAGAGACAAGGCTTTTCTCGTAATTACTGGTGATGCAACTGTAATAATTGATTCATCACATTAGCCATATGCTCACAGAGTTCAGCAATGTCCCCCATCTGATCTTCATTCACACTGCGATCAAAATAAACGTGAGCCGTGACGTTATACGTGAGTGGCTGTTCATCAAAGATATATCGGATGTTCTGGCACATCCTCTGCTCAGGCCAGCTCTTCTGTAATATCGGACGAATAACCGGGCACTGCTTCTCAGGATCCTTCACAACCATACTAAATCGTAGTTCCAAACGGCAACCCGGATTCGCCCCAGGCGTCTCCAGTATCTCCGACGCAAGTTCCTCAAGGGAACTGCTTAATACGACTTCCCCTGTTACTTCCGGGTGATCCCTGAGACAGAATTGTAATGTGAACTCTCTGGACATCACTGCCATCTCCAGCCGATCTTTACGCCCCGTAATCTGAATGCGTTCGTCCAGGTTATCCATATCATAGAGATAATTCTCAAACCCGACTTTCAGATTGTCATACACCGTTGGATCAAACATTCATTAAACCTACTTTCTTACCCTTTAACATGTATTGTAGTACATTCTCATTCCTCATGCGACTAGCACAGTCTTTTTTCCTGAAAATATAAAAAGCCCAGTCACTAGGACTGGGCTTCGGTTAAGCATGGAATCTGATGAGATCCCTGAGCTTGGCTTATTCTTCTGTAGCTTTTTCTTCTGCTGCCGGTTCAGCTTCCTCAGCAGAAGCCGTTGGCTCTTCCTCAGCCGCTTGTGGCGGCATGACGGAAGCGATGATCGACTCAGGTGATGTTACGAGTGTCAAACCTTTATCCAGTTTGATATCCGCAGCAGTCAAACGATCACCAATGTCCAACCCGCTGACATCCACTTCAATGGACGTTGGCAGATCCGCAGGCAGTCCTTCTACTTCCAGCTGTGTTTCCTGTGTCTGGAATACACCGCCAGCTTTCGAGCCGGCCGCTGTTCCCTGGAAGTCGATCGATACACTTACGCTGATCGGCTTGTTCTTTGAAATTTGCAGGAAGTCTACATGCACCAAACGTCCGTTACGCTCTTGCTGATCCTTGATCAGCACCGGAATCGTTTTACCGCCCTCAACATTCAGGTTGAACATTTCGGAACGGCCTGTGCGTGCCACTTTCAGCATTTCTTTTTCATCTACATGTATTGAAGCACCTTCAAGTCCCGGGCCGTAAACGACTGCGGGAACTCGTCCGCCTTGTCTTAACAGGCGCAGTGCTGCACCTTTCTTTTCTGTTCTTGGCGTTGCTGTAAGTTGAGCCATTTTTCCGTTGGATTTCATGATTGAACATCCTCCTTCAAGGGATCACTACATTATATTTGTTGGAAAGCGCTAAAGCTTCGCTTATAGACCATCATGGTCTTTTTTCCTTTGGCCGAATCGTGGGCCATATCTATATTTACCCCAATGATAGAGGATCTCAAACACGAAACAGGACAATTCTTTATTTTTTGGCAAGTTATGCGGCTTATAATCAGACCAGAAAAGCAGTCGGAATCTCTTCCAACTGCTGGCTTAACATGACGAACTACGTTCGAAGTCATAAATAAAGAACTATGCGCTATCACGATCTTCTGTTTTTTCGCTTTCGCGAATGATCTGCATCTCGTCTGACCCGCTACGGACAATAATGTGTACGTCCCCATCTTCAGGTACAATATCCACGTAACGGTCTCCGCACGTATCTTTGGCTTCCCATTCGTTCAATCGAATGATCAATCCCAGATGATGCAGGCCCGGAGCAACGCGGAAGCGGGCTTCAGCGGCATTTCCGACTCGTTCCAGCTGTACTGCTCCGTCCTCCATACCTGTGCCCCATACCCAGACATCCCAACCTTCATAATGCTGGTCTTCCCGTTCGTATCGAAGCGTGACGGTTCGCGAAATCTGTTTAAGAATCGTTACGCCAAGCGTTGCCCGGATTCCTCCAGCTTCAGCAATAATTTGGGTTACTCCAGGTGTCATCGCACGTACGATCCCTGCTGCACTCACCGCTGCAAGTTCTGGATGAGAAGAGCTCCAGCGTATATTCGAATCCTGAAGCGGCTGACCAAATTGGTCCAGAACCAAGGCACGGAAGCGACTGATTCGAGTCATGTACATGACTGGTTCGCCCACAATTTCGATTCGTTCCGCATGACGATAATCCACTTGTAACATACAGCTTCCTGTTATGTCCCCACAGTGGACTGTAATCGAAGCTTCCCCTCGTTCCAGTGCATGGATTGTTCCATCAGGCTGGATCTGAATAATATCCGGATCAGAAGAAGTCCAGGTAACCGGGGCTTTCTCTACCACATTGCCAATGCAGTCCCGTACGATCGCTCGCAGTTGAGTGGTCTCCTTCGGACTATATACTTGGCGAGGAAAACTAATCTCCACTGTTGATGGTTCAGCGCCTCCAGCATGCTCTGTGTCATACAGTACCATTAATGACCATCGTTCTACCTGAACAGTACCACGAACAGTCTCGATCAGGTCTGTGCCTGCCTGATGATCATTGACTACAACATGCCAGTCCCCTTCCCCCAGGTCGACATGCTGCTCATGTTCCGTTCCGTTATAGACGACCATAATTTGATTCCAGGTGTCCTGATTCGCACCATCATGAAGTATAAAGGCAACCACATTACCATCTGCCCGAATCACACGAAGGTGATTTCGTACCTGTTCAGCATCAATCATGCGAAAAGCAGGATGTGTGCGCCGTAAATGAATAAGACCACGATAGTAGTCGAACACCGGTCTGAACCGTGATTTGTTGGCCCATGTGATAGCGTTCACCGCATCCCCGCTCCGATAACTGTTATGATCGCCGGCTTTGGATCTGAGCATCTCATCCCCTGCATGCAGAAACGGAATTCCCTGAGAAGTAAGCAGAATGCCGGAAGACAGCAAAGAGCGACGAACCATCTCATGATTCAAAACATCATCTGCATCCACATACCGATAAGGATCTGCTGCTTTTACAGCGGACTCAGCACTCCCACCACCCACGGGCTGTCCGTCCTTCCATACGGGAAATCCTAATTCATGTCGAAGGTTCATGGTTGTCGCAATTTTATCCCACAGATTGAGATTGTCATGGGCCGTTACATAATTGACAACCTCCACAGGTGAAGAAGTGAAATCATCCACTGCTCCTGCCAATCCTCTGAGAATCTCATATTCTTGCCCTCCGGCACCCGTGACAAACCCTCTGCCACTGCCATCACTATCCCCTTTGATTGCACTGCGAAAGTGATCATTGAATACTGCAAACCCCTGACCTCGCTGGGTTCCTTTTAATGTTTTGCGGTCCAAAGGTGAATCTCCACCCGTCCAGGGTTCCCCATAGATCAGAAATGCCGGATCGATCTGTTCCTGCAATTCGCGTGTCAATTCATTCATTGTTTCCGTATCAATCAAGGCCATAAGGTCAAATCGAAATCCGTCCACATGATATTCTTCTGCCCAATAACGGAGAGAATCCAGAATATATTTTCGCACCATTGGACGTTCTGTCGCCAATTCATTGCCTACACCGGAACCATCACTGAGGGTGCCATCCTCCCGATAACGGTAATAATAGCCCGGTAGAATCCGTTCAAAAGGTCCTTCTTCCACGCTATACGTATGATTATAGACAACATCAAGTACAACACGAATGCCTTGTCTGTGCAGCGATTGTACGAGTGATTTGAGCTCCCGAATTCGAACTGCAGGATCACGAGGATCTGTCGCATACGAACCTTCGGGAACGTTATAATGCTGGGGATCATACCCCCAGTTGTATGGTGCTCTGACATTTGAACCCACCTCTGCTGTAGCGAGTTCATTCACCGTCTGATAATCCGCCACAGGCAGAAGATGTACATGAGTGACTCCCAGTTCGGCAAGATGGTCTACGCCAATACTATTGCCGGCTTGATCCGTCAGGCCGGATGCAGTAAATGCCAGATATTTTCCCTTATACGGAATATCTGCATGGGGATCCGAGGAGAAATCACGGACATGCAACTCATATAACACGGCATCAACAGGACGCAAAAAAGCAGGTTTGACATCCAGGTCCCAATCGACCGGGTTGGTGGTCTCCGGATCGATAATAGCCGTTCGTTGCCCATTAGCCGTTACCGCTCTGGCGTAAGGATCAACAACCACTTCAATCCGCTGATCATTATGAATGATGCGGTACATATAATAATATCCTGCCCAATCGCCTGAAAGCTTCAAAGTCCATATTCCGTCCGCATCATGTGTCAAGGAATGTTTCCGTCCACCCTTATGCTCTTGCACCTTACCATCCTCGTTGTACTGCCCTTCATCCTCAAAAATCAATATATCAACCTGTTGTGCCGCAGGTGCCCACAATTTAAAGGTACTTGCGACACGAGTATATGTTAAGCCAAGATCGTTGCCTTCGTAACGAAAAGAAGTCCATTCCGGCATCGTTCCCACCGCCTTTATATCCATTGTTTTCGTGTTGTCCCGATGTTACGGAGTGGGACGTTGTTTGTCAACCCGGGGTTGTCTGTACTCATCATATCGGTTCATTTTGTATATTCAATTAGCAATCGCTTTCAAAATATAGGATATGAAAACAAGCGCTATAGATTGACAGCATTTGTACCTGTCCCGACAAAAAAAGTTTGGAATATACAAGAATATCATGCAAAATGATCCTCATGTGAACAGAAAAATATACTCCATTTCACCCCAATCTAGGAACGTTATAATCACTTTCGAGCATGACGAAGTTTGATACGGTGAAGTTTATTTGGTAAGCTATCACGCTTTCAGCTAAACACAAAATCCCCTTCCAATTGGAAGGGGGGGATATTATTTTGAACCAACGGATGGGTTATATCTTGGACGTGTCCTTATGAGCACTTTCTGTAGCTGGAACACTTCATTTTTTGGCAAACATTGTAGTGATCAGGATTTCGAATACATCACCGTTATGGATAGTGCATTCACATGTACCTTACCGTCCTGTATGGTACGTATCGTATCCACGCCTGCTTGTCCTTTTTCTACAATCACATTCCATGTCCCTGTGGGAACAGAGATGTTACGGTTTTCTTTTGCCGCGTTATAGATGACGACTATGCGTTCCCATGGATCGCTGGCTGCTGTACCGTTCAGTTCATACGCTAGCAGCCCATTACCTTTTTCGATTAGACGAACATGCTTCTCGATCTCTTCCCGTGTGCGAAGCCGAAATACTGGATGTTCTCGCCGAAGACGGATCAGCCCACGATAATAGTCAAATACCGGCTTGAACAGCTTCTTCTGCTCCCAATGTATGGCATTAACTGCGTCCCCACTCTGGTGGCTGTTGGCATCTCCATATTTGCTGCGAAGCAGCTCATCTCCAGCCGCGATCAGGGGAACACCCTGGGAGGTTAGAACAATACCATTGGCAAGCAGACAACGCCTAACCGTCTCATTCTCCAGCACGTGTTCCGAATCAATTTGCAAGTAAGGCTTTGCCTTCTCTACAGCCTCTTCCACACTTTCGCAACCGCGAATACTTCCATCCTTGTCATAGGTGAGAAAATTCAAGGTATCATGTAGTCCTTGTGTGCGTGCGACTTTATCCCACAGGTTGAGATTGTCATGCACCGTTACATAGTTAATCGTCTCGGATGGACCATCCGTAAAATCCTGAATGGCTCCCCGGACGCCAGTCCACAATTCGTCTTCTTTCCCGTCCGCGCCCGTCGCAAATCCCGTGCCCATGCCATCACTGTCTCCCTTGATCACACCGCGGAAATTATCGTTAAACACAGCAAAACCCGCACCGCGCTGCGTTCCTTTTAGGGTCATCTCATCCCCAAGCGGCGAATCCAGTGCGCCCCATGGTTCACCATATAACAATATGGAAGGGGACACATCGGTGTGCAATTCCGCTGCAAGCTGTTTCATCGTAGTTGTGTCGATCAGGCCCATCAGATCAAAGCGAAAACCGTCCACATGGTACTCTTCTGCCCAGTAACGGACTGAGTCGATAATAAACTTGCGAACCATGGCGTGTTCAGTAGCCACCTCATTGCCTGTACCTGAACCATTGCTATAGGTCCCATCAGCATTTTGTCGATAGTAGTACCCGGGTACTAATTTTTCAAAAGAGCTGCCTCCCGTATCAAACGTATGATTATATACCACATCCATAATGACACCTATTCCCTTGTTATGAAGGGCACGCACCATGGATTTGAACTCACGGATTCGTGTCTCCGGATCATCCGCACGTGATGCATAGGAACCTTCCGGGACATTATAATGAAGCGGATCATATCCCCAGTTATAGTTGGAGCCATCCGTCGTATCCCCATCTACTCTGGATTCGTCCACCGTCGCAAAATCAAATACAGGAAGCAGATGCACATGGGTGATCCCGAGTTCAACCAAATGATCAATCCCTAGTGTGTTGCCCTCCGAATCATGCAGACCCGTCTCGGTAAAAGCCATGTATTTGCCTTTATTCGTTATACCCGATGAGGGGTGAATGGAAAAATCACGTACATGCAGTTCGTACAGGACTGCATCTACAGGACTGGTCAATTCCGGGCGAATATCCTCACTCCATCTCTTCGGATGTGTCTGCTCCAGTCTGACAATTACACCCATTTCTCCATTCATGGTCACTGCTCGTGCGTAAGGATCTACAGCAGGGGTTGAATGTCCATCTTCGAAAGTAGGCTTGTACATGTAACGGTAGTTACTCAAATCACCCTCCATTTCCAGAACCCAGATGCCTTGTTCTTTCTTCTGCATCGGCAACACCTGCTGTTTCTGTTGATTAGGCTCTTCCTCCGGGGTCCCCCCTGTCAAAGGTGGATACAGAAGCAGTTCCATCTGAACGGCTAGCGGTGACCAGACTTTGAAGCGACAGGTCTGTGCTTCTATTGTGACACCTAAATCTCTACCTTGGTATGTATCTTCTGAAATCAATAGTTCCTGCTTACCCTCTTCAATCATGTTTATTGTTCCCCTCTCATTGAGACAATTGATGAAATTGATGAATATGGATGGTACGAGTGCTCCTTACTCTTTATACCCGTTCTGCTGCCCAACCATAATCCAAATTAGACAAAAGAAGACAAACGTCATATAGATTCACATGACGCCTGCCTTCTTTATGGGTAAACGATCTCTCCCTAATGCGGTACCTGGGATTGGAAATCATTCCTGCTGGATTGATCCGCGTGGTACAAAACCACGTCCCCATCTTGCATTGGCCAGCTTTTTCCCAAGCCATCTACCGGGTTCTTATCAAACCCTTCCATTTGCCATTGATTCATCAACGGTGCATGAATATATTGCAGATGCGGTGAACTCGTATTGCCACTGCGCAAAGTTTCGATGTTGAAGTTAACCACAATGTAACCGTCCCTCAGAAATACCTTTGCCTTCTCATCCAACTGATTTTGTCTGGCGAGCAGTTCCAGATTGGTTCCTTTGGGAACAGCATATACGTCCGCTGGCAAGCTATATTCCCCATACCAGCGCTGAATCGCTGCATTCGCCCGATCCACATTAACACCAGATGGAATATCTGTTTTGGGGCCAATGAGCGTGCGGATCTGTGAAGGAAGAATCATCCAGTCATAACGACCTACCCACGTTTTATGATGAGAGGTCTGATCCACGAAACGAACCATATGTTCCGCCATTGTACCCTGATTGCGTTCCTCCTCCGACAGTTCATACGTATACTGGTAGCGCGCTGTATCACCTAACTCCGTACCGGGTACATTCCGCAACCGTGAGTTCAGGACAACAAAGCGTTTTTCCAAATCTTGTGCCGATCCGATACGAATGAGTCGTTCCTGTCCTCGATGGTAGTATAAATCCACTTCTTGCCGGGTGGTGCCATCTTTACTCACAAAAGAAAACGTCGGTGTAATTCGAATACCATCCTGTTTCCCAAACATATTGCCCTTGGTCTTCAAATCAAACTTGAAATGGTACCCCGTCTTCACTGCTACATTTCGGAAACCCTGTACCGGATGACTGCCGGGACGAATAGGCAGGACATAGGGAGCCACATTACCTCGGGGATCTCCGTCGATACTGTTTCCTCCGGTCCAGTAGCTCACACCCGTTGGTTCCGGGCTGCCTATCCGCTTGCGGAACACATTCTCCCAGTTGTAATCTGAAATATCCGTGATGTGAAAATCATACAATCGTCCGATAACCTCCACTGCAACGGTATCTGCTGCGACGTGATGGGTCAGATTTGTGTTGGCATCCTGTTGTTCTGTGAAACTAGCTGGTGCATTTTCGGCGATATTACGAAACTCAATCTGGTAATTCCCCTCATCTACCCATACGGGAAGATAAAAAGGGGTATCCAACTGATTTACCGGAATATCTATCCATGTCAGGGCCGGGATAAACTGGCTTCTGGCGCCGTTATAAACATCGAATGGGAAACGAACCTGTTTGATACGGAAATATTTTGCATAATCACGGTTTCCATAGCCCGGGTAACTCGCAGCCTCCAGGTGCTGTCCTGAAGTTGGGATTCGTACAATGAATGGACGCTCTAAGATAAGTGCAGCTCTGGTCGGATCAGGCGTAGTCTTCTGATTATGGGGCTGATCATCTGACACCCAGGCATAGTTCACAACTGGAGTATGTACTGTCACCGCGTTGATGCCCAGAATGGGGAACTTCTGATCCTGCCCTCCGTTAACATTGCCTGATAACAGTCCATACGTAATCTCACCCGTAGTCGGCTGGTTAGCTTTGTTCATTAATGCGTTCTTGATCGTCAGACGGTTCTGGTACAGAACAAGATCCCCAATCATGCCAGGCTGGGGGATCATTCCCGGTTGCGGAGCTGATTTATCCACTGGGGCAGGATCCATAATTGTCGCTCCATTAAAAGTTACCTTGTCGTTATTAACGGTGTTCTCTCTAACCATCGCTTCAGCTTCAGATTGGAACAATGACGTTTCATCTGGCGTAGACGGTTCAGTCGAACCACCCGGAACCCCTCTGATGCCAAGATCAATTTCTTGACATGGCGCAGGTTTCACATGATTGGTAACCGCAGTATCCATAGCCGATTGCAAAGTTGGTGGTGTATATGCATTTGGCATCAGGGTCACGGTTCCACCATAACCACCTAGCGCATAGTTAGATACCTTGGCCTCATTTAACTTGTATACCTCCAGGTTATCGATCTGCCAATAGCTATATGTCCTTGTTACTTGCATGGTTTTATCCCCAGGGACGTCAAGTTCTCTGGGCTCAGGAGGTGTTCCTGGATCCCCCTCACCAGTAGATGCCCTTCCCGGAATCGTCCAGGTTTTATGATAAACCCTTTTCACATTTACGTTGTAAGTCACCGTTCCTGTCATGTTTACCCAACGGTGCTGAAACAGATATTCCTTGGCCAAGACATTGGCGTAGAGATCTTCCGAAGTTGGAATACCACGGGTAACATCGAACTTCTCAGATCCCCGATCATCCGCCTTCAACACACCTCGAACAGATGGATCTATAACCGATGCTTCGATAACCGTGCCTCTACTAGGTGGGCTGATGGTCACTGAGCAAGCGTTCACAGGATCGCCCCCCGGATCACCATCATTCCCCCCTTCTCCATTATCCGTACAGTCCTTTACCTCAAGGACCTGAGTCCCTTGTTCATCCAGTTGCTGAGCTGAATCAAGAAAATGGGCTTTGATGGTAGTGCTACCCACGATCCCTTTTGTCGTGATTTTACCATCAGCACCAATCGTGGCTATAGTCGGATTCGAGCTCTGCCACGTCAATTTGGGATGAGCCGTCAGTTTATGAACAGAGCGATCCGGTTTGGTTAGAACTGCTTCTGCCTGTAGAGGTGTCGTATTGGCTTTACAAGCATTCGGCAGATTCACCACGAGTCCTGGCTCAGACGTGACTGTTATGGTCGCAGTATCCGAGATCAGATATGTACCATTGTTCCAGATCGCACGCACAGTGACCGTGCCTGGACTTTCGGCTTTTAACATCCCTGTTTTCAACTCTAAACTCGCAATTGTCTCGTCAGAAGAAAACCATTTGATCTCTGCTTCTCTTCGGGATACGTCGATGCCCTCACCAAAGGCTGTCGCACCATAGCCCTTCGTCTTCACCTTGGCTTCCATCTGCTGAGTTTGACCTAGGGTAAGAGTTTTATCTGGAGTTACATCGATTTCTTTCTCTTCTTCCAAATCACCTTCCCAGATAATATCCATAGGCGTGAAATAAGAGACATTATGCTTAATGCAACCAGCAGTTGTTCTTCCACCATTGGTAAATGGATCATTCTGAGTCCATTCATGATTTCCACCAGTTAATGTCCTGATTCCAACAACTGTGCTTGGAGGTGTAATAACTGTTCTTCCCACGCCCGTGTACGATTCTTGTTCAGGTGGGGTTTGATATTCTACACTTTTAATTTTTACTTCCTTAAAACTAGAGGATGTTAATGTATTGCCGTTATATTCAGGCCAAGAAACCGCTGGCCACCGTGAAAAGTCAACACTATCCGGTACCTCTTTTAAAGCAGGATAAGGAGTTGTACAACTTCCTGCATTATTGGAATATGTGGGACCATCACTGTGATCCGCTCTAAATCTTCCATCATCAACCTGGTACCAATATACGCCTGGTGTACCCACTGTTTTCTCAGCTTGAATAGATTTAAGAACAGGACTTTTCATAGATTTTGGACCGTACTGATCGTTAGAAGCGTAAACAAAATCATTTATAGATAGCCCAATCACGTAAGAACTTATAAGGAATAATATAAGCAATGTTCTGGACCAAATGAATACGGACAGCCGCATTCGTTTTTTCATAGAATTGCTATCACCTCACTACTGGTACATATTTTGTATTTTCATTTCTCCTACATCTTCAGCTTTAACATGATACGATCCATTTTTGTAATCCAAAGTTGACCTTGTCCAAAATCTAACCTTTTTACCTTTTATGATGAGTTCTTTAGGGCTATTTGGAATAGTTTTGAATCCGTTCTTATCAGCAAATCCTAAATCTAGACGTCTAAAACTTAGTAATCCGTTACTTAAACCACTACTGTAGGTAATCAAATCTGACTTATCTGTATTTGATATAAAAGATAAATCAGCAAATGTTAAATAATAGTCGCCACTCGAGATATTAGATTCCACAAAAAGTTTATTATATACTCCCTGAGGTTTACCATTTTGAACCTTCACCACAATAAACCTATGAAGTGTAAGCACTCCTGATTTGTTAGAAAGTTTTATATCTCCTTTTGATATATCACTTACTTTGACAGAGTTTTTAGTATAAAAATAATTACTAATCGTCGTTAAATTCGTACCCGTCGTGCCAACCTCTCTCATTTCATTCAGGTCACTATACTTCCCGGCATCCGTGCCCTCCACGTCCATATAACGCAGCAAAATGGCCGATACTTCTGCACGTGTGGTGGAATCCGCGGGTTTTAATGTGCCATCCTGGAATCCACCAACAATGCCTGTCCCACGAACAAGGGCAAGATACGGAATCTGCTCCGCACGAATGGTGCCGCGGTTCACTTCCGGTGTAGGAAGTAGCGTATTGGTCGTATCGTTAAAAGCATCCTGGAAGCTGGCTCCGGACTTGATCAGTCCATTGGCAATCCATTTCATCATCTCGTAACGCGTTAGCTCCGCATTCGGATTGAACCCTTTGGCGTAATCGCCAGCATTAATGAATCCTTGTCCGACAAGCTGGCTAACCGCCGCTTCAGACCAATGTCCCTTTAGATCAGCAAAGGGACTCTGTCCTTCTACCTTCTCCAGTCCAGTCGCGCGGGCGAGAATTGTCGCATATTCCCCACGCGTGATTTTGCCATTGGGACGAAACGTTCCATCCTGGTAACCAGAGATCAAGTTTTTTTCATACGCTTTAGCAATTGTTGCTTGAGCCCAGTGGCCCTTGATATCCTTGAACTTGCTAAGAGCAGTATCACTTGTTCCCGATGCAGCATTCGCTGTTGACGTCAAATGTACGGAGCCAATCGGTAATAGTGTTGCTGCCAATACAGCTGTCGTTACCAACCCGACGATCCAAACATTCCGTTTTTTCTTCTTCTCGTGACTTTCAATTCGTTTCTTCAATCTACTCACGCTCCTATGTACCTTAGTATGGGGATGCTTTACTTGGTCAACCTAGTCACTTCTCTTCATAACCAAAACCTAAATTTGCCATAATAATCAATATTCTACCATGTTGTACTAGGCTATTGGTATTATTTTTCGTCTATCCCCATCACTTCAAGGCGTGCAACACTCCTTCCATAGACCCACTTCATTCGCTTAAAACACAAAAAAGGCCATGAATCCGCAGATTCATAGCCTTATGCTTTAAGGGTGTGGTCTTTCGTATGATATTGGAAAAATAAACTCACTCATAGAATAAACCATATCATTCCATTTGATCAACCTTTTTTTATCTCACCCAGCTTTATTTTCCGTTCAATTCCTTATAGGATGCTTCCAATTCCGCGATCAGTTGATCACCACCGGCTTTTCTCCAGTTTGCGATTTCCTGCTCCCAACCAGCATCATCAATTTTACCCATAATGTATTTGGTCTGCGCATCCCAGATCATCTGATCCAGCTCCTGACCACGCTCGGTATAGATCGCCGAAGACAAAGTAAGTGCCGGATTGGCAATGGCGTACTGCTCATTTTCACGCGCCATCTTGGTACCTTTCATACCAATGGGAACATCGACCAGTTCAGGAACGTTATAACCTTCAATACTTAACAGATTATCCCGATATGGCTTCACTTCACGCTGATAAGCGTCAAAATCTTTGAGTTCGGTTTTCCCATCCGCAGTCTTGGTGTAGTGCACATCGAGCAATCCACGAAGCTGCAACGTGCTCAATTCCTCATCCATCAACTGATCCAGGAACGTAAGGACCTTCTTCAGTTGCTCCTCATCCGTAACGGATGCCTTCGGGATGACCAGCATTCCGTAGTTTCCTGGCTCCCCGGCGATACGAATACCATCGGGTCCCTGGAACGGAGCTACATCAATCTCTCCATCCGGAGCATTTGGCGTAAGCCGTTGCTGAGAAGATTTTCCGTTCTGAGCCACACCATTCAGCTTCATGCCAACCAGGCCCGAATCCATTTTTTTGTCCGCATCAGAAGGGTCCAGGGCAGGGAAATCACTATTAATCAATCCCTCGCTGAACAGTCGCTTGAAGAGTTTCATCGTATCCACATATTCCGGGGTCAGGAACTCCGGGGTCAGTTTCCCCGCATCATCCACTCCCCATTTGTTGACACCGCCAATACTCACAGCGATCCGCGTCAGTGGGGAGGAGACGCCCTCATTATATTTTTTGAATAACAATGCACCGTACGTATCTTCCTTACCATTCCCGTCAGGGTCATCCTTACGAATAGAGCGCATCACTTCATACCAGTCATCCAGCGTTTTGGGGATATCCAGCTTCAATGTATCGAACCAGTCCTTGCGATATACGATCGCAGTCCGTCCAATATCGCGAAAGTTTGGAATACCGTAAACCTTGCCTTCAATTTTGATATTGTTAAAATAAGCCTCCGATTGGGCAGACAGGTTTTTATAATCCTTCAAATATGGCCCCAGTTCCCAGAACAATCCCGTTTTGGCGGCATTAAACGTTGTCGGTACATAATTCACCCGCATAATGGTCGGCATCTCGCCTGAAGCAACCATAACGTTCACTTTATCATCAAAAGCAGACTGCGGAATCCACTGTACATTAACATCCGTATTGGTATATTCCTCAATCTTCTTTTCAATCCCGTTCTCCTTGGCCGGTATATCTCCTACCTGCATTAAAGAGATGGAAATGGGAAGTTTACCTTCCCCTGCAGCAGGTGCTTTTTCTCCCCCGCAACCTGCAAGCAATCCAGCGGACATTGCACCAATTACAACGATTCCGCCTAAACGGGACATTGGACCTTTTGGACTCATGAACCATCTCTCCTTTTGGATAAGGTTATGTACACAGACCACTCCGATGACAGAACAACCTTCAGATCGCTGTTATCCCCAGATTTTTTGATTCCCTTCTAAACAAAGGGGAAAATCCGGAGATAAAGGCGAACGCTTCGCTTCCTCAGATTATTTCTGTCCTCTCCGTTCTCATGTACATGTTATTTGGACTTGTAAAGTTCAATCTCCACCCCTGCCAAAATGAACGGAGCGACCGACTTCGGATCATTGATCCGAATGGATTCAGTCACATAATACTCGTATGACCCGTCACGATACGGGCTTCCTCCAAGACCTGCTCCGCCATTACACTGCGTCAAGGACAGCACACCTTCACGGTCCGTTTGCAGCAAATGCTGCAGCAGACCCTGATACCCTTTTTCCGCAACCGCTTTGAACTTGCCACTCAGATATCCTTTACGTACACCTTTGGCCAATGCATAAACAAACATCGAGGTCCCGGAGGCCTCCAGATAGTTCCGCTCACGTCCCGGCTGATCCAGCAAATGTGGCCATAGTCCGGTCTGTTGATCCTGCACATGCACAAGTGCGTTTGCCACCCGTTCAAAGATGCCCACAATCTGCCCTCGCTGCGGATGATCTATCGGCAGGTGATCCAATGTATCCACAACCGCCATCACATACCAGCCCATCGCCCGACTCCAGACATGTGGTGAACATCCCGTCTCTCCCGAACTCCAGCGCTGTTCTTTGCTCTCATCCCAGGCATGATACAAGAGACCACTACGCGGATCACGTGTGCGCTGCTCCACCAGCAAGAGCTGCAGAGCCGCCTTGTCAAACCACTTCTCTTCACCCGTCACTGCGCCATACTGGGTCAGATACGGAGTGGCCATGTACAATCCATCCAGCCACATCTGGAAAGGGTAAATCTTTTTGTGCCAGAACCCGCCTTCACTCGTATGTGGCTGTCCCTTAAGCTGAGTCATAAGCAACTCCGCAGCTTTGCGATACTTCTCTTCTCCCGTTTTCTCATGCAACAGGAACAGTGATTTTCCCTGATTGATCTGATCCAGATTATATTCCTCGATCGTATAGGAGCGAATGGAGCCATCTTCCTGAACGAAATGATCCATCAACTCACGGATGTAGTCAAAATACTTTTGCTCCCCAGTATGCGTGTACAGCTCCTCCAGTGCTTTCAGAAAGCAACCATTCTCATAATGCCAAGTGGAGTACAGCTCATGGTTGCGATAACTTTCCATGAATTGCTGTGCCATGCGCACCGATGTCAATTGCAGTGTTTCCTTCATGATCAAGCCTCCGCTTCCGGCTCTTTATTGAGCCTGTTTTTTATAATCTTCGGCATATTCCTCACGAATCTTGTTTCCGCCCGCATTGCCCCAATTCTCGATTTCCTTTTCCCAGCCACTTTGATCGATCTTGCCCATAATGTATTTGGTTTGCGCATCTGCAATCATCTGATCCAGGTCTGCCCCGCGGTCACCATACGTTGGAGAATATAACGTCAGCGCAGGATTTGGCACAGCGTGCTCCGCCAGTTCCTTGGCAAGTGCCGTACCTTTTTCACCCAGTTCCGTATCCTTCAATTTCGGTACGTTATATCCTTCGACATAAGGCAGGTTGTCACGGTAAGGTTTCACTTCACGCTGGAATGCATCGAAGTCACTCATCTCCACCTGATCTTCGCCCACTTTGGTGTAATGTTTGTCTTCCATACCACGCATCAACAGGGTCGCCATCTCAGGGTCCATCAGTTTATCCAGGAAGGAGAGCAGGTTCTTGAGTTCTTCTTCCGATTTCACCGTCGATTTGGGGAATGCCAGAATTCCCGAGTTACCCGTCTGTCCTGCAACACGATCTCCGTTCGGTCCAAGCAAACCAGCGATGTCTACCACACCATCCGGATTGTTTTTGGACAGACGCTCCTGCTGACTTTTTCCGTTCTGCGCGACACCAACACGGATACCCACAACACCGGAATCATACTTTTTCTCCGCTTCCGTCGAGTCAAATACGGCAAAGTCCTGGTTCAGCAGTTTCTCATCGTACAAACGTTTCAGCAGATCCAGCACCTGCATATATTCCGGTGTCATGAATTCCGGCGTGAAGCTGCCATCATCCTCGACCTTCCACTTGTTAGGAGCACCAAAACTTACGCCAAGTCGCGTCGTGAAGGAATATTGGTCCTCATTGTATTTTTTGAAAAGCATCAGTCCAAACGTATTATCCTGACCGTCTCCATCCGGATCGGAGGTGGCCAGTGTTTTAATCGTTTCATACCATTCATCCGGTGTCGTTGGCACCTTCAGATTCAGCTTCTCGAACCAGTCCTTGCGATAGATCACCGTAGCCCGCGCAATATCCGAGAAAACAGGAACCCCGTAGATCTTGCCCTCTACCTTGATGTTGTCAAAAAAACGCTCGTTCTGTGCCGAGAGATTTTTGTAGTCTTTCAGCAATGGCCCCACTTCCCAGAACACGTCATTACGCATCGCGCTGGTCACCGTTGGGTTATATTGCACTTTCACAATTTTTGGCATATCACTTGAAGCGATCATCACGTTAATTTTGTCATTATAGGCCGAAGCCGGAATCCACTGGATATCCAGCTTGGTGTTGGTATACTCTTCAATCTTTTGCTGAACTTCATTGCCTTTGCTTGGCACATCACCCACTTGCGCAATAGCTATGGACACATTTTGTACGCCGCCCTCGGCAGCCTGACCCTCGTCTGATCCGCATCCTGCCAGCAAACCTGTCACCAGTGCCAGTGTGCTCAAGACAGCTATGGCTTTCTTTTTTGTTGCTTTCATCACATGAAAACCTCCCTTTTTTATGCAGTCATATTGAATTGACTTTGAACCCTGTCACGACTCAACCTTTCACCGAACCCAGCATCACTCCTTTGGCAAAGTGCTTTTGCAGGAATGGATACACCAGCATAATCGGGATTGTGGAGAATACAATAACTGCCATACGAATGGTAAGCGGCTGGATCTCGGTTTCTTCAATACTCGTGTCTCCGATCCGGCTCTGTGCCAGAATGACAATCTCACGCAGCCAGACTTGGACAGGCCACTTCTCACTATCGTTGATATAGATCACAGCGCTGAAGAAACTGTTCCAGTGGGCCACCGCGTAAAAGAGTGAAAATGTCGCCATCGCTGGCATGGACAAAGGCAGAACAATCCGGAACAATACGCCGACATCGTTACATCCATCAATTTTGGCTGCATCCTCCAGTTCATCGGGAATGGCCTGGAAGAAGTTTTTGAGTACGATCAAGTTAAATGCACTAATAGCGGTAGGCAGCATCAGCGACCATAACGTATCCGTCAGGTGCAAGGATTTCACGACAAAATAGGTTGGAATCATCCCGCCACTGAAGAGCATTGTGAACAATACACCCAGCAAAATGGGCTGGCGTCCACGCAAATATCTTCTGGAGAGCGGATATGCCATAAGTGACGTAAACAGCAGGTTAATAAAGGTACCAATCACCGTAATATAGACCGATACACCCAGACTGCGAATCAAGGTATCTGTAGAGAAAATGTAACGGTACGCAGCCAGAGAGAACTCTTTTGGAAAAAGAATGAATCCTCCCTTAGCCACTTCATGCGGACTGGTAAATGAGACAGCCAAAATATAAATAAACGGGATGACCGTCACAATTCCAATCAACAGCAGCAAGCCGTGATTCACAAAATCAAAGATACG
Source organism: Paenibacillus amylolyticus (assembly GCF_050990605.1). Taxonomy (GTDB): domain Bacteria; phylum Bacillota; class Bacilli; order Paenibacillales; family Paenibacillaceae; genus Paenibacillus; species Paenibacillus amylolyticus_H. The sequence goes on from NZ_CP158832.1 coordinate 4,890,624, forward strand.
GTTGCCCCACGTTTTATCCTGTTGCATCAATGTTCACTCCTGTCTGGTGAAGAACGTCTGCACCCAAAGATTAGTAGACGCCTTCCTCCCCGAATTTTTTGGCCAGCGTATTGGCACCAAGGACAAGCGCCAGTCCGACAACCGATTTGAACAACCCGACAGCAGCACTATAACTGTACTGTGCCTGTGTAAGCCCCTTCGTGTACACGTAGGTATCAAATACCTCGCCCACATCCCGGTTTGTCGGAGTCAGCATCAGGAAGATCTGTTCAAAGCCCGTATCCAGGAAATTGCCCAGACGCAGAATGAGCAAAATGACGATTGTACTGCGAATGGCCGGCAGCGTAATATGCCAGGTTTGGCGCCAACGATTGGCACCATCAATCCGTGCAGCTTCATAGAGCTGTGTATCAACACCGGAAAGTGCTGCCAGGAAGATAATTGTGCCCCAACCAACTTCTTTCCAGATGGATTGTCCAACAATCATGGTTCGGAACCAACCGGGTTCAAGCAGGAACGCCACTTTTTGTCCAGTCAGGTTATAGAGCAATTCGTTAATCGCACCACCCTCGGTTGTAAACAGCATGTAGAACACACCGACAACAACAACCCAGGAAACAAAGTGTGGAACATAAACAAGCGTTTGTACAAATCGTTTGAAGCGTTCACGGCGAACCTCATTCATCATGAGTGCCAGTACAATCGGCAGTGGGAAAAAGAACACAATGTTATAAATGGCAAGCAAAAACGTATTTCGAAACAATGTCCAGAATTGCGGTTCTCCGAAGAAACGCTGGAAATGTTTGAACCCTACCCAGTCACTCCCCAAGATGCCCTTATACGGCGTGTAATCCTGAAAAGCCATCGTGATGCCATACATGGGTATGTATTTGAAAATAACAAAGTAAAGCACACCCGGTATTAACATGATATACAGCCACCGGTTTTTGATAATGTCCCTCCACAGCAGGTTTTTGTCACTGCGGGTAGCGGGCCGTGTTCGAGCCGCCGTTTCGGCTTTCATATTGTCTTCCTCCCCACATTGGAAACGATTACAAAATATCACTTCCTGAATTCATGTCTTCATTGTGGAGGATAAACGAATGACTGGCTATCATCTCGTTTTAGCCTTTTGTTTTTCCTTATGTAGCAAGGTTTTAGCTCATTTCCCTCGTAGAATCTAACAACGCAATGAACTGCTTTCAACCTCGATATTCCTGTCTTAACTCCATGGCAGAAGCGGTCTTCTTCATTCATCCGAACAAGAAAAAGCCTGTCTGCCATGGCGGGCAGAGCAGGCTTGTTTTATCGCTGCTGCTCCCGGTATTTGCCGGGGGTCGTTCCTGTGATTTTGCGAAATGTACGGATAAATGCGGTTGGATTGGTGTAGTTTAATTTCTCGGCAATCTCCGATATTTTAAGATTCGTCGTTTGCAGCCATGTTTTAGCTTTTTCCATACGGTACTCTGCGAGATATTCCGTAAAATTAACTCCCGCTTCCTTCTTGAATACCCGACTCAAGTAGACAGGATGAAAATTAAGCTCTGCGGCACAGGCTTCCAGCGACAATTCACGATCATACCGTTCATCGATCAAGCGAATCATGCGCCTTGCAATATTCATGTATTGGGATTCTTCCTGTTCTCGCCAGAAACGGATGACGGGCAGGAACAGCCGCTTGCGGAACCAATTGGTCATTTCGTCCAATGTGGACAACTTCAGCAAATGTGACATCGATGCTTTTTCACCCAGCACTTCGGCTACATCCCCACCTTGCTCCTGCACAAGCTGATATACACGAGACAATAACTGAACCATAATGACGGGGTATTCACTGAAATGAAGTTTCTTGTCGGCAAGCAGTCCCAAATATTGCGTAAAATAGGCGTCCGTCTTCTCCTCATCTCCTTGCTTGAGCGCAGAAGCGAGCTGATCCTCAATCATGCGTAACTGGGTATACAACGCAGCCTCCATCTGACCACGCGGCTGTATATCCTCGTAATGCAAAATAATACGGCTGCCCAGACTCACCCGGCCTTGAAGAGCCTCGCGGCTCTCCTGCACCGCTCTTGGCGTATCACCAATACAAGTGTAAGAACGACTGATGCCGATACTTACGGGCAGATTCAGATAGGTCACGACACGTTCGCGAATCCAGTCTGCCTGGGTATGCATCCATTCCTTCAGCTTCACCTCATCTGTCAGTTCGGAAGCAAGTACGGTGACCTGAGCATCATCCAACATAACGGGGGTGAACCGAACTGCTGAAGGAAGGAGCTCACCTACCATATTGTTGACAGCAAACAGCAGCAGATCCCGATCCTGTTCCTCATATCGGGTCCCTTCCAAGGTATCGATCTGGAGCATGAGTACACCAAGACTCGCCCACCCTGTCGGGAAATCGTACAATTCTCCCTGATATCTGAAATCTTCTTCCGAGATTTTGCCTGTTAACAGTTTGGTCATAAAAAACTCCTGAAGGTGCACATGCTGCCCCTTCATCTGCTCCCGCATTGTTTTCTCCGAACTGAACAAGGTTGACAATTGCTCCTCAATATAGATAAATTCATCCTGACGGCGTCCTGACGGAGCAACCGGGGAATTCAGCCCCTTCGTAAATTGCAGCAGTCTGGAGATCGGTGAATACATCCGCCGACTTCCGTATATGGCGACCAGTCCCGTTACACATAACATGACCAACGTAGCGACACCGGTAACCAATGCAATTTTCTGTGACTGGGCCGTGATCTGCCCAAGGGATACAACGGATACGTATAACCAGCCATTAAGTGGAGATTGCCTATAGCTAACCGCCACTTGGTTACCTTCCACCTCCGAGCTGAAGAAACCCTCTGGCTGGCCTGTCGTTTGCACCATTTCATGAATTTCCTTATTCAGTGCGTCATATTTCCCGCCTTGCTGCATATCGTTCAGAAAATATTTCTGCTCCCGATCCAGAACGTACATATCTCCAGAATTCGTATTTCGGCTCAAAAACGTACTCAGTTCCGTATCGGCGATATCAATTACAAGAAATCCCTTTGGTTTCACATTGGTTGGCACCATCGGGATTTTGAATACCATACTGACCACATTATCCGATGATATAAGGGTAGGTGCCTGTTCCGGTGTTAATTCACCCATACCTGCCGACACAGGTACGCTTTCTTTGGCTGAAATGGCATTCTGAGTGACCCAGAACAGGCTGTTGGTGTAAGTCAGATACGAGCCAATCCGGTCTCGAATGCTGAAATCATCCAATTTGCCAAAAGAACGCATCGAAACAACCCAATCCTCATCCAGATTAACCAGATAGGCTTGGTCAATGTTCGTAACCGCTTGCAAGTTGTTAAAACCGGAGGTCAGATCACGAATCTCCTGAAATTCGCTGCTGTCCAACGGTTTCTTCATCGCTTGTAGTACCAGAGGCGAATTGACATACTGGATGGATGATAATTGCAGGCTGCGCAGAACTTGTTCTACCCGCATCTGGGTCTGATGCAATATCTGAAGATTGCTTTCACGCACTTTCTGCTCAATGTCACGTGATGCTATCGTATACGAGACCGAACCAATAACAATGACCGGAAGGGCTCCGAGGATCAGGGTAAAGCAGAGCAAACGCAGTAAATACTTCGGCAAGAAGAGCATCCTCCTTTTTACGTATGTTTATTAAATTAAATCGCTTTCATTGGATTATTTTACTATTGTTATTTTAAAACCCATTCTTATTCAAGTCCACTCATTTATTCTAAAGGTTGACTTCAAACCAATTTCCAGTTTATATTGGTTGCATATTCCTCAATCAAAGGAGAGATTTTTAATGTCGGTGAATGTTCTTAACTAACCAAGTTTCATATTCAGGAGTTTGGCCTTTCATTTCACTTGTGCCCATATGGCATACGTGTATTTCATGATGCGCCAGATCCCTGTACTTAGTTAAGAACAGCGGATATCATAAATCGCCTCCGGGATTGTCATTGTCCGGGTCTATTTCCGCGCTGAGTTCAGCGCGGATTTTTTAATATAGACCTGTAGTGGACTCTGCTTTCCCATATGTTTAGGGCGGAGAATGACGTTTGTTCATTCTCCGCCCTTTTTGCGTTTTCCAGGAATATGTTTCAGCGCGTCAACTGAAAATCCCAATTCGAATTCAAGGAGAGATTACGCATGAATGAGAACACATTAAACAGTCTGGGTTATCCACAAATTCAAAAAAATGTTGCAGACTGCGCCCTGTCTTATCTGGGTAAACGTTATGCGAGAGAACTAAAACCGATGGTAGATGCTCACCTGATTCAGCTGCGCCTGGAAGAAACAGCAGAAGCGGCTGCGTTGATTCGCTTCGGAGCCAGTATCCCCCTCCCTTCACTGGACGGCATGGAAACCATTATGGATCTGCTAGGCACCGGTTATCTATTCAGTGAACGTGATTTCAGTCATCTCGCTCAGTTCCTGCGGAGTTGTGCACAGCTCATGAAGTACATGGAGGGTAAATCTGCGGCCGCTCCCACCGTCAGTCGTTATGCAGCATCCATGATTCTGATCGAACCTTTGCTGATTGAAATCGAGCGCTGCATCCATAGTGGACGCATTCAGGATCAGGCGAGCAAGGAACTGATTCGTATTCGTAAAAAAATGACCGTGAATGAGGAGCGTATGAAACGAAAGCTTGATTCTCTGGTGAGCAAACATCGCTCCATTATGCAGGAGCATGTCATCAGTCAGCGCGGAGGAAGGACAGTCCTGCCCATTAAGAAAGAGTTCCGTAAACAGGTGAAAGGCAGTGTGCTGGATGAATCCGGGAGCGGGCAAACCGTATATATCGAACCTGTTGAGTTAGTAAGTTTACAGATGGAATTGGCCGTTCTACAAGCGGAGGAGTCCCGAGAGGAGATGAGAATTCTCGGTGATTTAACCTCTCTGGCCGAATCGTATAACCGTGAAATTGCCCTGAACACCGAAACGGTTGGTGTATTGGACTTCCTGTTTGCCAAAGCCAAATATGCAGCCACCATGGACGGACGTACCGTTCAAGTCAATACGCAGGGCCACATCAGCCTTCGACGTGCACGTCATCCGTTCATGCGTTCTTCCATGGTTCCCCTTGATTTTGCCATTGGCAGGACGTATTCGTCGCTCATTATTACTGGCCCGAATACCGGGGGGAAAACGGTCGCACTCAAAACACTTGGTTTACTAACCCTGATGATGCAATCCGGTTTGCTTATTCCGGTAGAGGAAGGTGGCGAGATGGCTGTTTATACCGAGGTAGCGGTTGATATTGGTGACGGGCAGAGTTTGGAACAAGCGCTCAGTACATTCTCCGCACATATTCGCAATATGATTGGCATCCTGGAACAGGCCAATACATCAACTCTGGTGCTCATTGATGAGATGGCTTCCGGCACAGATCCCGGTGAAGGCGTCGGACTGTCCATTGCCATGCTGGAGGAATTGCACAGCCGCGGAGCAACCGTTGTGGCGACAACCCATTTTGGGGAAATCAAACATTTTGCAGCGGCCACGCCAGGATTCGAAAATGCCCGTATGGAATTTGACACCGTCTCTCTCCAGCCGTTGTATCGATTGCGTATCGGAGAAGCTGGTGAGAGCTATGCTTATTCCATCGCATTGAAGCTGGGCATGCCACAGCGAATTATCGAACGATCCAAATTCCTGTCAGATCATAGTATTTCGAGAGATCGATCATTCGTGTTTACGTCACCTACTTTGGCAACTCCAGCCCTAACGCCTGAGCGTTCCGTTACAGCAGCAGACGACCCGGCAGAGTTATCCAAACGGAATCAGATGAAGAAGCAGTCAAAAGATTCAATAGGTCTCCACAAAAAGACAACAACCAGAGAGTCGAATTCTCCTGCTCCTGCCAAAATGTTTCGCAAAGGAGATCGGGTGTATGCGGCCTATCTTAATCAGTCAGGCATCGTCTGTGATGTGGAGGATAGCCGTGGAAATATCGGGGTCATGCTGCGAGGACGCAAAGTCAAAATCCATAAGAAACGCCTGACCCTGCATATATCTGCCAATGAGCTTTATCCGGGTGACGATTATGATCTGGACATTGTGCTGGAGACAAAAGAAAACCGCAAGAAACGCAAATTGATGGGACGTAAACATGTGGAAGGCCTGCAGATCGAACTACCGCCTGAAGAATGAATCACCTTGGAGAAGCAGATCTGGTGGTAAACTGGAAGTCATATATACACAGTGAATTCCATGATCACCGGCGCATTTCTGTTATACTGGGACCAGTATGTTTAACTTCAGCTTGTAGCTATTTCACAGGGAGGGAAGAACCCCATGTCTGCAGAACAAGACGATCAAGAGCACGTTCCTATCGATGTTCTTGTCTGCCCGTTATGCGGCGAAGCTAATCGCTGTTCTTACGCCGCAGGACATCCTCATTCGGAATGCTGGTGTAACCGAGCTACTTTTCCCGAAGGTGTATTCGACCGCATTCCGGCAGAGAAGCGTCGAAAATCGTGCATATGTCAACGCTGTTTGAATGAATATGCCGATAAACATCAACCAAAAGAAGAGCCGCACAGTTAACAACTGTATGGCTCTTCTTTATTATGTCTCACTCTATACTGTTAGCTGGCTACCACTGCTCTTACATTTGGTTATATTGAGCAACAGCCTGCTCAAGCACCGGATGATGCTCATCCATGGATGTATAATGGTGAAGTGCAGCTGTAATTCCCTTCTGGCGAATCATGTCCTGAAGTTCAACTGCTTCCGGATCATCGGATACATCGAACTTGCAGGCTGCTGCCATACCCATAGTCAGATAGGTCGTTTCAGATCCATCCGCATAGGCCTGAAGGGCCGGGCGAACCAGACGATCATTTGGAGACAATTTGCGCAGAGGGGAACGACCAACACGAGTAACCTCATCGGTGAGATACGGGTTGACAAACCGTCCCAATATTTTGCCAATATACTGCTCATGCTCTTCCGGGTTGAATCCAAAACGCTTCACCAGAACTTTCCCCGTTTCCTGCAGAGCACCGTAGACAATCGATTTCACCTTTTCGTCGGCAATAGCCTTCTGAATCGTGTCATACCCGTGTACATTACCGATATACGCTGCAACGCAGTGTCCTGTATTCACAGTAAACAGCTTCCGTTCGATATACGGCTCCAGATCATCGACATATAGAATGCCCTCAACCGGTTTGAATGCAGGAGCCATCTGGGAACGATCCACTACCCACTCGTAAAAAGGCTCCACCTGTACGTGCAACGGATCTTCATGATGCTGAATAGGCACTATCCGGTCTACGGCTGAATCTGGAAAATAAACGTATTGATCCGCAAGGGAACGTACCTTTTCATCAAGCAGAGCATATACATGCTCTTTCAATTGTGTACTGGCTCCAATGGCGTTCTCGCAAGCGATGATGTGAAGAGGGTTTTGTGCAGGACCGGAATTCAGTCTTTTCTCAAGTCCCTTCGCAATACCTGGTGCAATATGTTTCAGCACGCCCACGCCCACCGCAGTTGTAATCAGATCCGCTTCCACAACGGTTTGGGCAACCGTCTCCAGTTGGGTTCCATCAATTGCATTTACGCCTGTCACGGTCTCCTGATCCTTGCTCTCGTTAGCCAGTTCCACCGTATACTGCCCCCGTTGCTGAAGAGCGGTTACCAATTCCTGATTAACGTCGGAGAAAACCACCTCATAACCCGCACGGGAGAGGATCAATCCAATAAAACCGCGTCCAATGTTACCTGCGCCAAAGTGTAGGGCCTTCATAGCTCCATTTCACTTTCCAGAATAGCGATTACTTCTTCGGCTGTTTTGGCCAGACGCAGGGCCTCCATATTCTCATCTTCAGCACAGATCACCGCGATGCTAGTCAAGATCTCCATATGCTCCCCGCCTTGAGCCGCGATACCAATGACCATATAAGCCTTTTCTTCGCCAAAATCAACACCCTCTGGATACTGAATGACAGAGATACCTGTGGATAAAATGAAAGCTTTGGATTCCTTCGTACCGTGCGGAATAGCGAGGCCGTTCCCTACATAGGTCGAGACAATCTCTTCACGCTCAATCATCTTTTCAATGTAATCCGCGGTAATATGTCCCGCATCCTTCAGAATCTGTCCTGCCATGCGAATCGCTTCGTATTTGTCCTGAGCCGTCGCATTCATGATGACTTTATCTGTTGTTAACATACTCATAATGGTTAACCTCCAATTTCGGTTTTACTGCGATAAAATCCAACGAGTTCCTGGGACAGGTAATGAATGAGTTCATCCCTGATTCCCTTTTCCAGCAATGTAATCATTTCTTCCTGTAATAACAGGGCGCTGATCTCACTGAGAACCTCCAGGCTTTCCTTGGATAGTTCTCTGGGACCAAGCATCAAGAGGATATGGGTAACTCCTGCCGGATCATCCGGCGTACGAAGGAGTGGCTCAGTGAGTTGAAACAAGCTAATGGACGGCCTGTAAATTCCCTCACTGCGTGTATGAAACAGCGCAAGTCCTGTACCCGGAATCTTCTGACTCCCCACTGCTTCACGTGCCTCCAACCGTTTTGCGATCTCCCCCGGTTCCTTCAGCACACCAGTTCCATGGAGTACGTTGCACATCGCATACACCGTTTTATAGAACCCGATGTCCTGGTTATCCAGCGGATACACCTGAAACTTGCCAATAATGCGGACGATTTCAACTAAAATCGCTTCCATTCCATCAGGGTCCGAGTAACGACTAGTGGTCTGAACCTCTGCTTCACGGGGTTTATTATGCTGTCGTTGTAACGTTGTTGTTCGGATAAAATGACGCAGATGTTCGCTCTCTTCTGCCGTAAGCAGGGGGCTCACTTTGTAATACTGATGCTCATCCATCGGCAGATCGACAGTGGATAACACCAGATCATATTGATCGGTAGGAATCCGGGCAGCTTCATACCAGGACACACTATCCATGATTCGAATCTCGGGAATCTCCTTGGATAATCGGCTGGAAAGCATACGTGATGATCCAATTCCGCTTGTGCACACGATGATGGCCCTGATCTCCCGTTTCAATGCACGTAACCTCTCGATGGAAGCCCCAAAATGCATGACCAGGAAACCAATCTCCTCATCCGGAACGTCTGTGCCTGGCCAAGCTTGCCCCACAGATTTTTTGACATCTTCAAAAAGTGAATCATAATCCTTGCGAATCTGCTGCAAAAGCGGATTACGTATCACCTGTTGTCCTTCAATTCGCTCCATTACAGGTTGCATATGACCAAGCAGACCTTCACGAAGCAAACGATCCTCATGAAAGGCGTAATGCGTCCTCGCCTGCATCTGATCAATCAGTGAATGTACCCTGTCCAGTAAAATCAAGTCGTCGATTGGCAACAGCCGTGAAGAGTGAATCCGCTGTTCTGTCTCAACTAAAAGTCTGTGAAAATAAACTTGCTCATCTTGGGAGAATGTCAGTCCCAGCTGGGTGGATAACACACCACACAAGCGGGAAGCCATATAAGATGGAACCTTCATCTCATCCCGCTCTGCAACTTCATCTCCCGTGTTCTCTCGTGGAGACATACGGCCAATGCCAAAGCCTTTACGAATACGTACAACTGCTACGGATAATTGAATCAGCAGCTTCATGTATTGGCGTTCAGGGATGTTCTCCAGCCATTCGATATCTGGTTGCCATAACGCATTTTCGACCGTAAGCACATCACCGTGTCCAATCATATCCAGCAATTTTTGGTTTACGATGGAGCCCCCTTGTTCAGGCTGTCTTCCGAACAGGTCCGACTCATCCAGAAATTCGAGAGCAAGTGCAGCTATGGCTGTGCGATAAATCGTCTCACTTCCGTTAATCTTGACGCCATATCCGCGTCTGCGAACCAGCTTTAGTCCCGCCTGACGAATTCGTGACTCCAGATCGTCCAGATCCGTGGTTACGGTGGATACGGTCACTTTCAGATCCGAAGCCAGGGCGAGCAACTTTACAGGCTCCGGTTCATCCAGCAGGATGCAAAGCATGAAGAGCTTACGCTCTTCTGGCGTAAACTCTACATATTCTTTACCCTCTAGTTGCTGGCGCAGTACAGCCAGATCATCGGAACCGGCATCGATTCGGATACCGGTTCCTGATTTTTTTTCCAGCTTCATGCCCAAAGGTTCAAGCCATTGTTCAATCATTTGCAGCTCCCGGTGAACCGTTCGGGTACTGACCTTTACTTCAACGGCGATTTCGCCGGCAGTGACTTCATGTGGATGCTCCAGCAGAAACTCCACGATCTCACGTTGTCTTTTGGTAATACTCATATCTCAGCCTCCGGCTCAGGGAAAACGAATGCGTGCAATTACTTTAGACGTTCAACGAGCGCATCGTATTCCGGGCTTTTTAGGAAGTTGTCGATGGATATATGTTCTGCGTTCGGCGCAACGGAGCGGGCACGATCCGTTAATATTTGTTGTGTGATGACAACATCTGCATCCGGCGGGATATCACTGATGGCCGTATTGGTCACCGTAACGTCAATCCCCTCTGCCTTCATCTTCTTGCGAAGAATGGAAGCGCCCATCGCACTCGACCCCATTCCTGCATCACAGGAGAAGACAATCTTCTTCACATCTGTTTTCACTGTAGAAGAAGCCATATATGAAGCTCCGTCTGCTTCACGTTGATTGGCCGTAATGCCTGCGTTTGGCACGGTTCCTTGACTCTTCATGTCTTTCATCCGACTGGATGCAGACTCCAGATCTTCGTCCTTATGTTTACCCGTTTTCAGCAACACTGCTGCAACCAGGAAAGAAACGACGGCTGCTACAAGCACCCCTGCAAGCATTGGCAGGTATCCACCTTTTGGTGTTAAGAGGAAATACGCGATAATACTACCCGGTGATGGTGCCGAAACAAGTCCTGCTCCCGTGAGCATGAATGTTAATGTACCTGCGACGCCACCCGCGATTGCGGCAAGGATCAGAATCGGTCTCATCAGAATGTAAGGGAAGTAGATCTCATGAATTCCCCCGAAGAAATGAATGATAACAGCACCCGGTGCAGAAGATTTGGCCATTCCGCGTCCGAAGAAACAGTAAGCAAGCAAGATACCAAGTCCCGGACCCGGGTTGGATTCAAGCATGTATAATACGGATTGCCCTAATTCTCTCGCTTGATCTGTTGCAATTGGTGTAAGAATCCCGTGGTTGATTGCATTGTTCAGGAACAATACTTTACCTGGTTCAATGATTAGGTTGACCAGTGGTAACAATCCCAGATTCATTAAGCCTTGTACCCCGGCAGACAAAACTTTGCTAATCGCTTCTACAGCAGGCCCGATGCCCAGTAGAGCAAAGATCCCCAAGATCCCGCCAATAATACCGGCTGAAAAGTTATTAACCAGCATTTCGAATCCGGCTTTAACTTTACCTTCGATCGATTTATCGAACTTTTTGATGATCCATGCTGCCAGTGGTCCGGCAATCATGGCACCGAGGAACATCGGAATATCACTACCCACGATGACCCCGATGGTCATAATGGCACCCACGACACCACCACGCTGACCATGCACCATCGTACCCCCGGTGTAACCAATTAACAGTGGCAGCAAATATTTGATCATCGGATCAACTAACTGTGCTAGTGTCTCGTTAGGGAACCAGCCTGTTGGAATGAACATCGCCGTAATTAATCCCCAGGCGATGAATGCACCCATATTCGGCATGACCATACCGCTCAGGAATCGGCCAAAACGCTGCACACCTACCCGTAGCCCACCTTTGGAATTGGACGATTGGTCCAAATTACTCATTTTATTATCCTCCTTGGATCAAGTGATTATGATTTATGAAAGGGGTATCATTTCTCCCCTGCTGTAATCCTAAGCGAGTTTGCTCTCCTGTTCAATGAAATGAAAGCGTACTTTCGTCATGAACAATGATGACAACATTAGGTTATGTAATCGTTTTAATTGATGCATAATGGCTGAACCCGTTGGTACACAAGGCTTTTCTTGCCTATGACTTTTATCATTTCCAGAATCATTTTCCAACCTATAGCTTGGTCCATTCAGGGGATTTACATCCTCAATCTGCTGAAATCCACATTGAAAATCATTCTTGGAAAACACAAAAAACCTGTGCAAGCACAAGGCTCACACAGGTCGAAACAATATAAAGTTCATTTCAATTTATTATAAAATGTATGTTATTAAGTACAAGTTCGTTGATCCTATTCCTCCGTATGTTTACGATACGCGTCTGCGTTCATCAAAGTAGACAATGCTGCTGCCAGATCTCCCTCAACACGAATCTCAATCATCCAGCCTTCCTCGTAAGGAGAGCTGTTCACAAGTTCAGGGGAGTCCTGCAACGAATCATTGACTGCAATAATTGAACCTGTGACGGGTGAGAACAAGTCCGAAACCGTTTTGACCGATTCGATCGTTCCAATGCTATCTTCTGCTTTTACATTGGTCTCAAGGTCAGGCAATTCCACAAACACAATGTCACCCAGCTGATGCTGCGCGAACTCGGTAATGCCAATACGTACAGTATCCTCCCCTACGGTTTGCACCCATTCGTGCTCTTCACTGTACAGGAAATCACTTCTCAATTCGCTCATCGATATCCGCCTCGCTTTTCATTAAATGAGTGCATGCGTTCTTTGACCTTAACCTTTTTCCCAGAACATAGCGTATGATATTTTTGAATCAAATGTCAAGATACCTCACAATTTATTTGCTAATCGCCTTCTCAAACCGTAACCTGAATACACTCTTTCTACATATACTGGTGGATATTAGAATAGTAAGCGCAGTCTTTTTAAATACACGAACAATAAAATCGAAACCAAACTAAATATTCGGTTTTCAATAATAATCTATGACATCGTTCTTGACATCGGAAGTGGATTCACGTTTTAATGAGAGGAGTAAATGTGTTTATTGGACTATGTTATACTCGCGGATGAATGTAAAGGGAGAGATTACCCGTGACACCCGATTCGGGCTGTACATGAGGTAACGCCGAAGGAGTAAACCACCGATAAGCGGGGGTGAATCTCTCAGGCAAAAGGACTTTTACGGGACGCAACTCTGGAGAGCATCATATCGCCCTGTGCGGGCGATATGATCACCCAAGGGGAAACCTGCTGCACAAGGCGGCGGGGTAACTCTCAGGTACAAGGGACAGAGCCTTAGAATACAGCGTGCTACTTGGCATGCCGATTCTTTGGCCTGTCCTTTTCCTTTTTCCCAAAAAACGAAAAACAGGATTCAGATCGGCGCTGTCATAGCTGCCTTACCATACTTATCTACGAAAAATCTCTGCTGAAAAATTTAAAAATACTTTGGTTCATTTGATCCACGATTGTATATCCGGCCGGTTGACGGCCCATGACGAGGTGATTTGATGTCCGATTTGCTTAGAACACCACTCTTCCCACTGTATCAGCAATACGAAGGCGTACGGTGCATTGATTTTGGAGGCTGGGAGCTTCCGGTGCAATTCAGCGGAATCCAGAAAGAACATGAAGCGGTACGTGAGCGTGCTGGACTGTTTGATGTATCCCATATGGGCGAATTCACAGTACAGGGTGAGCAGGCTGAAGTTTTTTTGCAACAAATGATGACTAATGATGTGACCACGCTCGTTCCGGGTCAAGCCCAGTATACTCTGATGTGTTACCCCGATGGGGGTGTAGTGGATGATTTGCTTGTGTATAAGCTGGAAGATCAGCAGTATATGCTCGTCGTTAACGCCTCCAACATCGATAAGGATTGGGCATGGCTGCAAGAGCACTTGATCCCTGACGTGAACATGACCAACGATTCGGAGCAGACGGCGCTGCTCGCCCTGCAAGGCCCACTGGCTGCAGATATTATCGAAAAAGTTACAGATACGGATGTATCGGCTATTGAACCGTTTCGTTTTGTGCAGAATGCCGAAGTATGTGGAGTGAAATTGCTATTGTCCCGTACCGGTTATACCGGTGAAGATGGCTTTGAACTATATGTACCAGCAGATCAGGCCGCTGCCGTATGGAATGGATTAATGCAAGCCGGTGAAAGTCACGGACTGGTGCCAACCGGACTTGGTGCCAGGGATACACTGCGCTTTGAAGCAAGGCTCCCCTTGTATGGACAGGAATTGTCGGCAACCATCTCTCCGCTTGAAGCTGGCGTTGGCATGTTTGTGAAGCTGAATGCCGGACCTTTTATCGGACACGAAGCCTTATTACAGCAAAAAACTGACGGGCCCGCCCGCAAATTGGTCGGCATCGAAGTGCTGGAGCGAGGTATCCCCCGCCCCCACTATCCGATTTACGCCGAAGGCGTAAAGATTGGTGAAGTGACTACAGGAACACAATCACCTACATTGAAGCGTAATCTGGGGCTTGCCCTCATCGACAGCAAATATGCTGCGCTGGGAACACCTCTTGAGATTGAGATCCGCGGCAAGAAATTAAAAGCCGAGGTCGTGAAGACCCCTTTTCATAAACGGACACGTACGGCAAAGACACCCACTCAAGGAGCTGATCAAGCATGAGCAAGCACCGTTACATTCCCATGACTGAGCAAGATCAGAGCGCCATGCTCGCAACCATCGGTGTGGATACACTGGAGGATCTGTTTCAGGACATTCCGCAGGAGATTCGTTATCAGGGCGAGCTGCCCGTATCCTCCAAACTTGATGAATATGCGCTGACACGTCATATGTCCAAACAAGCTGGCGCCAACGCCAATTTCGAAACACACGCCAGCTTCCTCGGCGCAGGCATATACGATCATCATGTTCCTTCCGTCATCAATCATGTCATTTCCCGTTCCGAGTTCTACACTGCCTACACACCTTATCAGCCTGAGATCAGCCAAGGTGAACTACAGGCCATTTTCGAATTTCAATCCTACATCTGTGAATTAACCGGTATGGCTGTAGCCAATGCCAGTATGTATGACGGCGCAACTGCCTTTGCAGAAGCAGGTAATCTGGCCGCAGCAGCAACTCGTCGCAAACAGCTCATCGTATCCCGTACCGTTCACCCGGAAGCCCGTCAGGTATTGCAGGCGTATGCGCACGGACTCCGTCTGGAGATTGTCGAGATTGATTATAAGGATGGCGTCACTGACTGGGATGCCCTGCAAGCCGCCATATCGGACGATACTGCTGCTGTCATGATCCAGAGCCCGAACTTCTTCGGTGCTGTGGAAAATGTAAAGCAAGCCGCTGACCTCGTGCATGCGCACAAAGGCCTGCTCGTCGTAAGTGCTAATCCGCTATCGCTGGGTCTGCTGGAAGCTCCAGGCAAGCTGGGTGCCGACATCGTAGTAGGTGATGCGCAGCCCCTCGGCATCGCCGCTTCACTCGGCGGCCCGACATGCGGATATTTTGCCGTATCCCAGCCTCATATGCGCCGAATTCCTGGCCGAATTGTAGGCCAGACCACCGATCGCAACGGCAAGCGCGGTTTTGTACTGACACTGCAAGCACGTGAACAGCACATACGCCGCGAAAAGGCGACATCCAATATCTGTTCCAATCAGGCTTTGCTTGCACTCAGCGCATCTGTGTATATGTCCATCATGGGTAAACAAGGCATGATGGATGTCGCGGATCTGAATCTGCAAAAGAGCCATTACACGTTGAATACATTAACTGCGATTTCTGGTGTTAGCCTGACGTTTAATGCACCAACATTTAATGAATTTGTGATCAAGCTTCCTGAAGGAACTGACATGGATGCACTCCAGGTGAAACTGCTGGATGCAGGCTTTATTGGAGGTTATGAACTCGGACGTGATTATCCGGAGCTTGCCGGACATATGCTGATTGCTGTTACCGAACGACGCAGTAAGGAAGAGATTGACGAATTCGCACGAGCATTGGAGGGATCGCTGTGACTCAGGAAACAACGACAACGACAACATCGGTATTAGGACAATCGGAAACAGGTACCTCTGTCTCCACTTCGGTTCAACCTGAGACGGATACAACATTCAGTGCACAGACCCTATCTCCTGCTCCGGAACAATCATTGATTTTTGAACTCAGCAGCCCTGGACGTATCGCTTATTCCCTGCCAGAATGTGACGTTCCTCGTCAGGCTGCCGATACGTTGATTCCCCGGGAAATGCTCCGTTCGGAAGCAGCAGCTCTGCCGGAAGTATTCGAGGTAGATGTTATCAGGCACTATACCGCGCTGTCCCGCCGCAACTTCGGCGTAGATAACGGATTCTACCCACTAGGCTCTTGTACAATGAAATACAATCCAAAGATTAATGAGGATGTTGCACGTTATAATGGCTTCGCCAAAATCCATCCGTACCAACATGAATCCAGCATTCAAGGTGCACTTGAACTGTTATATACGTTGCAAAAAGACCTTGCAGGGCTGACAGGCATGGACGCTGTGACCCTGCAACCGGCCGCTGGTGCTCATGGTGAATGGACTGGACTCATGATGATTCGTGCCTACCACGAAGGTCGTGGTGAACAACGGACCAAAGTTATCGTACCCGATTCTTCTCACGGTACCAATCCGGCAAGTGCAACCGTTGCAGGATTTGAAACGGTGACGATTCCATCCCGCGCAGATGGACTGGTTGATCTGGACGCACTCCGTGCAGCCGTTGGTACAGATACAGCCGCATTGATGTTAACGAACCCGAATACACTGGGTTTGTTCGAGAAAGACATTCAGAAGATTGCATCCATCGTACATCAGGCGGGTGGCTTGCTCTATTACGATGGAGCGAACTCCAATGCCATTATGGGCATTACCCGTCCGGGTGATATGGGCTTTGACGTGGTGCATCTGAACTTGCACAAAACGATGAGTACACCTCATGGCGGTGGCGGACCAGGTGCCGGCCCCGTTGGTGTGAAGAGCCGTCTGATTCCATTCCTGCCTAAACCGATGGTAATCAAGAATGAGGATGGTGTGTATTCACTGGACCGTGAAGGAGACCAATCCATTGGCCGGGTCAAAGCGTACTACGGCAACTTCGGTATTCTGGTACGTGCCTATGCCTACATTCGCACCTATGGACCAGAAGGCTTGCGCCGTGTGTCTGAGTGTGCGGTATTAAATGCCAACTATATGATGGCCCGTCTCGCACCTCACTACGAGATTCCGTATCCAGGTGTATGCAAACACGAATTCGTCATGTCTGGTCGGGGATTGAAGCAGTATGGTGTGCGTACACTGGATGTTGCCAAACGATTACTTGATTTTGGATATCACCCACCTACAGTGTACTTCCCGCTCAACGTGGAGGAATGTATCATGATCGAGCCGACGGAAACCGAAAGCAAAGAAACGCTGGATGGGTTTATTGATACAATGATACGGATTGCCAAAGAGGCACAAGAGACACCGGAATTGGTGCTCAACGCACCTTACGGAACACCTGTCACTCGTCTTGATGAGACAACCGCCGCCCGCAAACCTGTACTGAACTGCGCTTGCAGTTAATTAATTCATTGTTATCACAAAAGCTCTTGCTGATATTTCAATCAGCAAGAGCTTTTTGTTGTTCCCTTTCCTCTGAATCATAATGTCCTGTTCATAACAAAAAAAGCCGATACCCACAATGAATCGCGGATACCGGCAAAATCGCTGCATCAATGCAGCTCATTATCGGAAAAAGAAAAACCTCAAATCCGGAGGAAACCCCGGCAAAATTACGCTTGAATGCTTTGAACCAATTCAACAACTTGTTCAGCCGTCTGCATATCCAGAGCTTTAGCAGCGAGTTCCTGCATATCCGCACGGGACAGCTTGGTGATCTGACTACGAGCTGGCAGAATAGAGGTTGCGCTCATGCTGAACTCATCCAATCCAAGACCGAGCAGCAATGGAATTGCTGTTTCGTCTCCTGCCATCTCACCACACATGCCAACCCATTTGCCTTCACGATGCGCTGCATCGATAACCATTTTAACCAAACGCAAAATGGCCGGGTTGTAAGGTTGGTACAGATACGATACACGTTCGTTCATACGGTCAGCAGCCATTGTGTATTGAATCAGATCGTTCGTTCCGATACTGAAGAAATCCACTTCTTTGGCAAATTGATCCGCCAGAACTGCAGTCGAAGGAATTTCGACCATGATTCCGAGTTGAATGCTGTCAGAAACAGCAATACCTTCAGCAACCAGCTTTTCTTTCTCTTCGAGCAAGACAGCTTTTGCTTCACGGAATTCACCGAGTGTAGCGATCATTGGGAACATGACACGCAGGTTTCCATGTACGCTTGCACGCAGCAAAGCACGCAATTGTGTACGGAAGATATCCAGACGGTCCAGACACAGACGAACTGCACGGAAGCCGAGGAATGGATTCATTTCTTTTGGCAGATCCAGATATGGAAGCTCTTTGTCTCCACCGATGTCGAGTGTACGAACAACGACAGGTTTGCCTTCCATTTTTTCCAGTACCGCTTTGTAAGCATTATACTGAATGTCTTCGGAAGGAAGCTTGTCTCTGCCCATGTACAAGAACTCTGTACGGTACAGGCCTACAGCCTCGCCGCCGTTTTCCAGAACACCCGTTACATCATTAGGTGTACCGATGTTGGCTGCAAGTTCAACATGAACGTTGTCCACCGTTACCGTTGGCTCATCACGAAGTTTTCTCCACTCTGCACGTTGTGCATCATACTGTTCCTGTTTGGCACGGTATTCAGCAATAACTTCATCCGTAGGGTTAACCAGTACGTGACCATCCAGACCGTCAACAATAATCATATCGCCTTGTTTCGCTTGAGCCAAGATGTCCTTGGTTCCAACAACAGCCGGAATTTCAAGAGAGCGAGCCATAATCGCCGAGTGAGAAGTACGTCCACCAATGTTAGTTGCAAAACCTTTAACAAACTGGCGATTCAATTGAGCCGTGTCGGAAGGCGTCAGATCCTCCGCAAGCACGATCACTTCTTCATTGATCTCAGCCGGACTCATGAAGTCGATACCAAGCAAGTGATTTAGCACACGTTTGGTAACGTCACGCATATCTGCTGCGCGTTCCTGCAGGTATGCACTCTTCATGTTCTCAAACATGGAGATAAATTGCGATGCCGTTTCGTTCAAAGCAAATTCTGCATTGATCATGTCATCTGCAATTCTAGCTTTAACCGGATCAATCAGTTCCGGGTCATTCAGAATGAGCAAATGCGAAGCAAAAATCTCAGCTTTTTTCTCGCCAAGCTCTTGTAAAGTACGCTCTTTGATCGCCTCAAGCTCAGCCTGGGATTTACCCAGAGCTGAGTCGAGTTTTGCGATCTCTGCGTCAACGTCGTTAATTTGGCGTTTTTCTACAGAGTAGTCAGGATGCTCCAAGATAAACGCCTTGGCGATAGCAATACCCGCCGAAGCCGCGATCCCGGAGACATTAAGCATTAATTTCGCCCAACCCTTCGTTAACCATAACGTCAGTCAAAGCTTGAAGAGCTTCAGCTTCGCCTTCACCTTCAACGATGATGCTGATGGTGTCGCCTTGTTCCAATCCGAGGGAAAGAACACCCAGGATGGATTTCAAAGTTACTTTTTTACCGTTAGCTTCTGCAAAGGATTCTGCACCTTTGAATTTGTTTGCTGTATTAACCAAGGCTGTCGCCGGACGTGCGTGGATACCATCTTCGTCTGTAATTCTGAATGTTTGTTGCATTACAATCATCTCACTTTCAGTAGTTTGGTTTAGGCATTGCATATTTTTACACTTGCTTGCCATCGTCGTAACACTTCTTATTTTATCTCAATGATTGGCTGTTCGCCAACTTTCAGCACTCCACTCTTCTTCAGAGTTACCGTGGAGCCTTCTGGCAGGTTGGTGAAAATAACTGGTGAAATGATTGAAGGAGCGTTTGCTTTGACATACTCCAGATCCACTTCCATAATCGGCTGACCTGCCGATACCAGATCACCTTCCTGTACCAGTACGTTAAAGCCTTGACCTTTCAACTTCACCGTATTAACACCTATATGAACAAGCACTTCCTTGCCACCGTCGGACATGATGCCCACGGCATGTTTGCTTGGAAATACATTAAACACTTTACCATACACAGGAGAAGTTATTGTACCATCATGTGGCAAAATTGCGAATCCATCACCTGTCATTTTCTCAGCAAAGACTGGATCAGGTACGTTTGTAATGTCCAGCAATTCACCATTGACTGGCATGACGATATCCTCAGCAACGATGCGTTCGCCTTGCTCACCTTCTGCCTTCTCCTCTTCGGGAGTTGGTTTGGCAGCTGCTGGCGTTGGTGCTGGTGTTCGTCCTGCAATAATATCCTGCATTTGAGATTTGATTGTGTCGGAGCGTGTTCCAAAGATGGCTTGAACATTATTACCCACTTCAAGCACACCAGATGCACCCAATTGTTTCAAACGATCTTTTTTCACATTGGATTTCTCATTGACTTCAATCCGCAAACGAGTAATACAAGCGTCCAGATGTTTGATATTTTCCTTACCACCAAACGCTTCGAGAATGTTATGCGGCAGCTCATCCGTTGAGCCGGAGCCTCCGCCAGATTCAGTCTCAGGTGTTGCCTCTTCACGTCCTGGTGTTTTGAGATTGAATTTGCGAATGATAAACCGGAAACCGAAGTAATAGATTACCGCTAGAATCAATCCGACAATAATAACGTCCCACCATGGTGTACGGTTCGGAATAATCCCGAAGATCAGGAAGTCAATGAACCCACCGGAGAAGGTCATACCGATCTTGACACCAAGAATTTGCATAGTCATGAAAGACAAACCTGCAAAGATACAGTGCACTGCAAACAGGACTGGCGCTACAAACAGGAACGAGAATTCAAGTGGTTCTGTGATCCCTGTCAGGAACGAGGTCAGCGCAGCTGAACCCATGATACCTGCAACATACTTTTTGTGTTCCGGTCTTGCTTCATGGTACATCGCAAGAGCGGCCGCTGGCAAACCAAACATCATGAACGGGAATTTACCGACTTGGAATGTTCCCGCTGTGAGGTTAACACCATCACGCAATTGATTGAAGAAGATTTGCTGGTCACCACGAATGACATCTCCAGCTTTGTTCACATACTCACCGAATTCAAACCAGAATGGAGAGTAGAAAATGTGGTGAAGACCAAACGGAATTAATGACCGTTCCACGACACCGAAGATAAATGCCGACAACGTCGGGCTTGTATCTACCATGAAGTGAGACACAGCATTCAATCCATTTTGAATCGGTGGCCAGATAATCACCAGAATTAACCCCAGCAAGAGGGAAACAACCGAAGTGACAATCGGAACAAAACGTTTACCTGCAAAGAAACCGAGGTAAGACGGCAGTTCGATTTTGAAAAATCGATTGTAACACAGCGCGGCGGCAATACCTATGATGATACCTCCGAACACGCCTGTACTTAATGTTGGGATACCCAGGATGCTGGCATAACCCGGTACTTCACCGATCATTGCCGGAGTAACACCTACCGCGGTACCCAGAGTAACGTTCATGACCAGATAACCGATGATGGCTGCAAGTCCCGCAACCCCTTCGCCACCAGCCAAACCGACGGCTACACCGACGGCAAACAGCAATGCCAGATTATCAAATACGATCTGACCTGCGTTCATCATGATTGTTGCGATCGAGTTCACCCAAGGGGTATCGAGTGCCGTAACATATTGCAAGAAATCCGGATTGACCAGCATGTTACCGATACCAAGCAGCAAACCTGCAGCTGGCAGGATGGCTACAGGCAACATAAGTGCCTTACCTACTCTCTGCAATACACCAAAAAGCTTTTTAAACATCGCTTCGTTTTCACCCTTCCGTTTAAAGTTGTATGTTGTTATGCAAGCAAGGGAACACAAAAAAGGCATGAATTAATAAAGTAAACTGTGCCAACCTTGGGGTATAGCATACCCTTAATAAGGTAAGAACAATCACACTCTAAATAACTCATGCCTGATCGAGTCAGTAACACGTCGCTTATGTTTATTCAGTTGCTTGATTACGGAAACCATTGTAGCACCAGTTCTAATCCTTTGCAAGCCTTTACACCAAAAAAATAAATTTCCCATCCCATCAGTGGAATGATTTCACTTGTTCTCTTCTTCTGTCCGTTGATGCAGCCTCTGCAGATGAATGGTCAGATAACCTACCTCCGCAGGATAAACAGGCAGATTTAGTCTTTTCTCCATCACTTTGGTCAGTTTCCATGCAAGCGAGTACATTTCGGGATACTCTAACTTGAGCAGCGAATCCAATTTATGAAGTTCTTCAACTTTGTCCCCCCGGCGAACACGCTCAAGGGCGAAACGAAGATGAGTCAGCAAACGAGAGTAATCCAGCGATTCCGTTTCAAACGAATAATCGAGTTGGTCGGACACCAGGTTCACCAGATCAGTGATCAATTGTGAGTGTTCACGTACCTGGGATATATTTTGATTGGTCATTGCACTATAGATATGGAGCGCAACAAAACCAATCTCGTCCATCCCCAGATCTACGCCCATTCTCTCTTTGATCAAACGAACAGCGTAATCCGCCATTCGATATTCTTCAGGATAAATCTCGCGGGTTTCATATAAAAATGGATTTTGTATGACAATGCCCTGCTCCTTGCGTTTTAACGCGAAAGAAATATGATCGGTTAAGGCAATATGGATATGTTCATTCAGAGGAACGTCCGTACGCTCTGCAATATACGTAATAACTTCGTTAATAATCTCGATCAGTGCTTCATCCACCTGTGGAAGAAGCTGTTTGTACTGCTCTTGCTCCTGCTGGTTTTTCAAAATGAACATTTTCTCCACAGCCATCAATGGAATGTGATCACTCGGCTTTCGGTTAAAGCCAATGCCTTTACCAATAACAACGACTTCCCCGTGTTCAGGATGCTGTGCAATGATTACATTGTTATTTAGCGCTTTATCTACATGCAGGCTGCTCATTGTTTGCACCTCTTTTTTCACACCATCTTAGATGCGATTAAATCACACCCTGTTACGAACGAAAAGACACCCGGAGCGGGCAAACCGCGCCGGACGTCTCGCTTAAAAAGTAACAAAAATTCGTCTTAAGGTCAATAGAGCAACCATGCAAGATTCGAAGTGCTTCTTATTCATCAACTCCAGCTCTTTCCACAATCTTGTCGATTATAGAAGGAGTTGTAACAGCCTCGCTC
The DNA here is from genome assembly GCF_050990605.1 of Paenibacillus amylolyticus. Taxonomy (GTDB): domain Bacteria; phylum Bacillota; class Bacilli; order Paenibacillales; family Paenibacillaceae; genus Paenibacillus; species Paenibacillus amylolyticus_H. The sequence goes on from NZ_CP158832.1 coordinate 4,913,785, forward strand.
TGTTGAATGGCAACTGGCGCAGGTGTTTTCGACTTGGTAAGTCCTTTAATCAGCTGCTCTACATCGATGCCGGATACACTTTTGAGCATCTCTGGAGCCGTCGCCATAAGTTCGGTAACATAGTTACTCACTCGCGCCGCCCCTTCACCTTTACCTGTATCTACCACCGTCAGTTTATCAATGGATGCAATTGGCTCTGCAATTTTACCAGCCAGTTCAGGCAGCATTTTGACAATGATATCGAGTACAGCTGCTTCGCCAAACTTCTGGAATGCCTCAGCCAGTTTTTCCTTCGCTTCTGCTTCTGCAAGACCACGCAAACGAATAACTTCTGCATCCGCTGTACCTTTGGCAAGTTCCGCATCCGCCATGGCCTGACCTTCAAGTCGCTTCTGTTCAGCTGTTGCTTTGGCATGAGTTTCGATGGAGTACTGAACAGCATCAGCTTCACGCATTCTTTTCGCTTTATCCGCTTCTGCAGCCTGCTCCACCGCATAACGATCCGCTTCCGCCTTTTTCTTCACTTCGGCATCATATTGCTTCTCACGAACGACGATTTCTTTTTCCTGGAGATCGATCTCACGTTCCTTACGAACGAGTTCAACCTTCATTTCTTCTTCCACAACGGTCTGTCTGGCACGTGCTTCATGGATATGGTACGCCTGATCGGCTTCAGCTTTGGCTGTATCCTGATCCCGCTTAAACGTGGCTACTTTCAGTTCCTTCTCTTTGGCTGCCTCGGCGATATTGGTATCCCGCAGCAACTCTGCTTTTTGACCCTGTTCTTCCGCATTGGCCTTCTGAATGCGTGCATCACGCATCGCTTCCGCTTCAGCTATCTCGGCATCCCGCTTCACAGCAGCAATTCTCGGTTTACCGAGAGCATCCAGATAGCCCTGTTTGTCACGAACATCCTTGATGGTAAATGAGACAATTTGCAGTCCCATCTTCTTCAGATCTCTAGCTGCTACGCCTTGAACCTCTTGCGCAAATCGATCCCGGTTCCGATATACTTCTTCCACCGTCATTGTACCGAGGATAGCCCGCAAATGCCCCTCCAGTACCTCCTGTGCTTCGCTTCTCAGCGCTTCTACAGGTTTACCTATGAATTGCTCAGCTGCCGTAGCAACGTCCTCTACAGCGCCTCCAACCTTGATAATCGCGACACCGTCAGCAATAACCGGAACACCCTGCTCCGTATACACTTCAGGTGTGGAAACATCCAGCTTATGGGATAACAAGGAGATAAACTCGGATTGCTGAAATACCGGCAGGATAAATGCACCGCCACCACGAACAATTTTAATTTTCCGGCCAGAATCATCATCGGAGATATTTTTACTACCCAGGAATGATCCCGTAACGATCATCGCTTCATCCGGTCCAACCGTTTTGTATCTCGCCCAGAAAGCCAGACCTAAAATCAGAATCACACCAACAACAATGGCAGGTATCAACAACACATCCCAATCTAAATTCATTCCACGTCTCTCCCTTTATTCATTCATTCATGATGAGTGCTTAAGCTACTTAAGTGATAAAATACGTTATAAATCTTTAAGTACATTTTCATCCCATTCCGACACACGCAGTACGCCATCTACAACATCCACTACAACTACACGGGCTCCCGCCGCAATGGGGAGGTGTTCAAAACTGGATGCTGTCTGAATCGTACTACCGGAAGCAAAACGAATCATCACTTCGCCAAAACCTTTTTCCGGCACCGGAATGGTGATCTCCCCAATTTTCCCAGATAACTCTTTCATTGAAAATGCAATCGAAACATCGCTGTTACGCATCGGTTTGATATATGCGAAGAATACCAGCATGGCCGCAGCAATACCTATAAGCAGGGATAATATTAGACCCGACATCGCACTTAATGAACTATAACGTGTCAGCATAATGCCTGCCCCACCGAAGGTTGTAATGGAACCAGCTAGCACAACGGGTTTGAAAAAATCAAGACCTGGCATTTCGAAGGCTCCGTCCAGCAAGCCGTCAATCAAGTCACCCAGCACAAGGCTGACAACCGCAAATATTGCTCCTCCGATCAGACACCCCCAATAAATTGTCTCCATCCCCCTGTTCCTCCTCTCCTCTGCCGCAAATTCATCCTAACTGAGCATTTCACATGTAAATAAATACGTAGCTAACATCAAAATGTTTCAAAATCTTTCCTCAAATGTATTCTGGAGCCGATAATGGGTATTATCACGACATTCCGCTCTCCTTGCTTCATGTTCCTCCATTATTCACGTGTACAGCCCGAATACATGAAAAAGCCGCAAGCCCCCATGAAGGAGACTTGCGGCTATTAGACAACAGATGTGTTCGTTCACTTGTCAGTGATTATAGAATTACAGAGAAGCCTTGTAGATGGATACAACATCTTCCCGTTGCAGTTTCTTGAAATTACCGAATGGACCAAACAGCATCGCTTTGTCTGCCATTACGTCGATCTGGCTATCATCGATATCGTAATCAGCCAAACGGTTAGGGGCACCAATGGATGTCCAGAATTTGCTGAGCGCATCGATACCTTCTTCGGCAATTTGTCTGTCCGACTTGCCTTCAGGATTCACTTCGAATACGTTAATTGCCAGACGTTTGAATCGGTCCACATTGACATCCAGGTTATGCTTCATCCAGTGTGGGAACAAGATTGCCAGTCCGCCACCATGTGGAATATCATACACTGCGGATACCGCGTGTTCGATATTATGTGTTGCCCAGTCTCCTGCGAGACCCATATTCAGCACACCATTCAGTGCCATTGTTCCGCAATACAGAATCGTTTCACGCAGTTCATAGTTCTCCAGATCTTCAACCAGACGTGGTGCTGCTTCCATGACGGTACGCAGAATCGTCTCACAGAAACCGAGTTGAACCGGTGTGTTGGCATCCAGATGGAAGTAATGCTCCAATACGTGGGACATCATATCCACCATACCATACACCGTTTGGTCCAGTGGAACAGTATATGTATTCACCGGATCCAGGATGGAGAAAGCAGGGAATGAATATGCGCTACCCCAGCCCAACTTTTCTTGTGTATCCTGATTTGTAATAACCGAACCGGAGTTCATCTCCGAACCGGTTGCTGCCATCGTCAATACGGTACCGAGTGGAAGAGCGTCCTGTGCAACAGCTTTGCGCTGAGCAAAATCCCACATATCGCCATCATACTTGGCACCTACAGCAATGGCTTTGGAGCAGTCCAGTACACTACCGCCACCTACAGCGAGGATCAGGTCGATGTTATTTTTTTTACAGAGGTCTACCCCTTTATGCACCGTAGAAAGACGCGGGTTAGGTTCCACACCAGCCAGTTCAGTCACTTCCGCTCCAGCTTCCTTAAGCAAACCGATCACTTGATCATACAGCCCACTGCGTTTGATACTGCCGCCACCATATACAAGCAGAACCCGTTTACCGTATTTCGGCACTTCTGTTTTCAATGATTCCAGTTGTCCTTTGCCGAAAATCAGCCGGGTTGGATTATAGAATAGGAAAGATCTCATATCTATTGTCGCCTCCAATGGAGTTTAGAATTTTTAGTGCAACTCCAATTATAGTACCCTGTTTATAGAAAAACAAATCGATAGTCGCTCACTTTATAACAACCCGTTAATCTCCAAATGGGCTCGAAACATCTCACTCGTTGAAGGCAAATCCTCAGCATCCACCCATGTTTCCGAGGCCCATAATCCAGCCTGTTTGAATGCCCGCGGACAATGGATAAAACACTCTTCCACATCTACAATGACAGCCGCACCTATGGTTTTACCACTCCAGCCCATACTGGCGATGAATTCCTCATCTTTGGTAATGGATGCTGTGCCATTAATACGCAGCACTTCGTTCATACCCGGAATCAAAAAGAGCATACCAATGCCAGGGTTAGACAAAATGTTCAACAAGGAGTCTATTCGCCGATTGCCTGGGCGTTCGGGATAGACGAGTCGGTATGTATCATACACTTTTACGAATCCCGCTCCATCCCCCCGAGGTGACACATCACTTTTTCCATCATGATCGGAGGTGGAGAGGAAAAATAACGGTGACATGGATAAAAAGTTCTGAACATGTGAATCCACAAATGAGATTGCCTTGTTACGCACATGTTCATGTGGTTCACCCACCATGCCTTGCAGTTCCTCAGCATCTGTAATCAACGGAATATCCAATGGTTGCTTTTCCAAGTTATTAACCCCATTTCCTCAATTCATTGTGGTACTCTAGGACTTCTCTCCATTATAACTGGCTCGGAAGTTCATTCCAATGCGTACAAATGTGAAGAACGACCAAAAACACCCGCTCCTGATTGAGCGGGTGTTCTTGGGTTTGGTTAATCACGTTGATTCCTATTCCGTGTATCCCATGCTGCTCACAAAACGACGGAAAGCCTGGCGTCCTGCTTCATCATGTTTGTAGACACCTGCATGCTCCAGAATCTCGGCAAATTTCAAGCCGACTTCCTGTTGTACAATGGCAACGGCTTGTTCTTTGTCCAGGTTAGAACCAAACCGTTCAATCAATTCTTCCGCCCAGCCCAGATGTTTGTTCAACACATGATCAGAGGCTTTGGCAGCTTCAGCAAGCTTGGCATCTCCAGCGAGGATATTCGCGATACTGTCCAGCTCTTCTTTCAAACGACCTGGCAAGATTGCAAGGCCCATCACTTCGATCAGACCAATGTTTTCTTTCTTCAGATGGTGCATTTCACGGTGCGGATGGAAAATTCCCTCAGGATGCACATCATTTGTACGGTTGTTCCGCAGAACAAGATCCATCTCATAACCACCGTCTGCACTACGACGAACAATTGGTGTTACTGTATTGTGAGGTACTTGTTCGCCGTCTACTTCACTGAATGCTTCGATATCCACAGCCGAATCACTGTAAACCTTCCACGCTTCATATACAGCGTTACCGGCTTCAAGCAGCTCTGCAGGATCGTGTGAAGCCAGACGCATCACAGACATTGGCCATTTTACAAGACTCAATGTAAGCCCAGGTGCATCTGCATGGCGGAAGACCGCCTCTGGCTGTGCATTTTGAATAGCGAATGTATGACGACCACCTTGGAAATGGTCATGTGTCAGAATAGAACCGCCCACGATCGGCAGATCCGCGTTAGATCCGATAAAGTAATGTGGGTACTCCCCGACAAAGGCAAGCAGCCTGCGTAGTGTATCCTTTGTCAGCTTCATCGGTACATGATCATGATGGAAAATGATGCAGTGCTCGTTGTAGTACACATACGGCGAGTATTGGAACAACCAAGGCTCGTTGTTAAGCTCCAGCGGAATGACTCTCAGATTCTGGCGAGCCGGGTGATTCACCCGACCAGCATAACCTACATTTTCACGACACAGCTGGCATTTCGGATATACCGGCGGCGGAAGCAATTTCGCCATGGCAATTTCCTTGGGACTTTTCTCCGGTTTCGACAGGTTGATCGTAATCTCCATGTCTCCATAGGCCGTATCCTGTGTCCAGTATACGTTCTTCGAGATCCGGTCCATCCGAATGTAGTTGGAGTTAATAGACAAGTCATAGAATTGGGATGTGGCCGCTTCAATGCCTTCCGTCTGCTCCGTGTGCCGGAATGCGCGTACCACTTCGGATGGGCGCGCCATGAGATGACCCATGATTTTGGCATCCAGCAAATCACGGAACGTATCGCTATTTTCAGGAATGAGTCCAATGGAAAATCCATAATCGATCAACGTATCCAGCATAGCCTGTGGACCATCGGGCACAGTCATGTCCAACTCGCCGGCATAAGGCTCTGAGAATCCGAATTGTTCCAGCAGGAGGTTACGGCTGTAATCCCAATCCGCTTCCTCAATTAATTTTTTCTGCAAGGCAAATGCAACCAGACGTTCAATGGCATGCAGTGCTTCCTGCTGCTCCGGTGTCCGCTCTGTGGCACCTGCTGCAATATGAGTCTGTGACATAAGGTGTTCGCCTCCTAGTTTTTTCCGTAGCCGTCAGGACGTGATTGGTGCCAGCTCCAAGCGCTTTGAATGACATCTTCCAGATTGGTCCATTTCGGATTCCAGCCCAGAACGGATCTCGCTTTTGCAGATGAAGCTACCAGAACAGCCGGGTCACCTGCACGACGTGGTTCCTGTACAACCGGAATATCCAGACCAGTCACTTTTTTCGCTGTTTCGATCACTTGTTTTACCGAGAATCCTGTGCCGTTACCCAGGTTGAACACATTACTGTTCTCACCTTTGCGAAGATAATCTACTGCACGCAGATGCGCATCAGCCAAGTCGCTCACGTGGATATAGTCACGGATACATGTTCCATCTTCTGTTGCATAGTCGTCACCAAACACAGCGATGTGCGGGCGTTGTTTCAATGCTGTTTGCAGTACAAGTGGAATCAAATGACTCTCTGGCTGGTGATCTTCACCAATTTTACCGCTGTCATGAGCACCGGCTGCATTGAAGTAACGCAGGGAAACGTATTTGATATCTTGAACTTTATCGAACCATGACATCATGCGTTCCATCATCAGCTTTGTTTCGCCGTATACGTTGGTTGGCTCTGTACGATCACTCTCTTCGATTGGCACTTTCTCAGGCTCACCATAGGTAGCTGCTGTAGAGGAGAAGACGATGCGGCGTACGTTCGCTGCATTCATCGCTTCCAGCAGACAGAGTGTACCAAATACGTTGTTGTCATAATATTTAACCGGGTCTTTCATACTCTCACCTACGAGTGAGTTGGCCGCAAAGTGAATGACTGCATCGATTGAATTTTCAGCGAACAGCTTCGCCAGAATTTCTTTGTCACGCAGATCCCCTTCATACAACTTACCACCGAGCAACGCCTCACGATGCCCTGTCTGCAAGTTATCCAGTACAACAACCTCTTCCCCGCGTTCCAACAATGCTGCTACCGTATGAGATCCAATATACCCTGCTCCACCTGTTACCAAAATTGCCATTTTACTTCGCCTCCTTCAATTCTTTAACACCGTCACCTACGCCGCACACATAAAAATCACCTTTGAGACTGGTACGCGCTTCATATGCAGCGCCAACTTCACTTACAAAACGCTCGACATCATCTTCATGCACAAGTGATACGGTACAACCGCCAAATCCTGCGCCAGTCATCCGAGCACCAAGCGTGCCTGGAATCCGCAGAGCTTCTTCAACCATAACATCCAGCTCATCACAGCTTACTTCGTACAAGTCACGAAGCGATTCATGAGAAGCGTTCATCAGCTTGCCGAAGGTCTCCAGATCGTTACCCTGCAATGCTTCCACCGATGCGAGCACACGAGCGTTCTCTTCCACAACATGTTGTGCACGCTGTCTTACTTTCTCATCCTTGATCTGATCCTGTAGTGTTACGAACTGCTCTGGCGTCAATTGAGCCAGGTAATTCAGTGCAGGCAGCTGTTCCTTCAAGATGGCAAGTGCCTGCTCGCATTGGGAGCGACGTTCATTGTAAGCCGAATCCACCAGCCCCCGGCGTTTGTTTGTGTTACCGATGACCAATTTGTAGGAACCTGTACGGAAAGGAACCTTTTCGTACTCCAGTGTGTCACACATCAGCAGGATCGCGTGATCCTGGGCACCGTTTGCGACAGCAAACTGATCCATGATTCCACAGTTGACACCTACGAACTCATTTTCCGCTTTCTGGGACAGAAGCGCCAGTTGTACCGTATCAATATCCGACACGCCCTCCAGAGACTGCATCGCGAATCCGGTAAGTACCTCCAGAGATGCAGATGATGAAAGTCCTGCCCCGTTCGGAATCTCCCCATGGTACAGAAAGTCGTACCCTTTCGTTACCTTCAAGCCTTTGCCTTGCAGTTCAACCATGACACCAACAGGATAGTCGGTCCATTCTCCGGTCTTCTCCTTACCGATGGACGAAGTGTCTAGTACCCCTTCATAAGACATGTTCGTGGATGCCAGTTGCAACTTGTTGTCCTGACGCTCACGAATGATCAATGTTGTTCCAAATTCAAGTGCTGCCGGAAGCACGTATCCACCGTTATAGTCAATGTGCTCACCAATCAGATTCACACGCCCAGGGGCATGAAATACACGGATGTCCGCTCCACTCTCTCCGTACTTCTCAATAAACTTTTGTTTCAATTCAGTTACGTTCACTGCTGGTGCACCTCGCCTCGTTGTTGTGGTTTTCTTAATGTTATTATATAAGAAAGCGGTGCCTCTTGTAATGCAACCATGTGTGTTTCATATGGATAAATGTGACCTTAAGGCGTATAATGATCAGAGCATCCCGGAAAGAAGGAAACGACCATGTCAGATCAATTCAACGCCAAGAAAGAATCCCTTGCATCTTCTAACGAAAAAATACAGGAATCACCTTCCGGTAAAAGCGGAGCACTCAGTTATTCGGTTGCCTCCAATCCTGTCTATTATGAACAAGGCACACTGCATGTCCTGTTTGCCGGGGCAAGCCAGACCCTTCCGGGTCACGCCCTCGGACCTAAATTGTTTGATTATTATCTGCTCCATTATGTAGAAAAAGGGGCGGGTACGTTCCGTACCGAACTGCACACCTACGAGTTATCCGCAGGTGATTGTTTCCTCATTCATCCCGGGCAACTGGTGAGCTACCAGTCACATGCACGCAACCCATGGCAATACCGCTGGATCGCCTTCACAGGCAGCCAGGCTGCCCAGCATGCCGATGAGGCGGGATTCCGCCCGGAGAAGTCCGTTTTTCATGCCGGAACCTCTTGTGGAATATCCAATTGGCTATCCGTGATGCAGGATGCTTTTGCCGAGCGCAAAGAAAGCTCCCATTTCATATCATTGGGTACGTTATATATGATTCTAGCCGAAGCACAGAATCACCTTTCGCAGGGGCAAACCTTAATTCCCGGTGAATCCTCCATCCGACGTACGGTGAAACAGATGATTCAATATATGTCTACCCAATATGCCTATCCTGTCTCCATTGAGCAAATGTCTGCGAGTCTTGGATACAACCGGGCCTATCTATCCCGTATTTTCAAACAGGAAACCGGACTTTCGCCAGTCACGTATCTGCTAAAACTGCGGATCGACAAGTCGCGCCAACTCCTGAGAGAACGACCGGATCTGTCCATCGAACAGGTATCTGCATCAGTGGGACTGCCAGACGCGCTGTATTTCTCCAAACAGTTCAAACGATTTCACGGTGAAGCACCCAGCTTGTATCGAGAGAAAATACTGTCCCGCCCACTACACCAGGGTTTACAGAAGAATGCACAACAAAACAAACGGTGAGCAACTTAACGGACAAAGAATCATATACGACAAAAAAAGGTGCATTCCGCCATTATGGCTAAGATGCACCTTTTGCACTTTATTTATTTGTCATCAGGCTCCGGAGACAGAATGGATTCAATCCGTTCCAATTCCTCTGTAGAGAAATCCAGCTGACTGAGCGCAGCCACATTCTCTTCAATCTGGGAAGGACGACTTGCCCCAATCAGCGCAGAAGTTACCCTGCCATTACGCAGTACCCATGAGAGTGAAAATTGGGCCAAACTCTGACCGCGGGCTGCTGCAATCTGGTTCAGCGCACGCACTTTGCGGAGCGTCTCTGGAGAGATGTTGTTCTCATTCAGGAATACCGATGGTCCTTTGGCACGTGAGTCTTCCGGGATACCATTCAAGTATTTGTTCGTGAGCACACCTTGTGCCAATGGACAGAATGCAATACTGCCTGTTCCATACTCATCCAGCACGTCCTGCAAACCATCTTCAATCCAGCGGTCCAGCAGCGAGTATTTCGGTTGATGGATTAACAGGGGCGTACCCAGACCTTTCAGAATTTCGGCAGCCTGTCTCGTCTGCTCTGCGGGATAGTTGGAGATCCCTACATACAGGGCTTTGCCCGAGCGAACAATATGATCCAGTGCCATCATCGTTTCTTCCAAAGGCGTTTCCGGATCATAACGATGTGAATAGAAAATATCCACATATTCCAGGCCCATACGCTTCAAGCTCTGATTCAGACTGGATACCAGATTTTTGCGTGAACCCCACTCGCCATACGGCCCGGGCCACATATAATATCCCGCTTTGGTGGAGATCACCAGTTCATCCCGATAAGGTTTCAGATCCTGGGCCAGTACCTGTCCAAATAACTGCTCTGCCGAACCTGCCGGTGGGCCATAATTGTTGGCAAGATCAAAATGTGTAATGCCCAGATCAAATGATCGGGTAATCATATTACGGCCATTCTCAGCGTTATTGATACCGCCAAAATTATGCCACAGTCCCAGTGAAATCGCTGGCAGTTTCAAACCTGAACGTCCAACGCGGTTATATTTCATCGTTTCATAGCGAGTATCGCTTGCTACGTAGACCATTATGAATCCCTTCTTTCCCCAGGTTCCGCCTCTTGTATCCGGTCTATACCGGAGAAGGCGGTTATTCAGTACATACGTTCAACCAAGAAGCTGGTCCACATGATTCATTACCTCGCCAATCGGCTGTGTAATCAGTAAATCCGCTCTACGGTCATAGGCAGTAGGTGTGGCGTTAAGAAGAACCGTATGTTTTCCCTGAAAATACGTAATTAACTGGGCTGCTGGATATACCGTCAGTGACGTACCTCCCACGAGTAACAGATCTGCAGAAGACAGTGCATCAATGGAACGATACAATGTTGTCTGATCCAGTTCCTCCTCGTACAGCACTACATCCGGCTTGATTACACCACCGCATGTGGTACAGCGAGGTACGGTATCTTGGGATTGTATAATATCATTCAGCGCATAAAACTGCTTGCAATCCATGCAGGCATTACGATGAATTGAGCCGTGAAGTTCAAAAACATTGCTGCTGCCTGCCTTCTGATGCAGTCCGTCGATATTTTGCGTGATCACTGCCTGAAGTTTTCCTTCCTGCTCCAGACGGGCCAATAGTCGATGACATCCATTCGGTTCAGCATCTGGATGAAGCATTTTACCTCGATAAAAATCATAAAAAATATCGGCATGTTGATCAAAAAAATGCCGGCTTAACAATTCTTCCGGTGGATAAGGCGAATGCTGCTCCGTTTGATACAGACCCGCAGCCGAGCGGAAGTCGGGAATCCCGCTTTCCGTTGAAGTCCCGGCTCCCCCGAAAAAAACAATACGGCAGCTTTCCTGAATCCAGGCAGCCAGTTGTTCAGTTGCGTTCATCCTCTCTCCTCCTTTTATTTACTATATAAATTGAACTAAAGACTATTTACACTGACCACTCCGATGACAGAACAACCTTCCAATCGCTGTTATCCCCAGATTTTTTTGATCCCTTTTATAAAGGGTAAATCCGGGGATAGCAAATGCTTCCGATGTAGCTTTCTTTTAGAAAGCTTTTAGACGAACGTTCCACTTCTTCAGGTTATTTCTGTCCTCTCCGCTTCGTGTAAATGTTTAAATCAATTCATATCGTTCAGCTAATTAAATGGTGACTTATACAATCACGCTTATCTCATTATAATGACGAATAATGGCATGGGCATCAACCAGGTGGGATCCTTGATCTGATTGTTGACAGTAACCGAGCGTATAGGATACCTCTGCGTGCCGCCCCATCTGCATATCCCCATTACTATCTCCAATGACAACGGCTTCCGCTGGATCGATATGTAATTCACGGCAAGCCAAGAGTGCTGCTTCTGCATCCGGTTTGCCCTGGGTCACCCGATCACAACCCACAATGGAGGTGAAAAAGGAACGAACCCCCATCCAATCCAGATGTGTTTCTGCTGCCGCTGTACTGTCTGAAGTGACAACTGCCAGTGGTATGTCCGCCGACCTGCAACTCTGCAAGAAGGCCAGCAATCCTGGCATCGGTTCAGCCAGTTTCCTCTGCCTAACCTCTCGCATGGCTACACTTGAAAATTGGCGTATCGTTGTGATCGCTTCATTCCATGGCATGCCTGCTGCATATAGCTGACCGGCAAGCAATCCCGTGCACTCATCCACAGTCGCAATGGCCAGCGGACCTTGCGGATCATAGCCGACAATGTGACCTTCTGCATTATGAATGGTGCCCAGGACATGCTCCAGTTCTACCGTAAATGAAGCTCCAAGTTCATTCATACGTGATTGCAACTGATCAAGCAATGTCTCTGCCCACGGCCCCCATAGCTGGAGAAATTCGAGCAGTGTACCATCTTTATCAAACAGGATACCTTTACACGGGATCTGTGCTCCATGCACTTGAAGCATCGTCATCCGTATCACCTCCATCAAGTTATGTTATAAATGCATACAGCCCTTAATGCAGAATAATCCAAATCTACTTGATGGTACTTAACCAGGCCAGAACTGTCTTGACGGTCTGATTCAGCTGTTCTTCCCCACTCACTTCCGGCTCGCCATCTCCTTTTTGATGACCATAATCACCAAACTGGGCGTGATTTCCACCTTCAATGGTATAATATACCGTGTCTTCTGGAAGATACATACGTCCACTCTGATATTTGGTCATATTCACAACCTCATCTTTAGTACCCAGAATGGATAAGGCAGGTATCCCCAGTGTCATTACGCTTCCTTTTTCATCCGGGTAGGATGCCAGAAAGAAGATACCCTGAAGTGCATCAGGATGTGCGGCTGCATAACGTGCAGCCATCGACCCGCCGAGAGAGTGTCCACCCATAACAAATTGTTCGTCTGGATAGGCGGCAAGAATCTCATCTGCCAAGTTCGGCTTGAGCACTGCGAGGTTGACTGGCATTTTGGCAATAATCGTGTGATGACCTGCAGCGGCCAACTCATGCGCAAGTGGTGCATAACTTTCCGGTTTTACCAGTCCACCAGGGTAGAAGAGTACACTTTCCCCAGTCGGTTTGTCTGGCACAAAATCAATCCAGTTCTCTTGTTCGCTCACGGTCACCTGATCGGCTGTTTCCATGGCCGTTTGAGCTGTTTCCTGGGGACCGTAGGGTGTGAATAATTTCCATGCAACAAATCCACATCCAATGACAATGAGCGCCAGAAGTACGAGCAGGAATTTCCCGATGCCCCTCTTCTTGCGCCCTGTATTATACCGATTTCTCAACGTTAATCACCTTTCTTCACTTCCGCAGGTGCCGCGGCTCACAGAATTGGGAGCCTTTGTCCATCAGGCTCCCCTTCTACGAATTAAAAAATATTATTCAGCCTTGGCCTTGCGGTAAGCATCCATATATTGTTCCGCTCTGCGACGGACATGACTCAGGTCACCCGTCTTCACAGCTTCCGATGTCAAGTCAGAGCCGATGCCTACAGCGACTGCCCCACCCTTAATCCAATCCCCCAGATTAGACAAGGATACCCCGCCAGTTGGCATAAAATTCGCCTGCGGCATAGGGCCCTTCATCGTTTTGATAATCGAAGGATCATACAGGTTTCCTGGGAACAACTTCACAATGTCCACACCAAGTTCCAATGCACGCTGAACGTCAGCAATCGTCATCACACCAGGCAGAATCGGAATTCGATACAGGTTGCAGATCTGAACCGTATCCGGGTTCAGGGAAGGTCCGACTACAAACTCGGCACCCGACATGATCGCTGCTCTCGCCGTCTGCGGTTCAAGCACTGTTCCCGCACCAATAATCGCAAATTTCTCTGGATCTTGTGTGTTCCAATGGTATACACGGCTTAATTTTTCAATGGCTTTGAGGGCGCTGGGTACCGTCATCGTAATCTCGATAACTTTAATGCCACCCGCAATCGCTTGCTCGGCCATGGCAATGACTTGATCGGCAGAATCTGCACGCAGGACTGCAACAACCCCATTGTCCGTAATCTTTTGCAACAGCTGAAGCTTCTTCATTTCATTCTCTCCCTTGTCAATGTGGTGGTTGTGTATACAAGCCTTACATTTAAGAACGAAGATGAGCCATATATGATGTCAGCAGCGACTAGCGCTCAACATGGGCAACGTTGTTCAGCTTGGCCTCGACCTGCCCCCACGTCGGGAGCGCCTCCCAATCGCCAACAGCCTGTATAACCATGGAACCGGTCAAATTTCCGAGACGGGTTGCTTCCTGTGGGGAGTACCCTTTTAACAAACCCGATAAAAATCCCGCGCAGAAACCATCTCCTGCTCCTACCGTATCCAGAACATAATCCGCCTTAAAGTACGGAACTTCCGTTAGGGTACCATTCGCCAATACGTAGGTCAAATCAGGACCACCCTTCACGATGCACACAGCATTCATGGAAGATAAACGCTCAAGTACTTTTTGATCATTTTCTTCGTTGTATAGAAGTTTCATCTCGTCCAGACCCGGTAAAAAGTAGTCCGCCAGTTCAGCTAAACGTAGTAATACGGGGCGTGCTTCATCCGCTGACCATAGTTTGAGACGCAGATTTGGATCAAAGCTTACTTTCACCCCTGCCTGTTTGGCAATATGTATGGCAGCCTCTACCGTTGCAAGTCCGGACGGACTTATCGCTGCCGTTATACCCGTAACGTGCAATATCTTCGCCCCGGCAATATAGTCGGGATCGAGATCATCAGGTGTGATCGCACTTGCAGCAGATAGCTTCCTATAATAATGCACCGAGGCTTTCCCGGAAGCGTTCTCACGAATCATCAAACCAGTGGGCTCGTGATCACTCAACCTTACCCGGGATACATCTACGCCTTCACCGCGAATGGCTTTCAGAATCATGTTGCCGATCGGATCATTGCCCAAACGTCCAAACCAGCCACTCGTATGCCCGAGCCGGGATACACCAATAGCCAAATTGCTCTCGGCACCCCCAAACGACTTGTCCAGTGTGGCTGCATATTCCAGCCCTCTTGTATCCTTGGCAGTCAGCAAACCCATACTCTCCCCAAACGTAATAATTTCCGGGCTTGGATTGGGACTCATTGACATGATTTCTTCCCTCCTTATATTTACATTCCCTCATCTTCTGTTACTATTGTCATCCTCTATGCAACCGTTGTCAATCCCGTGGCGTTCATTTTGTTGTCACAGCTTTGATAAAAGATAACGCTTACTATTGTGAATTAAATCACAATAGAGAATGTACATCCATATTACCCTTATTACAGATGCAAATGACCTTTGGAATAAGGGTCTATAAGGGGGCTACACCATGAAAAAACAGACACTGATCCGGGATGATCAGGAATCTTTCTTTTACAATCTGCGATTTATGCTCATCGTCTGTGTTCTTGCAGGTAATGCACTGGAACCACTCATCACACGCTTTGCAGGCGCGGAAGCTCTGTTCCTGTGGATATATACGTTTCACATGCCACTCTTCGTATGGGTAACCGGGTATTTTGCGACACACTCACTTCAAGGTGCCTCTGGGCGAAATGTCCTGAAGCAGATTGCCTTACAATATGTACTGTTTCAGTCCTTATACGCATTAATGGACTTTACCGTCTTCCATACACCCGATATGCGATTATCCTTCTTTGCACCTTACTTGCTGTTATGGTTTCTCGCGAGTCATTTCTGTTGGCGACTGTTGCTTCGTCTGACGATTTCCTGGAAACCGATATATCGGCTGATTGGATCGATAGCGCTCGGTGTAATAGCCGGGTATTTGTCCATCGACGGGTTCTGGCTCAGCTTCAGCCGTACGTTTGTGTTCTTGCCGTTCTTTGTTATCGGTTATGACTACGGAGCATCCATTCGCTCTCGTTTATTATCCGGTTGGGGGCGAAGAACGGCAGCCATCCTCTCCGCTGCACTGTTGGTATGGATCGGGTATGGCGGTTTGAATATTTCATCGGGGTGGTTACTTGGCAGCATGACATACGCCGAACTGGGCCACCACGAATGGTATGCCGGCATCTTCCGACTTGGCGTCTACTTGCTGGAAATCGCATCGGCAGCCCTGTTCTTGGCTTGGGTACCTTCCTTGACTTCCAGACTGACGGACCTTGGACGGCGCACACTCTATGTTTTCCTGCTGCATGGTTTTCTCGTTCGTCTCGCGATCTGGTCCGGAGTCTACAGTTATATAGGAAGCTCGGCTTATATTCCAGTCATACTTGTCATCGCCGTACTCTTTGCAGTCACACTGGCTCTGCCGGCTGTACGTCACACGTTCAAACCCTTAATTGAACCGGATATATCCCGCTTTTCTTTCCATTGGCATGATGTGTTTAAACGGTCGGCCTAATGCTCTGACGGAGCTCTTGACCATCGATTCTATCCTGGTGTGTTGTTTCAGGCTGGAAATAAGGTGGTAAATTAGGGATACGCGCTACAAAAAACAACTTATCGTTGTAAGGAGTGATTTGTAATGGCACGTCAACCGACGTCAGAACGCAAGATGAGCCGTGAGGAAGCTGGCAGATTAGGTGGCAAAGCCACTTCCAAGAACCATGATCGAAGCTTCTACCAGATGATTGGAAAAAAAGGTGGAGAAGCGACCTCAGATGCCCATGACACTGACTTTTACAAGCAGATTGGTCGCAAGGGCGGCGAAGCAACCTCCGAAACTCATAATAAGGAATTCTATCGTGAGATTGGACGCAAAGGCGGAAGCAACTAATGAATTCCGCTCGCCACATCGAAACATGATCATAGCTTTCCCGCAAATCAAGAAGTCTAATTCCATGAAAATGGTTTGAGGCTTCTTTCTATTGATTGTAGAAATATGACGACGGTTGTGATAGACTCAATAGAAAAACCGGGTGTTCACGGGTTTAAAGCAGCAAAGAATTTCACAAACTACGGGGAGCTCGACACCGGCATGCCGGTCCTTTTTTTTAGAGTACGGATGAAATTAAACGACAGATGCACTGCCATTTACTTTTCCATTCATGTTGCTCAATATTATATATTTGGGGGGAATACACCATGTCAGCCAAGAAGATGCGTTCCGATATGATCAAAAAAGGTTTTGACCGTGCACCACACCGGAGTTTGCTCCGCGCAGCGGGCGTTAAAGAAGAGGATTTCGGCAAGCCGTTTATTGCCGTATGTAACTCATACATCGATATCGTGCCCGGCCACGTCCACCTTCAGGAATTCGGTAAAATTGTAAAGGATGCTATTCGTGAAGCCGGTGGCGTTCCATTCGAATTCAACACCATCGGAGTAGATGATGGTATTGCCATGGGACACATTGGTATGCGTTACTCGCTGCCAAGCCGTGACATTATCGCGGATTCCGTGGAAACCGTTGTATCTGCTCACTGGTTCGACGGCATGGTATGTATCCCGAACTGCGATAAAATTACACCCGGCATGATGATGGGTGCACTCCGCTGTAATATCCCTACCGTGTTTGTCAGCGGTGGACCGATGAAAGCCGGTCGTGACAGCAATGGTAAAGCTCTGTCCTTGACCTCTGTATTTGAAGGCGTAGGCGCTTATCAAGCAGGTAAAATCGACGATAAGAGTTTGCTTGAGCTTGAACAGTTTGGCTGTCCAACCTGTGGATCATGTTCCGGTATGTTTACTGCAAACTCCATGAACTGTCTGGCTGAAGCGATGGGACTGGCTATGCCAGGTAACGGAACCATCCTGGCTGTTGCTCCTGAGCGTCGCGAGTTTGTTAAACAATCCGCTAAACAACTGATGGAACTTATTAAAATGGACCTGAAGCCACGTGATATCGTTACTGTAGAAGCGATCGATAACGCGTTTGCACTGGATATGGCGATGGGTGGCTCTACGAATACAGTACTGCACACGCTGGCACTGGCTCATGAAGCAGGCATCGAGTATCCAATTGAGCGTATCAATGAAGTAGCTAACCGCGTTCCGCATCTGGCGAAACTTGCACCTGCTTCCGATCTTCACATCGAAGACGTCCACAATGCAGGCGGCGTAAGCGCAGTGCTGAACGAATTGCTCAAGAAACCAGGCGCGATTCATGGTGACTGCATTACGGTTACTGGTAAAACCATCCGTGAGAATGTTGAAGGAAAAGAAATTCAGGATACAAATGTCATTCACCATCTGGATAACCCACATTCCGAAAAAGGTGGCCTGGCTGTATTGTTTGGTAACCTTGCACCACAAGGCGCTATCATCAAAGTTGGTGCAGTTGATGCTTCGGTTGGTGGATACCACAAAGGTCCTGCCATCTGCTTTGACTCCCAAGAGCAAGCGCTCGAAGGCATTGCTAACGGCAAAGTAAAAGAAGGACATGTTGTTGTTATCCGTTATGAAGGACCAAAAGGCGGACCAGGTATGCCTGAGATGCTGGCTCCTACTTCCCAGATCGTAGGTATGGGGCTCGGTGCCAAAGTTGGTCTGATCACCGATGGACGCTTCTCTGGCGCATCCCGCGGAATCAGTATCGGACATATCTCTCCGGAAGCAGCTGAAGGTGGTCCAATCGCCTTTGTTGAAGAAGGAGACATCATCGAGCTGGATCTGAACAACCGTATCATCGAATTGCACATCAGTGACGAAGAGTTTGAACGTCGTCGCGCAGGTTGGAAAGGCTTTGAACCGAAAGTAAAAACCGGTTACCTGGCTCGCTATTCCAAACTGGTTACCAATGCAAGCAACGGTGGCGTACTGAGTATCTAAGTCACTAATAAATTAAGGGTTGCTCTTCTGCCAAATCCGGCGAAGGGCAACCCTTTTCGTTTGCTATATGATGTGATTAGACCGTTTAGTTCCGCTCTGGCAGTATCTCTTGGTCGATTAACAACGACTCATCTCTGGATTCCTCTACCGTTGCTGCGACCTGCGTTTTATTTTGACCGTAACGTTCCAACAGTAGATCCAGCGGCATGGCAATCATCTTGGGTACCAATTGTTCTGCACGCTGTTTCAGACGTTTGGTTCCAGCGGGATGAATCACACTTAAGAGCAGTTTCAGGTATACTTTGGATGCAGCACTGAACGGTCCAGGGGGCAATTCTTGTATGGTAAATCCGAATTTTTCCGGACCTCTGTTAATCATACTCACACCGTATATGGCTTTGGCGGAGCGTAACTCAGGTTCGAGTGCCACCATGCGTGCCAAATCCGGCAATTGCTGTTCCATCGTCCGAATCATGCGAATAGCCAAATGCATACTGGAACGCGAAGTCACCCCAAGTTCGAACAACTTCTGATTGTCAAAATGCAGTTCAATGACCGGATCTCCGTTTTGGATGACATGGCCATCGCTCATCTCCATTCGTGCTCCGTGGTATACACGAGATCGAAAGTGTAACATGGGATCTTCTGGCGAAGCCGTCCGCAGATGATATACCCAGTGAAACAACTTCTCCCAGCCCAGCCATAAGGCAACAACGATTCGCTTCCATAACTTCAACGTATGATGTGGTTGATTCTTCTTCCGAGATTCGCTCACTGTAACACCTCCCATCAACGTATCAACGCGTACGCTTTGCAGGCCTAACCGTTCAGCTTCCTGTAATACGACTTCCAGCGCCTGAAGCATCTGCTCCGGCGCGTGTGCATCAGCACCAAGGGTCGTTCCTCGATCATGCAGCAGCATGACCTCTCCACCTCTCAGTTCCTTCAGCATCCGTTCGGTCAATCTCTGGGCACCTACTCGGCTTCTCCAGTCTTCAAACATGGAGGACCACAGAACAATCTTTCGTTCTTTCTTGCTGAAAAAATCAAACAGATTCATAATCCCCCACGGTGGACGATAATAACAAGTCTTCAGGCCGGTTACTTCATGGATAATCTGACCTGTTCGCTGAATCTGGTCACGAACAGTACGTGGCCGCATGAGCCAGTTCGTCTTGTGAATATAATTATGAATGCCAATTAGATGACCTTCGTCATGTATGCGCTGAATGAGTTCAGGATGACTCGCAGCATGTTCTCCAACAACAAAAAATGTTGCTTTGGCTTGATGCTGACGAAGCAGATCGAGCAGTCTCGGCGTATAATGTGGATCTGGCCCATCGTCAAACGTTAATGCAAATTGTGTATCACTTTTTCCCCTTCTGAATACACGAAAACCGAAAAGCCTGCTAATCAAACTTGGAATAAAGGCGTAAAAAGATGAAAGATACAATAACCACAGTAAAATACTATGAAGTATCGTTGTCATGATGCAAGCTCCCCACTTCATGCTGAATTACGGTGCACTATGGCACTATCTAAAATAAACCGCCTTTAATTTTATCATAGTTCATACTTTTCTTAAATCCTGTTTTCCCAAAAAGATAGCTATCGTGTACAATAAATACAATCTAATTATTGTCATCAAAGGAGCCATGTCCATGCTACCGCTTTATAAAAAATACGGACGAACTGTCTTTGACATCGCGTTGCTCGTATTAACCGTGTATGTGATCATGTACGGTTTCAGTCAATTATACCAAGTGGCTGCACCGGTCTTTCTATCATTCATTGTGTATTGGATGATAGAACCGCTGGCCAAATTTTTACATCGTAAAGGATTGCCCAAGACACTTGGAGCCGCCATCTCCGTCTTGTTGTTTCTTGCTTTGATTGTCGCTGCCTTTTTTGGGGTAGGCTTGATTATCATTTCACAAATTTCCAATCTTCAAGATAATTTCCCGGGTTACATTGAAATGATACAGCGTGAGTTTACCAATCTGGTGTTATTCATTCAGGACAAGTCAGACGCTCTCCCTGATGGGATTATGGATAAAGCGAATGATTATTTTGCAACACTGACCGGCTTCCTGTCCAAATGGGTAACGAGCGGAGCGCAATTCGTTGTAGGTTTCCTCAGTTCATTCTCTTCATTTATTACGAACTTCGGAATTGCGATTATTCTGGCATTTTTCCTCAGTATCGAGATCGAATCCTGGCGCAAGTTCGCCCGTGCGAAAACGCCAAAAACATTAAAGTTAGCTATTGAATTCATGCGTAATCACGTGTTCAAGACGATCCGCTCGTATCTGAAGGCACAGATGATCATGATGCTCATTACCTTTGTATTGATTTATGCAGGTTTGTTGATTTTGGGAACCTCTAACGCCTTTACAATTGCAGCGATCTGTGCGGTTTTTGATCTGGTACCATTGCTTGGCGTTCCTGTTATATTCATTCCATGGGTCGTCTACTTGTTCATTGTAGGCAATAGTAGCCTGGCCATCGGCCTGATTGTGATTCTTGCAGTGACAATGCTGACACGACAATTGCTGGAACCAAAAATATCGGGTAACTCGATTGGTGTATCTTCGGCGTACTTGATGCTTTCGTTTATGCTGATCTCCCTTTCGATCTTTGGCCTGGCAGGTGTAGTGTTATCTCCAGTGCTTCTGATCCTTCTGAAAGAACTGTTACAACAAGGGTACCTGCAAAAGTGGATTCACCTGCCAAAAGATGAATTTGAATCCTCTCCGTTGGTCATGGACCCACCGATTAACACGGCCTCAGCAAGTTCTGCCGAGTCTGTAATTCATACACCTGTTCCTGCGAAGGATCACGAAGACCCAGCCAAATAGTCCATCACCTTCCTAAAGAGAGCCGTCGCCTGGTGATGGCTGTCGGGTGAGACATTTTGGACAAGAACAGCTACGGCGTACTTGGGTTGTTCTATCGGTCCATAACCAATGAACCATTGATTGTTACGCTTCTCCCCATGTTTCTGTACCTGAGCTGTGCCTGATTTCCCTGCAACATGCCACTGCGCACGCTGCAGGGATTTTCCTGTTCCCTCACGAACTACCTTATTCATCCAGGATAACAATTTATGCGCTGTTGCGGGAGCAATCTGTCCTGCTGCTGAAGGGGCATCGTGCAAGGGCATCTCCAGCATGACGCCACCATCCGCATACCGGATGCGCTCTACGAGACGTGGGGCACTAACCTTTCCGTCATGCAAAAGTGTCACGATCAAATTGGCGGCTTGCAGCGGTGTAACCAAGACATCTCGCTGACCGATAGCTGTCTGTATTTTCGCACCTTCATCACCAGAAGAAACAGCCTCTGTTCTCACACGCCCGTGATCCTCATGATCAAAGTGTCGTAACACGGGCATTCCTGCCACCTGCTTCCCCTCCCAGCCAATCGGACGCGTGAGTCCCAGACGATCAGCTGTGTTCTCCAGTTGCTCCATACTAAGCCTGCGCGCCGTTTCCGCGAATACGGTGTTGCAAGACTCAGCGAATCCTTGCTCCAGATTCAGGTCTCCATGTCCATGCTCCTTCCAGCAAGACAGCCCATATCTTCCGTACTCACCACCACAATGGAATTTTTCTCTGTTAGAAACTGCGTGATACTCCAAAGCGGCAGCGGCAGTGACAATTTTGAAAATGGAACCCGGCACGGCTCCCTGTACTGCACGATTCCCCCAGGCCGATTGCTTGGGGTCCACATGTTGCGGCTGATAGAAAGGGCGGGAGATCATGGTGCGAACATCTGCGTTAGTGGCATCTAACACAACCACGGCCCCTTCTTGTAATCCGGATTCTTCCGTCAACTGCTCCAGCCCACGCTGCAACCGGGCATCCACAGTGGTTTCTACACGTAAAGGATAATGGCTATTGGCCGGTGCAATGACGTGCGGCTGAATATCAGGGATAATCTCTCCACCACCCGAGACCATGCGTGATACGAGCGTAGGGCCTATTCCCCTTAAAAGGGGTTCAAGTGTCCTCTCTAATCCAGCTGCTCCTGATTTCATGGCAAATGGATGTCTTACTTCATCCTGATGCCCAGTTAGAACTTTGGAGGACTCAGGCTGTTCAGCCAGATAACCCATCCACTGCATTCCTGTATGCCCCGGAAGATACCTTGTCATCATCGGATAGATGCCAGCTTCTTGCAGGTGCAAACTACGTAGGCGCTCCACCTGAGCAGCGGTCAAATGAACAGGCTGATGTGCACCTGCTGTCCAGAAATGAGGTACACTTTCCTGATTCCATTCCTTCTTCAATTGTTCCAGATCGGTATGTAATATAGCTGCCAACTGTTTCATCTCCGAGCCTTCTACTGCTCTTAGCTTGCGTAATTTTTCTAATGGTCCTGCCTGCGGATAAAGGACCATGCCCCATTGCAGCTTACCCGTCAAAGCCTCACCCTTGTAATCCGTAAATTGTCCCCGTCCTGGGTCAAGCATCACCCCGCGTTCACGCTGCAATACAGACATTTCACGTAACGTTCGGTGGAATCCAGGCATAGTCCGATTTACCTGAACGATCTGGACCCATCCCAATCGTAATATAAGCAATCCAAAGATAAGAGTTAGAAAAATACAAATGAAATAGATTCGCCGTTTCGCAAGAAGATGCATCCCAATCTCACCTTTTATCGTTTTGACATATTATTGCTGATACGGCTTAGAATTATCCGGTAAACAACAAGAAAACCTGTCCCATGTAGGGGACAGGCTTCTCGGCAATATGAATCCGCAATTCCACGGACATGCTTTTATTTTTTTGTTACACCGTAAAGCGTGACAAAGTGTCTTTCAGTTCAGTGGACACATTCTCCAGCTTGCCAGACAGATTGACCAGCTGGTTACTGATATTTTGCTGTTCACTGCTCAAGGAAGCTACTTCTTGAGACGTTGCAGAAGATTCTTCAGCTACAGCGCTGACATTGCTCATCGCTTCAGACAACGTACCTTGAGATTTGTTCAAATCTCCAATAGAACCTGTCACCATCCCCAACCGTTCCACAAAGGCACCCATCTGTTCCTGTACGGAAGCGAAAATGACGTTGGTGTCCTTAACCGCATCCATCTGTTCCTTGAATAACGGATAGGCTGCAGATAATGCCTCCACGGTCTCATTCATTTCAGCCATGATTTTGTCTGTAATCTCCCCAACCATCTCAATGGATTGTCTGGATTGAGCCGCAAGCTGACGAACCTCATCAGCCACCACCATGAATCCGCGTCCGGCTGCACCAGCACGTGCTGCTTCAATCGTCGCATTCAAGGAAAGAATATTCGTCTGTTTCGTTATGTTTTGCAGCACTTCAAGCACTTTTAGAACAGAGGACGTACTCTCTTTCAGCGAATCCACCTTATTCACCAGGGCCCCAATCATTTCTTCTGTCTTCTGGGTTTTGGTCATCAACTGATTCAGATGTTGTGTTCCTGTCTGACTGGATTTCTCTACATGACGAGCAGAATCACCCATCTGTTCATTAGCAGCAATTACACTCTGCATCTGACGAGAGATATTGTCAGTTAATTCATTACCACGTTCTGCTTCCGTTGCCAAACTGCCTGCACCGCCTGCGATCTCTTCTGTGGCTACGGCAATCTCCGAAGCAGATACAGCCGTTTTCTTGGATGCACTGCTCAGCTCAGAGGCTGTATCTAATACTTCCTGTGCAGAACGATTCGTTTGTTCAACCAGCTTTGTGATCTGCTCCATCATCAGATTGAATGCGGTCGAGAGCTGACCGATTTCATCTTGGGAGCTGTATGGTGTACGAACTTTAAGATTACCTTTAGAACCTTCCTGCATCAGGTCTTTCAATTTGCCGAGTGGACGAGCGATCATACGCACCATCCAGACCCCGATCAATACTGCAATGCCCGCATCAATCAGCGCCATCCACAAGGTCAGGGTCAGAATACCTTTTGCATCCTGAACCAAAACAGAGGTAGGTATCATCCCAACCAGTTTCCAATTGGATGTATCCATCGTACTGTATACAGCCAGCATTTCCGTGGATTTGCCATCTACCTGATACTTCGTATTCGTACTACCAGCTGGTTCGGTCAACTCTTTGACAAATGCAAGGTCTGTATCTTGTCCCGTACGATCCGAGATCGAGGATGCAACCACTTTATTATCCGGAGCAATCAATTGAAGAACAGCTCCTGGCCCCAGATCAAGCGATTTCAATTGCTCCTCCAAGACTTCCAGTTTTAGTTCAATTACCAGAACATACGACTGAGTAGTCCCTTGCAGATTTTTCATGGAACGTGCAATTTTGAACGTTGGGGTTGAGCCATCTTCCTCGATCTCTGTTGGAAGCCAGCGATAACCGCCCGCCTCAATCAACTCACTGTACCATGCTTCCTGACGAATGCTGCCCATGGATGAACTGTTGTTGCCCGTACCCATAATGGACTTTGTATCGTCCGTAGGCACCAAATAAATCGCTTCCATAGATTTATTTGTAAATGCAACATTGGACAGTTGCTTGTTGATTGAACTTGAGTTCACAAATGTATCATACGCAGTCAGATTTTGATCTGACATCTTTTGCAGCAAGGACTGCATTTCCGGATCAAAGAAAATCTGTGTGGATGTGTCCACAAATCTCTCCAAAATAATGTCCATTTTTTGTTTGGTCTGATCAATCGTCTCCTGATTGGCACGAGACGCATTCTTCTCTATCGTACCCTTGGCTTTTGAATAGGATAATAGACCTAAACTCACTACAAAAATCATAATTCCCGCAAAAAAGATCAAGAACAGTTTAACCCCTACGGATTTAACCGGATTTGCCTTCTTAATCTGTTGAAAAGAAGAACCTCCAAAGTTTTTCCAATCCCTGTTTTTGAATTGTTTCTTCACCCAATCCGTCTTGATCCAGCCCAACTTGAGCTTGCTACGATCAATCTTGAACCTACTCTTGCCATTACCTGTCGTTTTGCTTTTGACTGCTTTTTCTTTCTTCACTTTCTGAACCTGCTCAGGGTTAACCTGCTCAGTTTTTGTCACTTGCTCCCCACTGTCTTTCTGCTTCTTTTGAACCAATCCCATTCACCTGCCAGTAATTTACTTGTTGGATTTTTCTTTCTCTCCCCTATAAATATGTAGTATTCGACAGATTTCTTCGTTCCCCTTTCACTTTCCAGAAATATTTTACAACTTTATTCCTATTTTTCTATAAAAAAAAGACCCCCATCTGCCGATAAACGGAGGTCCCAAATGTAAATTCCATAACACTATTTTGTTAAATCATAATACAATATTGGCACAATGTAGGTATTTGAGCCTACTTCTTTTTTCTCATCATATCGAAATACGAAACCGGCTGATCCACCTTCATTTTAACCAGTTGCAACGGGTGACGGGCCGCATCTAGAACATTGCCTTCTTCATCCTGTATTTCGCCGACCACCTGTTTGAAAAAGTGACCTCCCGGACCGAAAAATTCGATTTCTTGCCCTGGTTTGAAGTGATTGCGCTGTTGAATGGTTGCCATTCCTGTTTCGGCATCATATCCCATAACCAATCCAGCGAAGTCAAAAGGTACAGCCTTTTCTTCCGGTTCATAGATATGATCTTCATGGTCTGGTGTGTCATAGAAAAATCCGGTATTTAGCGGGCGATTCGCCGCTTTGTTCATTTCTTCAACCCATTCAGGTTTCAGAACATAATTCTCCGGGTCTGCCATATAGGTGTCAATGGCTTGACGGTATACGTTAACCACAGTTGCCACGTAGTGGATCGATTTCATACGTCCTTCGATCTTGAAACTGTCCACACCCACATCAATCAACTCGGGAATATGGCCAATCATGCACAGATCCTTAGATCCCATGGAGAAGGAATTATCCTGTTCCTGGAACAGAGGAAGCTGGTTCTCACCTAGTTTGAATGGCGCAGGTGCCTTCAACTGCATGTCCTCTTCGCTGACCCACACCGTATCTTCTCTCGCATCCTCGAACAAATCATACTTCCAGCGGCAAGACTGGCAACAGCCACCCCGGTTGGAGTCCCGATCCGTAAAGTGATTGGAGAGCACGCAACGTCCGGAATACGAGGAACACATCGCCCCATGAATAAAGGCTTCAATTTCGATATCCACATTGGCCTTGATCTCTTCAATCTCTTTAAAGCTGGTCTCACGTCCGAGAACAACTCGCGGGAGTCCTTCATCTTTCCAGAACTTCACGGCTTGCCAGTTGAGTGTGGATTGTTGGGTACTCAGATGTACCTCAAGGCCTGGCACAGCACGAAGGGCTACTTCAATAATAGCCGGATCAGCTACGATGATCGCAGAGATCCCCGCATTATAGAGGTTTTGCAGGTATGTTTCGATCCCCTCAACATCCTCATTATGTGCATAGATGTTCGTCGCTACAAACACTTTGGCTCCATACTTTTTGGCAAACTCCACACCTTCACGCATCTCTTCAAAGCTGAAGTTATCCGCGTTGGAACGCAGTCCATAGGCCTGTCCACCGATATATACGGCATCTGCACCATAATGGATCGCAAATTTCAGTTTTTCCAGATTACCCGCCGGAGCTAACAGCTCCGGTTTGTCCAGACGGTTACGTTTACCCGAGAACTTCCGCTGTACCGCCACTGTTTCCATTCTGTTCACCTCGTCTATTAATACACTTGTTCTTTATAGAAAAATCCAAACGACAATTCACGTTCAGGGTCCTGTAATTTCCGTACTTCATCCAACCACTCTTCGGAGAACGCATATGCATCAGCATCGGCTACATAACTGTCAATCGCTGTCCGATATGCACGTACAACCGCTTCATTGTAGGTAAGTGATTTTAACATGCCTTCAATTTTGAAACTATGCACACCCGCCTCCATCAACAGATGAAGATCTTCAAGGATACATATATCCTCAGAACTCATAATATGTGTGCCATTGATGTCCTCATAGATCGGGAACTTCTCATCCCGGCGTTCAGCCTCGATCAGAAACAATCCACGTTCTTTACCCAGGTGTCCCTCAACCGGTCGTCCTTGATGAGCCATATAACTTTGCACCAGGCTGCGCTTGGAATGATATATATTCGTCATGCCATGTACCTGAACCTGAGCTTCCACCTTGAGAAAAGGAACCATCTCCGTCAACTCGTCCATATTCAACTCACGGGCAAGCACAACGCGACTCGCTCCTTTGGTTCCCCAATAGTTGGCCGTTGCATAGTTCGTTGAAGTCATCTCCGCATTCCAGTGCAGCTTCACATGTGGCGCATATTCCTTCATGGTAGCCAGTACGGATGGATCATTAAATTCCACACCGTCAATACCGATTCTGCCAAGCGCTTGAACATATTCAGGTAATTCTTTTAACAGCTCGTTGGACATCAGATTCGTCATGGATACATACACATGCGCCTGATGTTTGGCCGCAATGGCAACCACCTCTGCTGTCTCCTCCACACTGAAGCTACCTGGAAGACGCATGCCGAATCGATCGTCTCCAATAACCAGAGCATCTGCTCCAGCCTGGAACAGCACTTCTGCCTCTTTCACATTCGCTGCTGTAACGAGCAGTTCATGTTTCTTACTCATATAATCCCCTCCGCTTATTGCGCAGCCTTACTTTTGGCTATATTTTGCTGATGTTCCTTATACGTTTTGGCAAACAAATGTCCAGATGAGCCATCCTTTTTCGTCACGTAGAACAGATACTCCGAAGCTTCCGGATTTAGCGCAGCTTCAATCGATGGAATACTTGGACTGGCAATTGGACCTGGTGGCAGACCTTTATTCAGATACGTATTATACGGACTTTGCACCTTTAGATCCTTGTAAAACAATCGCTCCTTCGGCTTGTCGAGCAAATATTGCACGGTAGCATCAATCTCCAGCTTCATATCCTGATTGATCCGATTGTAGATTACACCTGCAACCAGAGCACGTTCCTCGTCCACCACAACTTCTTTCTCCACCAGAGACGCAATCGTCAGCAGTTCATGCAGGGAAAGGTTCTTTTCCTGCAACTTGGCTTCCAAATCAGGAATTGAATTAATCCTGGTCTGGAATTCTTCCAGCATCCGCTGCATCACATCATGCGTTGAACTTCCCTTTTTCAGTTCATACGTCTCCGGGAACAGATATCCTTCCAATACGTAGCGAAGTTCTTCATCCACTGGAATATCTTTGATGATAGCTACATCGAAGGCCGAAGGATCATTGGCCAGCTTGATGAATTCATCCCGATCTAAAACATGCTCATAAGAAAGCTTGCCCGCCATTTGCAGGACAGTATAACCCTCCGGAATCGTAAATTTCACCATTTCCTCCGGTACAACTTCACCACTACTCAGCTTGCTTACAATCTCATCATACGTCACGCCAGGATTCATAGAATATGTACCCGCCATGAAATTGGAACCTAGTTTCTTCCACTTTAAATATCCTTTAAAGGTTAACCCGCTTCGAATAAGGCCTTCTTCCTGAAGCTGATCCGCGATTTTTGATGTTCCCGATCCACTCTTAATCTCAAATACGACCGGTTCTGCAGAAGCTTCCATGGGACGCATCATACTCCATACATAACCGCCTGCGCCTCCACCAAGAACTACAATGATAAGCAGTATGACTACTATTGCTTTCCCTTTCAAAAAAGAAACAACTCCTTTACACAACCAAAAAGAGCGGACTTCTCCGCCCTCCCGGTTTCTTCAATTTGAAGCTGATTAATCTTCGTCAATGGGGAGAGTACATTCATCATAAAGCTCCGAGATGTTCTCCCACTCATCATCATCGTCGATCGTAACTAACTCTGGCATGATCTGGTCTTCACTTCCAGGTGATACTCGCAGAAGTTCAACCTCGTCATAAGGTCGCAACGAACTGCGGAGCACCGCGTACTGCTGACCGTTCACTTCGAACTCAGCCAGCAAGTCATACGGTTGTGATTTACCGTTCTCTTCCTCGAGCTCAACATGAGCACCGAATGCCAGACGCAGTGAATCTGTCCATTTCAGGTCTTTGCGGCTATATTCCGTCATTTAGTTCGCTTCCTCTTCATCTTCAGCAAGAAATGTATTAAACGTCTCCTCGACGATATCCCACTCGGCATCATCTTGGATGACGAAAAGTTTGATATCTTCGCCCTCTTCTTCATAACGGAATGCATATACATCCGTTTCGCCATCTTCAGGTTCAACCGGAGCAACCATCATATACTTGGCCTCCGAACCGTCTACTTCAAACTTCATGATGACTTCGAATTCCTCTTCATTACCCTCGTCATCCGCAATGTAAATAATTTCCGCTTCTTCTTCCATACCCAGTTGATCTTCAGCCATTGTTGATCCCCCTCACCTTCTACTATTGGCATCCAAATAATTTTGCAAAATCAAGCTTGCGGCCATTTTGTCCACAACCTGCTTGCGTTTTTTTCGACTGACATCCGCTTCGATCAGCGTACGTTCTGCTGCCATGGTTGTCAGCCGTTCATCCCAAAGGTGAACAGGTAAATTCAGTTCATCCCGCAGGCGTTCGGCAAAAGCAATGCATATCTCACCGCGCGGACCTACGGTGCCGTTCATGTTTTTGGGAAGTCCGACTACGATCTCACTAATCTCATGCTCACGCACAAGTTCGGCAATCCGAGCGAACTCGCCTTCATCACGGCGGCGTTCTAGCACTTCCAATCCCTGGGCAGTCCAACCGAAGGCGTCACTCGCGGCAACTCCGATTCTTCGGTCCCCATAATCCAAACCTAATATTTTCATCCATGCTCTCCCATCCTGGGGCCTGCTCAGGTCGATTCAACATCGCCTTCTCAAGCTTCAGGCTGTCTTCTGTCGGTTCATTTCCCGCTGCCTGCATGGCTGCAATACAGCGGAATCGGCGTACATTACCGGTGATTGGCCAGATAGGAACGTACAAGCTCTTCAATCAGCTCATCGCGCTCCTTTTTACGGACCAGACTACGTGCGTTGTTGTGACGAGGAATGTATGCCGGGTCTCCGGAAATCAGATACCCAACAATCTGGTTGATCGGATTATACTCCTTATCGACCAATGCATCATATACTGTGAGAAGAATCTCTTTGGATGATGCTTCCTGTTCGTCACCTTTCACATTAAATTTAACCGTCTTATCCATGGAGTCCATTGATGACACCTCGCTCCTGCATGAACATGGGGACCATGTCCTGCCGAATTGATTTCTGTTTATATAATAACATATTCTGACTGCCACAAGTAAACAAAGGATAAGGCAATTGTGTTTTTTGCTTGTCCTTTACTGGCTAACCAGCGAAACCGCCAGTTGCAGCGCTTCATCCAGCTTGGTCGCATCCTTGCCTCCGGCTTGCGCCATATCTGGACGTCCACCACCGCCACCACCGCATACTGCTGCGACTTCTTTGACGATTTTACCTGCATGCAATCCTTGTTTTACTTGTTCAGCAGGTACAGCTACAACAAAATTGACTTTGCCATCCGCTGGAGCACCCAATACGAGTACCGCGTTAGGCAATTTTACTTTCAGCTCATCTGCCACTGTACGCAACGCATCCATGTTCGGAGCATCTACGCGTGCTGCCAGCAATTGTGTATTTCCTGCTTGTACCACTTGATCGGTCAATTGACCAGCTTCCATGGCACTCAGCTTGCTTTGCAGGGATTCAGTCTCTCTGGCTGCTTCTTTCAGTTGCAGGTTCAGACCTTCAATCCGTTTAGGTACATCAGCCACATTTGCTTTGAGCAGCGCTGCTGATTGCTTGAGCAGTTCCAACTGGCTTTCCACATACAGATATGCGCCGCGGCCAGTTACAGCTTCGATCCGACGAACGCCGGAGCCGATTCCGCTCTCGCTCACCAGTTTGAAGATTCCAATCTCTGAAGTATTATTTACGTGACAGCCGCCACAAAGTTCCAAACTGTAGTCTCCGATTTGAACAACACGTACAATATCTCCGTATTTTTCGCCAAACAGGGCCATTGCACCCATTTCTTTGGCTTCATCAATAGCTTTCAGCTCGATGTTTACGTTCAGACGATTCCAGATCTGCTCATTCACCTGACGTTCAATCTCTGTCAACTCTTCCGGTGTGATACTACCGAAGTGAGAGAAGTCAAACCGCAGACGCTGTGGATCTACGAGCGATCCTGCCTGGTTTACGTGTGTGCCGAGCACATCTTTGAGTGCCTTGTGCAGCAAGTGAGTTGCTGTATGGTTTTTGATAATGTCGCCACGTTTCGCTGAATCCACTTCGGCGTTAATCACATCACCTACACGCAGTTCACCAGACTCCACAGTCACCAGATGTACATGTTGTCCAAGTGGAGCTTTGAACAAACCTTGTACTTTCGCTGTTACACCAGCACCTCGCAGCAAGCCCTGATCACTCACTTGACCGCCACTTTCCGCGTAGAACGGAGTCTTGTCCAGAACAACCTGACACGTCTGTCCTTCGCATACAGATTCAACAAGGGCGTCACCAGCTACGATGGCTACCACTTTTGCTTCCGTCAACAGGTCAGTATAACCAACAAACTCGCTTTTAACCTCAAGGTCAGCAAGTGGTCCACCTTGGACTTTCATGCTTTCATTCTCTTGACGCCCAGCACGTCCAAGTTCACGTTGTTTCTGCATGGAAGCATCAAAACCTTCACGGTCCACAGTCAGACCATGCTCTGCGGCATAATCTTCTGTCAGGTCAAACGGGAAACCATACGTATCATACAGCTTGAAAGCTTCAGGTCCGCTAATAACCGTGCGTCCTTCGGATTTGGCATTGCCGCTGATATCAGCCAGAATAGCCAGACCATCTGTGAGTGTTTCGTGGAAACGCTCTTCCTCGGTTTTGATTACTTTGGCAATGAACTCTTGCTTTTCTACTACCTCAGGGTAGTACATGCCCATCACTTCACCAACGGTTGTTGTCAGTTCATACAGGAATGGACGGTCAAGTCCAAGCACTTTTCCATAACGAACTGCACGGCGAAGCAAGCGACGGATGACATATCCACGTCCTTCATTACTTGGCAGAACGCCATCACCTACTGCAAAAGCAACTGTACGGATATGATCGGCAATGACTTTCAGTGCAACATCAATCTCTACGCTGTCGTTATATTTCACACCCGCAAGAGCGGCTGTTCTTTGAATCATCGGTTGGAACAGGTCTGTGTCGAAGTTGGAATCCACATTTTGCAGAATGGAAGCAAAACGCTCCAAACCTGCACCTGTATCAATATTTTTGTTAGGAAGCGGCGTGTAACTGCCATCCTTGTTATGGTTGAACTGGGAGAATACCAGATTCCATACTTCCAGGTAACGTTCGTTTTCCCCACCTGGATACATTTCAGGATCACTCATGTCGTTTCCATAAGCTTCGCCGCGGTCATAGAAGATCTCGGTACAAGGTCCACATGGGCCTTCGCCGATATCCCAGAAGTTTTCATCCAATTTAATGATACGCTCAGCAGGCAGTCCCACTTTTTCGTTCCACAGTTTGAAAGCTTCTTCATCTTCCGGATATACCGTTACTGACAGGCGTTCCGGATCGAATCCGATCCACTCTTTGCTGGTCAGGAACTCCCACGCCCATGTTACGGTCTCTTCCTTGAAGTAGTCTCCAATGGAGAAGTTGCCGAGCATTTCGAAGAACGTATGGTGACGACGCGTTTTACCAACATTTTCAATATCATTGGTACGGATACATTTTTGGGAGTTCGCAAGACGCGGATTCTCCGGTTTCTCACGTCCATCAAAATATGGTTTGAGCGGTGCCATCCCTGCATTGATCCACAAAAGAGAAGGATCGTTGTGAGGTACGAGCGATGCGCTCGGCTCGATTTTGTGACCTTTACTTGCAAAAAACTCTATCCATTTGGACCGGATTTCACTGGCTTTCATACTGGATGCCCCCATTAAATTATAATAGTCCGTTGCGTATTCGCTCCGGTTGGTCAACATTGTTTTTGTAAAAAGAAACACAAAAAACGCCCCTGAATAATCAGGGACGATGTTATCGCGGTACCACCCTGGTTATTGCTGTTCATCCCTTGCTGCCCGGACAAACAAACAATCTCCTCGTTCATGCGAAATAACGGTCGCTCCCGGCAGGGTTGTCCTGCACTCCGAAATTAGCTTTCCGCCGCTTCATCTTTCAAGACTCTTCCAGCCAACAGTTCAGGCTCACCCTGATCCGAAGAAGTCTATTCTCTGAGGAAAGGAACCCTCGGCGTACTTTATTTCATCATCGATTTCATGTTCTAAACATACACACTCATTATATCGGTAGCACAAGCGGGTGTCAACGCGGACCAGTTGATGTTCTAGGTCTACTATTTAGTCGGTCCTTCGTTTGATGTAATAGGCGAAAAAATGTTGCACAATCACCTTCAGGACGGCAAAAACGGGCACCGCCAGAATCAGACCTACAATGCCTGCCAGTTCGCCTCCGACGAGCAGTGCAAATATAATGGACAGTGGGTGCAGATGCAACGTACGCCCCACCACCTGAGGAGAAATAACGTTGCTCTCCAGCACTTGGCACAGTGTATTCACAATGACAACGAGCAGCACCATTTTAAACGATACGGTTGATGCCATAACCACAGCAGGAGCAGCCCCAAGGAACGGCCCCAAGTAGGGCACAATGTTAAACACAGCTACAATGCTTGCAAGCAGCAGGGCATACGGCATATCAATGACGATGTAGCCAATATAGGCAAAGATGCCAACAATGACACAGACAATAAACTGGCCCCGAATGTAGTTCCCCAGTGCGGTATCAATCTCTTTCATCACCGAGACAATCGCTTTACGACGTGAACGCGGCAGATACGCCACAATGGTGCGCTCAAATACCTCAAAATCTTTTAACATATAAAAGATCAGAAATGGCACGATAAACACATTGAATAACACATTAATGGTTGCCCCGATATTGTCCATGAGCACGGTAATTCCCTGAGTTAGTCGATCCTCCATCTGAAAAAACCAGCTGTTCATGCCTGTTCGCACACTTGGCGGCATTAATTTGTGATCCATATTGTTCATCAGGCTCTGTGCACGCATGGACAGCTCCGGCATATGCTCGTTGAGTTCCCCCAGCTGTTCAATCAATACCGGAATCACATTCATCAGAATGACACCGAGGCAGGTCAGGAAAAAGGCATATATGAGTAGTACCGCAATGGTACGCGGTACCTTGCGCCCTCCCAACATGCTGACAATCGGATTAAGAACATAGGATATGATAAGGGCTATGATAAATGGGGCCAGCACTGTTTTCAGGAAAGCATATATGTGAAGCAGTAAAGGCCGCAGCAGCCATATAAAATACAGAATAATCAACCCGAGCAGCAGCCAGATCGCGTAACGGAACAGCTTGTGTTTAGTTAATTGCTCCACGTGCATCCCTCCTTTTGGACTGGCTCTGTGAGTCAGTATATGTAGGAAAGGTAATATTTATTAACACAACGCAGAAGCGGAAAGCAGCAACCCTCACATTTTCTCATGAACCAAAAAAACGCCTCCTTCATCAGAGAAGGAAGCGCATCTTGCCGTCCGGATTAGCATATAATCTACCATGTCTCTCCCGAACCATTATGTAACCGCATCTATATACATCTGCCAACAATGGATGACAGCATTCCATGACAGACATTGTCAAGAAACCGCATATAGAGGAAGTTATCCTGCTTATTAAGAAGAAGCGTGAATATGAGGGAAGTCTTGCGGCAGCTCGTCCCCGAAAAAGAGATCATCCAGGGAGCTAAGCGTACCGTCTTCTTCCACCTGATATACAGACATTTTCTCACCGTTCACCGTTAATTCAATAAAGCATCCCCAGCAATAAAACTGGTGGGAACCAATTTTCCCAATATCTTTGGAACTACAGTTTGGACATTTCATATTCATTCACCTATCCATTAACAGAATGAATGGCATTTTCCAAGCGTTGTTCGCTCAGCGGCGGCACCATAATGGCACTTTCCCCGATGGACATATCGCTTGTACATGGCAGCCATTTGCGGCCCTCGATCAGATCGGACACAAAACCGTCCGTAATTTCAATCCCTATTATTGTATTTCCCAACTCTTGGTCAAAATAAACATCAGAGACACGCCCAAGCAGCAAACCTTCTTCGGTGAGCACGGACATCTCCTTCAATTTAGACCGACCGAGGAGGTACGTGTATTTTATGTCGTCGGCTCCCGTCTTGCGGACAGCCTGTTGATTACGGATCATGACGGCATCCTCGCCGTAGGCAACGATGTCTTGCCACTGCACGATTTTGACATGATTGGTAAACAGGCCTTTGTTCTCAAGTTCAATGCCTTCAATCTGCCAATCATCATTCACAATGAAATCCTGGATTTTACCGACCTGCTTCCCGTCCTCAACATCAAAAACGGCAAGTCCGATCATTTCCTGAAGCTTCATCGCTGGGTCCCCCTCATCTTCTTATCATTAAATAGGCGCGGCGCTATTGCTAGGTATGCCCAAAGTTGATGAGTGGCAATCAGACGCCGATCATCAAAACCGCTTCTATCCAACCGATGAAATGGAACTTCTTCCCTCCTTCTGTTCCATGTGTAAAGTTCCCCTTAGGGTCTATTACGCAGTCGTCCAAGAATGGTTCCAATTTTTTCGGCGGTTATCATGATTTCTTCCGTAGTATTACCCAATCCCCAGCTGAATCGAATCGCAGAGTGTAAAAAAGTCTCAGGCAGATCCATCGCTTTGAGTACATGAGATACCTCAAGCGAACCGGAAGTGCAGGCCGAGCCGCTTGCAACAGCGATCCCTTCCATATCCAGATTCATTAACATCGTCTCTGTGGACACTTCCGGAAAGCTGATATTCAGGATGTTAGGCAGCGTGTGCTCCGGGTGCCCATTCACATGAAAGTGCTCCGTCCCCACATGAATTTCGAGTTGTTCCAACAGAAGTTTCCGTAATTCCAGATCATGCTGACGATGCGCTTCCGTATGTGCCGAAGCAATTTTGAGAGCCTCGGCAAATCCGACAATGCCAGCTATATTCTCTGTACCCGCGCGCCGCTGACGCTCTTGCAGCCCACCATGAGCTCTAGCTTCCAGCACAATCCCACGCCGTACATACAGTGCACCCACGCCCTGAGGTCCATTGATTTTATGAGCAGAGAAACTGATCAGATCCACAGGCAGTTCTTTACAGGAAATATTCTGACTGCCCAGAGCCTGAACCGCGTCGGTATGGAACAGAATATCATGCTGACGGGCAAGCTCACCGACCTCACGGATCGGCTGAATGGTGCCCACTTCATTGTTGGCATACATCATGGTAATCAGCACCGTATCCGGCCGGATGGCCTCTTGCAATTCATCCAGATCTATTCGTCCATGACGATCAACAGATAGATAGGTTACTTCATAACCTTGCCGCTCCAATTCCTGACACGTGTGCAAAACAGCATGGTGCTCAATTGCGGTCGTAATGACGTGTTTCCCTTTGTCCTGTCTTGTTGAGACTGCCCCAAATATTGCCAGATTATCGCTCTCCGTGCCACCTCCGGTAAATACCAATTCGTCCGGGAAACAGTCCAAAGACGCCGCAATGACATCCCTTGCTCCGCTGACAGTCCGTTTGGCATCACGCCCAAAGGCATGGATACTTGATGCGTTGCCATATTGCCCTGTCATGACGTTCATCATCGCTTCTGCGACTTGTGGATGCATAGGTGTCGATGCGGCGTGATCCAAATAAATTCGTTTCATTTATCTTCACCCCGTTATATGTTGAATTTCTATCTCATGGCATACTATTAAAATTGGAAATCTAAACGAATGCTTTATTGTTGCATCTTCGTGTATAATGTTCTATATCCATTTCAAAAAGGAGAGAGCGACATGAGTGATCCCATTCTCGGGCAGATTCTGAATCAGCTTCAACAAATGGACAACCGATTCGACAGCATCGACGTACGTCTTGAAAAGATGGAAGACAGACTAAATACCATGGAAAGTAGATTAGACACCATAGAAGAACAAACCAAGAACATCCCACTTCTTCAACAAGCTGTTCTGGAAACATTGACCGTTACGAAACGACTTGACGCTTCCCACTCCGCCTCTGAACGCAAAGTAACTACCGAATTGAATACCCATCAGCACAGCATTGATATTTTGAATCGCCGTCAGTTACGCATGGAAGCTGATATAGAAACTTTAAAAAGTCGCTGATTCACAAGATATCCAGTTAAGCTCACACTTGACCAACTTGTAAATCCGCGGCTGATTACATAGTCCTTACTTCCCTGAAGCGATCTGTAGAAATTGAAGAACAAAGTACCCATTGGTGCGTGTTCAAAGAGTCTGGTTTTCAATACCGAGAAGATCAGACTTGTTGAACTACCTCTATCGGCATGTCTAAAGCCCCCAAGTTGGGGGCTTTAGTGTGTCTTCTGTGATGCGAATGAATGACCTCAAATGTAAAACATGTAGCTGTCTTTTTTGTCCTGATCCTGGAAGGTAATCAGGTCTTTCAGTGTTGTGGAATCCAATACTTCCGCAATGCCGTCCCGGATACGCAACCATAGATCACGCTTCGCCGGATCATCTTCCTCTGTGAAGTCTACTGGAGAGATTGGCCCTTCCAGTACACGAATTACATCGCCTGCAGTTACGGTTGCAGGATCACCTGCAAGGATATAACCGCCGTAAGCACCTCTAATACTCTTCACCAGTCCTGCATTACGCAGTGGAGCGATCAGTTGCTCCAGGTAATGCTCTGAGAGCTGGTTGCGCTCGGCAATGCTTTTAAGTGATGTAGGGCCTTCGCCTGTTCTGGCAGCAAGCTCCATCATGATTGTGAGGCCGTAACGGCCTTTTGTCGATATTTTCAAAGGAGTCACCTCTTTCAATTTTCAGAAACGATTGGAAACTTTATATTTTACTCTGTGATTTACGACCGTTTGTTTCACGATCTGTCCACAGCAGAGATTCATAGAACTAATCTTTAACCTTCTAATTCTCCGTATTCCGATCATAACCCTCAGCTAATGTTAACATATCTGCATGCTTTATGGAAAAGAAAGATTGACGATATTCCAAAATGTGCGTCTGTGGTGGACACTATCCAAAATTGGCCGGGTGTATCGTATCTTGAGTCCGGTTATGCTAGAATAAGAAACGAAACACATTTATATATAGAAATGGTGATAACGATGTCCAAAACAATTGAAAATACACGGGTCGTCGTTGGCATGTCCGGAGGTGTCGATTCTTCCGTTACCGCTTTGTTGCTGAAAGAGCAAGGGTACGATGTCATCGGCATTTTCATGAAAAACTGGGATGACACCGACGAGTTCGGCCACTGTACCGCTGAAGAAGATTCAGAGGATGTACGCCGCGTATGTGAACAGATCGGCATTCCTTACTACACTGTCAACTTCGAGAAAGAATATTTTGATAAAGTATTTACCTATTTCCTTGATGAATATAAGTCGGGTCGTACGCCAAATCCAGATGTCATGTGTAATCGTGAGATCAAATTTGGTGAATTCCTGAACAAAGCTCTGGATCTCGGCGCAGATTATGTAGCTACAGGGCACTATGCTCGTCTGATTGAAGAAGATGGCACATTCAAGCTGCTGCGTGGTGTGGACAACAATAAGGATCAGACCTATTTCCTTAATGCACTCAATCAGAACCAGCTATCCAAAGCCATGTTCCCGATTGGTCATCTGCCCAAACCGGAAGTACGCAAAATCGCAGAAGCGGCTGGTTTGTATACCGCCAAGAAAAAAGACAGTACAGGTGTCTGCTTCATTGGCGAACGCAACTTCAAAGAGTTCCTGAGTAACTATCTGCCTGCCAAAGGTGGAGACATGGTCGATATCGCAACCGGTGAAGTCAAAGGCCGTCATGACGGTCTGATGTACTACACACTTGGACAGCGTCAAGGTCTTGGCATTGGTGGTTCCGGCAATGGCGAGCCCTGGTTCGTTGCAGACAAGAATCTGGAGAAGAACCAACTGCTAGTTGTTCAGGGTGATGCTCACGCAAGTCTGTACTCCACAGGTCTAACCGCAACGGGTGTGAACTGGATTGCCGGTGCAGAGCACATGCCTAATGTGCCATTCCGTTGTACAGCCAAATTCCGCTATCGTCAGCCGGATCAAGGTGTTACATTGACCTGGCAGGAAGATGGAAGTGTGGATGTACAATTTGACCAGCAGCAAAAAGCCATTACGCCAGGACAAGCCGTTGTTTTCTACGATGGAGAGGTCTGTCTGGGTGGGGGTACAATCGATCAGGTGCAAAAAGTACCTGTACCCGCCATGCAATAATAGAGCTTGTCCATTAAAATGCGGATTATACACAATTCCGTGTATCCCTATTAAAAAAGCCGTCTTTCATGTATACCATGAAGGATGGCTTTTTTCCTGCTTATTTTTGCAAAAAAATTAAAAATAGTTCGTTATGCAGTCAACCAGACTCCTGCCAAGGGAGCCCCACAATTGAACTGACGACATAGAACGCCGCGCTTGAGCTATAAGTGCCCCAATATACAAAAGCTCTTTCAGTGATCAGTCTGATCTTACAAATCCCTGCGACGTTGTTGATTCAGTCTAATCTTCGACTCGTTCCCCTGCTCCGTGGCCTCATAGAATACTCTTCGTGAAAGCTGCTTTGGCAAATATTCTTGCTTCACATAATGCCCAGGGTAATTGTGCGGGTATTGATAGCCCTCATGCCCAAGCTTCACAGCACCCGAATAATGGGTATCTCGCAAGTGCAGCGGAACCTCTGCCGATTTCACCTCATCAATGGCGTTCATGGCTTTGGAAATGGCGGTGTACACCGCATTGGATTTTGGACTTTCGACCGCGAACAGAATCGCTTGTGCAATGTTCAGCTTGGCTTCAGGCCAGCCGTTATTTCGATATGCATCAAGTGCTCCAATGGCCTGGGTCATGGCTTGCGGATTCGCAAGTCCAATGTCTTCACTGCTTGCTGCAATCAAGCGCCGAATGAAGGTCATCGGGTCCATACCGAGCTTCTCCACTGCGTATAGAAACCAGAACAACGCCGCATCACTAGAACCCCGAATACTCTTGTGAAATGCAGACAGCACATCATACTGGGTGGATTCATCCGCCTTCACAATGGGGCGCCGAATAGACTCTTCTGCCACACCAAGCGTAATATGAATGGACCCATCCTTTTCCGGTGGCGTGGTCAACGCAGCCAGTTCAAGCGCGTTAAGCGCACGCCGAATATCTCCGTTGGCCATCGTGGCAATATGCTCAAGCGCCTCATCGTCCGCCTGTAGTTCCATGAATCCCAGACCTTTGTCCGCATCACTCAATGCTCTGCGCATTGCAATAAGCGAATGCTCCTTGTTCAGTGATTCCAGCTGGAACAGGGTGGATCGACTCATCAAGGCTCCATTGACATAGTGAAACGGATTCTCTGTTGTCGCTCCGATAAAAATAATGGTGCCCTTCTCTACCGCTGGCAATAGCGCATCCTGACGTGAACTGTTAAACCGATGTACCTCGTCGAGAAACAAAATGGTTTTCGTCCCATACAGCTGTTTATTCGTTTGCGCCTGCTCGATGACTTCACGCACATCCTTGACGGAAGCTTCCACTGCATTCAGACGTACGAACTGTCCTTGCGTTTGCTGCGAAATAATATGTGCCAAGGTTGTCTTGCCGCATCCCGGAGGACCGTATAACAAAATGGACGAAATCTGATCAGCCTCGATGGCGCGCCTTAGCAATTTCCCAGGTCCAATAATATGTTCCTGTCCAATATATTCATCCAGATGCTCTGGCCGCATGCGGTCGGCGAGCAATCTGGCTTGTGGTTTTGAGTCCTGTTGAAACGAGAATAAATCCATTGCTCATCACTTCCTTAACGGATTGCCTTGCCTTAATTACAATTACACCTCTGATGGTTCTCCACTCTCTATCATATCATACTCTCGCGGTAACATAGTCATAAATGCATGAAGTGCACTGCTGACAAAGGCATCCTTGCGAGTAATAAAACGAGTCATCATTCTACTTATGCCAGAAGGGAGCGAATGTTTGCGAAGATTTCCACTTGCTATATGCTGCCGAATCACAATCTCTGGTAACAGAGAAATCCCCATTCCGGACGTCACTCCACTAATAATCGCCTCTAGCGTTCCAAACTCCATAATCACTGGACGATTTACCCCACTTGAGTTCAACCACTCCTCTAAAATCTGTCGGTAGGAGCATCCCATGCTGTAAACAAGGATCGGCTTACGGGTAAACTCTTCTTCGGGTCCCACACCCGACGAGACCACAAATAACTCTTCATCAAATACATCGATGGACTCGATATCGGGATGATCACAGGAACAACCAATGAAAGCCCCTTCCAATTCATACCCAATGACTTGATCAATAAGCATCTGCGAATTGCCCGTAGCCAGTGACAAGGACACTTCGGGATACTGTTGATAATATTTTGCAAAAAGCTCAGGTAAACGAACTGCTGCTGCCGTCTGAGTAGACCCTATTCGCAACGGACCCGATGGCGTACTTGTCGCCC
Source organism: Paenibacillus amylolyticus (assembly GCF_050990605.1). Taxonomy (GTDB): domain Bacteria; phylum Bacillota; class Bacilli; order Paenibacillales; family Paenibacillaceae; genus Paenibacillus; species Paenibacillus amylolyticus_H. Next base: position 4,955,872 of record NZ_CP158832.1, read on the forward strand.
GTAGTGCCTTGGAAGCATCATTCAGCAAACCAATAATTTTATCCGCATAGGTCAGCAGCATCTTTCCGGCTGGAGATAACGTCATGCCTCGGTTATGACGAATGAATAGCGTTGTACCCACTTCTGCTTCCAGATGCCTGATGCGTGCCGTTACGTTGGATTGAACATAACCCAGTTTAGCAGCAGCTTTGGTCAGATTCCCTTCCTGTGCAACACACTGAAATATTCTAAGATCCCCGCTCTCCATGGTTCCTCCTCTGACATCATTCAAAGTGATATCCACTTCATTACCAATCATTATACTTCATGTGCAAACCGGACTACAATTCATGTAGATCCCTGACCAGTCCTCTGACTGGATGATGATAAGGAGTGTTCAGCATGACATACTGGAAAAATAGAGTTGCTTTGATCACAGATACCCGCACCATAAAACCTTTGAAGTATACTATCTTAATCATTTTGACAACGCTAATCATGGGTACTTCTTTTCCAGTCGGCAAGATCGGCATGTTGTATGCCCCCCCTTTCCTGCTCATGGGCATACGTTATGTACTGGCTGGTGGATTGATGGCCTGTTTCCTGCGTAAACGTCCTTTACCTACCGAGTGGCAGTCATGGTTGAAAATAATCCTCATTGGTCTGTTCCAATCCGCAGGAGTGATGGGCTGCGCCTACTACAGCATGAACTGGATTACATCCGGTGAATCCGCTATTATTACGTTTACCAATCCGCTACTGGTCATTATTCTCAGTGCTCTCTTATATAGAGTGACCTACCGTTTCAGTCAGTGGATCGGTGTTATACTCGGTTTCATCGGGATTATGTTAACTTTTGGATGGCAGATGAGCTTTAGTCCTGGAACCTGGATCGGATTTGGTGGTGCGATCTCCTTTGCCGTGTCCACATTGCTCATCAAACGCTGGGGCGATGGTTACGATACTTTTATCTTAACAGCCTATCAGATGCTCGCCGGAGGTGCTGCGCTTCTTCTACTGAGCGTATGGACTGAACAGCCCCACTTTTTAATGAATACCACCTCCGTTATAGCGCTGCTCTGGTTAACGCTTTTTTGCTCCATCATTCAGTTCTCACTCTGGTTTTATCTGCTTCAGAATAGTGACCCAGCCCAAACCAGTTCGTATCTGTTTCTGGCACCGTTCTTTGGTGTATTATCGAGTTGGATTTTGCTGGGAGAACACGTTCAGTGGTTTGCATTGGCAGGAGGTTTACTCATTGGTGTCGGTATATTCCTGGTTAACCGTCGCTCATCTAGATTGAGAAGTGGAGTAACATAACTTGAACTCCCCGTCGTTCTTCGGCGGAAGATTAAGCATTTCTCGCACAAAAGCAGAAAAAGGCATGCGCTTATGGGACTTCCCCATGAACGTCATGCCTTTAAATGTTTAACAGACTTTATTCACCCAAGCTCAGGCCAACCCTGAATGGTTACAGGCTCGCCGTCGGGATTATGTGTTGCGGCCGCGTACTCTGGCAAATCACCATCATGGAAGAGCCACAATTCGTGCAAGGCCCGTGTACAACCAACGTACAACAGCTTCGCATCACCCGCATTTGGCAGATAATGCTTCTGGTCTACATCTGCCACAATAACAGCATCAAACTCCAGGCCTTTGGACAAGTAGACAGGTAAAACGGAGTGTCCACCCGTGTACTGCTTTTTGCCTCCATCAATCAGGTTCAGCTCCCAGCCTGCGGCCTGTAGTTCACGATGAAGTTCCTCTGCTTCATGCAGTGTACGGGTCAGGATGGAGACGGTTCGGTAGTCTTTGACCGTTAACACCTTCAAAGCCTCTTCAAGACTCGCCGTCCGCCCTTCGCCTCCATAAGCTAATGTCCGCACCGGATCACCACTACGAAAAACAGGAATCGCCGTAATTCCACTCTGGACGCCACGTTCCAGAATCGTATTGGCATAGTCGATAATTTCCATCGTTGAACGATAACTCCGGGTCAATGCAAAGAATGCATTCTGTTCCTCAGGAAACAGAGAACTCATCTCTTCCCATGCATGAACACCACGATACTCATGAATGCCTTGGGACAAGTCACCCAGTATGGTAAAGGAATGCCCTTTGACGAACTGATCCAATAACGCCACATGAAAAGGTGAAAAGTCCTGCGCTTCATCAATCACAACATGATCGAACCGCTCCGAACCCTCGATATCATGGACCAATGTATGAATGTATACCAATGCGGGCAGATCCTCTTCACGGACGATATCCTCCTTCAGCTCTGCTGCCGTTTGTTTCATGACTGGTTTTGGAATAAGCCCGCTGAGCGAGGATGGCACAGAGCCGCCCTTCGCCGCTTTGAACAGCTGTTTATATAACGTAAGCGGCTCGTATTGAGGCCATTTTTTGGCATAGGCTTTCTCACGGGTGGCTGCTTTTTTCTTGCGTTCTTTGCGGACAGCCTCTGGCATCGGTTTCTTAAGTTCCATCTCAATCCAGCGGTGAACCCGCGCCATGACCCGTTCTTTGCGTTTGGCCAGCGGATAATGTTTGTATTCCTCACCGAACCAGTTCTCGATCTCCGTCTTGCTGAGCACCTTACCATCCCATGGACTGAAGTCCATGTCCGGTACAGAATCCGCTTCCATCCCCGACAGCCACTCTCGAATAAGCTCCATGAAGCGGATTGATCCTTTGTAACGTCCAGGTACATCATCATTCAATTCAGGCCGCGCATCTGGTGTTTCGAACCAGGTGTGCAATGTATCCGATGTATTCGCCAAAGGCATCTCCAGCCCCAGCAGGTTCATCGCCCAATCCGGGAATGTCCTCTGCTGGATGTCCCCTACTCCGAGTTCCGGCAGCACATCCGAGATGTAATCCAGGAACATGTGGTTGGGTGCAAAAATAACCATTTTCTCTGCAGATACCTGCTCCTTGTACTGATACAGCAAAAAGGCCAGCCGATGCAGGGCAACCGTTGTTTTCCCGGATCCGGCTACACCCTGAATGATCAATGCAGTGTTTCTCGCCGCACGAATAATCAGATCCTGCTCCGCCTGAATCGTAGATACGATGTCACGGAGTTTGTTGTCCTTGTTCTCCCCCAGACGGTAAACGAGGAATTCATCAGATACCGCTGGCTGGTCGCTATCACGGTTATATGTATCCGCCACACGTTCCAATATCCGCTGCCGAATGACAACGTTTCGTTTCAGGTAGACCAGACCTTCAATAAGCCCTTCCGGGGCTTCATACGTAGCGGAGGCTTCGCCTCCTGTAAATGAGTAAAACAGGCTGGCGACAGGAGCACGCCAATCGATGACAAGCGGATGCTCTCCCACCTCTTCGCGGTCTACGCCGATTTTGCCAATATACAGCGGTTTCCGTGCACCACTGCCCTGTTCTTCGAAATCCAAGCGTCCGAAATAGGGTTGCTGCGCGCTCTTGGACAAGGCGGTGCGGCGCTCTTCGCGTCCAGCTTCCAGCACTTGTTCTGTGAAGTCGTGGCCGGTATACACCGGAATATTTTGCAGTCGTTCCAACTGACTGTCCACTTCCTCCATCGTTCGCTCTAACCTGTACTCTTCTTCTTGATAGGCACTTTGAAAGCTGTCTGACATGTTTCAGTTACCTCCTAAGAATATGTTTTGCTCTGCATCGCCTAGATCTGGCAATACAAAAGGATACTTACTATATCACATAGGGCAATTGAAAGCCACATCCGTTTTGTGAGTTATACTTTGTAAGGCATGAAGCTTATTTGAATTGATAATTAATGATGGCACTGACAAGCGCACAACAACCGAACAAAATAAACCACCAGGCCCACTTGTTTCTGGCCTGTCTGCGCATGCTGTTCAATGCGCCGTATATCCCGATTAGCAGTACGATGGTGGAAAAGCTAATTCCTACGATCCAACCAGCCATTATATCTGCCCCCTTTATTTTCAGTACATAAGGTCAGTCTCACTTTTCCTGGATTTTAAATGAAAAGCTCCTCCTCGAATATCCACTTGGAATTCACTTTTTCCACTTTTGTGTATTAGATTATTGCTGTCCCCATGAAGGGGAGTCAAATCAAAATCACTTTTTAATGCTCCCGATCTTTCTTTAAGTAAAATTCGGAAACCTTCGTTATCTGGAATGGAAATCACTGCCTTTGCCCCTGTGGATATGGAATGCAATCTCTCTGGCATCTTGAGACAGTCCATATTTAATCCTCTGCCGATTGTGGTAATTTGCAAGTGCCGAAACTCCCCCGAAATGTCGATCTTGGCTGAACTGGATTGAAGATTAAGCATATCTGCACTAAGGTGTTGTACTTTCACGACGGATGCCACTGCGCACAGTTCAAGTTTCTCCATCCTTCCTGATAGATCTACTCTACCTGAGGTGATCCTGCATTGACAGCGAGTGGCCAGAAGCCGATTCAACCGGAGTTGTCCTCCTGTGGAGTTTAGCAAAATACGATTAAAAACCCGAGCTGGTAGATGAATTTCCAATGCTGTTCTACCGACATTTATTCCAACGAGGCCTCTCCTTTTTCTCCCGTCCACAATGCTTAAGCTATCCCCTCGTATGTTAACTTGCATCAGCCTTCGCTTGGAAAAGCACGCATCCACATATTGCATGACGTGAATCAGTTCATCCACACTCGGAAGAACTCTGATATCTCCTGACAACCAATTTAACTGTATATCATGAATGGATTGATCAATGTCTATGCTCTTGCATATGGCAAGCTCACTACTTTTCAACATCTTTTCCCTCTCCATTTCAAACCATCAGGTGTATGTTTAATCCGCCTCCGCATAGCCTCCCGTGCTGGCATGTCGATTCGTAATCCGCTGAATGAGCTGTTCGCTTACGATATCCGCACCCAATAGCTTCATCATGTGTTGCAAAAACTTAAGCCTTTCCAATGTCTGTTCCTGATCTCTGCCAAAAAGAAGAGGGTTAATCCAAATGTTGACGAGCAACATGAATATTTCGGCACACTCCAAAGGAAATTCGACTGAAATGGATCCATCTTTCTTGCCCTGTTCCATGATACCAGCAATAATTTGTGCATCCTTTAGAACGCCTTTTCTAATCCCGCCAAGCACAAACTGTGGATTCTTGATCTGAGTGCTTAGAACCTGATCGATTGAGTTAGACTGAATGCCAGGATCAACGATAATATTTTCCAAAATACTGATGAGCTTCTGTCTGGCATTCGGAGCATGCGTGTTCTGGATGAGGTCCATAAACATGTCTTCTGCCCGCCCAAGCTCCTTCTCCATCACTGCACTAAGGATATCCTCCTTGGACTTGAAATGATGATATATTGCACCTTTGGACATGCCTAATTCATCTATAATGTCTTGAATACTGGTCTTTTCATATCCCTTTTCGGTAAACATTTGAGTTGAGACTGCCAGAATCAGGTCCAGTGTCTGCTCAGGGTATTTATTTCTAGCCATAACTTCCTCCTTATACATACCAACGGTCGGTATCTATAATATAGAGTATGTTGGTCTTACTGTCAATATGAGGAATTTCAAGAAAAAGAAAAAGGATCTCCGTTGAATTACCTGAGTAGGTAATTACGAAAATCCTTCTTCAATATAACCAGGAGTTACTCTTCACTTCGTATTTTACCGCTATTGGCTCCCATGCCTTCTTCATCCTGGGATACAAACTGTTTTTGCGCCAGTTCACGGTATACCGGATGGGTACTGACCAACTCCGCATGAGTTCCTGTTCCCGTAACATGTCCGTGCTCCAAAACGACAATTTGATCGGAATCCACCACCGTGGATAATCGGTGGGCAATCACAATCGTGGTTCGGCCCTCCATCAGATTGGACAAGGCCTGCTGCACTTCGTACTCTGAAGTACTGTCCAAACTGGAGGTAGCTTCATCCAGCATCAGAATGTCAGGACTTCGTAGCAGCGCTCGTGCAATGGCAATCCGCTGACGTTGGCCCCCGGACAACTTGATTCCTCTCTCGCCCACTTCCGTGTCATATCCCTGTGGCAACTTGTCGATAAAGTCGGCAGAATAGGCCATCTCAGCAGCTTGCCTGATCTCATCCATCGTGACCTCACGATCCAATCCGTACGTGATATTGTCTTTGATCGTACCCGCCATAAGCGGACTTTCCTGAGATACATACCCGATCTTGCTGCGCCAGGAGGATAGCGAATAATCCGTTATTGCTTGTCCCCCATATGAAATATGGCCTGAATCGGGCATATAGAACTGCTCCATCAAGGAGAACAGCGTTGATTTACCACTGCCGCTTGGGCCGACAATGGCTGTTACTTTACGTGTAGGAACCGTCAGATTGATCCCGTGCAGCACTTCTTCCCCTGTGACATAGGAAAAGTGTACATCATGGAATGCAATTGTCTCATTTCCTTTTGGAGCTACCTTGGTGCTGTGATGTGGCTCTTCCTCATCAGCAAGAATAGCTTGTATGCGCTCTGTTGCACCTACGACTTTTTGCAAACGGGAGTATAGTGTTGTGAATTGCCCCATTGGCATAATGACCTGGAACAACAGCAATATGAAGGCGACCAGTTCACCCGGTGACAGCATGCCAGATGCTACACGCATTCCTCCCACACCCAGAATAACGACCAACACGGCCGTCATGACAAATGTAAACAAGGGACCAATCAGAGCAAGAATACGTGCTTCCTGTAAGCCAAAAGCAAACATTTTACGAATTCGGGAATCCCCTGCTTCTGATTCTTGTTTCTCCGTTCCGTAGGCCTTCACCAAGCGAATCTCGCCAATAACCTGACTAAGTACGGACGTAAGACCTGCCATCTCATCCTGCTGTTTTTTCGATATTTTATACATCTTCCTACCCACCGGCAACAGGATCAACAGCGTAAGTGGCACCAGACTCAGAATAATGAGCGACATCACCCAATCCAAGTAAAAAAGCAACGCCACACCACCTACAACTGCAACGATGTTCGACACAAAGGAAACCAGATAATCTGCGATCAATGTCATGATCTGGCTTGTATCATTCGTAATCCGGCTCATCGTATCGCCTGTCCGATTGCGATCGAAATACGGCATTCGCAGCGACAGTACCTTGTTCCACAGCTTGGTGCGAAGTGTTGCGACCACGCGTTGTCCGGCGTAATTTAACATATAAATGCTAATGCCCGAGGCAATTGCCTGGATCACAAATGCACCAAGTAATAACAAAATAACAGATTTGTTTAGTGCTGAAGTGGTAAGCCCATCAATCAGACCTTTGGTCATCAGTGGCACAATCAGTCCGGCCGTCGTCTGAATCAAGGTCAGAATGAGGGCCAGAATCAGGATCAGTTTTGGCGGATTCGTGGAAGCGATAAGCTTGACGAAATCCTTAAATCCTTTTTTTCCTACCTTCGGTTCCTTCTGCTCTGCTTGCTGCTGTTCTTCCATTCCCGTTCCTCCCGTTCCCATCTGCTCACCAGAGATCATACGTATGAACTTACATGACGTTGCCTTTTGTTGTATAACACAGCTTTACAAGATACCATGTAACACGAAATTGGCTAAAAAGAGGATGGAAATGCCATACATGACCACAGGCACCTGTTTACCTTGACCTGCTGCCAGCTTCGCTAATGGATAGGCAATAAATCCAAACGCCATACCGTCCACAATGCTATATGTAAATGGAATCATGACCATGATCAAAAATGCCGGGAACGCCTCTGTAAAGTCACCAAAATCCATATCTTTCACACTTTGCACCATCAGGCCACCAATAATGATCAAAATGGGTGCAATTGCACTGTCCGGAATGTAACCGAGCAGCGGGATGAAGAAGAAAGTAGCCCCGAATAACACGGCTGTAACGAGCGGGGTCAAACCTGTGCGACCGCCTGCCGCAATTCCGGCTGTAGTCTCGGCTGCAGCAACTGGAGGACTACTTCCGAATACACCTGCCAGCACGGTGCTAATGGACAGAGCACGCAGACTACCTTTGAACCGCTCTGGACGACCAATCATCTGTGTCTGAGCGGTAATTAATCCGATATTTTCGAACACCACAATCAGCAGTAGGAGGAATACCGCGATCCAGAATGCGACATCAGCCAGTTTCATCAAAGATAATTCGCCAAACAAGCCGCCGTATTGACGCAGCGCATCCATCGCTGATACGGATTCACCCGGGTTCACTGCTCCAAGTACATAGGCAAGACCTGTACCGACCAGAATACTGATGAGAAGTCCACCTTGTACGTTCCGTATAAATAAAATCAAGGCAAGTACCAGCGTAACGCAGGCTGTAATGACATTTGGATCATTGAAATGCCCTATCGCGACAAACGTAGTCTGATGTGCAATAACAATTCCGCTTTTTTGCAAACCAATAAATGTGAGGAACAAACCAATCCCCACCGTAATGCCATGCTGCAGATTTTTCGGAATTGCTTCGCTGATCATTTTGTATAGTGACGTAAACGCAACAATGGCAAACAGTATACCTGTAACAGTTACAACGGCCAGTGCTTCTTGCCAGGTTAATTTCATGGAATGTACGAGTGTATACGTGAAAAATGCATTAATCCCCATTCCGGGTACAACGATAATCGGTGATTTCCCGCCAAATGCCATGAGCAAACAGCCTGCAATGGACGTCAGCAGGGTTCCAACCATAGCTGCCTGCAAGGGCATTCCGGCATCGGAAAGAATTGTAGCATTGACCATAACGATATAGACCACGGCAAAATAGGAAATGGCTCCCGCCACAATTTCTTTTTTCCACTGGTCTCCTGTCTCCATGCCAAGACGTCTGGTCATCCATCCGTGTTTCATTTCGTTCTTTTCCCCTCTCTATATAAATTCAACTAAAGAATGTTTACACTTGCCACTCCGATGACAGAATAATCTTCCGATCGCTGTTATCCCCAGATTTTTTTGTATTCCCTTCTCCAGTGGGAAAATCCGGTGATAGCATATGCTTACGATGTAGCTTTCTTTCAGAAAGCTTTTAGGCGAACGCTTCGCTTCTCCAGCTTTTTCTGTCCTCTCCGTTCTCGTGTAAAAAGTTAAGTTGAACCTATATGCCGCAAATTCGTCTATGTATGTATCATCATTTCGCGTAGCAGTGAATATCATACACGGTTTTGACTTTGAAGTACATGACGTAACTCTGACATTTCTGCGGGTTTGCAGTTCGGCTATCATAGACGTTTGACGTCCCATCTGCTCCGCTTGCGAAGTAAGATCATACCAAAAAGCGCAGATGCCTAATTGGCATCCACGCTTCTTCCGTTGGCAGCAAGTTACTGCTGCTTGTTCTCTGCAATTTCTAACAAATCTTTAATCGCAACACTGACCATAATCAGTCCGGCTACCGGAGGCACAAATGAGTTACTCGCAGGTGGCTGTTTGGCCTTGCGAATTTCCGGAGCATTCTCGGGGACGATTTTCTGTGTGACGTCCTCACGCGGTTTCATCGGCTTTTCAGTCGAGAAGACCACTTTCACACCTTTTTTGATGCCGTCTTTACGAAGGGTGGTGCGCACAACACGGGCAATCGGGTCCATGGTCGTTTTCGAAATATCCGCAACCTGGAATTTCGTTGGATCCATTTTATTCGCCGCACCCATGCTCGAAATCATCGGAATTTTACGCTTCAGACACTCTTTAATGAGGTGGATCTTGTAGATAATTGTGTCGGATGCATCCAGCACATAATCCAGTTCATATTTGAACAATTCCTCATACGTTTCTTCCGTATAAAACATATTTAGGGCAATTGCATCACATTCCGGATTGATCAGTTTCACACGTTCCACCATCAGATCCGCTTTCTTCTGTCCCACTGTCGTGGTCAGCGCATGGATCTGGCGGTTGATGTTGGTGATATCCACTACGTCTTTATCAATCAGGATGATGCGACCAACGCCGCTACGGGCAAGAGCTTCTACAGCAATTCCACCTACGCCGCCAATACCAAGCACAGCGACTGTACTATTCTTCAATGCGTCCAGACCTTCCGGTCCGATCGCAAGTTCTGTTCTTGAAAATTGATGGAGCATTGAGAATCGATGCCTCCTTTATTTCTTTTCCGCTACCGGTTTACGGGCTACACGGATGTGAAGTTGTTCCAATTGAGAGTCATCCACTCCAGAAGGTGCATTCATGAGCAGATCCGTTGCACTTGCCGTTTTCGGGAAGGCAATCGTTTCACGCAGATTCGTGCGGCCCGCCAGCAACATCACAAGACGGTCCAGACCAAAGGCAATACCACCATGCGGTGGAGTTCCATATTCGAAGGCTTCCAGCAGATAACCAAATTTCTCATTCGCTACTTCTGGTGAGAGGCCAAGGGCAGCAAACATTTTCTCTTGAACATCACGTTTGTAGATACGCATTGAACCGCCACCTACTTCATAACCATTGAGAACAAGGTCATAGGCTTGAGCACGAATGGCACCCGGATCAGTGTCGAACAGATGTACATCTTCGTCTTTTGGACGTGTGAACGGATGGTGTTCTGCCACATAACGTTTGGCATCTTCATCATATCCGAGGAGTGGGAAATCCACAACCCAAGCAAATTTAAATTTGCTGTCATCGATCAGTCCAAGTTGACGGCCGATTTTCAGACGCAATGCGCCCAGTACGTCAGCAACCACTTTTTTCGTGTCAGCAGAGAAGAGCAGCAAGTCGCCCTCTTCAGCACCTGTACGTTCTTTGACAGCTTCAATTTCTTCAGGCGTGAAGAACTTCACGATTGGCCCTTTGAACTCGCCGTCTTTCACTTGAATCCAAGCCAGACCTTTCGCACCGTAACGTGCAGCAAATGGTCCAAGATCATCGATCTCTTTACGGCTCCATGTGCCACAGCCTTTAGCGTTCAGCACTTTCACTTCTCCACCTTTTTCGATGACGGAAGCAAATACTTTCACACCACTGTTTGCTACGATATCGTTCATTTCAACCAGTTCCATACCGAAGCGCAGATCTGGTTTGTCTGAACCGTATTTACCCATTGCATCTGCATACGTAATTCGTTGGAAAGGTAATTCCAGCTCGACACCTTTCGTTTCGCGCAACAATTTGGCCATCAGTTCTTCCATCATTGGCAACAGGTCATCCTGTTGCAGGAAGGAAGTCTCTATGTCGACTTGCGTGAATTCGGGTTGACGGTCTGCACGCAGATCCTCATCCCGGAAACAACGAGCGATCTGATAATAACGCTCAAGTCCACCCACCATCAGCAATTGTTTGTAGATTTGTGGGGATTGTGGCAAAGCGAAGAATTCACCTTCATGCACACGGCTCGGTACGAGATAATCACGCGCACCTTCAGGGGAGCTCTTCGTCAGGATTGGTGTTTCCACTTCAACGAACTCTTCTCCATCCAGGTAGTCACGGAACACTTTGGATGCTTTGGAACGCAGTTTCAGTGTTTCGAACATTTCCGGACGACGCAGGTCCAGGTAACGATATTTCAAACGAAGGGATTCATCCACTTCTACACCATCTTCAATGAAGAATGGAGGTGTTTTGGCTGCGTTCAGCACTTCGATTTCAGTGATTTGAACTTCAATTTCGCCGGTAGGCAGGTTTTTGTTCACTGTTTCTGCATCACGTTTAACGACTTTACCCGTTACAGCGATAACATACTCGCTACGTACGCGATCTGCAATTTGCAGAGCTTCACCGGAATAAGCCGGGTTAAAGACAACTTGTACAATCCCGCTGCGATCACGCAGGTCGATGAAGAGTACGCCCCCCAAGTCACGACGGGTTTGAACCCAACCGTTCAATGTTACTGTTTCACCGATGTGTGCGGGTGTTAATGCGCCGCAATGATGACTTCTTTTCATAACCAAACTCCTCATTATGTGAATTTCCGTTCTGTATGGGCAGTTGGTACCTGCTCTTTAACAGTCCGGTTACGTGTAGATCATGTATTCGAAAAGGCTTGTTACCTCTTGCTCACCAACTTTCGATTCGTCGGAATCGTCGGTGAACCTCAGTAATTTTGCCGGATCAATTGTTTTACGTGAATGTTTAATCTTGATGTACAATTCGTCTTAGTTACCTTCGCGAATTGCTGCTACCAGATCATCAAGCTTCACGGTTTGTTGCTCACCTGTATCCATCGCCTTGAGGGCAATCTCGCCACGCTCCAGCTCGTCATCCCCAAGGATGGCCGTATAGCGGGATTTGAAACGGTCAGCTGATTTCATCTGTGCTTTCATCTTCCGGCCCAGATAATCACGCTCTCCAGACAGTCCAGACTGACGAAGTTTGAACAACAGACGGTTCACTTCACGATCAGCAGCCTCTCCCAGAGCAACAAAGTACACATCCAGTGGAGCCAGCGTAGTAACCTCAATATTTTGGTGCTCCAGAATCAGTTGAATACGCTCCAGACCAATACCAAAGCCAATACCCGGCTGATCAGGTCCGCCGATATCTCCAACGAGACCATTGTATCGACCACCGCCGCCAACCGTATCAATTGCTCCAATCCCTTGGGCTTTTAATTCAAAAGCAGTCAGCGTGTAATAATCCAAGCCGCGTACCAGACGATTGTTCACAGCATAATCTACTCCGAAATCATCCAGGTAGGCTTGCAGCTTGGCAAAGTGATTCAAAGACTCTTCATCCAGGCTATCCAGTATGGACGGTGCCCCAACGAATTTGTCCTGATCGACTTTGCAGTCGAGTACACGCAGCGGATTACGCTCCATCCGGGACTGGCAATCCTTGCACAAGCTGTCTTTCATCGGTCTGAGGAACCCAAGTAACGTCTCGCGGTATTCTGCACGACTGGTCGAGTTACCCACGGAGTTGATCTCCACTTTAACATCCTTCAAGCCGAGCTCCACGCACAATTGGTAGCCCAGTGCGATTACTTCGGCATCAATAGCCGGGTCCAGCGCACCGATGGCTTCTACACCAAACTGGTGGAACTGACGCTGACGGCCTGCCTGCGGACGCTCGTACCGGAACATCGGACCGATGTAATAGAGCTTGCTCACATCCGGTTCGCCGTAGATTTTATTCTCTACATACGCACGGACAACACCCGCTGTTCCCTCCGGACGAAGAGTCATGCTGCGATTGCCTTTGTCATCAAAGGTATACATTTCTTTCTCAACGATATCGGTAGTTTCTCCTACACCGCGTACAAATAAAGAAGTCTGTTCGAAGATCGGAGTACGAATCTCACGGTAATTAAACCGTCGACACAGATCTCGTGCTTTTTCTTCTACGTACTGCCATTTCTCGACAACTCCAGGCAGTAAGTCCTGCGTTCCCGTCGGTTTTTGAAAAGCCATCTTGATCCCTCCAGCATTGATTTTTCTCTAAAAGTTAAAAAATTCTACACGTGATCACTGCGCGGGCAGAACAACCTTACAATCGCTGTTATCCCCAGATTTTTTGAATTAATTTTATAATGTGGAAATCCGGTGATAGCATATGCTTCCGATGAAGCTTTCTTTCAGAAAGCTTTTAGGCGAACGCTTCGCTTTTACAGGTTTTTTCTGCCCTCTCCGTTTTCGTGTATTTCTCTTAAATCAACTTATATAACAAAAAAATCCCTCGCCCTGTCGCTGTGTATACAGCAAACAAAGGGACGAGAGATTGTGTAATATACATTCACCCGTGGTACCACCCACATTCCGGAAACCTGACACTTTAGCCGTTCAGGTGATCTCTGTGATTCAGGTTTGCCTAAGGCATTCTGATCAAGCAGATATTCCGCTCTACGTGTAACGCACGTCCTGCGCAGGCCGGCTACTGGTTAACAGATCATCTCTGCTGTGTTCGCCGTCTGTTCTCGGGGAAGTCATTCGTCCGCTCATCAAGAGAATCCTTACAGCCTGGGGATTCCTCTCTGGTCATGTGGGCACGGAGTACTTGGTCCCGTCATCAAATCAGTAATATAGTTCAAATATCGACTTGTATTGACTATAGTCAACGTATTATTTTCTGATTGTAATGAACCGCAGTGCTAAAGTCAAGGGTTAACACGAAAAGATAGCTCTAAAAAATTTTTGCTCACACGCAGCATAGGATGAGGAGTCCACAAAAAATACGGCTAGTAGAAGCTGGATTCATCATATGAATTCCAACTTCTATTCGTTTCTTATTCCTCTATTGTTTTAGCATCCACTTCAACAGATCCGGAACGCTCGCCCATAAACGGGAATGCATAATGACATAAGCAATCGCTTCGTCGGAGTCGCCCATTCCAACAAAGTCAGGGAGGTTATGCGGCAGCCGTTTCAAACCCAACAGGTAATCAGGCACATGTTTGTTCACACCCCGGGCCACACGGTACAGCATTTTGAGCTGGGAGGTGATTCCGTTTTTCTTATACTCCAGAATGATCTTGTCATAGGCAAAGGCAGCTGCGGCGTCACCTTTTCCATACTCCTCCAGCAATTGCTCCGCCTGATCCAATTGGTTACTGTACAAATACACCGCAGCGAGCAGGTAACGTGCCCCGGTATTGTCTTCCGTATTAAGCTCTAGAATATGCTTCAGAATTTGCGCCGCTTCTTTGGTATCTCCCCCAAACCAGCAAGATTCGGCGTAGCTTTTGCATACCCGGATATATGGACGAGTCTCATGAAGTCCCCAGAAGTGCCCTTTGTTCTTCTCAAAAAACAGCTCACCCAGTTCGCGTTTGCCAGCAGCGATTCCAGCCTTAAGGTAAGCCCGCGCATCATGCTCATTGTCCGATTCCTCAGCCAGAATAAGATACGCATCAGAGCTGTCAGGATACATCTCCAGCGCGGTTTTCGCCAGCTGTATTCTGCGTTTGGCAGAACTGGCTTCCAGCGTCTTATGTAGCAGAGCCTGCGCTTTGTCCTTTGATGTACCTGGGCTGTTCAGGATCATCAGCTCGTCTGTTTCGCCGCCCATACCGTATTCTTCGATGTAATTATACATTTCCTTAACCTTCCGGGAGATTGTGCCTGTCGTCACCTCATATTTATCTGCCAGCTCGGCCTTGGAGACATGGAAGCCGTATTCCTCGGACAGTAAATATTCAATTGCGGCACAGAATGAGCCTGTCTTCTTCACAGTAGGACGAGTCTGGCGGGAGTACCCGTTCCATAACATCAGAGCTTCCAAAATCAGCTCCCGCTCATATTCGTTCCTCATGTTCTCAATGAGCTGCAGGGCCAGCTGTTCGTGAGTCGGATGCTCCCACTTCAGTTCGCTCGCCGCCATCTTTTTCAGATTGGTCAAGGTAAGCTTGCTCTCAGATTGAATCGAGGCTTCGCGGACCGGCTGCTCCGTTGATATCAGCCGCAGTACGGATTCTACCGTAGAGGACTCCTTGTCCAGACAACATTTCTTATATTTTTTCCCGCTTCCACATGGGCATAGATCATTTCTTCCAACCTTACTCAAAACTAATTCCCCCTTAAATCTGTCTCTAAGCCATTCGCATGAGAACAGCATTATAGCTTTCATTTCTCAAACGAGGCATTCTATATACCTTTCAATTTCCAGCGATCAAGCAGAAACGGCTGCCCCGCCCTTATATAAGGGCGGGGCCGTTTCAGCGAGTATATGTTCATCTGGAATATGACCGATCACTCTGGCAATGAACTAATCATACTCTCTGTCTTAGGATTGGTTTGCCTGAGCCAATCGCAGGAAGCTTGATATACCCCATCCAATGTAGCCCAACTATGAGAACAATTCGCTTTAGAAAATTCAAACCCATTTCTCTATTCTAGCAAAAATTGATTAAAGGGGTAAGCTTCGCCCAAAACATATACATTCCCAGCTCAAAAAAATAGCCTGCACACGGTGTGCAGGCTCAAAGGATATATAAAAAAAGGGGGTCATGTGTGTTATTATAAGCCCACTATGTTAAAGGCTTATGTAACTAATATTACAGTAATATTACAAAAATGATAGCGCTTTATATTTTGTTTTTTTATATATTTATAATTGAAAAACCCTTGCACATTGCTCGGCTCTGTAGTCAAGCAGTGCAAGGGACAAGATGTATCTACACGTTAATTCAGCTCTTCCACATAGGCATGGTTGGAACGAAGCTTATGAACAATCTCGTCATAATCCTCATCCCTTACTTTGGCAGACAGAACATAGTGCAGATCATCATAATCAGCCGAAGACACGTCCGCAGCATCCAGCATGTCTCCATCCTCATTCACTCTGTCACGAGAGTCCCGTTCTGCATCACGATCTACATTGGATACCACAGGGATCACATTTTCGCTGGCTGGAACACCGGGAGCGGCACCGACACCCATTGCTCCGTTAGTGCCTACACCACCCGCAGTATTATATGGTACCAGTGGTACCATAACACGCGTGTCTCTACCTATCGCACTATCGAGTTGACCTACTTCCAAATGTTCTGTACGGAACGTCTGAAGTGAAGTTCTTGCTCCCTCTGCCTCGTCTTCGGTTCGAAAATACGCCTGAATATGTTTTGTCATGTCAACCCCTCCTTTTTCGGAATGAAATGCAACGTGAAGTTTGTAAACGTCACGATGTAACGTAGTTAAGATACATCAATGTATATCAGTTGTACTGGCTGAAGTTATATAACCTTTAGCAGTTCACGTACAAACGCTGGCTCATCTTCAGGCGTTCGAGATGTAATATAATTTCCATCCACAACGGCCTCATGATCCTTAAACTCTGCTCCTGCGTTTACCATGTCATCCTTAAGTGGGGGATAGGATGTAATCGTGCGGCCTTTCAACAGACCGGCACTAGCCAAAATCTGCGGACCATGGCAGATCGCTGCGATTGGTTTCTTCGCACTATCGATCTCGGTGACAAACTTAAGGATGTGCGCATCAGTTCGCAAATTCTCAGGGGATGATCCACCAGGAATCACGACTGCATCATAATCTGAAGCGGATGCATCAGCGATCGCCTTATCTGTGGTATAGGAGGCCTTTCCTCCTTTACCTTTAAGGGTCTCACCGGCTTTTAATCCGATAATCTCCACTTCATGTCCAGCTTTTTTTACTTCGTCATACGGGACCTGCATCTCCGAATCTTCAAAGTCATTCGCCAATAAAAAAGCAACTTTACTCATAACGTATGTTCTCCTTTCCGTGTTCGAACTTTCTTTATAAAATCGGGTCTTGCAGTACATTGGCACTTCGTTGTGCCTCGTTTTGTTATTACCCTCACCAGAGCAATTTATAACAATTCAATGTAATTTCATTTTGTAACGAAGTCGTCGAACGAATACTTAAAAAAATCATCTCATGACAAAAAGTCCTGATTCGGTAAGGAATCAGGACTTTTTCAGAATCTGTACAATCCAAATATCGACATTTATATCCCTGTGTAAACATTCAAGATCGCGGAAGATGACTCTGCTTCCCCTTGTCCGAATCCTGAAGTGCCCAGATCGTTGCAACACACTCAGCAGCCGCACGGGCAAGATGCAAGGATTCATACAGGTTGCCAGGGAGTAACAAAGGTTCTGTACGTGCACGTGTTTCTTTCGCAGATTGGCGCATAATTGGATGGATACTCCTTTGATCATGAAATAGTCATCAACGAATTATCCCTCATTATGGCCTGAACCCCATGAAATTATGCACGTGGTTCCTGACGAACCGGACTTTCAAGCATCAAAGTCACGGGTCCCCAGTTGGTAAATGTTACATCCATCATCGCTCCGAAACGACCGGTTTCAACCTGAATACCTTTATCCCGTAGTAGTTGATTAAACGTTTCATATAACAGTTCTGCCGCTTCAGGTCGGGCCGCAGCCGCAAAGCTCGGACGCTTTCCTTTGCGACAATCTCCGTACAGGGTGAATTGGGAAACAGACAATACAGCACCGCCTACATCAAGCAGGCTGAGATTCATCTTCTCCTGATCATCTTCGAATATCCGCAACCCACTTACTTTGTCAGCCAGATACTGGGCATCCTTCTCGGTGTCCTCATGGGTAATGCCCACGAGCAGCATTAATCCGGATTCGATCTTACCTGTAAGCTCGTCTCCCACGGTCACCTGAGCCTCTTTACAGCGTTGTACAAGCACCCTCATCTTACAGGCTCCTTACTGCATAATCCGATGCACCGAATAGACATCTTTCACACGTTTGATCCGTTCTACAACGGATTGCAGATGATCCGTATTACGAATCAGAATTGTGACGTGCACCAATGCTAATTTATTTTTATCTGTCCGTCCTGTAACGGCAGATATATTAGTTTTACTTTCGGATACAGCCTGAAGTACCTCGTTGAGCAAACCATTCCGATCATGGCCTGTAATCTCAATATCCACACTGTAACTCGCTTCGATATTCTCTTCCCACTCGACCTCAATCACACGTGCTGCTTCTTCTCCGTCTGCACTTGTCGGGATATTTGGACAGTCACTACGGTGTACGGAAACGCCGCGTCCGCGTGTAACGTATCCGATAATGTCATCCCCAGGTACAGGATTACAGCATCGTGCGAATCGAACAAGCAGATTATCGATGCCTTTGACACGAATACCGTTGGTTGGTCGATTTCTACGCTCAGGTGCAGGTTTCAGCTCGCGCATCTCGGAATTTAATTCCAGCAAACTGGACTCTTCCTGCTCTTTACGCAGTTTTTCGGTTGCTTTGGTTACAATCTGTGCAGCAGTAATCCCACCGAATCCAACAGCCGCAAGCATGTCATCAATATCGTTAAACGCATATTTTTTGGCAGCTTCCATCAACTTGTCATCCGTCATCCACGCAGAAGGATCAAGCCCCATGCGTTTCAGTTCACGCTCGCAGCTCTCCCGACCTTTTTCAACGTTTTCTTCACGACGTTCCTTCTTGAACCATTGTTTGATCTTCGCTCGTGCATGAGAAGATTTCGCAATTTTCAGCCAGTCCTGGCTAGGTCCGTAAGAATGTTTTGACGTCAAAATTTCAATGATATCACCTGTCTTCAGATGATAGTCAAGCGGAACAATTCGACCGTTCACTTTGGCACCAATGGTCCGATTACCAACCTCCGTATGGATTCGATAAGCAAAATCCAAAGGAACAGAGCCAATCGGCAATTCGATGACTTCTCCTTTTGGTGTAAATACAAATACCAGATCCGAGAAGAAATCCATTTTGAGTGATTCAACGAATTCTGAAGCATCCTGTGCTTCATTCTGGAGTTCAAGAATTTCGCGGAAGAACGTAATTTTGTCTTCGAATTGCGGACCTGCCGCTGTGCCTTCCTTATATGCCCAGTGAGCAGCGATACCAAATTCAGCAGTCCGGTGCATATCCCATGTCCGAATCTGTACCTCCGTTGGTTCGCCATTGGGACCAACTACGGTTGTATGCAACGATTGGTACATATTTGCCTTCGGCATCGCAATATAGTCTTTAAAGCGTCCAGGCATCGGTTTCCATAACGTGTGTATAATTCCCAGGGTAGCATAACAATCCTTGATATTATCCACAATAATACGAATGGCAAGCAGATCGTAAATTTCGTTAAACTGTTTGTTTTTGGTCGTCATTTTCTTGAACACGCTGTAGATATGCTTCGGGCGGCCCGAAAGGTCTGCCTGAATGCCCATCTCATCGAGCTTGTTCGTAATTCCATCCATAACGGTATCAATATATTGCTCACGTTCGGCACGCTTTTTGTGCATCAGGTTCGCAATACGGTAATATTGCTGCGGATTCAAATAACGGAGGGCGATGTCCTCCATTTCCCATTTGATTGCAGAGATACCCAAACGGTTCGCAATCGGACAGAAAATTTCCAGCGTCTCATATGAAATACGGCGCTGGCTTTCTTCCGACTGAAACTTGAGTGTCCGCATATTATGCAGACGGTCAGCCAATTTAATCACGATGACACGGATGTCCTGCGCCATGGCGATGAACATTTTGCGGTAGTTCTCGTTCTGCTGTTCTTCCTTGGAGCGGAACTTAATACGTTCCAGCTTCGTCAAGCCGTCAACAAGCATGGCACACGTATTGCCGAAATGATTGCGGATCTCTTCAAGTGAGACTGTAGTATCCTCTACTACATCATGAAGAAGCGCTGCTATTATGGAGATGGTGTCCATCTGCATGTTCACAACAATGTCGGCAACCGCAAGCGGATGCAGAATATACGGTTCTCCCGATTTTCGCGTCTGTCCATGGTGGGCCTGATCAGCAAATTCGTAAGCTTCTCGTATGCGCACCAGATCGGGTTCTTTGATATATGCCCCGGCCTTCTCGAGTAATTGCTCTATGCCCATTCTGATCTGTTCCGTGTCCTTTCTATACCAAATGGAACCCGTGACATTGCTGCAACACAGGTTCCCCGTAAAAGTAATTTCCTATAATTATGACGCTTCGCCCGTTTCCCGTCAACTGCTGACGGATAAGAGCGCTTATCCAATTTTTATATTGGTGACCTGTATTACTTCCAACCCGTTTCCCTATGGCTCACAAGGCATAGAATGTATTTTTTATTTCTTATGTATTATTGCCGTTATTTGCTGAAATAGAAGGAAAATTCATGAAAATATAAATTCCATCACTCTGCTACGTCAAAAATGTTATTGCTTAATTAAGAGAAACTCTGTAATCTATTGAAAGTTTGTGTTTCGGAAAAGGAGATGAAATTCATTGCAACGCGAAATTCAGGTTAATCAAAAGATGCCACTTGGCTCAGGTTCACTGCTTAGCCTTCAGCATCTGTTCGCCATGTTTGGTAGTACAGTGCTTGTACCGAACCTGTTCGGTGTTGATCCAAGTATGATCCTGCTGATGAACGGAATTGGAACATTGTTGTACATACTGATGTGTAAAGGAAAGATCCCCGCATACCTTGGGTCCAGTTTTGCTTTTATTGCTCCTGTCACAATGGTATTAAAACAACATCCAGAGAATGGCTACTCCATGGCACTTGGAGCTTTTATCATAACAGGACTTGTTTTTTGTCTCGTGGCCCTCATTATTAAATTTGCGGGTACCGGATGGATTAACGTCGTCTTCCCTCCAGCAGTTATGGGCGCCATCGTTGCTCTGATCGGTCTTGAGCTTGTACCGGTTGCAGCGCAAATGGCCGGATTGATTAATTCTGATCCTGTTGCTAACCCCAACTGGGTGCCTCAGGCCAAACCCATTATTTTATCCATGGCCACGCTCGGAATCACTGTCATTGGAGCCGTAACGTTCCGAGGATTCCCCAAAATCATTCATATTCTAATCGGTATCGTAGTCGGTTATATTCTTGGTTATTCTATGGGTCTGGTTGATAAACAGGCTATTGGAAACGCAGATTTCATCTCACTGCCAACCGTAACCACTCCTACATTTGACTGGTCTGTTGTCTTCACCATTTTACCTGTAGCGCTCGTGGTTATTGTAGAACATATTGGACACTTGCTTGTAACGAGCAGCATTGTAGGCAAAGATCTCTCGAAAGACCCTGGGCTTCATCGTTCTCTGCTTGGTAACGGGGTCTCCACCATTCTTTCCGGGTTTGTAGGATCTACTCCCAATACAACCTATGGTGAGAATATCGGTGTTATGGCACTAACTCGGGTATACTCCACATATGTCATTGGTGGTGCAGCGGTTATTGCAATCGTGCTCTCCTTCTCAGGAACATTCTCCGCGCTTGTAGCTAACATTCCTGTGCCTGTTATGGGTGGGGTATCCTTGCTTCTGTTCGGTGTTATCGCAGCATCCGGTCTGCGTATTCTGGTTGAACAGAAAGTCGATTTTGCCAAACCGACCAATCTGCTGCTTACTACACTTGTACTTGTCATCGGGCTAAGTGGTACAGAAGTTACCTTCTACGGTATTCATCTGAAAGGGATGGCACTGGCAACCATCGTTGGAATCCTGATGAGCTTGTTGTTCAAACTGTTTGAAGTACTGGGTTGGTTAAATGACGATTCGCAAAAACAGCCTATCACTGAAA
Organism: Paenibacillus amylolyticus; assembly: GCF_050990605.1. Lineage (GTDB taxonomy): Bacteria > Bacillota > Bacilli > Paenibacillales > Paenibacillaceae > Paenibacillus > Paenibacillus amylolyticus_H. The sequence goes on from NZ_CP158832.1 coordinate 4,977,760, forward strand.
AAACGCCCGATTAATTCCATCGTATATACAACAAAAAAGCCTGTTCTCTCCAACCTTAAAAGATGGAGGAACAGGCTTTTTCACAATCATTAATGCTGTATATTATTTCCCGGGAAACGGAAAAAGCAATTCATGTTTCATCACAGCGGTACATGTGGAGATTTCAGCTTAATAGTTCATCAATGTAAATACATCGATTTCAGGCAATTTAGCACGACCATTCAGATCAGACAGCTCGATCAGGAATGCAGCACCGACAACTTTTCCACCCAATTGTTCAATCAAGTTGATGGAAGTTGCAATCGTTCCACCCGTTGCGAGCAGATCATCTGCGATCAGGACATTTTGTCCTTTCTCAATCGCATCTGTGTGCATAGCGAGTGTATCCTTGCCATATTCGAGATCATAACCGACCTCAATCGTCTCTCCAGGCAGTTTTCCACTTTTACGAATCGGAGCAAAACCGACTCCTAGAGCGTACGCCAGAGGGGCGCCCACAACGAAACCACGTGCTTCAGGTCCAGCAATGACGTCAATTTTGAGATCAGAAACCATCACTTTCAGTTCATTGATCGCCTTGCGGTACATTTCTCCATCCTTCAACAATGTTGTAATGTCCTTAAAGCTGATTCCCGGTTGTGGAAAGTCAGGAATGACACGAATATAATCTTTAAAATCCAAAATAATCTCCTCCTAAAATAAATAGACAAACTTCCATCTAAGATACGCCCTTCATCCGGGATATCATCCATTGTGTCAGTTGCGGTGTGGCTGCATCCAGCATCACCTGTTCTATCTCGGCCATATTTTCGAGCGCCTGGTAATGACGTGAAGCGGTTAGTTCACGCTTAGGCGGGTTGTCCACAAACGCAATTTTGCCGTTATCACGGGTAATGAAGGATAACTCTTCGAATACATCCAACATCATCGTAATCATGCGCGGCGAACAACCACACTGACGACTAAGTACAGGAGTAATCTCTTGTTCCTCCACGGGTTCAGCTTTCCATTTCAACACCTGCATATAAATACGCTTAAAGAGGTCTCTGGAAGGCATCTGAAGGCGATCTCGGCGGTTGCCTGATCCGTGCAGAAGGATGATATTCTCAGCTCCACTGAACAAAGCCAGCATGGCATCAAGTTGTTCCGGGGTTTCCGGCGTATCAAACACAAATAACGTCCGGACTTGTTCCTGTCCATAATGCTGTGCAGCAGCATTACACGGAAATAACCCGACCTTTCTATCATATACCCAAAGGCAAGGTTCATACAATGAATTTCCCTCGGGAACATCTGTTTCTTTCCGAACTATAGCACCAACAGAACCTGATTTATATCTTAGATGCACCTCAAGGGAGCTCAAGAAATGCTTCATTGCATTCAATGGCTCGGCATGACCGCGCATATCAAACACTTGGACCTGAGGAACATGAATGTCCTGGAGCATAAGTTGCGGCTTTCTCATCCCATTCCATTCATTGATGGACAACTCACCCATCACATCAATAACGGAACCCGGGAGAAGGAACTCCGCTAACGCTCCCTTGCCAAAAGCAACGGTTTCCAGTTGCTGGCCATCTTGCTCCAGAACCAGTTTCAGATGGCGTTTCTCTCGTCCCATCGTTCTGGTTTCCTTCACAGTCACACTTCTCAATACAAACCGTGGCGAAGGATTGCTCATCCCAAAAGGCTGCAATCTGTCGATCTCCTGAATCACTTTCAGTGGAACATCACTGATTCTGCATTCATCATCCGCAAGACGCTGAGGTACAAAGTCCTCTTCGGTCAACACAGATGCAGCAAACTCATTCAAACCAGCCTCAAGTTCTTCCAGCTGATCCCGATGCAGGGTCATACCTGCTGCAGCAGGATGTCCCCCGTAATGATCCATGGTGTGTTTATTGACTGTCAGCGCCTCATAGATATCCAAGCCCTCAATCGAACGCGCAGAGCCCTTGCAAACACCGCTCTCTGTATCGATCCCAAGGATAAGTGTAGGTCGGTAATAACGCTCCAGCAATTTGGAAGCCACAATACCAACCACTCCGACGTTCCAGCCCTCCCCGGCCAATACGATTACATCTGGGACGGATCCTGAACGAAGCTGTATCTTTTGTTCCAACTGTGCCGTTGCTTCTTGTAATATACCTTCTACGACTTGCTGCCGCTCCCGATTCAATAGATCAAGCTGGCCTGCAAGCGTATGAGCTTCATCCAGATTCTCGGTGGTGAGAAGCGATACCGCTCTCCCGGCATGATCCAAACGTCCACTGGCATTAATACGAGGAGCCATGGCAAAGGCAATATTAATCGAAGTCACCTGACTCTGATCCACACCACTGATTTCCAGCAATGCACTTACACCGGGAAGACGTGAACCACGCATCGATTCTATTCCATAACTGACGATAACCCGGTTCTCCCCTTCCAAAGGCATCAGATCGGCAACGGTACCGATGGCGGCAATCTCCATCCATTCACCCGGCACTTCCCCGATTAATGCCTGAGCGAGCTTCAAGGCTACTCCCGCTCCGGCCAAACCTTTAAAAGGATACGGGCATCCCGGAAGTTTCGGATTAATGAGTGTAAAGGCTTCGGGCAAAATTTCAGGCGGCTCGTGATGATCTGTCACAATGACTTCGATGCCCAGCGTTGCCGCATAGGCGATCTGGTCAACAGCACTGATTCCGGTGTCCACAGTAATAATTAATGAAACGCCTTGTTGATGCGCCCAATCCAACGCATGGTTGTGCAATCCATACCCTTCATTCGAGCGATGAGGGATATATATATCGTATGAAGCCCCAAGATGACGCATCAAATGGATCATGAGTGATGTGCTGGATACGCCATCAGCGTCATAATCCCCGTAGATCAAAATATGTTCTTCCCGCTCCAATGCCAGCTTGATTCGTGGCACAGCTTCATTCATGCCGAGTAGCAGATAGGGATCATGCATCTGATTCAGGTCAGGATGCAAAAAACGTTCAGCCTCCTTCTCATTGTGCACTCCTCGACTCACCAGCAAACGTCCAACAAGAGGTGAAACGGAAAGCGCCTGCGAGAGTCCCGCAGCCGCCTCCAAATCGATATTCGGTGTATTCCACCGGTATTGCGAATAAAGCAATGATAACGCTCCTTTCCTGATCTACTGGACCCGCGCTTCACTACTGAATTAATGTCGCTTCGTGATCGGGCAGTTCATGATTGGATTTATAGGGATAGCCTGGATCATAAGGTATCGCTTGAATCTGTACTTCTTTCACATGACTAAAACGGGTTAGCAGTAGTGTCTTGGCCCGATTTGCAATCTCCTGTGCTTCCAGTATCGAGATCCTGGGATTCACACTAATGACCAGCTCAATCGTAACATCATGTTCCTGTTCACGTGCAACCAAATGCTCAATGGTAATGATGCCATGTACTCGCTGTACGGTCTCTTTGAAATCTGACGCTTCTTCCTGCTCCAGTTCCTGAACAAGTGAACCATAGACTGTGTCCACAATCATTCGGTAACCCTTATGAAGCACAAAACAGGAAGCAATGAATGCAGCCGTGGGGTCCAGGTAGAGCAGCATGCTCAAGCCCGTCTCTTCACCAGCCATCGATCCTATAATTCCGATTAACACGGTCAGCGAGCAATAGAGTGCACGGCGATGTTGCTGTGCATAGGATAGCGCCTGAGACTGATTTCGTTTACGGAAATATCTATACTGAAATTGAAAAATCGCTTCTTTCACAGCCAGGGCTGCAACAGCTACCAAAAGCACCGACTTGCCGGGGGATTCCGGTTCACTTCCGGATAGACTGCCCAAGGCGGAGATGGCAAGCTGTAATCCACCCATGAGGATTAGGACAGATAATAGTACGGAGATTCCGGGTCTAGCAACACGTGAATGTTCTTTAAACCGTTCCCTGCGAGCCTTGCTCTTATCGCGTACAGACTTGGAGGGAAAGAGACCAGCCAGGGCAGAACCAGCTTCAGAAGCAGAATACAAGCCGTCAGCGAGCAATGATTTGCTGTTTGCCATATAGCCGACTCCCGCCTTGATCACCGCAAGTCCCATATTACCAGCAATACCGCTCCATATGGCAGCCTGAGCAGATGGGATATGTTCTCTGGTCATGAATATTCCCCCTTAATTCTGTACATAAAGTTGCAAAACCGCGCCTGGCAGACGCGGCTCACATTAAGATGTTTAGTTAGATTCTTTAGCTACTGTTTTTGGCTTGTTAACTTGTTTACTTTTGAGCGTGAACCATAATGGAGCTGCGATATAGATTGAAGAATAGGCACCAAAGAATGTTCCGATCACCATCGCCAGAGAGAACATACGAATAGACTCTCCGCCAAAAATAAACAAACAGAGTGAAGCAACAAATACAGTGAATGTTGTATTTAGCGAGCGTGTCATCGTTTGGGCTAAACTCCGGTTGACCACTTCACGCAGATCAGCTTTCGTTGATTTTTTGGCGAAGCGCAGATTCTCCCGAATCCGGTCAAAGATAACGATGGTATCGTTGATCGAGAATCCAACAATGGTTAGTACCGCCGTAATAAAGGTCAGATTCACTTCAAGACGGAATATAGAAAATACACTTATAACTACGAAAGCATCATGGAATATGGAAACAACCGCTGCCAAAGCGAATCGCCATTCGAACCGGATCGCAACATAGATCATGATCCCGATACTCGCAACCAGTACCGCATAGATCGCATTACGCTCAAGCTCTTTGGCCATCTCTGGATCAACGGTATTCACTTCATAGGAAGCCGTCTCATCCAGTTTGCTAAATTCTTGCTTGAATTTGCTTTCTTGGTTTTCATCCAGTACGTTCGAGAATCGAACATTAACCCGATCAGATCCAGTCGTAATCTGAACTTCCTTTGTGTCAACACCCAGTTCATTCACGATTGGATTGATTTGTTCAGCTGTGATGGCTTTCGATACGCTGATATCCACATTTGATCCTGAACGGAAATCAACGGCGTAGTTCAATCCAAGTGAGAGCAAACTGATGATCCCTACTACAGTCAAAATGATCGAGAATGTATAGGCAATTTTACTTCCTTTAATATAATCAAAATTCCAATTAAAGCGCACGAATTTCACTCTCCTTCACTCCGAAGTACTTAGGCTTCTTCAACACGTTACCCCGTACAAGCAGGGTCAACAGGAAGCGGGAGAAGAAAATATTCGTGATAATACTGGTGACAATATCAAAAATCAGCACGAGTGCAAAACCTTTAACCGCACCTGTTCCCAAGAAGAACATAACAGCCGCAGCAATAATGGTTGTGATGTTGGAGTCAATGATTGTTCGGAAGGAATGTTTACCACCTGCTTTAACCGAAGACAAGATCGACTTACCACTGCGCATCTCTTCTTTAATCCGTTCGTACGTGATGATATTGGCATCCACCGCCATCCCTATACCCAGGATAAACGCCGCAATACCTGGAAGGGTAAGCACGAATTCCCCTAAATAGAAGATGGCAAGTACCAGCCACGTATGTGTAATCAAGGCAAAACTCGCGATAATACCAGGAATGCGATATAGCCCAATCATGAACACTAGAATAATAACGGAACCAATCAATCCCGCTTTAATGGTCTGATCCAGAGAAAGCTTACCAAGTGTTGCACCAACACTTTGTGAATACTTCTCTGTAAGTTTCAGTGGCAATGCACCTAGGTTAATGGTGTCACGAAGCTGGTTTGCTTCGTCACGTGTGTAAGCACCCGAAATCTGAGCCGAGCCATCTGTCAACTGTTGTCTAACGGTTGGAGCAGAGAGTAGCTCATCGTCCAAATAAATGGCAAGAGGTTGTCCGATCAAACGTTTGGTAATCTCGGAAAATTTAGCTTTGTCTTTCACTTGAATGTCAATCATAGGCTCATTCAATTGAGTGAACACAACTTTGGCTGCATTCTCGACAAATTCATTTCCGCGTAGCTCAATTTTGGTGTATTCGCCTTCCTTGTCGTTCTCAGCTTTACTACGGAAGGTCAAAACAGCCGGTTCTTTCATTTTGGCTCTAACTTCTGCCTCGTCCGTAACCCCTGCCAACTTCAATCGAATCCGGTTGCTTCCTTCAGTGGTTACCTCCGGTTCGCTTGTTCCGAGCGCATTGGCGCGGCTTTCAAGGCTTTTGGCCGTTTGCACCAAAGATGCTTTGGTGACTTGTTGACCTGCTTCGAGCGGCTCTGCTTCATATAAGATCTCGTAGCCTCCCTTTAAATCAAGGCCCAAGCGTATATTTTTGAGCAGTTCCGGGCTTGTTCCCACCATTACCCCTGTGGTGACAAGCACGACCAGAATGAAACTGATAATTCTTTTCATGCCGTTCCTAGATCCCCTTTCGTTCTCAATATTCCTATTATAGCGATGCCGTAAAAAGCAGTCAATTTTCAACAAAAAAGATCCCTTTCGTCTAGAAAGAGGACCCCCGGTATGCAGACACGGTCATAAAGTTCATAAAGCTTGTTGCTTTCAGCGACAAAATGTCGTTCACCAGCTGGTGAAGCGGTGGAATGCCCTGTTTTTCATATTTATGACTGACGCAATTCCAGACATCTTTGCTGGTGACATATTCGTAACCGACAAGCCTTAATTCCTCCGCCTTGCTACGGCAGAGCATCTCTATTGACTGTTCCAACTCCACATCATTCATTTCTTCCAACGGGGAGCCTCCCTTCGTACATCCAAGCCTTTATGCGGCATCAATATTACATCATTCGACTTCGCCCGATCATATTCCTTCTTGCTGATTATGGTTCTTTTTGTTAATCGTGTCCAAGTTGTCATGAGAAGATAAAGGACTGGCATAGGATGAAGAACAACGGCTTTGTCCCGTTTATGTTGATAGCCTGTACTTTCAACCGGGAAAGAGGGGTAGTCTTGAAGAAACAGACATTTATCCAGGGGGCCATGATCCTGCTCGCGGCAGGCATAATTAATCGAATACTTGGTTTCATTCCGCGCATAGCGCTGCCACGAGTCATTGGTGCAGAAGGTGTTGGCATCTACCAATTGAGCTATCCCTTTTTTATCGTACTGGTGACATTAATTACGGGTGGTATTCCGCTTGCCGTAGCCAAGCTCGTAGCCGAAGCTGATACCGGTGCCAATCGTTATTCCCCCCAGCGAATTCTGCAAGTAAGCTTAAGCTTTACGTTGACCCTGGGTGTTGTATTCATGTTTTTGTGCATCTTATTTGCACCCTGGGTTACCAAGTACGTGCTCACAGATGAGCGGGTGTACCATACGTTCGTTAGTATGAGCCCCATGATTGCCATTATCGCCGTATCTGCTGTCTACAGAGGGTATTTCCAAGGTAAGCAAAACATGATGCCTACTGCCATTTCATCCATTGTTGAAACCATCATTCGTATCGTTTGTGTCATTTGGTTTGCCTGGCTTCTCCTCCCCCACGGTATTGCCCAAGCTGCTGCTGGTGCCATGCTGGGCGCACTCGTTGGGGAATTTGGCGGTATGCTTGTACTCTTGTGGAAGTATAACAGGCAGAAGAAAGAGTTACCGCTCGCTAAGCAACAGAACATGTCCAATCTCACAACCAAACCTGCAGCCAAGCCTTTAAATCCAATGCCTTCAGTTCTGAAAGAGACGGGTACTCCACAGCCCGGATTAATCCGGCGTTTGCTTGCAATCTCTATTCCTGTTACAGCAGGCCGATTGGTTGGCTCCTTATCCTATCTGGCCGAAACTATTGTTACTGCCCAGAGTCTGGCTCTGGCAGGCATATCCAAAGGGCTCGCCACAGCACAATATGGTGCATTACAAGGTATGATTATTCCTCTGCTGTTGCTGCCGGGGGCACTAACCTCATCGCTCGCGACATCACTTGTGCCTTCACTGTCTGAAGCTTCTGCTCAAGGAGATCGGGCACTGATTCACAAAAGAATGCATCAGGCATTACGCTTGGCACTTGTGACAGGTGCTCCGTTTTCTGTGTTTATGTATGTGCTTGCCGAACCGATGTGTCTTGTTCTGTATAATGATGCATCGATCGGAAGCATGCTGAAGCTAATGGCTCCTTTTGCTTTGTTCATTTATATTCAAGCTCCTCTTCAAGCTGCCTTGCAAGCCCTCGACCGTCCGGGTAAAGCATTGCTAAATACGTTTATCGGTGCTGTTATCAAAATCACGTTGATTTTAACGCTTGCTTCCCGGCCTGAATATGGCATCTTCGGTGCAGTTATCGCCATCTGTGTAAATTCTACGGTAGTTACCCTGTTACATGCCCAAAGCGTACGTAGCCTGCTACAGTTCCGCTTCAAAATTATGGATTGGGTCAAGACGGGGGCAGGAATGTTTATCATGGGAGCAGCAACCCTGCTGGTATACGAAGAAACGGTCATGATATTGCCTTTTTGGGTCCGAATGCTTCTCGCTCCTTTTGTCGGACTAATTGTGTATTTCATCGTTATGGGCTGGACCAAAATGATTGACTTTCATGATCTGTCCCGTGCTCCTTTTATAGGTTCATGGTTCAAACGTAGGTCAGGCAAATGATAATTATTTTTTATCATCTTTTGGACTTACATACACTTTGCCATTGTGGTCGATGGAGCATATAAATACATCTTTGAAATCGAGAATTCCATTATGCTGAATCTGATTTTTCAGCCAAAATCTCGTTTTCTGGATGAGTTCCAGATTCTGATCCTGAACTTTACCGTCCATAATCAGAGGCAATGGCAGACCTTCATATTTGATATTTGGAAATCCGTCGATTTGATTTTTCCCTGCTTTGGATTTACTGGAGGAAGACCCTTGTGAGTCAGAGTCCGAAAAGCTGCTGCCATTAGAAGCATTCTGATCTTTTGGAAAAACGGTCAGCTTACCTGTGGTCTCCAATATTGCGAAATCAACCTCACCAATACTGTCTACATTTTGTTCTCGGAGTTGTTGTAATAGATCATCCAAATTATATCGTTGCTTGCGCATCTCATCCCGATGAAGAATGCCTTTGGAAATCAATACGGTAGGTTTGCCATCAATCATTAAGCGAAGTCTGCGACTTTTAAGACCCACATAGGCCATCCCAATCTGAACTATGATGAGAGTCAGCATGGGCACAATGCCATGATACAGGGGTTTATCTATATCTGCAATGACAAAGGCAGCCATCTCTGCGAGCATAATGGACACGACAAGATCAAACATGGATAGCTTACCAATCTCACGTTTACCCATAACCCTTATTGCACAGTACACCAGAAAGTACATGAGAATGGTTCGAAAGATATGTGATCCGACATCTGGGAAGTTCACAACAGGGGTCCTCCTTCGAAACTGAGTTTGTAACAGTTAGTTGTAGTGCAATCCCTATTTTGACCTGAAGCCTCCATGCTCATGCAGAAATAATCCGTTCATTTAATGGAAAACAGTTCATAAGTCCGAAGGCTTGACCATACACTGTATTAACTTATAACTTGTACAAGGGGGTTGCTTCATGCAATTGATCCGCCGCTTGGTTTCGTTTCGAGTGTCCAATCCGATTCTGTCAGGCCTCTGTCAGGCTTTTGTATGGATGTTTATCGGGGCATTAATTCTCTCCTTGTTTCTCTGGATGAGCGGAATGCGGGAACAGGACCTCTCGTTGTATACCTATGTTGTTCATGGCTTGTCATTATTGGTCGGTGGTTTTGTCGCAGGCAAACGCTCTGGTGAAAAAGGATGGTACTACGGAGGAATTACCGGAATCGTATATGGGCTCCTTGTGCTGTTGATTGGATTTCTCGCGCTGGATGCTTCATTTAATTGGAAGGATAGTTTACAACTGCTTAGCGCTTTCTTCATTTCGGCTCTCGGTGGCATGTTCGGTGTTAATACGCATCGTTAATAGCTGACTGGTAAAGAACGTCGACCTTCCCTCATAAAACAAAAAAGAGAACCGGGTCTCCAGGGAGATCCGGTTCTCTGCTAGGGAATACGCCACAAACGCACCCTCGTTATTCTATGTTACAGTAACTATTCAATAGCCGTATCACGAGCTACAGCCGTGCTGATTGCATTACGGTCAAATGTAAGCTTAGTTACATCGTTTACGCGCAATACCACCACATCGTCCGTAATCTCAGCGATCGTACCGTGAAGGCCACCAATCGTTACAATTTTATCGCCCTTTTTCAATTGGCTCAGCATCGAATTCCGTTGCTTTTGCTTTTTGTTCTGTGGACGAATCATCAAGAAGTAGAAGATCGCAACCATGAGTACCAAAGGTACAATCAAAGATACAATTCCCCCGCCTGCATTGGCAGTTGTTGCTGTTAATCCTTGGAACATTCAAACTCCCCCTTATCGACTATACATACAGTTACTGCTAGTTACATCAGTTCCGCAAAAACCTCAATCAGAAACCTTTGTCATTGTCATGAAGACCATATTGATCGAAAAATTCATCCCGGAAATCAAGCAAACGATCTTCCATAATGGCTTTACGTACATTACGCATCAAATTCTGCAAGAAATGAAGATTATGGATCGTTGTCAAACGCAGGCCAAATGTTTCATCTGCTTTGATCAAATGACGCAGATAAGCTCTGGAGTAGTTGCGACAAGTGTAGCAATCACATTCAGGATCTAATGGCCCAAAATCAGTTGCAAACTTGGCATTGCGAACTACCAGACGTCCTTGACTGGTCATCGTTGTTCCGTTACGGGCAATCCGGGTAGGCAGAACACAATCAAACATGTCCACTCCACGAATAGATCCCTCAATCAACGCATCGGGCGAACCTACCCCCATCAAATAACGTGGTTTATTGGACGGCAACAAAGGTAACGTATAATCCAATACACCATACATCAAATGTTTCGGTTCTCCAACACTCAGTCCACCAATAGCATACCCCGGGAAATCCATGGAAGTCAAATCTGCGGCGCTCTGACGGCGAAGATCTTCATGCATGCCTCCCTGTACAATGGCAAACAGACCTTGGTCATGCGGACGAGCGTGACTTTCGAGACAACGTTCTGCCCAGCGGCTCGTTCTTTCGAGTGACTTTTTGACATATTCATATTCAGCTGGATACGGTGGGCATTCATCAAACGCCATCATAATATCGGATCCAAGTGCATTCTGGATTTCCATGGCCACTTCAGGAGAAAGAAACTTCTTGTCTCCATTCAAGTGGGAGCGGAAGTTAACGCCCTCTTCCGTAATCTTGCGCATCTCGCTGAGAGAAAAGACTTGGAATCCGCCGCTGTCCGTCAGAATTGGACGATCCCAGTTCATGAACTTGTGCAATCCGCCAGCTTCACGAATGATTTCATGTCCTGGTCTCAGAAACAGGTGATACGTATTGCTCAAAATAATCTGAGCATCCATTTCTTTCAACTCTTCAGGGCTCATTGTTTTTACAGTCGCCTGTGTACCTACAGGCATAAAGGTTGGTGTCTCAATAATACCGTGAGGTGTATGTACACGTCCCAGACGTGCACCGGATTGTTTACAAGTTTTGATATGTTCATACGTAATTGCTGCCATTGGTTTTAATCATCCTCTAAAAGTTAATCGTTATTCCGTTATATCAATATATCAACATGGCATCACCGAAGCTGAAGAACCGGTATTGCTCTTGGATGGCTTCCTCATATGCCTGCATAATATGTTCCCTGCCTGCAAGTGCACTAACCAACATAACCAACGTCGATTTCGGGAGATGAAAATTCGTAAGCATCCCATCAATCACTTTGAAGGAATAACCTGGATAGATGAAAATGCTGGTCCATCCGCTGCTCGCTTGCAGTAATCCATTCTCGAATTTGCTGCCCACCGTTTCCAACGTCCGGCAGCTCGTTGTCCCAACTGCAAAAACGCGGCGTCCATTCTCTTTGGTCTGGTTGATCAGATCTGCCGTTTCTTGTGACAAGGAGTAATACTCCTCATGCATGACATGATCTTCTACGACGTCTACTGACATCGGTCTGAACGTCCCCAGTCCTACGTGAAGCGTGATGAAAGCGACATTCACACCCTTGGCACGGATCTGGTCCAGCAATTCATCCGTAAAATGTAATCCCGCTGTGGGTGCAGCCGCCGATCCTTCATGCTTGGCATACACGGTCTGATACCGTTCGCGGTCATCCAATGTCTCTTTAATATAAGGTGGCAACGGCATCTCACCCAGACGGTCCAGAATCTCCTGGAAGATTCCATCATACGTAAACGTAAGTGTACGTGCCCCCATCTCGCCCTCTTCTTCAATGGTTGCCTTCAGTTCATTGCCAAATACGATCACCGAACCGGCTTTCAGCTTTTTACCCGGCTTAACCAGTGCTTCCCACTTGTCGCCTTCCACATTTTTAAGCAATAACACTTCCGCTTTTGCTCCGGTATCTTCTTTTGTACCGAACAGACGGGCTGGAAGAACACGTGTATCATTCAGAATCAACGTATCGCCAGACTCCAGAAAATCGATAATATCAGGAAACGTTTGATGATTAATCTCACCACTATCTTTGTTCAAGGTGAGCAACCGGGATGCCGTGCGATCAAGCAACGGCGTCTGTGCTATCAATTGCTCTGGTAATTCAAAATCATATAAGTTCACATTCATTTTAGTTTCATTCCTTAACAATAGTCGCATTTTGATAATAGTGTTTCAATATTGCCTGGTAATCATACCCTTCATCTGCCATGCCTTTGGCTCCCCATTGGGACAAGCCCAATCCGTGACCATTGCCCTGACCGATGAACATGTAAGTCTGACCCTGCGTTACTGCCCTCGCTTGACCATCACCACTCATAACTACAAGTGCACTACCGGATGACGTTCCTGTGCCAGAAGAAGACAAAACAGAGGCACCATTTGAGCCGGTTTTACTGGCTGTTTTGCCGTCAGCGCCTAATACAGTATAACTTCCGGTCCCTGCAATATCAAATAGAGTGCTCGGTAATCCACCCAGCGCAGAGCGGTAGGTATCGGCATATTTCACCGTCATAGCCTGTCCGTTGGCAGTGACCTCAAGTGCTCTTCCGGAAGGTCCACGCTTAGTCACTTCCAAGGTTGAGATTGAAGCAGGAACAGACGCTGTTGTTTTACCCTGAAGGGATTTAACCAACTGGGCAGACGTGAAAGGTCCTCTCACCCAAGCATAATCGTTGGATTGAGCCACTTTTGCCAACACAACAGCTTCGTTGCCTGGATTCATTTTGGCTACAGGTTCCACGGTGGATTGAATTAACGGAATGGGACGTACATTGGTATTCTGAGCCGTTACCGTCACTTTGGCCAGTCCCGCATTGGTCTTGATCGTTAATTCTTTGATGTTATCCTCACGAATGTACCCGCTAACGCCTGAACTGAGCAGCACATGGTACCACGTATGTAATCCTGCCTGGGCAGATGTATCCCCCGAGCTAACTACATTGGTGAACACACCTGCTCCACCGTTCCACACCTCAGAAGGATGAGCTGTTTGGCCGCCCGCATTGGAGGAGAACACAGCTTCGATGATTTTGCTACCGCTTTTGACCACTTCTCCAGCAGTTGCATCCACTGCACTGGTTACTTTATCATTCTCCGAACCAATCCCGTTATAGGCTTGGCTGAGCGTTGTATCCACAACATTTGCAATTTTGAAACGATCGCCTTGTTGAAGCGCGTATGACCGAGCAGCTACAGCTTGAACTTTCAGAGCTTCCGCAGGCCAGGAGGAATACACCTCTGCACCTACGACAGAGTACAGGTATTGTTCCAGTGGAACAACGTTGACCAACGCCAGATCACCGCTAACGATGCTGATTTCCATATCTCCACGATACGTTCGCTGGGAACGCTCCACTACTTTGATACCATTCCCATTCCCTTGTACCAATGCTTTGGATTCAGTACCTACAATGGTGTAATGCGGAGCTGTTTTGAGTGCATCTGTACTTAATCCTGCGTCCTGGCGGATGATGAGCCCAGCACTATTGTTGACAGGTGAAAGGCTTACCCCCGGAGCTTTGGCTTCCACACTGTTCTTCAATGCGGTTAATTCCGCATCCGTTGAAGCTTCACCCACCCATACCGAATATGCTTGACTTCCCCCATTTAATTGAAGGACTGGATAAGCACTAACTCCCGTTGCTAAAAGACTGGCTTGTGCTGCCTCTGCTTCCTGAATCGAACCATATGTTCCAACAGACAGGCGTTTACTTCCCGTTACAGCTGGCTTTTGACCAGCCAATTGAGCTGCTGCTACCTTCTGTACTCGTGTAACAGCTTGTCCAGCCAGTGCCTCCGTTGCATAGTTGCCAGTGTACAGCTGGTAGATGGCACTTCCATTCAAAGAGGTAGTAAACAGCAACGGCTTATCCGCGGTTGCCTGCAACGATTTTGCTGCTGCAGATGCTGCCTTGAAATCCGATGTTTCCAACACTTTCACTCTGAATCCATCTGCACTGAAACGGACTTGCCCTGCAGGAAGGCTTACATTTGCGCCACTCTCCGATCGGATGCTCCATTGTCCCGTCGATTCAAGCGTAATAAGTGGTGTAGTTGATTTATACGTACTGCCCAGATTCGCAAACATGGCTACCCGGATCGTCTGTCCATCATTTCCTGCTGCATATGCAGGCACTTGCAGACAACTCACTGTCAAAAAAGCTGCCGCCAGTACCTTCAATCGACGACTCCACTTCTTCGTTAGTATTGCTTTTCCCACATTCAGTCTCCTCTCCATGCATTTCCTTCACTTTATATCAGATTAAGATGCGTAATATTTCAATGTTTATGGTGAACCTTTAATTGGTAAACGTTCAAATGTGGACTTTCACTAGGCTCGATCATTTCCCGTCCCTTGGTGGAATAGGCAGACCCAAATGATGATAGGCAAGATCTGTTACGATCCTCCCCCTTGGTGTACGCTGAATCATACCAATTTGAAGCAGATACGGTTCATAGACATCCTCGATCGTCTGGCTTTCTTCACCGATTGTAGCAGCAATGGTATCCAAACCTACCGGGCCTCCCCGGAAGCTGTTGATCATCGATTTGAGCATCTTATGATCAATCTCATCCAAGCCACGCGGATCAATCTGGAGCCGTTGCAATGCTTCTTCAGCCAATGTCTGCGTAATAATTCCGTCACCACGCACCTGTGCAAAGTCGCGTACTCGTTTTAGCAAACGGTTCGCAATCCTCGGTGTCCCACGCGAGCGCAATGCAATCTCTTCGGCAGCATCTCCCACAATCTCCACACCCAAAATCTCGGTAGAGCGTGAGACGATATAAGCCAGCTCATCAACCGTATAGAATTCCAAGCGACTGATAACACCAAACCGGTCTCGAAGTGGCGCAGACAGCAAGCCAGCGCGTGTTGTAGCCCCAATCAGAGTGAATGGCGGCAGATCCAGCCGAACGGACCGAGCACTTGGACCTTTACCAATCATTATATCCAATGCCGAATCTTCCATGGCGGGGTACATGACTTCTTCAACCGTACGATGCAAACGATGAATCTCGTCAATAAACAACACATCGCCTTCCTGCAGATTGGTTAACAATGCTGCAAGATCACCCGGGCGTTCAATGGCCGGGCCTGACGTAGTTCGTAAATTAACGCCCAATTCATTCGCAATAATATTGGCAAGTGTTGTTTTACCCAGTCCAGGTGGGCCATATAACAAAACGTGATCCAATGCCTCATTACGGAATTTGGCAGCTTCAATATATATTTTTAAATTTTCCTTCACCTGATTCTGTCCGATATATTCATTCAGATACCGGGGACGAAGACTCAACTCAACATTCTGGTCCTCCATCATCAGGTTCGCGGATATAATCCGATCATCCATGTTCATCCCTACCTTTTTTTGCAGGCTACAGCTATATTATAATATGCAAATTGTATTATCCCGTAAACAGCATTTGCAGCGCCTTTTTCATCAACACATCAACAGAATCCGCTGTAGTAACATCCTTTTTCAATTTGAGCCATGCTTTATCAAGCTCACTGTCAGTATACCCAAGTGCCTTGAGACCTTCACGTGCCTCATCCCAGGCTGAACCACTTCCCGACTCTTCCGATGGAGGAGCGAACAAACCTGTGGCATACGTTGCCGCGCCAAAACTATCCAGCTTATCCTTGAGATCCAGAATCATGCGTTGTGCAGTCTTCTTGCCGATGCCTGGCAATTTGGTCAAGAACGTAAGATTCTCCTGGTAAATCGCCGTAACCACATGTTCTGGTGTACCTCCAGCCAGTATACCCAGTGCCACTTTTGGACCGATACCCGATACTTCAATCAGTTTACGGAACAAACGCTGCTCATCCCGTGTCACAAATCCAAACAGCAACATTGCATCCTCACGCACATGATGGTGAGTGTACACAATAATTTCGCCTTCTTGCTTGGCAAACGCAAATGGATTCGGACAGAATACGCGATATCCAACACCCTGTACATCCAGCACAATATAATCATTCTCTACATGAATGAACTGTCCTCTTAGAAAATCAATCATTTTCGCAATACCTCATTCAACTTGGAATTTAATGTATAAGAATGTGCGTGGCACACAGCTACAGCCAATGCATCCGCTACGTCATCCGGTTTAGGAACAACTTGAAGACGCAAGAACATTTTGACCATCTCCTGTACTTGCTTCTTCTCCGCCTTACCGTACCCCACGACGGCCTGCTTGATCTGCATTGGCGTATACTCTGCAATAGGCAAGCCCTTCTGTGCGGCAGCGAGCACCATAACTCCTCTGGCCTGACTGACAGACATCGCTGTTGTAACGTTTCGATTGAAAAAAAGTTTCTCCAGCGCTACTGCGTCCGGTTTGTATTTATCAATCAATTGCACCATACCTTCATATACGTGAAGCAACCGTTCCTCTTCAGGGGTATGAGCCTCCGTCTGAATACATCCATATTGTACGGGTACCACCTTACTGCCGATTTTATCCACAAAACCAAAACCAACAATCGCAATCCCCGGGTCAATTCCCAAAAAACGCAAAACCATCTCTCCCTCACAAAAGCGAACATATGTATCGTTCATTTCATTATAACAAAAGATAGACCCTGCGGCAGGAAAAACTTTGTCTAACCCATTACTCGTCTTTATTCGTGCTTCTTTTCATGTTTATTCGTATTTTCAACTATTTTAGTATAAACGACAAAAAGGACATCTCTTCGATGTCCTTCACCACATTCCACGTATTTTTGGGTCTATCGCTTGGTTTCGTTAACCACCAATGATATTTCTATTACCACCATCGTTTCAGTACTCCACAATCTTAATACAGTAGGTGAGGACGTTTGGATTACCCGCCATTGCGGATTAAATGGTGATCTTCATCCACGGCATAGTCACTGAACGTAGATATTACGCTATCATACTCATCCTTGTCCTGAATACGAATGCCCTGCTGCAATTGCTTCAGTACTCCTTCAGGCAAAGAGCTCTCCAACGTCCCAACATCCAATTGAAAGAAAGTACGTATAACCTTCTCTTCTGCAGGTTTACCCTCGTACAAGTTAAGGTTCCCTACAGCATCTATGCTGATATACGCCTGCTGTTTACAGAGCGGTGAAAGGTCATCTACACGTTGCTTCAGATGCAGCTCATCTGATGTTCCAACGGTAGCATCCCATTCCGGATGTTGAGCCAGCAGCATCTTCAACTGCGGTCTAGCCATCTTCCCTAACTGCTCAGTCTCCACTCCGCAGATGTACTGTGTTTCCAAAACCACACTTGTTAAATGATCCGGATCAGAATCAAGTTGCTCTACTAACGCCTGAATCTCTTGTTCAGATCTTGTTTCCTGCGTAACAGGTCCCAACACACTGGTTGCCTCACTAAAATTAGTTGTTAGCAAACGCTCTATCGCTGATGAAATAGACAACCCGCTGTAAGCCAATATCGTAACTGCAAGCAGAGCTGCCGTCATCCATACTGTCCGTTTCCACCGTCGCCAGCGTCTCTTGAATTGTTTACTGAAGTTAAACGTATTCACATGAACCCCTTCTATCACTTTTTAAACCTATTGTGACCTAAAGAACGAGGCTTTATGCACAACTAACTTGTCGTCTGAAGAAGGAACCCACATGTGTTAGGTTAGAGAACTTGTCATGGTTAATACCTAACCTGCATTTATAGATTCTTATATAGATAAATATAAAAAAACACTATCTACAATTAGATAGTGTTTTTAGAGATCGGGATGACACGATTTGAACATGCGACCCCCTGGTCCCAAACCAGGTGCTCTACCAAGCTGAGCTACATCCCGTTATATATACCGGCGAGAGGACTCGAACCTCCACGGTTTCCCACTCGATTTTGAGTCGAGCGCGTCTGCCATTCCGCCACGCCGGCAAATTTGAAGTTATAATGGCGCGCCCTGAGAGATTCGAACTCCCGGCCTTTTGATTCGTAGTCAAACGCTCTATCCAGCTGAGCTAAGGGCGCAAATATTGGAGCGGAAGACGGGAATCGAACCCGCGACCCTCGCCTTGGCAAGGCGATGCTCTACCGCTGAGCCACTTCCGCATACGGTATTAATATAAAAATGGCGGAACCGACGGGATTCGAACCCGCGATCTCCTGCGTGACAGGCAGGCATGTTAGGCCAACTACACCACGGTTCCATAGTACTTTCTCAAGGAAAGTTAATTGCGGGGGCAGGATTTGAACCTGCGGCCTTCGGGTTATGAGCCCGACGAGCTACCGGGCTGCTCCACCCCGCGTCGTTATTAAAAGTTTTATGGTGGAGGCTGAGGGGATCGAACCCCCGACCCTCTGCTTGTAAGGCAGATGCTCTCCCAGCTGAGCTAAGCCTCCATATTATGACCCGTAGGGGATACTCTCACTTCGTTCGAGACTGCGAAGCAGCTGCTAACGAAGTAATCCTCCGACGAACCTTTGGGATTTTCATCCCTTGTTGAAGCAATAGGTATTGCTATGACCCGTAGGGGATTCGAACCCCTGTTACCTCCGTGAAAGGGAGGTGTCTTAACCCCTTGACCAACGGGCCTTAATGGCTCCCCGAACAGGGCTCGAACCTGTGACAACTCGATTAACAGTCGAGTGCTCTACCAACTGAGCTATCAGGGAATAATATGCATTTGCAGGGCAAATGCAATTCATCGTACAACGTCCACATGCAGAGCCTGTTTTCTATGTATGATGAAAGAATTCGCTTGGCGGCGTCCTACTCTCCCAGGACCCTGCGGTCCAAGTACCATCGGCGCTAGAGGGCTTAACGGTCGTGTTCGGGATGGGTACGTGTGGAACCCCTCCGCCATCGCCACCAAACGCGATTTGTCGAAGCATCGCTTCTTGAAATCAGATATGGAACTGAAAATCATACACACGTTCTGTGATGTACCGATTTTCATCTCAGAGATCATTCTCTGAAAACTAGATTCGAAACGAAACATGCGAATTATCACTTGCTATTGGATAAGCCCTCGACCGATTAGTACTGGTCAGCTCCATGCATTGCTGCACTTCCACCCCCAGCCTATCTACCTCGTCGTCTTCAAGGGGTCTTACATACTGGGAAATCTCATCTTGAGGGGGGCTTCACGCTTAGATGCTTTCAGCGTTTATCCCGTCCGTACATAGCTACCCAGCGGTGCTCCTGGCGGAACAACTGGTACACCAGCGGTACGTCCATCCCGGTCCTCTCGTACTAAGGACAGCTCCTCTCAAATTTCCTACGCCCACGACAGATAGGGACCGAACTGTCTCACGACGTTCTGAACCCAGCTCGCGTACCGCTTTAATGGGCGAACAGCCCAACCCTTGGGACCTACTTCAGCCCCAGGATGCGATGAGCCGACATCGAGGTGCCAAACCTCCCCGTCGATGTGGACTCTTGGGGGAGATAAGCCTGTTATCCCCAGGGTAGCTTTTATCCGTTGAGCGATGGCCCT
Organism: Paenibacillus amylolyticus; assembly: GCF_050990605.1. Lineage (GTDB taxonomy): Bacteria > Bacillota > Bacilli > Paenibacillales > Paenibacillaceae > Paenibacillus > Paenibacillus amylolyticus_H. The sequence continues at coordinate 4,997,671 of NZ_CP158832.1, forward strand.
TCCATGCGGTACCACCGGATCACTAAGCCCGACTTTCGTCCCTGCTCGACTTGTAGGTCTCGCAGTCAAGCTCCCTTATGCCTTTGCACTCTTCGAATGATTTCCAACCATTCTGAGGGAACCTTTGGGCGCCTCCGTTACTCTTTAGGAGGCGACCGCCCCAGTCAAACTGCCCACCTGACACTGTCCCCGCACCGGATTACGGTACCAGGTTAGAACCTAGATACGATCAGGGTGGTATCCCAACGTTGCCTCCACGCAAGCTGGCGCTCACGCTTCAAAGGCTCCCACCTATCCTGTACAGATCGTACCCAAATTCAATATCAAGCTGCAGTAAAGCTCCATGGGGTCTTTCCGTCTTGTCGCGGGTAACCTGCATCTTCACAGGTATTAAAATTTCACCGGATCTCTCGTTGAGACAGCGCCCAAGTCGTTACGCCATTCGTGCGGGTCAGAATTTACCTGACAAGGAATTTCGCTACCTTAGGACCGTTATAGTTACGGCCGCCGTTTACTGGGGCTTCGGTTCACAGCTTCGGGATTGCTCCCTAACCACTCCCCTTAACCTTCCAGCACCGGGCAGGCGTCAGCCCGTATACTTCGCCTTACGGCTTCGCACAGACCTGTGTTTTTGCTAAACAGTCGCTTGGGCCTTTTCACTGCGGCCCCCTCGTGCTATTCACACTACCGGGGCACCCCTTCTCCCGAAGTTACGGGGTCATTTTGCCGAGTTCCTTAACGAGAGTTCTTCCGCGCGCCTTAGAATACTCTTCTCGCCTACCTGTGTCGGTTTGCGGTACGGGCACCTTCACCTGGCTAGAGGCTTTTCTTGGCAGTGTGAGATCATGACCTTCGCTACTACAATTTTCGCTCCCCATCACAGCTCAGCCTTACGATGTGCGGATTTGCCTACACATCAGCCTTACTGCTTAGACGGACATCCATCAGTCCGCGTCACTACCCTACTGCGTCCCCCCATTGCTCATAACGGCTTACGGTGGTACAGGAATTTCGACCTGTTGTCCTTCGACTACGCCTTTCGGCCTCGCCTTAGGTCCCGACTTACCCTGAGCGGACGAGCCTTCCTCAGGAACCCTTAGGCTTTCGGCGGATCAGATTCTCACTGATCTTTTCGTTACTCATACCGGCATTCTCACTTGTATAATGTCCAGCGCTCCTTACGGTACACCTTCAACCCTTATACAACGCTCCCCTACCCCTGGATCGACTTCACTCCAGCTTCGAAGCCCTGTGTTTATCCCCTGGGAAGCATTTGGTCATCCAAGAATAGAATCTCTTGTCAGACAAAAATGTCCTTGTGGACAACACGCCTCAAAGAAGCAGTGAAGTCGATCCAAGCCATAGCTTCGGTGGTGTGTTTAGCCCCGTTACATTTTCGGCGCAGAGTCACTCGACCAGTGAGCTATTACGCACTCTTTCAATGGTGGCTGCTTCTAAGCCAACATCCTGGTTGTCTGTGCAACTCCACATCCTTTCCCACTTAACACACACTTGGGGACCTTAGCTGATGGTCTGGGCTGTTTCCCTTTTGACAATGGATCTTAGCACTCACTGTCTGACTCCCGGAAGTAAGTCTATGGCATTCGGAGTTTGACTGAGCTTGGTAACCCTTGCGGGCCCCGCACCCAATCAGTGCTCTACCTCCACGACTCTGTTTTCCGAGGCTAGCCCTAAAGCTATTTCGGGGAGAACCAGCTATCTCCGAGTTCGATTGGAATTTCTCCGCTACCCCCACCTCATCCCCGCACTTTTCAACGTGCGTGGGTTCGGGCCTCCAGTGCGTGTTACCGCACCTTCACCCTGGACAGGGGTAGATCACCCGGTTTCGGGTCTACGTCCACGTACTCATTCGCCCTATTCAGACTCGCTTTCGCTGCGGCTCCGGCTCTTCACCTTAACCTTGCACGGGAACGTAACTCGCCGGTTCATTCTACAAAAGGCACGCCATCACCCCTAAAACGGGCTCTGACTTTTTGTAAGCACACGGTTTCAGGTTCTATTTCACTCCCCTTCCGGGGTGCTTTTCACCTTTCCCTCACGGTACTGCTTCACTATCGGTCGCTAGGAAGTATTTAGCCTTGGCAGATGGTCCTGCCGGATTCATACGGGGTTTCACGTGCCCCGCACTACTCGGGATCCGTCTCGGAGGGAACAGACTTTCAACTACAGGGCTTTTACCTTCTTTGGCGGGCCTTTCCAGACCTCTTCGCTTAACCGGTTCCTTTGTAACTCCATGTGAGACGTCCCACAACCCCAGAGAGCAAGCTCTCTGGTTTGGGCTTCTCCGCGTTCGCTCGCCGCTACTGACGGAATCACTATTGTTTTCTCTTCCTCAGGGTACTTAGATGTTTCAGTTCCCCTGGTATGCCTCACACTAACCTATGTATTCAGTTAGGTGTAACTGGAAATTACCCCAGCTGGGTTTCCCCATTCGGACACCCCCGGATCAAAGCTTGCTTACAGCTCCCCGAGGCAGTTTCGTTGTTCGCCACGTCCTTCATCGGCTCCTAGCGCCTAGGCATCCTCCGTGTGCTCTTAGTAGCTTAACCAAATTGCTCCGGTTTCGACCGCTCGCTTCCCTTGTTTTGGACTGCGTCCAAAGCCAAAAGTCGCTCCCACCCGATACCATCGCAACAGCAATTTAACTACCGTTTTTATTGAAACTTGTTTTAACACAAGTTCAGCTAAAAAGGAATGTTCTAATTCGCATTTGTTTCGTTTCGATATCTAGTTTTCAAAGAACAAGCTCCATGCAAAAGCAAGCTGTTTGAGAGTTTGAGCTCTCAAAACTGAGCAACGAGTGAGTTGAAAGCTTTACGAAGTAAAGCTCGCTTCGGAAGCATGCTTCCTGAAGACTTTTTGAATGTTTCCGCTACGGGAAACGATTCTCCATAGAAAGGAGGTGATCCAGCCGCACCTTCCGATACGGCTACCTTGTTACGACTTCACCCCAATCATCTATCCCACCTTCGGCGGCTGGCTCCTTGCGGTTACCCCACCGACTTCGGGTGTTATAAACTCTCGTGGTGTGACGGGCGGTGTGTACAAGACCCGGGAACGTATTCACCGCGGCATGCTGATCCGCGATTACTAGCAATTCCGACTTCATGCAGGCGAGTTGCAGCCTGCAATCCGAACTGAGACCGGCTTTGTTGGGATTGGCTCCATCTCGCGATTTCGCAGCCCGTTGTACCGGCCATTGTAGTACGTGTGTAGCCCAGGTCATAAGGGGCATGATGATTTGACGTCATCCCCACCTTCCTCCGGTTTGTCACCGGCAGTCTATCTAGAGTGCCCACCCGAAGTGCTGGCAACTAAATATAAGGGTTGCGCTCGTTGCGGGACTTAACCCAACATCTCACGACACGAGCTGACGACAACCATGCACCACCTGTCTCCTCTGTCCCGAAGGAAAGGTACATCTCTGTACCGGTCAGAGGGATGTCAAGACCTGGTAAGGTTCTTCGCGTTGCTTCGAATTAAACCACATACTCCACTGCTTGTGCGGGTCCCCGTCAATTCCTTTGAGTTTCAGTCTTGCGACCGTACTCCCCAGGCGGAGTGCTTAATGTGTTAACTTCGGCACCAAGGGTATCGAAACCCCTAACACCTAGCACTCATCGTTTACGGCGTGGACTACCAGGGTATCTAATCCTGTTTGCTCCCCACGCTTTCGCGCCTCAGCGTCAGTTACAGCCCAGAGAGTCGCCTTCGCCACTGGTGTTCCTCCACATATCTACGCATTTCACCGCTACACGTGGAATTCCACTCTCCTCTTCTGCACTCAAGTCACCCAGTTTCCAGTGCGATCCGGGGTTGAGCCCCGGGATTAAACACCAGACTTAAATGACCGCCTGCGCGCGCTTTACGCCCAATAATTCCGGACAACGCTTGCCCCCTACGTATTACCGCGGCTGCTGGCACGTAGTTAGCCGGGGCTTTCTTCTCAGGTACCGTCACCTTGAGAGCAGTTACTCTCCCAAGCGTTCTTCCCTGGCAACAGAGCTTTACGATCCGAAAACCTTCATCACTCACGCGGCATTGCTCCGTCAGGCTTTCGCCCATTGCGGAAGATTCCCTACTGCTGCCTCCCGTAGGAGTCTGGGCCGTGTCTCAGTCCCAGTGTGGCCGATCACCCTCTCAGGTCGGCTACGCATCGTCGCCTTGGTGAGCCGTTACCCCACCAACTAGCTAATGCGCCGCAGGCCCATCCCCAAGTGACAGATTGCTCCGTCTTTCCAGTTCTCTTCAGGCGAAGAAAACAACTATTCGGTATTAGCTACCGTTTCCGGTAGTTGTCCCAAACTTGAGGGCAGGTTGCCTACGTGTTACTCACCCGTCCGCCGCTAAGCATCAAGAAAGCAAGCTTTCTATCAACTCCGCTCGACTTGCATGTATTAGGCATGCCGCCAGCGTTCGTCCTGAGCCAGGATCAAACTCTCCAATAAAGTATTGAAAAGAGCGATAAGCTCATTTTGAATCTGACGAGATTAAAAATCTCATTTGTGCTCCAGCCGATTCAAGCCAAGGCTTGTTTCGAACTTTCGCGTTCATTCTGCAAGCAGAATGTTTACTCACTCGTTGTTCAGTTTTCAAAGATCAAACTCGTTTCACTATCTCTTTTGTTGTCTGTGTCAACACTGTGTTTCAGCGGCGACTTAAATAATATATCATATGGCTGAATGTAATGCAATAGTTTTTTTCATTTCTTTTCTTTAGTAGTTTTGTATTAGCTAAAGCTATTATATCCGTTCCCTATCTCGTCCTATCTTATTAGGTTACGCTCGTAGGGTACAAATATTTTAACACATTTATGAAAAGGTTTACAACAACTTCTCAATAAAATGCTTTGTATTATTTCCTGAACAACCATATCTCCGTTATGTGAAACTCAAAATGTTTACTAAGGAAAGTGGGAAGCCCGCTCCCTATTACAGAGCAGACTTCCCACTGAATAAAACAAGCACCTGACTTTTTCATCAATTGCAATCCGTTAGGTTAGTTTTGTATCCATGGGTTACGACGCTTTTTATTGGGTTTCCGTTGGTTGGACGTTGCTACACCCTCTCTGGATGTTTTCCCGGAAACGGATACCTTGGATTTATTCTTCAGAGGAGCCTTGGATGTTCTGCGTTTTGCAGCTGCCGGCTTACTCCCTGCTTGCTTGGACTTCCCTTCCGACTCTGATCCTACCTCTTCAATTGCCACCTGACTCAAGTTAGCGTCTTCACGCCCTCCTTTTTTGCCACCCTTGCTTTGCCCTTGATGAGGATACATTTCACCAAATGCTCCAAGCGGGGACGGCGGAACCATGTTCTGAGTTGGATACGGATTCTGATAAGCATATTCAATAGGCTGATTTGGCATCGTTGATGTAGACATTTCAGGCGGCATACCGTACGAAGGACCATACATATTCCAAGCCGGATCCTGATAACCATGAGAAGGATAAGTGTACTGAGGCATATGTGTATGTGATCCACATCCGCATGGAGGGTACGGAAGCATTGAGTATGGAGATATGAAAGGTGGCTGATGATTCATATGACTAGGGGCTGCATACGTTGGGAATGGACTATTCACTTCGCTAGCTGGCGCAATCGGAAATGGGTTATTTTGCATTTCTGCCGACAGATTCGGCATAACGTTATTGTGGTTATAACTCTGCTCCGCGCCAGTCCACGGACTGTTAGGCAGATCACTGCTACTATAAGGACTAACTTCCGGAATCCCTGGAAACAACGCATTGTTACTTGCTCCTGCCGTGTACATGTCTTGCTGAGCACCATACACCTCTTGTACAGGAACCGGGATTTGAGCATAAGGGTGCTCGGCAGGCGCATGATGCAACTTATTACCACAACCACAAGGCTTTTTCGTTGCTGGTGCAACCTCAGTTGGAGACTTGGGATTAGGCATTACAGGCAAAGGCATAATTTCAGGCGAAAGATTAGGCATTGTGTATTTTTTGGATTCTGCTACCGGTTTTACATGAACTTCGGGTTTAACCTCTTCTTTTTTGTGCGTTTCCTTTTCGGGTTTCACTTCAGGAAGCTCCGGCAACTGCGGCAGTACCTCCAGTTCCGGCATTACATTCGGCATTACCGGATTGGCAGGTGGTGGAGCAGGCACCGGGACCGGAACAGGAACCTCTGCTACCGGAGCAGGGGGAGTTGGCGTAACTGGAGCCGGTGGTTCCGGTTCTTTAACTCCCGTGTATTCCTTACCTTCAGGTGACAACTTTTCATGAGCAGCAATGTTGCTGGCACCCGAATTAGATGTGCTGTTTCCTTGTGCATGCATAGATGGAATATAAACTGTCTCCCCTACCAGAAGAGCGTTCGGATTTTTCAACTGTGGATTGGCATTGATCATATCTTTTAAAGGAACTCCCCAGGCTTGTGCCAACTTCCATAACGAATCTCCTTGCTGAACCTTGTGACTGTGGAGCACACCCTCCGGCTTTGGTGTTACTGGCTCTGCAGGGATTTTGACCTTCATGCCAATATCCAGCTTGTCGGGATTTGTGATTTGCGGATTAGCCGCGATCAATTTGTCCAGCGCTACATTGTATTTTTGGGACAGCAGATATAATGTGTCGCCTTTTTTCACCATGTGTATTTTCACAGGGAACTAACCTCCTAGACTTCATACTTGGGCAGTACATTCGCCCATACCGTTACTACATCCTATGCAGAAACCGGGCTAATGACATCAACTAAACAAAAAAAATCCTCCTGTCTCTAAAATCCCCATACACCAGGTATGCAGAATTTTATCGGACAAGGAGGATTCCTGTTCCCTATGCTATGCAATTCTAACTTAAGATTCCCACACTTTATAACCATCTTTGTCAACAATCTGACGGAATGCTTCCAGCAGTCTCAGCGTTACTGGACCTGCTACCCCCGTGCCAATTGTTCTTCCATCCACTTCATATGCAGCGATAACTTCTGCAGCTGTTCCGGTGAAAAAGACTTCGTCTGCGATATACACATCATGCAGGGTGAATGGCACTTCTTTTAATTCAAGCTCCAGTTCGCCACATAGATCGATAATCGCTTGACGTGTAATCCCTTCAAGTGCTCCGAGATAACAAGGCGGCGTGTACACTACACCATTTTTGATGATAAAGATGTTATCACTTGAACCCTCAGTTACGTAACCTTGGGAGTTCAGCATAATCGCTTCACCAGCACCTGAATAGTTAGACTGGATTTTAACGAGGATGTTATTCAGATAGTTCAATGATTTAATTTTCGGATTTAATGCGTCCGGAATGTTCCGGCGTTGGGATACGGACACGGCTTTCAATCCAGTAAGATACGCTTCCTCCGGATAGATCGCCAACTGCTCCACGATGATGATTACGGATGCCTTAGGGCAACGTAACGGGTCCAACCCCAGATTACCAGGGCCACGCGATACAATAAGACGAATATAACCATTACGCATATCATTGCGGCGCACCGTTTCAGCCATGACTTCCAGCATCTCATCAATGGACAGCGGAATGTTCAAACTAATGGATTTTGCCGAATCATACAAACGATCCAAGTGGGCCTTACATCTGAAAATATTTCCGTTATATATCCGTATACCTTCGAAAATCCCGTCTCCATACAAAAATCCATGATCATATACCGAAACGGTTGCGTTCTCCTTGGTCACATACTTACCATCCAAATAAATCCATTGTTCTGCCACCGCTGACTGCACCTCCATAAAATATCCATTCACTGTACTCCGAAACGTTATTAACCCGTCGATTGTACACCAACATGACAAGTCCTTACTTGTTCACTGTACCCAGAATTATGACAACCTTCTAACAATCACAACCACCATCAGGTCAATTATCTCGAAGGATATGTATAACATGGATAGCTACCCAGAACACGCACCTGACAATTCAATGCTTCAATCTCTGCCATGGCTGCGGTAAGCAATACCGAATCGACCGTTTCCACGACATCAATGTAGAAATAGTAACTGCCCAATCGTTTCTTCGTCGGACGAGATTCGAGACGGGTCAAGTTCAGCTTCCGCCATGCAAAAGCCGACAATACCTGATGCAACGCACCCGGTGCATCTTCTGGCAGTGTCACCAGCAAGCTGGTTTTCACATGATCCGGTTCACGTGGAATGTTCACAGGTTCATGGCCGATGAGCACAAAACGGGTGTAGTTATTGTCATGATCTGTAACCCGCTCAGCCATAATGTCCAAGCCATGCTTTTGAGCAGCAAGCTTTGTACCGATCGCCGCCCAGCCTTTACCCGGATTTTTTTTCACAATTTCAACAGCTTCAGCCGTACTATTCACACCTTCCAGGTCTGCCCCAGGCGAATGCAGCCGAATAAAATTCTGACACTGCGGAATAGCCACAGGGTGAGACATAATCTTGGTGATTCTACCAAAGTCATACTCGCCACTCTCTGTCTTAAATTCCGAGCCATGTCCAATAACATTCTGAATGGATGGGTACACCCACTCCGCTTGCATTGGAATGTCCACTTCATTCACAAGCCAGTCCATATGAAGACTAACGGAGCCCTCAATGGTATTCTCAATCGGAATAACACTGTATTGTGCCTTCCCACTATCCGTTGCTCGAAAAACATCCGAAATCAATTTGGAGTGAAGCAAATCTAACGGTTCACCGTTGAAAAGGAAATCAATTGCCTCATGAGAGACCGAGCCTTCTGGTAATACTGCAATTCGTTTCATGCATTAACTTCCCCTTTGATTCTGTCCAGAAAAGGACGTTCGTCTTGATCAGGCAGCACGGTTACACCGTCCAAATCCGGATCGAGCCACAGTGCAGAAGCAGATATCCCCTCCCGCTCCATGGTGTCCAGCAAATATTGTTCCAATTCCGCTTTTCGGGTGTCATGACGATCTACCAAAGTCAATACGGTCGGTCCAGCTCCGCTCAGAGCAGCTCCCAACGCTCCATGATCGACAGCATGTTCCAATATCTCAGCCATGCCTGGCACCAATGATGCCCGATATGGTTGGTGAATTCGATCTGACATCCCCTTCTGAATCATATCCAGTCGTCCACTCGCCAAAGCGGCAACGAGCAGTGAGGATCTGCTAATGTTATGCACTACATCAGACATGCCAAATCGATCAGGAATCACATTCCTTGCTTTTGAAGTAGACAGCTGGAATTCAGGTACAATAACCAAAGCCTGCAAATCCTGATGTGGTTCAATACGAATATGATCTACCTGTTGACCATTCCATGCAGCTGTAATAATACCGCCATATAGAGATGCTCCCACATTATCAGGATGCTTCTCCAGGGATGTGGCCATATCCAGAAGCTTCGCATCGGATAAAGGAGCACCAATTAATGCATTAGCTGCTGCCAATGCCCCAACGATGGCGGATGCACTGCTCCCGAGCCCGCGCGTAAGCGGAATATCGGAATACATGGAAATCTCCAATTCAGGTACGGATACCCCAGCTTCATCGAATACCATCTGTGCGACCTCATAGATCAAATTCGATTTATCCGTAGGCAGGCCTGTCAAATGATCCCCGTGAAGATGAAATGTCGTCTGCTCGGCAGGTTTCATTTCCAACCAGGCATACAAAGACAATGCCATACCCAGGGTATCAAACCCCGGACCAAGATTGGCTGTGCTTGCAGGTATTTTTACGGTTACCTTTTCACGCAAACTCATACAGATTGCTGCTCCAGTTGTGCAATGGCCGCCATTACTGCTTCTTCCGTATCTTCTACAACAAGCGGCTCAGTCGCTACTGTTTTGATCGCAATATTAGGATCTTTCAGACCATTACCTGTCAGTACACAAACTACAGTCTCTCCGCCTTTAAAGTACCCTTCACTCTTCAGTTTGTATACACCGGCAAGGGAAGCCGCGGAAGCAGGCTCAGCAAAAATTCCTTCCCGAGAAGCAAGTGTACGATACGCTGTCAGGATTTGTTCATCCGTCACATAGTTAATCTGTCCGCCAGATTCCTCAGCTGCCGCTACTGCCGTTTTCCAGCTCGCCGGATTACCGATTCGAATCGCTGTTGCTACTGTTTCAGGTTCAAGGATCGGCTCACCTTTGACAATGGCCATCGCACCTTCAGCTTCGAAACCAACCATGCGTGGCAACGTGCTGGATTTACCTGCCTCTTTATATTCTTTGAAACCTTTCCAATAAGCCGAGATATTACCTGCATTACCGACTGGAATAGCCAGAACGTCAGGGGCTTCGCCAAGTTGTTCAATTACTTCAAACGCTGCTGTCTTCTGTCCTTCAATCCGGAACGGATTCACAGAGTTTACAAGCGTGATCGGATGTTTGGCTGTGATCTCACGCACAATCTCCAGTGCACGGTCAAAGTTACCATTGATCGCAATTACTTTGGCACCATAGATCATGGCTTGGGCCAGTTTACCCAGTGCAATGTTATTATTCGGGATCAGCACGATACAATTGAGACCACCACGTGCGGCATAGGCCGCTGCAGCTGCTGACGTATTACCCGTGGATGCACACATGATTGTGCGACTGCCCTCTTCCATCGCTTTGGCAACAGCCATAACCATGCCGCGGTCTTTGAAAGAACCCGTAGGGTTTAAACCTTCGTATTTGAAGTAAACATTCAAACCGAGTTCCTCAGACAGATTCTCTGCATGAATCAACGGTGTATTTCCTTCCTGAAGCGTAAGCAGGGGTGTATTCTCATTAACTGGAAGGTGCTCTCTGTACGTTTGCAAAAGTCCTTGATATCTCATTGTGGGTAAACTCCTTTATGTTTTAATAATCTGAAATGATGACCTGTTGAAGCGGATATGATTAACTTGTACGTTATAACTGAAATAATCGAGATGCTGTATTGGGATACGGACAATTATCCTTCGACCCGGTAGACACTCTTAATGCGGCGAATGACGCTGAGTGATTCAAAATGTTTTAACACTTTGTCCATGCTTGCCTTACTTGCATTATGTGTAACAATAATGATCTCGGCATCCGGGTTGTGCTCATTCGGCTGTTGAACAACCGACGCCAGACTGACATCATATTCTGCGAAAATTTGTGTGATTTGTGCCAATACACCGGCTTTGTCGTCTACGTGTAGTAAAATAAAGTTTTTCGACACGATCTGCTCGTCACTTTGCAGTCGCTTCGTCTTATAAGGCACAATGGCTTTGAGACCGTTCACGCCAAGTTTAAGGTTTTTGGTAACCGCCACAATGTCAGCTACAACCGAAGTTGCCGTTGGCAGTTCTCCCGCACCTGCACCGTAGAACATGGTCTCCCCTACAGCTTCCCCGTGTACATATACTGCGTTGAACACACCGTTGACTGAAGCAATCGGATGATTCTGTCTAACCATCGTCGGCTGAACGCTAATCGTGATCTCATCGCCAATACGGTCCGCAATACCAAGTAACTTCATCTCATATCCCAGTCTTTTGGCATACATAATGTCTTCACGAGTTACGGAGGATATTCCTTTAACGGTTACATCCTTCAACTCCACATTGGTGCGGAAACCGAGTGTACTCAAGATTGCCATTTTGCGAGCTGCGTCAAGTCCCTCCACATCGGAAGTTGGATCCGATTCGGCGTATCCCAGCGCCTGTGCCTCGGCCAGCACTTCTTCATAGGATGCGCCTTCCTGACTCATTTTGGTCAGAATAAAGTTCGTTGTTCCGTTCACAATCCCCATAATGCGGGTAATCCGGTCAGAAGAGAAACCTTCAATCAGCGTACGAATGATCGGAATCCCTCCAGCAACACTCGCCTCATAGAACACGTCACATTGTTTCTCCTGTGCCTTCGCCAAAATCTCTGTACCATGCAGTGCCATAAGATCTTTGTTTGCTGTTACGATATGCTTCCCACGTTCCAACGCTTCAAGAATATACTCCTTCGTCTGATCAATGCCGCCCATGACTTCAACGATGACATCAATATCCGGATGACGAATGACTTCCCAAGGATCTTCAGTGAGCTTGGCACGGTCTACAGCAATAACACGTTCTTTCTCTGTATTTTTCACTGCGATCTTCTCGATGACAATCGGTGACCCAACCTGACTGCTCAGATCTTCCTGATTCCCTTCCACAATGCGAACGACTCCCGTTCCGACAGTTCCCAGACCCAACAATCCGACTTTTACTGGTTTCACTAACGATCTACCCCCTAATGTCTATTCTTGTCTGTCAGTCCTGTATGCTAAAGCCCAATTAACCTTGGCCTACAATACGCGTGCGTCTTACTCCAGGCATATCTTGCATTCGATCCAGCATTTCACCAATTTCGCCATGAAGATGTGTCGTTTCAACTGAAATGACCACATTGGCTCTTCCCTGAAGCGGGATACTCTGATTAATCGTGAGTACGTTGGCTCCATAACCAGCGACATGTCCAAGCACACGAGACAAGATCCCTGACTGATGCTCCAAATCAATGGAGATCGTTACAATTCTCTCGCGCTCAAGCTGGTTGATTAGATGAATTCCATCCTTGTACTTGTAAAAGGCACTCCGGCTTAATCCGACCTGTTCAACCGCCTCATGCACTGTTTTAACATCACCGGAAGCCAGTAGTTCTTTTACCTGCATGGTCTTCACCACGGCCTCTGGTAAAATATCTTCCCGTACTAAGTAATAGCGTTCGTTCACAGAACGTCCTCTCCTCAAAGACTCATGTATTCATATAGTGGACATTATATAGGATATATGACAAAAGGGCAATACAGGACATGCCTATTTTTGAAATACGTTCCTCACAGTATACAAGTTTATGCTTCTCCCATGTCAGGAAAAAACAAAAAAAAACGCAGAGTGCGGGTTAACTTCCCACTTCTCTGCGTTGCTATAGCGATATATCTCTTCATGAAAGACAGCTACTTAGTAGTAACTGCTGCCTTCCACAAATTCGAATTCAAAGTCTCCAATACGCACGATGGTGCCTTCTACAGCTCCGCGCTTACGCAACTCATCATCCACACCCATATAACGGAGTGTACGTGCGAGTTTCAATATAGCTTCATGCGAGTTCAATTGCATCCGTTTCATCATGCGATCAATCTTGGCACTTTCAACAACGAATATTTCATTCTCACGCACAATACGGAAACCTTCGTCCTCTTTTTTGTCCAAGCTGTACACTTTACGTTCGGATACGTCTGCTACCTCTTCAACGACTGGCTCGTCCGGAATCTGATCCAACAGATCAGCGGCACGATACAAGAGCTCTTGTATCCCTTTACGAGTCAGAGATGAAATAGGCATCACTTCAATATCCGGTTGCACCTCACGAACTTGCTGCAAGAATTGCTCCAAGTTTGCTTCGGAATCCGGCATATCCATTTTATTGGCTGCCACAACCTGCGGTCTCTCAGCCAGAAGCGGATTGTACAGTTTCAGTTCATCATTAATCTTCTGCCAGTCTTCAAATGGATCACGTCCTTCTGAACCCGACATGTCCACCACATGAATAATAATACGGGTACGCTCGACATGACGTAAAAACTCATGTCCTAGTCCAATTCCTTCATGAGCACCTTCAATCAATCCAGGCAAATCGGCCATAACGAAGCTACGGCCTTCTCCTACACCGACTACACCCAGATTCGGTGTAATGGTTGTGAAATGGTATGCACCGATCTTTGGCTTGGCTGACGAAACGACAGAAAGCAATGTGGATTTCCCGACACTCGGGAAACCAACCAGACCAACATCTGCCATAACTTTCAGTTCGAGTACGATGTAACGCTCCTGTCCTTCTTCACCGTTCTCAGCAAGTTCAGGTGCAGGATTGTTCGGTGTGGCAAATCGGATGTTCCCCCGTCCACCCCGTCCACCACGAGCAATAACAACCTGTTGACCGTGACGTGTCATATCCGCCAGTACTTCTCCACTGTCTTCATCCAAAATGACAGTCCCTGGTGGTATGCGCACAATCATGTTCTCCGCGTTTGCACCATGCTGACTTTTATTACGTCCCTTCTCACCACGCGGGGCCTTGAAGTGACGCTGGTAACGGAAATCCATCAATGTACGCAAACCTTCATCCACGCGGAAAATGATGTCAGCTCCTCTGCCTCCATCGCCTCCGGCAGGTCCGCCGTTTGGTACATACTTCTCACGACGGAACGAAATAATTCCGTCTCCTCCGTCTCCGGCTTTTACATAAATCTTCGCTTTATCTACAAACATTGGTTAACCCCTTCTTCCTATATTCCACACGGCATTCTGAATTGTATAAACGTATCCTCAGACGGAAGCTGCTCCGTTCTGACTTTTTTTCCTTTGAGTACAGCAGTAAGCTGCCGCAGTGTTTCCGGATCGGGTGTTTGATCCCCATCCAGTCGGACAACCACATCTCCATGATCCTGTCCGAAATTTAAGGTCAGTTTGCGAACCTCTCCCCAAGACGACCGGCCGCCGCCATATTGATAGGCCCTGATTGCATCCGCAATCGCTCCGGTAAGTGACTCGCCATCCTCGGGAGAGACCAGAGCACTAAGCTGCAGCTCATCTTCTATTTCCACATGCAATTCCAGCGCTATTCCACTGGCCCGAAAAGATTGAAGATAAAATACGAGGGAGGGAATGCCCAACCTGGAGATTCGGCTCTCTTCCGTGACCCGCTCTTTTATTCTTTCCACACATTGCAGAGATTTATCAAGTTTGCCCAGCCGAAGATATCCATATAACACCTGAAGGTCGTTCATCCAGTCGTGTCGATGATGATTTAATGAAGCAATTGCTGTCTTTTCCATGGATTGTATGATGGTTCTGCGTTCCGCCTCCGCCTGTTTCTTCATCGCATTCACAGAAATGAGCAATACTGCGACGGACCACAATGCGCATACGACGCTTGAGATCATCGCCGGATACAACATAACGAAAACCAAAGGAATCAGAAGTGAACATGCCGCAATCCACGGCACTCTTTTCCAAGATTTCATGGCTTCTCCCCGTTCTACAAAACTCGGTTGGTCTACACCCACCGTAACCAAGTATAACATGTCTTTTCTGCCACTTCATTATCGAATAACCATTGAATACAAAAAACCTTCGGCAAAAATGCCGAAGGCTCCTTAGGCGGAATGCCGATATTACGCTTCTACTGCTGCTGCTACAGGAGCAACATTAACAGGATAGATGCTTACTTTTTTGCGATCGCGTCCCCAACGTTCGAATTTCACAACGCCGTCGATTTTCGCGAACAAAGTGTCATCTTTACCGATGCCAACGTTAGTTCCTGGGTGAATTTTCGTTCCGCGTTGGCGAACGAGAATGCTACCACCAGTTACAGTTTGACCATCAGCACGTTTAACACCCAGACGTTGAGCATTACTGTCACGTCCGTTCTTCGTGGAACCTACACCTTTTTTCGATGCGAATAACTGAAGATTTAATTTCAACATGATTGGTTGTCCTCCTTCTTTGTTTATTTGAATTGCTGTATTTTAATATACTTCCCGTATGACTCTGCAATATTAGAGAGCATAACCACCATGGATTCGAGTAACAATTGTACCTGGGACCAGGTTTCCCCTCTCTCTAACAAAGGTAAAGAACCGCTTAAAAAGCCATTCTTCATCTTGGCATCCATTTCGACACCGGTCAATGTTTCAATCGAGTTCACCGTACCCACTGTAACAGCGGATACCCCGGCACATACGATGTCTTCTCCCCGCTTGGCAAAATTAGCATGCCCTTCGATGGAAAAGCGTTCGATGCTCCCGTCCTCATCACGAAAGATTTGAACGATAATCACTTATCGCACCTTCTTTACGCTTTGATTGTTTCGATAGTTACTTTAGTGTACGGTTGACGGTGACCTTGCTTCACATGGTAGTTCTTTTTAGGTTTGTATTTGTATACGATAACCTTTTGTCCTTTGCCATGTTTCTCCACTTTAGCCGTTACAGTAGCTCCGGAAACCAATGGTGTACCTGCTGTCAAACCTTGATCGTTAGATACAGCCAGGACACGGTCGAACGTTACGCTTTCGCCATCGTTCGCAGTCAATTTCTCGATGAACAGAACATCGCCCTCTTGAACTTTGTACTGTTTGCCGCCTGTTTCAATAATTGCGTACATTTGCCTTGCACCTCCTCATGTCTCAGACTCGCCCGTTCTCAGGTGACAGTGTCCTTGCGGGACTGTTCTTATACCCGGCCAGTGCGGTTACAGCATGTGCAAGACCAATGGGCTAAACACATACTTGAAGATTATATCACGCAATATATCAAAAATCAATGCAAAGGTGAAATATATCTTTTTCCCGTACCATGGCAGGAAGAACATGGCTCCACATAAGGCAGCGTACTTTCTTCTCGCACTTTCTTACGGGTAAGTTCGAGCAAACCCAGCTTGGTCCAACCCATTACAAACGCTTTGGTCCGATCCTTCTTGAGCTCACCCTCTAAGGTTGCTGCGACTTCATGCCGATTCGAGGCTTCCTCCATATCAATGAAGTCCACTATAATCATGCCACCGATATCTCGCAGGCGCATCAGACGAGCAATCTCCACTGCTGCCTGTAAGTTGGTCTCCGTCACGGTCTCTTCCAGACTGTCACCGCCAGCTCCCGTATATTTGCCCGTGTTTACATCCACTACAGTCAGAGCTTCGGTATGATCAATGACAATGTATCCGCCTCCGGGCAACCACACTTTACGGGCAAAATCCTTATTCAACTGTTCCTGCACACCATAGGCAGCAAAGATGGATTCTGCTCCCCGATACACCTGTACTTTGGGTTGATGACCCGGACTAATCTCTTCGAGCAATGCTTTCACCTCACGGGCTTGTCCTTCACTATCAGTGATGACTTCGTCACTCCCTGGCGTATACACATCTCTGATGATACGCTGTACCATGCTATGATCCCGATGCAAAAGGCTTGGTGAAGGCAAACTGTCCGCTTTTTCACGAATTAGGTACCACTGCGCGCGTAATGTTTCCAAGTCCGACTTAATGGCTTCATGCTGCTCTTCTCCAGATACGGTTCGAATTATAAGTCCTTCTTCATCCCGCCTCAGTAGCTCCCCAAGTGCCTTAAGACGGGAACGATCCCCTTCACGGGCAATTTTCTTGGATACCGCTACATAGTCAGCAACAGGCATGTAGACAAGCCAACGGCCCGGGAGTGAATAATGAGTCGTCACCCGGGCTCCCTTGCCTCCTACCGGTTCTTTCAGAACCTGAACAATGACTTCCTGACCCGGACGAAGCAACTCCGAGATGGAAGGCTTCACCTTGGGCTGTTTCTCCAGATGGGGATGCAACACATCGTCCACATACAGAAACGCATTCTTTTTCTGACCAATATCCACAAAAGCAGCCTGCATACCTGGTAACACATTCACGACCCGTCCCTTGAAAAAGGAACCCAGCAGCCCACGCTCGCGTGTACGCTCTGCCGTAAATTCCACAGCTTTGCCTTCTTCCAGAAGCGCCATTTGCATGAGGTTATGTTCATTATGTACGATCATTTGTTTCATGGCTTCACCTCTAGAAGACAATTCAATTCATCCACATCCATTTCAGTATCTTTTCAATTCTCATTGTACATGTATTAACCCATTTCAGAACAGGTCCACCAGAACACTACAATTTATCACCATTTTGTTGAAAATAGGAACCGATAATCCGTTGCTCAGGCAAGACGGCCATAATTCGACCCTGTCTGTTCATCACGTATACCATATGGTATTTTTCTCTCTTTAATAGACGCAAAATAGTGTCCAAAGGTTTCGCCGGAAATGAGATTATTGGCTGCGCCAAACTGCCAGTAGCCGCGTGACGAGCGAACACGCCTTCCCGATTCATGAGGAAACGAATAAAACGATAAGGCACATTTCGGTAATCCGTCAGGTTGGAATAGAACAAAAAAAGGCCGATTAACAGAATGTTTAGCGGTAATCCGTAGTCTCCAGTAAACCATCGGCTGATAGCAAACAAAATAACCCCTGCACTACACAGGATGCTAATTTTGTAAGTCCACATTAATGTTGTATAGTAGGGTGCCCACAGACTGACAAGCGCCTGCACAATTTTACCTCCGTCCAGAGGAAGTACAGGGAGAAGATTAAAGAGAGCAATGAGCAGGTTCCCTTGAATGATATAATTGAGAAAAACCGGATCGCCCAGATTGCCATACCGCAACAGCAAAACCACGCCAACCATCAACATGTTTTGCAATGGACCTGCCAGAGCAATGATAATTTCCCGGTAGGCCGTGATCGTACCTCCATCTTCAATAACCGCTACGCCTCCAAAAGGGAGCATCTGGATCGACAATACACGGTAGCCCAGAAGTGCTGCCGCCGCAGCATGTCCACATTCATGAATGAATACGATCGCAAACAACGTAATAAGTTCAATAAAATGTCCAGTCAGAAGGGAGGCCATCATGATAATTACAAAAAACGGATGAAACGTAATACGGACTCCCCACACTCTAATCAAGGGCAACAACTTCCGCTGGGTCTACGTACTCCTCACCCTCTTTGACCGCAAAATAGAGCGTGGCCGGTTGTTCACCACCCGTAGCCTTAAGACTCCCCACTGGATTGCCCGCTTCCACCCAATCATTCACGTTCACTTCACTTTCGTTCAAACGACCGTATATTGCCGTGACATTGCCTGTATGTTGGATAACAACTGTGAATCCACTTGCTGCATCTCCGATAACCTCCATGACACGCCCAGCATCAGAACTTGCGACCTGTATAAGTTCTGCACCTGCGGCATCCGGAACGATCTCTATTCCCTTCATGCTCAGCGCGAATGGCTGAACCACTGTACCTGAGATCGGTTTGCTCAGTAACTGCCTTACTGTCAATCCGTTCACGGCATCCGTCGTATGTCCGAGGACCGGAAGAAACGAAGGCGGTCCTCCAAAATACCGTTCATACCAAGCCGCTGCTGAAGCAAAATCCATATCCCGATGGAGTGCATCCGCAATGACTGTTTTGGGTGATGTCGTCCACGATGTATCCAACTGAAATAGACCCCATACTCCGCCAAATATCAAAGCGCTAATAACCGTCCGTTTGAGAAGTGACCTGAACAGGTTGAATCTCGAATGTCCCCCTGGAACGAAATGACCATTCTCTTTTTTCCACAACCATTCCGGATCTCTTTCCTGCATCCCCTCAATAGGCGTAAATGGTTTTGGGTGTATGATCTCATTCTTGTCCAACAGTGAACCTAATTTCTGCTCCTGTAAGACCTCCACAGTGGCACCATCCATCAGCCGCCGAATGCGCTCTTCTCGTCTCTGCTTGATTCTGAGTTTCGTGTTCATGGAATATCCTCCCGCCGAGGCTTGTTTACTACATCCTATGAAGAGGTGGATGATAATATGAACAAGCCTGCGAGCAGGTAACAAAAAAAGCCGGGCTATGAACCACGGCTGTCATGTATTTGCTTTATGAATAAGTCCATGTAAATGAATTAACCCATTCCGAAGAACTTTTTGAAACGAGTGAAAGCTCCCTTTTTCTGCTCCAGCTGCATCAATGGAACCGTATCTCCCAGAATGCGGCGTGCGATATTCCGATATGCAATGGCTGCAAGTGAATCTGGATTCATGACCGTAGGTTCTCCTGAATTGGCAGCTTTGATGACCAGTTCATCATCAGGCACGATGCCAATCAGATCAATATTAAGTACTTGTAAAATACCATCGATATCTAACATGTCACCTGATTTAACCATATTATTGCGAATTCGATTCACCACCAGTTTTGGTGATTGAATGTGTGAACTCTCTAGCAGGCCGATGACACGATCCGCATCACGTACTGCAGCATTTTCCGGTGTAGTGACCACGATGGCCTGATCTGCTCCTGCTACCGCATTTTTGAAACCCTGCTCTATACCGGCTGGGCAATCAATAATGACGTACTCAAAATCTTTTTTTAATTCAAGGATAATATCCTTGACCTGTTCTGGCGACACCGAGTTTTTGTCTCTCGTCTGCGCCGCAGGCAACATGTATAATTCTTCGAAACGCTTGTCTTTGACCAAAGCCTGATTCAGACGGCAGCGGCCGTCCGCAACGTCGCACAGATCGTAAATAATACGGTTTTCGAGTCCCATCACGACATCCAAATTACGAAGGCCGATATCGGTATCTACCAGACAAACCTTTTTGCCGAGCAGCGCCAGCGCTGTCCCGATGTTTGCTGAGGTGGTTGTTTTACCCACGCCGCCTTTACCCGAAGTGATCACGATCGCCTCTCCCATGAGCTACACTCCTTTAAACACATTAAAATCTCGGCGTAACCGAACGATATTGCTCATTTTGTCTATCTGCATCTGATTGTCCTGTAAGTAAGCAAATTCCATTCCGGTCTCTCGGCTCTCCCATTCATCGGGAGGACGACTGATGATATCCGCAATCCGTAGCTGCGTCGGTGCAAATACCGAAGCGGCAATGATCGCTTCCTCGTCCCCGCCAATTCCGGCATGAGCCATGCCTCTGAGTGAACCCAACACATATATATCTCCGGTACACGTCACTGTGCCCCCCGGATTGATATCCCCAAGAAACAGGAGATTTCCTTCATGATGAAGCACCTGACCTGAACGCACCATGCCACACATGGTTACAATCGGCGGCGGTCCTTTAACCTCCGGTTGGAGTGCAGGTGAGTCGATGGATCGAATAAGCAGATTCCCTTTTTGCTTCAATATATCAAGGATTGCTTCTTTCTGGTCCTCTGTCACTTCGCGGGCACCCAACTTGATATCCACATGAACAATCGGTCCGGTCAAAATATTTTGATGGCTGTGTTCCAGCTTATAGCGGAGCTCATAGAGCAATTCCTCGAATTCACATTGATCGTCCAACAGGAAAACCAGGCCGTCTCGGATGCCTTTAATCGTTACGTGATTCGATTTTACCGTCATAAGCCTGTCCCTCCCATCTCATTACATTTCGTGCCCGGGGCCCCAAGTTCCTGCTTTGCGTTCCATAAATGTATTTAGGAAGCTTCTTCTGTCTTGCTCCGTCTCTTGCCGATCCGCTCCAGTTGTTTCCGAAGCGGGACATATATGATCAAGGCAAACACAAAATGAATGAACAAGTTAGGAATCATGTATTCAATCAACGCCCAGTCAAAGGTCACGTGGTTAAGTTGGAAGAGCTTGTACAGGAAGAATAGCATGGTGTCATTAAGCAGACTTCCCAAAATGACAACCGATACCATAACCGGCAGTGGTGCACGCGGTGCTTGAAAAATGAGTCCCATCATATATGCCGATAATCCCATCGAAAATCCATAAGGTCCAATCATCTCGCCGTAGAATACGACGTCATGTAATAGTCCAAAAAATATACCAAGCACTAGTGCCGTGTGCCGATGATGATATACAGCGATGAACAAAATGACGATATAGACCAGATTGGCAGAAATACGCATGTTCCAGCCAGAAGGAATGAGCAGCGGCAAAATTGTACCTTCCGCAATGAACAAAACGAATAGTAACAGGAACAAAACTTGTTTGCGCGTTACCATTATTCTTTTACCTCAGGTGGGATAATGACAATCAGCTCTTTCCAATCAAGGAAACTCGCATATGGCTCAATTGTAGCTGTTTTGGTTAAACCATACTCGCTTTTCTCAACGCTCTTCACTTTCCCAATCCGCATGTACTTCGGAAAATTGTTAATAATTCCGGAGGAGATGATCTCATCATCCTCCTGGATATTAGAATCTTCTGAGATTTTGGTCATCTTGAGCATGCCCGTCTTCGGATCATAACTCTCAATCATACCAAATACTTTCTCCTTACCTACTGCCGTTGCTGCAATAGCATTGGATGTCGGATCATTGGCGTCCATGGACGTTAACAGATTAACAGTGGATGTATATGAGCTGACATGACTAATCACGCCGACCAGCCCTTCCTGCGAGGTCACGGCCATCCCCGGCTTAATTCCCGCATTTTCACCGATATCAATGTTAATCGTTCTGCTGTTTGGATCCGAATTGGCACTGATCACCTGAGCAATCCGTGAACCGTAATTATACCGATTTTTCTGCTCTTCGGTGAAATTGAGCGCTTTCTGAAGCTGCTCATTCACTTGCTCCATATCATTGTACTTCAGCCGATCCCGGGTATAGTGACCCATCGCGATGCGAAGCTCTTCATTCTCCTGATATACCGTACGCATGTTCGCTACATCTTTGAAAAAGCCCGCTACATAGGAAGCGGGCTTGTAAAATACGTATTGTACAAATCCAACTGAATCCTTCAGGAATTTCTCCGGCCAGGATAGAGTGGTTCGCGGACTGAGCGTAAAGCCCATTAACGCGATAAATGTAACAAGGCCCACCAGCAAAACAAAAAGTCTTTTGTTGCCTAGCAGTTTAAACAGTTCGAACACCCTCTAACATCCATATTCTCTTCCGAGCCATGCCCGGCGGGGAGACTGTCAGAACTGTAGTCCCTGCGAGAATATCAGCTGATCCTCCCCTGTTAAGCGGGTAATAGCTCATCCCCGGGGTTAACCGGGTACTCTATAAAGATATCTTGCCACTTAGTCAATATGCCAAGTTAGGCAAATATCCATTAACGTTTGGAACGAACTGCCGAACTGCTTCTGCTTTTGAACAAATGAATATTCTCTAGCGCTTTACCTGTTCCGATCGCTACACAATCCAGCGGATTCTCAGCCACGATGACAGGCATTCCTGTCTCACCAGCCAGAAGCTTGTCCAGGTTGCGAAGTAATGCCCCGCCACCTGTAAGAACGATTCCACGATCCATGATATCGGCTGCAAGTTCAGGCGGGCATTTCTCAAGTGTTACTTTTACCGCTTCAACAATCGCATTCACCGTATCAGCCAACGCTTCGCTGATCTCGTCTGAAGTAATCGTAATGGTCTTCGGCAGACCTGTAACGAGGTCACGTCCACGAATTTCCATCGTTTCTACTTGTTCCAATGGCATTGCTGATCCGATGTCCATCTTCAATTGCTCCGAGGTACGCTCACCGATCATGAGATTGTATTGGCGTTTGATGTACTGAATAACGGATTCATCCATCTCGTCACCTGCTACGCGAACCGAACGGCTCGTTACAATACCACCAAGAGAGATCACAGCGACTTCCGTTGTACCGCCACCAATATCGACAACCATACTACCTGTTGGCTCCCATACGGGCAGATCCGCACCAATTGCAGCTGCAAAAGGCTCTTCAATTGTATAGGCTTCGCGTGCTCCAGCCTGTTTGGTTGCATCTTCAACCGCACGTTGTTCTACAGCCGTGATCCCGGATGGTACACATACCATCACGTTTGGATGACGTTGGAACATGGAGCGTTGTTTCTGCGCCTCACGGATGAAATATTTGATCATTGTTGCCGTTGTATCAAAGTCGGCGATAACGCCATCTTTCATTGGACGAATGGCACGAATGTTACCTGGTGTACGTCCAATCATTTTTTTGGCGGCTTCACCTACTGCCTCAATGCTTTTTGTATCTGTCCGAATAGCGACAACCGAAGGTTCGCGCACCACAATTCCTTTTCCTCGTACATAAACCAACGTATTTGCTGTCCCCAAGTCAATACCCAAATCTTTCGTAAAACCACCAAACATAATATAATCTCCTTTTCTGCCTCATATAGCCGCTCTATTCAGATCCAGAGCGTGATAATTTCATTCCCACGTAACACGTGGAGCTAATATTCGCATTTGTTTTTTTGCATTTGTAAAGTGAACCTATCTTTTACGGACAACGCCGTTAACATTCATAGGAAAACATCAACGCCAACCATTATATTATACTAAGCCCTTCTCCTTCAAACTTACGTACGTTCCATCTCCGATAATAATATGATCTAGCACGTCAATGCCAACAATAGCGCCTGCTTCAATCAGTCTCTTGGTTATTTGGATATCCTCCGGACTGGGCGTAGGATCACCACTCGGATGGTTGTGTGCGCACACAATCGATGCGCTGCTGCATTTGATGGCAGCCCGGAACACTTCACGTGGATGTACAATCGAAGCGTTAAGGCTGCCCATGGAGAGTGTTTCCTGGGCAATAATATGATTTTTGCTATTCAGAAAAAGACACACAAAATGTTCTTTTTGCAAGTAACGCAACTGTTCCATCAGGATATCAGCTGCATCACGCGGTGTACGAATTGAAGTCGACTGTGTGAGTCTGCTTTTGGCAATCCGATGCCCCAGCTCAATGCCAGCTTTCAATTGCACAGCCTTGGCATTGCCGATCCCTTTCATCGCGGTCAGTTCTTCCAGACTCAAATCCATCAACGAGCGAATACCACCCGCTTCGGCCAGAATCCGCTGTGCCATATGCACCGCGGATTCCTGTCTTGTGCCTGTTCGAAGTAAAATTGCCAGCAATTCAGCATGGCTCAAGGCGCCCGCCCCGTATTCCATCATGCGTTCTCTCGGGCGTTCTTCCTGGGGGATGTCGCGCATCATGTATTGAGGCGACTCCATATGTTCCCTCTTTTCATTTCACAACATTTGGCTTCATTCATGTTCGTGGCAACACATGTACGCCGAACCCGTCCAACATATCACTTAGCAAGGATAGCGGCAAGCCAACCACATTAAAATAACATCCTTCAATGCGGTCGATCAGTGAAGCACCAATACCCTGAATGGCATATGATCCTGCCTTGTCTGAAGGCTCACCTGTCTGCACATAAGCACGGATGGTAGCATCCGACAGCTCTTTCATCGTTACATCGGTCTGGCGGTAATGAACTAACGACTGTCCATTGCCCGCATCAATACAAGCGACACCTGTAAACACCCGATGTACGCGGCCCTGCAGCCGCGATAACATACGTTCAGCATCCGCTTCGTCTACAGGTTTACCTAGAATCTCACCATCCAGAACAACAACGGTGTCACTACCAACAATAATGGCTTCCTGCTCGCGGCCTTCAAGCCCGCGGTACACGGCAAGCGCCTTGCGCAAAGCAAGCTCCTGTACCGTCTGTTCAGGCGTCCACTCTGGTGGTGTATCTTCATTGGCATGACTTGGTATTACATCAAACGCTAGGTGGAGTGATGCGATCAGTTCTTTGCGCCGAGGCGATGTGGAGGCCAGAATAATAGGGCGCTGTTGTGTGTTTACCAAAATGAACGGCTCCTTATGCCACGGCAACATCCTGTCGGGATCACGATAATAGATGTCACTGGTTAATTTTTTTCGTCATAACTCGTCATTCTCCTACAGTCTGCGATACAGCCACACAGCGGCAATTATACCGATCAGACTCAGAAGGCTCATTTGAAATTGAAGTGAAATATCATAACTGATAATATCCAGATCAGCCTGTGGCGACCAACGTATGGTCGTGGCTTTCGTAAGAAAGGCTACTGCCTTAACAGGCTGCAGTGCCTTGGCGATCCACGCTCCGGCCATCCAGCCTAGCAGTAGAAACAGCAATAACATGCCGAAGTTTTTTTTCATCGGTAATCTTCCCTCGCCATTTTTTGACACCCACATTATTATACGGGGTTTTGTACGTCAATACAAACACAAATCCGGCAAGGGGAACTATTTCCAGTTCCTTGCCGGATGGGTATTTCCAAGCGTTGTTATGGGAAAGAGCATGTTACTTTACTGCTTTATCGCTTCGAGCCATTTTTTCTGCTGTAGTACATATTCCATCAGATCGGACTGCACGGACCACATGTGTACATCATCCGGGTTTTTGTTGTACTCCGCGATAGCCGTAATCGCACTGTTCATTGATTTCTCCATTCCACCAACAATAGGTTGTACCTCCGCAGTCAGGCCGGGTGAGAGGCTATTCAAACCAGTTAACCATGACTGGTGCTTATTCTGAATCGCGGTCATCGTTTCTGTAGAGACTGCTGCCGGAGCAGATTGTCCCAACTGCTGAATGGACAAGGTAGTCAATTGTTCGACCAGTGCAGAACTGTTTGTGAAGAAAAGCTGTACATCCTCTTGCTTGCCGCCAAATATAGCCGGATTGATCTCGGGGTTCACGATCTCCTTGACATACAGTTCGACTCCCTGGGCTTTAAGCCTGGAGCTAAGTAGCTTGGCCTCTTCACGATCAGCCGAAATGCCTGCATATACACGATTGCCATCTTCAGGATCAGAACCTGCGGCTATACCTGCCTGAGCCAGCTCAAGTTTGGCCTGTTCAGCTCGTTCAGGAGAACTGAATACGCCGTATTGAAGGGCATAATACGTGCTGCCAGTCGTAGCTGTCTGAAGCTGTTGCTCTGTACCTGCAGCCCCCTCCTGTCCCGTCACGGTGGAAACCGCCTGATTGACTGGCAGAAGATCGCCTGGCTTGACAGCTCCTTCTTTATTGAAAAATGAAAGAATAACCATGCCAAAAAGTGCTCCCGTAACAAGTGCCCCGGTGACAGAACCGATCATTTTCCATCCCCTTGGAGGGCGATTGCGTTTATACGAATAGTTCTCCGAATCTGCTAGCCAGTCGTGGCCTTGATCATCATGTGTATTGGACAGATCACGACGCTCTTCCTTCGGATTATCGGTGTGATTAACATAACCGTAACCGGCACGGTTCCCAAAATAATCGGGCTCATCCAAGTTCAAGTTGGAATTATGGCTCACCCGCTCGTCAGGTTCAGGCACAGTAGAGCTTGTCAGCACCGTCTCTCCCCAGTCTCCGGGGATATCCTCAGGCGTCCATGATGGGGTTGTATCCATCTGCTTAGGCGTTAGCGGTTGATTATGCGGGATTTCTTCACTTAACGTCACCAATGGACTGGACGCGGATATCCTCTTGTTTTCAGGCTTGTCCGACTCATGATCCCCGAAGCGAAACGTCATTCTAGCATTGCTCACCTGCACCCTCTCCTTTGTCCCATTTATATCAGCTATATGCAGAGACTGGAGAATACATTCCATATAACGCAAAAAACCGCTTGCTTCGTATCGAAGACAGGCGGTTTCGTAAATGATTTATTTCAAGCCTTTGGCAAGTGTATCGCCGACTTTCCAGATATCACCTGCACCCATCGTAATCACAAGATCTCCTGGCTGCAGACGATGCTGCAGATCAGCTACAACTTCTTCTTTTGTAGGGAGGTACCGTGCAGAAGCATTACTGTTTTGAACGATCAGTTCAACCAGTTTGGCTGAGGTTACCCCTTCGATCTGTTTTTCGCCCGCAGGAGAATAGATATCCGTAATAAGCACCTCATCCGCTTCCGCGAAAGCACGACTGAACGCATCCAACAGGAAGAACGTCCGCGTATAACGCTGTGGCTGGAATACCGCAATAATGCGTTTGCCTGTTGCTTTGGCAGCACTAATGGTAGCTTCGATCTCAGTCGGATGATGAGCATAATCATCGATGATCAGCATATCACGCGCCTCGCCCAATACCTGGAATCTGCGTTTGGCTCCGTGGAACTGAATGATCGCTGCCACAATCTTCTCGAATGGAATGCCTGCTTCCAGACAGGTAATTACAGTAGCCATCGCATTATAAACGTTATGCTTACCCGGCACTGATAATTCCACCGTGCCCATGGCAGCACCCTGATGATTCATTGTAAAGGAGATACGGCGATCGCCCAATACAATATCCGTTGCCGTATAATCCGCAGCACGATCAATACCATAGGTTGTAATGCGTGACTTAAGTTCAGGCAAAATCGCTTGAACATTCTCATCGTCAGAACACACAATGGCTGTTCCTTCCGGACGAATCTGACTCAGGAACTGCACATAAGCCTTTTTGAGCTCCTCAAAATCACTGTTGTAATTCTCCAAATGATCTGCCTCAATATTGGTTACAATACCGAGCCATGGGTGGTACTGCAAAAATGATCCATCGCTCTCGTCCGCCTCAGCGACTACCCAGTCACCCTGGCCTGCCTTGGCGTTGGTGCCCACATTCATGATTTCTCCGCCAATGATATATGTCGGGTCCGTATCACATTTATCCATAACAAGTGCAATCATGGATGAGGTGGTAGTTTTACCGTGAGCTCCAGCAACAGCCACACCTTTACGTTCGTTCAACAAACGTGCAAGCATCTGGGAACGATGCAGAATCGGAATGTTCAGCTCTGCAGCTGCTACCCGTTCCACATTATCAGCAGGCGCTGCCGTAGAGTAGACAACCAGGTCTGCTCCAGTGACGTGCTCTGCCGTATGTCCGATATATATTTTCGCTCCCTTGGCTGCCAACTTCTCGGTCAACTCCTGTGAAGCGACATCCGATCCGGTAACGGTGTATCCCATTTCCAACATAACTCTTGCGATGGCACTCATGCCATATCCGCCAATCCCTATAAAATGAACGTGTTCCGATGTATTTAACAAAACTTTCACCAACCTTTTTCAGAATCGGTTTGATGCAAAAGGGCTGCCCGCACATCCGCAATCAGGTACAGTGTGCCGGAGACCACCCCCAGATCTTCCGCTTCCGTCCGTGACTTCAATAGATCAAGTGCCTTTGCCCATTCGGGCTCGACGATGATTTCCAGTTCCTGCTTCGCAATGGCGGGACGTACCCGTTCGACAATCTGCAGCAATTCGGCTGCATCCATTTTGCGTCGGAAATCTGGCTCGGTCAGGATCAGCGTATCCACTAGTGGCAGTATATGCTGCAAATACGCTTCGTGATGCTTATTTGCCAACATACCCATCATCAAAATTAACTTGTTGTGCGGATAGACATCCGAAATGCTCTTGGCCAGTGACTCTGCCCCTTCCGGATTATGTGCTCCATCGAGCACAATTCGGGGTTCATCGACGACTTTTTCGAATCTTCCTGCCCAGAAAGCATTCTCCAGTCCAAGTGCAATATCGTTGTCATCCAGCATAAATGCCATGTATTGTCTAAGCAATTCAAGCACCATAAGTGCAGCCGCTGCATTGTCACATTGATGTGAGCCCTGCATGCGTATGCGAACGTCCAGATCACGAAACGGGCCTGTAAAATGAAAAGATTGTCCGTTCTGATTGCTGTCCAGTCTATGATAAGAGAATTGATCTCCAGCCAAATACACGCTTGATTGAAGCAGCTGGGCTTTCTCCTGAATCACCTTCACAGCTTCGGGTTGTGTCGCGCAAGTCACAACGGGTACTCCCGGCTTGATAATACCTGCCTTTTCTCCAGCAATCTGCTCAATCGTATCTCCAAGCACATCCGTATGATCCATACCAATGTTGGTGATGACGGACACAACAGGTGTGACAATATTCGTTACGTCCATCCTTCCCCCTAGCCCGGTCTCCCATACCACAACGTCAGGGTAACACTCCTCTGCATAGTACAGAAGCGCGAGAGCCGTGGACACCTCAAACATCGTAGGTGATCCCAGCGGAGTGGAGGCCATTTCCATGACCAGTGGATGTAATCGATTCGAGAGTTTAAGCAGGATTTCTTCAGGAATATCCGCACCGTTGTATTGAAAACGGTTTGTAAACTTGGTGATATAAGGCGACGTAAATGTACCCACATCATATCCAGCCTGAAGAAGCACTGACGTCAAAAAAGCGCAAGTCGAACCTTTGCCGTTCGTTCCCGCGACATGAATAAATTTGAGACGTTGGTGTGGATTGCCCAACATGGTCATCAGACTCTCGATTCGTTCCAATCCAGGTCGGATGCCAAAAGGAATAAGGCCATTGATCCAGTCCACGGCCTCGTTATACGTAAGTAAAGGAGCTGCTGCATCTGTCCCGTCTAATTCCGTCATCTGATTCACCTTCGGTCCCGAGTTTGAGTGAAAAAAGCGGCCGGATGGCATAATGGCTCTCCATCCGACCAAAAAATATTAACCTTTCAGTTCCTTGATTCGTGCAATCACTTTATCCCGTTTGTCGGAATAATCTGCTTGCTTGGCGCGCTCTTCCTCAATAACTTTGGCAGGAGCTTTGGCAACAAAGCCTTCGTTCGCCAGCTTTTTCTCTACACGGAGAACTTCGCCCTCAAGGTTCTGCAACTCTTTCTCCAAACGAGCCACTTCTTGCTCGATATCAATAAGACCTGCCAGCGGCAAGTATAGTTCTGCCCCCGTAATGATCGCAGTCATTGCCTTATCCGGTGAACTTAGATCCATCCCACTATCGAACTCGGACGTATTACAGAAACGTTTGATGTAGTGACTGTTACGCTCAATGATGCTGGACGTCTCAGCACTATTTGCTTTGACCATCAACTCAATCTTTTTGCTCATCGGCACGTTCACTTCTGCACGAATGTTTCGAACTGCACGAATGGTATCCATGAGCAGGTTCATCTCGGCAACAGCCTCTGGGTTCTCAAGAGCAGGATCATATACCGGCCATGATGCCAGCGTAATCGTCTCACCTTCATGAGGCAGATGCTGCCAGATTTCTTCGGAGATGTATGGCATAAACGGATGAATCAGGCGCATGGTCTGATCCAGCACATATGCAAGCACAGATTGTGTTTTCTTCTTGGCAACCGGATCTTCCCCGTAGAAGGACAGCTTGGCAAACTCAATGTACCAGTCACACAGGTCATCCCAGATAAAGTTATACAGCACACGACCCGTTTCCCCAAATTCATACGCTTCGATTAGACGCGTAATATCGCGGGAAGTTTCGTTCAGACGGTGCAAAATCCAATAATCCGCTGTACCAAGCTCTCCGCTAATGTCAAGTTCCTCATAGGTGAATCCTTCCAGATTCATCAATGCAAAGCGCGAAGCATTCCAGATCTTGTTGGCAAAGTTACGAGCCTGCTCCACCCGTTCCCAACGGAAACGCAGATCCTGACCTGGCGTGCTGCTGGTTGAGATCATGTAACGCATTGCATCTGCACCATATTTCTCAATCACATCCAATGGGTCTACACCGTTGCCCAGTGATTTGGACATTTTGCGTCCATCTGCATCACGAACAAGACCATGCATCAGTACATCCTTGAACGGAATCTCATCCGTGAACTCCAGTGCAGTGAAAATCATGCGTGCAACCCAGAAATATATGATGTCATACCCTGTCACAAGTACACTTGTCGGATAATAACGTTTCAGGTCTTCGGTATCTTCCGGCCAGCCTAGTGTGGAGAATGGCCATAAGCCGGAGCTAAACCAGGTATCAAGTACGTCTTCGTCCTGTCTGAGCTTGCGTCCGGCATTCTCTGGCAGCGTTGTTGGATCTTCAGCAGATACAATGATTTCACCCGTTTCTTCATCATACCAGGCAGGAATACGATGTCCCCACCACAGTTGACGGGAAATACACCAGTCACGAACGTTCTCGATCCAGTTCAGATAGGTTTTCTCAAAACGGTCCGGAACAAAATTAACCCCTTCGCCGCTCTGTTGTTTCTTGATCGCTCTTTCTGCAAGTGGCTTCATCTCAACAAACCACTGGGTAGACAGATACGGTTCAACAACAGCGCCGGTACGTTCACTGTGTCCAACCTGATGCGTGTGATCCTCGATGTTGATCAATACGCCCTGCTCTTTCAAATCAGCAACAATCTGCTTGCGGCAGTCACTGCGATCCAGTCCCTGATACTTGCCGGCTTCTGCATTCATTGTGCCACTCTCATCCATTACCGTAATCTGTGGCAGATCATGACGAAGACCTACTTCAAAGTCATTTGGATCATGCGCAGGCGTGATTTTAACTGCACCGCTTCCGAATTCTTTATCCACATAATCATCAGCGATAATTGGAATTTCGCGTCCAATAATAGGCAGTACAAGTACTTTACCAATCATATCTGCATAACGCTCATCCTTCGGATGAACAGCAACCGCGGTATCACCCAGCATCGTTTCAGGACGCGTTGTTGCCACTGTAACGTAGCCACTTCCGTCTTTGAGCGGGTAACGCAGATGGTACAAGTGACCCTGAACCTCTTTATATTCAACCTCAATGTCGGACAGCGCTGTCCGATTCACCGGGTCCCAGTTAATGATGCGTTTGCCTCGGTAAATAAGACCTTTTTCATACAGTTGAACAAATACTTTGCGAACCGCTTGAGACAGACCTTCATCTAGGGTAAAACGTTCACGTGAGTAGTCAAGCGACAATCCCATTTTGCCCCATTGCTGACGAATGGTTGTGGCATATTGATCTTTCCAGTCCCATACTTTCTCCAGAAATTTCTCGCGTCCCAGGTCATAACGAGTCAGACCTTCTTCACGCAACTTCTGTTCCACTTTGGTTTGGGTAGCAATACCCGCATGGTCGGAACCCGGAAGCCACAGTGCATCATAACCCTGCATCCGTTTAGTGCGGATCAATATATCCTGCAGTGTAAAATCGAGCGCATGCCCGATGTGCAGCATCCCGGTCACATTTGGGGGTGGAATTACAATCGTATACGGCTCGGCGTCTTTACGTTGACCGGCTTTGAAATATCCACGCTCCATCCAGGTGGAGTACCATTTGTCCTCTGCCGCCTTAGGATCGTAAGTAGTCGGCATTTCTGTTGCAGCTGATTTTTTTTCCTCAGACATGTGTCATTCCTCCGTTACTTCATCATCTTCGCCAAAAAAAACAAAAAAAACCTTTCATCCATCAAAGGACGAAAGGTTAGCTTTCGCGGTACCACCTTTGTTTCACGCCGTCAGCAAGATAGACTTCACCCTCTGTACATGACGTGACACTTCAAGCAGATAACGGCTGCTACCGGCCCATCCTACCTCAGAAATAAATGACGATAGATCTCATTCATCCCTTGTATTCAAACAGGCAACTCCCGGGCGACTTCGATCAGTTGGTTCCTGCGGAATCTCACAGCGCTGCAATCCCACTCTCTGAAAGGTCATACTGTCTACTACTCCCGTTCCACGTTGTTCTTCAAAAAACCTACACACATCATACCTTGCTCGTACGCGATAGTCAACCTGACAACAGCGGATAAAGAGCGCTGGAATGCAGGTTTAGGACGAATCACGCAAAAACCCGCAATCCTCAAGGGGATCACGGGGCGTAACGAAGGCTTTAACTACGGATTAAGGGATGTACAATATCTGACCTTCTTCCACAACCTGCTCAGATAATCGGTTATACAACTGAAGTTCCCTCGTGCTCAATTGATATCGATCTGCAATGGCATCCAGTGTATCTTCTCGCTGAACGATGCACAGTTTCACCTTGCGGAATGGGGTCTGGTCCACGATCGTTCCCAGGAACAGGTTCTTCCATTCCACATCATCAGCTGGATACGTTTCTTCCTGTACTACACCCGCAGGAACCTCATCGCCTCGCTCCACTTCAGCATCACGTGCCGCTCTGCCCGAGGATAACAAGGAAGAGATACCTACGCCCTCTTCTTGTCGTGGTGCGGATTCTTTTTTGCTGCCAAAAGCAACCTTCAGCTCCGGCTTGTCTTCCGTCTCAGCCACAGGTTCAGGAACAAATGCTTCGTTCTGTACGAACTCGTCTACCCCAGTCGCTTCAAAAGACGGTCGGTCTTCCTCAGCGTTGCCTGGTTCGGACGAAGCAAATACACCTTGCCAGTTCTCCGCCTGTGATTCAACCGGGACATCGGCAACTGCCTGATTCTCCTGCTGAGGTACAGATCTCGCTGATTCGAAGTGCCATACCTCTGGTACGTCCGGTACATCCGGTGCTGCCAACTCATTAGATGATTGAGCAGCAGGCTCTGAGACTTCTTGATCTGCACTTCTCGGGTTCGCAGGCAATGCATCCACGGAAGGCTCGGACCAACCCGAAGACTCATCTTCCAGAGGCAGCAATGGTTCAGACTCAGGGTAAGAAGCTAACCGATCTGCGGTCTCAGCCATAAATGACGAGATCGGAGAAGGTTCGCTGTATTGCTCATGAGATGCCAATTCATCTCCATTCGCTGTCAGAGATGTGGGATCTTCGTTTGCATCAGGTTGTCTGTTTTCGTTAGCGTACTCTGCACTTTGCTTCTCAGATTGAATTGGCTCGGCCGATGACGAATCCGCATATTCCTGATGATATTCCGGAGCACCATAGGCAAGTTCTGCTGCATTCGCAAGTCTCTCTTCCTCACTCCGCTGGAGCAGGTACTCTTGTGCAAATGTGTTGGGGTCGCTGCCTGTCTGTGCTGCTTCATCGGAACGGTTGGATTGCTGATCATCAGGTGAATGAACAACTGTAAATTCATCTGCTGACCACACTTGTGGCTCTTCAACAGGAAATCCCTCGATGCCTCGCAGCGACAACACGCCTGTAATGTTCAGACTGCGATTGGATAACAGATCCACGTCAAAATTTTCGATCTCGATGGAAATATCCTCAATCGATCTGACCCGGTTCAGCGGCACTGTGATCTCCACGGGAATGAAATGTTTGAGTTCCTCTGAAGCCTCATTTTCTCCTCTGTACGCACCTGTAAGTAAAAGATGTCCTCTTAACGTGGCATGATCATCCTGCCCTATGACTTGAATGCGCGGGTATAGTTCAATCTCCTCCAATTCCTCAATCGCAGGGACTCCCTCAGACAAATGAACGCGCTCATAAATATCGAACCGCAAACCATAAGGTTGATTCAACAAAGGTGGCGTCCTCCTTTCGGCATATGTTCACCATGATCCTTCTCATGGGACTGATCCATGGTCCAAATCCTTCGTTACCCCATCTATATGCCTTGAATGAGATGAGCATGCCACCTTTTGAAAAACCTTGTTATATAAAGCGAAATAGAGAATGTTGCACCTAGCCACTTCGATGACAGAATAACCTTCCGATCACTGTTATCCCCAGATTTTTTTGATTCCCTTCTTCAAAGGGAAAATCCGGGGATAGCTTATGCTTCCGAAGCAGCTTTCTTTCAGAAAGTTTTTAGGCGAACGCTCCGTTTCTTCACGTTATTTCTGTCTTCTCCGTTCTCGTGTAACTAGTAAAGTTCGCTCTATATTCATTTATGAATACACCTTTTCACGTTCTGCCAATTGTGTGAAATCGGGCGGCCAAGGGTCATCCACTTCAATCACGGCTCCGGTTAAAGGATGACTAAACTTAAGCATCTCTCCGTGAAGTGCTTGTCGCCCAATGACATCCGCTCTACCTCCATACAACGCATCACCAATAAGCGGGTGTCCCGCGTAACTCAGGTGTACACGAATTTGGTGTGTACGTCCTGTATCCAGCTTTAATCGTACAAGGGTTGCTCGTTCCCATACTTCGACGATCTCCACATGGGTAACAGCTTCCTGTCCACCTTCCGAGACACGTCTGCGTTGCTTGTGATGTCTGTCCTTGCCAATCGGAGCATCAATTTTGTGGAGTTCAAGGGGGATTTGTCCACCTGCAATGGCTACATAATGGCGGCCAATCTCTTTGCGGCGCATCGCTTCATCCAGTTTGGCGAGTGCAAAAGCATTTTTGGCATACAGGACAGGTCCGGTTGTATCCTCATCCAGTCGATGAACATGGCGTACGCTCGCCTGTATTCCATTCATCTCATAATAGGAGGCAACCACATGATCCAGCGTGATCGCCTGATCAGTACGGCTTCCATCCGGATGCAGTTTCATGCCTGCCGGTTTGTGCATAACCAGGCAGAAATCATCCTCATACAACACATCCACATCCGCCCAGCGTGGTTCAACATCAATCGGCTGGGACGCAAAAAGGGCCAGCCGAAGCCGGTCCCCTGCAAGTTGTATTCCTCGGTTTGCTTTCAGCTGACGGAGCAGTTTCTCCGGAAACTGAAGTTCGGACAATAGCCATTGCTCCGCAGCCATCTGTTTGTCCGAACTGTCGGTTACGGCTTTCCCTGGCATCAGCTCAAGCCATTCCCCGCGGCGTTTCCAACTTTTGAGCGTCATAGCGATTGAAGAGCTCTACGATTCGCCTCGATCGTATCGTCAATATCCTGCTCCGTGTGCACACCAGAGACAAACATGCCTTCGTATTGCGAAGGTGCAACACTCACACCTTGATCAATCATGGCGGCAAAATAACGACGGAATTGATCCAGATTGCTTTCTTTGGCAATATCATAGTTGGTTACGGGAACGGCACTGAAAAATGGACAAACCATGGAACCGACCCGGTTAATGGTTATCGCAACACCCGTCTCAGCTGCATTTTTCTCGAATCCCGCTTGCAGACGTGCAGACAGTGTCTCCAGACGGTCATAGACCTCTGGTGTTAACAATTTGAGCGTGGTATATCCTGCTGCCATAGCCAACGGATTCCCGCTTAGTGTACCTGCTTGATAGATCGGTCCGGTTGGGGCAATCTGTTCCATCAGATCCCGACGACCACCATAAGCACCAACCGGAAGTCCGCCACCGATCACTTTACCTAAACAAGTCAGGTCAGGTGTAACGCCAAACCGTCCTTGGGCACAGTTCAACCCTACGCGGAAACCGGTCATGACTTCGTCAAAAATAAGCAAGCTGCCATACTGCGTTGTCAAACTACGCAAGCCTTCAAGGAAACCGGAAGCCGGAGGTACAACCCCCATGTTACCTGCCACAGGTTCCACAATAACAGCGGCCAGTTCTTCACCATAACGTTCAAAAGCAAGCGTCACAGACTCCAGATCGTTATACGGTACCGTAATGGTATTCACAGCTACACCTTCAGGTACACCTGGACTATCCGGCAGACCCAGTGTTGCAACACCTGAACCAGCTTTAATCAGCAAGCTGTCCGCATGTCCATGATATGATCCTTCAAATTTCAGAATTTTACTGCGTCCGGTTACCCCGCGTGCCAGCCGAATGGCACTCATCGTTGCTTCCGTACCGGAATTAACCATCCGTACGATATCGATAGAAGGTACAAGCTCACAGACCAGTTTTGCCATCTCGGTCTCCAGCAAAGTAGGTGCACCAAAGCTTGTTCCTTTAAGAGCTGTCTCACGCAGAGCTTCTACAACGTCAGGGTGTGCATGTCCCATGATGAGTGGACCCCACGAACCCACATAGTCAATAAAAACATTGCCATCAATATCGTAGATTTTGGAACCTTCGCCGCGCTCAGCATAGATGGGAGTAAGTCCCACCGATTTAAATGCGCGTACAGGGCTGTTCACACCCCCGGGTATGTACTGCTTCGCTTCCTCAAACGCGCTGCGTGAGCGCTCATCATTGCGACGATTACCTTGTTGTGCAGTCATGAATATCCTCCTTAATGTAAATTTATTTTATTTCTCAGCCAGCCAGCGTGAAGCGTCTTTTCCATAGTAGGTAATGATCATATCTGCACCTGCGCGTTTCATGCTGAGCAGAATTTCCATGGCGACTTTTTTCTCATCGATCCAGCCTTGAATCGCCGCCGCCTTAACCATGGCATACTCGCCACTTACATTATAGGCAACAAGCGGAAGATCAAATTGATCCTTAATGGTGCGCATAACATCCAGATAGGAAAGGGATGGTTTTACCATCAACATGTCCGCTCCTTCCAGCACATCCGTTTCGGCTTCACGCAAAGCTTCACGTGCATTGGCCGGGTCCATCTGATACGACTTGCGGTCCCCGAATTGTGGTGTGGAATCTGCCGCCTCGCGGAATGGGCCATAGAATGCAGATGCATATTTAACAGAGTAGGACATGATCGGAATATGACTGAATCCATTTTCATCCAGCCCGGCACGGATCGCCTGTACAAATCCATCCATCATGTTGGATGGCGCAATAATGTCGGCTCCTGCTTTGGCTTGAGACACTGCCGTTTGCACGAGCAGATCCAGTGATTCATCATTTAACACATCTCCGCAGATGTGACCGTCAATCTCCACGGTGTGTACCATACCGCAGTGACCGTGATCCGTGAATTCACACAGACAAGTATCTGCAACAACCAACAGCTCTGGATACCAGGATTTGATCAATCTCGTCGCTTCCTGCACAATGCCATCTTCAGCGAAGCCAGATGAACCCACACTGTCCTTCGTCTCCGGAATACCGAACAATAAGACGGCTGGAATTCCCAGCTCGGCAATTTCCGTTACTTCCTCCTGAAGACGATCCAGCGAGAAACGGAATACGCCTGGCATGGATTTAATTTCAGATTTTACATTTTCTCCATACGTCACATAGATTGGTTGAATAAAGTCATCCACGGTTAGATGGGTCTCTCTGACCATATTGCGAATACCTGTGGATTGACGTAAACGGCGATGCCGTACAATCGGAAAACTCATACTTGTAAAACCTCCCTGAAATTTAAATAGAGCAAAAAGGGAAGCGCGCTGGGATCCTATCGAATTCAGCACGCTTCATATGTTGACATGATTACATGTGTATTAATTTCGAAGAGCGCCTTCTTTGTTGCCTGTCCGTTTCCAGTCGCATAGCACGGTGATCAAGCTATCCATCGTTGCTTCCTCTGCCATCAGTGTAACCTTTAGTCCAGCGGCTTCTGCCGTCTTCGCTGTAACAGGTCCGATACACGCAACCTCCACATTTTTCAATAATGGCAGTGGATCTTGCAACCCCATACGTTTCAACATACTCATGAAGTTGGTAACCGTCGATGAACTTGTAAAGGTCACCGCATGAATACCACCTTCTTCAAGCAGCTTAAGCAGTTCGTCATCATCCTCACCAGCGAGGATCGTATCGTAGGTGATGGCTTCGGTGACTTGAAGCCCTCGTTCTCTCAGCTGATCACGTAACCAAGTACGTGCTAGATCACCGTGCGGAAGTAGTACTCTCTGACCTTCCTTCAATTCGCTTTCAAAAGCCTCAAGCATGCCTTCGGCTTGGAAAGGACCTTTGACTACCTCTGCAACGATGCCATGTTTGCGCAAAGCATCTGCTGTAGAAGGTCCTACGGCAGCAATTCTCGCTTGATGAATCGAGCGAATATCCTTGCCTTCCTGTTCCAGATGGCGGAAGAAAAACTCCACGCCGTTCACGCTTGTGAAAAACACCCAGTCATAGGTATTTAAAGCACTGAAGGCGTCTTTGATACTTTGCTGCGCAGATTCACTGGACGGCATGACCGTCTCAATGACCGGAAACTCATACGGTTCGCCGCCGAGTTCCTCAATGCGATTCACCAGTTCACTCGCCTGACTGCGAGCACGGGTTACCAGAATTCGTTTGCCAAACAGCGGTAGCGCTTCTGCCCATTTCAATTGTTCCCTTTGATTGACGACATCCCCCACCACAATAACAGCTGGTGGTTGGAAATTGGCTGCGATCACTTTCGCTTCTATATCCTCAAGGGTACCTGTAATGGTATCCTGTTCCGCTCGTGTTCCCCAACGAATCAGAGCTACTGGTGTTTGCGCTGGACGACCATGACGAATCAATTGTTCGCTGATATATCCAATTTTGGCAACCCCCATCATAAATACCAGTGTGCCCGTTGCATTCGTCACTTTATCCCAATGGATACTGCGATCAAGCTTGTCCGGACTCTCATGCCCCGTAATAATAGAGATTGAAGATGCATAGTCACGGTGTGTGACGGGAATTCCGGCATAAGCAGGTACACTTATTGCAGCGGTAACCCCAGGTACAATCTCAAACGGAATCCCGTTTTTGTGCAGCAAATCCGCCTCTTCGCCCACGCGTCCAAAGATAGTCGGATCACCACCCTTAAGTCGAACCACAACCTTGCCTTCAAGAGCCAGATCAACCAACAGTTGATTGATCTCTTCCTGTTTCATCGTATGCCGATCCGGGCGCTTGCCCACGTAAATCTTGACCGCGCCGGGTTTCATTTGTTTCAACAATCTCGGACTTGCCAAACGATCATAGACTACAGCATCGGCCTTCCCGATGGATTCCCACCCTTTTACCGTAATCAGCTTTGCATCCCCAGGACCTGCACCTACCAAAAAGACCTTTCCCACCATGTCTTCATCCCCTAACTTCTGCCAGTATCTGCTCTGCTCCCCGTTCGATCAATCTCCAAGCCACTTCTTCTCCCAGACGAACCGGGTCTTTGCCGATCAGAGCTTCCTTAAGAATCAGTCCACCATCCGGCGTGCCGACCATACCTGTTAATTGTAACGTGTTTTGGCCATTCAGGGAATCTGCATCTTGCTGAGGCAGCCATACCGCATGAGCACCAATCGGAACCTGACAGCCCCCATTCAATACACTGAGAAAACGGCGTTCCGCCTGTACAGGAAATGCTGTCTCAGGATCATTATACAGCTGAAGCAAGTGCAACAGTTCCTCATCGTCTTCACGACATTCGATACCAAGCGCGCCTTGACCCACTGCCGGGAGGCAAGCTGTTTCCGTCAGGTACTCTGTAATTCGGTCTTCCCAGCCCATACGGTACAATCCTGCAGCTGCCAGAATAATTGCATCGAATCCTTCGGTCTCCAGCTTCCGCAGACGGGAATCAATATTGCCGCGAATCGATTCCAATTGCAAATCTGGACGATAGGCCTTTAATTGACTCGACCGGCGCAGACTGCTTGTTCCTACTCTAGCTCCTTCTGGCAGTTGATCCAGCGTAAGTCCACCATTAGAGATCAGCGCATCGCGTGGATCTGCACGACGGGGAATAGCACCATTGATTAATCCTTCGGGTAACTCGGAAGGCATATCCTTCATGCTATGAACAGCCATATCAATCGTACGATCAAGCATCGCCTGTTCAATCTCTTTGACAAACAAACCTTTGCCTCCCACTTTTGACAACGTTACATCCAGAATGAGATCTCCCTTGGTAACAATCTTATGTACTTCAAAGTCAAAAGCTAATCCTTCCCGCTCACAAATATCGCGTAAATCCTGAATGACATGACCTGTCTGGGTTAGCGCAAGCGCGCTCTGTCTACTACCAACTTTAATTGTACGCATATCTACACTTCCTCCTGATTACGGGATATCCAGTCCCCGATTTCTTCTTCGGTCCACCACCGGAAATGGCCTGTACGAATATCTTCCAATATGTGCATTTCAGTTAACTGCCGAAGCAACGTGCTTCTGAGATTTGAAGAAGCTACGCGTGACTTCACCTCAGTCCTCATCTGGTGCAAAAACTCAAGGTACGTCTCATACTCATCACCGAACTGTCGTTCGAGTGTGGCACGTATCTCCGCAGCTGCTGCCGGTCCCGCTCCTGCTGTGGATATCGCTATGCTTAATCTCCCACGTCTGACCACGCTTGGCGTAATAAAGCTGCTGTGCTCCGAAGACATTGCGTTATTCACCAATATGTCCGCAGCCTCAGCATCCCGAACCACAGTTGAATTGACCTCTGAATGGTCAGTCGCAGCATATACGAGAAAGGCCCCCCGCAAATCTCCATTGCGGTAGGACCGGTCTATCCATTGAATTCGGGATTCATGATGCAGTTGTTTTAATACGGGAGTAAGCTCCGGACTAATGACCGTAATCTGTGCCTCGGCATGCAGCAATCCCTTAATTTTACGTTCGGCAACACGTCCACCACCAACTACGCAGCACTTCTTGCCTGAAGTATTCACAAATATCGGTGTGTAACGGTCCATCCCCTTCACTCTCCCGTCCAACGATGAAACGCTGAATACGCATTGGATAAAAAACTTATAATGACAAATCCATACCCGATCAGTGTCCATCTTGCCATGATAATTGTAGAGAACTGTTTCCTTTTCTTGGATACGAAGTAACCCACATAGATGGCTATAGCAAGACCTGTCGAAATAACTTTGAGATCCAAGAGTAGGATCCAGCGTCTTTCCGCCACAATGGATAATACGGCAAGCATCACAGAAACACCAAGGAGCGGTGTTCCAATCAACGTAGCACCATCCATATACTTACCGATGACTTCCAGACTTGGCAGCCGTCGCATCGTATCATTCCACTTTTTTTTCTTCAACTTACGGTGCAAGAACAGATATAACAAGGCAAATACTGTAGCAACGGTTAACGCCGCAAAACCAAGATTCGCCAAGGTAATGTGCATAATGAGTAATCCATGTACCGTTTGCCAGTTATGCAGGGATATCTCTCCAGCCGTAAACCAAAGTCGGTTTAATACCGTAACGGAAAAACCTACAACATTCAGCAACAAAATCACAAATTCGGAACGCTGGATGCGAGTCATGACGAGAGACATCAGAACAATACTGAATGAAAATATAAACAAAAAATCAAAGGTGGTATAGATGGGGAAATGGCCTTCAGTCCACATGCGCAAGATCACATGCGTTACCTGCAGTCCCCAAACAACGACAAGAAACCCTGTGCCTGTCCGCTTCGCCCCCGCATTGCGTCGAATGCAGTCCGAGAAATAGAACAGTAGGCTCAGGGCATACATATAGATTAGAGCTTCATAGACTTGTTCAGCAAGGGTCAAGCTGCCCACCCGCCTTATACGCCTGCCGGAGCATAAGCCGGCACGGGGTCTTGCCGGTTTTCGTTAAGGTGAGCGGCTGGTTTCGCCAGGGCTGTGGCATCACTCTGATTCACTTTTTCAGCGGCCACCTCTACTGCATCTTCCAGAGCGAAAATCTGAGTAAACATGCGCAGAGCTTCATCACCTTGCTTCGTGCCTGCCATTTCCTTAATCCGATTGATCGGATCTGTCGTCATTTGGTTCACAATACTCTTGGTCAAACGACGAATGACTTTACGTTGATGTTCATCGAGCTCAGGCAGTTTATTAAACAGGCTATCCATTGTTTCTTCATGAATGGAGACACCTTTTTCCTGCAAAGCGCGAATAACGGGACGAACACCCAACGTTTTGAGCCAATGGTAATAATCCTCCATCTCAAGCTCAATCATTCTCTCAATCTTGGCAGCTTCCACCTTACGCATCTCGAGGTTGCTCTCCACGATTCCTTCCAGATCATCAATGTCATAGAGAAATACATTGGATAATTCACCAATTGCCGGATCAATATCGCGTGGAACCGCAATATCAATCAGGAACAATGGACGAGATTGACGACGCTTCATGCTCTCCCGTACCACTGCTGCATCCATGACATAACGTTCAGCTCCAGTGGAACTAATCACAATATCAACTTCATTAAGTCGATCTAATGCCTGTTCCATCGTACAAGGTGTACCTCGGAACTTGGCTGCCAATTCTTCAGCTCTTGCGAGCGTACGATTCGCCACGATAACCTCGGATGCCCCGTTGGCATAGAGATGTTTCACGGTTAGTTCACTCATCTTGCCTGCCCCCAAAATGAGCACCTTCTTGTCTGTGAACATGCCAAAGATCCTCTTACCGAGTTCAACAGCAGCATAACTGACAGATACGGCGCTCTCCCCGATGGAAGTCTCCGAATGTGCCCGTTTGCCCAATGTAACTGCCTGCTTAAATAACATATTAAACCAGGTACCTGTTGATTTCTCTTCCTGCGCTTTAAGAAAAGCCTGTTTCACCTGTCCAAGAATCTGAGTCTCACCAATGACCATGGAATCCAGTCCGCAGATGACGCGGAACAAATGGCGCATGGCTTGATCATCTTCATATATATATAAGTGTTGCGTAAATTCTTCCCGTGGTACATTAAACCATTGTTCCATGAATGTTCGAATAAAATAACCACACATGTGAAGACGGTCCACCACAACATACAACTCGGTACGGTTACATGTGGCTACGATTACACCTTCCAATACACTCTTGGTCAGCTTGAGCTGCTGCAGCGCTTCAGACAAGTCCTTTTCTGCAAATGTGAATCGTTCCCTAACCTCTACAGGCGCCGTGCGATAATTCAAACCAACGACAACGATGTGCATTGCAAGTTCACCTGCCTAATAAATTTCCAATCAAAGTGCTTACTGCATATGTCTATCCATTTATGATTGACATGGTTAATTATATCACACATCATAGCCGTGACCGGGTCATTTTTATGAAATGTTTATGAAATCACCATGTTCATCATCATATGCACTGTCATTTATTGTAGTGTCTCACCAAAGTTCACCGTTATGCGTTAAAAAGTGTCGGTTATGAATATTCATAACGATACGCTTATTAAAACAAATAGCCATGGAATTATTCCCATGACTATTAGAGTTTGGGAGGTTA
Organism: Paenibacillus amylolyticus; assembly: GCF_050990605.1. GTDB lineage: Bacteria > Bacillota > Bacilli > Paenibacillales > Paenibacillaceae > Paenibacillus > Paenibacillus amylolyticus_H. Next base: position 5,041,610 of record NZ_CP158832.1, read on the forward strand.
TGTATCCATCCCGATATGTGAACATTGTTATGCAATATACTTTTTATTTAAACCCGTTCAATCTGGTTGTTCATCTCTGGTGTTTCAACTTGCAATTCGCCCAATCCACGTACCAACTTCTTTGCATACGTTTTTTCAGGCTTTAATACGGATACCAGGTAGTCAATGGCAAGCTGTGGGTCAACGGTCTCCCCACAAGTGTAACAGTCAATCGCTGCAAAACCTCTCTCAGGATACGTATGAATAGAGAGATGGCTCTCAGACAATAGTACGAGCACTGTCGCTCCCTGTGGGTCAAACTGCTTGGACTGCACGGACATTACTGTCGCGCCACATGCCTCCGCTGCTTCAACCATTTGGGCTTCCAGATACTCTGCATTGTTCAGTAGATTAAAGTCGACACCCCAAGTATCAACAGCAACGTGTCTTCCGAAAGTTGAATATTCCATCCTTCGGTTCCCCCTTCCTAGGAATAAAATGTTTGAAAAATTTCATCCGCTAGGACCTACGTCATTCACTTCCCGAGGGAAAAATCTCTCGCAACATATAATGTCCTGAGTGAATCCTGGTTCCTATATTCTTTTCAACGAGATTAAAAATAACATTGAATCAGCGTGAAATCAACCCTTTTCCAGAAGATTGTAAAATAAATATTTTCAATTCGGAATATTCGATCTCACATCAAAAAATCCCCCTGAAACTTCCAATTGGCGAGTGCCACTGCCTGGAAGATACAAGGGAATTTATTACATTCATATAAGTGTATATAAACATACAATTTAAAGTTAATATGCTTCAAGCTCAAACAACCGTTTTTGATGACGAGCAAGGGTCTCATCAATCTGATGGAGCTGATCAGCAGTGGCATCTTTTCTAGTATCCAGCAATGAATCAATCTCGGCATACACACGGTTGATTTCGCGTTCTACATCTCTGGCCTGGAAGAGATGTTGCAATTCAAGCAACGTATTTTTGTATTCATAGATCACTCGGGTGTTCTCCCCGGTCTTCTCCACAATTTTGCGGACAGTGCCTTGAGCATAAACATATGTCATGGTAAACCCTTCATAGATCCGATGAACGACCCCGTCACCCTTAAAAGTCACAAAGAGCTTTCGGACAACGTTGGTCAGATGCAGATTCACCAGGCGGCAAGATAACTCACAGATATAAAACCCTTCTATGCGGTCAAAAGGGAAATGAACCTCTTCTCCACTTACATCCCCCAGCACAACCTCCTGACAACCATTGTCCAACACCTTAACCCGATGATGAAGCCTGCCGTCTTCTGTCATGCGCAAAAACTGATGCATCTGGGGTTCTGACAATTTCATAGTGGCCTTAACATACTCTGTGGCTAACCGCTGAGCCATACAAATCCCTCAATTCTTTCCCGATTGTTTTGCCTTCCTGCACATGAAGCAGTAATCTCAAAATTCTTCAGGCCGGCAAAGCCGGTATTTTTGGTACTGTTGGCAACATGCACCTATGCTCATTATACACTACCCTAACGCTATTTTTCTCCAGAGCCAGATGATAAATTCTCACAAAATCCTATAAAAAACCGGATTAATCTTGATCTCATCAAAGATTCATTTAGCATGCTCACTTTCCTGCACTAAAACGGTATACTATCTAGGTTATCCGTTAATTTTGTTGTTTTCTTCCTCTTCAGAAGCACCCTCTGCATCCAATACTGGTGCATACTTATCGATGCGGGCATGGCGGGTAATGATATCCCATAATTCTTCTTTCCCCAATCCCTCTTCAGATGAAAACGGCACAAACAAATCCCCTGAACGAAGACCCAGTGATTCCTTGATGACTTTGATATGTTTGGCTCTGCGTGTTTTGGGAATCTTGTCCATCTTGGTTGCGACCACAACCAAAGGCAATCCATTGTGACGAAGCCATTCATTCATCATCTTGTCTTCCTTGGATGGCTCATGTCTCATATCCACCATCTGCATAACCAGTTTCAATTCCTCGCGTCCGAGCAGGTATTTCTCCATCATTTTACCCCAGGCAAAGCGCTGCTCTTTGGAAACTTTGGCGTAGCCATATCCCGGGAAATCGACGAAGTAGAGATCCTGATTAATTTTATAATAATTCAGCTGCTGTGTTTTACCTGGTGTTGCACTCGTCCGAGCCAGATTTTTACGATTGATCAAACGGTTGATCAGGGAAGATTTCCCCACATTGGAGCGACCCGCCAACGCAATCTCTGGCAGACCGTCCTCGGGGTATTGTTCAGGCCGAACGGCACTGATAATAAATTCAGATTGATTTACTTTCATATTGTATCTTTCCTCTCTTGAACGCCTTTGCTATGCATAACCTGTTGACGTTATTATGCCATGGATTGTTCTATCATACCAAAAAAACCGTTCCAGCGGACGCCGAAGCCTCCGCAGAACGGTCTACTCTTCATACGAACCTTTAGGATACGTGGATTACAGGTGAATTCCTGCCTGCTCAACAAGCGCATGCTGCAATACCTGATCCATATGGGCTACCGGGACAAACTCCACATCTTCCTTGATGCTGTCTGGAATGTCACGCAGATCCCGTTCGTTATCCTTAGGCAATAATATTTTTTTATAGCCTGCACGATGGGCTGCCAGTGATTTCTCTTTCAAACCACCAATTGGCAACACACGTCCACGCAATGTTATTTCACCAGTCATGGCGATATCCTTGGACACATGTTTGTTCGTCAAAGCTGAGATTAACGCTGTTGCCATCGTAATCCCGGCTGATGGACCATCCTTCGGAATCGCTCCTTCCGGAACGTGGATATGAATATCGTTCTTTTCATGGAAATCAGGCGATATCCCAAGCTGCGTAGCTTTGGAACGAGTGTAACTGAATGCGGCTTGTGCCGATTCCTTCATGACATCTCCCAGTTTACCTGTCAGAGTCAATTTACCTGTTCCAGGCACAACAGTTACTTCAATAACAAGCGTATCTCCGCCCACTTCAGTCCATGCCAGACCCGTTACGGTACCAATCTGATCTTCCAGTTCGGCCATGCCATAACGGAACTTGCCAGGTCCAAGGTAGTCTTTGATCTCATCGGATGAAATGTTAATCTGACCTTCCACACCAGATACGATGTTCTTGGCAGCTTTCCGGCACAAGGAAGCCATCTGTTGTTCCAGATTACGTACACCTGACTCCCGTGTATATTCACGAATTACACGCAACAGCGCATCATCCGGGATTTCCAATTGCTCTTCTTCCAGACCATGGTCCTGCTTCTGTTTGGGCAACAAATAGTTTTTTGCAATTTGCAGCTTCTCTAGCTCCGTGTAACCTGGGATGTTGAGCATTTCCATCCGATCCAGCAATGGACGCGGAATATTGTGCACCGTGTTGGCAGTTGTTATAAACATAACGTTGGATAAGTCAAACGGCAATTCTACAAAATGATCACTAAACGTATTATTCTGTTCCGGATCAAGGACCTCAAGTAACGCTGCGGAAGGGTCTCCGCGGAAGTCTGAAGCCATCTTATCAATCTCGTCGAGCAGGAATACCGGGTTAAGTGAACCTGCCGTTTTCATCCCCTGGATGATACGTCCAGGCATGGCTCCTACATAGGTGCGTCGATGTCCACGAATTTCTGCTTCATCACGCACGCCACCAAGAGATATTCTTACAAACTCCCGACCTAGCGATCTGGCGATCGAACGGGCAAGTGATGTTTTACCGACTCCTGGAGGTCCAACCAGACAGAGAATTGGCCCTTTGAGCTTCTTGACGAGCTTCTGGACAGCCAGATATTCAAGCACACGCTCTTTGGGTTTTTCCAATCCGTAATGATCTGCATTGAGCACATCCTCGGCTTTTTGGATATCCAGATCATCCGCTGTCATCTGACTCCAAGGAAGGCCAAGCAGCCAATCCACGTAATTGCGAATGACTCCGCCCTCGGCTGAACTTGCAGGCATTTTCTCCAGTCGATCAATTTCTTTCTCGACCTTTTCTTTCACCTTGTCCGGTAAGCCGAGTTCTTCCATCTGAGTACGAAGTTCCTCGACCTCCCCCGCACGGCCTTCTTTTTCACCCAGTTCTTTCTGGATCGCTTTCATCTGCTCGCGCAAATAATATTCCTTCTGCGTTTTCTCCATCTGTTTCTTCACACGTTGGCTGATCTTCCGTTCAAGCTCCAGCACTTCGCGCTCATTGTTCAGGATATCCAGCAATTTCTCCAGACGTTCCCGAACGTCGATGGTCTCCAGAATTTCCTGTTTATCCTTGATCTTCAAGGACAGGTGACTCGTGATCACATCGGCCAGACGCCCTGGTTCTTCGATGTCAGACACCGCTGCGAGTGTCTCTGGTGTCACTTTTTTGGACAGATTAATATAATTCTCGAACTGGTTCAGAACGGTACGCATCAAGGCATCCGTCTCCGGATGGGTGTTCTCCTCTTCAGGCAGCTCTTTGGCCAGTACTTCATAATATTCCTCGTTGTCCGTATATTCAATAATTTCAGCCCGTTCCAAGCCTTCCACGAGTACACGAATCGTACCATTCGGAAGCTTCAGCATCTGTCTGACCTTGGCCACGGTTCCGATTCTGAAAATGTCCTCTTGTGTTGGTTCTTCAATATTTACTTCGGCTTGGGAACATAGGAGAATCAAATGTTCTTCTACCATCGCTTTTTCTAAAGCCTTGACCGATTTCTCCCGGCCCACATCGAGATGCAGTACCATACTCGGGTAGACGAGAAGTCCTCTTAAAGGCAGTAAAGGAAAACGACGACCTTTCGCTTTGCTCGGTCCCATCGCTTTCGCACCTCCAATGGCTCTCAGGTTGTAGTCATTCATTATTCTATCAAATGTTCACATAAAAAACCAATGAAGGGAAGCGCTTAGCAGCTTCCCGAATCTGTAACCTGTCCTGGACGAGGCACGTCAGCACGCAAATAGGAAGCGGATGCCGGTGGAAAAATCTCCGGTGGAGGTGTAACGCTCTCCTCTGCAAGCTTCGTTTGTTCCATCTGTTGTGATTCCGGAACCCAGGCAAACACTTCACGGAATACGTCCTGTACCGTATCTACCGGGATAACGCGCAAGCCATCCAGATTCTCAAAAATGGACTGCCAGTTCTCCGCGGGAATAATAACCGTCTTCGCTCCTGCCTGAAAGGCAGCCTCAACCTTGGCCAGCACGCCACCAATCGGCTTAACCCGACCATGAATACTGATCTCGCCAGTCATCGCTGTCTCATGATCCACAGGGCGTCCCTGAATGGCTGATGTAATGGCAGTCGCCATGGCAATCCCGGCGGATGGACCATCAATAGGCGTCCCACCTGGGAAATTCACGTGTAAATCGTAATCATTCGGACGAATACCCATGGCTTTTAATACGGTTAACACATTTTCAACCGAGCCTTTGGCCATACTTTTTCGCCGGAGTGTACGCGAACCGCCTCCAATCTCTTCTTCATCCACAACGCCTGTAATGTTGATTCGGCCTTGATCTTTAAGAGCCGGAACAGCAGACACTTCGATTTCCAAAATGGTTCCCATATTCGGTCCGTATACCGCCAAGCCATTAACAAACCCCACCTGCGGCTGTGAAGGGACCTTACGGTCAGGCCGTGGCTGTATCTGACTGCTACCCGCCACCCACTCCACATCGGAGGCCTGAAGCGTCTCACGCTTCTCTGTCAGCGCAAGTCCAGCAGCCAGCTGGATGATATTGACCGCTTCACGTCCATTGGTTGCGTATCGCTTGACCACATCCACAGCATCCGGACATGGACTGAACCCTATTTTCTGAACAGCATCTTCTGCAATTCGTCCAATCTCCTCAGGCAACAAAGGACGGAAATAAACCTCCATGCAGCGCGAACGCAAAGCTGGTGGCAGTTCATGCGGTGAACGTGTCGTTGCTCCGACAAGGCGGAAATCGGCCGGCAGGCCATTTTGAAAAATATCGTGGATATAAGCAGGAGTATGCGTGTCTTCCGAGTTATAGTACGCACTCTCCAAAAACACCTTGCGATCCTCCAACACTTTCAACAGCTTATTCATCTGGATCGAATGCAATTCACCAATTTCATCAATAAAAAGCATCCCCCCATGTGCTTTCGTCACAGCGCCCGGTTTTGGTTGGGGAATACCAGCAACGCCCATAGCTCCTGCTCCCTGATATATCGGATCATGAACCGAACCAATTAAGGGGTCCGCAATACCACGCTCATCAAAACGGGCTGTTGTTGCATCCAGTTCCGTGAATTTCGCGTCTGGCTTGAAAGGAGAAGATGGATTCTTCTTAGCCTCTTCCAACACAACCCTTGCGGCAGCTGTCTTCCCGACTCCGGGAGGGCCATAAATGATAACATGTTGCGGATTCGCACTGCATAATGCAGCTTTAAGGGCACGCAACCCGTCTTTTTGCCCAACAATATCGTTAATGGTAGCTGGACGCGTCTTCTCCGACAGCGGCTTGGTGAGTGAGATCGAACGCAGCTTGCGCAGCTTCTCCAGTTCCTTGCGAGATTCTCGCTCAACGGCACTGCGGTTTGTTTTCTGTCCACGCAGCAGATTCCAGAAATACAAACCAATCACCACTCCAAAAAATAACTGAATCAACATGATGAACATTCCGAAATCACCCATGTCTCAACATCCTCCTTCTGTCCCTATTCTCATATGAGATCATGCTAATACTTGGTAGTATAGCCTTTTCAACGAGACGTAAACGGGCAATGCGGAATTTGTATACGAGAATATAAAAAGCCCGCCATCGCTGGCGAGCTTTTGTTGTAACAAGATATGAATCAATCAGTGCGAACGTCCAGGAATAACCCCTGTCTCTTCGTAGGCTTCGACGATTTTGTCGATCTCTTTTTTTAATTCCTCAACCATGATTTCTTCAGGCACTTTACGAATCATCTTACCGTGACGGAACAAGAGACCTTCTCCACGAGCACCGGCAATCCCGATATCCGCTTCTTTTGCCTCACCTGGACCATTAACCGCACAACCCAACACTGATACTTTAATCGGCACCTTCAGTTTGGAGATATACTCTTCCACTTCGTTGGCAATGGAGAATAGGTCGATATCCAAACGTCCACACGTAGGGCAGGAGATCAATGTGGCTGCATTCGTAATGAGTCCAAATGTTTTGAGCAGATCACGAGCGACCTTGATTTCTTCTACCGGGTCCGCACTCAGTGAGATCCGCATCGTTGAACCAATACCCATGGACAATAGGGCTCCCATACCTGCAGAGCTTTTGATCGTACCGGAGAACAGTGTACCTGCTTCGGTAATCCCGAGATGCAACGGATACGGAATGATTTGAGCTGCTTTGGTATACGCCTCAATCGCCATCGGCACATCTGATGCTTTGAGAGACACGATGATATCGTGGAAATCAAGCTCTTCCAAAATACCAATGTGATACAATGCACTTTCTACCATAGCATCTGCCGTAGGATATCCATACTTCTCAAGGAGATGGTTTTCCAAAGATCCCGCATTTACTCCAATCCGAATCGGAATGCCGCGGTCTTTACAAGCCTTAACCACTTCTTCCACTTTCGCACGTTTACCGATGTTACCTGGATTAATCCGAACTTTATCGATGCCGTTCTCAATCGCAAGTAAAGCCAGCTTATAGTTGAAATGAATGTCCGCTACGAGCGGTATATTAATGCGTTTTTTGATTTCCTTGATGGCTGCGGCAGCCTCCTCATTATTCACCGTTACACGTACCACTTGACAGCCCGCTTCTTCCAGTCGCAGAATCTCTGCAACCGTTGCCTCAACATCTGCCGTTTTGGTTGTACACATACTTTGGATAATGACTTCGTTACTGCCACCGATCGTTACGTTTCCCACTTTCACGGGACGTGTATCCTGTCTTAAATACATGAGTGATTTCTCTCCCCACAACGTCAAAGCTCCACCCTGACAGAGACATGAATTCGCCTTCTGCCAAAGTGGAGAACTGACAAGTCTATATTTCAGAGTTCAACGGGATTGAGGCCTTTATCAGGCACTCTCTTCCTGCTTATCGTCCTTCGATTGGCTTAGTTCAGGCACGACTCTTTTCTCAACAACTTCTTCGGTAATGACACAGTTCGTAACATCTTCACGGGAAGGCACTTCATACATGATTTCAAGCATGATACCTTCAATGATGGCACGCAATCCACGTGCACCTGTGTTACGTTTGATTGCTTCTTTTGCAATCGCGAGCAACGCAGCTGGTTCAAATACCAGATTTACATTGTCCAGCTCAAGCAGTTTTTGGTACTGTTTGGTAAGCGCGTTCTTTGGTTCGGAAAGAATCCGTACCAGCGTATCTTCATCCAGCGGCTCCAAAGTGGAGATGACTGGCAGACGGCCTACAAATTCCGGAATCAGACCAAATTTCAGCAAATCTTCCGGCAATACCATACCCAGGTATTCACCTGGTTTCAAATCTTTTTGCTCAGAAACGGTATTAAAGCCAATGACTTTTTTACCGATCCGGCGTTTGATCATTTGCTCCAGACCATCAAAGGCACCGCCGCAAATGAACAGAATGTTCGTTGTATCGATCTGAATGAATTCTTGATGAGGGTGTTTACGACCACCTTGTGGTGGTACAGAAGCCACAGTTCCTTCAAGAATTTTCAAGAGAGCCTGTTGCACACCTTCGCCCGATACATCACGAGTAATGGATGGGTTTTCGGATTTACGCGCTACTTTATCAATCTCATCGATATAAATAATGCCACGCTCTGCTTTTTCCACATCATAATCAGCAGCTTGAATCAATTTGAGCAGGATGTTCTCTACATCCTCACCTACATAACCCGCTTCTGTTAATGACGTAGCATCAGCAATAGCAAAAGGAACATTCAGAATTTTTGCCATCGTTTGCGCAAGCAACGTTTTACCAGAACCTGTTGGTCCTAACAGCAAAATGTTACTCTTTGACAATTCCACGTCTTCAATCTTGCTTTGTGTGTTAATCCGTTTGTAGTGATTATACACCGCAACAGACAATGATTTTTTTGCTTGTTCCTGTCCAATAACATATTGATCCAGAATATTACGAATTTCTTTTGGTTTCGGAATATCTTTCAGGTCTACTTCTTCATCATGACCAAGTTCTTCCTCAACGATTTCGGTGCAAAGTTCGATACATTCATCACAAATGTACACGCCTGGTCCAGCGACCAACTTGCGTACCTGCTCCTGAGATTTACCGCAAAAAGAGCATTTCAATTGCCCTTTCTCATCGTTAAATTTAAACATGAAACCACCCCTTTAGGAATTGATCGGTCTACTGAGCACCTGGTCAATAATGCCGTACGTCTTAGCTTCTTCAGCGCTCATGAAGAAGTCACGGTCTGTATCCCGCTCAATTTTCTCAAGAGGCTGACCCGTACGATCGACGTATATTTGATTCAGTTTCTGACGAGTTTTAATAATCCATTCTGCGTGTATCTTAATATCCGCAGCCTGTCCTTGAATGCCGCCAAGCGGCTGATGAATCATTACTTCGCTATTTGTCAGTGCATATCTCTTGCCAGGTGCACCGGCTGTCAGCAATAACGAGCCCATGCTTGCTGCCATCCCTACGCAAATGGTAGATACATCCGGCTTGATAAATTGCATCGTATCGTATATACCCATCCCTGCGGTGACAGAACCACCAGGTGAGTTAATGTACAAGCTGATATCCTTCTCAGGATCGTCGGCTGCCAAAAACAAAAGCTGTGCTATGACAAGATTGGCTACATCGTCATCAATCGCACTGGTTAGAAAGATAATGCGATCTTTCAGCAAACGTGAATATATATCGTAAGACCGCTCGCCTCGATTGGTTTGTTCTATAACCATTGGCACCAGACTCATGAGACCAACCTCTTTTCTACATGTAATTAGACATAGGCCACCTGTAAAGCAAACCCAAATTCATTCTAACACTTTCCTGTGACAATGTCATTTTTCACAAGAGGGTCAGACATCCGTTTGTTTACTTTTTTAGCCTGATCATATTTAACCATGTTTTCTATGTATGTGCAAATTGTAGCCATCCTATGCCGTCTTGCCGTTTTTTATTTGCATGCAGTACATAGGTATGTAAAAAGTGTACACAGATCAATAAAATTATTTTTCATCCATATAGTTACTTCAATTTCAATAAAATGGATGTCGTAATTTAAAAATAAGGCACGCAATAATTCACGTGCCTTATCGTTTATTCAACTGACAAGTTGATCACAGCTTGTCTTATTTTTCGTCAGCTTCTGCAACAACTTCTTCAGCTGGAGCTTCAACTGGTTCCACAACTGTGCTGTTCTCAACGAGAACATCAATCGTTTTACGCAGTTTTACTTCATCGCGAAGGCTGTCCAGGGAACCATTACCTTCGAGGATGCCACGGATCTCATCAGCAGGACGCTTGTAAGATTCAGCCATTTTCTCGAGTTCTTGATTCACTTCTTCGTCAGACACTTCAATGTTTTCCGCTTTACCTACAGCTTCAAGCACCAGGTTGTTGCGAACACGTTTGGAAGCATCTTCTTGCATTTGTCCTCTCAGGTCAGCTTGAGTCTGGCCAGAGAAGCTCAGGAACATTTCAAGGTTCATACCTTGGTTACGCAGACGGTTGTCGAAATCACGCATCATGTTTTGTACTTCGCTCTCAACCATTGCAGCAGGAATGTCCACTTCAGCGTTCTCAGCCACTTTTTCTACAACTGCATTTTCTTGTGCAGCTTTGGCTTCGTCAGCTTTACGGGATTCCAATTGTGTTTTCAGGTCAGCTTTGTACTCTTCAAGTGTGTCGAATTCGCTAACATCTTTAGCAAACTCATCATCCAATGCAGGAAGCTGTTTGCGCTTGATTTCGTGAATTTTCACTTTGAATACGGCTTGTTTGCCAGCAAGTTCTGCTGCATGGTAGCTCTCTGGGAAAGTCACTTCAACGTCTTTGAAGTCACCTGTGGACAGACCCACAACTTGCTCTTCAAATCCAGGAATGAATGTGTTGGAACCCAGTTCCAGGGAATAACGCTCAGCTTGTCCACCTTCGAAAGGTACACCATCAACGGAACCGTCGAAGTCGATTACTGCAACGTCACCGTTAGCAGCGGAACCTTCGTCGATTACAACGAGTTCAGCGTGACGTTGTTGAAGACGCTCAAGTTCTTCAGTCACTTCTGCATCCGTTACTTCACCTTTTGCTACAGCAACTTCGATTCCTTTGTACTCACCCAGAGTCACTTCAGGTTTCACAGTTACTTTCGCTTTGAACTTGAAAGTTTGTCCTTTAGCGAATTGTTCAACATCTACGTCAGGACGATCAACCGGGAAGATATCCGTTTGGTCGATTGCTTCTGTATAAGCTTCAGGAAGCAAAATGTCGATTGCTTCTTGATAAAGGCTCTCAACACCAAAACGTGCTTCGAAGATGGAACGTGGTACTTTACCTTTACGGAATCCAGGTACGTTTGCTTGTTTAACCACTTTATTAAAAGCTTTGTCGAGTGCTGCAGTTACACGATCCGCATCCACTTCAACCTCAAGAACCCCAAGGTTCTTCTCTATCTTTTCCCAAGTTGCTTTCATTGTATACTTTCCCCTCCAAAATTCACATGTTCACGTAGGCAATCACGTACAAAATAACCATTTTAGTATAAACAAGATTAGATTCTTTTTCAAGGGTAATCCCTTGATACAGTTTAAGGAAAACGTTTCCGACCTCGATTAACCGTCCAAACCGGCAGATACAAACTGTTTCATGGAACGATAAGCCTGCTCCAGACGAAAGCGCATCGCGCCTGTCACAGCATACATTGAGCGTGTATTCTCCTCATCATGCGAACCACCCAAACTGTCTGCAACGGTCATATGTAGAGCTGCTGCCCATATATCTGTCATGGAATCATTTTCTTCCAGCATCGATATATAATCGCGGGTTCCATACACCGCCATGACATATTGTATCCACAGTTCCTGGGCAAAATAAAAGAGCGTAGGTTCATGAACCTCCGTCTGATCTGCCACTCGTTCCAGAATCTGAACAATTTGGAGCGGGAATTCCTCTGGTCTAAGAGGTACGGTATCGATTTCGACTTCAACCTGCTCTTCGCCTCTCGTAAACTGGATCATACCTTGAACACCTCGCCGACGCAAGGTTTGCAGCACCCGGAATTGAAGCAGAGGGTGAAGCGACTTATCTTTTAACCAACTCATAAGTGCCTCGTCAATCTTCGGCAAATCAAGATAGGCCAGCTGTTCCAAAGCCAGCATCGTCTGTTCAGACAGCGGTTCTTCCATGGCTGTGCGAAGCATCTTGTCTGCATAGCCATCATCCTGTTGAAGCTTCATTCGGGCGTGATGCCGTGCCATGTCTTCCTCACTGACCTCTTCTTCCTCTTCTCGTTCTTCAAGAACGGCAGGCGAGGTTTCTTCATATTGAGGGAACGCAGCCTGAAGCCATTCGAGCAGAGCTCGCCATTCATCATAGTGGCGCTCTTCCTGTCCCTGACATTGCAGCAAAAAGTGAAGCAATTTCATCGCTTCACCATACCGTTCATTTTCAAGCATAACTGTCAATTGAATCTGGTAATAGTCCAGCGTCTTAGGAAACATCACAATATTGTTGTTATGCTCGGTTTCCGGGGTCGTGGATTCCTTAATGGGAGCACCTCCTCTATATCCTGAATCTCCAGTTGGAATTAACCTAAATAGATGTATATACTATATTGAATGTCGATCTATTTTTTGATTTCTCCTGATATTCTAACATAACCTTAAATATAATGAAAAAAACGTTACTGCCGCCAAATATCATATACGAAAAACTGTTTAAAATAAAATACTTGATATTCCTGTATGCATATGATAAAATCAATTTTGCTTGAAAAAATTCATGTCTCAGTAGCTCAGCTGGATAGAGCAACGCCCTTCTAAGGCGTCGGTCGGGGGTTCGAATCCCTCCTGGGACGTATTAAAAAGAAACTTCCTTTGGGAAGTTTCTTTTTGCGTTCTAGGGATGAGAACCCCAATGGTTCCTCGAAGCATTCGCTTCGTTAGCACTACTTCGCAGTCTCGACTGCAAGGAGAGTATCACTCCTGGGACGTACTAAAAAGAAACTTCCTTTGGGAAGTTTTTTTGCGTTCTGGGGATAAGAACCCCAGCGGTTCGTCGGAGCATTCGCTTCGTTAGCACTACTTCGCAGTCTCGACTGCAAGGAGAGTATCCCTCCTGGGACGTACTAAAAAGAAACTTCCTTTGGGAAGTTTTTTTGCGTTCTGGGGATGAGAATCCCAACGGTTCGTCGGAGCATTTGATTCATTAAATGCTCTTATCTCGCTTCATCGAAAGGTTTGCATTTGCGCCCTCCATCGGTGACATTTTATAGTATCGATGTTCTAACGAACATAGGACACTTTATCTGACCCAAATTCAGCATCATGGAATTTTAACGAATCTTAGAGAGCTTATTTGACCATTCCCGGGGTACTAAACTCACTTATTTGCACTTAATAGCCTGATTAACGTCGCTGAGGTTCGTTAGAATCTGAACATGGCGGTTTAACCCATTATAAGACCTCCTGGGTTCGTTAGAGTTTGTCAGATCCAAGATAAACAGAGCCCCGCGTTCATGTGTGAGTTTTTTCATTTCCTTGTTCCATATTGACATAGAATGTTATGCTTGCGGAGTGGATAATGTAACAATCCATACATATTAACTTCTTAGGAAACAGGAGACTTTATCAATGTCATCTTCAATACAGCAGCACTCATCTATCCATGCCGAGAAAGAACATTCTTCGACATCGAAAAGTTTCGGCCTGTTATTAGCAGGCATTATCGTCATCGCCGCTACCATGAGGTCACCGATCACAGCAACAGGTCCCGTCGTGGAGATGATCCGCTCAGATACAGGTATTGGCCATACGATGGCCGGGCTTCTGACTTCATTGCCTTTGCTCGCCTTTGCAGCAGTTTCTCCTTTTGCACCACGTCTTGCCAAACGTTTAGGACTCGAATCTGCTCTGCTATTGGCTGTTATCATCGTAACCATTGGAGTGGCCTTACGCTTGTTGCCTTCCGTTCTCTTCTTATATACAGGAACCGCAATATTGGGATGCGGCATTGCATTAAGCAACGTGCTTTTGCCAAGTTTGATCAAACGTGATTTTCCATTGCGGGTAGGTATCGTCACCGGATTATACTCTGTATCCATGAACATATTTGGCGCCATCGCCTCAGGTGTCAGTGTGCCCGTAGCAGGAGCCACATCTATGGGTTGGCGTGCTTCGTTAGGCGTGTGGGCCTTGTTGTCCGTACTGGCGCTTCTCCTGTGGCTCCCCCAGATTGCTGCAGGACGCCAGCGGATGTTATATGTAACCTCCCAGAGCGAAGGAGCACCCGTGCGTCTAAGAACCTCTGCACTATCCTGGTTCATTACTTTATTTATGGGTCTGCAATCTCTAATATTCTATACGACGATTACCTGGCTACCCGAAATTCTTGCTGAGCAAGGTTTCAGCCCCACTTCAGCTGGGTGGATGCTCTCCTTGATGCAGATGGTTAGTGTACCAGCTACCTTTATCGTTCCGATCCTGGCTGGCCGAACGCAGAATCAGCGTGTTCTAACCACGATAACGTGTTCTTCTTTAATTGTCGGGTATGCATTATTGTTAAGTGGCACCGCTTCGCTCGTTACCATCGGCGTCACATTGGCAGGAATCGGTGCTGGAGCTTCGTTTGGACTGGTAACGATGTTCTTCGTCCTTCGCTCAAAAGATGCCAGACAAGCTGCCAGCCTGTCCGGTATGGCCCAGTCCTTCGGATATATGCTGGCGGCAGTGGGACCTCTACTGTTCGGCATGCTTCATGACTGGACAAAAGGATGGACACTTCCGTTACTAATACAGGTCATTCTGGCCATTGCTTTACTAATCGCAGGGACTCAGGCCAGCAAAAATCGAATGATCGGTTAGTCATACAATTTATTTAATAGAAAAGAACCAAATGAAACGGCCTCCATCCTGTTCATCAGGATGGAGGCCGTTTCTGCATGGAACAATTCCTTCATTAATTGAATCAGCTTAATGAGGAAAAACTTACTTCACTTTTACCTTAATCGTGTCTGTGCTGGTAACTCCGGCTGCATTAATTAACTCGGCCCGATACGTATACGTACCCGACGCTTTGCCGGACAGTTTAGTCACAGCACTTTGCGCAAGAGGTGATACCGCACGGAGTTCTTGCGTGTCGATCAACTTATCATTTTCATAGAGACGATACTCCGTCGCATTGGTGCCCCACCACAGGTTCATGGTCACCTTATAATTGCCATCGCCATCCCAGTTATCCTGAGAGAGAACTGCTTTGCCTGGCGCTGCGTTGGTGACCCGAACAGTCAACGTCTGACTCCGCGTTGTTCCCTTGTCATTTGTTAGCTCGGCCACGTACGTATATGTGCCATTGGCTTTGCCTGTGATCTTCGTCTGTGCAAACTGTGCCCAAGGCGCGTTGTAAGTCAACTTCTGCGTATCAATAAGAACCCCGTCCTCATATAACTTGTAGCTAGTCCCGTTCTCGCCCCACCACAAGTTCATGGTAACGATATACGAGCCCTCTGGCAGACCGTTGCCTACCCAGTTATTGTGAGACAATACAGGCGTACCCGGGGCTTTGGTAGCTGGAGTTTCAGGTTCAGTCTCGACAGCTTCCAACTTCAGGACCGTATTGGCTGTACCCGCCAGCCCTTGTTGATCTTTTACTGTAAGTTCAACGACATACTCTCCTGCTTCGATTCCTTCCAAAGGAAGGCTGAAGGTGCCATCAGGTTGTACTTCAAAAACACCTTCTTTTTGAATCGAACCATCTTCTTTTTTCACAACATACGTTGCTTCCAGGGAAGCTGCCGGATCAAACGTGATGTCCCATCCGCTGGCAAGCGCAGGAGCTACACGGAAGTACAAGTCTTCCACGCTACCGTTAAGGACAGCAGACTCATCCTCTTTGAACTCCAACGCTTCTGGTGCAGTTACAGCCGGAGCTGTCTTTTTCACCAAAAATGGCGAAGTGTCTTCCTTATAGGTTTTGCCGTCCGTACCAATAGTAGTGATGTCTACCGTATATAAACCATCCGGAATCTCAGTCACTTCATCGGTTGTGTAATCCGCATATGTGCCGTCCCAGGCAAGATTATATCTTGCGTTAGCATTGAAATTATAATAGTTACCGAAAATGGAACCGATATAACCATCTTGATAATATCCACCTTCCGGATTAAGACCATCAAAAATCTCAATCAGGGCGAATGTCATCGGATTGTAGAATTCCATCGCTACATTAAGCGTATCCAACGTACCATCAGCCTTCAATGGATAGTGGAAAGGATTTTTTTCAGTCCCTTTTACGGTTTCAATATATTTAACTCCACTCAACGTAACGTTGAAATGAGCAACATATGGCACAGTAAAAGTATTGGTTCCATTCGAGAACTCAATGTATCCTTGTGCTTCTGTAGTCGCAGTAACCCCGCGTGGAACAGTGATTGTCACTGCAAGTTCTTCCTCACCATTCAGTGTGAAGGAACTCTTGTCTACCGCAACGGATACACCAGCAACATTACGAGTTGGATTCACATTTACGGTGTAATCCCCTCCACTGCCATTCAGCGCTTCAACTTTAATTGTTTTGGTAATCGTCTTTTCATCTGTGCTCAGGAAATTACCGTAGTTGATGCTTCCGGTGATATTTTCCTTTTCAACAACAGAACCACTTTCTGTGTATTGAGTTACATCAAGCACTTTGACAAAAGCCGCAGGATCGATGGTGTTCACAGCCTGAATACGGCCAGCACCTTGATCAAATACATCAAACTTCGTCGTATCCAGCACTTTACTATTGTTCATCAGCGCAACTTTGATATCAAATGGCGTCCAGTCCGGATGCTTCTCGATCAGCAACGCAATCAAGCCTGCTACATGAGGTGTAGCCATACTTGTACCTGATTTACGATCATAAGCCTGTGCGTAATCTGCATCTGGCTCATCCTTGCCGTAGGCAGGAATCGTAGACAGAATGCTTGTACCTGGTGCAACTATATCCGGTTTGATGTCCAGTGTTACCTTCGCAGGACCACGTGAACTGGATGAATTCATTTCATCACCCGGCGTTTGGCTGCGTTCAAAATCACTAAAGCTCACTTCAACGGCTTGGCCTGCGTCCAACTCAGCCTTGATAACATCCCCATCTTCCTTGGACATGCTCAGGGTTGGAATGAGTTCAAAGTTATCGCCCAGACTTACACCGATTGGGCCCGGAATATTGTTATATACAATTACAGCCACGGCTCCGGCCGCTTTAGCATTAGCGATTTTCTCTACAAATGCGAGTTCACCACGCTGTATCAATGCCACTTTACCTGTAAAATCCTTACCTTCAAAATCAGTTGGCTTACCCAGTGCTGCAAATTCAAGGTCATATTTTCCTGTCAAAACAGTTTCAGGATCTGCTGACAAGCTCCATCCCATCAGATCCAGACGGTAAACCGACTCTGTAACAGCCAGTGGGGCTTCAGTTGGAGCAATTATAAGCTCTTCTTCCACAGGAGCAGCTTCAGGAGAAGCTTCAACCGGTGCAGATGGCGTAATTGCTTCTGTTGCATCTTTTTCTACATTCGGAACTTCAGTGTCGACAGGCGTTTCAGCTGTAATTCCATCTTGTTCTGATCCAGCAACTAAAGTTTCATCAGAAACCGCATCCTCCACAGCTGCTGCACTATCTTCAGTAGCAGTTGCAGGTACACCTTGCTCTGAACCTTCAGGCTCTTCTGTTCCAGGTGCCGTCCCCAGTTCAGGAGATGGTTCAACCTCTGGCACCGGTTGTTGTTCAGGCAGAGCCTCTTCGCCTTCCTCGCCAATCCAGAAGTGAGTATCCGCTGTAATAAGCTGGCTAGGTCCTGTAGAGTTACCTACCGTAATAGCCATTGCAGACGCACCTGGAGAACCGAGTGTATAACGGTTGGGTCCACTGTTACCACTTGCCACAACCGCTGTCACGCCAGACAGCATGGCATTGTTAAGGGCAACCGAAGTGATATAACTCGGGTCGTTCGCGGCGTTACCTAACGAGAGGTTGATTACGTCCATGCCATCTTGAACAGAACGATCAATTCCGCCGAGTACCCATGAGGTTTGACCACTACCATACGGGCCAAGTACACGGTAAGCATAGATATCCGCTTCAGGAGCAACACCAACAATGCCGTAGTCCCCCGCTTCGCGAGCAGCAACGGTACCCGCTACGTGCGTACCGTGAGATGTGTAATAGGGGCTTCCAAGCTCGTTAAGCTCAGGCTCGCCCGATCCTTTCCATTCTTGATATGTTGTTTCATACGGGTCATTGTCGTTACCAACAAAGTCCCATCCACCTTTGTAAGCTTCCTGCAAATTCGGGTGTTCATAGTCAATCCCGGTATCGATGACTCCCACTTTGATGCCATTTCCTTTGTACCCCAGATCCCATACTTCAGGTGCACCAATAAAAGGGGCTGTGTCTTTCATGTACGGGTTCACTTCATCTGTCTCGGGCGCTATTGTAACTTCAAGGTCAGGATATACGCTGACCACGCCAGGTATTTGAAGCAATTGTCCTACTTGGTTTCCTTTAAGCTCAATCGCTACACCATTCAGGGCATATGCATATTCTTCCAATACTTCATGTTTGATTTTCTTCTGAGTGAGGCTATGTACAAATGACTGTTGTTGTTGCTCAACTTGAGTCACAGCCTTTGTTTCCATAGAGGAGGTAAAAGATTTTCCAGAGAGGGTTGATTCACCTTGCGCTACGGCAACAGGTTTATTGGAAAGCTCAACGATCACTCGGGTGTTCTCTCCACCCAGGCCTTCCAAGCTTTTATCCAAAAATGGATCTGCGGCAAGTTTTGCCTCTCGCCCTGCAAGAATCTCTCTCCATTGTTTCGCTTCGGCTGTACTTGGTATGTTCTCAAGCTGAATTGCTAAATCTGCGGGAGCGGCTCCAGCCGCGGGGAGAATAATGGAAAAGACCATCAGAACACTTAATAACGTGGATATCAATCGTTTACTCAAGGCTTAGCCCCTCCTTTTAATGTAACTACCTCACCAAATGATGGGTTCCTGCTGTTTGTGCGTACTGCAATACACACTCCAATTTCACCACCTATCTGCAAGAAGTTTGACCCTTGGTAAATTATTCTATCAAAATACCACATTTCCCTTCTAAATACTTACAAATATGATATAGAAATTACTTATATGGGTCTTGAGTATGATAAAAATATCCATTTGTAATTATTTGTCGTTTGAATATTTCATTTTTAAAATAACACATCAAAAAAAAGACCAAGAACCTCTTTATCCGAAAGGGATTCCTGGTATATCGGTGAAGTTCTCTAGTGTACAAAACATAAAATCAATTCGGTTAACATCGATAAAAATTGCTACAGTTCACAAAATTATACTTTATTCTGGTTTCATGGCTTCAATACGCAGACGCTTATAATCGGCATACAGAGCATCATCTTTCCAAAGGCGAGGCATCACGATCTGACTGGTTTCCTTGCATATTTGTTGTATCTCTTCATGACTGAGACCCTCAAAATAGTCCCCTCCAAAATGGGTCAACCAGCCTACTATACCTTGCTCACCATCTTCCAATCTGGTAGGACGGTCATAGTGATAGGCATGACGCACCACAAAGCCACGTTGCTCTAAAATATGGCTATATTCTCCGATCGAAGGAAAATACCAGGGATTGCGTTCTGAAGCACGAATGCCTGTGTTTCGCTCCATAACCTCCTCTAATGCATTCACAATGGACTGCACATTCCCTTTACCACCAAATTCTGCGACAAAACGCCCTCCGGGCTTCAAAGATTTCCATATACTATCCACCACTAATCGCGGGCTTCGCATCCAGTGCAGGGCTGCATTGGAGAAGACGGCATCATACAGTCTATTCGTCTCAAATTGATGACCGTCTCCTTCCACGAACTCAAGTTCAGGGAATTTCTCTCTCGCACGGCGAATCATGTCTGGCGATGCATCCATGCCAATAACTTCAGCTCCGGCCAGAAAAATTTCATACGTCAAATCCCCCGTCCCGCACCCCAGATCAAGAATGTATTCCCCTTTTTGGGGTTGAAGCCAAAAGATCAGGTTTTTGCCATATCCGGAGACAAAAGCCAGTTTGTTGTCGTACTCATCTGCTTGCCATTGATTTAATGATTTCATGGATACCACCATCGCTTCCGTTATTGATATCCTCATTGTGGCATAGAATTGTTTATTCTTTAAATATATAAATTCTATATCGTTTATAGGTATAACCAATAAAACAATTTTACCTTGAACGCAAAAAAACTTCCCAAAGGAAGTTTTCTTTTTTACGTCCCAGGAGGGATACTCTCCTTCCAGTCGAGACTGCGAAGTAGCGCTAACGAAGCGGATGCTCCGACGAACCATTGGGGGTTCTCTTCCCCCTGAACGCAAAACAAGAAGCTTCCCGAAGGAAACTTCTTGTTTTTTACGTCCCAGGAGGGATTCGAACCCCCGACCGACGCCTTAGAAGGGCGTTGCTCTATCCAGCTGAGCTACTGAGACAAATATGTATAATAAATTTTCGGCGCGGTTCTTATTATACTCTGATTTCTATATTTTTCAATACTTTTATAAAAAAATTAATAATTATATTTTAAATACGGATTTAAAGGCATCCCTCGTAATCAAAAGCGGAACTTTTGAACAACCTCTATAAATGTACTTTAACGTATTATTGTAATATTTTCATACTCCAAGCCCTTCGAGAATATGATAGCTTGAACCAGGTTATATTGAGTAGATTGGGGCATTAGAGTAAGATTAACATCAGACATGTTCAATGTCAGAAATGCTGGGTAATCTTTTGCATACATACATTTCAATGATTATTGAAGGAGAGAATTGTCATGAGACAACTTTTATCAGCCCTATCCTACTTTAGTATTTTCTTTGCTCCATTCCTGTTTCCGATCATTATATGGATTGTTGCCAAGGATGATTACATTGAGGGACATGCAAAACGCGCCTTATTCTCACATGTATTCCCGTTTCTCGCTGCCATTCCGTTATTTTATTTCTTCGTGACTGCGCATAGTCTGGGGTCCGCTGTCGGGTTTGTCATTCTATTCTTTGTGATCTACGGATTAAGCTTTGTGTACAATGTGGTCAAAGGAATTCAAGTGTTGCGCGAGTATGCCTGATCACATCTCCACCTGGACTGACCATCGCATAACAAACCCCGCCGTTCAACAACGGCGGGGTTTTCCAGTTACGGATGCAGTCATAGCAATTTGCTCCCTGTCTACGTATAGCTTAACATTGAACTCTATCTCGCTAAAACCACAGTTATTGCTTGAGCCTTACCTGTTAAGCCTGACCGATCAGATACCGCTGAAGTGTTGGGCCAAGCAAACCAAAGGCAAACAACTCACTTTGAAACCGAGCCTTATCTTCTTCAACTGTCATACCTTCGCTGTTCTCAAATGCGGTTTCTGTCGCCTCTTCAAACGCGGTATGCATATTATTGTTATACCAGTCGATCGCTGAATCCGAGTGATTGCGTACAATCCGAACAACTTCCAGCGAATTACCGGGTTGAGTAGAGGCCACGTATACAAGTAATGACGGATCTCCGGCATTTCCAGGCTGCACTTCCACTTCCGCACAAGATAATCCGTCTACCTCGGTTAATCTGCGTATTTTGGCATCTTGAATAGCATACATTCGTTATCGCGCTCCTTTTTTTCTTGTGCTTATCATGTACTTTGTTCTATCTGGTATCGTGTCTCTGGTGTGCCTAATCGGTAAATCTCCCGATAGACCTGTTGTAATACCGTTTCATACGCCCGGTTTACGTACTCCTCCGGTGTATCTGGCCAGGGAAATACCATGCCAGGAAAGGCTTCTTCCTCCTTTTCCTGCATGAGGTTAAGCAGTCCCAGTAAATGCTCCGCTTCCTGCGGCGTTGCCTTAATGATCCATTCATACGATGTTACCGACGGATCCGGAATAACGGAGCGGCCCATGACAGACACATAATACTTCTTACTGTCCATTGCATGTTCTCTCCTTCACAGGCATGTTGGCCGTTGTCCCTAGAACTAGTTTCCGAAGAGGACAGACATTTTATGCCTGCTTTCGGCATATATTTGTTACGACCTCTGACGAAAAAGACAACATTTGCAGGTTGCCAGTAATTAAGCAGCCATACGGATGAATGACTCGACCAAGAAAGGATGAACTAACCATGTGCGGTATTACCGGCTTCATACAGTGGAATCGGGATTTGACCCAGGAATCAGAGCTGCTGGTCCGTATGACGGATAGCTTGTCGAACCGGGGACCCGACGCTTCAGGTACATGGATCTCCAATCCTTGTGCCTTTGGACATCGGCGTCTTAGTGTAATGGACCCCGAAAACGGCGCACAGCCCATGCATGCGTTACAAGGAGATACCTCCTATACCGTCGTGTATAACGGAGAACTATACAATGCACCCGAGTTGAAAAAGGAATTGCTCCAGCGAGGGCATCAGTTCCGCACACAATGTGATACGGAAGTGTTGCTCGCCTCTTATATTGAGTGGGGACCGGCATGTGTAGACCGTTTTAACGGTATTTTTGCTTTTGCCATATGGGATGGGGGACGTGAACAGGTTTTTATCGCACGAGATCGCCTTGGTGTGAAACCTCTGTTCTACAGTAATGTCAAGGACACACTCGTATTTGGATCAGAGCCCAAAGCTCTGCTCATTCACCCGGATGTGGAAGCCGCTGTTGGCCCGGAAGGATTGGCCGAAGTGTTTATCGTAGGGCCTGCACGGACACCAGGACACGGCGTATACTCTTCACTTAGCGAACTCAAGCCTGCGCACGCGCTGATCTATAACCGAAACGGGATCCGAACCTATGCCTACTGGAAACTGGAAAGCCAGAACCACGAACATAACCTGGAAGAGACGGCAGCCGAGGTGCGAACACTCCTGCAAGACACACTGGAGCGCCAGTTGGCTTCGGATGTTCCGGTATGCTCTCTTTTATCGGGAGGACTGGACTCTAGTGCCTTGTCTGCATTAGCCGTGGATTATTATAACCGGACCGGGCAAGGCCAAGTCAGTACGTATTCGGTCGATTATGTGGATAATGCAAAGCATTTTCAGGCACATTCCTTTCAGCCGGGTGCAGATGGTCCCTGGATTAAGCGAATGGTGGATGAACTCAAGACTGACCATCACTGGATTGAGATCGAGAACGGAGAACTGGTTCATGCACTGACACAGGCCATGCTAGTAAGGGATCTGCCAGGTATGGCAGATGTAGACTCCTCACTCTATTTGTTCTGTAAAGAAATCAAAAAAGGAGCCACCGTTGCCATTTCAGGCGAAGCAGCGGATGAAGTGTTTGGCGGTTACCCCTGGTTCCATCGAGAAGATATGCTGAACTCCGGTACGTTTCCATGGTCTGTAGCGCCTGATATGCGAGCAGCGCTATTATCCCCGGATATTCGGGAATGGATTCGGCCACTCGATTATTTGGCAGACCGCTATTCGGATGCAGTGGCTGAAGTGCCTCTGTTGGATGGGGAAACAGGTAAAGCTGCACAAATGCGGGTGATGTCCTACCTGAACATTACACGTTTCATGCCTACACTTCTGGATCGCAAAGACCGGATGAGTATGGGGGCAGGATTGGAAGTACGGGTACCTTACTGTGACCATCGTCTGATCCAGTATGTGTTTAACATCCCTTGGGAAATGAAAATAACGGGTGGACGGGAAAAAGGTATTCTGCGTAAAGCACTCGAAGGTGTCCTGCCTGATGATGTGTTATATCGCAAAAAGAGTCCATACCCGAAAACACATAATCCGCAATATCTGGCCGCTGTCAAACAACAGGTACTCGATATCCTGGATGATCCCACATCACCTATTTTACCTTTGATCGACAAAGCTCAGATCCGCAATCTTGCGTCTTCACCGGATGCAGCTTCCAATCTTCCCTGGTTCGGGCAGCTCATGTCAGGTCCCCAGCTATTTGCTTATCTGACTCAGATCAACACCTGGTTACGGACATATAAAGTCGCTATTCGTTAAGATCATGTTATGCATTGATTCAGCATGATGAATTAATTAAGGGTGCCCAAACAGTAACTACTGTGTTTGGACACCCTTTTATTACTTTTTTATAAGAATCTCTGTACGTATGCGCTCGTTCTTCATTCCACTCATTTCATTTTATTGCACTTTGAAACGACTGACGGTCTGTTGCAATTGTTCTGCCATCAAGGAGAGATCATTGGCTGCGGAAGCGATCTCCTGCATCGCAGACAACTGCTCCTCTGAAGATGCACTCACTTCTTCTGTTCCAGCGGCCCCAGTTTCGGTCACTTCCATGATTGTTTTCATAGACCTATTAATCTGCTCTACACCTGCTGACATTTGCTCAATTGAAGCGGAGACTTCCTGTGTTTGCCCCGCTACGCCCCCAACCGCCTCACGGATTTCATCAAATGTGGCTCCCGCTTGGTGAACAAGTGTAATCCCTTCTTGAACCTCTGCGGATACAACCACCATAGATTCAGCAGCATTTCGCATTCCCTTCTCAATTGACGCCACCAATGGAACAATTTGATTAGCAGAAAGCGCAGACTGCTCAGACAGCTTCCGAACCTCGGTAGCAACAACCTGAAACCCTCTTCCCTGTTCGCCAGCTCGTGCAGCCTCAATAGCGGCATTAAGGGATAGGAGATTCGTCTGTGCTGATATTTCCGAGATGCTGTCCACCATTTTCACAATATCCTGAGAGTGTCTGCTCAGTTCCTGGATCACGACCGACAGATTCGACACCGTCCCTTGTATAGAATTCATTTGACCTATCACAGACTGAACTGACTCGCTACCCGATATTGTTTTTACGGAGACTTTGGCAGCTTCTTCAGACATATGGAGTGTATTCTCCGTAACTTGCTGAAAACCTGTCGTTAACTGATTCATCGTCTGGAATCCATCACTCGCCATTCGAACCTGTGTATCCATACCTGTTGCAATCTCACCCATTGTGATGGCCACTTGCTCTGTGGCGGTTGCTGTCTGTTCGGTGCTTGCCGTCAACTCCTCTGAAGAGGCAGCTACCCGTTCTGCACTGTCTCCTACCTGATGAATGAGTGTACGCAAATTTGCAGACATGATGTTAAAGGCTTGGGCGAGATCACCAATTTCATCCTTGTTACGGACCACAATAGGCTTACCAGTCAGATCTCCGTCTGCAATCCGGCTCGCGGATTGGGCAACAGCAGCAACAGGTAAGGATATCATTCTGCCAATGACATACGCCACAAGTGCCCCGATTAGAAGAGAAGCCACTCCAATAATTACAATCCACCTAAGGACCTGCACAATCTGAAGATTAGCCCCCACAACGCCTGAGTTCATGGCATCTTGTTGATGTGTTTCCATAACTTCCACAATGCCTTCAAATTCAGAGATCAGACTTGGGGCTGTATCCTTCAGTAATCTTGAGATTTCACTGTTATTCCCCTGTCTTGTCAATGTCATAATCTGCTGCGCAAGTTCATAATATTGGCTCATCGCTTCATCTGATCGTGAAAGGTAATCTTTCATCTTTGAACTTGAAACTGTTGATTTTAATTCTTCATTTAACGCTATGTAATCTTCATAAGCTTTATTAAATGCCTGTTCGTTCTCTGCACTGTCTTCCAGAATATAATTTCTCAAAGCAATCTGCTGTGATTTGAGATCAATCGACATATTTTTAATGAGTAATAGTTTGCTTGTTCTATCACCAATTAATTCTGTATACGTTTTCTCAACGGCTATAAACTGCGTATATGTTATAACCGTTATTGCCACCAATAATAACAGCACAGATGAGAAACCCATAAGTAATTTACGGCTAATTGAGATTTTTTTCATGTGTACTCCCCCGAAAGTTCAGATAACGTGCATGATACTTCCTACATCCACCCTCCTTTCAATCAAATAGGGACTTTAGACCTGGGTCAAAAAATATAATTCGAGATTATACGTACAAATACTATTTATAACAGGGTCTTTTTTCCTATTCATACTAACCCAAAAAGTATGAAATTTGAATCACAAACTTAAAAAAATATTTTTCAAAAGTTGTCAAGACCTTTTTAATAAAGAACACAAACACTAACTCTGGTCGGGTAAAACCAAAAAAACACCTTCCAGAAGGCAAGTTCAAACCAAAGGTCTGATCCTGCCTAACTAAAAGATGCGTTTTAAGTTACGCTGATATGTGGTTCAGAAACGGATAAACCTATTCTAGCTCCCCAGTGGAATAGCTAAATATGAAATGCCAGTCAACGAATCATGACCGGATTACGTTCAAGCAGCCCGCTACCAAACGTTTCCCTGAACGGGGAATCCTCCATATGGATATAACCGATGTAACAACCACATTTTTTCATGCGACAAGGCCGATCAGTGGCCAAAGCCTGCAAACCATCGCGATAAAGATGCCCAATGATCCGGCGATCCTTATAACACCGCTTCACGTGCCCTGACCCCTGTACATAAAATACTTCCGACCCGGCAGCACATCGTTTACCCAAGCTCTCATAATCCTGCAGATTACCTTCAAAAAGCGGATCAAGCCCACGTAAAAACTGAATCTCTTCCGGCGTGTAATACTTGGGCCGATCTTTGAAGGCATTTACCCACATATACACATCATCCGGCAAAGCCTGTCTCATGGACTCAATTGCGGGGAAAGCACTACGGAGTCCGACAGTACCTACACTAAAAGCAAGTCCCATCTGACGCAAGGTCAGACATTGTTTGACAAAAGAAGCCTCTTTGGTCTCACGAGGATGATACGTCGCCCAAAAGGCTGCTTTATTTGTATCCAGCTCCCTCGCCCAATCCAGTTTGACGGACAGGTTGGTTTGAATTGCAACTTTATCCACATGTGGCATATGTGACAGCTCAACCATCGCTTCCCGGTACCAATGACGCACCAAAGCTTCACCGTAGGGATTGAAGAAAATCGAAAATTGATGCCCGGCACTCTCTTGCTCCCTCACCCAATCCACAAATTGACGCAATTGTTGTTCATCCACTTCCAACGTCTCTTTGGAATCCACGGTTTTGCTAAAAGGGCAATATGGACAGTCGTAATTACAGGAAGACAACTTCCCCCGATAATACAAAGTCGCTCTCATGAGAAAACAAACCCTTCCATCTGTTCACGGATTTCGGCAGATATAAGCCAATCTCCAATCGCATCAGAATAACCGAGTCCTTCTTCTGTCAGACGCAGTACCTGCTTGCCCTCATCGATCTCCAGCTTCGCCATGCCCTCTGTCAACAGTTCAGCCAACCAGGCATAGTCGGACATCACATCGGTACCAAAGCGCTCATGGTAGTCAGACAATGTCAATCCCTCGCGATGCAGCAAGGCTTTCAGAATAAAACGGCGTCTCTGTTCCTCACGACTTAACACGATACCATAATCCGCCACATCGTAGCGCTCAGTTGCCACATAATCGGCAATGATACTCTGTGTAGCCTTGTAACTCACGCCGTACTTGGAAGCATAATGTACCTCGCTCGTATAAGAGCGTGCGCCACATCCCAGACCAACCATGCCTTCCTCCTGACAGCTATAAGGCAGAAGCACTTTGGAGGACGATTGTTCCTTGGCAAATCTGCGCATCGAATACTGTACATACCCTTTACTTTTTAAAGTCTCACGTGCAGCTATATACAGCTCCATCCGAATGTCGGGTCCCTGACGGCGAATATCATCAGGCTTCACGATTGTATTTTCCCGTGTATACAAGGGATAGATAAAGATTTCGCCCGGTTCGTAAGCCAGCACTCTTTCCAGTGAATATATCCACGATTCGACCGTTTGCCCTGGCAAACCATAGATCAGATCCAGATTTAACAATGGGAAGTCATACCGAGTAAGCTTCTCAAGCGCCCGTTCGACCTCCTGCGGTTTTTGTGGACGATAGATGGCAGATGCTTCAGCTTCAATAAAACTCTGGATGCCCATACTAATACGATCCACACTTCGTTCCTTCATGATGCCCAGTTTGGCTTCCGTAACGGTATCCGGCGACGTTTCCACCGAAATCGATGCTTGTTCAGGGTCCAGCCCCATCACATGTTCAGCAATATCAAACAGACGGTTCAACTGAACTTCATTCAATAATGTAGGCGTTCCTCCACCAATCGCGAACCGCGAATACGGCCTTCGAGATGTAATGGGTGCCCACTGCTTCGCCTGACGTTCCAGCGCATCCACATAGCGTTCATGCGTATCATCCCGTCGATCCGGCAGGGTGAACAAATTACAGAATCCGCAACGAGCAGCGCAAAAGGGAATGTGCATATACAAAAAATACGTATCGGTATTTTCTCGTTCCCACAGTGGCCCCAACGGCAGTGGTGGGTCAAGCTCCCGATAGGCGGTCTTGTGCGGGTACGAGTATAAGTAAGAACGATAAGGGAATGCCAGTACTTCTCTGAGGCTTGTAGCTATATCGGATCCGGACTGTCTGGAATGGCCTGTTGTTGTATGTTGTACATGTTTGTCCATCGGTTTCCTCCTGTCTCCGGTTGTTGTCCTCATAAGATCAATACATTCTATACTAAAAATTCGCGGTAAGGCACCGTCCAGACGACATCATGCGCGAGCCGGTGTCCTTGATATCCGTCTTCACCGTAAGCTGTACCATGATCGGAAAAAGCTAAACAAAAGGTAGGCCGGGCGCGTCTCCTCATCGCCTCGAACAATGGCCCAAGAGCCTCGTCTACATATCGAAGTGCAGCTCTCTGGGTCTCCACCGAGTCCTCCTTGGCTCCTTCTACAAAGTAACGATTGGGGCCATGAATGGCAGACACGTTCAAAAACATAAATATCTTTTCATCCGGCGGCGTCTGTTCAAGCAGCTTTAATGCATGCTGTACCTGATGCTCTGTTGATTTGGGGTTGGTTACCCCAAAATTCATTCGCCAGTAACTCTGTTGGAAATAGCCAGGCAATACTTTTGCAAGCGGGTTTTTTTTCGTAAAAAAGATGACGCCGCCAATACAGATGGTACGGTATCCTTCAGCAGCGAATCCGGATACGATATCCGGTGTATCAAACAGCCAGGTGTGCGGATGTGTCTTGAGCCCAGTATTCCGGGAATGAAATAGCCGTACATGAGATGCCTTGTCCGTATTGGCAGGTGTCGGCATAAAACCACCAAAAAAAGCGTGGTGCGCCGCATATGTAAAACTGCCAGGGGTATGACGTTTCTCCCACGGACCCGAACCGCACAGATTAGGGCAATTCGCCTCTTCCAGCTTGGCTACGTCATATCGTAACGTATCCAGCGTAATCATTAACAGATCATGGGAGCCCACGATGGTGTTCATATCAGGCATGTTGAATAGGCTCCTTTCGTAAAAGTTCCATTTCCCACTCATAAGTTCCGAGGCCATAATGCTCAACCCTGTATAACAGATCTCCAAACGGATTCACATCCAGCACATAGGCACGCGGATTCGAACCACTCGTAAGCATCACATCAATCCCGGCTGACCACGAGTTGGGAAATGCAGACATGGCTGCTTGCGCCGCCGACCGAACCAGCGACATCCCCTGTTCATCCAGCCCTGCTTCAGCAGGCAGCATACGTTCATTGCGCAGATGCAGATTGGTTATAGGGGTACGACTTAGTCGCATAATCGCATGACCTGCCTGTCCACCCGCAATCAGTTGCCGAATATCATAGGCCCGTTGATCAAGCGTGGCTTTTGGCATCCATCGTTCAATCTGTGCACCTTCTGCACATAACCAGTTCATCAGCGTAGCAATCTCTCCACTGCGGGTATATTTGCGTAGACGTCCTTCATTGAAAAAAATCGTCTTGCCCTGTCTCTGTTCCATTCCCATCGTTGTTACAGCAATTTCATCACACGTTCGGGGATTGACTTGATAGGCAACAACTCCTGAAGCCCCGGAGCCGCACGCAAGCTTCACAAACACACGATGCATCTCGGCAACCTTCATTGAGCTACGCAGGTCCATATAATTGCAGATTGGCTGCGAAGATTGAAGCGCCGGAGGTACATCAACTCCATGTGAAGACAGATGCTGCTGACATGTTCTCTTGTCAAACATCAATTGGATATCGGCGGGATCATTCATAAATCGGCCTTCAGGCCATATTTCACGAATCTCACGGCCGATTCGGTCCAGACATGCTTTCCAGCCGCGGAACCACTGAGCGGGAGCGTAGATCCTTCCCCACTCCTGTTCCAGCGCAAGTACCTGCTCTGCGGAGAATGCTTCTGCACCCATTTCACCTGTTAAGGCTGACGTATCGTTCATCGCTCCAAGGAGCAACAATTCACACTCTACTTCCCAGTCCTCACCAGGAGCATCAATGCGAATCAGGGGTACAGGCAGCTTGAAATCTACTGTATCAGCGATCGTTCGTCCCTGTCTCCAGTTCTGGAGCAATTGGGCATACGGCAGTACAACGGCAGGTTTCAAACCTAATCTATGCCTGGCCTCTTGCATCCCTTGCGTTCGTCGGTTACCAGGGTTTCCGATCAATAAAAAGGGCTGATCTTGCGTTAGATCAGGTACATCTATTGGTTGATGCAGGCTTTCATTCATTTCCGTAACACCTGACATCAACTATTCCGTTAACGACGGGTAACGCCAGTCATCCTCATCGCTCTGTTGCTGGTCGCTAACATCTACGGATATACCCGATTGGTTCCAGCGACTGATCATTTCATTGGTCATGTAATGGTAACTTAGATCAAGATGTTTCAGTTTCTTAATCTTGTCACTGGCAAGCAACGCCTCAGCCCCTACATCGGACAACGTTCCTTGCGATAGATCCAATACTTCAAGTTGATCCAGAATAGGTGCTTCAGCTGCTGCTTTCGCAATCTCATCCTGAATTTCACTGTCTTTCAGGCCCAAGTAAACCAGCTTTGGAAACAATCCTTTTTCTAACAAAGGTAGTACATCTTCAATTGAACCATTGAAGCCATAATTATCGACGCCCAGATATAATTCCAGTTTACGCAATTCAGGCAACTCGGCATGGGTGATTGAAGATAAAACTTCTTTTGGGAGACCGCCACAAATAATAATCAATTCTTCAAGCTTGGCATGCTGGAGCGGTTCCAGACTAAGGCCGCTACTGCCCATGACAGAGAATGATTTTAATTCTGGAAAGGCAGCTAACAGTGGTGTGAGATTCGTCTGGATAATCCACGATACTTCACATTCTTCAAATCCCATATCTCCAATAAACAGTTTCTTCAATGACGGAAAGCTTGGAGCTGACTCGACGAGCGTACCCATGAACTCATCAGGCGAATTTTCATAAGCCTGTCCCCAATCTCCGATGACCAGACTTTCCAATGAGCCGGCCTCCGGTTTAGCCGCCAGTTCCTTTATTAATTTTTCCATACGAATGCCGTCCTCATAATCATCGTAAGATACAACAAGTTTCACTTCTTGCATGAGTAGATCCCTCCGTTTAAGGTTCATATATGATTCGTTAATTTGAATGTTAACCCATACCACACAAGGCTTGCAACTTCTTCCAACTCCAGTCCCAATGAGATTCCCAATCGTGCAACGTAAACCATTTTTTCTGTAGGTAAAAGAACATACGTTCTGATATGTAGTCGCAGAAATAGCTATCTTCAATTAGGTATATGGATGGACCTTCGCGAAACACGATTAAACACTTCATTTCATACAAAAAGCGTTAATGGCGGATGAACCATCCCATCGGAATGCTTCTGTCCTTCCATTAACGCTTTGATGTTCATTCTTATCCTTCAAGTCTGGATACGAGCGCTCTCAGTGCATGACCACGGTGGCTAATCGCTTGCTTTTGCTCGAGCGTCAGCTCTGCCATCGTCATCTCGTATTCAGATACATAGAAGAGTGGGTCATATCCAAAACCACCAGCACCTGCAGCTTGAGCCGTGATCCAGCCTTCCGCAGTGCCTTCTGATTCATACTTATCACCTGTTGTCGGATCGTACAGTACCAACGCACATATAAAACGAGCCGGACTTAGTAGCGGCTGCTCGGTGTCCTCACCGGATTTCAACGATTCCAGTGTCTCCAGCAACTTCGCATTATTTTGTGCATCCGTTGCTCCTTCGCCTGCATATCTCGCTGAATATACTCCCGGCTCCCCGTCCAACAGATCTACGCAAAGTCCTGAATCGTCTGCCAGAACGGGCAAACCAAGCGCATCACCAACCGCTTTGGCTTTCTTCCAGGCATTCTCCGCAAACGTTAAGCCATCTTCTACCACATCCGGCAGCTCCGGGTAGTCAAACATGCTTTTGACCTCTTTGCCAAGCGGTGCGAAAGCATGAGCGAATTCACGAACTTTACCCGCGTTGCGGGTTGCAACAATGAGGATTGGGCTGTCCAAACTCATCTTAAGCTTCCCCTAATCCACGCGCGCCAATCTTGAGCGCAATCGGTCCAAGCACTTCTTTTTGACGCTCGATCATCTCCAGAATTCCCTGCTCGCCAAGTTCCAACATGGCGTTAAGCTCACGGCGATCAAATGGTGCTTCCTCACCTGTTCCCTGTAGCTCGACGTATTTACCGCCGCCTGTCATCACCAGGTTCATATCCACCTTGGCTTTGGAATCTTCATCATAGTTCAGATCGAGTACAGGCTGTTCACCCACAACGCCCACACTTACCGCAGCAATGAAATCCGTAATCGGGAATACTTGCAGTTTGTGTTGTTGGGAAATCTTGTTCACAGCAAACGCCAGCGCTACAAAGGCACCGGTAATGGACGTTGTGCGTGTGCCTCCATCGGCTTGAATAACATCACAGTCCAGCGTAATTGTACGCTCACCAAGTGCCTGCAAATTGACCACTGAGCGGAGCGCCCGACCAATCAAACGCTGAATTTCCATGGTGCGTCCAGTTAATTTGCCGCGATTGGCTTCACGTTGGTTCCGAGTATGTGTTGCACGTGGCAGCATGGAATATTCAGCCGTTACCCAGCCTTTCCCTTGCCCTTTCATAAAGGGAGGAACACGTTCCTCCACTGTAGCTGTACAGATCACCTTTGTATCTCCAACTTCAATCAGTACAGAGCCCTCGGCGTATTTATTCGTGTTCACTGTTAAATTCAGCGGGCGCAGCTGTTCGCTGGTTCGTCCGTTTGATCTCATTTTTTCTGCCTCCTACGACTTAAGCATCCTGTAATGTTGAACTTATTCACAATTTTACGAATCCCTTATATTTTACCAAAGAGTTCGGTTAAAAGCATCCTTATGCATTCTGCGTTCATTAAATCGGAATTTCGTTAATATATTCAGGCTTGGAAACAGGCGCACTATAATCCCGGTTGTCGTCACCCTTGACCGTTTTTTGGCCGTTCCATTCGATCTGTACTTTGGCATCCTTGCTGGCTGTATTCTCCGCAGTGGTTAATACGACGGACTGTAAGAGCTCGCTTGGTACGATATCCCCTTCGGCAAACATATCATCTTTCAGCGCAACCGTTACCGTGCCGTCCTCAGCCGTTTTGACTGATTGCAGCTCCGTTCCTCCTGTCATAACCTCTTCCAGTTCGCCGCCTTTGTCAGGTCCTTTGATCAGCTCATTCAATGCTGCCTGCACCCGATCTTCACCAGGTGTAACCAGACGTGTCACTGGAACATAATATTGGATGCCTGCTGGTGAAGCAGCTGAGAAATAGACCGTGACCGGGCTGCTGTTGGTCACAAACGTATCACCCAGATCCAGATTGATTCCCACAGCCCGATTCAGCGGTTCAGGCAGCGGCGTGCTGTTCACCGGCATTTGTGTTAATTTTTTGCCATCCACCCAGATCTGCACATTCTCCACATCAGGCGTTCCCGTTAATGTCCACGTGACAGCTTCTAGCATTTTCCGTTCTTCCTTCGCATCATACTTGGCAAAATTACCCGAGAACTCCACGACCGCCAGCTTGTCATCCGCGTGAATCGTTACATTCTGCACAACCGTTCCCTGCGGGAGAACGCCCTGGAATCCTTCAGGCAGCATACCCGCATAGGCCCCGCCTGTGACAAGTGTATCCAGTGCTGTCTTTGGACTGCTGGCATCTGTTCCAGAAGGAAGTGTCAGGGATACCGGAGCGAGCAGCCCCTGCTGGTCTTGCAGATATACCGTCGTTAAAGGGAGCGTTGCCAGTGCCCCATTCCCTTCGGCTGCCTGAATCATGGCTGCTTCCTGAATGGGCGGTGGCGGATCAACAGCTTCAGACGACTGTGCTCCAAACATGCCGCAACCTGACAACACCATAGGAATGCTCAGCAGCGCAGCTGCCGATACCGTACGCAAAGATTGGATCTTTCTCATGATCACGTTCCCCCTCATCATTTTTACAGTTTGTACTACCATGTATACGAGCCTTTGTCCAAAAAATAACTAAAAGATAATCGCTTCGCTGAAAACTTATATATTATCTTAAAGAAACGTAAAACAGGTTAATAACGTATTAGGAAGCAAGAGTAGGGACATTGCTAACTACAGAGGAGGAATCGCCCATGGAACATCCTGAGCAAGAAAAAATCCCTTACAGCCTCAATAGCCGCAAAGTTGCGGAGGCAACAAGGGAATGGCTGCATAAGCGGGGCGTCACGATCCCTGAGATCGCAGAACTGGTCATGTTATTGCAGAAAAAGTACTATCCTGATCTGACGATGGAAGAATGTATCGACAATGTGGAGATGGTTCTCCGTAAACGCGAGGTACAGAACGCTGTCCTGACCGGCATTCAGCTTGATATCCTGGCTGAACAAGGTCAGCTCCTATCTCCTTTGCAGGAGATGATTGAGAACGATGAAGGACTATATGGCGTGGATGAGATTTTGGCATTCTCCATCGTCAATGTGTATGGCAGCATTGGCTTCACCAACTACGGGTACGTGGACAAATTGAAGCCAGGAGTGCTGGAGCGACTGAATGACAAGACCCATGGTCCTATTCATACGTTCCTTGATGATATTGTCGGTGCGATTGCATCGGCAGCGAGCAGTCGGATCGCCCATCGAAAACAATCCGAGCTTGAAGAAGCACTGGGAGAAAAACCTGTTAGTGATGACGCTGTATAATGCGTAACTCGTTTCATGACAGCAGTCATTGCGGCACATTG
Source organism: Paenibacillus amylolyticus (assembly GCF_050990605.1). Lineage (GTDB taxonomy): Bacteria > Bacillota > Bacilli > Paenibacillales > Paenibacillaceae > Paenibacillus > Paenibacillus amylolyticus_H. The sequence continues at coordinate 5,076,882 of NZ_CP158832.1, forward strand.
GACATGTGTGTGGATGCTTGGTGAATGACTGTTCGAAGAAATATCTTTTCATGAAAAAAGCGGCCTGATGGCCGCTTCTTTTGCATGTGTACGATACTTTTTGAAGATCGACACGTGATTATTTTAGATGCTTAGGTCGTACATTTCCCACCAAACCCAATCCTTCAACCCACTTCTGGTCAGCAGCTGGCTCAGCTGGTGTGCACTTGGGTCCAATCGTGATCTCGGGACCTTTGCGCTCTCGCAACATGCCACGCAGCACAGTGATGCCGATTATGCTGAGTCCGGTAAATACATACATCATCCGCATGATGATATTACCAGAATCTGATCCTGTTACCATGCCGTGAACCAGCAGACCAATGAACACGGGATAGGATAACATATGGAACATGAACCACCATTTGCGGCCCAGCTTGTTCCGCAGGTCGCTGGATAATAAAACGATCACTAATCCATAAAAGGCTAACGTTCCCAGACCACTGCCAATCGGATGCACGGAGGCGGTAAAAGGAATCAAAAGTTCACCCCAGGTAAACGGGCTGTAGTGATCAATATATAACGTCAATGCGTGCACAAGTCCAAGTCCGAAGGCGAGCCAGGTCGTTCGGGTATGCCATTTGAACATAGCTGCTTTTGGTTTGCCTTTGGCCATAGGCATCCCTTGTGCAATGCCCAGAAATACACCGGCAAAGAGCAGCACATAAGCAGCAATCCCGCTAATTCGAATGATATTCCACGTCGGCAGGTAATCTACAATCCATTGTGCCATAACCGGCTCCCCCATATCTGTTAGACTTGTCCTCTTTTTATATCAGACTGAAGCGATGATCCGGATCAAAACCGGGCCAGTGCTCAGCAAGCGTATCCGTATTTCCTCTAAAATAAGTAATCCCCTCCCGTGTCATCCACAGGACGTCATGCCGATCGTAATGTCGGTTTAACCAGCCCAGGGCTTCGGCACTCCCCAGAATGCAGACCGTCTTGGCAATGATCTCGCACTGTGACGCATGCTGTCCCAGAACGGTACACTGTAACACATCCGTATCCGCCGGTTTCATCGTCCGGGGGTCAATGAGATGATGCGCAAGGCTTCCGTCTGAATTTTGCCATAGTCTATGCGAAATACCCGAAGTGGCAACAGCACCTCGCTGTAAGCGAACCGCACCTGTCACATCCCCCTGGTCTTGCAAAGGATCTGCTACTTTCAAGGTCCACTGAGGATGGTCCGATGTACCCCATACCTGAATATCTCCACCTGCGTTAATTAAACCCGCCGGGATATGCAATGTTCGCTGCAACCAATCCGCAATGCGTTCCACCGCCCAGCCCTTAACGATGCCTCCCAGATCCAGCTCGGCTCCGGGATCCAGATGAACCATCCGGCTACCTTCCCGCTGAATCCAGCTCGGACGGCTGTGGTCATATCGATCTTCCATCCTCCCTGAACTTTCAGGTGTTCTCATTCGCAATATGCGTTCAAGCAATGGACGTTGCGGTTGTCTTTGCTGTACCTTTTCGAAGCTTAGATCATATCCTGAACCCTGAAGAGCCTGCGAGATACCCGGTTGAAAAACCCCTTCAGTCAGACCAATATATCCATAGGCCAGACTCAAAACTTCATCCATCGCAGCAGAGATGGGCATCCATCCCGTCGAACCATTCAGACGATTCAGTTCACTGTCTGCCACAAATCGGCTGAAGCGCTGCTCCTGCGTCTCAAACCAATTCTTGACTAAGGTTGCTGCATGTTCAGCTTCTTCCCGACCAGCGGACAGTTGCACTTCAACATCCGTGTTCATTGCACGGAATTGAAATCGAAGCGGACGAGCAACTTGCTCTGTGCGGCTCATGATGCACCTGTGCGTGACTGATAGTTGCCACTGCTATATCCGGAGTCTGTACCCTGGTTATGTTGTCCGAAACGCTGCGAATCTGAATAATTCCCGTTGTTACTTACGCTCTGATCTGGCCGAGCTGCTTGTATGCTATCAGATGTTCCACTATATTGACTATCCTTATTGTCATTGTCCTGCGTGTTCCAGTTGTTGCTGTCCGTTGTACTGTTGATCCATTCATCCATCACATCATCATGCGTATCCAACTGGCTTGAAGCAGTTACACTCGTATCTGTGCCATTCGCTGCTGCATAGGCCACATCAAAGGCATCCGAAGTTCTTACATATTGAAAAAGTGCAGCCACGGTCAACGTTGCTGCCGCTGAAGCTTGCCATTTTCTCCATTGATTCCGTTTTCTTCTGGTCATCGCTCTTCCCTGCTTTCTTTAGCGAAGTTCATAGTTGTATGATAAGCGGGCTGGCTTAAAAATAGATGAATGAACCGTTAAGAGAGGCTAAAAAGGCCCCGAACAGGTGAATTTCCTGTCCCGAGCCTCTATATAAGATCGTATTATCATTTCATATCGATATCATCATACCGTTAAAATCGAAAGTAGAACGTTCCATCCGGTTCCTGCTCTTGTTTCACTACTTCGCGTCGAATTAACTCCTGCAAATGGGCCAACGTCTCACTCATGGCAAACCGCAGTTGGTGGGTACCCAGCCGATTGCCAAACATGTGTACACAGATTACATACGCATTCGCTGGTGACTCCTGAATTCGCTCCGTCATCTTCTGAAGACGTTCCTCGTGATGAGCCAGCAATTGTACTGTGCGTTCGCTGAACGGGGCAAAAGGATTCCGATGCCCTGGATACGCCTGCTTGACATTCAGCTCCCCGAGACGTTGCAATCCTTCCATATAAGACAATAATGGCTGAGGGTCACTGCCGGGTTGCAGACTGATATTCGGTGATATCTGCGGCAAAACTGCATCTCCGCACAGAATCTCCATGGACTCAGGCGCATAAAAGGATAAATGGCCTGGGGCATGTCCCCCCGTCTCCACAGCAACCCAACGTCTCCCGCCCATATCGAGCCACTCGCCATCTTCAACGGGTGTGACATTCGGAAGTGGCGTGATCTGCGAAGTAAATGCCTTCATATGTTCATGTATCTGCTCAGTCTTGTCTTCCGGCATACCATGACGACCATAATAATCAGGTAATATTGTATTAATGTGTGAATCAGGTCCCCACATATAATCGGCCTCTTGACGGGAGCGTGTGGACATTCGAACGGGTGCCCCCGTCATCTGTTGCATCCAACCCGACAACCCAAGATGATCGGGGTGATGGTGGGTCAGTACAATTTGACGAATATCGCCAAAGGTCAGGCCGAGATCTGCCAGCGCTTCACTCCACTCCTGTTCTGTTTCCGAATTACGAGGTCCCGGATCAATAATAGTGATCTTTCCATCCGGCTCTGACAACAAATAACTGTTCACCCATCGTAAGGGAAACGACATGCTAATCTTGACCCGGTGTATGACCTCTGTCATGCCTGTCATGGACATCTCTTCAGTTCGCTTCATGTTTTCCCCCTTCCTGACGGTCTCTGTTCACTCCACAGGACGACGACCAACAAAAATCATGCGCGGAGAAGTCTGCTCGTCATATTGCTCTTCATCATAGCCGCCATGAACCTGATCTACCCGGAGTCCAGCTGCACTTAACATCTGACTCAGTTGATCCCGTGTGTATAACTTCACACGCTCCTGATATACCCGCGGTTCATGTCCGGATGTGTTATCCGTAATGCGAATTTCCTTTTGCACAAATCCATCCTCAATCTTGCGGAACTCCTCAATTCGCTGCCCTTCATCCTCTCGGACAGAGTGCGGCACCAGATGCCGAGTCACATATGCCGTATTCATAAAATCAATAATGTAGCTCCCACCCGGGCGAAGCATGCGATGAATGGCACGTAATACTTTCAATTGTTCTCCGTCCTCAAGGAAATAACCAAACGATGTGAACAGATTAACTACAGCATCAAAACCGCCTTTCAGCGGGAGTTCACGCATGTCCGCATGACACCAAGATACTCGGTGTCCGGTGTCCATTAGGCGTGCTTCGCGTAAAAGCACATCGGACAGATCAACTCCGGTCACTCGCAATCCTGCATCAGCAAGTGCCATGGAGTGCCGTCCCATACCGCAGCATAGATCCAATACTTCAGCATTCGGCTCAAGCTTCAACCAGTTGATCATTTTATGTACTTCCTGATAGGCACCCTGCACATCCCGGTGCTTGTATACGAGAAGATAATCTTCTCCAAAACTCTTTTCATACCATTCCGTCATCCAATTTCGCCCTCCACCTGGTCATCGGCCCTCTGTCTGTCGTACGCTTTGTACAGGCCTGATCATTTCCCCTAGCTTTAATGTATTGTAACGTCTTTATTCTGCAAACTCAAAAAATTCCAGTAGATCATCTACATTGAAGAGCTAAAATGCATTCGATATAATGTTAAGCATACGCCTGCAAATCGGTTAATTATTAGCAACAGGAGGTGTTCTTATGATTCGCATCGGACTTACCGGATGGGGGGATCAGGAAGATCTCTATCCAAACCGCACCAAAGCCAAAGACAAGCTCAGTCTATACGGACAATACTTCTCCACCGTGGAGGTGGATAGTTGCTTCTACGCCGTTCAGCCGCAGGATCGAATGGCACGATGGGCTGCCGAGACGCCCGATTCCTTTGCTTTTATCATCAAAGCCTATCAGGGAATGACCGGACATCTGCGAGGCAAACCCTACTTCACCAGCACGTCGGAGATGTATAAAGCTTTTCGGGAATCACTGGAGCCCGTCATTGAAGCAGGCAAGATGCAGGCAGCCTTGTTTCAGTATCCACCCTGGTTCGAATGTAATAAGGACAACGTAAAAGAGCTTCGTGAAGTGAAACTCCGAATGGAGGGTATTCCGTGCGCCCTGGAATTCCGACATCGCAGCTGGTATGAAGATGACATGCGTGAGCGAACACTTTCGTTCATGAAGGAGCAAGGCTGGATTCACAGCGTCTGTGACGAACCTCAGGCGGGTCCAGGTTCCATTCCCATCGTGCCGCAGGCGACGGATTCGGAGATGACGCTGGTTCGCATGCATGGACGTAATGTGTCCGGCTGGCATCAGAATGGTGCGCCCAATTGGCGCGAAACCCGCTATTTGTATCGTTACAATAAGGAAGAGCTGTTGGAGTGGAAAGGCTACCTGGAGCAATTGCAGGAGCAGAGCAAAGATGTCTATGTAATCTTCAACAACAACTCTGGTGGCGATGCAGCGGCGAATGCCCAGATGATGATGGATCTGCTGGACTTGCCAGTGAAGCCTTTTCCTGACCGTACTGAACCGGAGAAGGAAGAAGGACCGGAGCAGCTGGAGTTATTTTGATCCGTGAATTGGGTCAACTAAAAGCGGCATGCCCGAGGGCATTGCCGCTTTTTTTATCTCGTTAACTATAGCGACTATATCGATTGACTTCATTTGAATTTATCGAACTTTCGTTAATTCTTCAGGGCTCTAAGGTAAGATCAATGATTCATATAATGGGCATATAGTTCCTCGAAAGTTGTAAAACGTTCGACTTCTCTGCCGACCTTATCATATTCGTCTAGATATTCATCCATCACTTCAAGGAACTTCTTTTTCATAACTGGTAAATTACTTGCATCAAAGTACTGCATAATATCAAAATTCTTGGTTCCTTTTTCCCGAGCCATTTCATCAAGATACCCTTGTGCACCATAGACCGAAAGAAAGACGTAAGAAGCATCGTTCGTTATAACACTGTTCAAAATTTTATTGCGGTAGTTGCACCACAATTCTTCATATGTTCCCCTCAGATTATCAAAGGTCGGAGCAGGTTTAATTATGAAGTTATCACACATCGTGCTATATAACCTCGTAACACTATTCAACATATTAAAAGAGGCTATTCGGATATCTTCAATGGTATGAGCTTCGATGATTGACATGTATAAGGAATCGAGATCATCAGGAACATAGCGAAACGACCGAATCTCTTCCAAATAACGCTTGATTCCTCGTTTGATGCACGTGTTATTCATACTAACCAAAGCATGGACTAGATTGTACAGAACGTCCGCAGATGCTTGTCGCACTGAACCGATATCTTCACCCAGCATCGCATCGCTGTATGCTTGCTTAGCCAGATCGATCCATTTATTTGCTCGATCAAGACACGCTTCTCCTATCGGGTTCGCAAGTGCATCAAGTGCTTTTTGCCTGAAGTCATTCAATCTCTCCAAATCCTCAGGCTTTGCATAGTAGAGTATTTTGAGCTCAGTTAAGCTCGATACGTTGGGACTCTCCAAAGTGGATTGCTCTTGTATTCTTGAATTCCATGGCGTGCAATAGATGTCATATCCAACGTCATCTAAGATAAAGCAATCGGATATTTCCCATCCTTTTTCTGTATTATTAATGATAATTAAATCAAGATCACTCTTCTCGTGATAGTCTCCCGTGCTAAATGAACCTGTAAGCCCAATTATTGCGATATCGTCTATAAAATCTCTTTTTACACGTTCAATCACCATGTTAATGAGTCGTTCATTTTTGTCCAGTAACTTCTTCTTTATGATTTCGTCCATTCATTGCACCCCTTCGTATGATCGGGCCGTCCTTTATCACAACAACCTTAACTTGAGTCTATCGATTTAGATGTGCGGTTACTATGTATAAGTTGATTTAATTCATCTTTGAACAAAATCCGCTAAACCGTCGATATGACGATTTAGCTGATTTCATTAGTTCTTTGTATAGACAATTTTCTTTATGCTTTCGCAGGACAAGAAATATCGCCCCGCCAACTCCTCTATGCTGACTCCATTGTGGAATAAAGATTTAATCTCAGCGTTTCGAGCAGAGACTCTACTCTTGCTGTTCGTTTTCTCGCCCCATTTTAAATGTGCCTCTTTGGGTTTGGGGATATAAACCAATTCCCCTTGCACGTACTCTTGAATGATACGTAGCAATTCTTCCGGAAAAATAGACTCGGCTTTTGAATATTTCACGGGCCTCACTCCTTATTTAATAAATCAATAAGGTGCAAAGCCAGTTAGTAGAATATTACGATTCATCGTTGGCAATATGATTGTTTCTAAACTCTATGCAAAGCATTGCCATATCCTCCACTGGCTTTGCATAGAGCCGTGCATGTAAGAATCCTACCCCGATTGTTTTCAATAGCCTCACCTCCAATAGAAGACAGATAGTTGTTATGTGCTATTATATCAGAGCTTGTTGTTCAAGTGTTTAACGGATGAGTCGCCCTAATGCAAATTGACGGCACCAAAATTCTAAGTATTTTCTGAAATTATCCGATCCTTTTTTGGTTAAGCCTCAGATAGATGCCTCTGACGGAGCAGCTGGTTCATCTTATGTGCTTCAATACCTGCCAAGAGCACAATGCCAATCCCATGGGTGTCGTTCAGATTCCACCCCAGGTCATCGCGATAATACAAGGCGGTAAACGAGTACCCGGAACCCCGGCATACCCCATATACATTGCCCTTATAGTCAATTGACAAGCGCGTCATTCCCTCCCATCCTTTGCGTACGGCCTCCAGATATGGCTCTGGCTGTTCCAGCCAGCCTTCTCGAATGCCACGTGCGTAGGCGTAGATGAACATGGATGTGCAGGAGATTTCTTCATATGAATCCGGGCGGTTCAGCACCTGATGCCATAGTCCATTTTCCCCTTGCAGCGCCAGATAACCTTGACTTAGATCACGATAGAAAGTTAGCAGTTCCGACCGTTTCCCATGATCATGCGGCAGGATGGATAACAATTCGGTTAAGGAGAAGAGCACCCAGCCATTCCCACGTCCCCATGGAATACCTGTAGCCCGACCACGCACAAAATCATACACATGGGACATGATCTGTTGTTCGGGAAGATAGAGGTATTTACGGAACATCAGGAACTGATTGATCGCATCGTCCCAGTACGCCCTATCTCCTGTCAACTGACCATAACGCATCAGAAATGGTGTACTCATGTACAAGTCATCACACCACATCGTCTCCTGACGCATCTCTCCACTGCCGCGAACCCGATAAAAGGCACCATCCTCCAGACGCTCCTGCTCATCCGTAATGTAGCCCGCAATCCGATCCGCGGTATCTCTTCCCCCACGAATATCGCCGAACTCCATCGCAGCAAGCAGCGTGGACCCAAACGAACCGCAATCATCCAGACTGTCAATGGCAGACAGTTGATTATTGATCCCTGCCGCACCATACCCTTCCCGATCCCACAGACCATAGCGGTCGAATGAAGTACTCAGTTCAATATGTTGCCGTACATACTGAATGTAATCATCCCGTCCCAATTCCTGTCCCGTCTGGAGAAGTCCTAGCAGGGTAACACCAAGCGGATAATTCCACTTTCCGTAGTGTGTATTTTCCAAGTAAGGACGAACATGCGTATCAGGAAGGTCTACCCGCCAATACACACCTTGTGCGCCATCATCAAATACGGTATCGGTTCGCACGATATCGGTGTGGGATGGTTCAGCACCGGGAGCAAACACACCTGTGTACAACCAGGGGTCAGAACACCCCCCAACCGGGTGAGGTGATTTCAGTCTCCAGCCTGTGGAACCCGAATACTCTCCATCTTCCAACGTGAATCCCCATGAGCCACCAAGTGCTTGAATTTCACCTTTCACGACCAGATCGGATGAACCGTAACGGCGAGGAAGTTCAACGTGAAAGTTACCGCTACCTCCAGCAGAGTATACTTCCATGCCATCCACATACAGAGCCAAAGCCTTATCATGTCGGCCTTTTAAAATAATTGGCGTTGATCCTGGCAAGGTTACATCCAGTTTGGACCAGGCGTAAGCAACAGCGGGCTGTTCTGTCCCAAAGATTCGGGCGAATGAACCCGCGCCCTGCTCCTCATCGGTCCAGCCCCTGCGCGGATACCAGGAAAGGCCCGTTTCTTCTTCTGTCATGCCGTCACGAGGAAGAGATAATACAGGTTCATCGACGGGTTCCGAATATAACCAGCCCTCCTGTCCTTGACGATCTGCCCCAGGAGTGAGGAAGTGGAGCGGGAAATTTTTGAAAGAGGCTGTTCCGTAGATCCCGCCGAATCCCACTTCTGTTTTGACAAAACACAGCAACACATCATTCCAGCCATAGTTCACGGAAATCGGAATCTGGGTTCTTCGCTCGGGAAATAATTCCTGCAACAACTCGGACTTGAATACCTCTTCGCCGTTCACATAGATCGTCACCGGACTATAACAGTTCAGGCCCGTATTTAACGTTGCATTCTGCTCGCTCCATAACTTGCCCCATACATACACGTACTGCCCTGCACGCGCCTCTATGCATTTCTCATTCAGGTTCAGGTCGTAGCGATAATCCCCAAGCCTGCGAAAACCTCCCTGATGATAAGCTCGAAGCAAAAAGGAATGTTTCGGATGATCGCCAATATAACGCTGAGCCACCGTTGTCAATATATCCGGAATTGAATCGTACACCTTGCCTGCAATCGCCTCGTTCTCATGAAAATAACGAATGATCTTCAGCTCCCTTCCTTATACCTTGATTCGTTCGCTTAGCCGCAACGTCTCTCCGCCTTGCACTTCAACAACCTTCTGATCCGCTGTGAACCAAACTGGGATGGCAGACGGATTATGGATGATGGAGCGATCGGCTGAACACTCCAATCGTTGCACCGCTTTCCAATAGGCGATCATTTCAATGTTCGTGGCATACCAGATATCGTCCCTGCCGCCAATCTGCTGACCAAACTGTTCGATGATCTCCCAGTTGTCGTTATCATTGAACTCATAACTGTGGCCCCATACGTAAAGCAATAGTGGCGTACCTGTTTTGGAATGTTGGATAAAACGTTCGGCATGAGCCGCCAGATCATGGTTATGATGACAGGTCGGATGCCATTCAAGTGGACGGTCTGGCAACGTGTATCTGCCATGAGATTCAACGGTACGGGCATAATCAATGCCGAGCCACTCCAGCTTCGTACTTAACACACGATCATATCTTCCGTTGGGATAAGCCATACCTCGTACCGGATAATGCACAAGCTTCTCCAATGCTTTTCGGTCATCGATAATCTCTTCTGTCAGCAACTCATTCGGAACATATGGCAGCGTGGGGTGAGTAACGGTGTGAACAGCTACTTCATGCCCCTCGTACAGTTCTGCTACCTCTCCCGGATCGACGCGGCCTGGACTACCCAGGGTACCGGAGTTCAGATTAAATGTTCCCCGCAGTCCGTACCGGTTACAGATTTCTACCAACCTTCGATCATGCACCACTCCATCGTCATAACTGAGCGTTAGCGCTTTCATCACACCACCTGGATAGCGGTCATACTGAATACGATGTCCCATCCCCTACTTTCACTCCTTTATCCCAATTCTTCAACAGGTACATGACCTGCATCCTGTAATCGATGATGTTCCGAATCAAAATACGTACCTTCCAGCAGGCCAATCAATGTGTTGGTAATCCGCACTTCAATGTCGTTGTCTCCCGGACGCAACCAGGAGGCCTCTCCCTTCCAGCGATACGGAGACCAGCATCGTACACCCAGACTCTGTCCGTTCACTCGCACTTCCACCACATCCTGTACCCGCCAATCGCTAAATTCCATTTCAAACGAGGTAATATCTTCCCCTAGCTCATCCAGCCAGAACGTGCGTTTATAACTCATTTCCCCGGCAAAATGAGGATACAGCGGCTGCGGTTCAGGTCCGATACGAAGGGCCGTATCCGATTCCCGCACGAGCGAAGCAATGCCTTCATGATGGAACTCCACGCCGAATCTTCCCTGTAGATACAAGGGATCAACGATACCATCCTCATCTTTCGTTACCTGCACACTCACCGTCATTTCGTTGAGACCGCTGTGCAGCAGCTCCGTAATATCACAAGCGATGTTATTGTGGTCGGTTATTTCAATTGGATCGAATTGTTCTTTTTCAAGCGTTTGCCCATTAATCTCCATTGACCAAGTGCCCGAGATCGCTGCTCTGTCCATGAATAACAGGCATGCAGGCAATGCTGTTCTCAGCTCAAATGTGGTCGTATATCGGCACTCGATCGGGTAAGCAACGGATGCTTTTTTCGGTGTGCCAAATACCTGGTTAAACTGGACTGGCAGAGGATGCTGCTCCGATAATTCTGCCGCCTGATCAATAAACGGTTTCACAGCTACATGCTGGCTTTCCAGAATCACACCATTAGCATTGGAAGCCTGAAGATGGAATTGTCCCATTCGCAAAATGTTAGACTGCACCGTTTCCAGTCGCCATGGCCCTTCCGAAGGGACCATGATCTTACAGGCTTGATTCACCCCTGCCAAAACATCCGCTCCGAACGTCGATCCTGTTTTGTCTACTACATCCACCTTCGTTGGTACTACCTCTGCCCCCGCAGCTTGTAAAGTAAGACGAACAGCATGCGCTTCATAAGGCGCCAGCGTTAGTGAAATACAACATTCCCCGCCACTGCTCGTATACGGCAATGCCTGAAGCTGTCCTGTCTCCAGATCAAGTCGTTCTGCTACAATACAAGCACCCTCTGCCAGCTCCTCTCCATCCCACAGCTGTCTGGCGACCAGCTTCAATTGCCCCTTCAATTCCTGACCCTCCTGATTGGTCAAGAAAACCATGTGCTCTCCAGCCGACAATTGACGGGTGTGCATCAGCAGGGAGGCACTTTCCTCCTCCATGATCCAGCAGATGGGTTCGGGCAATACCTGATCGAGCAGGAGAGAGATCAGCTCCAGCGAAAAGTCATCTCCTTGCCCTGTTCCTGCGGGTAGAAAATAAGCACTTCCCTCACCCTGATGCCACATGGTTTCACGGTTATCATGATCTGTTGTCACGTTACGGCCCCAGTACACTTCTTGAGGCTGCTCGCCCGCGCCAAAGAACTCGGCAGCTTCATATCTCTCTGGACTTCCCGGCTGAATCGCAATATGTGGAGGCATCCCAACAGAGATGACAGTTCCTCCCTGCCGAACAAATCGCTTCACCTGTTCCCAGGCCGCGGCCTCCAGATTCAGCATCGGTGGCAGAATCAGTACGTCATAACGGGCAACGCCGATCCGAATGATGCCATCCGTTAAGTCAGCTTCAGCCAACAATTCGGGGTCAAGGTGATCATAATCCCGTCTGTTTTCGAGCAGATGGGTAGTAATCCGCATCCAGTCCTTCGTCAGGCGCTCCAGTTGCGCCCGTTCTAATTCGTCCTCGCCGCTATACTCAAATCCATGCAGCGGATTCCCCATCAGACTCCAGAATGTCGTCGTTGGGTCAAGTACGGCGATACGAATGTCTGCTGTTCCGGTGCTCATGAGATAGCTCAAACGTCCGGTGTAATCCCCTAACTGCCGGAAATGCTTCCAGTAGGGATTCTGTAAAAATTGAGATGGCGGTGCATCATGCTTTGCCAGCCCACCAATCGTATAGAAAAAGGCGTGAAAGTTATAAAAATTGGTGCCCATGGCGGCCATGCGATCAATCATCCACTTGGCATCCTGTAGCGTCATGGACCAGCCTACACTGTGAAAACATTCAATCAGATTGCGGCCTCGGCCCAACTGCCGGGCAAGCGAACTGACCATCTTGGGGTTGTCACGCATCTTTTGGCCGTACCGTTCCAGAATCCATGATAAGGACCGTCCGATTTTCTCATGTGCCGAATCACCCCCTGGCATATGGCTGAACAACTGGGTGGTCATCCGTACCCCAGGCACCTCAGCCGCGTACTGGATTCCTGCTTCTTCACACCAGTCATGCACCTGTTTGTGATAGGACTCCCTGAGAAGCAGATGCAGTGACTGATAGTAGTCATACCGAATCCGATGCGCTTCTGGAACATCACCATATAACAGCGCCGGTAGAGAATCGATCAGACTATATCCACAACGCTCACTGAAATAACGGGGGAGCTGTGGGGACCAGGGGATACGGCCCAGCGGTGCGATCTCATCCGAGAACATACCTTTGATCACGCTTTCAAATTGATCTCCAACCGCTGACTTATAACGCTCATGCGTCAGTTCAATAAAACGACTCATCGCTTCCTTGTGGCAAGGATCAACAAAGTTGCCGTAATATTTGAAATCATCGATCTCTTTTTCCTGAAATATAATCAACTCCCAATCACCCGCGGGAACATCCCACAACAAGCGGAACGCTGTTCGGTAGGTGAAGAACCGCTTGCGGTTATACGATGTGAGTCCTGTCTCCTGATAGACTTGATCGGTCTGAATATTGCCGATTTTACTGCGCAAGTCAATGGATTCATGCCACAACCGTTTGCCCTCTGAGTCCTTTGGAATCGCCTTGGCAACCAACACTCGTCCCCATGGCAACTCCAGATCCACAGATTCTCCGCCCTGAACCACCAGATGATGATGCACGAGCTGTCGCTGCTTCGCTTCAGGGAAATCAAGGGTCACTTCTCCGCCAGCCATCCCGCTTGGATATGGATATTCGTCATATAACCATACCTGCATGCCATGGTCGGCAGCTGCCTGCACTGCAACCCGCACCTTATCGAACCATGCTTCAGAGAGATAAGGAATCTGTAGTCCCTGACGCGGACAGATGAAGAATCCGCCTACACCTTGCATGGCCATCTCAGCCACCTGCCGCTGAATCTGCTCTTCTTCCATATCCCCGTTCCAGAACCAAAAGGGATGGAGCCTGTACTGCGCCTCGGGATTTTCAAAAGCATCCCCGTTCCACATGTTGCCTTCCTCCCTGCCTGTTCAAGAGTGGTCGTTAAACTTTACCAATAAAGTTTGTTTAAGTTCATATAGGTTTGTTTCGCTTTGATTATATATCAAAAACCATATTCAGGAAGTTATAATTTCCAGAAATTTGGATGAAATTTTGTTCATGGATCAAGCCATTACAGCGATAAGAAAAAGCCCGGCGGTTTCGGTCACGCTGAATGTACGGCTGCCAGGCTTTGGCTTATAAGACTACTTCAGTGCAGCGTACAGTTCATTGACTTCTTTCACATAATCGTCTCCGCCATTGTTCTTCCACAGGGCAACAGCATCTTCGAATCCTTTCTCATCAATCTGTCCTACGATGAATTTGATTCGTGCATCGTTAATGATATTGTCCAGCTGTGGTCCTTTCTGGGCGTATACATCAGAGATCAACGGTTCGCCAGGATTGGCGATGACAATCTCTTCGTTGGCTTTCTGCACCTGAGCAACTTTTTCACGGACAGGTGTCTGTTGTACGCGAAGCGTCTTGTCCTCTGGTACAAACATCAAAATCTGATTTAAGCCCTGCAGATCGCGGAGTGCAAGCTTGTCAGTGGAAGGGATGATATAGTTTTCTTTTTTCTCATACTGCTTGCCTTCCAGTCCGTTGTACAGCAATGCCTGCAATTCCGGTTCATTCAGCTGATCGAGGAAACCCAGTACCTTCTTCAGGTCTTCTTCCGTTTTGACACTGCTTTTGGAGATCGCAATCAGACCGGAGTAGCCAGACGTTGGCATATCACGCAATCCCTTCGGACCTTCCATCGCTTGCAGCACGTCCACACGTCCTGTCGCATTGGGGTCTTTATCCAGTATTTTCTGATCCATGCGCTGTGCATTATCTGCTACATCCACCATGACACCGGCTTGCCCATTCACAAATGGATCAGGCAACTTCGTCGCATCCATCACGGCAAAATCCTTGTTGACCAGACCCTCGCTATAGATTTGACGGAAAAATTTCAGGGCTTCCATGTATTCTGGTGTCTCATGCGCCGGGATCAGACCTCCGCTACCATCATCTCCCCATTTGTTGGGCGCACCAAACCATACCTGCATGTTATCCCAAGGGCCGGTGAATTTGCTGGCAACCAGACCGTACGTATCATCCTTGCCGTTACCGTCTGGATCATCCTTCGTGAACGCTTTCAATACATTGTAAAATTCATCAATCGTTTTGGGCTCTTCCAGCCCCAGATTCTCAAGCCAATCCTTTCGGATTGTGACCCCATTACGTCCCAATGCACGTGCCCGGTATATCCCATAGGTTTTGCCATCGATTGAAGCATTGTTGGTGATGATTTCATTCATTTGACTCAGATTCGGATAATCTTTCAAATAAGGACCCAGCTCCCAGAATGCTCCCGTTCGTGCCGCATTAATGAAACTTGGAGACTTTCCTAAGACCACCATAATCTGAGGAAGTTTACCGGAGGCAAGTGTGATGTTGAATTTGTCTTCGTACGAGCTGCTCGGCACCCACTGCAGATTCACATCCACTTTGGTCAGTTCTTCAAGCTTCTGGATGACCGGGCTGTTCTCCGGCGGATTCTCCGCTTCAAAGTTCGGAAGCATAATGGTAATCTCGTCGGTGCCACCCGCAGCGGTTCCTGAATCTGCTTTGTCCGTGGAGCATGCTCCCAGAATTGTACTAAGTACCAGTGACGCAGAGAGCAGAAGTGCCCCTTTTTTGAATCCCGTTTTTTGTCCCATACGTTCTCCCCCTTGGCTTTAGCCTTTGATTGAACCTAACATGACACCTTTGGCAAAATGTTTCTGCAAAAACGGATACACCAGCAAAATTGGAATGGTACCTACAACGATGACCGCCATTTTGATCGACTGCTCTGGTGGCTGTACAAAATTGGGGTCCATGTTCGCCATATCTCCGACACTGGCTTGCGAGAGCAACACAATCTGTCGCAGCATGACTTGCAGTGGCCATTTGTCACTGTCGGAAATGTAGAGTAGTGCCGAGAAAAAGTTGTTCCAATGGCCTACGGCGTAGAATAAGGCAAACGTGGCAATGACCGGCTTCGATAAAGGCAAAACAATCCGCCACAATACGCCTAGATCTGAACAGCCGTCGATGCGGGCCGCTTCCTCCAGCCCGGGCGGCATTTGCTGAAAAAAGTTTTTGACAACAATTAAGTTAAAAGCGCTGATCGCGCCAGGAAGCATAAGGGCCCAGTAGGAATCAAGCAATCCCAGTCCACGAATGACGAGATACGTTGGGATCATGCCACCACCGAATAACATCGAGAAGATGACCATGTTCATCATGACGTTGCGACCCCAGAAGTCACTTCTGGATAGTGGGTAAGCCATCGTTAAGGTGAAGAACAGGTTCACTAGTGTACCTGCCACCGTGATGAAGATGGAAACGCCAATGCTGCGAAAGATTGTGGACGAAGAAAAGATATACTCATACGCACTGAAGGAAAACACCTTCGGAATGAGGAAAAATTGGCGTGAGGTGATCTCGGCTTCCGTTGCGAAAGAATTCCCTATAATATACAGGAAAGGAAGGACGGTTAATATGCCCAGAATCCCCAGCATGACGTAATTGAAGATATCAAATACCTTGCCGGCAGGGCTGTTGTATAGACGGCTGTTCATGGGCGCTCCTCCTTAATAAATTCCGGGGTGACCGAATTTTTTCGCAAGTTTATTGCTGCCGAGCACCAAAATGATACCCACCACAGACTTGAATAGTCCAACAGCGGTACTGTAACTGAATGCACCTTGTGTAATCCCCACCGTATACACGTACGTATCAAAGACATCTGCGACATCCCGGTTGAGGGAGTTGGTCATCAGGTAGATCTGCTCAAATCCGGTATCGAGAAAGTTCCCCAGTCTGAGAATGAGCAAAATGACAATCGTCGTGCGAATCGCGGGAAGTGTGATATGCCACATCCGCCGTAACCGTCCTGCGCCATCCACAATGGAGGCTTCATATTGTTCCGTATCTACACCTGCGAGGGCTGCAAGGAAAATGATTGTTCCCCAACCCATCTCTTTCCACATCATCTGAACAATAATGAGGGGACGGAACGAACCCGGACTGGAGAGTACATCAATAGGCTTGCCTGTAATCCAGGCGATCAGGTCGTATAACACCCCGCCTTGCGGGGTTAGAAACACGTACGTGATACTGGCGATAATCACCATGGATACAAAATGAGGTACATAAACCAGAGTTTGAATCGTTCTTTTGAAGAAAGCGACCCGAATTTCATTTAATAACAAAGCGATAATGATGGGTGCCGGGAAAAAGAAGATGAGATCATACAGGGCAAGGACCAGCGTATTGCGTAATAGTCGGAAGAAGTCCGGGTTGGAGAAAAAGTTCGTAAAGTTCTCTAGCCCCACCCAGTTACTCTCCCGGATGCCCAGAAAAGGCTGGTAGTCCTGAAAGGCAATGATGATCCCCCACATGGGCAAGTATTTAAAGATGACAAAGTACAAAAAGCCGGGAAGCACAAGCACATATAACCATTTGTTTCGTTTGATCTGCCTTTTCCAGTTAGACTCTCGTCTCATGGGTCTTGTAGTCATATCCGCTTGAGCAGTTGCAGTGGCGTTGGTATTCCAGTCCGTCTTCCCGTTCATCATGTCTCCCCTCCTCTTCCGTTGTAAGCGCTATCAATAAACCTGATACTCAGACTATACAGCCCTTCTTTTTCCGGCAACCTTCATTTTTTGCATTGCTCCAATGCACTGGCTGGAAAGCCCGCTATAACGCCATTCTCACGCGATATTGGACATATCGTAGCAGGTAGAATTGCACATTTTTGCAGGTTTATCTTTCTTTGATTCACGGTAAAAAAAGAAAAAACCGGCATCCGCTAAAGCTGGATGTCGGTCTGAAAGGACTAAGATATAAACGGTTATTGTCCGAACCATTGATCGCGATACTGACTCGGCGTAACTCCCTCCTGTTTCTTGAAAATCCGATTAAAATAGCTATGCTGATATCCCACAGCCGCCGCAACATCATTGATTTTCATCGTTGTCTCCCGTAACAATTGCTTCGCGGCATCCATTCTCACACGTGTCAGATAATCAATAAAATTAATGCCCGATACCTGTTTGAATGCCTTGCTGAGTGCATAAGGGGTCATCTGCTCCTCGTCAGCACAGTTTTCCAGCGAAATGTCACTGCTGCGGTAATGTGTATCGATGTACAACATCGTTCGTTCTACCACCAGTTTCAGCGGTTCCTGCGATCGTAACTCAATCTCTTGTATATACGGTGTGAATACCTCATTCATCATCCACTGTCTCATCTGTACAGGTTCACGAATACCGGATAAGCGCTCATACATGTTGCTACCACCAAACAACTTATACGGTGTGACCCCCGTTTGCAGCATCATGTGCTGAATACTGCCGAGTAATTGAAGCATCATCTGCTGCACTTGAAATTCGGTACTCCCTGTCCGCGTGATCTCACTCATGAATTGTTCCAGCACTCGCTCCGCTTCGGCTTGTTTGCCCAGCCTGACCACCTGAAGCAACTCCCGTTCCAGCCCAAGCGGATAGGAAGCTGCTTCGTTTCTGCGGAAACACGCCTCATCCTCCAGATCGAGAATCTGACTTCCTTCCTCCACACTGCGATAAGCCACCGCCTGTTCCATCTCAACGAATCTTCCGGGCAGTTCCTGAAGTGAAGCCGCCGGGCGACTGATCATCAAGGTAACCTTCATTTTGAGCGTACGTCCAATGACCTCCACTAGCTCCTGTCCCCATAACAGCGCCTGTGATTTCACAGGTTCGTCCTGGGGAGCAATCACAAGCATGGCGGAAGACAGGTCATGAAAATTCATGACACTGATCTGTCTAAAATAATTCTTTGCCACTTCCTGAGTGATATTCACGGCTGCAAAGGTGACTAATCCCGTGTCCTGGCTCCCAAATCTGCCTTGCAGTTGCTCGTACCCCGTAAAATACATTTGCATCAGCAAATACTGCTGGCCCTCCAGCTCAAATCCAAGATGACGCATGCGCTCCTGGAGATCCTGCTCGTTATAGGCATATAGATGCCCCTGTACAAGTTGTAAAACAAAGCTATCGCGTAGATGGGGAAGCTGCTCTTGCAATTGGCGATGTGCCGTAACACTGCGGGAGGTCAGTTCGTTCCACTGTTGCTCCAGCAGCTCAAACTCATCCAGCTTGGCATCCGTTGATGTTGTGTCGTTTCTGCCAGGCGTAAGCAAATGCAGCATTCGTGCTACAGGTGAATAGATGCGGCGGGAAGCTAACCAGGATAACAATAATCCCAGCATGAGACTGCCTGCGCTTGCAATGACGATGATTTTGGATACCAGCTTGACTGGTGAAGTGACTGAGGTCAAAGGTGCTGCGGAGACGTAAGTCCAGTCTGAATCGATCCGACTCAATGAACCGTATGAGACAGAATAGGTCTGATCCTCATATCGGAACAGGAATGAGCGGCTGTCCGCATGCAGGGCCACTTCTTCTTTTAGCTGCTGCTCAAAAGCAGACGTCTCTCCCGCCGTTCCCGGATTCCCGGTAACCAGTGTGTTTCCTTCCTGATCCATAAGAAATGTTAACCCTTCATCATATGGAGTAAGCGTTTTCAATAAACTGGCGACTTTCTCGTTATCCAGCGTAATGATTAGTGCCCCAAATGGATTAATGCTTTCGCCCGGGATCTTATGTACAAGAACGAGTGCATTGCCCGCATCCATATGCAGTAGACTATCGTTGGTCGAAGGTGCGAGATCTCTGTTGATGCTGGAAACCCAGTCTGTCCAGTACACGTGGTTGCCCATGGAGAGGTAACGATCATACGCTTGTACTTTGGCATCATCGTTCAACTCGGTATAATCCCGATTAAACAAGATTGGCTTTGGTTCCTGCAAATACAGCTGTGCTGACTTGATCAACGGGTGGGAGCCTTGTAATACATATAAAGTAGTCACAATCTCCTGCGTTTCATTGAAATAATACACAAAATCCAGTGTCCGCAAAGCATTGCCAAACCTCGGTTCAAAAGCCCAATGGGATAAGTTCATCTCCAGATAAGCCAGTTGATCATCCACATTGCGTGCCCGGTTCTCGATCTGATTCTGATGCATCCTATTGAACTCGGTCTCCATCCGTCCAACAACCTGTTGATACATAACGATACCTGTGATTAACCCGGGAATGCTGGCAATGAGTAAAATAAGCATGAGGCTGTTTCGATAAAATCGTCCTTTATGTCTTCCAGCCTTCAAATCGGATAACCGCTTTAATCTGCCAAATATTCGATCGCTCCCCGTCGGTTCCATCGCTGCTCACCTGCCTGCTTGCATCGAGTCTGACTGTCATGGAAAACTTCCTCAACTCCCCTGAGAATAAATGGATGAAATCCTTTTCTTGTATTATACGCACAATCCTCAGGTGAATGAAACGATCTGTAACCGATCATTTTTTTAACCAATGTTTTATTAACATGACAAAATGGATTACAATGAGATATAGCAAACATGAAGGAGGCCTTTTTAATGAAAGAACAGACTTATTTTGAACAAAATAGAGAAAAACACCTGGCAGAACTGAATGAATGGTTGTCCATTCCAAGCATTTCTGCCATTTCAGAGCATAAAGAGGATATTAACCGTGCAGCACAATGGGTAGCAGATGCGCTCACACGTGCAGGCATGGAAAACGTAGAGGTCATTCAAACAGCTGGACATCCGATTGTCTATGCAGATCACCTGCATGCCCCCGGCAAACCGACGGCTCTGATCTACGGTCACTATGATGTACAACCTGTAGATCCCCTTCATCTGTGGGACACACCTCCTTTCGAACCTACCATTCGTGATGGCAAACTGTATGCCCGTGGTGCAACGGATGACAAAGGACAGATTTTCCTACATATCAAGGCAGTTGAAGCCATTCTCGCCGAGAACAAAGAACTGCCGGTTAACATCAAGTTCTGTATCGAAGGCGAAGAGGAAATCTCCAGCCCGAACCTGCCCATCTATCTGAATGAACATACAGACAAGCTGCGTGCAGACATGATACTGATCTCGGATACGTCCCTGCTTGAAAAAGGAAAACCGGCGATCTCCACTGGTCTGCGTGGCCTATGCTCGCTTCACGTGGATCTGAACACAGCCAATACCGACTTGCACTCCGGTTCATTCGGTGGCGGTGTACCAAACGCACTGCATGCACTCGTGTCCCTGCTCGCTTCGTTGCATGATGAGCAAGGCCGTGTAAGTGTAGATGGTTTCTATGACGGCGTTCTGCCACTGTCTCCTGAGATGAGAGAAGAATTTGTGAAACAGGGATTCAATGAAGAACAGCTTCGTCAAGACCTCGGGCTGGAGCAATTGTACGGCGAAGAAGGTTACTCGTTCGTGGAACGTGTCGGCGCTCGTCCAACATTGGAATTGAACGGCGTATGGGGTGGTTTCCAGGGTGAAGGTAGCAAAACGGTAATTCCGAAGGAAGCTCATGCCAAAATCACCTGCCGCCTTGTGGCGGACCAAGATCCACAGCATGTGCTGGATCGTATCGAAGCACATCTGCGCGCTCACGTTCAACCGGGTGCAACGCTGCATGTGAAACAGATCGAGAAAGCTTTTGCATTCAACACCGATCCTTCCAATCCCATTCTGCAAAAAGCGGCAGATGCGTATGAGCATGTGTATGGCGTTCGTGCCCTCTTTACCAAAGATGGCGGCTCCATTCCGATTGTTGAGAAGCTCTCACGTGTACTCGAAATCCCTGCTGTCATGATGGGCTTTGGCTTGCCGGATGAGAATCTGCATGCTCCGAACGAGCATTTCAACCTGGAGAACTTTGATAAAGGGTTGTTGACAATTGTTCAGTTCTTGAAAAGTTTGTAATAGTTGAAGAATACTCTTACACGGAGGTCACTACGCGGGGAGAATAAGCTTACGATCGCTGTTATCCCCCGATTTCTTTGATTCCCTTTTTTAAAGGGAGAAATTCGGGTGATAAAGGCGAACGCTCTGCTTCTTCAGCTTTCTTCTCCCCACTCCGTTAAGGTGTAAATTATTTATTCAACTTCATAGAGTAGGGGCAGATAAATATTACAAAAACGCTGGCCTACAGGTCATCGTTTTTGTTTGAATCGATTTCGTCCCCTTCACTACGGCAGCTTCTCGCATGACTGATTTTAAGATTGAGCCTAACTATTGATTGATTAGTGTAATAGGGATAACAAAAGGACGGCCTTCGGGTCGTTTTTTTGATTTGATTTTGTTTTTTGTTTTTTCTCGATCACTTCGTTATCGTTCTTCCTATGACTGATTTAATAGACGGGGTCTCGTTTTTAATGGTTTAGTGTATTAGAGATAACATACGGGACGGCTTATCGGCCGTTTTTTTTAGATTGATTCGGTCTCCTTCACTAGGTTTCAGCTTTTACAGTGGTTGCTTTATTGTGACTGGTTTTAGACGACGGCTAACTTTTAAGAGTTTTGATAGAGACAAGACAAGAGGTGGCCTTTGGAGGTTTGGTTGAATCGATTGATATTCAGTATTTAAAATGAACCTTATGGAGTATGATGTGGATCGGGTAACGAAGATGTTGATAGCTAAAGGGGTTTTGTGGATGGGAGGGTCTTTCGGGATTCCTGCGTTTTGACTTGTTTATGTTCAGCGACTTCAGCGCGGGACTTTTGCCATGAGTGTTTACCTGCTGTTGCGCCCCGACAAGCTAATCCAAAATGATGAGGTGAATGTTGTGTCTGCTTCTCACCTGACCAGAAATGCGCTGGCTCACTCGCTTAAATGTCTGATGGAGCACACCCCGCTGAACAAGATTACGGTCAAACATCTGGTTGACCATTGCGGCGTGAACCGGCAAACCTTTTATTATCATTTTCAGGATATTTACGCGCTGCTTGGGTGGATTTATCAGACTGAAGCGGTGGAGAGTCTTACGGAGTACCGAAGCTACAGTACATGGACGGACGGATTCCATAAAATCTTTTGTTACATCGAGAACAATAAAACATTCTGTTGCAATACACTCGACTCGCTAGGGCGTACCCACCTCGATGTATACCTCTATGAGGTAACCCATGATCTGATCATGGGCGTTATTGATGAACTGGCCAGTGGGATAAGGGTTCGCAGTGAAGACAAAGAGTTCGTCGCCAACTTCTATACCCTGGCCTTCACCGGGCTGATTATTCAGTGGATGAGGGGCGACATGCAAGAACCGCCAAAACAGATTATTGATAAGCTCAGTGAATTGATCGAAGGCAGTGTCCTGAGGGCACTGCGCAGGTATGAGAATAAGCTTCCATCCGATTAGGATGCGTGGCTTTTTTGCATGTGATCTAAGCCAAAGTTTTAGACACTTTTACAAAAGTGACCAAAAATTGGACACTCTCGTTCTTTTGATCATACCTTACGGGACCTGCAAGGTTTACATTAGGGATGTGATTACAGAACCTTTTGGAGGCGAATGATCGTGAAGAAAGAACACGGTAATAAACAGGTCTATTTTGTAGGCGGCGGTATTGCATCATTGGCGGGTGCAGCTTATCTGGTCAGAGATTGTGGCTTTCCCGGAGAACACATTCACATTATCGAAGAAATGCCGATTCTCGGCGGCAGCAACGACGGTGCTGGCAATCCTGATCAAGGATATATCATCCGTGGTGGACGAATGCTCAATGATGAGGCCTATGAGAATCTATGGGAGCTGCTGGCTTCCATCCCTTCCATCGACCGTCCGGGCATATCCGTCCGACAGGAAATTACCGAATTTGACGATGCCAACCCCACACATTCCAATGCAAGGCTCATCAATCGTGACGGCACGGTGGAAGATGTACTCTCCATGGGTTTTGATATGGCCGACCGTCTGGCGATGGGCAAACTGATTATTACTCCTGAAGACACGCTGGGTAAATTGCGAATCAACGACTGGTTTGGCCCTCACTTTTTCAAAACGAACTTCTGGTATATGTGGGCGACCACCTTCGCCTTCCAACCTTGGCACAGCGCCGTGGAATTCAAAAGATACATGCTTCGCTTTTTTCACGAATTCCCAAGAATCCAGACGCTGGAAGGTGTCACTCGCACACCGTTCAACCAATATGACTCGATTATCCTGCCATTGCATAACTACCTGGAACCGTTTGGCGTAGATTTCACGCTGAAATGTACCGTCACGGATCTGGATTTCAAAGACAGCGACGGCATTACGGTAAGTCGGATGCATGTGCGACGCGACGGTACAGAGGAGATCATCGACATCCACGAAGGTGATCTGGTCATTGTCACCAACGGTTCAATGACCGAAGGGGCCGATATCGGCTCCATGACTTCCGCACCGAAACTGAACGGCAAGGGCAGCTCATGGAAGCTGTGGGAGAACATTGCCGCCAAGAAACCGATGCTGGGCAACCCTTCTTCTTTTAATGATCATGTGCATGAGTCCAAATGGGAGTCGTTTACGGTCACCTTCCAGGATTCGGTCTTCTTTGATCTGATGGAGAAATTCACGCGTAACCGGGCAGGTACCGGTGCTCTGGTTACGTTCAAGGATTCCAGTTGGTTCATGTCCGTCGTTCTTGCTTTCCAGCCGCATTTTCGCGGCCAGCCCGAGCATGTCAACGTATTCTGGGGATACGGATTATACCCGGATAACGTGGGTGACTACGTGAAGAAAAGAATGTGCGATTGTACCGGGGAAGAGATTATGCAGGAGTTGATCGGCCATCTTCATTTTCAGGAACATCAAGAGGCGATTATGGACACCGCCAACTGCATTCCATGTATGATGCCTTACATTACAGCCCAATTCATGCCTAGACTGAACAGCGACAGACCAAAGGTTGTACCTGATGGCTCCACCAACCTGGCCTTCATCAGCCAATTCTGCGAGATTCCCGATGACGTGGTATTCACGGAGGAATATTCGGTCCGGGCAGCACGGATCGCCGTCTACACACTACTTGGAGAGAACCGTCCGATTGAGCCGATCAACCAGTATCAGTATGATGTACGGACGTTGTTCAGTAGTTTTGTGACTTCGTTTAGATAATGCTTTTAATGAAGATTCAGTAAGTAACAAGTGTGCCAATTAGTCAGATATGGGTACTACATGATGAGCTTTAGAAGCTTGAATGCCCGTTGAACGAGTCAATGAGTGAATATGGTTGTTGCTGAACTGATGAGTCGTTGTATATAGAAAATAGAGAGTTCCGTCAGCGAGGACAGAACTCTCTATTTCGTTTACTCGTTTACTATCTAAGCCCGACACATAACCTTCATCGAGATTGCCAACTGTCCTCTAAAGAACCTCACAAGCCGTATTGCTCGAAATTTCGCAGGTTTGAAAATTTAACGAATCGTAGACGCCTTATTTGGAGTGTAAGCATGAGTTCGTAAAGCAATATCGCTCATTTTCATGAAATAGCGCGTCTGAGATTCGTTAGATTTTGTATGAAAGCGAAAATCATTCAAATAAGGCTTCACAGATTCGTTAGAACTGAGCGCCGCTTATCACAGCCTAAATATCACACTTCGCTTATGTGCGGAAAGTCGTAAATTTCAGTATGTGCACAAGCTTGGATAAATGTGCTATCTCCTTCTGGACTCCAGAGGTGTCCGTGCCTGCCATTGCCTGATTCGCCCGCAAGGTTCTGCGGGTGTTCAGCATACCTTCGATCAGTTTCATGACGGTGTTACGACCACGATGATCGACAATCATATACTTTTTGCGTGCATCGAGCTCTACCCATACGATGTTGCTGAATGATGTGAACAGATGCCTGCGGTACAGCTCCATATCGGTCTCATTGTAATGCTCGCCATAAAAGGCATAATATCCGTGTATGTGCAACTTCTCCGCCAACACTGTGATGAACGGATCATGTTCGAGCATAGCGTTACGTTCCATGTTTCACGCCTCCGTTATGCGTGATCCGCAGATCCCGTCTTTTTGAGATCTATTTTAACATATTACGCGAGGTGCTGCCTCTCCACAGATAGAAGCCAAGTTTTAACTCCGAAGACCGATGCATCACGTATGAGAGTTATTAGCGCAGTACTAATTTTCTATATCTAATATGACTCGCCGACCCGTCTGCCCTTCACCCACACACCCTCAATATCCAGCTCCGCATTTAGCAAAACGATATCTGCCTGTTTTCCCTGAGCCAGGGAACCTGTCCGGTGATCAATGCCCAGCAGGCGTGCCGGGGTCAGACTTGCTGCACGTGATGCAGCGTTCAGACTCAAGCCCACTTCCTGTACCAGGTAACGGAAACCGCGAATCATTGTCAGTGTGCTTCCGGCCAGTGCGCCGCCATCCTTCAGTCTGGCCTCACCGTGCTTCACGATGACGGGCAGGTCGCCGATCTTGTATTCCCCGTCATCCAATCCCGCAGCAGACATGGCATCTGTGATCAACACGAGTTGATCACTATGTTGCTTCAACTGAGCGAGGATGGAGATCACCGCAGGGTGCACGTGAATACCATCGGCAATGACCTCGGCACTGATGCGTGGATCACTTAACACAGCTCCGGCAGCCCCAGGTAGTCGATGATGCAGTGGTGTCATGGCATTAAACGTATGCACCGCATGATGAAGTCCGGCTTCAACTGCACGTTCGACCTCTTCATAGGTCGCATCCGTGTGGCCGAGTGCCGCTGTAATCCGCTGTTCACGCAGCCATGAGATGACTTCCAGTGCGCCTTCACGTTCCGGTGCCAACGTAACTTGACGGATTAGACCGGGATATTGCTTCTCCCATGCTTCAAGCCAGGATACATCAGGCAGAATGATATGTTCCGGATTTTGCGCACCAGGCCATTTCGGACTGAAAAACGGACCTTCCAGATGTACGCCCTCAAGCTGTGCATACGGCATCTCACCGGAACGATAACGAGCTACTTCAGCAAGTACGCTGTCCAGCCGCTCTTTCGGAGCGGTCATGGAAGTCGCAAGCATCGCTGTTGTTCCCTGCGTACTATGAAAAGAAGTGATCTTGTCCAACACCTCCGGGCTTGCGTCCATAAAGTCTTCTCCGTTCCCACCATGCACATGGATATCAATGAATCCAGGCACAATGAGGCCGCGTTCCGGTTCAGGCATGGACACTGCCTCTCTCCGAATCTGTTCGGGCAGACCTTCTGGTACTCCAGCATAGAGGATTTTCTCATCACTCCAGGCTAATACACCGTCTTCCAACATCTCATTGGAAAGGAGTAACCTGCCCCGAAGAAGAGACACATGTTGTTCACGCTGGCTCCCAGGTTTATGGCTATTTGCTCCGGTCATCTCACCAGCCTCCCTGCTGCACGGTCCAGCAATACCACCACATTTGGATGACATTGCAAAAGCGATGCAGGACAGGCCGTTGTGATTGGGCCCATGAACGCTTCGCGAATAATCTCGGCTTTTTCCTCGCCACGGGCAATGAGCAGAATCTGTTTGGCTTTCAAAATGGTACCAACACCCATTGTAATCGCCTGCGCCGGAACCTCATCGATGCTATCGAAGAAACGTGCGTTTGCCTTTCGCGTCTCGTCTTTCAGATCCACAACATGTGTCCGCCCAGTCAGCTCCGTTCCCGGTTCATTGAAGCCAATATGACCATTATGACCGATGCCCAACAGTTGCAAATCTACTGGTCCGCGATCGTCTAAGCGCTGTTCATAGGAATTACATTCCTGTTCCAGATCGGCAGCTTGACCATCAGGCACATGCGTTCTGGCAAGATCCATATCAATATGATGGAATAATTGTTCGTTCATGAAACTGCGGTAACTTTCACGATGTTCTGTTGGAAGTCCGACATACTCATCGAGATTAAAAGAAGATGCCTGTGAGAAGCTGACCAGCCCCTTCTGGTACAACGTGATAAGCTGTTTATATACGCCCACAGGAGAACTTCCTGTCGCAAGCCCCAATACAGCCCGTGGTTTGGTCTGCAACAAACTGGCAATAAGGCCAGCACCCGTGGCGTTTAAATCTTCTTCATTTTCAAAAATGCGGATATTCATCTTCATCTGTCAGGCACCTCCGTTGTGTTGGACTCGATAAGATTGCACATTATGATAGGATTGTTCCAGTCTGGGTATAAAACGGTCGAAGTCGGCACTTACCATGCCAGTGAACAAAATATCGACGACATGCAGCAGTGCAATACGTGAAGCCATATCTCCACGCCTCATGCCCTCTTCCAAAGAAGAGGTGAACAGTGGGATATCAGATACCGTTGCGAGTGTATTACTTCCATAGGAAGTCAGTGAAATTGTAGAAGCTCCAGCCTGTTTGGCACAATGCAGGGCATCAATGGTTTCGGGTGTTTCGCCTGAATAGGATACGGCCATCGCCACATCGCCCTCAGCGAGCGAAGATGCGGATGTGATCTGCATATGTGAGTCAGAGAAAGCAGTACAGCTTTTGCCGATCCGCACCAGTTTCTGATAGAAATCCTGTGTAACAATCGATGAGGTAGCCACACCGTACAGATCGATGCGGCGAGCCTGGCACAATAATTGCACCGCCTGCTCCAATCTGCCCAGATCCAGCAAACGGGTGGTATCTGAAATAGACGCAAGGTGGTTGGCTTCGATAGCTTCAACAATTTTGGATAGTGAATTGCCCGCTACAATATCCTGATAAGCCGTTTCATCAGATGCG
Organism: Paenibacillus amylolyticus; assembly: GCF_050990605.1. Classification (GTDB taxonomy): domain Bacteria; phylum Bacillota; class Bacilli; order Paenibacillales; family Paenibacillaceae; genus Paenibacillus; species Paenibacillus amylolyticus_H. Next base: position 5,105,249 of record NZ_CP158832.1, read on the forward strand.
TGGGACAATTCTGCGGCGAGTTTCATTTTGAAGTCGGGAAAACCTTTGAAATGAAACGACTTGCAAAAGCGGGTTACCGTCGCCGCACTTGTGCCACTCTGCTCTGCCAGATGACTAATCGTCCAGCCGGGAATGTCCGATGGAGATTGCATAATGACTTCGGCGATACGTCGCTCCTGAGACGGAAGGTTATTCAGTTCTTGCTGCAACGCACGTAATATGGCTGCCATAAGGACCTCACTTGTATGAAAATTATTTTTATATATTTTTAACTAAATAAGAAAATTATTTTTATAACTTCATTCTAATCAAGACGATCCTGCAAATCAAGAGGAATTTAACATGACTTTTGTAATATCAAAAGAAGGAGCAATTCAATGAATCGAAGACAACGGGAAAAGTTCATTCCTTCCATCTGGATTATTGCTACCAAACCAACAGAAGGACACGCCTATTATGCCCTCTATGCCATCGACTGGAAACGCGGAGGTAGGCTCAGTTGGGAAGGCTGGAATCAGCTCGAAGATCTGCTGCAATTTCATATTCCGATCAAACGAAAAGCCGGAGGGCGGAAATCTTCTTCCACGCCTGCCGCCAAAATAGCCAAAAGAGCGCTCCATCTTCATCTGAATGATGCACAGTTCGAGGAATTGGAGCAGCTCTTTTATCAGCCATTTTCGAAGAAAAGATGGAGGATGTTCATTCAAATGCATGGGAATCAAAAGTGATAAAGTGATACGAATTCGCTTATTTCATTTTTTCACACTAAAAAAAGCCTCTTCTCTTCTTTGGATAAAGAAAAGTAAAGACTTTCGCGGTGCTACGATTTAATTCAATTTGACATTTCAACTCGAGTCAGCTCGTTCTAATTCATGTCATCATATCGTTTTAGGAACGTGCTGACTAAGCCGGGTACCGTCATTTGATGAACCGATTGATTCTCAATCTCCTCCGCCAGATCGTCATCTGTGAGGGAAACAAAGAAGGTAATGTCTGCTTTAATTTGTCCATATTGAGCAAAAACGTCATCGGCTGTCTCATTCACGACTTTAGCGATGATGCGAATGATCTCATCCTTATACTCCCGAACCTCTTCTGTTGCATACAACAATCGGCTGATGTGGTTAAAGTGCGTATCCTCGCCATACTGATATTCGGAACAGCCCCATCTGTAATAGATCTCGTCCTCCTCACTGTCGCATAGCCCTTGCTCTTTCATTCTCGAAATGTGCGCTGCCAGGGATTCCTCGGTATTCACCGCCATAAACAGCGTTACCCAATCACTGTCCGTTCCAAATGCACAAGCATATACTTTCTCATGCTGCACCTTAGCCAGCGTCTGTTCCAGATCGGGTAGAAACCCCGCTCTAAATTGTTTTTCAAATTCACTTAAGAAACGGTCCATTCAAGCTCATCCTTTCATTACTAATGCAGATTAAGATTCAATTGTCTTTTCAGACCATTGTTGGGGCCGAAGTTCTCTCGATAACTACAAGGTACCACATAATTACAATTAACGTGCTCACTTCCTAAACCCTTAATCAACTATGCTATAATAAAATACGCCTATCTAAGCGAGGTGATGCCGATGAAATGGGGAGAGATTACTGAATTACACCCAGATCGTTTTGTACTTGTGGAAGCAATCAAGGCAAGCTCCAGCAATCGTGTACGTCAACTAGAGGATATAGCTGTTATTCAAAACTATGATAATCCTCAAGAAGCCTAGAGCGGTTATAAAGAACTGCACAAGCTCCATCCGACACGCGAGTTATACATATTTCATACGAGCAGAAACGATGTTGAGGTAGTGGAGGAATTTTTCTCAGGAGTGCGGTAATAGGTATACATATCATTTTTGATGGACGAGCTAAGCGAATGTATGGGGTAGATAGAACGAGCTAAATCTGCTATGAACAGCACATTCCCAATCTTCATATTGAACATATTGCTTTGAATGATTTTCCAATTCAACTTCGGAATCATTGGCATTGATTTTATGATGATAGCCTCTGGATGGTTGTCATTACTTGGCTTATTTTTACATGATGATTGGGTGACTTCAATGCCGTAACAGCGAATAATCTGATGTAATAAACTGTAAATCAACAGCAAAAAAGCCTTGCCCCATTCTTCATGACAAAGAATAGAGAAAGGCTTTCATGCTGCTACTTAATCCTAACTGTAATTCGCAACTAAATCTTCAGTTCTCCAAGCTTAATCAGCTCGACAACTGCCTGCGAACGACCCTTAACATTGAGTTTCTGCATCACATTCGAAATATGGTTACGCACCGTTTTCTCGCTGATGAATAACTGCCCTGCGATGTCACGCGTTGTTTTGTCTTGAACCAGTAATTCGAATACTTCGCGTTCACGGTGGGTCAACAAAAATTTGCTTTTATGATCGATACCCTTCAATGTTCACCCCTCCTTGCTCGGGTTGTGTTGGTGTAACAAGGTTAAGGGGATACAGTCAACTCATCTTATGTAAGGTCAAGGGCGTTGGTTCAGTTTTACAAGAAAAATGGGCAGTAAACATGTGATTCATTGTCCAAAGAGAACGTGTGCAATTGTATAAGTAATAGAGATCATGCAAAACAAACATGCCCCTGCAGCAGATGTTGCCATCCCCGCAAAGGCATACTTGTTCATTGATCTTGGAATTTACCGATTCATTCGGTTCATGATTCCGCCATCATTATGATTACGGTTCATCAGGCCATCGTCAAGGATGCCATCACGGTTATTCGTATCTGTTCCGTTCGTCGGGAAGATACGCTCTACCATCGATTGGAACGTATCGATCATGCCACTGACGGGCTTACCATTACGAATATCTGTGGCATAGTTCTCGACATGCTCCACAAAGTCCGGATTGGCTGATACATATACATTCTCAATGTTTGGTGCAAACTGCTTAATTTTAGCTGAAATCTTACCCTTGATCTCCTCGGAAGTGTTGTCATCCGTGCTATCCATCCGTGGACGTTCACTTCTTGTTCCATACTGACTTTCGTTCATAGGACGTGCTTTTCCACTGTTTGTCAGACCACGCATCATGCCAACCGCGCCTGTGCCCATGGTTCCATAGATGCTGCGGTCATTCCCCATATGGCTGCGATCCGTTGCTGAATTCGTGTTCAGTCCGGGAGCAATTCCGCTAGTGCTGTACGGAGACATTGTGCCCGTACCACCATTCACACGCATCCCCCCCATATCGTGATTCATGTTGCCCCCACGCATGGTATCACTGGCATGATTACGCATTGTTCCATTCAACATGCTCGTACGACCGTTGGACTTGCTCTCCAACTTGCCTGCATGACCATCTGCCAAACGAACCGCTACATAAGCATTACGATCCGTTAACATGACACGCGCAGATTGCACTTCCTTCATCTCCGTGATGCGTTTTGCCAGCTCTTCACTGGATTTCAGGTCAGTTACATTATGCATGCGATAACTTTTCGCACGGATGCCATCCATGCCATTCGTTTCCACACCATAACGGTTAATGCCGCTCGCTTGCTGACGAACACTTTGCGTATGCAGATTGTTGGTATCCCGATTCGTGCCACATCCTGTCAATCCGGCCATTACAAAGATTGCGGTAGACAATGATAACGTAATAGCTGTTGCCTTTTTGACTGCTGGCATGTACTCATCCTCCAATGTATGTTGTTTTTGGTCACAACGATAGGATGCGCTTCTGTACGTGTCGATATGCTGAAAGGATATGGTACCTTACCCTGTAGATCGTACCTTACCCTGTAGATCTGAGTGTTCGAGTTTGGTCTTTGCTAATTGCTCTTTGGGTATTGATCTGTGGACAGTAAGGATTACGCTCTAAAATAAAAAAAAACAGTGCCGCTTTGATCGCAGCACTGTTTCCATGTAACTGTAACTCGAAATTCATTTCAAGTTAGTTATAATCACTAATCACTTATCTTCCGCCGAAGTTGTTGATGCTTTAATTGTATCCGGGAATTTCTCGGCTTCTGTTAAACTCGTCGCATCCATGGCATATGCCCATTGACCATCTGGCGTAACGACCCAGATCTGATCCGGTTCGGATGGCAACGTAAGTCCCCGATACACATCTCTCACTTGTTGCCCATTGACCGTCTGCTCAACAGACAGGGTGAATCGTGGAACAGTACCTTTCAGCTCAGACGCTTTGCGCACATCATCTGCTGTTGACAGGTTTTTGATTTTACCGATAAGGGATACGGCATCTGTGGCTTCAATCGCTTTTCCATTCAGTGTCCAGGTCTGCTCTGCAGCACCATCCCCCGATGTCGATTTCAACATCCAGGTGGCAGCTTCACCTTCCCACTCCAGAGACGCGACATTCGTTTCATCCATGTTGAACGGTGTAGTATCCAACAGATCACGACGTGACAAGGCTATGTTGGTAATCGCCTCTGTCTGTACGGCAACTACAGGGCCCGAATCAACACGCACATAACGTGCATCATCTGCTGGAAGCAGTCCACCAATAGCCAGTTTGATCTCACGATTATCTTTGAGTTTGATATCCATGCGTGTAGCATCTGTTCCTAATCCGTATTTATCCAGGTCCGTCGTTGTTTCTTCCACCACCAATTCCTGATTCGCACCACTCAGAGCATCCAGCCAACTGCTAACACTGTAACCGTTCAGAGGATAGGCTTTCGGTTCAACCATCTGCCAGACGCCATTCTCAAGCTCCAAAGTCGAATATACTGCTGCACCGGATGTCTCCTCCGTTGTGTCATGTATCGTGATGGATTGGATGTCCCCGGACTGAATGCTGAGCAACTTGGCTTGCACCACTTCTTCTTCCCGAAAATAATTTTGACTGGCTGCGTACACCCAGCCCACAATCAGTACGATGACCACCAGAATCGTTGGGATCCATTTTCTCATACCCGTCTGCGCCTCCACCATAAGAGTACACCGATAATAACAAAGATGAGTGGGAACGCTACAATCGCCACGAAGAAGATCGTTCTGGCCTGTTCACCGTTCAGGTATGCCACCTCATACCCGGCTTGTATACGTGGGCGAATCGTCAATCCATTTTCTTTCTCACTCAAGTAATTTACCGTATTCAAAATAAAGTCCCGATTGCCGCCATTCGCAATTTCCGAATCCTGCATGAAAATGGACGAGCCCAGAATAACCGCCTTCGGTTTGCCATCGGTCGTATCGGCTGCATACCCTAATTCCACTGGACCTTGAATGTCATCTTCCGGATCATTGTTCGTTTCATTTTGCAGTAAGCCGCCGATATTCGTCTCCCCATAACTGTCATTTGAAGAATGCATTAATGGGGAAAGGGTATATTTATCCTGTTCTTTGCTGGTCAACGCAATCGACAGCGACAACATTGGATACAATTGGCTGGCAGCGAGTTTGTCCGTGATTGCATGTGTACCATACTCTGGCACCACCCAGAGTGGTCCCATCGTACTGGCTTGCTGATTATCCACCATGACTGCATGCTCATCAACGACCCCATAGTCAGCCATGAGGGCATCGATGTTTTTCCAGCTGGATTTCATATCTTCTACGAATCCGAGGGATAATAACAGCTTGCCTCCATTGCTCAGATATGTGCGAATGGCCTTCAGTTCTGCATCACTGAGATCACGTTGTGGTCCTATAATGGCAAGCACATCTGCATCTTCCGGAACCTTCCCGGCTTGATTCAGCTGCAATTCTTCCGTCTGCACATTATTTTGTTCCAAGGAGGATTGCAGCGTAGTCATCTGATCGAGACCCAGCTCTTCATGTCCGGTCAAAAAGACCATTTTATGCATCTCGGTGGAAGACATGTTCATGAGCGCCTGTGTTAGCTTTTCCTCACCAGTGAATTGATATGATCCATCACTTCCGTCACCTGTCGCAGTGAACAAGCTGGCGATATCAATTACTTTATGTTGATCTCCCTGCTCCAGCACAATGGAGCTTCCTGTTATACCGTATTTGGATGCAAGCGCAGGTTCCTGCGTCAGATTATATTGTTTTAATTTCAGCTTGCTGTTACGTTTCGTGTATTCCTCCACCATATCTGTAACCTCACGATTCAGCACGGTGTTGTTGGCATTTTCAACGGTTAACACCAGAATGTTGACGTCATCCTTCACGTCTTTGATCGCAGTAAGGGACTGGTCAGACAATGTGTATTGTTTGTTTGAGGTCAGATCGAGCTGGAAGCCGCCAAGTGAATTCAGGAACAGTGTTAGCAAAATAAAGATGCCAATCACCGCTACAGACAGCACGGTACTGTTGGTATGACTTAACCATTTTTTCATCTTCTCACCTCCACCGCTTCCGTTCCACAATTTGAATGCTTAACAGCAGAAACACACCTGAAAGTGTGACATAGTACAAAATATCCGGTCCACTGAGCACACCTTTCATGAAGCTGTCGAACCGGTTAGTCAGAGCAAACGGGTCCAGCCACTGTTGCAAAGCAGATCCCGTATTGCCTGCGAATGAATCAAGCATCCATAAAACGAGCAAGATAATAAAACCCGCCACCGCAGACACCATCTGATGCTGGGATAACGTAGAAGCGAACAGTCCAATCGCCATCATGCTTCCGCCCAGGAAAAATAACCCCAGTGCAGACATCCATACCGTCGTTATATCCAATGTCCCATAGAACGACATGATGAATGGATACACCAGACTGCACAGGATGAGAACGACCAGAATGGCCAGAGAAGCAAGATATTTGCCAAAAATAATTTCTGTTACACGTGCCGGAGAAGTCAGCAACAATTCATCCGTTCCCTGTCTAAATTCCTCTGCAACCAGCCGCATTGTTAACAATGGCACAACAAACAGTAGCATGGACAACGTATCGCCCAACACGAGACGATAATCGACAATACTTGGCTGGTAATATACGAAACTGGAGTAGAACAGCAAACTGGTCATCAGTACATATACGGCAAAAGCAAAGTAGGATGTTGGTGACAGAAAATAAGCTTGCAACTCTTTGTTGCATATCGCCATCATTCGTCTCATTTGGAGTCCTCCCCTTTGCGAGAATGGGACGAAGCATCCGTTGAAGTATTCGTTGTTTGACCGTTGTCCGAAGTTACATCCCCCTGATCCATCACTGCCCCAGCAACCTTATCCCCATCTGCCGAATCCGCGTTTGTATCTTTTATATCTGTTGTTGCCTCGGTTGTGGTCAACTTCAGGAAAATCTGCTCCAAACTGAGATTCTCCTTCTTCATCTCCAGTATCGGTAATCCTGCACCAGACAAAAGGTAGAACAGCTCTTCCCGAAAATCTTCCGAGTTTTCTCCAGTAAGCAGCATTTTAACCGTATTCGCTGAATCCGAAGTAAGTGAAGTATCTTTGGTGGTATTCGCATCCGATGCTTGAATGACTTCACTCCGCACCTTCTCCAATGGTGTCAGCACATTATGTAATTGCTCCGTAGTGGCCTTCACTTCAATCGATACTTTGAATTGATCCCCCATAGCTGATCCGAAATGCTGAGGTGAACCATCCAGCACGAGTTGTCCCTGATTGATGATCAACATTCGATTACAGAGCGTACTCACTTCAGGCAAAATATGCGTACTGAGCAGCACCGTATGGTTCTCCCCCAGCTCTCGAATCAGATCTCTGATCTCAATAATCTGGTTTGGATCAAGGCCCGATGTTGGCTCATCCAGAACCAGCAGATCCGGCTTGTGAATAATGGCTCCTGCCAGTCCAAGGCGTTGCTTGTATCCTTTGGATAACCCGCGTACCAGTTGTTTCTCTCGCCCCTGAATTCCCAGTCTGCTAACCATCTCACTGACCCGCAGCTTAACCTCACGTGCCGGGACATCTCGCAAATTGGCTACGAATTTAAGATAGGACTGCACCGTCATATCCGGATACAGTGGCGGCGTTTCAGGCAGATACCCAATCTTGGAACGTACACGCTGACCCTGCTCATGCACCGATACCCCATCGACCATGACGGAACCCGCGGTTGGATGCACATAGCCCGTAATCATGCGCATCGTTGTTGTTTTGCCTGCACCATTGGGCCCGAGAAACCCGACAATCTCACCACGTTCCATGGTGAAATCCAGTTGATGTACGCCGCGCTGCCCTTCGTAAACTTTGCTGACCTGTTTCACTTCGAGCACATCATTCATCCTTTCCCGTTAAAATACCCGTGCACCATCGTTCGTTATATAAATTCAACTGAAAATATTTACACTTGCACTCCGATGGCAGAATAACCTTCCGATCACTGTTATCCCCAGATTTTTTTGATTCCTTTATTCAGAAGGAAAAATCCGGTGATAAATGTGAACGCTTCGCTTCTTCAAGTTATTTCTGCCCTCTCCGTTATCGTGTAAATGTTACGTTGAACTTATGTAATAAAATGATGTACACGGGAAGTTCCTTGTATATTACGTGAGCTATCCTAGCCTCAGCTTAATGACACTTAAAAGACAGCTTAAAAATATTTGTCCAAAATGTGAACATTCTGACCAGCACCCACACCCTGCGCTTAAAGTCAACGTAACATAGAGTACAGGAGAATGTGCTCCTGACCAAAAGTCAGAGGGTGAATCGTGTGAAAGTATTATTCACGTTTTATGTTCCGAGCGGTGGCGTGGATACGTTAAATCGACTGCGCACCGCTGTTCTGAAACGCCATGGCATTGAAGCACACCTATTGTATCTCAACACAGGCTCGGGATTGCAGAACAACAGTGATACGCCCATTTTCACCGCGTCCAGTGACGAGGATATCCATCATATCATTCATACTCATCATTATGATGCCATCATTGCCACTTCAGACATCGCTATGCCCGGCCGCTTGAGAGGACTTGGTTATACGGGGAAAATTATTTTTGAAGCGCAGGGACTCGGAACACGCGATCAAGCTCTGGAAACGATACTGATGGGTGTCCCTTACCTTCAAGCTCATTGTGATGCTGCCGTTATACCTCCCACAGATCACCTGCTGGATATGTTCATTCATATCTGTCCTTGGCTTCATCGGTTTGTTATTCCCAATATGCTGGATACGGACACCTTCGCACCAATCTTGGTGGATACCCCACCCTATCCGGTGTTGGCTTGGGTAGGACGACTTGAACACAACAAAAACTGGCGTGAATATTTAATCATATCGAGTGAAATCGTTAAAAAAAATCCGAAAGCCAGACTATGGTTGTTCCACGATCCAACTTTGGCTAATCCAGAGGATGAAGTCATGTTCCGGCATATGCTTGCAGAATACGGGCTTGAGGATCGGATTGGCATCTTTATCAATGTTCCTCATTCTCAGATGCCTGCATATTATTCCATGATTGCCGCTTCAGGGGGCATCATGTTATCCACTTCTCTACTGGAAGGATTCGGCTATGCCGTCGCTGAAGCCATCAGTTGTGGCTGCCCGGTACTCAGCACGGATTCGGACGGGGTGCGTTCATTTATCACACATAATAAGACCGGAAAATTCTATCCGATTGGCAATGTTAAGGCCGCTGTCTCCGAAGCAATGGACCTCATGAACAACAAGAAACTGCGTGAATATATCCGCATTCAGGGCAGACAGCATATGAGCTTGTCTTTCTCACCAGATCGGTATGCTGTTTCCTTCCGTGAAATGATGACCGCCTTGCGTATTTTCCATTGAGGATCGCAAAAAGGCAGCTCAGAGGGGATTCTCTGAACTGCCTTAACAGGGTTGATAATCTTAGTGTCCCATCATCATTGCCGGATCAGGCTTGTCGCCATTTAGTTCTTCTTCCGGCATCGGTTTAGGTTTGCGCAGAATCAGACTGAGCAAACATCCAAACAATGCAATACAAGCGGCCAGGAAGAACGTATCATTGAAACCAGCCACCAAACCATGAACGATAGCGGTCGGCTCTGTACTCGTTGTATTGTCTGCGATTCTTGAAGTAAGGAAGCCTGTGAGCCCTGCCACCGCAAAGGACACGACCACTTGCTGTGCAGCGGCCGTGAGCGGTGTAACCCGTCCAACCAACTTACGTGGTGCAGCATTTAATACATGCGTATTAAGTGGCATCATGGACAAGCCCATACCCAGACCCATCATAACCAGAGCCGTTATAATCAGGCCAAGACCAGTCTCTGCCGTAATGGAGGACAGAATAAACAATGCTCCCGAAATAATACCCAGACCCACGAAGGCCAGAGGTCTAGCACCTATTTTATCAAACAACCGACCACCAAGCGGCATACCCACTCCGGAAGCCAGAGCCTGTGGCAGCAGAATCAATCCAGTTTCCAGTGCAGTGTATCCTTTGATCTGCTGCAAATAAAGCGGGATCAGGATCATCGCACCGAACAGCGCCACTTGTGACACCCATGCAAGAATAATCCCCCGTGAGAAATCAGAAGATTTGAATACACGGAGTTCGAGCAATGGATTTTGATGACGAAGCTCCACAATAATGAACAAAATGAGCGCTACACCACCCACAATGACACCAGCCAGAGTTGTTGCAGACGTCCAGCTCGTTCCACCCTCACTCACACCGTAAGCAAGCATCGAGAACGCAATTGGCGCCAGAATCATGCCGAGCAGATCCAGTGCAGGTGTGCGTCCACGATCTGTATCAGGCAAAAACTTGATACATAGAATAAAAGCTGCAATACCAATGGGCAAGTTAATCAGGAAAATCCAGTGCCAGCTCAGTGATTCAATAAACCACCCGGACAAGACCGGACCCAATGCAGGGGCAAGCAGCATCGGAATTCCCAGCATCCCCATGATGGAACCTCTTCGCTCAGGAGGAGCCAGACGAAAGACCATTGCCATACCAATAGGAGCAACCATGCCTCCACCGAGACCCTGAATGACACGGTAAATGATTAATTGCTCAGGTGATTGGGCAATCGAGCATAATACAGAACCCAAGGTGAACATGGCAATCGTGAACAAAAATACTCTTTTGGCACCAAAACGGTCCGTTAACCAGCCTGCCAGTGGAATGACTGCAGACAAAGCCAAGGTGTACCCCGTAACCGTCCATTGGATGGTCTTAAGATCCGTCTCGAAATATTGAACGAGATTCGGAATGGCCACGTTCACCACCGTGCTGTCCAGTATAACCATGATCATACCGACGATAATAGCCAGGAGTGGCAGTATAATCGTTTTGATTGAAAACTCTGCAGGCTCCTGGGATACTCCTGTTTGTTCTTTCACGTTCTCCACACTCTTTTCCAGCCAGGAGATCGCAGGCTAATCCATACGTCTCACTCAGCCTATATTGAAGACTAATTTCAAACTATTGTTTTAAACTTTCGTTTAATACTGATCTAATTCTAATGAAAATACCTTTGCTGTCAAGCTATTTTTTCAAGCATTTCTACTATGGATGCACCACAAAAAAAATGGAACAGGCACCTTCCCTGCTCCACACGTTGGTTAATCATGACTATGCAAAAATGTCCATATCAATCTGCAAGTTTCATCATCTGATATTCTGACAGTATGCCCAATGTCTGACCGTGAATACTTCTGCAATATATTCGAATAACCAGATGATTCGGTGAAGAACTGTTGCTGATGACCCTCAGTTCATAAGGCTCGGATGTTACATCAAGACTATGAATGACTTGATTACCGCCCGCTCCCCCCGAATTTGACGTTAGGTGAAAAAGGTGTCGGTACAGTTCTCCGTGAATACTGGCTCCACCAACAAATACATCCGTCCCTTCCTCACTGCCCACATAGGCCAACTCTACATCCATGTACTTGACGGGAACAAATGTCTGTAACAGATTCTCATGAATCTCAAGTAAATATACCGCCACTGTAGATCCCTCCTTCGGAGCACATGAACCTTCCTGTACATAGGATATGCTTCCTCTCGTCCATTGCCATTTGCATTCACCCATTTTCGACCAATTACACGGAAATGCCCGACCTTCCGGTCCTCTTTTTTCATAGAATAAAAGGATAGAAGCTCGGCCGGTGCAGGCCGTGACAAGGAGGTAGCTATGAGAGTTCTGCTCGTTACGTATTGGGAGCTTACACATATGGGAGGCATATGGACATATGTTAAACAACTGGCCGACAGGCTAATCGCACTTGGTGTAGAGGTTGATATCATGGGCACAAATGGTGCCAATAACGAAGTATATGTTCGTAATCTGAACCGCGCTTTCTCCAAGGATAAGGTGTGGCCCATGCTGCAAGCCAAACTCAATCCGACTGATCTGCCACAATTCACTGCCGATCCTCTTCTCGCTTATTATGAACTGAATAGATATGCCTTCGAAATGGCGGCCGCTTATCTGGGGGTGGACCACTACGATGTTATTCATGCGCAAGATCCAGTAGCTGCCGTAGCCATAAAACGTATCTTGAACCGCAATATCCCACTGGTTACAAGCTATCATGGCGCTCTTGCACGCGAAGCCTTTTACGATGCTCAAAATTCCAATCCGCAGCTTACTCTCCCTTCATATCTGCAATCCAAGCGTGGACGTTATTTCCTCTCATTGGAAGAGCGAAGTGCAGCACAGTCCGAGCTCATTCTCGTGTCAAGCCACTGGATCAAGAGTACGCTTACAGACCTTGCAGTTCCCGAAACGAAGTTCAGGCAAATTCCCTATGCTGTAGATCTCCCAGCCTACCGTGCCTCAGCAGCCGTGAAGTTCCGCCAGCGGCCACCTGCGGGCAAGAAAGTCATTGCCTTTACCGGACGACTTGAATACATCAAGGGCGTTCATGTGTTAATCAAGGCCTTAGCCTCTCTGAAAAACAAACGTTCCGATTGGGTCTGCTGGATCGCAGGAGAAGGCAATCTAACCGATGAATTGCGGTCACAGGCCGCTTCAACGGGTATTGGAGCCGATGTTGTGTTCTGGGGCAAGCTGGACAATATTCCTTCCTTTCTGCGCTGTGCAGACATCTATGTCCAACCCAGCCTGCAGGACACCCAGCCATTCTCCGTTACGGAAGCGCAACTGGCGGGTGTACCTGTTATCGTCAGTGGTACAGCCGGCATGCCCGAGATGGTTGAACCTGGACGTACGGGATGGGTTGTTCCTCCGCAGGATGTCGACTCGCTCCGTGAACTGTTGGACGCATTGCTTGAGGATAATGTTACCCGAAGAACAGTGGGTGCGGCGGCAAAAGCTTGGGCTGAGAAACATCGTTCACTGGAAGTGATGGGATTTCGTACATTTCAAGTCTACCAAGAAGCCATTTACAGAGGAGGACATACGATATGACATTACTAGTACCAAGTGATCTATACAATCGCTGGTTTTCGACTCCAGTTTCCACACCTCACATCGACGTGGATTACGCTGTAATGAACGAATTGATACGGAAGCTGCCTAAAGGATATGTATTTCCCGATCCTGCATCGATGGCGATCATGAATTCAAAAGATTGAGTCGTCCAATGACATACCGTCTTCATATAACATGCCGAAATATCGAGCAAGGGGTGTACCATCTGTCATCTGAATGACTGAGGACACCCCTTGCTCGCTGTAATGTGTTCTAACGGACCGAGAACACGCTATTACAAATCTTATTCATCTGTCGCCAACTTGGAATACATATTCAGATCGTTGAACATTTCGCCTGCCCTCTCGTATGCTCTGAGGGTGCCTTCGTATGTGAAATTGAGCTTTTGTAATAGCTTGATAGAATTCACATTGTCGGGGTCAACCTTTGCTTCGATTCGATTCAGCTTCATAGTCGAGAATGCATGAGCTAACAAAGAAGAGATCGCTTCCGTAGCATATCCTTTGCCCCAGTGAGATCTGGCAATGTCATACCCGATTTCTGCTTTAAGATTGTCAAAATCCAGTGAATTATAACCACAGGAACCTATGATTTCGTTGGACTCTTGCGCAAGGATAGAGAACCGAATTGCCTTGTTTTCCTGAGCAAGATCATTCAGAAGATTAATCATTTCTATGGCTTGATTTTCATCCGTAAAATGACTGATATTCATAAATCTAGTCACATCCGGATCAGACCAAATTTTAAACAAGCTGGCCGAATCCGATACGTCCATTTTTCGCAAATATAACCGTTCTGTGTGTAACTCTGTAATCAATACTCTTACCTCCGTTAGTTTATTGTAAGTTGGGTTTAAGATATTGATATCTGCGCATAGTCCAGTCCCTTCCGTGTATGAATCACTTCATTATACAGAGACTTCAGCAATCGTTCACCTTTCTGTCCACGAATCTGTCCATTCGGCCATCATTGCCAAATCCATCTACTTCCAGTACCCGCCAACCTGAAGCAAATTGAGCAAAATAGGTCTATGCTTCGCCTGAACACGTTCCATCTCGGTAACCAGTGCCTTGAAATGGCGTTTGGTCCCCATCGAGTCATGCAATCGGTAGCACATCAGAGGTTCATTGTAGTAGAACAGCTCATACATTGGAAACAGTCTCATCCACATCTCATAGTCATGGGTGTAGCGAAAATCGGTATCGAACAAGCCAAACCGCTCAAATGCATCCATCTCTACCATGACAGTACAGCCGTTGATCGGACAACCTTCCAGCAGTACCTGCAACATCTCCAGACGACTGCCCACTTCCGGCTGCACCGTATCCAACCATTCACTCTTCTCATTCACATAATGGTAGGCACCATGGCAGAATGAAGCCTTGACCTCTCGCATGAACTTCAGTTGTTTCTCCACCCGATTCAGCAGCATCACATCATCTGAGCTGAGCCAGACAAAGTAATCCCCTGTTGCATGTTTGATGCCCTCATTCAATGCTGTCGCGGTTCCACCGTTTTCTTTGTGAATATAGCGGATGGAATCCATGAATGGCTGTAGCCGCTCCACGTGCTCGGTTGACCCATCATCCACAACGATGACTTCGATATGCGGATACGTCTGGTGAATGGCACTGTGAACCGCCTGCTCGATATAAGCACAATTGTAAAAAGGAATGACGATCGATACTTTTGGCTCCATTCGGGCCTTCCCCTCCTCTTACTGTCTTAGGTAAAAATGCTGCGCAAAGAGGGCGTTAATCAGCCATCTTTTGGCTTTCATAACTGCCCTCCCTACGCTACCCGCCAAGCACCGCTATTCGCTGCAACAGTGGTTCACGATATCTGGACCATACCATGGATGCCTCTCTGCCGATGACATCCGCATGACGTACCGATCCCATTCCCCCATGCCATCGATAGGCAGTAAGCGGTTCATTCAGGTATGGGAACCGATGACCGTTCAGTACAATCCGCATCCAGAGATCCAGATCATGCGTGTAGGGAAGAAGTTCATCGAACAGCCCCACTCCGCTAAAGAGATCCTTGCGAATCATGACCGTGCAGCCATTCACCGGATTGCCGTTAACAAATCGCCGTAGTAAATCCATATCCGACATGGGTTCAGGCCCACCATGCATTCTGGTAACTGCCGAATGCTCGTTGATATAATGAAAGTTCGTATGTGAGACGAGCACATTCTCACGCTGCATAAACTCCAGCTGATAACGAATTTTATCCGGGTACAGATAATCATCCGAACTGAGCCAGGCTACATAATCACCAGAGGCATGGCGGATGCCATGATTAAGTGCCGAAGCCGTCCCGCCATTGCTTTTGCCAAGCACATTAATATAAGGAAGATAGGGTTGAAGCAACTCTGCATGCCGGGTTGAACCGTCATTCACAACAACGATCTCCACTTCGGGATACGTCTGGTTCAGCGCACTCTGAATCGCTTGAGGCACATAAGGGCAGTTGTAGAATGGAATGACAATGGATACTCTCGGATTCAACTTGTCGTCCTCCCTTGCTGGGCACGAACATCACTCAGAATATCCTGAAGCGATGTGGCAAATGGAATCATCGGCTGCCAGCCAAGCTTGCGCAGCAGTGATAATTCCTCCTGTTTCCCCGAACCGTCCGGACCAGAAGATGCCCCATCCCAGCGAACAGGGACTTCCGCTTCTGTCATGGACAACAGCATATCTGAAATTTCACCAAGACTGCGCTCGACTCCAGACACCACCGGGTATACTGTACCACTGGACCCGTGTAGCAGGAGGGTCCCATACGCTCTGACGGCATCCCGCACATCCAGAAAGTCACGGGTATTGTCCCGTCCGGACAGACGGAATGCCTCGGTTTTACCCGCCTGCTCACAGGCAACAACATGGCGTGCAAGCAGTGAACAGATGCCTGTGGAAGGGCCCGCACCAATCAGATTGCCTGGCTCCGCCAGCATGATCTGTTGTCCGAAGAGCGACATCCACGACAAGGACACCATCTCTTCCAGCGCTTTGCTGAGACTGTATGGATGCGGAGGCTGGGGAATCCGGCCAGGTTCCGGCGTATATTTTAACCGCGATCCTACAATAACGGTCCTTGCTTTCGGACAACTGCGAAGCGCATCCAGCAAATACAGCACGGCCATCACATTGGTCTCCAGGACCAGTAGCGGATCAGACCACGAATCAGGCACTGAATTTTTGCCAGCGAGATGCAGCACATATTCGGGCTGTACCTCGCCGATCAGATGACGCACTTGCTGTTTATCATTCAGATCACAGACATGGACCTGAGTACCTTTACCAAATGAATACACATCCGGTCTCCGGACTACCGCCGCAACCACTGCACCAACTTCCCGAAAATAAGATACGGCATGTCGCCCGGTAAAACCGGAGGCGCCTGTAATCAGCACTTTCTTGCCTCTCAGCTCTGCTCCATCCATAATGCCAACTCCTTCAGCATTGTAGAATAATCCGGCAGGTCTGTCTTCACATCCTCGCGAGTGGACACCAGCGTACGGTCCTGCACTACACTGTCATCACGCACAATCGTCACATCCTGCTTATCCCAGGTCTGCTTGAACAATACAAGCAGATCATGCTTGCTGACAGGTGCCGGATGAACCAGGTGAATCAGACCACTAACCGATGAGGCAAGGTAATGGTCTACCCATTTGGCCAGCTCAAGTGTGGTCACACCGTTCCAGAATACGCGGGTATAACCCCCGACTTCACCTGTGCTGGACATAAACCATTGCATCAGACCAATGCCGCCCTGCCGAATCTCGGGTCCAATGATGGACGTACGGATCGTCAGATGACCTTCATCCTGAACTTCACCAAGTGCTTTGGTAATGGCGTAAGCTGAAGTTCCATCCGTAACATCATCTTCCCGATATGCTCCCCGTTCTCCGCTGAACACACAGTCTGTGCTGATATGAATCAGGCGTGCACCAATCGTATCTGCAACCCGCCGCAGACGATGTGGCAGGAAACCGTTAATATGATATGCAGTAATTTTGTCCTCATCTGCAAAGTTGTTCAACACACCCACAGCATTAATAATCACATCCGGGTGCACAGCTTCTACCAGTCGATCAACCATGAAGCTGTCGTTCACATCCAGGAGCAGACCATTGGGGTCCGTTACATCCCGAGATGTGTAGAAGACGCTGTGCACACCTTGACGGCGGAAATAGTCGACCAATATATGGCCGGCCATTCCGTTTCCACCAAGTATCAGCAGTTTCATGACAAGAATCCTCCGCGCATCAGAATTTCACGAATCTCCTCTTTGGTCATGAGTTGGTGTTCTGAACTGAAACTGTTAAAGGAGACCGGGGGACAATTGGTATAATGTTCACGCAGACCCGGTATACCCAGGGTAGGAAGAATAACCAGGTACTGCTCATCGTAGACAACGGTGGTCATGCTCTCGAATTCACTCATCAGTATTTCATGGATTTTCTCCCCTGGACGAATGCCACGTTCCACAATGCTCACATTCTCCACACCGGAATCCTCAATCAGCACTTCCGCGAGATCAACGATTTTGCAGGTAGGCATCGTCATGACAAAAATCTCTCCGCCGACACTTTCCACCGAAGCTTTGAACAGCAGGGTAATTGCATCCTTCAGCGTGAGGAAGAACCGAGTCATGCTCATATCCGTGAGGGAGACCTGCCCTTTTTGGCGGATCTGATTTTTGAACAGATGTACCACACTGCCGTTCGTTCCCAGGACATTACCGCCCCGTACCGTAACAAACTTCGTGTTGCTGTGTAACAAGTTGGCGTATACAATTAATTTCTCGCCGATCGCTTTGGTCATGCCGTAGAAGTTGGACGGATTGGCAGCCTTGTCAGTCGAGATATAGATTACTTTTTCCACCTTGTTCTCAATAGCGGCCTCGATCACGTTCTGTGTACCAATCACATTGGTTTTGAGTGCTTCGTACGGTTGGTCTTCACACACCGGAACATGCTTGAGCGCAGCCAGATGAAATACATAGTCCACATGCTGGCAAGCTGCCGTCAAGGCATCCTTGTCACGAATATCTCCAATCCGGAAATGAAGACGTGGGTCTTCAAATTCACGACTCATAGCCACTTGGCTGGACTCGTTCCGGGAATATACAATAATTTCTTTGGGCTGCTGGGGCAGCAGTTGAGCCACAAGTTCATAACCCCATGATCCCGTACCGCCAGTCACGAGTATACGCTTATTTTCAAACATGCATTTTCCCTCCAAGCAGAAATTTAACCACTTTACTGGATACATCTGTGGCTTTGTAACCTTGCGGGCAATCCCAGTCCGCAGACATCGTTGTCATGACTTTCACGCAATCAGCGATGCGCGCGGCATCCAGACCGGAGACCACATTGCTGCCGCAATCGACCGTTTCCGGCCGCTCGGTAGTTCGACGCATCGTTACGGTTGGCACGCCCATAATGCAACACTCCTCCTGCACAGTACCACTGTCCGTAAGCGCACAGCGTGCATGACGTTCGAGCATCACAAAATCGAAGAATCCAAACGGCTCGTGAAACTCTACCAACGGATTCATCTCCAGTTGCAGATGCTCCGCTATCCGAATCGCTGTACGCGGATGAATGCTGCAGATCACACGCAACCCGTGTTCTTCTGCGACTTGATTCAGCCCTTTCATAATCTCCAGCAAATGAGGAGCATGATCCACATTCTCGGCTCGATGGGCAGTAACCAAAAAGTACTGTCCCGACTTCAGCTTGAGCTTCTTGAGTATTTTGCTCGAACTTACCTGTGCGTCGTAGTGCTGCATTACTTCATAGATGGGATTGCCCGTGAGCACGATGCGCCTGCTTGGTACACCTTCGCTGACCAAATGTTTCTTACTCTGTTCGGTGTAAGGCATATTGACGGTGGAGATGGCATCAATAACCTTGCGATTCTTCTCCTCAGGCACATCCAGGTCAAAGCAACGATTGCCTGCTTCCATATGAATAACGGGAACACCCATGCGCTCAGCCAATATTGCACATAATGCACTATTGGTATCACCAAGCAGCAGCAATTTATCGGGCTTCTCCTGCAATATCAGATCTTCCATCTGCGTAAACATCGAAGACAGCTGTCGTCCCAGGGAGGCCGCTTCATCCTGGAGAACGTAATCCGGTGCACGCAGGCCCATTTCCTTGAAAAAGAGTCCGCTGAGACTTTCCGTGAAGTTCTGTCCCGTGTGCACCAGAATATGTTTGGACGCATACTGGTCCAGCTTGGAGATGATCAGGCTGAGCCGTATGATCTCAGGTCTCGTACCCAGCACCGTCATGATCTTCATCGTAATCCCTGCCTTCATCTAGTATTGGAACCCTTGCGCCCTGCTCGGCTACGTCCCGCCTTGGCAGATTTGCGTCTGCGACTAGCCGATTTCCCCATATGCGGACGCGGTCCCTTCGTTGTACGGGGTCTCCCCTTACGTCTGCCAGTTCCGGAAGTACGTTTCAGCCCCTCACGTTCTCGGCGAGAACGAGGTGCAAGTGGCTTGCGACGACGTTTCCTCGTTTTGCCCCTCTGTTGAATCAGCTTTGCAGCTGGGCAAGTATCTGAGGCAACAGGAGCATCGTGACCCAATGCGATTGGAGGTAATGAGGAATGTGGCAACGCCTGTATGACGGTCAGTGGGAATAACAGTGCCCGAACCGTAGCCGGCGCCAGAACCAGTACAGTGCGTAGTCCTCCCTCCCCATAGGCATACACAGGTCCATTCGGAGGTTGGATATAAGCAAACCATCCGGGAAAACGCAATAACCACTGTGTCACCATCGTATGCAGTTTCGTTCGGTAGGTTTCAACGCCGTAGAGCCTTTCCGCTTCTGTCCGATTGCGCCACCCCGTATTTGAGGCCAGCTCTGCATCATTCAGCAAGGTTGTTGCCAAGGTGACAAGCGCTTCGGTATCACCCGGTGGGGCCAGAAATGCATCACTGCCTACGGATTCCATTAATTCCTTCAGTCCACCCTGAGCGAAAGCGATGACCGGTTTGGCAAAATAGAGACCCTCCAGTGCGGTCATGCCGAATCCTTCTTTGACCATGCTCGGGATGACCAGGATATCCATCGCGGTATATGCCAGAGATACATTCTCTTCAAATGTAGTGAAGGTAAATCGGCGTGAATATCCGGATTTTTTCACCCGTGATACACACTCGTCGTAGTACTTTTTATCCGACGCTGCCCCGATGATCCAGAAGCGACAGCGCGAATGCGTTTCACAGATCTTCAAGGCCATATCCACAAAAGGTTTCAACCCTTTGGCATCATATATAAATGAAGAAATATAACCGATACAGGTCTGCGATGATTTGAAACCGAGCTCCTTACGCTTGCGTTCGCGCAGATGAACCCAGCGGTCCGGTGCTGGTAGCGCGGGTTCCCAAGTTGGGGAAATGATGGTCACTTTGTCACCCATGCCCGCTTCTTGGAATGGGGCCACCGCTGTCTCGGATATACCGATAATCCAGTCTGCATAGCGACCAATCATCTGAATCGCCTCGGTTGTATGTTCATTCGTATGAATGATCTCGGTAATCTTCCAGATGACCGGAATCTGGAGGGACTTTGCGGCTACAGCCGGCATCACATTAACGCAGGTGTTTGTTAACACCATATCGGGAGCAGTCTCCCGTATTAGGGAGACTGCTTCCTGATACGCTGGTGTATGGCGAAGATGCTCCGCATCATCTGCAATGCCCAGGTAAGGTGTGTACACACCGTGAAGCATCGGCAGAGTGCATATTTTGACCTGAATGCCGAATCTTCGCGCAAGCCCCGCAAGCTTTCCCTCCTGAGGGGCTACGAGCACACATTCAAAGATCGTACCGATCTCTCTCATAAAATGAAGCAGCAGCTTCTCGGCACCTGTAATGCTGCGAGTATTGCACACATGGGAAAATAACATCATCTTTGGTTTCGTTGCCATGGCCGCACGGACCCTGTACACGGGTATCTGATACAGGGTACTGTGCACACCTCCTCCCGGCCAGAATTAAGGGAATATGATGGTTAACATTTCATTAATTCTTTTGCCATACGTGTGGTCTTTCAGTGTACGTTCGAGTCCACGAAGGGCAATCTCACGGCGTTCCTTCTCATGAGTAAGATAATATTCCACCTTGTCGAGTAACTCCTGCGGCGAGGAATATGTCTCAATCTCCACACCTGGCTTGTAGAAACGCGCAATGTCATCCCGGGTGTCGGTCAGCTGTAGCGTAGTGGACGCGGCAATTTCAAACGTTCTCGGGTTCGGTGAGGCTGGCGGGATTTTGAGGTGATTATTATTGACGGAATCATCTTCATGGGATCGATGCAGGTTGATGACAATTTTGGTGCCATTGTACACATCATTGGTCTCCGGCGGACTCATCCAGCGACCGAGCTCAATCTTTTCGCCATAGGCAGTGTAGTCAGGCAGGCGATCCCACCAGATTCCGTTAAATACCGTATTGTGTGACATCAACTGAGGCATGATCGGATTGAAGAAGTATACCCGGTTCCAGTAGGCCGAGCCGATAAAGCTGACATCCCGTTTTAACGGGGAAGGCGTTGTAATCGGAAAGTAATGATTGGTGAATGCGGCAAAAGGGAGGTAGTGGACTGACGCACAGCCGATTTGTCGATATAGTTCGATACAGTTCAGTTCCAACGTAAAGACATGGTCATAATGTTTTACGATATCAAGCGTCATGTCTGTATAGTACGGGTCATCGGTCAGCCAGATCGCCGTCTGAATGCCAGCTTGACGAATCGCATCGATATGCTCGATGGTAATATCCATTCCATCCAGCACAAGCACCAGATCAGGACGCGTCTGCAGCGCAATTTCAGAAACCGGTTGACGCGGATCAGAGAGGGTTACTTGAGCTACCATACCCTGTAGTGTGGCCATAATGGCCTCATCCAACGGGGAGTAAGGGAAACCTTTACCCGAGGATACATACAGCACGTGAAGCTGTCGGAAAGGCAACGGTTCCTGTGCACAATTCACAATATAGTTGGCGCGACCACGCAGATATCCTTCTTCCTTACCTGCGTCATATCCGGCATGTTGCCCATTTTTGCGCGCTTGATCAGCCAGGCTCAGTACAGGTGCATGAACCTTTTTGGTTTTACGGTGTTTGAGAGACATACCGCCACTCCTTTTTTTTTGGGATAGGATTCTTGTTGATGCTGCACTTCAGCCGGAGATTACAAATGTTCCAGCAACTGACCGATCCGGCGAGTGAATGTATGCTGGTTCATCGTGGTGAGAAGTCCACGCCACGCCATCGCCTGTCGTTCTTCTTCATGCTTCAGATAATAGTGGATCTTGCGCTGAAGTTCTGCTGCGTTGGTGAACGTCTCGATGTCATATCCCGGTTTATAATAACGGGGTAAATCTGCACGTGCATCCGTGATCTGCATGGTGCCGCATGCGCTGATCTCATACGTGCGTGGATTAATCGAGTGACCTTCAAGATGATGTGTATTGCGATTGTCTTCCCCATTCTCGCAAGTCCGGTGAATGTTAATGACAATCTTGGCGCCATTGTAATAATCTACTGTCTCTCCCGGAGCAATCCATCCTTCGTGGATGAAACGGCCTAGTACATCAAAGCGTGCCAACCGGTTCCACTGGCTACCCGCAATGAATACCTTTTTGTCCGCAAGAAAAGGGGCCAGCTCATCAAACAAGGCAATCCGGTTCCAGAATCCGGTACCGATAAAACAAATATCGTGCTGATGCTGCGGTGCGGTGCGCCGCGGTTGAAACATGCCTGGATTCACCGCGAGTGGCATATAGATGACCCGTTTCGCTCCATGTCCCAGATAGAAGGGCACCGCGGCCTCTTCATGCGTGAACACGACATCATAGTGCCGGCAAAGGGACGTTGTATCTTCGGTGAAATACGGATCATCCACAAACCACACGGCAGTTCGGATACCGAGTGCACGTATGCCATTCACCTGCTCCAGATGATCTGCGGGAAATACATGCAGACCATTCATGACGAGCACGACATCGGGCCGATGCTGACTGGCTTCCTGCAACATCGCTGCTGGCGATCCAACAACGCATTCACGTACAGATTGCTGCAGAGCCAAGGTGACACCTTCATCGATGGCATCGAACCCTTGTGGAATATACAGCACCTTCATGTCCCGCAGGGTCGGTTCAAACATCTGCACCCGCTCCATTATGGCTTGACAGCCGCCAAATCTGCGGCCTTCTGCATATCCGCCGCGGTAAGCTGTCTCCGCTTCGGTCAGCGGACGGTGTCTTCGTTCTGCCACATTCTTCACCTTGTCTTCCTTCAGGAGATCTCACTTCCAGACTCTCCCCGAGATTGGTCTTCCCTCTAAAGGATATGCCTCGGGGTCAGATGCATCATGGACGGGTGTCCTGCAAGGCGCAAAATTGGCGCTTGCCCTCCACATCCGCCTGTACGGGCATGTCCGCTTTTGCGGCGATGCAAATAGCCCGGAGGGATCTGCCCCCCGGGCTAACTGCTGGACAGGTATCATTCCATGCAGGAATAATCGTGTCTACTCGGTTACTGTGCTTTGTACGCCAGCTGATGTCCGTCCTCGAATCCCTTGGCGAAACCCGCGTTGAATCCCTCGTTGTACGCCTCGTTGTATCCCTGGCTGTACGCACCGTCTGGATTCGGATCGGTAGGGGTAGCCGGGACGACTGGTTGTACGGGCTTCGGACTCCGGTGCCGCCGTACCGCACGTTTCTTTTTTTTGAGCCACGCACTGCGTCCTTTAAGTGGGCGTTTGTGGAGAACACGTTTGGCTCTGAGCGCACGCAGCCTGCGAATTTTGCGCAGACGGGCTCCACGGATTAACAAAGCTCTTTTGGTTCTCAGTCGTATTTTCTTCTTCTTTAACATGTCAACATTCCTCCTGTATGTCCCGAACGATACGAATTGCACACCCGGGTTCTTTGAGCCACGGCAACCCAGGCTCCCCATGCTGGATTCGGGCCAACCTGATTCCCGTAACCATACGAGACATTTCTTCCTGATAGCGACTCAGCAAACGAATGTTCTCGGCCAGACTGCGGGCGGATACTTCCGAATGAGCGGTTACACTGGCTACACTGTCCAGAATGCGTGCCAGCGCCTGCTGACTGTGTGCAATGGATTCAATGAGCGCCAGTTTGGCTTCCTGCTCACGCCGCATCAGACTCATTTTCCCATGTCTCCCAGATCCATGCCGCCAAACATGCCACCGTCCAACCCGCCACCATCTTCGCTGTCGTTCTGTACCATCACTGCTTTGAGATTGTTGCACAGTCCGGTTTCCATCCGGGTTAATCCTTCCAGCAATTCCACCAGCTGATCATGCATTTTGAGCGGCTCGCCTACCTGATCCCCATGCGTCAGAAAGGTATCCCCATTCAAATGATTCAGTGTCCAGTTTCGTACCTTCTCGGCCTCAATCGCTTTTGCCTCCAGGATCAGGGCTATATTCCACTGCATCTTGGCTGCCGCGTCCAGCATCAGAATGAGGCTCTGTTCTCTACTCATTTTCCTTCACCCGCCTTCCGGGCTTATTCTTCCTCTTGAACCGCGATCTCCCGCATGACTTGGGTCAGCGTTTCCGCTACAGCCTCTTCCAGATCTGCAAGGCCCCCCAAGTAAGAGATAATGCTTTTGTTGATTTGCCCAGAGCTGTCCAGCAGACCGTCAACGCCATCCAACTCCGGTTCGATATCTGGCAAATGATTGATGATTTCAGACATGCGCACAGCGACTTGGCGTTTGGCATCCAGCACACGTGCGATCTGCTGGTGAGAGTGTGCAATATGTGTGATGATTTCATCGATTTTGCTCTGCATGGTCCTCCTCCTTACCGTCACGGCCTGCTTCACCCATAGAAAAATCCGGCCTATCAGCATTTGCCTGTTACAGCATATGCCGGGCCGGTATCGTCAGTTACTACAGCTTGCGCCTATATCGTTAGATGACATAACTCCAGTCGGAAGAATATCGACTGAGGAATTGCCGAGTACGTTCCTGCTTGGGACGCACAAATACCTCTTCAGGAGTTCCTTCCTCTACAACAGAACCTCCATCCATGAAAACAACCCGATTGGCCACCTCACGGGCAAACCCCATTTCATGGGTGACGACAATCATGGTAATCCCCTCTTGAGCAATGGAGCGGATGACAGACAACACCTCACCCACAAGCTCGGGGTCCAGTGCCGAGGTCGGTTCATCAAACAAAATCACTTCGGGATTCAGTGCCAGTGCTCTGGCGATCCCCACCCGTTGCTGTTGTCCACCGGATAACATACTCGGATACTCATTGATTTTGGCAGACAGTCCGACTTGTTCAAGCACATGCAAGGCGCGAGTGCGGGCATCGGCTTTGGACATTTTCTGGGCAATAATCAAGCCCTCCGTGACGTTATCCAGCACAGTCTTGTGTTTGAACAGATTATAATGCTGGAAGACCATCGCCGTTTTCCGTCTCAATTGCACAATGTCATGTTTGGGGGCATGCTTGCAATCCACGGTCAATCCACTGATCTGAACCTCGCCTTCATCGGCACGTTCCAGAAAATTGACGCAGCGCAGCAGCGTTGTTTTACCTGATCCACTCGGTCCAAGGATCGCAACAACATCACCCTGCTCCACGGTCAGATTAATCCCTTTCAATACTTCCTGCTTGCCAAATGTTTTGTGTATGTTCGTTAGTGTAATCATGACACACCTCCTTTGCTGTACACGGCAACCCGACGCTCAAGCACAGCGGTAATCCGCTCGGCAATGATGGTCAGCCCCCAGTAGATGAACGCAGCCGCGATAAAGGCCTCCAGAAATTTCAGACTGACGGATGCCACCACATCCGCTTTACCGAGAATGTCCATCTGCGACACGGTAAAAGCGAGGGTTGAGCCGTGCAGGAACCCGACAAACATGCTGCACAGATTAGGCAATACCGCCCCGATCGCTTGAGGGATGATGATGCGCCTTAAAGCCTGGAATGTGCTCATGCCCACAGCATGGGCGGCTTCCATCTGGCCGATATCCACGGCAAGAATGCCTGAACGGATAATCTCGGACATATAGGCACCCGCAGTGAGCGAGAAGGCAATCAATACAAATACGAGAATCGGGATCGACGAGGACTGGAAAGCCCATCCATAACGTTCCGCCAGTTTGTCGATGATCATCGGAATCCCGTAATAGATGAGGAATAGATGCATCAGCATCGGTGTTCCACGCAGGAATGAAACGTAGAAGTCAGCAATGCGGTGAATCCACCGCACACGATAAATACGAATCAGAGCCGTAGCCAGACCGATTCCGAAACCTGCAATCAACGGAATAATCGTAATGACGAGTGTCAGTGGCAATGCCTTCAGAATTTGAAAAAAAGAGGTATAGATAAACTGGAGATCAATCGACATATGCTCACCCCGCTATTCGTTTCAGGCGTTTGACTCGAATTGCCGGTTTGTTTACAACTCTCTTGCGTTCATGACGCTGGAGTCTGCGTTCTGCAACGGCGAATCCTTTTTCAAGTACAATGACAATGACATAATAGACCACAGACAGACTGATATATACCTCAAGTGCGTGGGACGTGGCGGAGATTAGCGTCTGCCCTCTGCCCACCATATCCATAACACCGATGGAGAAGGCCAGAGATGTATCCTTTAATGAACCGATTAACGTATTGG
The DNA here is from genome assembly GCF_050990605.1 of Paenibacillus amylolyticus. Classification (GTDB taxonomy): domain Bacteria; phylum Bacillota; class Bacilli; order Paenibacillales; family Paenibacillaceae; genus Paenibacillus; species Paenibacillus amylolyticus_H. The sequence goes on from NZ_CP158832.1 coordinate 5,132,235, forward strand.
CCATGTTCGGAAAAGCAACAATCAGTGCCTGCGGAACGACAATCCGCCGAAAAGACTGGAATTTCGTCATCCCTGCAGCATAGGCTGCTTCCGTCTGACCTTTATCCACACTGCGCACCGCTCCGCGAAAGATCTCGGCAAAGGATGCCGCGTCACTAAGCGCATAGGTCACAATGACAAATAACAACGGGTCGGTTCTCGACAGGTCGATCCCAATCGGCTTGAGTAACTCGGGAAGTCCGTAATACACCAGGAACAATTTGATCAGGATCGGTGTGCCCCGCATGAATGAGACGTACAGGGTGGCCAGCTGGCTTAGTACTGGAATCCGATACAGCCGGGGAATGGCCAGAAGCACACCGCCCACCAGTCCGAGCACGATGGAGCCACCCAGTACAATCAGTGTTATATGCAAATATCGTAGCAGTTCCGGGATGAAATCCAGAACCAATGACAGATCAAATGATTTTCCCATTACTGCTGCACACCTTTCTCAGACTACTCTTCAACCGTATAGTCAGCCCCAAGCCACTCTGTGCTCAGTTTGCCTAATGTTCCGTCTTCTTTGATCGATTTGAGCGCTTCGTCCACTTTGGTTTTGAGCTCCTGCTCATCTTTGTTCAGAATGAAGTACACTTTGGAGTTGGAGAGGGCATCTCCCACCGTTTTCAGCTGAGCATCAACTGCTTTATTCTGATAATCAATGGCAAACTGAGTGCTGATCGTTGCATCCACCCGTCCTGTTTTGATCTGGGTAATGGTATCCTCACCTGCTCCGGAATAGACGATATCAATCCCGTTGCCGTTCGCTGCATTCCATTTCTCAGCAAGTACAGCTGCATTACTCGTAGCACCAACAATCAGTTTTTTACCCTTCAGATCCTCAATCGATTTTACTTCCTCATTTTTCTGACTTACGACAATTTTATTTGGGAAAATATTATAGGCTTCATCATTAAACAGGAACTTGGCCTGTCTCTCTTCATTCACTTCCATCTGGTGAGCGATCAAGTCAATTTTTTTCGTTTCCAGACTCAGCAGCAGGTTTTTGAAATCCATGGTGCTGAATTCGAATTCGTACTCGGGCAAACGTTTGTCGATCTCCCGGATCAATTCCACATCATAACCTGTTAACTTGCCATTCTCATCAATGAAGCAGACATTCGGGAACTGTGTACCTGTTCCTACAATGATTTTTTTCACTTGTGTGTCGCCTGCTACTGAAGCAGATTCTGACTCATTGCTTGCAGTACCTGTGCTGCATCCAGCCAGAACCGCCAACATTGTAATGAACAGCAGTGCTGTCCGGAATTTTTGAATCCCCCGTTTTTTAACCATTCCCAATCTCCTCCACAGGCTGTTATCACAGCAAATATGATGTGTACTCCCATTCCTCTATCTCATTAACAAACCATTCTTACTTGTATAGTCGGAATTAGGTTGAACAAAGAATATCATTACAAGTCATCTTTGAGCAATAACTTAACTAATAGGACATCCTGATATGGTTATAGGACTTCTCTATAGTACACGAAAAAGCCATCCCCAATACCGATTGGCGGATGGCTTCTTCATGTATGAATCTCATTGGATTAAACCCTTTTGGCGTTACATCACTTGCTGCTTTACTCTCTCATCTATCTGCGACTCGCCCATTTAATTTTACGTGCAACTTCCACTCGCTGTAATTGTAAGAGACCAATCCGTTCCTCGAACTTCTTGCGATCATCCACTGAATGAGCGGCATGAATCTGATGGCAAAGACCTGTCAGTTTGCTGTTGATATAATCAAACCGTGTCCATAATTCCTCTTCAGGTGTGCGTTGCTGCTCCGTCGCCGTCTGAAATATTTTGAGTTGGTGGATAAGGGATTGCTGCCATTCCTGATCCTGGATTTGGATGGCAAAATGCAAAAGATCCAGATAATCATCGATTTGCAACGAAACGCCGCAATCAGGTTTAGTGTTCATCGTCGTCTCTCCTTATTTCAGTACTTGGCTAGAATCCATTACTTCTATCTTACAGGAACAAGCCCACTGAAAGCGAGTACTGAATGATTAAATTTTGGAAAAATAATTATTTTTTTATGTTAAAATATCTTTACATTTCCATTAAGGTAAAATTCACATAACTTTGGTATTGATACATATTAAATTTGTGACGAAAAACCCGTATTAAGGAATCATTTCTTACCTTAACACGGGTTTTTCGTCATGTTTAATATAATATGCACACATGCAATGTCAGTTATTTTTGCCATCTCGCTGCTGTCTGGTCATCAGTAACATGAGAAATGAGATGATGATAATGGAAACAGTCCATGCCCAGGCCATGGTCTGATTGCCTGAATCTACAGCGACATAGATTGCGGTGGGTACCGTTTGTGTTTTGCCTGGAATATTGCCCGCAATCATCAGTGTGGCTCCGAATTCCCCGAGTGCGCGGGCAAAGCCCAGGATGAAGGCGGTCATCAGTGCTCTGCCTGCGAGTGGTAAGGAAATGTAACGAAAGACCTGCCACTCATTCGCCCCAATCGAACGACCCGCATCTTCCAGATCCCGATCCACACCACTGAATCCCGATTTCATCGTCTGATACACGAGTGGAAAAGCAACCACCACCGAAGCAATCACCGCAGCCCACCAGGTGAATATAACCGGTGCGGAGAATATGGCTTCAATCCATTGTCCAAACAGACTTTTACGTCCCAGTATGACAAGCAACAGAAATCCAACCACCGTCGGTGGCAGTACTAGCGGTAGCATAAATGCCGTTTCCAGCAGCGTCTTTCCCCGAAATGAAGTACGTGACATCTTCCAGGCTATCGCGATGCCCATTATGGCAGCCACCACGCTGGATAACAGCGCAACCTGAAGTGACAAACGTACCGGTGACCAGAATACGGACCAGTCTATGGCGTTCACATTCATTCCGGAATGGAGAATCCGTATTTTTCGAAGATATCCAATACTTCAGGGGTTTGCAAATACGCATAAAATTGTTCGGCCTCTGTACGGTGTTTGGTTCCCTCAATAATGCCTATTGGATAATTGGCTGGTGTGTAGCTGTTCTTGTCCACCTCAAACGCAATGTTCACCTGTTCTGAAGTAAGAGCATCCGTTTTATATACAAATCCTGCATCTGCATTGCCTGTCTCTACATATTGAAGAACCTGTCTAACGTCTTTCCCCTGCACAAGCTTGCTTTCCAGTTCATCCCACAGCTTGGCATTGGTTAGAGCTTCCTTGGCATAGGTTCCCGCAGGAACACTTTCCGGAATGCCAATCGCTACCGTCTTGATGGACTCGCTGGTGAGATCCGCTTCGCTGGTTACGGTATTGGTCCCATCTGTTGGCACAATCGCCACCAATGAATTCTGTAGCAGATTTTTCTGATCGCCCGATGCAATCAGGTTCTCATCCACCAGCGCATTCATATTTTTCGTTGCCGCCGATACAAAGATATCAGCCGGGGCACCTTGTTCAATCTGCTGTTGCAAGGCACCCGAGGCGCCAAAGTTAAAATTAAGTTCTATATAAGGATTAGCTAGCTCATAATTGGTTTCAATCTCTTTCATCGCATCGGTCAGACTGGCCGCCGCAGAGATCGTCAGATCTACTGTTTCCTGCGGATCGGTATTGCCTGCTGATGAACTTTCACCTGATACCGCTGGCGTTGAGGTCGTTTGTTCCGCACCCGTGGAGGTATCCGTAGTGCCCGTGCTTGCGCCACAACCAGCCAATACTAGAGCCAGTCCCAGTGACATACTTCCCAACACATATCCGATTCTCTTTCTCATTCATTTCTCCCCCAACGTTATCTTTGGTTATAACTAGTTATAATTGATTATATCTAATTATACACAAGACCGAAAAAATGGGAAGGTGATTAAGATCACATCTGATTTTTGTTATCTGTCCTATGCATTTATTGCATGTTCTCAGGTTTATGGCATCCCTCAATTAATGATATAGTACAAGAAACATTCATAACACAACCATAGTTGCTCTATACCTTTGAAGGAGGATCTTCACTTATGACGGAGGAGCAATCCTACACAACCGAAGAAATATCCAAGCTGCTCAAAATATCGAAACTGACGGTCTATGACCTGATCAAAAAGGGAGACCTCGTCGCATACCGTGTGGGCAAACAAATGCGGATTGATGCAACCGATCTGGAGGCATATAAACGTCGCTCCAAGCAACTTCAATCTTCAAATCAACGCATCCCGGCTTCGGATCAAACCTCGGCATCGGCTTATCAGCCAGGTCATGGTGATTCTCACGGAACTTCCTTACTGTCAGCCACCCCCGCCGGGTCTGCGCATGCAATTCCTCCAGCGAATTCTACCCATACAATGACTTCTGCACCACGGCATCTGGTTATCACAGGTCAGGATGTCAGTCTGGATATCCTAATGCGCCATATGGAAAAACAAACCCGGGACATCCGTCCGCTGCGCTCGTTCATGGGTAGTCTGGACGGGCTTATCTCGATGTATCGCGGTGAGTCCGATCTGGTCAGCACCCATCTGCTTGACGGAGATACCGGTGAATATAATCTGCCGTATATTCGCAAAATCCTGACGGGACGGTCTTATGTAGTGGTGAATTTGCTGTCCCGACCAGCAGGATTGTATGTTGGGCGAGGCAACCCGCTTCATTTGCAGAATTGGACCGATCTGAGCAAGCCCGAACTTCGTCTGGCTAACCGGGAGAAAGGTTCTGGCGCGCGCGTATTGCTGGATGAGCAGCTTCGGCTGCATGGAATTCCTGGCACAGGTCTGATCGGATATGAAATGGAAGAAACCAGTCACATGGGCGTGGCTGCCAAAGTCAGTTCAGGGGAAGCTGATGTCGGAGTTGGCATTGAGAAAGCTGCGCGACTTGTGGGCCAGGTTGATTTTATCCCGCTCACTCAGGAGCGCTATGATCTGGTCATGTTGAGGAAACAAGGCAATAAAGCCTGGACAGAATCGGTACTGCGAATTCTCCAATCGCCGGAGTTCAGGCAGGAACTGCAATCATTCGAGGGCTATGATGTATCGCGAACAGGTGAAATTTTGTACGAAGCATAGTTATACGAAATACAACCAAAAACACTCATGCTAAATGGATGTTACACATCACTCATGCATATACAAAACGCCTTGCAATGGCTGCAAGGCGTTTTTGGTGTTTCTTTCAATATAACATATATGGATGAATGAATTTCTTAATGTGGCAAATCGATCTCAAAAATGAATACACCATACGCGGGCATGTTGATCTCACCCTGAAGTGTTGTACCCGATAGCAACTCTCTTGCTTCCTTTTTAAGCTGGATGGCCGCTTGATGATCCGAGTAGTTGAGTAAAAATACATAAGCTTTATCCTTACCAGAACGGATACCAAGTTCAACTTCGGATGGTACCTCTATCAGGTCATCCACTGGCGAAGATAGCCCTATTTCATCCAGGAGAGCATCTACGACCGGTTCATTGTAAGCCGCCCCATAATACCATACCTGCCCCTGACCTACCGCACGTTTGGTCATAGCAGGACTACCTGCATAATATTCGGATGTATACTCGGCTACGACCTGCACGTCAGGATACTCCACATGAAGGACTTCGTTAAATCCGGTCGTTGTTGTTCCCTCCTGAAGTCGCCCTCTTGTCCCGCTCCATTGCAACGTGGCTGCGGGAACGGTTCCTTTGATTAAGGTGAAATCCTCTACGGTTACACCACACAACTCAGCAACAGCCCCAGGGAATGGTCTCATATAACAATGTCCCTTAAGGTCCTTATAACCCGTGCGCGCACCGAAAAACAGGGTACCTCCTTGACTGACATAAGCTTGCAGCAGTTCTGCTGTCTCGTCTGTCATGATGGCCGGGTGAGCATAGATGATCACCTTATATTGGGATAACGCCTCCAGTGTTGTCGTTGATTGCAGGGTAACCAGATCCGTCGGAATATGACGATACTGGAGCTGCTTATACCAGGAGCGTACGCTCTGCTGATGAAGCGGTCCGTGCCATTCGTCCAACTCTCCGTCCCAGATGTTATCGTAATCCTGCAGGATCGCAACGTCGGCTTGATAGGTAGTCCCGGCAATAACGCGCCCGATCTTGGCAAACTCTTCACCTACTTGCGCAACCTCGCGTACCCTTCTGTTGGGTTGATTATGGTAATCATTGATGCCATGCCAGTACATCTCTGTGCCAAATGTTGCCGTCCGCCAGCGGAAGTAGACAAGCAGATCTGTTCCGTGAAGAACCGATTGATACGACCATAATCGGATCTGTCCCGGTCTTGGCGTACCCATGCCTATGCTGTCGACCCAGCCTCCTGGCCCAGACTGTTGCTCCATAACGCAGAAGTTCGGTGACATGTTGCGTACGTTGGACAGTTTCATGCTCCAGGCCCGGTCTTGTAACGAATTATCATCTGTTCCCGGGAAGATCGTGGCAAACTGCGGATACGAATCATAGGAGAAGAAATCAAGCAGCTCCTCTGTCATTTCATGATTATCCAGGTGTCCAAACGTACCGTTCGTTGTGATCCAATGTTTCGGGTCCAGTTCCCGAATGACGTCCACCTGCAGCTTGGCAAATGAAATCGTATTGGCTGAGATGAATCGCTTTTCATCCAATGCCAAATGTGGGTTGGGCGATGGACTGACCATATTTCGGGTAAGGTGAACTTGCTCCCAATCGGTATAGGTCTGACTCCAGAAAACAGTTCCCCAGGCCTGGTTCAGATTCTCTAACGATTCATAACGATCTTTTAACCACTCACGGAAAGCAACATGATCTGCCTCAGCATAGAAAACATCCATATGACAATTGAATTCGTTATCGATCTGCCAGCCAATGAGAGCCGGATGATCTTTATAGGCAATCACCATATTACGCACGATTTTTTCACATTGCTGTCTGTAGATTGGGCTGCTGTAGTTGGTATGGCGTCGCATGCCATGTTGATACAATACGCCGTCCTTATTCGCGTTTAATACTTCAGGATACTTGGATGTTAACCATGCGGGTGGAGTTGCAGTCGGTGTTCCCAAAATAACACTCAAACCATATTGATGCGCCAGATCCAGTGCCTTCTGGAAAAAACTAAAATCAAACTGGCCTTCTTCCGGTTCAAAAATGGCCCATGCGAATTCAGCCATCCGAATAACGGTGATATTCATCTCTTTCATTCTACGGAAATCGTCTTCCCACAACGCTTCCGACCAGTGCTCAGGGTAATAACAGACCCCCATTTTTAATTCATCCATTTGGATTGATTTTGCCACCTTTAATTGCCCCCTTAATGCCATATTGCCTCCATTCTATTGGAACCTTCACATATAATAAATGACAAGATTATGCGACTTATAATAAAATATTGTCATTGTCCAAGATTCAAATAACAGTAGACTGAATCGATTTCAGTTCACTACATAAAAATATTGCGTTCAAATGGAGGATGCACGTGAAAGAACACATCTTTCTCCCCAAGCCGGTTTTCCCCAGACATGTATGTTTTCCCGATTTTATTGGAGGTTACAGTGACTTTCCGAAACATTATGTGAATCGGGAATATCGAACCAAAGAAATTAATTTGGATCAATGCTACAATTTGCACCTTGTCCTGGACGGTAAAGGGTTCCTGGACACGGGAACCACTCGTTATGAGCTTACACGAGGGCAGGGATTCCTCTATGGTCCCGGTCTCAGACAAACCTACTACTCCGATTCGGATGATCCGTGGAGTATTCGTTGGATTCATTTTTACGGCATTCGTCTCGAAGAACTCTTAAATGGAAAAGGCGTTGACGAGCCCTGGCTGTTTCAATGTTCCAACTTCCCGGTGGTCACCGCGCTCATGGATCGAATACTGGAGCTCGGAAGAGGCTATCAGGTGGAGGATGAGCACAGTGTGGCAGCTACACTATATGAGCTTCTGACCCGATTGCAATCCGCAGCGAGCCAAATCAATGTTTCGTTGAATCACACCTCGGAGCGAATTCGTGAAGCAGCGAATTATATTCGATCCCATAGTAACGAGCACATTACACTAGACCACGCTGCCGGAATAGCTGGATACAGTACACCCTACTTTAGCCGCAAGTTCAGTCAGACGTTCGGAATCTCCTTCCCGGAATTCCTGATGGAATCCAGGTTATTGCATGCGAAACAGCTGCTCGCGACAACCAACCTTTCCATTAAGCAAATTACGCTGGAAACAGGATTTTCACAGTCAAGCTACTTCATCCGATGTTTTAAAACTCAGGAAAACGTAACGCCTATGCAATTCCGAATGATACACAATCATTCATTATAGGCAGATGTTCCTTGAACAAACTGACGCAAAAGAAGACTCTGCATACAACATGCAGAGTCTTCTTCGCTCATTTTTCATATATGTTCATTTGTATTTTCGTCCTCGTCGCCCTCACGTACGCCAGAACAGCCCGGCCTCATCCCGTTCCACCTGCTCAAGCACATTCTCAAAATCGGAACAAGGTGTAATAACATCTACCGGACTCCAGCTGCTCTGTTCATCTCTGGCATACACGTTCCACTGATTTTCTTCCCAGTAAAATCGGGCAATATGCATCTTGTCCCATTGATACCGTTCCTCGGCGGGTCTTTCTTCGGTCAGGATCAATTCATTGTCATTCATCTCATATGTCAACTTCACCATCGTACGCAGTGGCGCAGGTACCTTCTCGTGAATATAACCGTTCATAACGGACTGAATTCTTCGTAACGTAAACGAGTCCAGCATGAAGTGCACATCCTTTCAGCAAAATGCCACCCTTTGATCATTTTACCAACTGGATTTTGTTACCCCAGGAATCTGACCTTGATGAGCCAGTTCTCTGAACTTAATTCGCGATACCTTGAACTTGCGTAGATAACCCCGCGGGCGACCTGTCACTTCACAACGATTTTTCAAACGAGTCGGAGATGCATTACGCGGCAATTTCTGCAACGCTTCATAATCCCCTTTTTCCTTCAACTCCCGGCGCAGATCCGCATATTTTGCCACGATCGCTTGGCGTTGCTTCTCACGTACCACTTTTGATTTTTTAGCCATGAATTACAGCTCCTTTATCCATTGAATTTATGTTTATAAATTGAACTAAAGAATATTTACACTGTACACTCCGTTTTGTGTAAATGTTTAGTTCAATTTATATAGATGTGCTTATATCACGCTACTCCATCAACTTCCCAGTTATACGACTTCCACAGGCCATGGCAGTGGATTATCAAAATGGCCCCAGTCGGCCAGCATTTCTTCATCACTGAGCAGGCACTGGTCCAGCTCATCTTCAATGCTCGCACGTTCCATTTCGATCCCAATCATGACAAGCTCCGTCTGACGATCTCCCCACTGGGCATCCCATTTCTCCAGCACATCCGGTTCGTTACGTAAAATCTCCTCTTTGTCCGCTTCCGGCAACGCCGCCACCCAATGTCCCGCAGGACCGAACTGAATGGATGGCCCTGCCTGACTGAGGCTTGCAGCAACATCCCCTTCAGCCGCGAGCCATACCAAACCTTTGGCACGTACCACTTCTTCCGGCCAGTAACTCATGAACTCAGCCAGACGGGAAGGATGGAATGGCTTTCTGCGGCGATAAACGAAGGAACCAATGCCATATTCCTCGGTTTCCGGTGTATGCGACTCCTTCTCCAGCTCCTGAATCCAGCCAGCAGACATACTCACTTTCTCGAAATCAAAGCGGTTTGTATTCAGAATCTCAGACGGATTCACCTGACCATTCTCAGTCCGAATGATCTTGGCGTTAGGCTGTAACTTACCGATGATGCCTTCGAGCTTGTTCAGCTCGGTGTCATCCACCAGATCACATTTGTTCAGTAGCAGTACATCACAGGTTTCGATCTGATCAATCAACAAGTCTACGACGTCACGAGTGTCCTCATCTCCAGTCGCCTGATTACGATCCAATAGACTCTGCCCTGATCCAAAATCATGCCAGAATCGATTGGCATCCACCACCGTTACCAGACAGTCCAATCGGGCCAGGCGCGTCAGATCAATACCCGACTCCTCATCGGCGTATGTAAAGGTCTGTGCAACTGGAACAGGTTCACTGATACCAGTGGATTCGATCAAAATATAGTCATACTTGCCTTCGTTCACCAGCTTCTCAATCTCCTGCATCAGATCATCCCGCAAGGTGCAGCAGATACAGCCGTTCGACAACTCCACCAGCTTCTCTTCGGTTCGAGACAAGGTTGCCTCCCCCTTGACCAGCGCAGCATCAATATTCACCTCACTCATGTCGTTGACGATTACAGCAACTTTGAGCCCCTGTCTGTTGTTCAACACATGATTTAAAACCGTCGTTTTCCCTGAACCGAGGTAACCACTCAGTACGGTTACCGGAACTTGCTTTTGTGTCATAGAAATCTACTCCTTATATTTGCAGTCTGTGTAATCCAGACTTTAATAGTAATTATTACGATTAACAACAATGACTATAATCCTGTCAGAGGGTGGTTGTCAAACTATTTTTGATTCAAGCTGCAAAAAAACAAAAAAAGGCTGATGACTTCCCCCGCTCTTTCGCATCCTGAGGATGCGTTCTGGCAAGAAGTAAGTCATAAACCTCCTCTTTGACACTCCCATCCCTAAAGGGGCAAGATCACTAAAGTGATTGGGATTCTTAGCTAAGCTTAACGTCCTCATTTCATTTCTGCTTTGGACAGATGCTAAGATTAGGGTATGCCATTACCCCTCCTAAGACAGTGCATATAGCACCTTAGGCTGATTGACTGTTACCGCCAATCACAGTTGCGTAGCGAATATTCATCGCCCCAACGATATCACGATGTTTCTTGAATCCACATGGGCACTTATATCTTCTATCTTGCGCCTTGTTCTTTTTTGAACATTCTGGACAGGTTTGACTTGAATATGCAGGGTTCACATATTCCACTTTGATCCCTGCCATATTTGCTTTGTATTCAATGAATTGTGCCAAACGGTAGAATGACCAACTGTGTAAATTCTTTTCGTTTTTACGACTTGTTCTTGTCGTCTGCCTTATATTCGTTAGTTGCTCTAAGCGAATGACAGAAGTCTTATTTTCGACTGCGAAATTAACGATTTCACGACTGACTTTGTGGTCTTTGTCTTTCATCCATCGTTGTTCTTTATCATCTAACTTGCGAATAGCGTCCACTTTCTTTTGTTTTCCTAGCTTTTGACGAACACTACGAAACTTCCGTTTCTTGTATTTGTTTTCTCGCCCATTCCCAAAGAAGCGAGCGTGATCATTATCTGTGATGGCTACGGCAGGGACTTTCAGCCCTAAATCAACGCCCAAAATCCGCATACCCGTTTTTTCAGTTGTTGGCATGGTGACAGCAATTTGGGCTATCCACTTACCTGAGCTTTTCGTGACACGGAGCGTACCAAGTTTATGCTTCAAAAGGTCAACGTTTCGATGGTCTTTGTCGATGAACAATGCACGAATTTTTAAACGCTTAGATTTTCCCTCTACCATGAATGGAATGGAAATGTGCGTGAAGTCAAGAGAATAGTTTTGGTTATTCCATACGCAAATCGGTTTCTTTAGGATCGGTATGATTGCGTATTTACTTTTCTTAACTTTGGTAGAGAAGACACTATTCGCATCTTTAATCGCTTGATTTTTTACTGCACTTGGTAGATTAGCAGGAATGTCTTTTGTTGTCTTCTTCAACCTTTTCTTTTCTTCTACCATCTCGGCTACGAGTGTATTAACAACTCGGATATATTCATGACTACTTTGTTGCAATAGTTGGATCTGCTCTTTAGTCGGCAGCAGCTTTACCTTAACCGTTATGGTCTGAGACATATACTTCACCCCCTTGTCTTTTGTTGTTCAACATAACGCTTGATGGTCTCACTTGATACATTTCCAGCGGTAGAAACAAAATAGGAACGTGTCCACAAACTGGGCAAATGCAGAAGGTGTGGAAACTCTTCTCGTAGTTTTTTTGATGTGACTCCTTTTATTTTTGCCATGATATCAGCAGGGCTTAATGTTGGAAGTGCATTGAGAAACATATGTGTATGGTCTTTGTCGCACTCCATGGCAACAATCACAATTTTAAGCTCTGCACATACCTCATGCACCAGTTCCTTGAAGCGCTGTTCTACCTCTAATTTGAGAAATATCTTTCTTCTGTATCGTGGGCAGAACACAAAATGATAGTTCAACAAAGATACGGTTGTGTTTGTTCTTCTATATTCATTCATATCTATATTGTATCAGTTTAATAGATGAATTGAAACAAACTAAAAAAATTAAGAAGGCAGACATTTCGGATACTTGAAGAATCACAATAGTGATACTCCGTATCCGACCTCACTTTCATCCCACATCTAAAGAATTGGGCTTTCTCGTTCGGGGATTCTGTAAATATTCGCACTACATGCGGGATAGGCTAGACAGCGGAACTATCAATATAAATTAGAAGTACGCCTGTACCGGGACATATTCAACAAAACTATATAGATTGAACTGAACATTTACACGAAACGGAGAGGACAGAAAAAACCTGAAGAAGCGGAGCTAAAAGCTTTCTGCAAGAAAGCTGCTTCGGAAGGCATACACTCGCCTAAAAGCTTTCTGCAAGAAAGCTACTTCGGAAGCATACGCTCCCCCCGGATTTAACCTTATAAAAAGGAATCAAAAAAATCTGGGGATAACAGCGATCGGAAGGTTGTTCTGTCATCGGAGTGATCCGTGTAAATGTTCTTTCGTTCAATCTATACAGAAACCACAGAACTGGCCTTATTCCCCGCTTCCATCCGTTGCCTGAACACCAGCACCAGAATCATCGCTGCAATAGAGAAGAGCGTGCAGATCATAAACATGGTCGAATACGAACTCACCTGCACAATGAACCCCATCGCCAGTCCACCCAGAGAGAATCCCAGGTCATAGGATGACATGAAGATCCCCATGAGTACATATCTGGAATCCGCAGGCAGCACAAAAGACAGATATGTGGTTAATGTCGGGTACAACAATGCCAGGGCAAAGCCGCTAAACACCGCAGAAAGATACACCAGTGGCCCGATAATCTCCAATAGACTAAGCAACTGGGTTCCCAGTGCTGCACACAGCATTAATCCTGCCATCAGCCAGGTATTCCAGCTGCCATCGGACGGAATTTTTTTTCGCAAAATAAACCTGCACAGGATCACAACCAATCCCTGTATCGTCAGAAATACCCCTGCACTCGCCATTCCGGTAGATATCATATACAGGGGAAGGAAGGTCGCTGTTGCCCCAAAAACGCATGAAGCAAAAAGCATCACCACACTGCTGATCAGCAGTGGCGTACTACGCCAGATACCGCCGAATGAACGCAGCATATCACCCAAGGTATACGATTTGTTCTGCACAGTACTCCGGGGCAGATCCACATTGTATCCGATCAGAAGTGGCAAAGCCGCCAGCCCGATCATCAGCAGCGTAAACGCCAGATCACTGGCATTTTCCCAGATTTGTATGGCGAGGATTGGAATGACCAGAGAAGGAACCATCGTAAACAGGGTGTACATGGACAGCCCTTGTGCCCGGTCCTTGTCCTCCAATCTTTCTACAATGCCTGCCTGCATCGTCATGGAGAAAAAGGCTGTAGCCACCCCTTGCAGGGCTCGCAACCACAGATACGTCTCCACACCAAAAACAACAAATAACAGCAGCGTCCCGGCATGTAAAAGCAATAGCCATTGCATCACACGAAGTGGCCCATGCTTACCCAGCAGCTGCGCTGCAAAAGGTCTCAGGAGCATACAGGTGAACATATATGCCCCCATCATCAGACCAATCTCAGCCTGGTTCAATCCGGCGGCTTCGCTTCTCAGAGGCAGAATAATCGTCAAGGCTGAATTAGCCGCAAAAAACAAAAAAGCCAGCATATAAAACCGGATAAACGAAAAGGATACCGGATTTAATTTTCCATTGGATGTTGCCGTCACCGAAGACTTCAAACGTTTGTCACCACTTTCTCGTCTGGCAGTTAACTCACAGATGCACCTGTCACGGGTTTTCGCCGTTCATAGGCAAAAACGATCATCACCGCTCCTAGGATAGCACACATCATGTACATAAATGAATAGGAGGAGAAATCAGCGACGGGTCCCATAACGACACCGCCCAGTGAAACGCCCAAATCTGCCGTCGCTATAAATAATCCAATCAGCACATTTCGATTAAGCTGTGGCAACACAAAGGATAAATAGGTGGTTAACGTCGGATACAGGATGGATTGAGCTATTCCCATCAAAATCGCCCCCACATAGAAAAAAACAGCTCCTCCTGTTATCGAAAAGCTTACACACAGCGCAGCCACTGCCAAAAGAAACATTGTTCCCATGATAAATGGAGCGTGCCATTTGCCATCCGAAGGGATTCTTTTCCGAAGCATAATCCGGGCTAGCACAACGGTTCCTGCTTGAAGCATCAGATAGATACCCGCATTACCGCTTGGCAGTTGGCCGGCATATAAAGGAATAAAGGTCGTAACCGCTCCGAATACAACGGAGGCACTAAGCATCAATACACTACATTTGAACAGGAACGGATTTTTGACCAACTCACTAAAGGATTGGAATACGCCTACGTTCTGAGCAGGAACATTTTCGGCAGGCTGCTCCGTGCTCTTGTCCATTTTGGCGCTATATCCAAACACGCCTGTACAGATGGCAATACCAATCAGAACCACTGTAAAATAATCCATTCCTCCGGTCTGCCAAATTCCCAATGCAAGAACAGGACCCACAATGCCCGGTATATAGCTAAATAACGAATAATATGAAATGCCCTGGGAACGATCTTTCTCCGGCAGGGCATCGATAATGCCGATCTGTAACGCCATGGAGAAGAAAGCGGTCGATACCCCCTGTAAAATACGAGCCACCAAATAGCCACCGAGTCCCGTAAACGTATATAAAATCAGGGCAAAACCGTTGACGATCAGGATAAAGCGCAATACTTTGATCGGCCCTTGTTTTTGAATGATATGACCTGCCCATGGCCTGAAAAACATCGTTGTGAACATATAGGCTCCCATGATTAGCCCGATGGTTGTACTGCTGGCGCCCAGGGATTCCCCCTGCAAAGGGATAATTACATTGAGAATAGCATTTGCACTAAAATATAGAAGAACCAGTATGTACAAACGCAGAAAAGGCCAAGACATCGCTCCACTCACAATGGGTTTCCCCCTAAAATGTAATTAAATGCTTCAACAATTTCTTCGCATATTCGGACTGGACATCCTTGAGCTGCCCAATCGGAACCATTTCCTCAATCTGCCCATCTCTGAAAATAATGACCCTGTCGCAAATATAGGCTGCCGCCTGAATATCATGCGTGATAAACACATAGCTCATCTTGTAGATTTCCTTTAATTGTTTTAACAATTGCAGCACCTGGATCTGAACAGACACATCCAGAGAACTGATGGCTTCATCCAATAAAATACATTTCGGTGCAGTGGAGATGGCTCTTGCAATACATACTCTCTGAGCCTCTCCTCCCGATAATTCATGAGGATATTTCCGTCTGTAGGACGGGTCCAATCCAACTTGATATAACAACTCATCGACCTTGCTTTGCATATGTTGCTGAACCTTTTTTTGAGCCTTTAGGGGCTCGATGATCGCTTCTTCAACGGTAAAAAACGGATTAATGGAAGACGTATAATTTTGAAATACCGCACTGATGTTTCCCATTCTTACGCTTCGATCCTTCACATTTTTCCCCTCAAACAAAATGGTTCCCCGGTCCGGCTTTTCAATGCCCAGGATCAACCTTCCCAAGGTGGACTTGCCACTTCCACTTTCACCGATAATGCCCAAACATTCACCATGATAGCATTCAAATGCTACATTCTTCAGAACCTGCTGCCTTTGTTTGGAAAATAGCCCGCTCTGTCTATAGGATTTCTCAATGCCATCCACCTTCAGCACTTATAACCCCTCCTGCATCAATTTCTTGAAATGGTTGCTCAGCTCCAGTCGGGTAGACACTAAATATTGGGTATATGCATGTTCCGGTTCTGAAAACACGGACTGAATGTCTCCTCTTTCGACAATAGCTCCGTCCTTCATGACCATAACCTCGTCCGCAATTTTCTGCACCACACCGAGATCATGTGATATAAACATCATGGAACATCCCATACGTTCGCGTAATTGAATCAATTGTTCAACGACCTCGTACTGAGAGATCGTATCCAGCGCTGTTGTCGGTTCATCCGCAATAATCAGATCTGGCTCTAACACAAGTGCCAGCGCGATCATGATTCGCTGCAGCATTCCCCCAGACAGCTCGTGCGGGTATTGATTCAGGATGTCTTGCGGATTTTTCAACATCACGCTTTCCATGGCATTTTTTATTTTCCGCTCAATCTCCCGGGTATTCCAGCCAAAGTGCTCCTGAAGTGTCTCCCGGATATGGACACCAATCACACAGGAAGGATCGAATGCACTCATGCCATTTTGCAAAATCAGGCAGAGATTTCTCCCTCTTTTTTTTCTCATCTCTTTTTCCGTAAGCTGGTTCAGATTCTCACCTTTGAATAAAATGGTTCCAGATTGCTGAAGCCACGCTTTATTCAGTCGCATAATAGATCTGCACGTCACGGACTTGCCACTCCCGCTCTCCCCCACAATGGCCAGACAGCTTCCTTGCTTTACCTGAAATGAACTGTCATGAATAATAACTTTACCCGTACGTGTATCCCATACTTTCAAGTTTTCAACCTCTACTATATTCATAAACCGTTTTTCCCACCTCTTTCTTGCGAACCTTGCCTTGATAGGTCATTAATTTGGGATCCAAAGCAACCTGGAGTGCATCCGACAGAAAATTAAAAGCGGACACCACAATGACAATAGCCAGGCCAGGTGCCAACATTAATTCAGGTCTGGAGAACATGACCTCCCTTGCCTCGTTTAACATCATGCCCCATTCAGCATGGGGAGCCTGAATGCCAAGTCCGAGAAAAGAGAGCCCCGAGATCTGCAGCATCATCGAACACATGGAACCACTTGAGATCACCGCGATATCGGCAAATGTAACCGGAACAATGTGCTTGGTTATAATTCTCAGATTGGGCGTACCAGAGGCTTTGGCATATTTCACATAATCCATTTCGGAGAACTGCATCACAGAGGTTCGAATGACGCGGGCAAACCATGCCCATTTCATGAATACAAAGGCAATTAAAATATTTTCCAGCCCTGAACCCAAAATGCCGACTACTGCCAAGGTCATGACATATCCAGGGAAGGACAGCATGATATCACAGATCCTCATAATCAAAGCATCTGTTTTCCCCTTAAAGTAACCCGCGATAAATCCGACAACAGCTCCAACCAAAACGGACAGAATCAATGCAACCAAAACCCATAAAACACTGGGACGAATGCCGTAGATGAGCCTGGATAAAACACATCTGCCCAAGTGGTCATTCCCTAACAGGTAAGTCCAGGATGAGGATGCATAACGAAGCTTCATATTCACTGCCTCAGGGTCATGGGGTGCAAATAAAGGGGCAAATATGCCAGCAACAATAGTGAACACGATAATCGCCAATGATGTAATAGCCAGCTTGTCTTTGCTCAAATTTTTCAATATTCTCATCAGATATCCTTTCTCAACCTGGGATTCATCGCAGCATTGATAATGTCCGAGAGTGTATTAAACAACACAAACGTTACCGCCAAAATCAAAACATATGCCTGAATAATCGGGAAATCCCGACTTAGAATCGATCGCACGCTGAGTCTCCCAAGTCCCGGCCATGCAAACACATTTTCAATGACGACCGTGCTCCCGAGCACGATGGGAATCGCCATGCAAAATATTGACACCGCCACTTGCAGTGAGTTTCTTAAAATATGCATGGTCACTTTTTTCTCGCTTAATCCACTGGCTCTTCCATAGAGCACATAGTCCTCATTCAGATTGCTTAACATGGAACTTCGCACTGTTCTAAAATAAATGCCCGTGTAACTTACCGTAATCACAATAACCGGGAGGATATAACTTTTGTAGGAGTCCATCCCGCTGGTTGGCAACAGATCCAATTTGACAGAAAAGTACCAAATCATGATTGCCGCAAGCCAATAGGATGGCATTGCCGTGAGGAAAAAGGAGATGCCTCTTACCGATTTATCGATGACTTTCCCTTCTCTCATGGCACAGATCACGCCCAAGAGGATCGATAACACAATAATAAAAATGGATGAGACCAGTGTTAACTTTAGCGTATTCAGAAAGGCCGGACCTACCATAGACCATACGGTTTCACCCGATACATAGGAGTTGCCAAAGTCAAACTGCAATACGGCAATCATCCAGTTTATATACTGGATCATGAACGGTTTATCGAATCCTAATGCTTCGTTGGTTTGGGCGATTAATTCATCTGTGATCTGGGGAACGTCCTGTGCCTGCAAGACCACTACGGCCGGGTCCAGAGGAGAGAGATTAATTAAAACAAACGTTATAAATGAAATAATGATCAGCAAAGGTATGGCCAGTAATATTCTTCTGACGATATAACTTCCCATATCCATCTCCTTTTCGGGCGAATTCAAGTTATTTACAAATAAAGGGAGGGATTACTCTCCCCCCTATTGAAGTCATTCCTATTTAAAATTCATCTGCTCAAATGGCAATTCATATTGAGTCTGCTTGAATGAAATTCCATCTAGACTTTGGGGAGCCACTACCGTGACACGCCCGTTGGTAAGAGGAATAAATACCGCTTCGTCATGAACGATTTTCATAATATCCGTATATAACGCTCTTCTTGTTTCTTCATCTGTTGACACCATGACTTCCTCAATTTTTTTATACAATTCCTCTGCTTGGGGAAGGCCGCTAGTCGTATGTTTATAAGATGCATCCGAAGTAAACGCAGAGATTGTGCTCTGTGGGTCGTACGCCAGTCCCCAGGTCTGATTGAATAATAAATCATACTCACCGGTTGACCTTCTGTTTGCGATGGAAGTGGACTCCTCTCCAACAATTTCCACTTGCATCCCTATTCCTTTTAACGAATTTTGGATAAATTCTGCCTGTGTTTTTTGGGAAGAGGAATTGCTGTCATAATACAAGTTCATGGCTAGAGGCTTACCATTTTTCGTTCTCACAGCTTCACCATTCGCCAGCGTCCAACCTGAATTCTCCAAAATTTCTTTCGCGGTTTCCGGATCATAATTGCGCTTTTTCAGGTCAACATCCGCGTAATTTACATTGGATGAGAACAAGCTGTCCGCTACCGTTTGGGTTCCATCAAAAATATCGTTACTGATGCTTTCCCGGTCGATACCATACCATACGGCTTCACGAACAGCTTGATCTTGAACAGGGCTATCCATTTTGCTACTATTGGCTACGATCATGGCCGTATTCATAGGTTCACTTCGAACGATTTGATAATCGCCAGACTCAGCCAATTGATTCATCGCTTCAATATCAATGCTGTCTGCCCCCCGATCATCCGTAAATACAAAGTTGATCTCACCTTTTTGTAACGCCAGGAATGTCGTTTCTCCTGCCGGTAGAACCTTGGATGTGATTTTCTTAATTTCAGGTGCGCCACCCCAGTAGGCTTCATTCGCTTCAAAGGTAGCATTCTCGTCGATTTTATGTCCTGTAAGCTTGTAGGGCCCTGTCCCGTTATAACCATTTACCCCGTCTTTGGTTCCCCCATCCTTGAAATCCTTGGGCGATAAAAATACATAGGGCCTGGTCATCGACAATTCAACCAGTGTTGGGTAATAGGTCTCCGACAACACCAATTCCACTGTATATTCATCCACAACTTTCGTGCTTACAATTTTGCTGGACAGCTTAATCCATGCATGTTTTTCAGCATTGGCCTGAACCGCATCGAAATTTTGTTTAACTGCCTCTGCATTAAAAGGCTCGCCATCATGGAATTTCACATCTTTGCGCAGATGAAACGTATAGGTTTTTCCATCTTCTGAAATATCCCATGATTCCGCCAACAAAGGCTTGATACCATCGACCGTGTTTTCAACCAAAGACTCATATACCATCCCTTGGGCAGGCATCGAGCCGGGATACAGATGGGGATTCATATCGTTAATATCTTTGGCAGAAGCATAGATAAGTTCCGTTTGTACCTTGCTACTGGCAGGCTCCGTTTGGGCGCTCTCTTTCTCTTTTGTGCTCTGTCCGCATCCGGCGAGCAGCGCAATGGCAGACACCAGCAATAGTATGGATGTAAAAGTAAGACCCTTTTTCACAACATTTCCTCCTGATTAGTAAGCAAAACTAAAAATTTACACTTGCCACTTCGATGACAGAACAACCTTCCGATCGCTGTTATCCCCGAATTTCTTTAATCTATCTCCTAAAGGTAGCATTTCGGTGATAAAGGCGAGCGCTTCGCTTCTTCAGGTTTTTTCTGTCCTCTTCGTTATTGTGTAAAACTAAATTCAACTTACTTAAATTAATATAACTAGACCCTATTACTTGAAAGTCCGGTGCAGATCATGCGGATATCCTCGTCAAAGGATTGGATCACAAAGGCATCGGACAACCGCTGATTCGGATGTGCGTCAGCTACTTCCTGAAGCTTCGCCTCATATGTAGCGATGAATTGATTAATGGTTGGACAGCTCACATCCAGATGTCTGGCAATGCCCTGAATGATTTTGATGCGATAGTAATCCTCCTTGGGCATACGGGGGATGTCCAGTTCCCCTTCGCGGTTCATGAACGTTTGACGGAATGGGACTGCTGAAAAGTCGAAATATTTCCCTGCCGTGTCGGGTTCCGAGAATGGATCAATCAATAAGGAGGTGTATCGTATGTATAATAAATACTCTTGATGAATGACCTGCAGTTGATTGAAATTCTCGATATCCTGGCGTGATATACTCTCTAATCGAACCGGATAGTTGTCATCCGTCATGAATTGAAGCAGGTTGACTCCCTGAATATCAAGTCGTTCTGTAATATTCATAATCTCCTGCCACTGTGCCCGCATATCCCGTATCAAAACTTGTGTAATTGGACCTTCGGGGTACATCTTGTATACGTATTTCTGAATATCTGATGCTCCAAAGATGGCTTCTAATGAGAAGTCATTCATGAACAAGGGCGGATGCACATACAACGAAATATTTCTCGTTTCCGCCTCCAATGGAGATCGCATCACTTCCAGCGCAACACCCAAACGCTCATACACCTGGCATAGCTTACTGACCTGTTCAGACGGGTAACGAGTGGAACCGATATAGACTTTTTTCTTGACCCCTGTAGTAATCACATGATTGGACGGATGTTCGTGCATCCAACGGGTATCTCCAAGGTAGGTAGAGAAACTGATCACTTCCGGCTCTGCATTCCGCTCTCTCATGTAATGGGTCACGAGTCGATTCGACCCAAATGTTGGAGAAACCAGAATGATACATTTCAGTTGTTTAATGAATTCATTTTTCATTTGTTCCAATACATCGATATACGCATCCGTTGTTACAGCAAAAATGAGTGTATCCCATTCGCCCTCAATGGTGTCATATCCCTTGAACACATGATCAACGAAACATTCACCTGCGAGTGATTGATGTTTCTCATTTTGAATGCTGACCTGAATACGTTGATTGCTCTCATCGAGAGCTGCAAATATCGATGCTGAACGAACCGATTGTCTCCCCGCAATGCCTATACAGCAGTTGAGATGGTCTTTAAGCGTTACAGCAAGCTGAATGGATGCTGGCCCGGTTCCGAGTATCAGAATTCGCTGAAGATTGCTCATATAAGCCTCCTTATTTCAAAGTTCAATCTGGACTCCATTCGGTTTGACTTGGATGGCTATGCTTTTTGATACAACGCAATATCGAACACATCATCCGGGCGCAGGATCTTGTCCACCAGTTTCCACTTGCTGTTATCCGTCTCTCTCATGGGATAGTTGAATAAGGACTTCAACTGATCACCATATCTCATGGCTACAACGACCTGTGCATTCGTCAGGGCATGCAGTTGATCAAGCAGATCATATTTAGGGGCCACGGTAGAGCTGAAAATGATATGGGTTGCTTCCCTGGTATAATCCAGATCCTCCAGCAATGTTGACTCCAAACGAATCTTCAAGTCCGTTCCCAGTGTCTCCACCACTTTTCGCCCGAGTGTAATGGACTCTTCATCAATATCGATCCCGACGACTTGTGCACCTGTTCGCTTGGCGATCAGTAATGGTGTCATGGGGAAGGAACCGGAGCCTACCAACAATACGTTGGAATCGGAGGTGACATGAAAGCTGCCGAATTCTTTATCGATGCACTCTTCTATGTTTTTGAAATAATCGGCAATCTGCACATCCCCGTTCTCTAACTTCAATGCACGATATTTCTCCATGATCGCCACACACTGGGCGGATTTATTTCTTAACTGCCATATAAGCGAATCCAGTTCTTCCAGTTCCGAATGCTCCAACTGTTCCCATGCTGCCTTATTCTCCTGATCGGTCACAAAGCGGGAGTAGTCATTAATCACAGCCTCCAGTTCTGCACTATGCTGAATCGTATGATCATACTTGCTCGCGAGCTTATCGAATTTCTCTGCAAATTCACTCAAACATGTCTGAAAATGGACCAATGTGATCATTTCTCTTCCCCCTATACGTTGTATTGATCATGTGTCATGTACCTCATGCGTTTACAACGCTCCATTCTGCTGGAGCATCTATGAAGGCTTTGCCCTGAGCCACGATGCCAACCGATCCCTCAATCGTAATACTCCCAAGTTCTGCGCCATTCCACTGGGCCGCTACTTTGATCGCACCACCGGGCTGCTTGATATACTGCGTAATCTGTCTCTGCTGACTCCATGCGAGATAAGCTCCCACGGAGGCCGTACCCGAGCCACATCCTCTCTCCCAAATCAGACTATCGAGCTCCGGAACATAGATGAGTGGGGCCATTTCTTCCAAGTGTGATTGATATAACAAGATACCGATCAGCTTATCTCCCAAGGTTAATCCAAGTAACCTTGCAAGGGTCTGTGCCCTCTTCTTCATCGTATCGTCGAAGTCATCGACTTCAATCACGATATGGATGAACTCAGCGTACCGGATGATTACCATATCGAGCTCGATGCCTTCGTACCGGATTGTTCGTTGTTCAATCTGCTTCGGTACCGGCATGGTTACCTGACAGTTGTATTCATTCTGCTGCTTCTTCACATGGCATATGATCAATTGATCGGTTCCGGAAACCTCCAGCATGATGTCCATAGACTCCTGTTGTGCAAGTCCTTCTTCAGATGCGAGGTGTGCTGCAAGTGCCATACAGGCATTGCCACAGAACTCTCCTCCGGCCATTTCCAGACGTGCCACAGCTTCCGGTCTCCTCGTTGGTTCAATGAATCCCACTTGCTCGGCGTAAACGTTATCATACGACATTAGACGGGTAGCAATATGACTGTATTGCTCGGCTACATGATCCGTTTTAACCAGAATCGTCATGTTTTGGGTGGGACTGAACTTAATAAAATCGATCTCCTGTTTCATCGCAGCGACTACTCCTGTTCTACTTTTTATCTAATAGTAATTATTACGATTAAAGGTCGAGAAAAATATAGCACATCCTTTTGGGGAGCGTCAACAAATATTTCCATTATAAAAAAACTGCACCTCATTCGCTTTTTCATTCCCTTCTGTAAGAAAACCCAAACAGAGCTGACGCTTCTGAGCCAACCCTACATAAATACTCCGTCTGTTAAGATTCAGCGAATTGGTGTTTCTACCTCGCTCTTGCTATAAAAAGAAATACAAAAAACGGTAGCCGCAGAACGGAACCGTTTCGATCTGGATAGGACCAGAGATTCATCGTACCTATCACTCTTGATATGCGTGCACATTGTGCAATGCTTGCTCAGCTAATGCAGCCAGAAGATGTGCTCCCAGCGGCAATGCTCGTTCATCCACATCAAAGCCAGGATGATGCCACTCATGCGGGCCAGAGGTGCCCAGGAAGAGGAACAGGCCTGGAACTTCTTTTTGATAAAAAGAGAAGTCCTCCCCTGCTGGAGAAGGCAGCGGTCTAACGCGATTTAATCCAATCTCACTTGCAACCTGCTCCGCCGCAGATGCGAGAGACGCATCGTTGACCACGGCAGGTGGTCCCTGAATCCAGCGAACCGTAGCCCGTGTGCCATAAGCTGCCGCCACACCGGCCACCACCTGATTGAAACGCTCGCGAATCCGTGCACGCACTTTCTCATCAAAGGTACGTACTGTGCCATCGAGTATCGCTTCATCCGGAATGACGTTCCAGGCTGTGCCGCTGTGGAGCTTGGTAACGCTGATGACGGCGCTCTCCTGTGCCCCTACATTACGACTCACAATCGCCTGAAGAGCCGTAACGATATGTGCGGCAACCACAATCGGATCAATGCCTGCTTCCGGCACGGCTGCATGGGTGCCTATACCTTCCACTTTGACAACAAAACCGTCTGCGGCCGCCATCAATGCGCCTTCCCGAATGCCTACCGTACCCACCTGAAGATCAGGCTTGTTATGCAACCCGAATACGGCCCGAACATCGGATAATGCGCCGCTCTGGATCACTTGCCGTGCACCCGTTGCTTTTTCCTCCGATGGCTGGAACAACAAGCGTACTTTCCCCGGAAGCGTGGACTCGCGCTGTTTCAGTAAACGTGCAGCACCGATCAGAATCGCCGTGTGTGCGTCATGTCCGCAAGCGTGCATCTTTCCAGCCAACTGCGAGGCAAATTCCAGCTTTGTCTCTTCCTGAATGGGCAGCGCATCGATGTCCGCTCTTAGGGCAACAACAGGTCCGTCTCCTTGGCCTACTTCAGCGACAAGCCCTGTCCGCAGCACATATTCGTCTGCAATACGGACACCTTCCTCTTCCAGCCAGCTGCGAATGGCTGCCGTCGTTTCCCTTTCCTCACCGGACAATTCCGGGTTACGATGCAGGTGTCGCCGAATGGTGATTAAACGATCCGCGAATTCTTCCGCCTGTTCACCGTGAAGCTCATACTCGTGTCCCTGTACTTGCGCTTCAGCCTGCTGCTTGGGCTGTTCCAGATCACTTTTCATCCCATGGCCTCCCATTCGTATATATTCACTGTACTACTTCTATCCGATTGCTGCTTCCTGTGTCTTGGATTCCAGTGCATATTCGCTTAGTCCCTGCTCTGCCAGAATTTCATGCAATAATTCGAATGAACGAATTCGCTTGGCAAAGTCCCGTGTCGCTGTAGTCACAATGAACTCTTCCACGGCAAAATCCTGCTGGAACTTCAGCAGTGCCTGACCTACGGTTTCTTTCGTGCCCCGGGTCACGCTTGGTTCAAGAATCTCGATCCGATAGCTCTCGTTGGATTGACGTCCGAACTCCTCCGCCTGTTCCACAGAACCGACCGTCAACACCTTTCCACTCTCCAGATGGATCTTCACCAGCATATGTTCACTCGCAAGCCCTTCCGCTTCTTCCTCACTCTCCGCCACAATCAGGGATATCGCCAGTGCAGCGTAGGGCTCTCGTCCTTGGGAACGATCGAATTGTTCACGATATACACGGATGGCCTCAAGCGCTACCTCGATATTACTGTTAATGAACAGTGAAAAGACATATGGAAGTCCCAGTTCCGCAGCCATGCCCGCACTATCAACACTGGCTCCAAGCACGTACAGCTCCGCTGGAATGTCCGACACAGGAGAAGCAGTAAGCCCCGCAAGTGGATGAGCTGAATTTGCATGTGGTTCATTATGGATGTATCGCTTCACCTGAACAATTTTCTCTTGAAGAGATGCCGCACCCTGAATACCTTCCTGTAACGCCTGAGTCGAACGCGGTAATCCACCTGGAGCACGACCAATTCCCAGGTCAACTCTTCCCGGTCCGAGTGCTGCGAGGATATTGAAATTCTCGGCGACTTTGTATGGACTGTAATGCTGGAGCATCACTCCGCCAGACCCCAGACGAATGCGCTTCGTATGTGCAAGCAAGTGGGAGATGAGTACCTCCGGGGAGGAACCTGCAACATGCCCGGAATCATGGTGCTCCGATACCCAGAACCGATGGAATCCAAGCTGCTCTGCCCGCTGTGCCAGCTCAATCGTATGCCGAAAAGCATCCACCGCCGTTTCCCCTTCATAGATTGGGGTCTGATCCAAAATGCCCACACGAATACTCATATCATTCTCCTCCTTAACTCCGTTTGGGTGTAAAAGTCAGATTCAACGCTATACGCTTTATAACTGTCGCAGCAGTTCCCCGAAGGGCTCTGCCAATGGCGAATATTCTTCCTTTAACGTGACAACGCTGATCTGCAACGATACACCTGCTACCTCATGTACCTGAATGGGGAATAACTCCTGATTCTTCACTTCCTTCTTCACCGTGAGTCCCGGGAGAAAGGCAATGCCTGCCCCTTGCATAACCAGTTTCTTCGCTGTCTCCGAATTATCGACATGGTATGTAATATTCGGCGGATGTTCCAGCGAGTCGAAAGCCCGGTGAATGCGAAGCCAGTCCAGTGAACCACATTCGAAAAAGACCAGTTGCTCATGCCGGATCGCTTCCATGCTGACATGCCCGCTCTCCATGAATGGATGTCCTTTGTACACATAGAGCTGGATTGGATCTTCATAAAAAGCAACCGTACGGATCGCAGGATGCATGACCTTGCGTACAAAAGCAAGATCGATCTCCTGACCAAGCAATTTGGCAATCAGCTGATCCGTCGTTGCCGTCGTCAGTTTGATATGAATCTCGGGGTAAGCTTCCTTGATCTTGGGCAGAAAATCGGGGATGACATAATTCGACACCGATACTGTACTACCCAGTCGGAGCGCATCCGGTGTTGTCTTGCGTTGCTGAATCTTCTGCTTGCCCTTCTGAATGACTTGCAGCACCTGCTGCGCATACGGCAGGAATTTCCGACCTTCTTCTGTCAGCACAATTTGCTTGCCAAGCCGATCAAACAACTTACAGCCAAGCTCCCTTTCCAGTGACTGAATGCGAGCTGTGACCGAAGGTTGGGACAAGAAGAGTACTTCGGCAGCCTTATTGAAGCTTCCATAATGATTGATATATACAAATGCTTCAATATTTTCGATATTCATGAGGGCCTCCGTATCCACGTCCGCAGACGTTTGATCTTATATTGATTTAACCAATATACTTACTTGGTTTTATGATATCTTAATTCCATCCTTTTCCAGTGTCAATATCAATTCATCCAGCGAGCGTTCCAGACGTGTAGTAACATCCGCCGAAAGTACGCATTGTCCGTCATCCCGTCGTTCGATTCCTTGATCTACAGCATATACGCCACCCAGGATATGTCTTCCACCAAGGGCCGCCAGTACAGGTTTCAATGCATAATCAATCGCGAGCAGATGAGCAATGGAGCCACCGATAACGAGTGGAAGTAACAACTTACCACGTAGCCCTTCTTGCGGAATCAGATCCAGGAACAGCTTGAGCACTCCCGAGTACGATGCCTTGTATACGGGTGTAGCTACAATGACTGCATCCGCGGCTTCCACGACAGCCAGTGCATCACGAATGAATGAACTGTCGAATCGGGCTTGCACCAGATCTTCGGCAGGCATATCGACAACGTGAATAACTTCAACGGTAACGCCTGCTTCCGTTAATTTCTGACTACTGTAATCTGTCAGACCTGTCAAACGCGAACGTTTGGAAGGTGATCCGGCAATAATGACGACATGTGGCATAACGTATTCCTCCTTGGTATAGCGGTCAGGCCGCTCCTTTTACTTTGGGGTCCAACCGATCGCGAATATCGTCTCCAATCAGATTAACCGCCAGTACAAACAACGTAATCGCAAGCCCCGGGAACGTACAGATCCACCAGGCAACCGTCAGATAACCTCTACCTTGGGAGAGCAATGCACCCCAATCCGGAATTTCTTTCAATACCCCAAGCCCAAGAAAACTCAGTCCGGAGCCCGTCAAGATTGATGTACCTACGCCCAGCGTAGCCATAACCAGCAACGGTGACAACGAATGTGGCAGTACATGTTTCCAAAAAATACGGCTATTGGAACCGCCCAGTGAACGTGTCGCTGTAATGAAAGGCAGTCCTTTAACCGATATGACCTGCCCGCGCATGACCCGTGCGTACCCCGGAATGGAGGAAACGGCAACAGCCAGTGCAATATTCATGAGTCCTGGCCCGAGAGCAGCGGCAACAGACAATGCCAGGAGCACCCCGGGTACAGCCATCAGAATATCAACAGCCCGCATGGTGATCGTGTCGACAATGCCTCCGGCATAGCCGGAGATAATACCAAGCGCACTACCGACAATACCGCCCACAAGAACCGAAGCGAATCCAATGAGCAACGAATCCCTGCTTCCATGCACAACCACACTGAAGATATCCCTGCCAAAATAGTCCGTCCCGAACAGGTGAGCAGCAGAGGGAGCCTGCAGAATGGCATCCGTCATCATCTGAGTTGGATCATAGGGTGCAATCCACCCTGGCACAATCGCACATGCCACGGTGAATACCACCACCAGCAATGCCGCATAAAAGAATAATCGGGATACCGCCAAAGAGACGCGATAACGCCAAGGGCGGCGATTCCATAGACGGATATGTCCTGCACCGCCCGCCCATGCTTTTTTGTCACCAGCCAAAGGTTTCATGCTCATGAGCAACAACTCCTCCTTTCATACTCCGTATCAGGACACTTTCGACTGTTTCAGCGGTCATCATGTTCGGACTGCACGCCGAACCCGGGGATCAATGTACGAATACGAGATGTCCACCAACAAGTTCAGGACCACATAGATAATGGATGTAAAGAAAACAACGCCTTGTACCACGGGCAGATCCTTGGCCATTAGCGCATCCGCAATGATCCGGCCGATTCCTTGTCTAGAGAAGACGGTCTCCACCACAACCGTTCCCGCAAGCAGATCACCGATCAGCATACCGATTACCGTTACCGCAGGAATAAGCGCGTTCCGCAGTGCATGACCATACATGATGACTCGTTCCGAAAGTCCTTTGGCCCGCAAGGCCACGATAAACGGTTCGTTGATGACTTCCAGCATACTGTTCCGCACCATTCGTACGATAAATCCTGCACCCACGAGACCCAGTGTGGCTGCCGGAAGAACCAGAGAGCTGAATCCGTCGGACCCCATCGCCGGAAACCAACCGAGCTGTACCGAGAATAACAGGATGAGCAGGATCCCCGTCCAGAAGGTTGGCATGGAGATACCGAATAGTCCAACGAGCCGGGCGACAAAATCAATTACGCCATTGCGGTGAATTGCAGACAATACACCAAGCGTAATTCCAATCGTAATGGCAATGATGGAGCTGAGTGCAGTCAAAGCGAGTGTAGCTGGGAAATGTTCCAGTATTTTTGGCAAGACCGGATCCGAATTGATCATGGATTTGCCAAAATCCCCACGCAGCATATCACCAAAATAATTCGCAAACTGGATGTAAAACGGCTGATCCAATCCAAGCTGCACCCGCAGATTCTCGATCATCTCCGGGGTAGCTGAGGATGGGTCCAGCATGAGCAGAACCGGATCACCCGGCAGGAGATACATGATGCAGTACACCAGCACCGAAGCTCCGAATATAACCAGAAGCGATGTTGCAAGTCTCGACAGTATCGTTTGAACCATACCGGGATATCTCCTTCCTGTATATGGATTGGTCGTTCATATTAGGGCTGAATGCGGACGTCGTTAAAGAGTGGGTAACCCAATGAATCGAACTTGATGCCTTCGACCTTTTTGGATGCAGCTATGGTATACGGGAATACATAGATCGGCAGAATGACCGCTTGCTCAATCAGGTATTGTTGAATCTGATTGTAGATCGCGACACGTTTATCCGCGTCACTCTCAACGGCCCCCTGCTCCAGCAGTTCATCGATCTTCGGATCAGACAAACCGGACAATGTCGGACGCTCTCCCTCGGCACTCGTATGGTAGAAAGCATACAAGGCATTCGGATCGGAATTGACCTGACTGTTGCCATAGAGATCATAATCCCAGTTCTGATAGATGACCGTTGCTACGTCTTTTGTAATCTCGACTTCAACGGCAATGCCTACCTGTTTCAGCTGTTGCTGGATAATCGCAGCAATGTCATTGCGTTTCTCCCGATTGGGTGAACCATCGACATAACGCAGGGTCAGCTTCTGGCCGTCTTTGGCACGAATACCGTCAGCACCTTTCACCCAGCCTTGTTCGTCCAGCAGCTGATTGGCTTTTTTGATGTCCGGGTTGATGCTTCCTTCCAGCGATGCATCATATCCCAGGATTCCAGGAGACAGTGCAGACCACGCTCGTTCATAGTTGCCCAGATACAATGTTTTCACAATCGATTCCACATCTACGGCAGACTGTACCGCCTGTCTTACTTTCACATCATCCCACGGCGCTTTGCGCAGATTGAAAAAGAGGGTGTACGGCAGTCCAACGGTATTGGCCTGCAACAATTGCTGGTTCGGATCGTTCTTTAATGCAGCGATATTTTGCGACGGAACAGTCTCGGCAGCGAGTACCTGACTGCTCTGTACACTTCCGATACGCGTCGCTTCTTCCGGTACAATTTTGAATGTGATCGTATTCACATGAGGTGCGGCTTTATTTTCAACCGTCTCAGGTCCCCAATTGTAATCCTTGTTCTTGGCAACGACGATATCCGCATTTTCATCCCATTTCACAAAGGTATACGGACCTGTTCCCACTGGATTTTTACCCAGCTGATCGCCATATTTTTGGGCAGCTACAGGGGATACGATCCCCAGAAGTGCCTGACTCAGATTGCCGAGAAAAGCTTGCGATGGTGAATCCAGCTTTACCTTGATGGTATATTCATCAATGACCTCGGAGGAGCTATAGGGTCTAATCAGGGCCAGAGAATTGGCAGCTTTGGTGGCTGGGTCGACCACCCGGTCCAGATTGTATTTCACGGCTTCCGCATTAAACGGTGTGCCATCATGGAACTTCACGCCTTCACGCAGCTTGAATGTATAACTCTTGCCGTCCTCGGACACGCTCCATTCTGTGGCAAGCCAAGGTTTGATGGAACCGTCCGGCAGCTGTACGACCAGATTGTCGTAAATCGTCCGGATGGCACGTACCGTTACGGCAAGCCCACTGCGATGAGGGTCCAGCGTATCCGGGGAAGTCGCGAGTGCAAAAGTCAGGTTGCCTCCTTCCGCTTGCCCGGCCTGATTCCCGCCTGATGCCTGTGCTGCACCGTTCGTGCTGCCTCCCGCTGCTCCGCAACCGGATAATACCATCACCAATACTGCTGCCAATGCCATATATTTCATCCAAGATATAGACCTGTTCATATCGCTTCCCCCTCTGTGTGTACAGGTGTCATTATATTGATGCTTATACCAATACTTGATATATCCTATGAGTTAAGTCGGTTTTAAGATAGTACAAATGGTTGAGTTCATGGGTAATAAGTTAGACTCTAGCCTTTACACGTTAACGAAGAGACCAGAACCAATTCGAAGAAGCAACGCGTTCGTGTTGATTGAATAGGACTCATCTCAATTATGCCAGATCAGATACAACTTGCTCCCTGGCAGCCGTATAACGGTTAACCGGAATTTTTACCCCAAGGTTACCCCGCAATGTATCGTGCTCATACTCCGTACGATAAAGACCGCGCTCTTGCAGAATTGGAACAACCAGTTCTACGAAATCAGACAATCCACTTGGCAGTTCGGAAGCAATAATGAATCCATCTGCCGCTTCCGCCTCAAACCATTCCTGAATTTTGTCAGCAACCTGCTCCGGTGTGCCCAGGAATTTGCTGCGTGGTGTTGCTGCCCGCAGAGCCACTTCACGCAAGGTCAATCCTTGCTCCTTGGCATCCTTCTTGATCTTGTCCGTGCCACTGCGGAAACTGTTGCTTCCGATTCCGTTCAGCTCAGGGAAAGGCTCATCCAATGGATATTGGGAGAAATCATGATGTTCGAAGAAACGTCCCAGGTAATCCAATGCCTTGTCAATTGTGACCAAGCTTGCGATCTCCTGATATTTCTGTTCAGCTTCTTCCTCTGTCCGTCCAACAATAGGATTGATGCCTGGCAGAATGACAATATCCTGTGAAGAACGTCCATAGGAAGCTGCCCGCGTTTTCACATCCTTATAGAATGCCTGTGCATCTTCAATTGTATCGTGTCCGGTAAAAACAGCATCCGCTTCTTGTGCAGCCAGATTTTTGCCATCTTCCGAAGAACCTGCCTGAAAAATTACCGGCTGTCCTTGCCGTGAACGGGCAATATTGAGCGGACCCTGTACGGAGAAGAATTCTCCTTCATGATTAAGGGTGTGCAGTTTGGAAGGATCGAAGAAAACACCGCTCTCTTTGTCTCTTACAAAGGCATCATCTTCCCACGAGTCCCACAATCCTTTGGTTACCTGCAGATATTCCGTAGCGATGCGGTAACGTTCCGGATGCGTCGGATGATTACTCTTGCTGTAGTTTTTCGCTGTACCTTCCAGTGGAGAGGTCACCACGTTCCAGCCTGCACGACCGTCACTGATCTGATCAAGGGAACCGAACTGTCTGGCTACGGTGAACGGATCACTATAGGATGTCGAGAGGGTACCCACCAGTCCAATCCGTGAAGTAACGGCAGCCAAAGCGGACAGGATACTGATCGGTTCGAAGCGATTCAGGAAATGAGGAATGGATTTCTCGGTAATATACAGACCGTCTGCGATAAATACTAGATCGAACTTGCCTTCTTCCGCTTTCAGCGTCTGACGCTTGTAGAACTCAAAGTTAACGCTGGCATCTGCCTGAACTTCCGGGTGTCTCCATGTCGTATTGCTGCCTCCGACGCCGTGTACAATTGCTCCGAATTTCAAACTGCGTTTCGCTGTCATGTGCATTCCGCCTTCCTTGGATTAAAATCTTCAAATGTTCAAGGGACCTTGTGAACTGATTACATATGCGAAATAACTTAAAAGTTAACTATTCCTATCAATTTGGTTTGTTTTAATTTCACAAATCTTAGCACTGCCCCGTACAAGGGTCAACAGCGCGACTAATAGATTTTTTCTATATCAGTATCAAAAATGTGAATTAGAACCTTTGACATCTCATCAATCGTTGAGTTATGAACGTTCCAAACTGCTGTACATATGCGATCTTGCATCACACAGCAGCCGGAACGGCTTGTTTCAAAGGGATATATTGACTCCCGTCAGACTGCTGCTTCGTCCGGTTGTGCCAGAAGTTCAGCCAGCTTCTCCAGATCAGGTTCCAGCAAAGCTTCAAACTTGCCGTCCCCTCCCACTTCAATAACGGGTACATGCCGAATGCCATATTTTGCTTCAAGCACATCTCGGAGCACGTCATTACCCTGCACTTCAATGTTCTCGAAAGGCTGGTTTCGCTCTGTCAGAAATGCTTTCACTTCCCCGCAGAAATGACAGCCTGTTTTGCTCCACAGCACGACTTTTTTGGTAGATGATGACATCGACATACCTCCTGATTGGTTTTAAGATCAAGGTCTCGATGATTGAATATCAAAGCCCTAAACCTTCAATTCCCATCTGTTAAATAAGAATTATGGCTCTAAATGTACTCCTGTGCCTTTCTTGCGTCAATGGATCTGCTAATAGAATAAACCTATAACCAAATAGAAAGATTATATTTTTAAATTTGAGTGATAAATGATTTTACAGGAAGGAAACGCTCTGCTTCAGTAGTCCAGCTACCCACTCATATGTAATATTCGGATGCGGAATGAATCAGAGCGATTACACAGGATACCGCTACATTTTCCATTCCGCATCATGCTGCTAATCTGGATAAACAGATCACCTGACATTAGAGATCTGGGTTCAAGAGCTGAGGTGGGGCGATAATGGGCCACCCTTCTTCCATTGAATTCAGTTGGTCCGAAGACACGCTGATAATATGCCCGGAATGTACACCCCAACGTTCTGCGGCATAGACCGATACAAACCGTCTCCGCTTGCCTCCGCTGATCTGATATCGAACCTCGGGTGCATTCACTGCGGCAACAATACTTCCTTCTGCCCAGCCATTGGGAGAACCCTGAGCCGCTATTGTGTGCTCCTGATGTGTCTCCATCGGCCAGCCTTGCACATCCCCCGCTGATGTCAGTGCTTCTCCTGCAGGAATGGCGAGCAGGTCCGGTTTGGCAATCTGAACAGGAGATATTCCACGAGGTACAGGGATGTTCAGCTTACGCCGCCGACCGCCGGTTAAAGTATAGACATCCCCTTTGGCATCGGACAGGAACGAGCCTTCCGGGTAGAAGTCATAACTGTGTCTGAACTGTAATACTGGATCTTGGCTTCCCTGCGTTGAGATTCGCTGACGTGGATCCATTGGGTTCGTGTCACCATCGTTCTGTTGAGCGGATGAGGTACCAGAGGTTTGTCGTTTCACCAATTGGGAGGTTTCGGCAACCAGCGCATGGGGATCTCCCCACTTTTGGCCATAAAACTGCTCGTTATCCTTATTCACTACAGCAAAATCTTGCTCACCCAAGGCTTTCATACTGACACTTCCGAAGTGATGGATAAAGGCATCCCCGGCTACCGCTAGCTGGTATCCTGCCAGCTTTACCCGGATGATCCAGTCGTCATCTTCGAAATTGCCCACCGCGTACCCTTCGTCCAGATAACCTACCTGTTCCAGCAGCTCCCGTGAG
This sequence comes from Paenibacillus amylolyticus, assembly GCF_050990605.1. Classification (GTDB taxonomy): domain Bacteria; phylum Bacillota; class Bacilli; order Paenibacillales; family Paenibacillaceae; genus Paenibacillus; species Paenibacillus amylolyticus_H. The sequence goes on from NZ_CP158832.1 coordinate 5,166,994, forward strand.
AACAGCCAGCAGAATCCGACCAGCCGATCGGTTATTCGATGTTTGTCTGCATCCGGACGATTATGTGTGACGGCAAAAGACCACATCTCGTCTACCTCACGATACGGGACCTCAATCTGCTGATCCCCGCCAATATAGTTGGTCACCGGACCGACCACACCAATCTTTGGATCACTGGCAAGACAAGTCATCATGTTATCCAGCCAGCCCGGAGTAACGAGCGTATCGTTGTTCAGCACGATGATATGTCGTCCTCTCGCCATCATCAGCCCATGATTGACACCTCCGGCAAACCCCCGGTTCTGATCCAGGGCAGCCACCCTCACCATACCGCCTTTGCGGAGCATGGCCTCGGCAGTTCCATCCTTGGAGGCATTATCCACGACAATAATTTCGAAGGGGGCTGGGGTATGCTTTTCGATACTCGACACACATTGCAGCACATAGTCCCGCTGATTGTACGTGGGGATAATGATGCTGACTCCTTCAAAAACAAGACCAAACGAGCTCTGTCCCTGGCGGACACCTTCATTGTATCCTCTGTTATACCCCTGTTTGTAGAGCCTGGCGCCTTTGGCTGTGCGCCTGCTTTTGCCTTTACGTCTGGATTTGCGTATTGAGCGACGACCTGCTGCATGCAGGACTGCCATGTCATATCGCAAGACATCGTGCTGTGTGGCACGGCGGGCCGCTTTTTTTTCGCTGCTTATGCTGCCATTCCGGTTATTTTCACTGCGGCTGTTGTCACTGTGAGTGCTGATATTTGGAGTGATGTTGTGATGACTGTGACCCTTTCGACGGACGACGTTTCGAGCCTTAACCTTGTTGCTGCGGCTATGACGTTCTTCCCCGCGCTGTTGATCGGGTGTGCTCATGTTGCTCCCTCCATTTCACTTGTCCGTGAGGCCAACACGCACATAACCAGCCCCCGGACGGTCCACTAGAGTTGAAGCTCTCCTGTTACCAGTTTGTCAGCCAAATGTCCAAAATCCAGAGCGACCTTGCCGAGTTCACCTGCAATTCGCCGACACAGAATGACCGCCGGAATTCCCGCCGCCACCAACGCGATATCAAAAGCATGTTCTGCGGTTTGCTGCATCACCCTCGGAATATCCATAACTCCTGCCACAGAACCAATGATGCCTGTGACATGAATTCCCCGGTTATGCAGCAGTGCCGCAAGCTCAGGTGCCTGGCTGCCTATGAGCAGAACCCGCCGACCTTGCAGCAAGGGCAACACCAGACCGGATTGATGCAGACTGTAATTGATCGTGGAGCTGGTCAACTTCAGCCGGGACCAGTCGATCCCGAAGTGGCGCAATACAGGGAAGAGCAGCCCCTGGAATGTCGGCGCCCGCGAGATCGGGACGCCAACCCAGTCGGCGGACTGTATGGCTTCCGCAAGCATCGCGCGGATGTCTGGCGTTGAGCATGGCACCCCTGCATAGGGCAGAAACGGTGCCAGCTCCTGCACTTCCTGACCTGGCAGCACTGTATCGGCTGCCAGGGTAAGCAGTTCGCCATCTCCGAGGCGAACGACAGACAAGGGGCGCTGCGCATCCAGCGCCGCCACGATGTGTCCAGCCATCTCATGCGGGCTGGACAACCGGGTCAGGCTGGGCGCATATTGGCGGAATCCCGCCGCGATCAGATCTGCCGCCGCCACGGCTGGCAGAATGTGATCCGGCGGGATGTGCTGCGCCACCAGCGCCTCCCCGCCGGCGAATACGCCGTCGCGGTAGCCCTCGGCGTAGCCGCCGGGCACGGCCTGCGGCTGCACTGCATGCTCTGCGAGCTGTGCAGGCGCAGGCAAGCCCTTGGCGCTGCCCGCATGCGCGGCGGCAGCGCCTCCCCGCCCCGCGGGCGCGTGGGCGACCCCCTTCGGGTGTGTCGCCTGGCGCGGGGCGGGGCCAGTACCGCTGGCAGGCATCGCCGGTGGCGAGCTGGCTTGCGGTGCTGGCATGGGCGCACGGCGCATCGCCGTGCGCTGCTTGGCGCGGGCAGCGGCACGCCCGCCCCGCGCTGGTGCCGGCCTGCGCCCAGCAGTGGCCTGGCGCAGGCCGGCTTTGCCTTTGCCGGTGCGGCTGGCTCTTGCCGTTTTGCTCGCGCTCGCACGGCCAGCTTTGCCTGCTCTGCCCACAACACTGCCCGTGTTGCTCGCTTTGCCTGCACGGACCTTATGCGCTGCGCCTGCAGAGGTACCCGCTTTGGTCAGGGTACTACGTTTCCCTGACTTAACACCTCTGACTCCAGCAGACCCTGTACCTGCTGCTGCCGGAGTGCGACTGCCCATAAATACGGCCGGGTGGATGCCCCGGGGCTTACCTGACACAGAGGCCCTAGCGGCCCCGGTGCGTGTCACTACTCTCACGCCATTCCCTCCTTTGGCATGCACGAGGATTGTCGCTGCGCAAAGCGCCGGAGCATCCTTCCAGCTCCGGCGCAGAGTGTTCTGTTCCCATGGGGCACCGCACAGCGGCAGCATCAGTCGCATATATTTTAGGGCAATTGTCCTTTCATGCGGACAGCTGCTTCCTGGAGTGAATCAAACGTACCTGCATCACTCCAGTATTTCTGTAAAATGTCGTATTCCAGTCCGCCAGCAGACGCGTAGTGATTATTCACATCCGTAATTTCAAGTTCTCCACGCGCAGACGGCGCAATATTGCGAATCAGGTTAAATACATGATCGTCATACATGTATATGCCCGTCACACAATAAGAGGTTTTCGGCTGGCTTGGTTTCTCCTCAATGTACGAGATTCGCTCTGGATGCTTTGGATCGAAAACAGGCACCCCGTAACGTCTTGCATCATCCACCTCTTTGAGCAGAACTCGTGCTGTACCAGCAGGCTGCTGCATGTAACGGTCCACATAAGGCTTCAGATCATCGCTGAAGAGATTATCTCCGAGAAGCACAACGAATTTTTCGCCAGGAAGAATAAAGGAAGTTGCCAGATCCAATGCTTCCGCAATCCCGCCTGCCTTTTCCTGAATGCGATAAGTCAACTTGACCCCATGATCCGCTCCGCCACCAAGATACTCTGTATATAACCCGGCGGAATGTTTGTTGATCACAATCAATAGTTCATCAATGCCTGCCTGGCGGAGCCTGTCGATGCCATACATAATCATCGGATGTTTACCGACTGGAAGCAGATGTTTGTTAATGAGCCGGGTCAGCGGATACAGTCTAGTTCCTGTTCCGCCGGCAAGAATTACACCTTTCATTCCACGTTCCCACCTTTATCGGATATGTCCATATATTCAAGCGGATCGACATGCCATTTGTTCATAAAAATCGAACGATTACGCTCAAGCAGCTGTTTCCACGCTACCGGATCTGTCTTCTGGAAGCTGGCACTTCCCTGATGATGCACGAGAACATCTCCACATACCAGCAAACGATATCCCTGCAATCTTGCTCTATAACAATAATCGTCATCCTCATAGTGTCCCGGAGAATATGCCTCGTCAAGCAGTCCAACCGATTCCACTACATCTCGTTTCATCAGCATGCACAGACCAACGATCCGGCGTACTTCCCTCCACCTTGAAGAATTCGTGACATTATTGGAATTGGCCAACTCCTGAAAATGTTCCATGTTCCGAAACGCCAGTTCAATCTGCTGGATGCCGCTTGCATAATTCGTAACAGGCCCCGTGATCCCAATACTTGCGTCACTGTACAGAGCCGTTCGCAGGTTCTCCAGCCAACGGGGCGTGACCGTAACATCATTGTTCAACAGCAATAGCTCATCCCCGCAAGCTGCACGAAGTCCAGCGTTACACGCTGCCGGAAACCCCCGATTGTCCGGGAATCTTACAAATCGAATTCGCTCCAGCGCACAATATTCAGCCGTTCCATCCGTCGAACCGTTATCTACCACGATAATTTCATATGACGCAGGATCGCCCGAGTATTGACGTAAGGCATCGATGCAGGGCCTGATCAGATCCAGACCATTGTAAGTTGGGATAATCACACTCGTCAGTGTCATCTGGCGTTCCTCCTGTAAGCCACTTCTACACGGGAGAGTGTATGTGTCTGGGCTGGATTCCAACCTGTACCCAGCAATGTAGCCAGTGCCTCCAGATGATCTCCGATGATCAATTTGGCGACATCATTCCCACTTCCCGTGTTACCAGGACGCAACCGATTGGAACGAATAACATCCACCTGACTTGGTGCCGAGACGTTCATTCCATGCTGAATAGCCAAACTTTGTGCCTTAGGTGGAACGGCCAGTGATGCTGGTTTCACGGTCTGAATCATACGACGAGACAAGGCATGGGGCACAGCTGTCATGGAATTGGAACCGAGATCTGCCCTGCCTAATGTTCGGTTCAGATATGCTTTGATCCGGCTTACCTCATCCTGCCCTGCAAACGCAGGAAGCAAGGACGTCAGATTATTCAACGCCACATCCTGTCCCCCATCAACCGCGAACAGAAAGGGTGCAAGCTCTTCAGCCGAGACGACCATATCTCCATCCACAAAAAGTACCGACTCCGCATCCGTCATCTTGGCTCCAAGTGCACGCCCGACATCATGTCCTGCCCGATCCGGTTCATAGACTACTGTGAGTCCAGGTTGCTTTAGTACCTGTTTCAAACTATCATCTGTCGTTCCATTCAGTACTACAATGATATCCGTCAGAGGCAGCCGCTTTAGTTGCAATAGCACCTGCCCCAGGGTGTGTTCTTCATTACAGGCACAGACAATGGCAGCAGCCGAATGACGAAGAGGTAGTGGCACGATCTGGAATGAATGTCCCGAGGCATGAGTATAACCCTGCATAAATGCCTTACCTGCCTTCAGAGCTAGCTCGAAGTTACTTAGCTCCGCAACGTTCACCGCGTGTGCATTCCATACGAGACGTGCATGTTCTTCTGATACTGTGTTGTTCGCCTTTGCCTCGCTTCCTGCAACTTGCCCCGCTTTCCACATCAAGTGCAGATCCACTTGGCCAGACGTTGAGCGGCTTTTTCTTTTTTTTTGAAGTTCTACATGCTTCTTGTTCCCATGACGCTTGTTAATTACTGTTCTTCCTGCTGTCGTTCGTCTATTTGTTGTCCGCCTGCGACGGACAGCCCCTGAACGTCCCTTCATTTCCTCACCTCCAGCATGCTGCATCATCAGACGCGACATGCTTACCTTGCAAGTTTGCGAACACGTTTCAGATCGGTATAACCTCCGCGGGGACCGAGCGTATCCGTAATCCACTTGATCGCTGTCATATGATCATTCAGTACCACTTGACTTAGCGGATCAGGTCCGCTTCGCTTCTTGATTCGTACTGCATTCATTCTGCCCACAGGTACGTGATGAACAGCGCGTACCCGAAGTCCGCCGATCACTGCCTTGGCTTGTGCGAGTGGCGGAACTTCCAGTGAGGATATCCCCATGACCTCAAGTCCTTTTCGGCTTATTGCATGTGGAATAGCTGTCATGGATGCCCCCCGGAGATCGGATCTTGCGAGTATGCTGTTCAACATGTGTTTGGCCTCCACTACCGGATGAACGGGATGATGAGTAACCGGCCCGTGGTAGTCGTTAAGCGCCACATCCGTTCCCTTCAGCACAGCCTTCACGTAAGGCGCAAGGTGCTCTGCGGGAATGACGATATCTGCATCAGTAAATAGCAACACCTGACCATAGGCCTCCGCTGCTCCTACTTTTCGTCCTCCATCATGCCCCAGCGCTTCTGCATACGTGAGCACTCGTGCTCCAGCCCGTTTGGCTGCGTTAGCCGTACCGTCTGTTGAACCATTCACAATGACAAGCACTTCAGCATCACGGCATATCCGCCGTGCTTCACGTACAACTGCACCAATCCTTTTCTCCTCATTCATGGCAGGGATAATGACCGAGAGCATCGGTCGCTGAGGAACATCCCTGTGTGAAGGAGCATCACTCATGCCATTTTCCGCTCCATTCTCTACTCCATCCTTAGCCTGTGGCATCAGCTGTTTGGATGAAATAATGAACGTATAGGCCTTTGTACCCTTTTTGTGTCCAGACTTCCATCTTCGTTTCTTCAGCACTGCTTTTCTTCGTGTCACATTGGGTCGAGTTGCATAACGTGCTGTGGTACGGGTTTTGCGCAACAGTTTCACCTCCCGCATTCGATCATCGGCATGCCAAGGGAGTACACGTTATTCTATGTATTCGTGGAGCAGTGGAAACGGCGTTTGTCCTTGCACGAAGCAGGTTCTCCCTGCGAACACAAGGGGACAGGCCTTGCTTTTAGACAAAATACGTCACAATATGCGAAAAACGCTACCTCTCCCCTACTTCAGACACAATTTTAGCAAAAATCTAAATTTGTATCTTTTCCAAAGTTTTACATTGTGGTAATATACGTTCCAAGCCGTTTTATTTACAAAAATAACCTTATGATGAACATAAGTTCCCATTTTTCAATCAATTTATTGACCTTAGGTTGATTAGAGTATGTCCTCATTCACAGAACCTGTTAAGCAGATACATTTTACTCTTGAGAGGAGTGATGCCGTTCAGAACACACTGCCTTTGTCATTTACGCAAACCCGGATTGAACACCCCAGTTTTCCGTGAACGTATCTTCTACCTGCGCAATTGGACAACCCCCGGCGGTCCAGCCCCACGCTCCGCGCTGCCCAAGTTGCAGACGGAATTCCAACCGAGACTGGCATGAACATTTTCCAACCAAAAATAAGTTTAAGAATGGGAGAGTTTACTATGAAATTTGCCAAAGTTATGCCAACAATTCTTGGAGGAGCTCTTTTGCTCGCTTCCGTATCCTCTGCTACTGCAGCTCCAGTGTCTGATCAATCCATTCCACTTCAGGCCCCTTATGCCTCTGAGGAGGGTATTCCATTGAACAGTGGAACAGATGACACCATCTTTAATTACCTTGGACAGCAGGAACAATTCCTGAATTCCGATGTGAAATCACAGCTCAAAATTGTCAAAAGAAACACAGATACATCTGGCGTAAGACACTTCCGCCTGAAACAATATATTAAAGGTATCCCGGTTTATGGTGCAGAACAGACGGTGCACCTGGACAAAACCGGAGCCGTGAGCTCCGCACTTGGCGATCTTCCACCGATTGAAGAGCAGGCCATCCCGAATGATGGTGTAGCCGAGATCAGCGGAGAAGACGCGATCCGGATTGCAAGCGAAGAAGCAACCTCCCGGATTGGAGAGCTTGGTGCCGCGGAAATCACACCTCAAGCTGAATTGAACATCTATCACCATGAAGAAGATGGTCAGACGTATCTGGTTTACATTACGGAAGTAAACGTACTGGAACCTGCCCCCCTGCGAACCAAGTATTTCGTGAACGCAGTGGATGGCAGTATCGTATCCCAGTTTGACCTCATTAACTTCGCCACCGGAACAGGTACAGGTGTGCTTGGTGATACCAAAACCCTGACAACCACCCAATCCGGCAGCACCTTCCAACTGAAAGATACCACTCGCGGCAATGGCATCCAAACGTACACAGCCAACAATCGCTCCACACTGCCAGGTACCCTGCTCACAGATTCGGATAATGTATGGACCGACCGTGCAGGTGTAGATGCTCACGCTCATGCGGCTGCTACGTATGATTTCTACAAAAACAAATTCAACCGTAACGGTATTAATGGTAACGGATTGTTGATCAGATCAACCGTGCACTACGGCTCCAATTACAATAATGCCTTCTGGAACGGGGCACAGATTGTCTTTGGTGACGGAGATGGAACGACATTCCGATCCTTGTCTGGTGATTTGGATGTTGTGGGCCATGAATTGACGCATGGTGTTATTGAATATACAGCCAATCTGGAATATCGAAATGAACCAGGTGCACTCAACGAGGCCTTTGCCGATATTTTCGGTAATACGATCCAAAGCAAAAACTGGCTGCTCGGTGATGATATCTACACACCTAACATTCCAGGAGATGCGCTGCGCTCCCTCTCCAACCCTACATTGTATGGTCAACCTGACAAATACAGCGATCGCTACACAGGCACACAGGACAACGGCGGTGTCCATATCAACAGTGGTATCATCAATAAAGCCTATTTCCTTGCTGCTCAAGGCGGAACACATAATGGTGTGACTGTTACCGGAATCGGTCGGGATAAAGCGATCCAGATTTTCTACAGCACACTGGTGAACTATCTCACACCAACGTCCAAATTTGCCGCTGCCAAAACAGCTACCATTCAAGCAGCCAAAGATCTGTACGGAGCAACTTCCGCTGAAGCTACTGCTATTACCAAAGCATATCAAGCTGTAGGCCTGTAAAATCTTATTCTAATGTGGTTGAACTTATAATGTACTCATCCTAATGGTAAGAAAACGTTCAGACACCCCTCACCGTCCGAACGGATTAAGCTTAGATTAATCAAAAGCGGTGTCCCGGACAACTCTGGACACCGCTTTTGTCATTTGTTTATTACTGATACGATCCTGCACTATCCTTGCGAAGGTCCCGCAGCAATCCATGACAACAACCCGTACGTATGCTTGCAATCAGCCGTACGTGACACTTCAAGTACCGCTTCATCCTCACTCTGCGAGAGCAGGGAAATCTGGAATCCCCGGTCATTGCTCATGCCCACAATCACATAATGTTCTGAAGCAAATGATTCTTCAAAAACAACCGTTACCTCTGTGCATACTTCACTCTCTGGCAGTACAAAAGCTTCCATCCCGAATTGTTGTACAACCGCTTGTTTGCTTACGCTGCGAACGGGCTGGAAGGCCAGATGATTGGCCTGAACTGCACCCGATTGCAACTGGCTGCTGCCCACGGCATCATTACACAGATGCTCCTGTGTAATCGATTGTTCACTTAACTTAAACTCCGTATTTCCGCCGACCTCCTGTGACCGTTCAAGATGTGGTTGCTGAGCCTGATCTGCCTGATCTGCCTGATCCGTCGTGAACAAAGCTGCCGATAGTTCGCCAAGCTGATCTGTTTGGGTTATCAACTCTTGTTGTTGCCCCAGCGATTCTCCACTGAATTGACGAATCGCATTCCATATCTCTTCGCTCAAATGCGCTGGACCTACAATCCCTGCATTCAAGTGATTGGAAGTAATACACTGATCACTCAGTTTGCTGCCGTTCACGCTGCCATCGGCTAATTTGGCACTGGTCACGGACCCATTTTGCAGATGAACCCCGCTTACTGCTTCCTCTTCCAGATGGGTTGTGCGAATACTGCGTTCTTGAATATGATCAGCAAGAATGGTTCCGTCCTGAATATGACGAGATTGCACACTTTTATCTGCGATGTGGCTAGCCGATACCGCACCTTCAAGCAATTTATTACCGTTTACACTGCCGTCAGCCATTTTGGCACTTGTTATGGAACCATTGTGCAGGTGAATCGCACTTACCGATTCTGCTTTGAGGTGGGAGATTCCAATGCTTCGCTCCTGAATATGGTCAGCATGTATGGCTCTCTCTTGGATATGACGGGATTGCACACTTCCATTGGCAATATGGACATCCGACACCGCATCTTCAAGCAGTTTGCTACTGCTCACACTGCCATCCGCCAGTTTGGCACTCGTTACGGACCCATTTTGCAGATGAACCGCACTTATTGCTTCCTCCTCCAGATGGGACGTACCAATGATCTGCTCCTGAATATGATCAGCAAGAATTGCTCCTGCCTGAATATGGCGAGTTTGCACACTTTCCGATGCGATATGGCTCCCCAATACAGTATCTTCAAGCAATTTGCTGCCGCTAATGCTACCGTCAGCCAATTTGGCACTTGTTACGGACCCATTTTGCAGATGAATCGCACTTACTGCTTCCTCTTCCAGATGGGTTGTGCCTATGCTTCGCTCCTGAATATGATCAGCTTGAATGGCTCCTGCCTGAATATGCTCGGATTGCACACTTTCCGATGCAATATGAATCCCCGATACCGTACCTTCAAGTAACTTGCTGCCCGTTATACTGTTATCCGCCAGTTTGGCACTCGTTACCGATCCATTTTGCAAATGAATAGCACTTACCGACTCCTCTTCCAAATGTGCTGTGCCAATGCTCCGCTCATGAATATGATTAGCAAGGATTGTTCCCTCTTGAATATGACGGGATTGCACACTATCGTCTGCAATGTGGATATCCGATACTGCTCCTTCAAGCAACTTGCTGCCAGTTACACTGCCGTCGGCCAACTTGGTACTTGTTACAGATCCATTTTGCAGATGAATCGCATTTACCGCCTCCTCTTCCAAGTGCAACATGCCGATGCTGTGCTCCTGAATGTGGTCAGCAAGGATCGCTCCTTCCTGGATATGGCGGGATTGCACACTTTCGGATGCGATATGGATTCCCGACACCGCATCTTCGAGCAACTTGCTGCCGGTTACACTGCTGTCGGCCAATTTGGCACTGATGACGGACCCATTTTGCAGATGAATGGCACTTACTGCTTCCTCGTCCAGATGGATTGTGCCGATGCTGCGCTCCTGAATATGTCCAGCATGAATGGCGTCTGCCTGAATATGCTCGGATTGCACGCTTTCGGATGCAATATGCATCCCCGATACCGTACCTTCGAGTAACTTGCTGCCGTTTATACTGCCGTCCGCCAGTTTGGCACTCGTTACAGATCCATTTTGCAAATGAACCGCACTCACGGACTCCTCATCCAGATGAATTGAGCCAATACTGCACTCTTGAATATGATCAGCAAGGATTGCTCCTTCTTGGATATGACGGGTTTGCACACTTTCGTTGGCAATGTGAGTAGACGATACGCTTCCTGCGGCTAATCTGCTGCCATCCACACTACCCGTTGCTAGTTTGGAGCGTGTTACAGATTCATCCTGCAAAATAATCGTACTTACCGCTTCTTCTTCCAGATGAGATGTTCCGATACTGCGTTCATGGATATGATGAGGAAGAATCTCACCATCTTGAATATGACGGGAATGCACCGCTCCTTGCTGCAGGTGAACAGCACTTGTCGACTCTGCCTGAAGATGCAAACCACTGATCAAACCTGGCTGAAGATGTGCCGCTGTAATGGATAAAGGCGCCAGATGGTCTGTTTCGACAGATCCAGGTGCCAAGTGATGAGATGTGACCACCTGTTCAGCAATATGCTCCTCATGAATGGTGTCTGCCTTTAGATGCTGTGAACCTACTACTTGAGTTCCCAAATGTTCAGATTTCACGCTGCCTTCAGCCAGATGGACGGATTGTATAACGGATGGCTGCAAGTGCTCGCTACCTACAGCAGCCTGTTGCAGTTCTGTCCCGGAAACCGAGTCTGCTGTCAAATGGTCCGCACTTACGGACCCGTGCCGAAGTTTGTTGCCCGTAATACTGCCATCAGCAAATAATTCCGGTGAGCGTATTTCTTCCGACAAATGTTCCAGGGAAACGGCGTGCTGCTTCAAGTGATACCCGCGAATCGTTCCTGCTGGAATATGTTTGGCGTTAATACTTTCTGCCATAATTTTGGACGAAGTCACGCTGCCGTCTGCCAGTTTAGCTGAAGTGACAGCAAAATCCGCCAGTTTATCTGTGGCAACACTCTCTGGTGAGAGCTTGGGGGAGGTAACCGCATGATCTGTTAGATGAGGCGGGAAAATGGAACCGCCAGCCAGCTGGGCTGAAGTTATACTACCAGGAGCCAATTTGTCTGTGGTGACTGCCGCCCGTGCAATCGCATCCGTTTCAACACTGCCTGGTTGAAGATGAGGTACCCCTACAGCATGTTCTGTCAGGTGATCTGATTTCACTGCATAAGGTCTCAGGGCCTCGGAACCCACGCTGCCTGGAGCCAGATGTGTACCTGTGACTCCACCACTTGCAAGATGTGAGGATATGACACTTCCCGGGGCAAGCGCCCTGCTACTAACCGATGCCGTTCCAAGCTTTTCCGTTGTCACACTTCCATCCGCGAGCTTAACATCTGTAACGGCACCATCCTGCAATTCATACGTACCTACGGCCGACTCTGCAAGATGCCGCTCACTCACCACGTCGTCTGCAAGAGCATCTTCGGACACACTGCCGGCAGATAGATGAGTTGCCTCGATGCTTCCACTTGCAATATGAATGGAGTGAATTGCGGAATTGTCCACATGTACCGGCGTGATTCCCCGATTCGCAATGTGTTCTGCTCGAATGGACCCTTTGGCAAGATGTTTACCCTGTACGGCTTCATCCGCAATTTTGGAAGAAATAATGCTCTGATCAGCAATCTTGGAGGCCGTAATGGACTGCTCCAGCAACTTTGCTGTTCCAACAGACTGGTCTGCCAGTTTGCTGCTCGTTACTGCACCTTCCGTCAAATGCTCACTGCCCACTTCCCCATTGCCAATCTGCTCCTTGCCAACTGCATGAGGCCGAATCTGGCTTGAACCGATTGAACCGTCCAGCAGATGTCTTCCACTTAGTGAACCCTCAGCTAAATGTCTTGTTTGTATGGACCCATCCTCAATCTGGTCACTTCCAATACTGCCATTGGATAGTTGTGAACGGCCAACAGCCCCTTCTGCCAGATGTATCTGTTTAACAGCACCTGCCTGAATATGGTGAGAGTCGATGGATAGTTCTTCGATTTTGCTGCCTGTGACAGCAGCTTCACGAATTTTGGATGTAGTCACTGCATCGTCAGCCAGTTTGGAGGTATTCACAGCTCCCCCAGAGAGATGTCTTGTATCCACCCCGCTAATTGCGATCTTGTCTCCAGTTACGGCATGATTCTTGATTAATTCTTCCGTTATCAGCATGCGGCTGAGATGTCTTGTGCCGATGGAACCGTCGGCAATTTTGGCTGAATCGATGACCTGGTTGCCAAGCTTCTGAGAAGTAATACTGCCATCTCTGATTTTCTCACCGGCAATAGAAGCATTTCGTATTTTATGACCAGACACAGCGCCGTCAATCAGGTGCTCCTCAGATACAGACGCTTCCGCAAGTTTCGCCGAAACAATGGCCCCGTCTGCAATGTGAATGCTGGTCACCGCATAATCCTGCAATGCTTCACTGCCGACCGCATCCGGTTTCAGCTTGGAGGCATCCACAGAGAAAGGAGCCAACTTGCTCTCCGTAACAGCAAATTCACTTAAGTCATCCGTGTAGATGTAGTGTCCGGTATGACCCGGCATCTGGTTTTGGTTGAGGATCTGCAGCCGGTCCTTGCTTGTTATCTCCTGCTTGTTGATGTCCTCCTCTTCTTCCAGAGCAAGCGGAGCCACGCTGCTAACCTGAATCTGCTTTTCCACGCTATCTTGTGTCTCGACTTCCTTGCTATCAGACACTACGTGGTCCGTCTTGATTTGGGCTTCGATCTCTAGCTCTTCCAGCTCGTTCGTTGTAGCAGGTAGTTCCGTTGATTCTAGTAGAAATTCTTCCGACTCCTGAACAGCTCTCAAATCCCTTTTATTCGTATTCAAGCGTTCTTCCCTATTCACAGTGAAACCTGAGTTCATCTTGTCTGCCCGGCGATCAGTCAGTTCCAATTCCTTGAATTTCGGGCTCACATGCCGCAGTTTCGGCGTCGGAACCTTCTTTTTGCCATTTTTACTCATGCAGCTTGCTCCTTCCTCTAACGTTCGTCTCCGGCATCATATGCTTCCATATGGGCATCTGCCACTTCATTTATGACTTTTGCGGATTCCAGAGCACGAATGTACAGGCGTCAAGACAGGAAGGTTCGATGATCTGCGTGGAAATAGGCGTGTCAGGGCAGCAGAGGAAAGGCGGCTGTCCACGCCCCCGTCCCAATCATGTCATAGGATATTATGTCTAGGTCGTGTCTGAAAACTCGCTGAAGTGCATCTTTCACACCGGTCTGCGTTATCGCGATGTCTGAGCCATGCGGTGACGGGCCGGCATTCCATGAATGGACGATCCATGGTCGCGATAACATCGAAGGAGGAACGGTCATGCTCCAAGAAACGATCGGCATTATGTTCGATTCACGCATGTACCGGGGGATACCGGCCGGAAGGACCGGTCAGGAATCACTCGCGAATTATGAACAGGCAGCGGCCAGTTATGGATTAACCCCCTGCTTTTTGAGGCTGGAAGATATTAATTCGGATCAAAAAACATGTCTTGCCTATGTAAAAAAAGAAGGCCGATATGTTCGTGAGCGCATGCCACTGCCCTCCGTCATTCATAACCGATCACTCCAGCTTCGCCGGACCGAACAGCATCAGATCACCAAGCTGATGTTACAGGGTATCCAGATATTCAACGTTCGCAACCGGTACCGTAAAGATCACATTCATGACATGCTTCATCAGGACCTCGCCTTGCGAGAACACCTGCCCCATGCCGTTAAAGCTACGCCAGAGTCTCTGGCCTATATGATGGAACAATATGATGACCTCGTCATCAAACCATGCAGCGGTAGCATCGGTCATGGTATTATGCGAGTCTTTGAGCGAGATGGACAGTGGAAACTAACCTGTGAGACGAAGGCTGCACGCAAAGGGTGGGCTACCTTCAGATTGAGCAAAGGACAGCTTCCTTCCGCCACCCTAAGAAGGATCTTTCGCCATGCCTACCTCATTGAAGAGCGTATCCCACTGGTCCGTTATGAGGGCAGGCCGGTAGATTTGCGGGTATCTGTACAACGTGGCAGCGATGGTCTTTGGGGAATAACAGGCATGTTTGCCAAAGCGGCTCCTGCCCATACGTTTGTCACCAATATCGCCCAGGGCGGTAAAGTCATGAAGCTCGCGGAGGCCCTTGGATTAGGAGAATCTGGCTTCGACCTGGCTCGATTGGAATACAGAATCGGACTCGTTGCACTTCGAATTGCCCAGACCCTGGCAGCCAGTCTGCCACATCTGGCTGATCTGGGCCTTGATCTCGGGATAACACGCAGCGGCCAGATCTATTTTATTGAATGCAATGGACGAGATCAGCGTTACGGTTTTCGCAAGGCGGGAATGTCGGAACACTGGAGGGCAACGTACAGCAAACCGATGGCCTATGGCCGCCTTCTATTGGAACAGAATTCGAGGATTCCGAGACAACCGCAGACATACGATAGGAGACTATATTGATTTCGTGTGCATTCTGTGTCAATATTATGCAGAACGGCCGGTCTTGCCGGCCTTGAAGTTCGCATTAACCCTAAGGGGGATATTCATGGCAAAAACGCTGTTGCGATTAATGACTGAGCTTTCTTCGCGCAAATGGATCTCGCGGACCGTGGGAGCCTTCTCCAAAAGCCGGGGAAGTAAGGCATTTATCCCTTATTTTGTCCGGACCTACGACATCCCTGTTCAGGAGGCCGAGAAAGACTGGAAGGAATACCGTTCACTGAACGATTTCTTTACCCGCAAATTAAAGCCGGGCATGCGCCCGTTGGAACTTTCAGAGCATGCACTGATCAGCCCGGTAGATGCCAAGATTACGGCAGCCGGTCCAATATCTGCAGGGACACTCCTGAATGTTAAGGGACAAAATTATACACTTGCTGAACTATTAAACCATTCTCCCCATCTGGAGAAGTACAAGCACGGGTACGGGTTCGTCCTCTATCTCAGCCCTCGCGACTATCACCGCATTCATGCACCTGTCAGCGGCCGCAAAATAGAGAGCGAACACATCAAGGGCAAAGTTTATCCCGTGAATGATTTTGGCCTGACCCATATGAGATCCGTGCTTAGTCGAAACGAACGGCTCATTACGTATATCGCACACGATTACGGTGAAGTGGCGGTTGTCAAAGTAGGTGCGATGAACGTGAGTAGCATACAATATGCTGATACGGACACAAGTACCTGGGCACAGGGCGATGATCTGGCCTATTTTGAATTCGGTTCCACCGTTGTTCTGCTGACGCAGAGTGGCACATTCGAACCAAACCCGGGCTTACAGCCAGGCGATTCGGTCAAAATGGGCGCATTGCTTGGTCGTTTGAAACCGAAGAACTAAAGAGTCCCTACGCAAATAAAGAGGATGGCGCAGCACCTGTAACCAGGTATTGCGCCATCCTCTTTATGCATTCATATTCATCCATGTATACATGCAATACGAAGCTTCGCTCCGTCGTTATTGGTCTGCTGAGTTCTCCTCAAAACCACACATCTTGCAAGTCCTCTGCCGGTTTGAAGCGACGCAGACGGTTCCGGAAAATATTGCATCCCTTCGTAGAGCATCCCCGGTTGCGGACCCGACGTTTTCCGTTCATCACAAGTTCCCCCTTTTGGTCATCTGGAATGCTAGATCATTACCCTTGCGTTCCAGACTTGAAACGGTTTCCTGTTTTTCTCATCCGAATTTTAACGAATCTCGGACGGGCTTTTGCCGGTATATTGCTTGAACTGACGACTGAAGAAGAAAATATCCCGGTACCCCAGAGCATCCGCCACTTCGGTCACATTCATGCCGGTATGCACCAGCAGATGTTCAGCCCGTTCAATACGCATGCGGATAATATAAGATTGCACTGAAGATCCCACCAGTTCCTTGAACTTGATGGAGAAATATCGGGGCGACAAGCCAGCCCGGGCAGCCAGATCTTCCACCCGATGTGTAATCCCCGGATGCTGACGCACATAATTGGCGACCTCCTGGATCACATCGGACAACTGGTTGCTTACCTTTTTCTCCACAGGTTCTTCCGTATCAGCGCGCAGCAAATGAATCATCAACTGCTTCAGAATCAATCGACTCTCTTCATCACGTCCGTACACATCCGATAAGAACAGTCTTACATAACGTGCCAGCAGATGCTCAAACTCCACCGTTTCCTGTACCTCGCGATAGGACTGGGGAACATCAGCAACAGGCACGTCCACATCAAAATGAATATACGTAAGAACCAACGGTTTTTGCTTATTATGTGTTGCAGTAGGATGATCGCCTGGCCTGAACAAAAAACAACTGCCCTTGCCAACTTCATACGACTGGTCATTCAGTACAAGCGTTCCTTCACCACTCCATACATAAAATAAATCATAGTTTTGCATCGGTTTTTCCCGTTTCTGCCACTTCCAGCCCGGTTCACAGACAATTTTGGCGACAGCGGGCAAAATAACAAATGATGACGGCGATGCCTGCAGCATGTCGCCACTCCCCCTTGATAGTTAATCTCTCTGCATATGGCATCATTCTGATCTGAATCTCACATCTTCAATCAAGGCCATATGTATTTCAGCATCTAGCATCATTCAATCCAACTTGCTATATATGATCTCTACTCATACAGGAGCGAAATGTCTTATCCCATTATACAGCGGAATTCACCGAAACGAAAATGTGCACTTCTCCCAGGCTAGCCGCATTCGCCGGATTCCCTCTGTCATCTCTTTTTTCTCCAGATGTGCAAAAGCAAAACAGGCCGCCGGATGAGCTGAAGTCAGCCAATATCGCTCTGCATCACGAAACAGTATGCCATCCTCCTGAGCGAGCTTTTTAAACCGCTGATAACTGCCCACATCGCCATTCCAGGTAGCATAGATATGCAGTCCTGCATCACCAAGCTGCATCTCGAATGCTTCCGGCAACTGTAGTTCCATCTCTCGGACAAAAAAATCATGCCGTTCCCCGTATAACCGGGTTAACCGCCGTAAGTGCCTCAGGTAACCTCCTCTGGTCATAAATTTCGCCAGTGCACGCTGCTCTAACAGCGCAGGAGGTACCGGTTCATAAAGCGCCTTGGCAGCAAGGAGAGGTTCTACCAGGCCAGGCGGCAGCACGGCATAGCCGAGTCGGAACGAAGCAACCATCGTTTGTGAGAATGAACCGATATAGATGACGCGCTGTTCACGATCAAGCACTTTGAGGGGTTCAATTGGTCTTCCACCCCATCGGAATTCACTGTCATAATCATCTTCAATGATGACCGCATTCCGCTTTGAGGCCCACGCAAGCAAGGCACGTCTTCTGTCCAATCCCAGCACGGCCCCTGTTGGAAACTGCCGGGTAGGGGTGACAAATAACGTCTGTGCCTCCCAAGACTGAGGAATAATGCCTGCGGCATCCACCTCTGCCGGGATGATATGCCCACCACAGGACTTGACGGCATGGGCAATGCCCGGATACCCGGGATTCTCCAACACCACTGATGTATTCTCCGTAATCAGCAGTTGAGATAACAAGGTGATGCCTTGCATTGAACCACTGAACAATACAATCTGAGAGGGTTCAGCCTGGATACCACGTGTCCATCTGAGATGGGAGGCGATGGCCTCACGCAACTCCGGATCACCGGCTGCACCGCTTGATTCTCGCCAACCACTGCGATGGACCGCAGCGAGTGCACTCTTCCACTCCCCTAACGGGAAATGTTCAGCAGGCATGCGCTGCATTTGGAAATTAATAATGGACGGGTTCGGTGAGGACATCTGAGTCCGCAGAACTTCATGTTGCGTATTCAACCTCTGCACTCGTTCGCCCCAGGCAGACAGCCTGAGAACGGCTTCCTGTTTTTCATTTTCCTGAGTGGATAATGTTTCGGTCACAAAGGTACCTCTTCCCCGATGTGCATGGACATAACCATCCGCAAGCAGCATGTCGTATACCTGAGCTACCGAACCACGTGACATCTCATATTGCCTAGCCAACTCACGGGTGGAAGGAAGTCTCGTGCCTCCCACCAATGTGCCTGCATGAATGGCATCACGTAACGCATGGTACAATGCCTCATACTTGTATCGATGCTGAAGTTCATAGGTATCCATCGGCAGCCACAATTCCATCGTACACCTCTCTTCATTCGTCTTCATTATGTGATCCTGACCAATTGGCCTACTAAAGTGAATCTAAATTGGATCTATTTCATTGTCAATGTATGAACTATTGTTATGCATAAGATATGGCGTTCTATTATACATTCAATGATGGGGGAATACACATGAGACGGAAAGAATTCACAGTAGATGAAGAACAAGAGATTACGGCATTTCTGGATCAGTGCTCCTTCGGGTTTCTGGGAACGGTCAGTCCGGACGGACAACCACGGGTTACACCGCTGAATTTCGTATATATGGACGGTTGCTTTTACTTCCACGGCAGTCTGGCTGGAGAGAAGATGAAACAGATCAAACAGGATTCCTCGGTCAGTTTCACGGTAGCTGAAGAGTTCTCCCTGATTCCCTCCTATTTCAGTGATCCCGAGCTGGCTTGTCCGGCGACTTCATTCTTCAAGAGTGTTATGGCCTTTGGTCAGGCTGAACCGATCAAAGATCTCGGCATTAAAGGCAAGGTACTGCAACGATTCATGGAAAAACTCCAGCCGCAAGGGGGATATGTCCCCATTGATGCTACTGACTCGCGTTACACAGGCAACCTCAAAGCTGTAGCCGTAGTCCGAATTATTCCAGAACGGATCAGCGCCAAGTTTAAATTTGGACAAAACCTCTCCAGTGAACGATTCGATCATCTCAGTGGTCAGTTGGAACAGCGCAATGAAGGAAGAGATGCTGAAACGGCTGAAATGATGCGGAAATACTGTCCATTTCATTAGCAATAAACTCTGCTGCAACAACGCAGTAAAGCGATATAGCTGTCATATTGCGTAATTTCCGTGACGGGGGCATGTCAAGGTGATATAATGTTAGGCAGTTGAATCACAAAGACTTGGAAGGATGAAAAGAATGAATCCACTGGCTGAACAGTTGAACGAAAGTATTCAGACAGGCAGCAGTCACGTCTACTCCATGCTGTCACAGCTTGGCAAAGAAATTTATTTTCCTAAAGAGGGGATATTGAGTCAATCTGCTGAAGCAGCAAGCTTGGCCAAGACCCATAATGCCACGATTGGTATCGCCCTGGAGGGTGGTGTGCCGATGCATCTTCAGATTATTCAGGAGAAGCTGTCAGCATTCCAGCCTAAGGATCTGTATCCTTACGCTCCACCAGCAGGCAAACCTGAACTGCGGACCGTCTGGAGAGACAAGATGCTGAAGGAAACACCTTCCCTCGAAGGCAAAACGTTTGGCAATCCGATTGTAACCAATGCATTAACCCATGGACTAAGTATCGTAGCCGACCTGTTCGCCGATGAAGGGGACGCTGTCATATATCCGGATAAAAACTGGGAAAATTACGAGCTGACCTTCGGCATTCGTCGTCATGGCCAGTTGGTTCATTACCCCCTGTTCGATGATCAGTTGAACTTCAACAGTGAAGGTCTGCTTCAGGCTTTGCTTGATCAAAAGGACAAAGGTAAAGCGATCGTTCTGCTCAACTTCCCGAATAACCCTACAGGTTATACGCCTGGAGCCGAAGAAGCAGATGCAATTGTAAACACGATTCGTCAGGCAGCTGAAGCTGGCGTTAACGTGGTTGCTGTAACAGATGATGCGTACTTTGGGCTGTTCTTCGAAGATTCCATTCATGAATCCCTGTTTGGCAAACTTGCCAACATTCATCCACGTGTGTTGACCGTAAAAGTGGATGGTGCAACCAAGGAAGAGTTCGTATGGGGCTTCCGCGTTGGATTCATTACGTATGCCCATGAAGATGCAGCCGTTCTGCATGCATTGGAACAAAAAACACTCGGTATTATCCGGGCAACGATCTCCAGTGGCCCGCATCCTTCCCAGACTTTTGTACTGGATGCGCTCAAAGCACCGGAGTTTGAAGCACAGAAACAGGAGAAGTTCGAGATTATGAAACGCCGCGCCAATAAGGTAAAAGCTATTCTCGATAGTGGCAAGTATGAAGATGCTTGGGACTATTATCCGTTCAACTCCGGTTACTTCATGTGCCTGAAGCTGAAAGAAGTTGGCGCTGAAGAACTTCGAAGCCATTTGCTGCACCAATATGGTGTAGGTACAATCGCGCTGGGTGAATCGGATCTGCGAATCGCCTTCTCCTGTATTGAAGAATCCGGATTGGAAGATCTGTATGAAACCATCTATCGTGGAGTTCAGGATCTGCGGACGACTTAGTTAATACAGACCTGAACCCTGAATGATATAAGAACTCTCTGTATACCGGTGACGTTGCAAGTCTCCAGGTATACAGAGGGTTCTTTTTGTGTTTTACAATTCGCAGATATCACTACCTCACCCGGACAGCTGCCCAAAAGCTTTAATTTCTAGCTTTACCGGGCATCGGCCCAATCAGCCTACCCCCACGGCACATAATATACGATGTACGCAAGGGCGTGCCAAACAACCACTTGAAAGGGGAATGACCATGTCTGGAGTTGAAGATACAAGAGGCGGTTATGGATGCGGCGGTTACGGAGGATTTACGAATACAGGTGCCATTCTCGTTCTGTTCATCTTGCTCGTCATTATCACGAAATCATTCCTCTGTTAGTACTAAATACACACAGCATGCGCGGGAATCAAGTGATCTGAGCACAACATGAAGACGGGTATTCCGGGACACAGCTCGGAATACCCGTCTTTGTTGGTTGAATAATAATGATCACCGTACAACTCGAACATCTGGGCTGGCCAGAGGTACGTAGGTACGATTAATCGTTTACTCGTCTTCTTCTTCCTTCAACCACTTGTTGCCTTGCGAACGGCGCATGATCACAATCATCAGTATCCCCAAAATAAGTGCTACCCCGGTGACAGTCAGTCCACTCGCTCCGGCAGCCAGCATAGGCAGCCACATGAGCAATGCAGCCAGTGCATGTAGATGGAATATGAATCCCAATACCTGAGAACGACGACTCTCTCCCGAGATCGGATAGATCATGATCCAGAACGATTCACTATGACTGCGACGCAGCGCACCAAGTTGTACACCTGCAAGCAACAGGAAAAACAGATAAACGCCTATACCAAAGTAGCTGCCTGCTGTCCACCAGGATAGTAACATGCCCAGTACAATTAGGCGTAACACGATGGAGAACACTTCGGTTCGAATAAACGTTTTGGTTATCAGGTAACGGTAAGCTTTCCCCGCATTCCAGGGAAGAGCGTTCCCCCATTTGCTAAGCCAGCGACGAGAACTTACTTTTTGTCCCGATGAAGGCACATCCACAAACCAGCCGAGCGTCCTCATGACTCTGCCAGCCTGCCCCTGCTCGACCTGAATCAGTCGTTCCCACGCCACCCGATGTTTCACCGGTATACGCAAGGCGACGATATAGACAACAGCCAGCAACAACAGGAACCATACGCTCCGCTGCGGTGGTTGCCACAACCAGGCGCCAACCGCCAGCACAGCCAGTGCCCATCGCAAGAGACGGTATCCTCTTGCCGCGCCAACCTGAACCATTCTTAGCTCTTGCCATGCTCCATAACTGGACAACCCTTTCCACAGCAGCAGGAACACGATGAACCAGCCAAATGGCCGTGCATCCAGATCTGCTCTGACATAGAGGGGCCACAATGTAACAAACACAAGTAACAAGCCCAGACTTTTATAGATGATGCCCCGGGCAAAGCTGTTCTTCAAATATTCCTGCATCCGGTATTCCTGTGGGCGCAGGAACACAATATCTGCCGGAAGCAGATATGTACGATAACTGCTAAACAGCACCAGTGGCGCCAGCAGCACCAATGCAATCCAGCGAATCGGGAATTCTGCGGGAATGTTCTGAACAAACGATGTATACCAGGCGGAGAACGCAATGACAAGAAATAAAAAGACCATAGCTACACCGCTCTGGATGACATATCCCAGATAAGGAAGAATTTCATTCCAGAATCCTGTGCGTCTTTGCTTCCATAGCAGCTTGAGATCCATGCTCAATCCCTGCCTTGTACGAGGGAATAGAACATGTGCTCCAGCGTGGCATCCGATTCCCCGAATTGGGAGCGCAATTCATTCAACGTCCCTTGAGCAATAACCTGCCCACGGTGCAGAACGATAAAACGATCACAGTAATTTTCAATCGTGGACAGAATGTGTGAACTGAGCAGAATCGATGATCCCGAAGCTTTCATCTCAAGCATAAAATCAAGCAAGGAACGGATACCCAACGGGTCCAACCCCAGAAAAGGCTCATCAATGATGTACAGTGGTGGTCCTGCCACAAAAGCACACATGATCATGACCTTTTGCCTCATCCCCTTGGACAGGTGAGTCGACAGACTTGTACTTTTCTCATTCATACGGAACAGTTCCAGCAGTTTCTCCGTACGTTGCTTGAAGTCAGCCTCCGACACATTGTACGCTCTTGCCGTAAACTCCAGATGTTCCATCACCGTCATCTCATCATATAGTTCAGGTGATTCCGGTACAAATGCCATGGCCGATTGGTAGATCTGCTCATCCTCGTCCCGCTTCTTGCCCATCACTCGTACTTCGCCCTGTTGAGGTGTCATCAGGCCGAGGATATGTTTCATCGTTGTACTTTTGCCAGCACCGTTTAAGCCGATTAGACCGACCATCTCTCCACGTCCGACTTCCAGATCGATGCCGTGAAGGACCGGTCGTTTGGCACTATAACCTCCGCTTAGCCCGCTGATTTGCAGAACAGGTGATTGAACGTTTTCCATCTATCCCTGCACCCCTTTCGTCAGATTCTATTCTTCGGAGCGTGGCGTTTTGTCTTTACTCCACTTGGGTGCTCCCTTGTTTTTACGATCCTGGTCGCGCTCCGTGCGGCCTGTATTGCCCGTTGGTTTGCTACCTGCTGGACGCGAATTGGAGATTGTAGCTCTGGTTCCCCCATTACGATTGCCCTGACCTGGTTTGCGATCTCTGGATTGCCCTGGTTTTCTGGAGAAAGAATGTCCCTCAGGTCGCGTGTCCGGACGCGGGTCAGCCTCCAGTACTTTACCGCCAAAGAGTACACGTTCTGACAGTTCGATTCCGAGTTCACGTGCGAATTTACGCATAATAAAGATCTGTGTTTCGTCCACAATGGACAGTACGGTACCCGAACGTCCCATCCGGCCTGTACGACCTGCACGGTGAACATAGTGCTCCGAGTCAAATGCAGGGTCATAGTTAATGACCATTGGCAATCCTTCGATATCCAGACCTCTGGCAGCGACTTCGCTGGCAATCAGCAATTGCAGTTTGCCATTACGGAAGGCAGACAATACGTTACTGCGGGTTACTTTGTCAGCATCCCCATACAGCGCAGCAGCGGACAAGCCCAGATGATTCATTTTTGCTTCAACTTCACCAATATCCTCAGTTGCATTCACAAATACGATTGCCCGATCCGGATTGTACTGCCTTACCAGACGACGCAGCATATCAATTTTGTTACGGTTTTCTTCTACAAAATAATAATGCTCCAAGCCCGCAGCCGTAGCTCGATCCGGTTCAATTCCGATCTGAACAGGCTCTTTCATCTCACGCTTCGCGAGTGCAGCCGTATGCTCATCAATGGTTGCTGACAGGAAGATCAGCTGACGGTCCCGCAATGCGCTCTTAAGTACAAAGTTCACGTCACTTACGCCGCCAAGTTGGAACACTTGGTCTGCTTCATCGATAACAATCGTAGAGACGTTGTGCATTTTCAGTTTTTTGAGTGTAATCAATTCCTTCAATCGCCCCGGTGTGCCTACAACCAATTGTGGATGCTCACGCAGCTTCTCGATCTGACGTTTAGCCGCTGCGCCACCAATCAGACCCAATACGCCGATCTTGCGTTCTTCCGCATAACGCTGTGCTTCACGTACAATTTGCATCGCCAGCTCTTGCGTAGGTGCAATAATGAGTTTCTGCGTACCTTTGATATCCATTTTGATGGATTGTAACAATGGCAGCAGATATGCCAGCGTTTTTCCTGTTCCCGTCTGGGATTTGGATACGACATCTCGGCCTTCCAAAATAACCGGGATCGTCTGAGCCTGTACAGGTGAAGGCTCGTTAATGCCATATTTCGCCAAAACGGCCTCCAGATCCTGTTCCACGCCAATTGAAGCAAATGTTTGATTCGTCATGTATGTCCATCCTTTTAATTTATTCATTTTGATGTTATATAAGTTCAACTAATCACTATTTACACTGACACTTCGAGAACAGAACAACCTTCCGATCACTGTTATCCCCAGATTTTTTTGATTCCTTTTTTAAAAGGAAAAATCCGTTGATAAAGGTGAAGCATATGCTTCCGATGCAGCTTTCTTTCAGAAAGCTTTTAGCTTCGCTTCTTCAGGTTATTTCTGTCCTCTCCGTTATTGTGTAAATGTTAGTTGAACATATAAGTTGCTTGTACGGATATAACCGAAGCCTGTCATCACATTACCTTTCATTATATGCGAAAAAAGCCCGTGTACCAAATCTTATTCCAGAATTGTATATATACACGCAAAAAAAAAGAAAAGCCCCTCGGCGGAGCCTTTCTTTCATCCCGTATATGATGCCTCGTATCACATTTACTTCTGATTCATTACACCGTGCGACAATCGATCTGCAAGACGTGGGAATAGCTGGTACAGCCATATGCCAGCAGAAGCAAGTCTTGGCAGATTGACTTCTTCCTTGCGCTTTTTCATCGCCCGAATCATATGACCCGCAACGTCTTCCGGGTTCAACATCATCCAGCGTACATTATTCACATAATTGCCAGAAGGGTCAGCCCGATGAAAAAATGGTGTATCAATTGGACCTGGATTAATCGTTGTCACCAGGACTCCTGTCTTGCGGAGCTCCTGACGCAGCGCGTTACTAAATCCGAGTACAGCATGTTTCGTAGCCGTATAGGAAGCGGATTTGGCCGTACCGATTTTGCCGGCCATAGAAGCCACATTCACAATCTGTCCTCTACCCCGTTCCAGCATCTGTGGCAGCACTGCTTTGGTACAGCGGACAATGCCCATGTAATTGACGTCCATCATCTCATCGAATTCCTGTACAGACATGTCCGTCATAGCAGCGAATTTCCCGTAACCTGCGTTGTTCAGCAAAATGTCGATTCGTCCGTATTTATGCAATATCGCATCCACAGCTGCCTGAACCTGCTCACTATCCGTAACATCAAGTGTGAGTAATTCATGCTGCCCTTTCAGCGAGGCACCAATCTCTTCCAGCTTGTCCCGTGAACGGGCAGCCAGAATCGGGATGGCTCCTTCTTCTATCAGCATCTGCGCACAAAGCGCACCGATACCACTCGATGCCCCTGTAATAAACACTACCTGATCTTTCAGCATACCCGATGTCCTCCCGTATTGAACACATATTGCCACTTGAGGCGTATGGTTCTATTCTACGAGATCATGACCTGAATATCCATCTCACCTATGCCGTCCATCAGCAAAGGAATGCTCAGTGCTTTCGTTGCACTAAATGTAGTCAGATGTTCAGACTTCATCACTTGTGGAGGTGTAATATCGACCACAACACCCTGGTTCGAGAGGATGGTGCTGGCATTACCACTGATCATATTACCCAGTTCCGAAATCGCACTTTTGCTCATTTCATCCATTTCTGTAATGACAAAACCGCCCATCATCGCAGATACAATTTTCAATGCAACTTGTTCATTGATTCCAAATACAATGTTTCCGCTAAGTTGTCCGGTCATTCCGATCACGATCCAGACATGGTCTGCAATGTACTCTACATTTTTCACGCCAAGACTCCCGGTGGAAGGCGAAACCTGGATGAGCTGTTCAAATACGTTCCGTGCCGATTCCAGGAAAGGATTAATCACTTCCGCTTTCACTATCTATGTCCCCCTCACACTGGGTTATTGGTCACACACCAAAAGTCCCATATTCATTAAATTTATTATACTTTATCACGTACAAGAATTCATTAAGAATTCGTTAAATCATGTGTACTATAATTTATCGTCATCCTTGGGGCAAATGTTTATAGCTGATTCTAGCGAATAAACAGAGCTTTTTACTTCTTTTGAAGAAAGATTTTCATTCATTGTGCGTGGCAAAAGGCATTTAGGACTTTATTACTGCTTCTCACTACTCTTAAAAAAATCAAATTCTTGTATTCACGTTTTTTTCACAGTCTCTTGAACTACTTTTGATCCTGACAATTACCTTCATTGCTCTGCTGTCCTGAATCACCTATAATTTAAGATAACGGAACAATAACCAGTTACGGGATTACATCTCGCCAAACACTACATAATTAAGATACTTTGCCTGCAAGGAGGTCACCTATGAACATAAGCCAACTGGAGACACTAATTACCATTTCCAAAACGATGAGCTTCCGCAAAGCGGGAGAACTTCTGAACCTGACCCAGCCTGCCGTCTCGGCCCAGATCAAAAGTCTGGAGGACGAATTCAGCACCGTTCTTGTGGATCGTAACCAACCCGTTACCCTGACAGACCGTGGACAGGTATTTCTGGAGCACGCTGAACGGATGCTCGACATCGTTGATGAGTTGAAACAAAAATTGTCCGATCTCGATGAAACGCCTCAGGGACGTATCGTGTTAGGCACAACGACTTCCATTGCTATTCAGATCTTGCCAAGGGTATTATCCTATTTCCAAGATCAATTCCCGCTGATCAAAACCAGTATCCAATCCCTTCCTTCATCACAGATCTATACCCAGGTCGAAAATGGTTTGGTTGATATTGGTATCGGTTATCTCACGGAGCGTAATCCCAATCTGAATACATCTGTGCTGTACTATGACACATTTGAACTCGTGGTATCTCCTTCTCATCCGCTGGCAAAGAAAAAACATGCTGCAGTGGATGTGCTCCGCAGTACACCATTGATTCTGTTGTCCCCTGATACAGTAGGACGAAGGTTTACAGAAACCATCTTCAAGAAACATAATATTGAACCTAATATTGTAATGGAGTTGTCGAGCAGCGAAGAAGTGAAACGGATGGTCGAGATTGATCTCGGAGCAGCTGTCATCTCCAAACAATCTGTTGCGCATGAGTTGCGTCAAGGTACATTGCGTATGATACCCTTAAGTGAGCTGGAGGTCAGTCACCCTGTTGGTGTCATCTATAAGTCCAGTCGGTACCTCAATTCAGCGATGCAGCAATTTATAAGTGATCTCAAAGGCATGCCGGAAACCCAATTCATCAGTTCAGAATGACAATGAGCCATGAGAAAGGAAGGATTCCATATGAAATTTGATCTTCATACCCATCATTTTCGTTGTGGTCACGCAGACGGCAACATCCGCGATTATATAGAGGCAGGTATTAAGACAGGGCTTCAGGCCATCGGGATCTCGGATCATACGCCATACTTTGGCAGTGAGCTTGAGCAGGCATTTCCACGAATCGCAATGGGCAAATCGGAATTGCAGCATTATGTGGAAGAAGTCCTTGCTCTGAAAGAAGAGTACGCTGGTACAATCGATGTACTGCTCGGCATTGAATCCGACTACTTCCCTGCTCATGCAGAATTGTACCGTACCACACTGGGACAGTATCCTTTTGACTATATTATTGGTTCGGTTCATCATACCGAGGATGTGAGCATCTTCAACAAAACCCGGTGGAACGGACTGAGCGCTGCTCGCAAAGTTGAAGTGAAAGAAAGCTATTATTCATTAATCCGGCAATCGGCTCGCAGCGGTATGTTCCAGATTCTTGGACACATTGATGCGATGAAAGGAAACTATCCACCTTTCTCCGAAATTATCGCTGATCAGGCCATTGATGAAACGTTGCAGGTCATTGCAGAATCCAATGTAGCGATCGAAATTAACACTTCAGGCAAAACCAAACTTAGTGGTGGATGGTACCCGTCAGATGCCATTCTGGAACGGGCCCATCATTATGGGGTGAAGGTGACATTTGGATCGGACGCTCATAAACCACAGCGGGTTGCAGACGAGCTGGACGACGTTCGTACACGTCTCAAGGAGATCGGATTCACCGACTGGGTATACTTCAAGCAGAAACAGATGCAGGTTGTACCACTGTAAAAAATATAAGTCACATAGAAACCCCCACAGCGCGCTTGTTCACGTTGTGGGGGTTTAGGTTTAATTCTAAATTAAAATATTATATAAGTTAAACTGAACATTTACACGATAACGGAGAGGACAGAAATAACTTGAAGAAGCGAAGCGGTCGCCTAAAAGCTTTCTGAAAGAAAGCTGCATCGGAAGAATACGCTATCCCCGGATTTGCCCCTTTTCAAAAGGGAATCAAAAAATCCGGGGATAACAGCGATCGGAAGGTTATTCTGTCATCGGAGTGGCCAGTGTAAATATTCCACAAGTTAACTTATATGGACAAAAAAAATGAACCCGCTCGCGCGGGTCCCAACAGCATTATCTATTATCAAAAAGGGGGTCATGAGATAAGTTTACCCCCTGTCTGTTAGAGTTCAATTGCAGCTATATTTCAATTGTGTAACAAATGATTGAATTTCGTTCATTCACGTTTGACTACTCTTACTCTATGTCATTGCGGCTTGTCAGATACCAGGGTTTGCAGGTCTTTTTCCTGAAGCGGGCGTAAGTATTGTTCCCGGTACATACTGTACACTTTAACATCCATCAGGGATTCTGATCCCTCGTCATCCTCATCATGCAGTCCGAACGAGGGAAGACTCCGCTCATAGGACATCCCTATTTTGCTTAGCACCCGTTGTGAAGATACATTGGCCTCATAACAACGCGCTTCCACCCTCCCCAGATGAAGATCGTCAAATCCAAACTGCAGCAGCCGCTGTACCGCCTCGGTAGCCACACCCATGCCCCAACAGGACCTGTTCAGGATGTAGCCAATCTGTGCGGTACCATTCTGATCATTCCAGTGCTGGAATGAGGTGATCCCAATCACCTGTTCCTTGCCTCTCCAGCAGATCCCATAATGTAACGAATCCAGCTTGGCGCTGCTGCTCCGTATCTGGTTCAATAACCGTCTTGCCCTGATCGGCGTGGGCTGGCTTCCCCTATTCACATATCTTATGACTTGAGGATCGGAAAAGAGTTCCGATAATGTGCTGTAATCACTTTGACGTAATGATCGCAGGACAAGACGCTCTGTCCACAAAGCCGGCAGACCTTGAACCAGCATTTTTCGGGTAAGCATGACAATCGCTCCTTTTGCCTAACGGGCTTGAGTCCGGTAAGACAAGCATGCTCTGAAGGTGATCCGGCGTAATACCATTTGAACTGATCCACGAACTTTAGTTTTCGCATTTTAATATATTGCATCAAGCAATTACTCACGCTAAAAGGCCCAGATGCTGACTACTCCTGCAGCCCGCGATAGATACCCGTACGAATCTCACGAATATAGAAATCCAATGCAGGAACATCCGCCGACTGTGCAACCTGTACTTCTCGCTCAATATCATAAGGCACTCGCACAAATTGAACATTGAACGGGGTATTATTATCGTTGCTGTCTTCACCCTCCAGAATACAGTAGGAAGCCTGGGGAAGATCGAGTGGATTACCAACACTGCCTGCATTAAACAGTAACTTGCCGTTCATATACTGCAAGTATGCGTTATGCACATCCCCATAACCTACAACGTCTGCAACACTTTGCTCAGACTCATCGGCTGGAGGATCAAACATTGCCCACCTCTTTTCCACCGCGTCCCACGGTTGTACACGATGGTATACACTTTGAGGTGAAGCATGGACCAGACGGATAATGCGACCGCTCAGTTGAAATTGATGACTGAAGGGTAGGCCCGCCAAGTATGCCAATCGTTCCTCACCCAGCCGTTCTGCTTGCCACGTGAAATTCTCGTTGTCCTGGTTAACCGCAACCAGTTCATCCCAATTGCCACGGATGACAAGTTCGCACGTCGCTCTCACCTGATCCACAACCTGTACCGGTTCTGGTCCCTTGCCCACGAGGTCACCAAGACAAAAGATTCGCTCCACGCCACGACTTCGGATATCTTCTAACACTGCTTCCCAGGCAGTCATGTTGCCATGAATGTCGGATACAATCGCAATTCGTTCCATCTGGATAACCTCCATTCATGTTGAATCGTTCACTGTTGTACGTTTACACTTGCCACTCCGATGACAGAATAACCTTCCGATCGCTGTTATCCCCAGATTTTTTTGATTCCCTTCTTCAAAGGGAAAATCCGGAGATAGCGTATGCTTCCGATGTAGCTTTCTTTCAGAAAGCTTTTAGGCGAACACTTCGCTTCTTCACGTTATTTCTGTCCTCTCCGTTCTCGTGTAAAAAGTTTAGTTGAACTAATATGATCTCATATTCCTTTTATGTGGTTAATCCTTTAAGCTCAAACACCGTTAACTCTGGTCTGCACAGAAAACGAATGGGCAGTTGAGTCATGCCAAAACCACGATTCACATACACGGGCATCTGTGTCTGGGTGGTGTAATATACCCCTTGGACATCCGTATAATACAACCCTTGAACATACTTGTGTGAACCTCGCGGAGTTGTGAGTGCCCCGACCCAGGGAAAACGTACCTGTCCACCATGGCTATGACCGGAAAGCTGTAATCCGAAACCATAGGGAGTGGCAATGTCGGCATAATCCGGTTCATGCATAAGTAACAATTTCCACACATCATGATCCAATCCCTTGATGGCTTGGGCAGGATCGGGCCTGCCTGTAAGTGCGTCATCCAGACCAGTTATGGCCAGACGTTCTCCACCTAGTTCAATCACCACATGTTCGTTCCGTAACAAAGTGAATCCGGCTTCACGGAACATGGTTGTCACTTCATTCTGTTGTCCGCCCCGATAATCATGATTCCCCAAAACAGCAAATTTGCCATACTTCGCTTGCATGGAGGCGAGTGCCGGAATACATTCACGCATCGGCTCTGCTTCCCTCTCGACGATGTCTCCGGTGAAACAAATCAAGTCCGGTTGCTGCTCCTCAATCGTTGCTGCCAGCTTCTTCATCTCTTTCACCCCGGTATGAAAACCAAGATGGGCATCGCTGAACTGAACTACACGCAAACCGTCAAATGCCTTTGGAAACTTTGGAAGTTTCAGCTCCATTTGCTTGATTTCCAGACGACGCGGCTCCCAAAGCCAGGCATAGCCTCCTGTGAGCAAACTGGCACCCGCTGTCATCAAAACCATGCGCAATAAGAAACTTCGGCGAGAGGGATCATGATCCTTTTCCTCTCCAGGAAACACAGACTCTTCTGCACCTGGTGCTTTGTGCGAGCGCTGGGACGGCGAGTTGTTGCTACCCTGACGCGGTGTCTCTGCCATATCTCCCCCTCCTTCTACGCTCTTAATCCATCCCCTTAGTATACCATATTCTGCATGGATAGCCCTGTTCCTCTGCTTCATTACAAAAAGAAGCCGGGATCTCCGGCATGTTGCTGCACGGGATCACGACTTCTTCTAAGTTGCAGATTACACTTCTGCACATGTTATGACGAGATTATACACCCAACCAGCGTTTGAACATATGCTTGGTCGTTTGTTTGTTCATTTCGGCAATGGAGGTTGTCAGTGGAATGCCTTTTGGACAGGATTGCACACAGTTCTGTGAGTTACCACAGCCCTCAATGCCTCCGTCTTCCATCAATGCTTCCAGACGATCGTCAGCGTTCATCTCCCCTGTTGGGTGAGCGTTGAACAGACGCACTTGGGACAGTGCTGCTGGACCGATAAAGTCTGTTTTCTCATTGACGTTCGGGCATGCTTCCAGACATACACCACATGTCATGCATTTGGACAGCTCATATGCCCACTGACGCTTCTTCTCAGGCATCCGTGGACCTGGACCGAGGTCATAGGTACCATCGATCGGAATCCATGCTTTTACGCGTTTCAGGGCGCTAAACATCCGGCTACGGTCGATGACCAGGTCACGAACCACCGGGAAGGTCTTCATCGGTTCGATACGAACGGGCTGTTCGAGCTTGTCGATCAGGGCTGCACATGCTTGACGTGGCTTGCCGTTGATGACCATGGAGCAGGCACCACAGACTTCTTCGAGACAGTTCGAATCCCAGCAAACGGGAGCAATGGATTTGCCATCTGTATTGACGGGGTTCCGCTGAATCTCCATCAGGGCGCTGATCACATTCATGTTGGGACGGTACGGAAGCTCAAATTCTTCGTTGTACGAAGATGACTCCGGGCTATCCTGACGGGTGATGATAAACTTGACGGTTTTGTTGGCTGTAGCTTGTTCCGCCATATCGTTGTCCCCTCCTCTGGTGACGATGATTGGTGTTGCTGATGCGCAAAATGTTTTGTGCTCGAGTGGCGCTCCGTCAGCGGAATGCCCCTCTGATCGCTGTTGCTCCCCCATTTTACGGAATGAATCTGTATTGAATAAAATGGGGTATCAAAGGCGAGCGCTTCGCTTCTTCTGGGCATTTCCGCTTCCTCCGCTACGTCGTGCACTGAGTCACTTTGCTGGAAACTGCACTCCATTCATGCTGGATTGCCGTAATTTTTAGAATTTCAAGCCGCGCAAATATGTTGCTTGCTTGTGAACAGGCTTTTCGTTTTATCTGCTGCGTTGTGCACACAGGGTACCTTTGCTGAGAACCTTCACTACATCACGTTGATGGCAGTAACTTTGAAGAAGGCTCTGCTTCTCCAAAGTTTTCCTGCCTTCTTCGTTCAGGTGTTTAACTATTCATTGCATGAATCGTGTGATACTTCTTAATCCTTGGAGTAATCCCGGATACGTGGTGGGATCAGGGATACGTCTACTGGCTCGTACGAGATTTTCGGGCCTTCCTTCGA
This sequence comes from Paenibacillus amylolyticus, assembly GCF_050990605.1. Classification (GTDB taxonomy): domain Bacteria; phylum Bacillota; class Bacilli; order Paenibacillales; family Paenibacillaceae; genus Paenibacillus; species Paenibacillus amylolyticus_H. The sequence continues at coordinate 5,200,468 of NZ_CP158832.1, forward strand.
CCAGCTTGCGATAGTCGTTTTCAGGAACTCTTCATCATTACGTTCCGTGAATTCCGGTTTGTAATGCGCGCCGCGGCTTTCGTTACGGAGCAGAGCACCAAGAGTCATGGCTTCTGCCAATTCAATCATGTTCCACAGTTGACGAGTGAATGCTGCGCTCGGGTTATTCCAACCGGAGCTGTCATACATGTTGATTTTGCCATAACGCTCTTTCAATTCCTTGATCTTGCCAATCGTGGCTTCAAGCTTGTCGTTGTAGCGCACAACCGTCATGTTGGCTGTCATCCACTCGCCAAGCTCTTTATGAATGACATAGGCATTTTCCGTGCCCTGCATTTTCAAGATGCCTTCGTATTTATCGCTTTGTTGCTTGGTGTGTTTCTCAAATACGGAAGATGGGATATCTGCGGACGATTTTTTAAGTCCTTTGATATATTCAGCCGCTTTTGGTCCAGCCACCATACCACCATAGATCGCGGATACCAATGAGTTGGCACCCAGACGGTTCGCACCATGGTATTGATATTCACATTCACCAGCTGCGAACAGCCCCGGAATGTTAGTCATTTGATTGTAATCTACCCACATGCCGCCCATGGAATAATGGACTGCCGGGAAGATTTTCATTGGGATTTTACGCGGGTCATCGCCCATGAACTTCTCATAGATCTCAATGATTCCGCCGAGTTTAACATCCAGTTCCTTCGGATCTTTGTGCGACAAATCGAGATAAACCATGTTCTCGCCATTCACACCCAGACCCATATCTACGCAGACGCTGAAGATCTCACGAGTTGCGATATCACGTGGAACCAGGTTACCGTAGGATGGATATTTTTCTTCAAGGAAATACCAAGGTTTTCCGTCTTTGTACGTCCAGATCCGTCCACCTTCACCACGCGCGGATTCAGACATGAGACGCAGCTTGTCATCCCCTGGAATGGCTGTTGGGTGAATCTGAATAAACTCCCCGTTTGCATAATTTACACCTTGCTGATACACGGCACTTGCCGCTGTACCTGTGTTAATTACAGAGTTGGTCGTTTTACCGAAGATGATCCCCGGACCACCACTCGCCAGAATAACCGCTTCTGCCGGGAAGGTCTGTACCTTCATCGTTTTCAGATCCTGAGCTACGATCCCGCGACATACGCCTTCATCATCCAAAACCGCCTGCAGGAACTCCCAGTTCTCATATTTCGTAACCAGGCCCGCTGCTTCCCAGCGACGTACCTGCTCGTCTAATGCATAGAGCAATTGTTGTCCTGTTGTCGCTCCGGCAAACGCTGTACGGTGATGCTTCGTTCCCCCGAAACGACGGAAATCAAGCAAACCTTCCGGTGTCCGGTTGAACATTACGCCCATACGGTCCATCAGGTGAATGATGCCAGGTGCTGCTTCGCACATCGCTTTAACAGGAGGTTGGTTCGCGAGGAAATCACCGCCGTATACCGTATCGTCAAAGTGTACCCATGGGGAGTCACCCTCACCCTTGGTATTTACCGCTCCGTTAATGCCGCCTTGTGCGCATACAGAGTGGGATCTTTTAACAGGAACCAGTGAAAATAAATGAACATGGACTCCGGCTTCAGCCGATTTGATCGCCGCCATCAATCCTGCGAGACCGCCGCCCACAATAATTACATTCGTTGATGCCATTGCTGTTCACTCCCTTATAAGTCAGCATTTATACGCTAAATGCTTAAATTAGAACTGTTTTAACTGCGTCAATCATCGAAGTAGCCGTTTGGAAATCAATGCTCCGGAAAGCAAATAGTGAAGCAATAAACATGATGGAAACAATAGCGAACAAGCTCATACATACGTATGAGGATACACGTTGAGCACGCGGACCAACTGTAATTCCCCAGCTAACGAGGAACGACCACAGACCATTGGCAAAGTGATATGACGCCGCAACCACACTGATCATATATATCGCAAAGGTTATCGGATTCGTCACCGCATCATGTATGACGCCGCCAATCTCTTCATGGGATACATTACCCAGCGCAATCTGTACTCTCGTCTCCCATACGTGCCAGATGACGAATACAAACGTAATAATACCGCTGACCCTCTGCAACGTGTAGCGCCAGTTGCGCTCATTGCCATAACGGCCCACATTAGGCTTGGCCTGATAGGCAATATAAAGACCGTAAACACCGTGATAGAACAACGGCAGCCAGATAAGTAATGCCTCGATCACAATAACAAGAGGCAAACCGTTCAGAAATGCAACAGCACCGTAAAAAGCTTCTTTGCCGCCTTCAACTGCCGTGAAGTTCGTCACCAAATGCTCAACAAAAAACAAACTGAGCGGAATGACGCCAAGCAAGGAGTGCAGCTTTCTGGAGTAGAACCCTTTCATAAAATGTCGATCCCCTTTCGCTAAATACAACGTTTTCATAAATGATTTCACTTATCATGACACGAATCCTTTTCCCTGAAAAGGTTCGACAAATTGTTCCGTTTTCCCCAGGTGTGAACAACTTGTGTCACGATTCATGTTACTCCTTTTTTTCTTATAAGGGAATTGCAATATAATTATTAAATGTTATAACCTATAGGTATAAGCAGTGAAACATTGGGTTTACAGGCCATACAACATGGAAAACGATTAAGCAAGGGCAAGAATCACATTCATGGAAAAGAGGTTATTGTTCATGTTTGAGGAGTTAAATGCATTTGCAGCGGTTGTGGAGCAATCCAGCCTGAACCGTGCATCCAAGTTACTGAACTTGTCCCAACCCGCACTCTCACGGAAAATTGCCAAATTGGAGGATGAACTGGGCGTTGCCCTGTTCCACCGCCGTGGCAAACGGCTGGAGTTAACCAGTGTGGGCCAGTTCGCCTATACCTTTGCGGTAGAACAGAAGCAGCAGCAACAGAAGTTCCTCACCATGCTGGCCCAGTATAAAGACGAAGAACAAAGCACCATTACACTCGGAGCCAGTCTGACGACGCTTCAAACCACGTTGCCACCTCTCGTCAATGCCTTTATGGAGAAACATCCAAATGCCGAACTGAAACTGTTGACGGGGAAAACACATGAGATTGTCTCGTTTGTGCGTGACAAAAAAGCCGATGTGGGCATTGTCGCCTCCTCCATCAGTGAAGTGGGGCTTAACTGTGTGCCGCTCTTTGATGATCACCTGGAACTGGTTGTGCCGCTTACACACCCCTTGTCCGGTAAGGAAGCCGGGATGGAGCATTTGCAGGATCTGCCGATGATCACGTTCTCCAAAGGCACCTGGTACCGCAAATTAACGGACGACCTCTTCCAGCGCTGTGCCGTGATGCCGGATATTCGCATGGAGATTGATTCCTTCGAAGCGATCATCCGACTTCTACCTTCTGCCAAGGCTGCTGCTCTATTGCCCAAGTCATATCTTCGTCCACAATTGCTCGCGGACAATGATCTTGTTTCTGTTCATTTGCCTCAATTACAGCAGACCCGCAGAACAACCTGCATGATCTATGGGGAAAAAGAGGACCTCAGCGAGACCTCCAGACAATGGGTCAAGGAAACGGCTGCACTCTTTACAGCAAAGGCGCCATTGCCCTCACGGAGGGCTACGACGCCTTAGCTTTGATCTGAATTAACCCGGCTCTAACGCCTGGCTTCCATATTTAACTCATCTTAATTATCAGCTCTCTTGGCTGATAACCTCTTCTTCAAATCGGTCGATATCTGCATTATTACCAATAATGACCATGATATCCCCCATTTGAAGCGAGTCCAGTGCTGTCGGAGCAATAATGACCCCAGCTTCTTTCTGTAACGCTACAATGCTGCAACCAAAACGTACACGTGCATTCAGGGTTGAAAGGGTTTTGTTGTGCAGACAGGCGGGAACCTTCATCTCAACAATACTGTAATCATTGGATAATTCAATGTAATCCAGCAAGTTCGGGGTAACCAGCTGGTGGGCAACCCGAATGCCCATATCGCGCTCCGGATAAACGACACGATCGATCCCGAGTTTATCCAATGCTCGTCCGTGAAGGACCGATATGGCCTTGGCCACGACCGTCTTGACGCCCAGCTCTTTTAACAGAATCGCGGTGAGAATGCTCGTCTGAATATCATCTCCGATGGCTACGATACCACAATCAAAATTGCGAATACCCAGAGAGCGCAACACTTCCTCATCTGTGGCATCGGCTACAACGGCATGGGTGACCAATTCACTCATGTCTTCGACGACTTCTTCATTTTTATCGATCCCGAGCACCTCGTAGCCGAGTTCCATTAATTCCTGTGCCAGACTGGAGCCAAACCGCCCAAGCCCAATCACCGCAAACTGCTGTGTTTTCATTGTTCTTCACGAACCCCTTATCCAAATCAATTTCATAACTCACTAAAAATAGATTCATCCAATAATCATTTTGCCTTCCGGATACCTGTATAACTCTTTACCCTTTTTCTGCCCCAGTGCATACGCCAGTGTAATCGGGCCAAGCCTTCCTGCAAACATCGTAAAACATATCAGCAGCTTGCCGATTGTAGTCAGCTTCAGCGTCAGTCCGAGCGATAATCCCACGGTACTAAAGGCCGATGTCGTTTCAAATAATATCATCAAAAAACTGCTATCTTCTGTTGTGCTCAGCAGCATTGTTACAACAATGATGAATAACAAGGCTAGCAATGTTACGGTAAGTGCCTTGTAAATCCGTTCCTGTGCGAGCCGGTATCGGAAGAACACGATATCTTCCCGTCCACGTACCATGGCGATGACTGCTCCAGCCATAATCATAAATGTCGTTGTTTTGATGCCGCCTCCGGTAGAACCTGGCGAAGCACCAATGAACATCAGAATGATCATAAAGAATTGTGTTGCCTGTCTGAGCCCGGCAATGTCTACCGTATTGGCTCCTGCTGTTCGCGGCGTAACGGACTGGAAGAATGAACCGAGAATTTTGCCACCCCAGTTCAGGCCGCCGAGTGTCCGTGGATTGCTGAATTCAAATACAAAAATGACAAGTGCACCAAACAAAATCAACAATCCAGTTATTAACAGTACAACTTTGGAGTGCAGAGACAGCTTCCGCGTTTTGCGGTAATCCACCAGGTCTGACAACACCACAAAACCGATACCGCCAGAGACAATCAGGAACATTGCTGTAAAATTAATCAACGGGTCATACACATAACCGGTCAGACTGCGGAAATCCCCAAACATATCAAAGCCCGCATTGTTGAACAACGAGATCGCATGCCAATAGCCATAATAGATCGCCTGTCCGATCGGCATGTCGAACGACCAGCGAATGGCAAACAATGTGCCACATATGCCTTCGAGAATAAGCGAGTAGATCACAACTTTACGAATCAGCCGGACGATGCCCTCCATCGTACTCTGGTTCATCGCTTCCTGTAGAATCAACCGTTCTCTAAGCGAAATCCGCCGTTTGAACGCAATGGCAACCAATGTGGACATTGTCATAAAGCCCAGTCCGCCAATCTGAATCAGAATCGCAATCACAACCTGACCCAGCACCGAGAAATGAGTCCCTGTATCCACCACAACCAAACCCGTGACACAGACAGCCGATGTCGCTGTAAAGAGCGCATCAATAAATGCAAGACTGTCACCGTTATGGTTGGATGCCGGAAGCATTAACAACAGTGTGCCTACCAATATGATGCCAGCAAAACCTAACACAAGAATACGGGGTGGCGACAATCGCATCCATTGAACATTCATTTTCACTTAAGTATCTTCCACCTCTTCTAAAATGAAAATAACTCCACACCCCTTGGAGCTTTCTTCACTTGAAATACTGTCTCCAAACGTTAAAATGTATGATTCAGATTAAAACGACATATATAATGAAGTTGGAATATTCTATTCGTTCCCTTGTTGGGCGAAAGACATGCGAATCGTTGCACATTTGCTTCAAAAATTATAAGCGCTGCGGCGTTTGTAGACAAAACGTTTTTTGTGTAAATAGCATCGAATTCAGCCAAAAAGGGAAGAACTCAGATATGGCGACGGATGGATCAGATTCTTTCGGTCCTTTTCATTCATTTTCAAGGATTTACACCTGTTTTCGTTACATCATTGGCATTCGGTGCTTGGCCTGTGCTATGTTAACTTTAATATCCATATTAATGAAGGAGGAACACTATTACATGAATCCCTTAGGGCAGCCTTTGCAACTTAAGGCTAACTTCAAGCGGCTGGGGTTGCTTGCGGCGATTGGCCTGATTCTATTTTTTATCTTTCAGATCTTTCCTGCTACCTCATCGCAAACGACAGAAATTTCGTCCACGTCCTTCATAACCAAGGAGCAGGCGACGCAATCCGCACGATCATTCGCAGCTTCTGTGAGTGACTATACACTGCCAAATGATGATAAAAAAAACCTGGTAACCTACCAGACACATTCGGATATCTACGGGTATATGGCCAAAACCAAACAACTGGATACCTATAACCAGAAATGGGAAACAAGCTATCCTTACGATGTATTCCGCGTCCGTTTGCCTGATCAGGACAAAGGCGGTTACCTAAATGTTGACGTACATATGAAAACAGGAAAAGTGGTCGGCTTCAAACGGGAGCTGCCTTCTTCCCTCTATACCGCCATTGAGGCGGAGCAAAGCACGGGGAAAGCGACCACATCACAAGTGCTTGCCGAAGGCAATATTTCTCTGGACGAGAAAAAACGGCTGGCGGCTGGCGTTCTGACCGAATTTGGTTATGAAGTGCCGACACTTCAACTGGATACTCGTGATGGTGAAGCGGGACTAAAATATACAGATTCTGCAAAAACCATCGGAGACTCCAAGCTTGAACTGAACTTTACGTTTGAAGAGGGTGCGGTACGATCGTTCGATCCTGGCTTCTCTGTCCCGAAATCCCATACCGATTATGTGAAAGATCAGACGCGTCAAGCCAATTGGATGACTTATGGCGGCTACGCATTCCTGACCTTTGTTCTGGGCGTACTGGCCATCATCTATAGCATCCTGACCCGAGCACATACGTCTTTCAAACGCGGGATCATTCTCTCGCTGGTGTATTTCGCAGCATCGGTTATTGGTACGCTGAACATGATTCCACTCTTTCAGGCACAAGGTCTTTCCAGTTTCATGTTAGCGTTCCTGATGTTATTGCAGACAGGTATTACGCTGGTCATGAGTGCAACCATCTATCTGTCCCTCGTTGCCGGTGACGGCATGTGGCGTAAAATAGGTCTGAACCCGTGGCCTCGTGCCAAAGAACCGGGATACGGAAAATATGTACTTCACAGCATGGTCGTTGGTTACTTGTGGGCATTCATTCTACTGGGTGTGCAATCCATCCTGTTCTTCATTCTGGAGCGAAGCATCGGCACATGGTCAACAACGTCAGCAGATCAATCTACATTTAATATGACCTATGCCTGGCTCTTCCCGATCATGGCCTGGATGGCCGGTATTGGTGAAGAAACAGTCTATCGACTGTTCGGCATTCGCATGATGCAGAAGATTGTACGGAACACATTTATTGCCTGTCTAATCCCAACCATCATTTGGGCACTTGGACACACATTGTATCCAATCTATCCAGTGATCACCCGTCCCATCGAGTTGGTGGTGATTGGACTGCTGTTCAGTCTGATCATGCTGCGTCACGGCTTCATTGCCGTTGTATTCGCGCATGTGATCTTCGACAGCTTGCTGATGGGACTCAGCCTGGTCTTTATGGGGGATGGCCTGAATATGGCTGCCGGACTCTTCTGGATTATACTGCCAGCCATTGTTGGTTATCTGGTCTACAAATTCAATCCAAAACAAAAAGAGAAGCCGTATGTTACGACTCCTCATCACGAAGTGCTGCAATAATCTGATTTGCCAACTTGTCACCAATAGATAGAGGCCGGAAGTCTTCGACACTGGCCTCTTTTATTTTGCGCAAAGAGCCAAAATGCTTCAGCAGCAGCTTACGCCGCTTCTCTCCGATCCCTGGAATGGCATCCAAACGTGACGTCACCATCGATTTGCCGCGCTGCTCGCGGTGGAACGAGATGGCAAAACGGTGGACCTCTTCCTGTATCCGCTGCAACAGGTAGAATTCCTGACTATCCCGAGGCAGAGAGATGACTTCCGGTGGATTACCGATCATCAACTGTGAAGTCTTATGCTTCGCATCCTTCACCAGACCACATACCGGAATAAACAGCCCCAGCTCATTTTCCAAAATATCGACCGCAGCCGAGATCTGTCCTTTACCACCATCGACTACAATCAGGTCAGGCTGGGTGAGGTTTTCTTTTAATACCCGCTCGTAACGACGACGGATGACTTCTCTCATCGTTTCATAATCATCCGGCCCTTCAACCGAACGGACCTTGTACTTCCGATATTCCTTCTTATCCGGTTTACCATCCGTAAATACGATCATGGCAGATACCGGATTCGTGCCCTGGATATTCGAGTTATCAAATGCTTCAATACGGTGAAGCTGATCCAGTCCAATAAAGCGTCCCAGTCCTTCGGCAGCTTTGGATGTACGTTCTTCATTTCGCTCAATCAGGCGGAACTTCTCTTCCAGTGCCACACGTGCGTTATCCACGGCCATGGTGATCATCTGACGTTTCAATCCACGTTGCGGGATAAGCACTTTGATCTCCAGCCACTCCTGTAAAGCAGCAGCAACCTGAGTTGGGTCTTCCAGACCTGCTGGGAGCTTTTCAGTTGAATCAGTTGTATCCATTATTTGAGTATCCTCTTGCATACTGTCAGATTGTTCACCATCTGCCTCAGCGGAACCTCCGTAAGCTGCACGAGTCTCAGCAACCAGTGGTTGGGAAGCGGTACTATGCTCCATTTGTCCCGTCTGCTCGAACTCTACCGTAACTGCGGCAGGCACAGATCCATCATCAACAGAACCCGTATCCAAACTGTCGTTATCTATTGTGAGGTCCTTGGGCATTTCCGGCAACAAAATTTCCTGTGGCAACGCCGGATTATCGCTGTAATACTGCGTTACGTAGGACATGAAATCACTGTACGCCTCACCGTAAAACGGGAAGGTGGATACGTGACGTTCAATCATTTTACCCTGACGCATGTATAGAATCTGGACACACATCCAGCCTTTATCAATGGCAAAACCAAATACATCACGGTCTCTGGCATCGGCCATCGTAATTTTCTGTTTTTCCATCATCGCATCGATGGCGATTACCTGGTCGCGCAGTTCCTTAGCACGTTCAAAATAAAGATCCTCCGCAGCCTCTTGCATCTTACGCTGCAAATCCTTCTTAATCTCTTCATGACCACCGCTCAGAAATGAACCAATTTCTTGTGAAATCTGGTCGTACTGCTCCTTCTCCACTTCCTTCACACAAGGGGCAAGACACTGTCCCATGTGATAATACAGGCACACTTCTTTGGGCATTACACCACATTTGCGCAGTGGATACATGCGGTCGAGCAATTTTTTCGTTTGGTGTGCCGCATACGAGTTCGGATAAGGTCCGAAGTATTTGGCTTTATCTTTCAGCACACGCCGGGTTACTTCCAACCGGGGGTGCTTCTCATTTGTAATTTTAAGATACGGGAATGTCTTGTCATCCTTGAGCAACACGTTGTAACGTGGCATATGTTTCTTGATCAGGTTACATTCCAGAATGAGTGCTTCCATGTTACTGCCTGTCACGATATATTCGAAATCACGAATTTCGGACACCAGACGCTGGGTCTTTCCGTTATGACTGCCGATAAAATAAGAGCGTACGCGGTTCTTTAGCACTTTGGCCTTACCTACATAGATAATCGTGCCTTCACTGTTCTTCATCAGGTAACAACCAGACATATCTGGCAACAGAGCGAGCTTGTGGCGAATCTGCTCCAATGCCTTCTCCTGATCCTGCAGTTCATTCATGAATTGATCCATAATTCGGTGAATCCTCCTTCCCGAAAAAAGTATAAATAAAAGTTACACTAAGCCATTCCGATTACAGTACCGTCTTCCGATTCGTTAAACAATTCACACCGACACTACGATGACAGAACAACCTTCCAATCCCTGTTATCCCCAGATTTTTTTTATTCCCTTTTCTCAAGGGAAAAATCTGTTGATAGCGTATGCTTCCGATGCAGCTTTCTTTCAGAAAGCTTTTAGGGGAACGCTTCGCTTTTTCAGGTTTTTTCTGTCCTCTCCGTTACTGTGTAAATAGATAAACGCGAGCACTGCGCTTCTCCAAATCGGTTCCGCACTCTACATTTAGATGTAAAAAATATTTTCACTTTATATTGTCCTATATAAAGGTATTCGACGCAAAACGCCCCCGGCATGTAAACCGGAGGCGTATGTGTAAGCCTGTAAATTATTGGTGTTTTGCGATAATTCCTTTGAGCGCATCTTTCGAGTTCAGACCAACCACTTTATCTACCGGTTGACCGTCTTTGAAGAAAATCAAAGTTGGAATGCTCATTACGCCAAAGCGGGAAGCAGATTCCGGATTTTCATCCACGTTAACTTTAGCAATTTTCACTGCATCGCCAACTTCTGTGGACAGCTCTTCCAGGATTGGAGCGAGCATTTTACAAGGACCACACCAAGGCGCCCAGAAATCAACAAGAACCGTTCCTTCGCCTTCTACTTCAGCGTTGAAGGATTGATCGGATACGTTAACAATAGCCATGAAATTGTCCTCCTTATATATACTTACGGTTTATTTTAACCTGTAACGTCGTAAACGACACTTCCAGTATAACACAGGTACGCCAAACTTGTGAATTGAACGCCGCAATGTTCATCTTCCCAACATCAAATCTTCACAATTACAGGATGTGGCATACCTACTGCAAAATCTTTACAAACGCTTTCTTTTCCAAGTATACTAAAATTACTCCGGGTTTCAGCCCCCACACGGGCAAGCTGTCATTCCCCATAAGGAGGCAATAACATGGATGCAAATGTGCGGATCAGCGACCCGCGTGAACATGTGAACGAGGAACCCCGCAACGATCTGTTTGATCTGATCGTGGGTGTTGCCGGCATGGGCGGCCTGATGACAGTGATCTTTTTCGGTATGGTTATCTTCAGATTTCTCACCGAATAGGATACTCACAGGTCTCACGCAGGACCAGAAAAGCCCGGTTTTCGCGATAATGCGAAAGCCAGGCTTTTTTTGGGACTACTTATCGTTTGAAAAGTATATTTTGCCGATCATGCCGATCAGACCAACAGACTAACGGGTTAACGTTTGCCGCGCTGATTCTCACCCCGAACGGAGATGACATCCACAAATGGACGAATCCGGTCCATGAGACGCTGGCCTTTATTCATTTCCTCGCCGTCCCGATTGGTGAAGCTAAGATGTTTTTCAAGCCCATCCAGATTGTAATTGGACGTGTAGAACGTTGGTTTGCGATTCATCCGATAGTTTAGAATGGACCCCATCACATGATCCCGAACCCAGGGGTTCAGATTCTCTGCCCCGATATCATCAAAGATGAGCAGGTCACAACTTTTCAAAATATCTGTCATTTCCTTCAGCTTCTGCCCTTCACTAATCATGGATTTCAGATCCTCCACAAAGTCAGGCATATAAATAATGACACCCGTGTGGCCTGCAACCGCCAGTTCATGCAGCAGATAACACATCAGAAACGTCTTGCCTGTCCCGAACGTCCCTTCCAGGAACAGTCCTTGCGGAGATAATCCGTTCTCCTTGGTCTCCCTAATATAACGAAGCACCTGATTCACTGCCGGAGCACGCATGCGATCCTTGCCCATGATCTCCACATCGTTGTATCCGGCACTGAGCGCACGCTCATCCACATAGAAACTGCGAATGCGTTGCTTAATGATATGTTCATTTTGCCGGGCGACATGTTTGGAACAAGGTGCTTTTATATCTATGATTTCGGGTTTACCGTTAAAATGTTCTACTTCCAGTTTGCAAAAGTGGCCCTGAAAATCGTTAGGACAGTTGTCGAGTCCCGGACAATTCGCACAGTTCTTAGAGTCTTTGGCATACTGAAACAGCTTGCTCAGATCGGTCATGAGCTGTGCATCTTGCAGTTCAGGATGACCTGCACGGAATTCGCGTACGTACGGATTTTCCATCAATTCCGCCGCAATCCGCCGCGATTGCTCACGAAAGGCAGGGTTCAGCTGCTGAAGCAGTCCTCCCAAGGATTCCATGGCTTCAAGCCCCCTTAATGTTTCAATATAGAATGAACAATTGAAGTATACCCATGGCCATCTTGGATGACATAGGAACTTTCGATCATTTGCAATTCTACTGTTCATTCTATAGAAAAACAACCAATAACTCAACAGATACATCTGGTAAATAGCGTAACCCTTCCACCACCATACGTAATGCCTGGTTCATCGTATACTTGCAGCCCTGTACCTTTTAGTGCATGTTCAAAAGTCTTTTTTTCGACTTTTGAACAACTCCTATTAGCGGCGCAAGCCGACAGTGATGATCTCACATGAGCCTGTCTGTATGTTCCATTCCTTGTTGGCAAATGATAATGTCGACGCCTCTTCTATGCTGCGGGCATGAAGCATCTCGCCCTCTTCCTCCAGGATGTTGCTCTTATATGCCGTTTCGAATGGCTGTGGATTCGCTTGCGATGTTGCAAGCATTAACGTCGCAGTGTCGGTAGTCATATTAAACCAGCGTAGCATGACATCCCCGGAATCCTCATTTACCTTGAGTGAAGAAAAGGCCAAGCCGTCCCCTTGCCATGCAAACGGTGTGTTGCTAGGTGTCAGATAACCCGTGTGTACTTCGGTCTGTGCCAGGGTCCACGGAACTTGGAGCTGATAGGCCTCAATATATGCACCTGACGCTGCACCATTGCCATCGTGAGGGATAATCTCAATCTGAAATGTATGTTCACCAAGGCATTGTGCTTCCGGTGTCGGGAACAATCCCCAGTCTCCAAGTTCACCTACGGCACGAAGCAACGTAACGGCGATGGTGTTTCGTCCATCCTGAAGAACTTCATATTCATTCAGACCCAGATTGGCTATAACCATTCCCGCATCTTGTTCACTCACATCCACAAAACTCTGTTGATGCTGTGTATTGCTTGGATTCTGCCACTCTGGTGCAGGCGTGTTATCACGCGTTGCAATTTCGAACATGGAATCCACATGATGAACAGCAGATACAAGATCCGTTGGGAAGAGTGCACGCACCCGATGATCCTTCGCCTGATTGTTGAAGGTTGTTTTCAATTGGACGCCTTTTCCACTACGACTGAGTGATATCACGGTACGGATCTGAAGCGGGATCATTTTGGCTGAACGCTGAGCTTTGCGATGTGGATAATATATCAGTTCCCGTTGTTCCTGATCCAGCATCTCATCCGCTGACTCCGGTATTTCCCAATGGTGAATCACTTCGAACGAAGCCAAGTATGATGTGTCCTCAAAGACCCGAATCTCAGCCTGAAGTGCTTCAGTTGTCCGCGCCACTTCGTCCTCTGGTTGCTTGAACATGTATTCATTGCCGATATCGCCCACATTTTCGTACACGCCTAGGTTTTTGTAAGTCCTGCCTGTTCGTTTGTCTGTGAGTGTGAATGAACCGTTGTCTGCAATCGTGACCTTCATATGTTGATTTTCCATGCTACGTTCACCACAAATCAGAGTAGTCGTTTTCGATAGTGCACCACTCGTTGCAGCATCCGTAAATTTAACCAATGCATAGGTCTTCAGGCCCAATGCAGCTACGTGCTCTGTCTCAAAACGAATACGAACACGCCGACAGCTATACGGCTGACGGAAGCGATCATCCGGCAGATCATAGCCGAATTGCAGACCCAGATCCTTAACCGTACATGGAATGTGGTTACCCTCTTCATCTACCAGTATGTGATCTGACAGGTCAACGGCTTTCATCTGCGTCGCCATCTCTTCCAACGTATATCCATCCCGGAAATACAACCGAGCCGCGTCCAGTTCCATCTGAACTACACCGCTTCGTTCCCACCCTGTTGTATTAAACACCACAACAGGCCGGGCATTTTCGCCGTAACGCTCAAATATGGAGGTATCGACAGCTGTAGCAATCTGGCTGGTGCTCTCTTCAATTAAAGCCTCTGCCACATGGCGGCTCTTATCAAATCGTGTCACCATCTCGCGATGCACCTCATCCACACTGCATCCACAGATGCTGTCATGCGGATGATTTTGCATCAGCGTTTTCCAGGCATACGTCAGTTGATCATGTGGATAAGCATGACCAAGCAGATAGGCATAGGATGCCAGTGGTTCGGCCACTTTTTCCAGCATGGTCTGGCCCAGCTGGTTCATCTGTTTCAGATACACACGAGCCGAGGCTGTGTTCACAAGGGTCCCCCAGCCATCGGTACGTTGGCTACGCAGTTCGCCTTTGACCGTGGACAGCTCATGTTCAGCCGATGCTCTCAGGGCGGTCAGATAATCCGGAAAGTTCGAGTGAATGAACTCGATATCGGGATATAATTGCTCAGCCATACGAATCGCTTCCGGCAGGTCTCGCTGAATCGGCTGGTGATCACATCCGTTCATGTAGAGTAACTCATTGGTTGAAGCATATTTCTCCGCATCGGCAAGCTTGGTTTCCCAGAACTTCCGGGCAGAAGCCTCATCTACCGGAACTTCATTCCCGTTGGAGTACCAGTTTGCGAACAATACGCCGAGCACTTTCGATCCGTCTGGCCCTTCCCACATCAGCTCAGAGAAGCTCGATTCATATCCGGCATCCGATACCGTATTGTTGAATCCCGTAGGCTTCACACCACGTCCAAAGAACACATTATCAATGCCGGATTGCTGCATCAGCTGCGGAGTCTGCCCGACCAATCCGAATGTATCGGGGAAATAACCGATTTTCGAAGGGGTGCCGTAACGTTTGGCATCCTTATGTCCAACCTGCATGTTGCGCACATTGGCTTCTCCACTCGTCAGAAATGCATCCTGCAAAATGTACCATGGTCCAATCACAATCCGTCCATTGCGGATATGCTTTTCCAATCGTTCCTTCTGCTCCGGGCGAACCTGAAGATAGTCATCAATGATAATTGTCTGTCCATCCAAATAAAAGCTTTTATAATCCGATCCTTCATCCAGCTGATCCAACAGTGAATCGACGAGCTGAATGAGCCGCATATGATGCTTCTCATACGGCAAGTACCATTCCCGATCCCAATGGGTATGCGAAATAATGTGCGCTCTCTTCGACTTGTTTGTCCGTTTGGTCATCGTTTTACGCCACCTCTTTCCTCTTGTTGTATAATCTCAACCTCATCCGGGCGATACACGCCATTCAGCTTTCCGGAAGCATCTGTGGCAAATAACACGGAACGATTTTTCTCCAATTGGAACGTGTACGATACACCTGTACGTTGATCTCTGACATGAACCTTATGATTCAAGGCAAACTCCGATACAAATACATACAGATTTCCCTTTGGAAAACTCAGCTTCCGGCCATAGATCCCTGCGATATCCCCACCGGATATCCATTCCAACTCCTGTTCGACGCCAGCAATTTCAGTGGCATAACGATACAATTCAGCAAGTGGTTCATCCCGTCCGTTTAACTCCAGTGGCAGTGCGGTCCAGATCAGTTTCCCTTTACCCAAAGGCAGAACGGTTACTTCATCAGGTGTACCATTATCCCCATGAAGCAAAGTCTCCTTCGCCACCTCGGCGATACGGCGCCGTCCATAGGTCACCCGGTGATTCACTCCGTTAATATTCAGCAGCTCTTCCCGCTGCACGTTACCCAGATTGCGTTTGCCTACGATATGATCTGCCCGGTCAGTTGCCCTCCAATATGCGTCGAGCCCCAGTGGTCCAGTAATGAGCAAAGTTGTGCCTTCCTTCTCCGCGAACGCGAATAATTGTTGCAGTGCATCGCTGTCCATATTATGCGGACTCGGCACGATGATCAGCTTCGGTGGCTGCTGCTCCAGCGCTTCCAGATGATATTCGGATAACGCACGGAATGGCTGTTTCAGATCATAGGACATCACACGAGTCAGCTTTGTTGTAGCATCATAGGCCAGAGCACGGTTGGAGAAGTCATTGGAATACGGGAATACCACGGCAATATCCTCCAGCTCGCGGTCTTCAAAGAGATCACGAATGCCATGCATGAATCGGCCAAAATCATAAGAGACATCGGCCTCTGGTTTCTCTGTGCCATCTGCACGAAGTGCTCCGATATGAGACTCATTGGCATTATCCATATAAAAGTTGGTATTCCAGATCCATTGCACCGCACCTGCGCCGCCTGTCGAGAAAGCATAAGCGTACTTGCGTTCGAGAATGCCACGAAGCTCTTCTTCCGTACGTTTGGCTCGTCCATCCGGGGTTTCCACATACATGATGCCCGTCTCCTGAATGAGATTCGGCTTATGTGGCGTTTTGGCGAAAATACCGTCCCAGATCAGATCATCGTTTAACCACCAGGAATGCACCGTTGTATAATCCACTTCACGTTCATAGAAGAACGGCGAAGGACGCTGTGCACCAAGGGCTTCGTCCTGTCCCACGGTGACCAAGTGATTCGGTACCAGATCCTTGATCGTACCTACAAGCTCTCTTGCCCAACCATTGTGCATATCCATAGAGAAGAGACAGTAATCAAGCCAGCGCGTTCCTTTTTTGGCCTTGTGCATGTCCTGTACATCAAAATTAATCTCTTCCGCCTCCGGGGTCACCGCGGCTGCAAAGTTGGGAAGCTGCTTCGGTGACATGTTCCATGCCTCCTGCAATGCTTCAATCGTCTGATGACGCTGCTGAAGCCACTCGACAAAAGCCTGCTGTTCATATGAATCCCTCGCGGAGCGTGGGCCAGCCGAGAAGATACGTACTGGATCAAACATGGATGGCTCATTAATCAGATCCCAGTCCACATGTGTTGTATGTGTGTGCCGACTGACAATGCTGCGGATGAATCGTTTCTGTGCTTCAACACTTTGCGGGTCCAAATAGGGGTTTGTTCCTTCCCACGTCTCCGGTGTAAAGGAGAAAAAGGTGAACGTGACCTGCAAACCATGACGCTTCGCCGTTAAAATAAAGGCATCAATGGCACGGAGTACATCCTCTGCCATATGTCCGTCCACCTGCATCATGTTGCGATAGGCCGTCCAGATTCCCGTCCGAATCCAGTTAATTCCGGCTTTCGCCATCTGTGCCATATCTCGATCCCAGACATCCGCATTCGGGAGAAACAGAAATTTTCTTGCCACATCCGAGGTCATGTAGGTCATGCCCACAACAGGCAGAGGACGTCCGTCTTTTACAAAATAGTCCCTGCTGCGGGTGATTACTTCCCCTTCAGCCAGCAATTCGGCATCCTGTCCCCAGAAGCCTTGACGAAGGGTCCGAACTTCCCCGTCAGGTGCCTGTGCGCGGCATACGATCCGATACAGTCCACTTTCAATGGAAACCGGGAGAAGGATGCGTGTGAAACGCTGCTCACCGGAAAGTTCCATCTCCAGGCGATGGTTCCATACCTTCTTCGCCGTACCACTTGTGCGATCCTCATGCTCCACTGTTATGTCGAATGTCCACAGCTCGGACTCCGCAAGCCTGTTGCCTGCTCGCTGTAAAATCTGGCCTTGAAGTGTGAGTACAGCCCGCTCATCTGGCTCATACGAAGCATAATTCGTTTTCAGGGATAACTCGGTTACACCTTGCGCACAGAATTGTGCCCACTTCACCATCTCGCCTGCGCCATCCTGCTCCCAGAATGAAGGAGTCAACGGCAGATGTACAAACATCCAGCGCGAACCAACGAAAGTCCCGCGGGAGTTCTCCCATAGGACGATTGGAGCAGCAATGCTTCGATCATCTTTGCTGATCCCACGAAGCAACGGGTGAATCTGTGTACTCATCGTGCCCGCTGAACCCATCTGGTGAGGCAAATCACTGTTTTTGGTCGTATGCGGAACCAGATTCCATGTATCTGAAATCTCGAAAAGTCCTTCTTTGCCAGCCAGAAGCGGGATCTGTTCAGATGCAGTGAACGATTGCACACCGGCAGAAGATACGTATAACACCTCATGAATATAGAGTTCCTGGTGATATGCGGTCTGCTCGGACTCCACAACCCATGCCCCATTCTCATATCGAACCGGACGTTTGAAAGGCGCACCACCAACACTGATCAGACTCCCTCCCTGATGCAGATAAGCTGCAATCTCCATCCAAGCGGATTTGGGGAAATAGGGTGCATGCAGATTGATGAAACATCCCTCACCAGCCGTCGCTTTCAACACCTCTGCAAGTTCATCCGCGTTTACAACGGTGATCTCTTCGACTGCTTTCCATGCATTCAGCGCCTGTGGAGTTGGCAAAGCACCTTCAATCGGAAACGCAGGATCAGCGAAGATAATCAGCTTCTTTTTGTCATTCACCTGTGCACTGCTCATAACAGGCCATCCTTCATGGATTTATAGACCAACTGGGAGAACAGACTGTTGGACCATGCAAACCATTTTCGTGTAAAAATCGTTGGATCATCGGCGTGGAAGCCTTCATGCATATACCCCGTATCTGCATCTGTCGCTTCAAGCATGCGAATAATCTCCAGTTTCTCCTCGGCAGACTGCGCAGTCAGTCCCTGCATGGATAAGCCCATATGCCAGATGTAATTCGGCGGTGTGTGCGGGCTACCGATTCCTTTGGCAACCTTGCCCTCGTAATAGAACGGGTTTTCTTTGCTCAGAGCGAAGCGGCGCGTATTCTGGTAGATTGGATCATCCGCTGTGACGTAACCCAGATATGGAATGGACATGAGTCCTGGTGTGCCCGCATCGTCCATGAGACAATGGTTGCCATAACCGTCCGTCTCGTACGCATAGATCGGTCCAAATTCGGGATGACGATAAATACCGTACAGCTGAATGCCGTGATCCACGTCCTGCTCCAGATCCTTCAATTCCTGCAAAAGTTCCATATCCCGGAACACCCACTCGGCAAACTCCTGCATCTGACGCAAAGCGACCACCGCGAACATGTTGCCTGGAATGTTGTAGTGGAAATCACACGCATCATCACTGGAACGGAAACCGGACCAGATCATACCCGTGTAGTTGACTGTCATACCTTTGCCGTGATTGCGCAGGGAATCTGTTGGGATACCGTTATTACGAGTGAAGCGATACGGAGATTGTTCCATATGATGCTGTTCGACTTTGAACAGATCCACGATTTTACGCATCGCTGCCTTGAAACTGGAATCAAAAATATCGGTCCGCTCGGTTTCCTTCCAATATAAATACGCCAAACGTACAACAAAACATAATGAGTCAATCTCAAATTTGCGTTCCCACACCCAAGGTGACATCTCGGTTTCGTCCGTGGTGTTCCAGTGCCAGTCGTTGGCCGTCTCATTGAAGGCATTGGCATACGGATCAATGTGAACATACTGGATATGACGTTTGATCAGCCCGCCAATGATGCGTTGCAGGTCCTCGTCTTCTTTTGCAAACGGAATATAATGTACCACCTGCTCCACGGAATCACGCAGCCAAGAAGCCGGAATATCTCCTGTGATGACAAAAGTGGTACCATCCTCCATCAACTTGGTTGTTGTTTCGATGGTGTTGGGAAAACAGTTTTTGAATAATTGAAGCAGCTTCGGCCTGTGAGCCAGCTTCTGTTCTGCTTCTTCGAGCACGGCCTGAATGGATTGTGGCAAGGCCACAGGTGGCATGGGTATTTTGGGTAATCTGAACTGTTCCATGGATGAGTGCAACTCCTTAAACAAATTGAATGGTGTAGCTATAAAAGATAAACCCATTAACTGGACACTGGGACACTACGATTGCAGTACCATTTTCCGATCGCTGTTATCCCCAGATTTTTTGATTCCCTTTTCCAAAGGTGAAAATCCGGGGATAAAGGCGAACGCTTCGCTTCTCCATCTGGTTCTGCACTCTCCGTTATGTGTACATGTTTAAGTTCATCTTATATAGCTCAGAAATATTTAAAAAAGTTTACCGCAGTAGCACGGTTTGTATTTGGTAGGGTTTAAAAGATAGTGTAATCTGGCCGTTGGTGTGGGCCAGTGGTTTGATCGGTTCTTCCAGTGCGTTGGAATGGTGCGCTTGCTCAAAGGCATGCGGCCATTGCAATGTGATGTTTTCGCGTTTGCCTGACGATTCATAGAAACGTAGCAAGGTGCCGTGTCCATCCTCTGCCATTTTGACGGTATCCAGAATGACGTGATTGCTGTTGAAATCAATCCAGGAGCCTGTGGCTGGAAGAGAATGTGCAGCATTTGCAGTTGCATCTGCAGTTGGATATACTCCAGACCCTGTGCTTTGTTGTGATTGATCCCTCTGTTGCATCTGTTCCATCGGATGCGCTTGCTGCGACTGTTGTGTTTGCTCTGCTTGTTGCACGACCACTCCCGTGTTCAACTCAGCTGCCTGACGTACGGTGTGTGCTGTTCGCCAGTCTCCGTCGTGTGGGTACAGCGAATACGTGAATTCATGCTCTCCCAGATCAGCGGTGCGATCCGGCCACTTTGGTGCACGAAGTAAGGATAAACGGATGGTACTTCCCTGCACGTCATACCCGTATTTGCAATCATTGAGCAGGCTCACGCCGTATCCATATTCGGATACATCCACGAACCGATGTCCACAGACCTCATACTGGGCTTGTTCCCAGCTTGTGTTGCGATGCGTTGGTCGTTCCAATGCGCCAAATGGAATCTCGAATGTGGCCTTGGAGGTCACCACATCAATCGGGAAACCGACTTTCAGCAGCTTGTGATCTTCATTCCAGTTCACCTGTGTCTTAAAATCAATTCGCCGTGAGTCATGATAAAAGACGATATCTTGTGTGATTTCCGATTGATGTAGCTTCCAGCGGAAGCGCAGGACATCCTTTGTTGTGCCCGCCAGCACCAGCCTTTTCTCCAACAGCTCCACTTCGCCAGCAATCTGCTCCTCATAACGACTGTCGATATCCCATGCATCCCAGAGCGTTGGACGATCGTGGAAGAAGTGAAGCTGATTGCCACGTTCACCCGGCTTCAGCATCTCACGCTCAGCGGTCTTATCCCACAGACGAGTAATCTCTCCCTGTTCGTTAAACTGCGCATGATAATATGCGGTATCCCATGTATCAATGAAAGTTGGTTTCGAGGCAAGGTTGGCCTTTTCCCGTACATTCGTTTCCCTTGTATTTTCCGGCACCAGCCAAATTGTTTTATATCCAAACGCCGGAATGTCCGTGACGAGAATAGACATGCTGCCATCCTCCCGATCCATCCGCAGGCGCTGGCCTTCTTCATCGATACCGTAGCGATCCAAGCCATCATGCAAAGGCAGCTGAACGACTGCACTGCGTTTCCACCCCAGGCTGTTGAACACAACGTAGGCCACTGAACCTTCTGGGCCCTCTGTGTTGATACCCGTTGTCAATGCTGTAACACCCTGGTTCAATCCGTTCTTACCTAATTCAAATACCTGTACATATTCCGCATCCGACGTCACGTAAGACTCCGTAATTGCCGAGCCCGGAATAATATCATGGAATTGATTCAGCAAAATTAGTTTCCAGCCGTCATGCAGATTCGAACGCACGCCAGCTTCTGCATCCGCCCCCATATCAGGCAGAGCGAGTGTATTCCACAACTCAGCTTCACGATATAGAACTTCCGCTCTTCGATTGTTACGCTTGTTGCGTGCATGTGTCGTGTAGGTTCCCCGATGTAACTCCAGGTACAGATCACCATGCCACTTCGGAAGTTCAGGTTGTTCCTTTTCAACTCCGGCAAAGAAAGCTCCAGCTGTGCTATATCGACTGGCGGGTTGCCCCACCATCAGGTCAGCGCGATCCACATACTCCAGCATTTCGCGTGTTACTCCACCGCCACCATCTCCGTGTCCGTATAGAAGCATATGCTGCGGATGCGCTGCTTTCTCACGGTAGGACTGCCAGTGATCATGGATGTCCTTCGGCAGCGTGTGCTCATTAACACCATGATTGAGGTAAGACAGAATTGGCGTGCCGTCAATGCCCACCCAGTGAAACAGATCATACGGAAACACATTTGTGTCATTCCATCCGAGCTTTGTTGTCATGAAATATCCCACGTTGCCATGCTTCAAAATCTGCGGCAGTGAGGCACAGTACCCGAACGTATCCGGTAACCATTCAATCTGTGATGTCTTGCCAAACTCCTCCATATAGAAACGCTGACCATATAACATCTGGCGAATCAGAGACTCTCCGCTTGGAATGTTCAGATCCGGCTCTACCCACATGCCGCCAACCAGTTCCCAACGTCCTTCTGCAATCCGCTGCTTCACCCGTGCATACAGCTCGGGATCATGCTCCTTCAGAAATGCATACAGCAACGGCTGACTCTGGGAATAAACATAGTCCGGATATTCATTCATAAGTGCATCCACGGTGGAGAACGTACGACTCGTTTTGCGTACCGTCTCGCGTACAGGCCATAGCCACGCAATATCAATGTGGGACTGCCCCACCATATGCTCCAGGCCCTCCGCATTACCGCCAATCTCACGCACATGATGCTTCAGATTTTGCTCAATCTGGCGAATACCCTCTCCCTGCTTGATTTCTTCTGCTGACATGCCTACAAATTGATCCATCGCACGATACACCAGTTCTAAGAGGCGAACTCGCCTGAAGTCACTTTCCGGCAGCAGCACAGCCGAATCACGTACAATGATGACCGTATACATCAGACTGCGAACCGCTTCATTTGGCCTGACCAGCAGGCTCGTAATTGATGTCATCGGCGGCTGAATAACCGCCTGTTGATTCAAGGGGTCCACGGGTTCAGGGACCGGATCAAACATCTCGATCTCCAGTTCCGGAGCGTTTCCAACTTTGGACGGATCAAGCGTGACGTAGGTGTGATTGCGGTCCAGACCCTGATAAGAGTGCCCATTCACGCGCAGCAAGCCTTCGCCTCCGGTTTCAAATACAAGCCCATAAGGCGCTTGCTGCCATGTAACAGGGATCTCCAGACGTGTTCTAAAGAAATATGTTGTTCCCTGTTTGCTCGGAAAACGCTCAAAGTTCTGTCCTTCCGGGTATTCACCCTGATCCTCATACTGTCCTGGCACGTTATAATAAGCGCGAGTAATGTCCCAGTTGCGCAGCTGCAATTGCTCCAGCCACTGATGTTCGGACAACTCGCGAATAAATCGTCTGATACGTTCCAAAGTCTTACGCCTCCCTTACAGTCAGTTCGGCCATTTGCGTATCGTTAACGCTGCTGCCGATATGAATATGGAATTGTCCCGGTTCAACGACAGGCTTCAAATCACGACCAATATACTGCAACTGCTCGGCTCCGATGCAAAACTCCACGGTCTGTGTCTCACCAGGCTCCAGGTTCACTTTTGCAAATCCTTTCAGTTCCTTGGCGGGACGAGTCAGTGAGCTGACCACATCAGAGATGTACATCTGTACAACTTCTGCACCTGCATAACGGCCGCTGTTGTTCACATTCACCGATACCGTAACTGAATCACCGGCTGTCATGGACGCATCACTCAGCTGCGGTTCACTGTACTCATATGTGGTATAACTCAGTCCGTATCCGAATGCATAACGTGGCTCCAGATCTTCTTCGAGGTAACGCTTGCCTCGGGAACGTTTGCCGTTATAATAGATCGGTAATTGTCCGACATGCTTCGGAATGGAGATCGTCAATTTGCCTGACGGATTCACATCACCGAATAGAATATCTGCAATGGCATGCCCGCCCTCTTGACCCGGATACCACGCCTCCAGAATCGCATCGGCATGTTCATCCACCCAAGGTTCAGTGATGGGACGACCATTAATGTAAACAACGACAAGCTTCTTGCCGAGCTTGTGAATCTCCTGAATGAGTTCCAACTGTACTCCGGCAAGACCCAACGTCATACGGTCGATCCCTTCGCCGCACTCCATATCATTCCAGGAGTTATCCGATACATTGGAAGCGCCCGTTTTCAGATCGATCGTTCCTTCTCCGAAGTCACGCGCACTGGAGCCGCCAACCACCATAATGACTGTATCTGCCTGGCTGGCAACTTCGATTGCACGTTCAAATCCTTCTTTTGAATCCCCTTTAATCCGGCAGCCTGGTGCATATAGAACCTGATCTGTACTGCTGTCACCAGTCCTAGGACCAACAGAACTCTTCTCCGTTTGCCCATCCACATGACTAGCCAGCTTACTGCGAATCCCGTCCAGTACAGTAGCTACTTTGGATTTCGGTTGTGGCGACGTGTAATCACCCAGTTGATTATAGGCCTGATCCGCATTGGGACCAATGACGGCAATCCGACCCACATTTGCTATCGATAGAGGTAACGTGTCAGCCTCATTTTTGAGAAGTACAACGCCTTCCGCAGCCAACTGTCGTGCCAGCTGAACATGCGCTTTACTACCAATCACTTCTGCTGCACGATCGGCATCCACGTAAGGCTGTTCGAATAAGCCCAGTCTGAACTTCAACGCCAGCACACGAGAGACAGCCTGATCCAAAACCTGCACATCAAGTTTGCCTTCTGCCACCGCCTGCACCAGATATTGCCCGAACATCTCACCAGACATTTCCATATCAATGCCTGCCTCAATCGCCTGTACCGATGCATCCAGTCCATTGGCCGCAACATCGTGCCCACTTGCCAGCATATTGATCGCACCACAATCCGTAATGACCAGACCGTCAAAGCCCCAATCCTTACGCAATACCTCTTCCAGCAATTCCGTATTTACGGTGCAAGGTGTGCCATCAATTTCGTTATATGCCGGCATGATCGACGCCGCGCCAGCTTCCACCGCTTTGCGGAATGGATAGAGATCCACTTCCAACAGTTCACGCCAGCCCATATGTACAGGCCCTGCATTGCGTCCACCTTCCGAGCTGCCATAACCAACAAAATGTTTCAGCGTTGCCGCTACTGTATCTCCACGCTCCAGACTTTCACCCTGAAGCCCTTCCACGGAAGCAACTGCCAGTTCCCCAATGAGATACGGATCTTCTCCGAAACATTCCTCCGTACGTCCCCAGCGCGGATCACGCACAACATCCAATACCGGAGAATAGGTGACTGCACCGCCTTGAGCACGTGTCTCCCTGGCTACTGCCTGGCACATCTCCCGGTATAAATCCACATTCCATGTACTCCCCAGTAAAAGGGGGACGGGATAGACCGTTCCGTCAATGGCCATATGACCATGCGAGCACTCTTCCCCGATCAGAATGGGAATGCCCAGCCTGGAATGCTCTACTGCATAGCGTTGAATGAGATTGACCGCCTCAGCGCCTTCTCTGGCGGATAATCCATTTTCCAGCGTAACGCCAGTCCAGGGATCGGCTCGAAGCGCCCCATAGAGGGAGCCAATGCCCCCATTTTCCACTTGCTGCTTAAACGATTCATTTAACGTGATGTTCCCTTGATCATTCGTATAGGTCTGCCAGCCAAATGGCTGCGTAAGTTGGCCTACCTTTTCTTCCGTAGTCATCAGGCTAAGCAGGTGTCGTACCCGTTCCTCTACGGATTTGCTCTGGTCCTTGTAAGTCATCAATCTGCATCTCTCCAATCCTATAGCAAGATCCGGTTATTCTTTGACCGCGCCCACCGTCAGACCCTGTACGAAGTAACGTTGGAAGAACGGATAAGCGAATATAATCGGCAACGTGGCAAGCACAACCATCGCCATTCGGGACGTATCCTGCGGAATGGACTGCATGGCTGCCAGACTCATCGAACTGTTCGCAGAGTTCTGCTGGATAAACTGGATACTCGACTCAATCCGCATCAGCATCGATTGCAGGGGTACCAGATTGGGATTATCGATGTATAACAGCGCATTGAACCAATCATTCCAGTAACCGAGTGTACTGAACAACCCGATGGTTGCAAGTCCCGGCAAGGAGAGTGGAATCACGATTTTCATAAAGGTATAGAATTCTCCGGCGCCATCAATCTTCGCCGATTCAATGACTGCATCCGGCACACTGGTGGAGTAGAATGTACGCAGGATCATAATATAGAAGGCATTCATCGCCAGCGGCAGAATCAGTGCCCATAACGTATCTTTCAACCCAAGCAGCTGGGATACAACCATATAGGTCGGAATCATCCCGCCGTTGAACAACATGGTCAGAATCGCAAAGATGGAGAAAAATCTCCGATATCTGAAGCTCTTGCGGGAAATCGCATACGCATACAGCGACATCAAAATCAGACTGATAATGGTACCAAGTACCGTTACCAGAATGGTAACCCCGTACGCACGCAACAGCGTGTCCCCACTCTGCCAGACAAACTGATATGCCGCCAGACTCCATTCTGTCGGAATCAGACGATATCCATCACGGGCCAGTGCTTTCTCGTCCGTAAACGAGATGATGACTACAAATATAAAAGGAAATACACAGATCAGAGCGAATAGACCTGCGATGATGTTCATGATTACGTTCCAACCGCTGGATACGTGGTGGAAGTCGCGTTTTTTAACAATCCCTGCTTGAGCCATGGTGGTTCACTCCTTTCCCTGTCCTAGAATAGGCTGCTGTCTTTATCTACTTTGCGCACAACATAGTTGGAGATCATAACGAGTACAAAGCCTACGACGGATTGATACAATCCCGCAGCTGTACTCATGCCAATCTCACCACTTGTTTTCAATCCACGATATACGTACGTATCAATAACATTCGTCACGGAATAGAGCGTACCCGAATCCCTAGGCACCTGATAAAATAATCCAAAGTCGGCATAGAAAATGCGGCCTACAGCCAGCAAAGTCATAATCGTAATAATCGGCGACAGCAACGGAATCGTAATATTGCGAATCTGCTGCCATTTGCTTGCCCCATCAATCATGGCTGCTTCATAAAGCGATTTATCAATCCCCAGAATGGAAGCCAGATAGACAACGCTGCTATAACCAATCGTTTTCCATAACGCTACGAACACCAGAATATACGGCCAATATTTCGCCTCGGAGTACCACTGAATCGGTTCCACCCCGAACCAGCCAATAATCTGATTCAACATCCCGCGGTCCATACTCAGGAAGCTGAAAGCGAAGTAACCAACGATGACCCAGGATAGAAAATACGGCAGAAACATACCCGTTTGATACAGTTTGGCGAGTCTTTTATTCACGAGTTCGGAAAGAAGGATTGCCAATGCTACAGAGAATACCAGTCCAAGGAAGATAATGGCGATGTTATAAAAGAGGGTGTTGCGTGTAATGAGCCATGCGTCACTTGTGCTGAACAGGAATTTGAAATTGTCCCAGCCCACCCATTCGCTCTTCATCAGACTTGCCCAGAACCCTTCACGGCTGAAGCGATATTCCTTAAAGGCAGCCACTGTACCCACAAGAGGCAAGTAGGAGAAGAAGAAGAACCAGATGGCGCCTGGCAGCACCATGAGCAGCATGACCCGGTTTCTAATCAGGTTTTTCAAAAATGTAGTCATTGTGGAGTTCCTCCTTCAGGCTTGAATGAAAAAGGACCGGACGCGATAAGCAGCCGCCCGATCCTTACGATGTACTGTTACTTGTTTTCCGCTCTCCAGGCATCCAGCTGGCTTTGGGCTTCAGCCATTACTTTCTCCAGTCCGGCTTGATTGAATTTCTCAATCACTTGATCCAGATTGGCTGCCGGGTCCAGTGTACCTGTCATCAGTGCTGCCCAATACTGCTCTTTCACGTTCTGTACCGCCGTCAGTTCGGCAGATACATTGCTTGCATCAAAGTTAAAGCTCAGGATCGGGGAATCAATACCTTCTGCGTTAAACTTCTTGAACTCATCCCATTTGTTATCCGGGTCATTGCTGTTCAGATAGAGCAGCATGTTATTCCCAAGGGAGTATGAAGGCATATCGTAGTTTTTCGATTCAGGCAGATTTTCCATATGCGTGTCATCCACTTTTTTGTAGTGTGTGCCCTCGATACCGGAGTCCACCATGTTGCGCAGCACCGGATCTGTATTCAGCAGGTTCAGGAACTCCATCGCTTTCTCTGGATATTCCGAGTTGGCCGAGATGGCCATAATGGAACCTTGTACCGATGTATTCGTTATAATGGCGTCACTTGCAGGTGTTGAAACCACTTGATAACCGTAACTTGCAGACCATTGGTTGTCCGCGAGCGGCTGTGTCTGTGCACGATCCAGGAACCAGTTGCCCGATGTTGTCAGGTCGTTCGTGGAACCTGTTGTAGCTGCTTCTGCGGATACATAACCGGCTTTGTAGTATTTGTGCATCGTCGTAAGTGCTTCTTTCATTTCAGGTGTTTCCAATATGTTCACGAGTTTGTAGTCCGTTGTATCCAGCTTGATTGCCATCGGCAGGTTCTGAATGACATAGTCATACGGCACGTAAGGAACATAGTTTTTATCCATGGCAAATGGTGTTACACTCGACTCGTTTTCCTTAATCGTTTTGAGCAGAGGCTCCAGACTGTCTAACGTACGAACGCCAGAGATGTCCAGCTTGTATTTATCAACCAGCATTTGGTTAAAGCGCCATACCTCTTGTTGAGGCAGCTCCTTGTTGGCTGGAATTCCGTAATTGTGTCCGTCTACCTTCGAACCACTGAGGAATGCAGGATCAATGGTCTTGGTGAGATCCTGACCGTATTCGGCAAGCAGGTCATCCAGTTCGAGGAATGCGCCTTTTCTGGCATTTTGTACATAATCGAATCCACCAGAAGAAGTGAACAGAATGTCCATTGGCTCACCGGATGCTACGTTAACCTGCATCTTCTGCGGGTAGTCACCCCAGTCCACCATCTTCATCGTTACCGTGGCATTAATTTTCTCTTTGGTATACTTGCTGACTTCTTCCATCACTTTATTGACGTCTTTCTGAGGGGTACCGATGGTATACCAGATCAACTCGACTGCGTCATCTCCTGCTCCCCCGGATTCTGAAGCATCTTTGCTTCCTCCACAGGCACTAAGTACAAGTGTAACGGCCATTAACAATGCAAGAACGAGTGAGAAGCGTTTTCTTTGTTTACTCATTTCTTTGATCCTCCCTTTTCGTGTTCCCTTAGGCACTACTTACTAACTGCTTTAACCTTATCGAATGAAAGCATTTACAAAAAGAAGATAAACTTAAGTTTTCGAGGTACAAATTAAAGAGAAATCGTCCTTGGACCACTATTTTGTACCTGTTTAAATAAATCGCTTACATGAAAGAGACATGCCGGGTAACGTATGGCATGATCTTCATGCTGCCATTCCTGTTCCCGATATGTCTCTTGGATCTCTGTCCGTACAGTTGAATCTACCGGTCACCAAATTAACCAAACACCTTGAAATCCGTCGGTGAAATTCCCACATACTTGCGGAACTGTTTATAGAAATACCCTGTCTCCCAGTACCCCACATTTCGGGCGATCTCATGTACCTTCAGATTGGTATTGCGCAGCTGTTCTTTCGCACGTTCAATCCGGTATTTATTGATGTATTCGGCAAACGTCTCTCCAGTCTCCTTATGAAACAACTGTCCCAAATACACCGGATGCAGATGATAGTGGGCACCCAGCAGCTTCAGGGAAAGTTCTTCTGCGTAGTGTTTGTCGATATGCTGAAGGACTTGGTTCACAATTGGATTCTTCAGATCCTGCAATAGGGATTGGATCGTCTGCGCTGCAACTTGCTGAAGCGCCCGCACGAGTTCATCAAAAGTGCCACTGTCCAGCACAAGTTGGAGCCCTTGTTGGTATATGGCAGACTCATCCGAGTGTTTGATGCTCTCCAGTTCCATTTTGAAGCGAATCACCACTTCCAATGCGGTATTCTGTAACTCCCCAGGCGTAAGCCCATTGCGATGCTGTTCAAAATCCATACGAATCCGCTCCGCAAGTTGTTCTGTATTCCGGGACAGAATCAGTTTCGCGTAATCCCTCCAGTCAATGAAGAAGGACGCTGCCGAGTTGCCGCAACGATCCAGGATGGCATGGTCGATGACTTTCAGATCGGGATAGATCATCACGTATTGGAGCGCCTTTTTTGCCTCCTCATAACTGGCCGGCGCATGGTATATCCCCTTCATCAACCTGCCCGCCCCAATACGTACCGCAGGATGTGTTACTGAGATGGCATCGGATAAAGCCCGAAGACCATCCATTAACTTCTGTTCCTCATCCTCGTTACCCTCGACATTGGCAACAATGACGAGATCACCATCGATGTCATGAAAGACATTCAAATGGGACTTGTCCTTCAGCATCTCCTCCACACGTTCAAACATGCCGAATGTTTGCCCTTTGTCTTTGTCACGCAATATAGCGACAGCCACATCCGAGGCGTCCAGCGAAAGGTTCATGAACCGGGCACGTTCCTCAAATTCGGTAGCTGCAATCTGTCCCGTAAGCCATCGATGAAGAATGTTATCTTTCAGAATCTGAATGCCATACGCATCATCGGCTTGAGGTGTCACTGTATGATCCAGCTTGGACGCTGTATTGCTCAGCGTGGATTCCAATTCCTCCACATTAATCGGTTTGAGCAAATAGTTTTCGATCCCCAGCTGCATGCCTTCCTTCAGATATTCGAACTCATTGAAACCACTCAGGATAATGACTTTCATCTCAGGTTGCAATCGCCTTGCTTCCCGAATTAGGTCAAGACCATTCATGAGTGGCATGGATATATCCGTGATCAGGATGTCCACAGGCTGAGAGGAGAGCGCTGGTAATGCTGCCTGCCCATTACCTGCATGGCTCACAATTTCCATACCAAATGAAGACCAATCTACAATATCGTATAACCCTTCAATGATGAACGGTTCATCGTCCACAATAAACACCTTGTACATGTTAAACTCCCGTCCCTTCTGTATGTGGATAACGCACCCTGATCCTTGTTCCCTCACCGAGGGTGCTCTCTATGGTGATACCGAACTCTGGCCCATATAGGAAGCGCAATCGACTATGAACACTGCGCAGCCCGAACATCTGACCAGACTCTTCAGGACGTTCCAGTTCTTCAAGGATTTCCGTCAGGCGTGCCGGTTCAATGCCTTTGCCATTATCTTTGACTTCCACTTGCACCACATCATCCGTCTCTTCCACAACAATCGATAATCGGTTATCCGAACGTTCTGTCTGAATACCATGCACAACATAGTTCTCAATGATGGGTTGAAGCGAAAGTTTCACCACCGGGTGTTGATAATAAGCAGCGTCGATCTGGATCGTATATATAAAAATATCCTTATAGCGGATTCGGAATAACTCCAGATACAAACGACAAGCTTCCATTTCATCCTTCAGCGTGTAGTTCTTCTTCTGCTGTACCAGACTCTTGAACAATACAGATAGGCTATAGATCATCTCGCCAACATCTCTCGCTCCCTGGGATATGGCCCTCATCCGAATCACTTCAAGCGTATTATAGAGAAAGTGCGGATTGATCCGCGCCTGTAAAGCGACCAGTTCGGTCTCCTTCTGTTTAATCTCGGCTTTGTAGACCCTTTCAATATACAGATTCAGCTCGTCCAGCATATCGTTAAAGCTATGTGAGATCTGCCCCAGTTCATCATCACGCGGATCGTCGATGCGAGCCGTCAAGTTGCCATATTTCACTTTCTGCGTGAAGCGAATGATTCGGCGGGTGCGTTTCGCAAAGTTAATAATGAAAAACGCCGGAACCAACACGGCAAACAGAATACACACGATACTGATCGAGATGATCGTATTGCGAATGCCCGCATAGGTTTCAGCCATCTCTTCCACCGGAACGGTACCAATGACCACATAACCCTGATCCGCGGAGACAAACTTGTTCACATACATGTTCTGCTCCTTTTTCATTGAATCCATATCCGTCTGATCAAACAGGGAATCGGCCACATTCACGTGGGGATACTTCTTCCCGTAATACTGATTGTTGGAGTCAAACAAGACTGTACCTTTCGCCGATAATACCACGATTTCTCCCTTCAGATTACTCTCGTAGTTATCCAGTGCATTTCCGATTCCCTCCGAGTCAAAGAAGACAAGAAATTGGCCCAGATTGCGAAGAGTCTGTGTATTGTTAATCGGTACGCGGATGGAATAGAGCGCTGGGTCCCATTGATTGATCTCTTTGCGAATCCAGGAATTGGGGGCACTGATATTGGGCGTTTCCATCGCCATCACGTCAGGAATATAGGAATGGGCTATATTGGTATCCAGCTTGCGGAACTGCTTGTGTTGATTGAAGGTGGACAGATCCTGCTGCTCCGCGCTATACAACATGAGTTGGTTAATCTGCGAATTGCGATCCATAATGTTCTGAAAATGTTTCAACACGTCGGCCGAATAGTCGTCCTGATTGGCATAGTATCCATTCGTCATGTGCTGAACATATTCAGCGTAGGAGTGATTCATCAGATACGTAATGTTGGCGGAGAGTGCCTCATTCTGATGCATGTCCCTCACCATGTTTTGTACCGATTCATACTGCTGATGAATATAACGATCCACATGTTCCATCGCCGCTTTCTGGATCGCCAGTTCCCGGCGAATCGTGGAGTCGGACACCGACAGAAAGATGATATAAGACAATGTAATGATTGTGACAATCGATATCATCGAGAAGATCAACAGCATTTTCATAAACATATTATTTTTGAAGAAATTATTGTAAACGCTAACAATTTTCAAGTCACATGTTCCCTCCGATGCTGTGATGACAGAATAACCTTCCAATCGCTGTTATCCCCAGATTTTTCGATTCCCTTATGTTTAGTTCAACTTATATAGAATTATATCATTAGCCTTCTGACATTAACTTGTCACCTGTAACTTTTCTTTAGTTTGTACTCGCGATTCTTTAATTTCACCCTATTTAAAAACGCTTTCATCCACTATCGTTAACCATAAGTTTTATCTTTGTGTAAAAGAATACCAACCATTCATTCCACTTGAAGGAGGAACAGCATGACACGCAAACTCAAACCGAAAGGCATCATTCCCAAGGTCACTGCCATGGTCCTGACTACGGCTCTGCTTGGACAAGTTGTTGCATCATCCGTTTATGCCGGAGACACGCTCCCTTACACTGGTGAAAGTGCCAAAGGAGTGAATCAGCCCTATCAACACGGTTACACCTCAGCCCAGATTCTGAACTGGACACCTGAAAGTGATATCCATGGTGATCTGCTTCGTGCCCATGTTCCCTTGCAGCCTCGTAATGAAGCATTCGCTGCTACACAGGCATATCCTGAGCTTAGCCCGGACACCCAACTCTTCACGATGAGTGGTGATTACGGCAATGCTTTTTTTGATAGCACCCCTTATACCAATGAATTCAGCCAGTACTTGTTTAATTATTGGCAATATACGGACTACTACAGCTATTGGCATGGTATGGCCTCTGCCAGAGTACCGGAGGAGCTTTACGACCCGAGTAAGGAATGGACGGAGAAATACTTCGAGTTTGGCATTTTGAACATTCCGAATCCGGCCTACACCAATGCAGCCCACAAAAATGGCGTCAAGTCCATTGCCAACATCTTTTTCTCGGACAATGACCGTGGGCCACAAACCTATAAACAAATGCTGATCCAGGATGAAAACGGCAATTTTCCTGTAGCAGAGAAACTTGCCGAGATGGCAGAGTACTACAACTACGATGGATACTTCTTCAATCAGGAAGAGGTTGCCCGGGGTGTAGCCCCTGAGGATATCGCTTCCTACAAAAAATTCATGAAATATCTAAGAGATAAGGGCCTGTACGTTCAATGGTATGATTCCACCATCAATACAACAGGCAAAATTCAATACCAGAACCAATTTAACAGCCTTAATAGCCCCTTTGTTCAGGATTCCGTTCTCGGCAGAGTCTCGGATTCCATCTTCCTGAACTATGTATGGAACCACAAGATGCTCCGCGATTCCCGTGATCATGCCCTTAGCCTGGGACTTGATCCACTGGAAACCGTATTTGCTGGTGTTGAAGGTGGTCATGACAGATTCGGTCGCTGGAAGCAATCCTACGACCTGCGCCATAACCTGGATGAGAACGGTCAGCCCATGAACAGTATCGCCACATTGGGTGCTGATTTCACCCACAACGCACTGGATGAAGAGATGGGCGATGGCAGCACCAATCACCGAGCCGAGGACAAGTACCAATGGATGACCTTTGTGCGCGATCGTGCCTGGTGGTCTGGACCGAATCAAGACCCGACAGATGCGCGTCGTAATGCTTCTGCCGATCTATCGGATGTGTATGCTTCCGGTGCAAACTGGGATGGGATTGCCGCATATCTTACGGAGCGGTCCGTCATCAACGGCTCTAATTTTGCGACAAGTTTCAATACCGGCCACGGTCTGAAATATTATGAAGACGGCGCCGTCTCGAACGACAAGGAATGGTCCAATATCAACATTCAGGATATCCCTGTTACCTGGCAATGGTGGATGGATAGCGAAGGCGACAAGCTGAGTGTCGATTTTGATTATGGCCCATCTTATGAGAAAGGCGCAAGGTACAACTACGAATCCATTGGCGCATTCCAAGGCGGTAGCTCACTCGTGGTGAACGGTACATTGAACGCGGAGAACTTCCTGCGCCTGTACAAGACCAACCTGTCCGTCAACAGACAATCCAAACTGGAGCTGACGTATAACAAGCCGTCGACTAGTGACTCTTCCTCCCTGCATGTTGGGTTAATCTTCGAAGATGATCCATCCAACGTGATCAACGTAAATGTGCCTAATTCAGGCCAGCATACGGAAGGCTGGAAGACAGCTACACTGGATCTGAGTGCATATCAAGGCAAGACTATTGCTGCTATGGGATTGTCCTTTGACCCGAACGGTAAGACCATTCAGAACTATCAGATGAACATTGGTGAGATCCGTATGTTCGACGGTTCAGCGGCTGTGCCGGATGCACCGACTGGATTCCATATTGCCAAAGCACTGACCAACACCAATGAACTGGTTGTCACATGGGACATGAAGGACTATTCAGAGGTCAAGCAATACAATTTATATGAAAATGGTGCCTATGTTGGCGGCGTGTATGATTCCACTTTTTATATCAAATCGCTCAAACAGCCATCTGGTGAACTGTCTATCCGTGCTGTTGGTGCAGATGGTACCGAGAGTGAAGCAACCGTCCTGCCTTATGATCTGAATGCAGCCGTTCAGAATATTGATCTGAAATTCAAAAAGAACGGCGATGCCATCGTAAGCTGGAAAAACCCGAAGAAAGCGAAAGAAACGGGCAAAGACAAAGATAAGAATACTGACAAAGATAAAGACAAAGGTAAAGGCAACGAGTCAATTCAGCTCACACTACAAACCGAATACACGAAAGAACCCTTCACCAAGTCGCTTCAGGTCAAAAAAGGAAAAACCTCTGCCGTTCTGACCGGACTTCCGACCAATGGTGAGCATTACGTACTGAACATCGCCATTGGCGAGCAGAATCGGGTAACCCATACCGGACAGCTCGCAGATCTTCAGATTACACCATACGCCAAGGAAAAGGTCACGGTAAAAGATGGGAAATACACCCTCGCCCTGCCGGATTTGGAGGACTGGTATAAGATCTATGTTTATGAAAATGGGGGAGCACGTGAATTCGGCGTCACTTACGTTTCGCAGAAATTCCCGTATATCATTCGGGGAAGAACAAAGCTGAGTGAACTGACCTTCACACCAGCGTCCAGCAACAGCTCTTTGAAGCTGGTCATTGAGGATTATGCAGGCAATCAAGCCACGACAATTTTGAGGTAATTCTAATTTTCGTGCACGCCTGTATGCTAGTTGAGATACGTACAGCCCTTCACTTCCCAAAGGAAGTTGAAGGGCTGTTTGTTCCTGTAGGAACGCACCCACCCGCTGAGCAATCATTGCTTATGGCACACAAAACGCTCTCACCCGTGTCAGATCCAGACTATCACCGTCCGGTAACACTATCTACCGCCAGACGATCTTTGTCGTTACCTACTTGCTTACTTAGTTAGGCATTTTGATGCCTTCATAACACATGTACTATAATAATGGGAATTAAATGAGGGATGGTGTTTCTTAATTGAAAACTTTTTATTGTGATCTTGAAATTACCTTAGATGTCATTGGCGGAAAGTGGAGACCTCTTATTCTGTATTACTTAATAAAAGGTCCTAAAAGGACTGGTGAATTGAAAAGGCTCATACCAACAATTTCTCAGAAAATGCTAGTCCAGTCGTTGCGGGAGTTGGAGAGCAATAATTTAATTATAAGAAAAATGTACAATCAGGTACCACCAAAAGTGGAATATTCCATATCAGAAATGGGTATGTCACTTGAACCCGCTTTGCGAACTCTTTGTGATTGGGGTCAGATCTTTGCAGAGAAGACGTTGAGCAAGGATGAATATCAGAGATTACATGTAGAATAGAATAATTTCAAATATCAATTTATGATCTTATTCATCCAATTATCACTTTTTGGTTACTATATAACCAAAAAGTACGTACTATTTTAAAAGTGCTACATGGTACATAATGAGCCTTGTAATATAAAGAAAATTAAAAAATTGATAATAGGAGTGTGTGGTGATCTATGAGATCTGGCAAGGAACAAGAGAAAGTTGGATTCAACATGAACTTACTAAACCTTATCGTGCTGAGTATGAAGGTGCGCGTACCAACCTCATTGATGATAGAATCGTAAGCTGGCTTGAACCAGTCGGTGAATGGGGTAGTACACTGACGAATGTAAGACGGTAAGTTTTCAAGATGAGAATGTGAAAACAAATATTTTCATGTATTTATAGACGTTCAAAGGAGTTGTTAATATGGGGAAAATACTTATTACTGGAGCAACAGGTAATCTCGGTAGCAGAACGCTAGAACTTCTTCTCAAAAAAGTTCCGTCAAGTCAGGTCGCTATATTAGTCCGTGATCCGGAATCTGATAAAGTGGCAAGATTTATTAAAGAAGGTGTGGAAGCGCACCAGGGCGACTATTTTGATTATAACTCTCTTCTACGAGCTTTTGATGGTGTTGAAAAAGTGATGCTCATTTCCGCGGTAGCATTTACCGATCGCAATACACAACATTTCAACGTCATCGCTGCTGCAAAGCAAGCCGGGGTTAAGCAAGTGATCTTCACGTCGATCATACGAAAAGAAAATTCAAATCTTATTTTGCCCGAAGTAACGATGTCAGACTTATTTGCTGAACAAACACTTAAAGCATCCGGATTAGACTATACCATTCTACGGAATCCACCGTATCTCGAAGTCATGCATTCGTATTTCGGAGATGCGCTTAAAGTCGGCGTGCGAGTACCAGAGGGTTCCGGTAAAGTAGCCGCTGCATCTCTGGATGATTTGGCGGCAGCCAACGTAGCCGTTCTCACCCAAAACGGGCACGAAAACAAGTCATATTCTCTAAGTGGCAGCGAGGGAAGCTCTTTCGAAGACATCGCTGCAGCCCTCTCGGAGATTAGTGAGATCAATATCCCTTATGAGGCAATTTGCGAAAAAGAATATATAGACGCTATGGTAGCGAATGGCTTACCTGTTTTTATGACTGACTTCTTATTAGGTTGGGTGCAAGGAATTAACACTGGAGAATTCTCGGAAACGTCTGGAGATCTTGAACGTCTGATTGGCCGAAAACCAATGTCATATAAGGAATTCTTTAAACTCAAATCTCCGTTTTCTAAAGTTAAAAATTGAAGCTAGTTAGCTTAATGAATTGGAGTATTGAACATTAGAAAAACACATATCTAGTCAATTAAAAAAGCCCGGTTCAAACCCGGGCAACATACACTTTTGTATAGATCATTTACTAATATATTCAACCATCTTCTGATGCAATTCCTTCTCTGAACATTGAAAGATACCATTAAAATCCTGAGGGTTACGGATCAATTTATTTAACGAATCTATTCCATATTGTTGAACAACAAACTCCACGAATAGGTACGAGAACTGAAAACCCTTCATCGTATCGAAATCCCACGTATCGTTATCTAATTGTTCGAACGTTGGGATTGCTAAATGTTGAATAGCCTCTTTCGTTGTACCCTCAATAAAGTCCTAAGTCATCCCCTTGGCTTCATATCCACCAATCCCTTGCCTAATCCATTTCGGAGCCTTCGGATTAATTTCACTTATCAGCCACACCGTTTTGTTCATTTCCCTCGGGCACTTTTTAGATACAATACAGCAAGCAGCAAAGTTAAACCGGTTAAAAAAATTAGCCAGAACGAATTTCAGCAGTGGTTTAAATTAGATAAATAAAAAACACATTTTCTTTACGACTTTTATGTCGTTTGTAGCGTTCATATTAGTGAACAGAATATTATAGTAAATTTGGGTTTTCATCAAAGAAACAGGAGGTGATTGGTTTTTCCCCCGTTAGGAGTCTAGTACTACGCAAATGATAACCGAGGTGTAAAATGAAGAAATCTATTATCCTGTTCCTTTTCAGTATGCTACTACTCATGCTAATTCCCATGCACACCCATGCAGCCAGTCATCAAACTAAAATTATTTTAGATGGCCAAGAGCTAGTTTTACCTAATGATGTTGAAGTCGTCAATGTAAGAAGCAATATTATGATTCCTATTCGAGTCGTCGCTGAGAATTTAAAATTCAACGTGAAATGGAACCAAAAAACACAAAATGTAAATATCGAACAAGCTTCCACTGCAATTTCGTTGACCGTTGGGAAGGATCAAGCTACAGTCCAAAACAACACCGTCCAACTTAATATCGCTCCACAAATGATCAAGAATACGGTTGTTGTTCCTCTGCGTTTTGTTAGTGAAGAGATGGGTCTGCGAGTGGGCTGGAATAACAAAGACAAGATTGTTACGCTAACCAGCAATAATGGTTCACAACCAGCTTCACCCTCTCATGGAAATGATGCAGCCACTAACCTGGTTCATGATATAACGTATGCCAATAATCAACTCGTCGTCTCATTAGACCGTGAAGTTGCTCCAGTCATATCTACACTTAAAAATCCCGAACGAATTATCGTGGATTTCCCATCCACCAATTTCGGAAATATGGGGCAGGTCCCCTCTGGAGGATCCATGGGAAGACTGGATGTTAACGAATTCCCAAGTGTGACTGATATACGTTATTCTCTTTTCAAAAATGATCCTCCTCAGGTTCGAATTGTAATTGAATTAAACAATATAAGTTCGGTGAATTACACACAACAGACAATCGCCGGCAAATTTATCCTGGATCTAAGTATGGCAAATGAACCTGCACCCGCACCTGCAACTCCTGTGAACAGCGGCAAAAAAATCGTCGTTATTGATCCGGGACATGGAGGAAGTGATCCAGGTACAATAAGTTATACCAAGCAACCCGAGAAACATTTTGCCCTTGCTTTAGGCCTAAAAGTACAGGCTCTTTTAGAAAATGAACCTGACATAGAATTAATGATGACTCGGGAAACGGACGTCTACCCTACACGACCGGAACGTGTCAAACTTGCCAACGATCTCAATGCAGATGTGTTTGTATCTATACACGGTAACAGTGTCCCTGCTGCTCCTCAGATATCGGGAACGGAAACGTATTATTACCAACGGGAGAGTAGTAAAGCACTAGCGACCCTCATTCATAAAAATCTGATCGATGCCTTGGGATTTAATGATCGTGGCGTTAAGAACGGAAACTATCAGGTCATCCGAGAAACCACGATGTCTGCGGTTCTTCTAGAAATCGGTTTCCTAAGTAACCAGATTGAGGAGGAGGCCATGATGTCGGAAACCAATCTAAATAAAGCGGCACAAGCCATTGTGGATGGGATAAAAGAGTATTTGAAGCTATAGGGCAGTGAATAATTTAAGAGGATGTGCTTCTATGAAAAAAAGATTCTATTTGGCTATCACCATTTGTGCCATAAGCATACTGGCAGTAGGCTGTGGTACCAAACCTCCTTCCACTAGTCCAGTGCAGGGTTCCGATCCGGCAAGTACAACACCAGCACCAATAACTAACCCGAGCGAAGAAAATGAAGAATCTCAGGAAATTGAGGTTTTTTACGCGGATGATCAACTATTACAAGTAGAGCAACATAAGAAGGAAATTACATTCAAAGATGACTCCGAAAAATACAGTAAAACCTATGCGGCCCTTCAAAGTAGTGATCAAACCGAACTCATTCCATTGTGGAGTAATATTGAACTCCTTTCTGCTACTTTTGATCAAGGGAAATTAACGCTGGATGTGCATATTCCCGATGAAGCAAGATTAGGGTCTGGCGGAGAGCTTTTAGCGATCGATGCTTTGAAAGGAACCTTTTTTCAGTTCGATGAAGTAACCAGTATTGACTTGCTTGTTGACGGAGATGCAACCGACAGTTTAATGGGTCATGCAGAATTAGAACATCCACTAACCCGTGAATAGATCCATCGAAAAAACATCTTCTGTTTAGAGGTATAGACATGTCATAACATAAAATGCATGATCCCCAAAAAAGATCCACTCGCAAAGTAATTAGGCGAATGGATCTTTTTTGGGGTGAAAGTGGACTTGCACTTCTTCTATGTCAGGGAGTTATGAAGTTCCTTTTTGTTTACTCGCCTGCATCTGCTGGGCAAATCTCATCATCTCTTCGAACTCTTCCTCAGATACGGCATCCCCATCGGTGCTTATGTCTTGTACAATCGGAATTTCGGGTTTAGCTTTGGTTCCTTTGCCGTATGTACGGGTACGGGTTCCAGCTGCACCAGCAGCCTGTTTGCCTTTGACCTTGGCCTGATCGCGGATATATTGCACGGCTTTCTCGTAGGAGTTCACCTGCTTGAGTAACATGTTGGAGGCAATGGCCTCCACGAAGTTACGGTTAATTCGCTGTTCGCCGCCGGATACAAGTAATGCCATCAAATAATGAATCAATACATTAATGACTTCACCCGGCAACTTGTAACTCAGATCAATTTTCTCAAATATATCAATCAGATTGTCCGGTACTGCTCCAGGGAAGAATGTCTGCAGCAGGCGGGTATATGGCTCGTTACGCAACATCATATTGTACTGATGAATATCACACTTGGTCATAAATTGCGGAGGCACTTCGACGTAATATTCCATCTGTACCCCATGCTCAACAGGTGGTTCACTGGAGTCTTCTTTGCGCTCTGGCTCCTCCATATGCTGTCTCAGTGCTACAACCTTCGCCGCCTGTACGGTCTGCTGCTCATGACGCTTCTTCGTCTGTCTGAACTGCATACTCGCTTTATGCTGGAGATCATCCAGAATCAGCTGGCCCTGTGGACTGAAGATATCATCTTCATCCAGCAGACGGCATACATCCTGCACACTAAGGTTAAACTTGTTCACGACATAATTCACAATGCCCAGTTGTTCATGATCGAACCGTAACTGTTCTACATAACGGCGATTGACCGACTCCCGCGGAAAACGCAAAATAATGTCCGCATAGTTCAAACTGTTTTCTTCCGCTGCATCATTCGTGCCTGTCCGTTGAGCCGTAGTGGATACTTCCGATAAAGCTTGCTCCAACTCGTAATCAATCACATGGGTATTCAATTCAAATATATCGTAAAAGGGAACGGAAATATTCTCTTTATTGGCTGCAGGATAAGGTGCATCCCCATTTTCCACTGCCGAAAAACCGGAACGCAGGGAAAGGACGGCGAATTTGCCTATCTTGTCACGAAGCAGCAGTGTCAAATGCTGTGTCCGGAAAAACTCTGCCGGCGAGAGCGGCGGTTGCAGCTCATATTCGTAGATGTAATCATCATTTTCCGGTATATACAGTCGTGAAGTCTGAAGCAGTCCCACCGCTTCAAGCTTGGATGCCTGCTCTACCAGATATTTGCGCCCTTTCTCGCTTGGCTCCAAGCCAAGCGTCATGAACAGCCTCCGTTGCTGTTCAAGCGGCGAATAACCGACCTGTTCACCGGGAAGATGCTGAAACAACAGCCGATACAAGCCAACCGCAAAAGCACCTACCATGGGCTGATATGCTCCTATAAGCATACGGTCATCCAGGGCGCTAAGTCCAAACTCCCTGTATACGCAGTAGCGATGATGTTCAGTATAATGGTGCAGATTCTTCATGCGCATAGCCTGATCTCCTTCTCCCCAAATGTATGTTTATCTATTCTATCATAAATGTCTGATCCTCAAATGTTCAAAAACAGGTAAAAAGACGGCCTGTTCTCGCTCCGTTTCGTCCTAGGTCGACATCATTCACGTTTTCGCCGAATTCAGCAAATTTTTAAAATAAAAATGTCGAGAGCCGCTAGAATACTATAAAAGCTATAGCCACAGAATACAAGGAAATATCTAAAGAGAATGTTCTCCAGATGTATATGAAGTACATGTGTACAATAATCCTTCTAATATAAATAAACAGCAAAAAAGCCTTCCCTTTGTAATCGTAAGCGTTTACGACAAAGACAAGACTTTCACGCAATTACGTGGCATGTGTTACCTCGTTCCAACCATCTAAAACATTCTGTACCCACCCAGACGTAACTTCTGGATCGTCCAGCCACTGATCACCGCACCAGCCAGTCCCGCTACGCCCGTCATATAGTCCACAAGCTGGAAAGAACCCAGATGTGACATCAGAGACGAGGAATGATCCCATAGAGAGTATACAACAACAGGCAGAATTACAATGATGAACAGATAGGAAGGAAACCAGGTGGTCTTCATCAGCATGTTGAGAATGAAACCGATACCAAACATCATAACAAAAAATAATACCATTAATACCAACACAGGTATAAATTGCATCGGGCGACATTCACCTCTTCTTTCACACTTTCGGGTTTCACTTCTGGATAGTAGTTAGTGTACCGCAAAAAATGTGGCGAAGCAACGAACTTTCTGGACAAATTTCCCTATATTCATGTACTGTTCATTTGCCCTTCTGCTTCATGTTGGGATACAATGTAAACGATAAAGCACTCACCCGTCCCTTATAGTGCGTGTTCAAAAAGACCGGTTTTCAGTGCGGACTTTTTGAACAACCTCTTATAGGGATTTGGAAATATACCTTGCAGGAGGAACACAACCAATGAACGAAGCCGCATCAACACTGGAGGGCTGGTATGCCCTGCATGATTTTCGCTCGATTAACTGGGCCGCCTGGAAAGCAGCAGATGATGAAGAACGTGCTGTAGCACTGGACGAGCTTCAGGAATTCTGGAAAGAATGGAAAGAAGTCGAGGATTCATCCAAAGGAAGTACAGTCGTGTATACGGTTGTAGGTCAAAAAGCAGATCTTGTCATGATGCACCTGCGTGAAACGCTGGAAGATCTGAAGGCTGTTGAGAACGCGTTTAACAAAACGATGTTTGCCCAATACACAACGAAGTCTTATTCCTACGTCAGTGTAGTGGAACTGAGCAACTACCTTGGCAAAGAAGGCGAAGACCCGATGCAGAATCCGGAGATTATCGCCCGCCTGAAACCTGTTCTGCCACAACGGCAATATATCTGCTTCTATCCGATGAACAAAAAACGTGAGCTGAATGACAACTGGTACATGCTGTCCATGGACGAGCGTCGTACCATGATGCGCAGTCACGGCATGATTGGTCGCAGCTATGCAGGTAAAGTGAAACAGATTATTACCGGCTCTGTTGGTTTCGACGATTGGGAATGGGGCGTTACGCTGTTTGCGGATGATGCACTTCAGTTCAAAAAACTCGTCTATGAGATGCGTTTCGATGAAGTTAGCGCTCGTTATGGCGAATTCGGCTCGTTTTATGTGGGAAGTCTGTTGAACGAAGGAACACTGGAAGACATGCTTAAGCTGTAAACATAATGCAACGCACAATAAAGCACCGCGACATCTCCTGTAAAGGATACTGTCTGCGGTGCTTTTTTATCTATCAATATTCTACTACCTCAAGCTTGATTCAGATCTATATTGTTTGAACTATTTATTTACACAAAAACGGAAAGGACAGAAAAAACCTGAAAAAGCGAAGCTACACGCTTTCTGCAAGAAAGCTACTTCGAAAGCATCCACTTCGCCTAAAAGCTTTCTGAAAGAAAGCAGCATAGGAAGCATACGCTATCACCGGATTTTCCCTATAACAAAAGGGAATCAAAAAAAATCTGGGGATAACAGCGATTGAAAGGTTTGTCTCTAATCCTCGTCCTCTTCATCAACCGCTTTCAGTGATTCGAGGAATTCGGCTGTGGCCCGGTCACGGTCACGACCTTTCTCTTTAAGCCGCTCAATCGCGGGCAAAATGAGAATATCCACTTCTTTCTGCACGATGTAGGCCAGATCATACTGATCCTGTTCCTCCAGATAACCACCAACCTGCATGAGGGCGTTGTATCGATCCAGTTCGTCACGCGTTAATAATCCCCGGACCTGAACACTGCAATGTCTCATCCAAAAAACCGCCCTTTCTTCAGCACTAGCGGAATACCACCTATGATGAACAGATAACGCAGATCAACCAGCTTCTTCAGCTGAGCCGCTTTCCAGCCCTTGTATTTCTTGCCGCCTACAACAGCAATGGCTTCACCTTTACCCAATGAAGCAACCGTTCCTTTGCTCGTAAATACAAAAGGTTGCGGCTGTTTCTTGCGAATGGATGCCACGACGTTTTTGGCACAGTTCACACCCTGCTGCATCGCAATCTGGGCTGTTGGCGGATAAGGCCGTCCTTCCGCGTTGAAGACAAGTGAATTATCACCAATGACATAAACATGTTCATGTCCAGGGGCACGCAGATAATCATCTACCTTCACACGTCCACGCATCACTTCAAGACCTGCCTGTTCCAGCAGTGAGTTACCACGAATACCACCGGTCCACACTACTGTGGCAGCATCGAGCTTTTCTCCCTCTCCCACAATAACCCCATCCGGGAGACATTGTTTGATTGGAACACCGATTTTGAAG
The DNA here is from genome assembly GCF_050990605.1 of Paenibacillus amylolyticus. Taxonomy (GTDB): domain Bacteria; phylum Bacillota; class Bacilli; order Paenibacillales; family Paenibacillaceae; genus Paenibacillus; species Paenibacillus amylolyticus_H. The sequence continues at coordinate 5,245,313 of NZ_CP158832.1, forward strand.
GTGACGCCCTTCTTCTTCAGCACGTTCATCGCATGTTCAACCAGTTCCGGGTCAAATCCAGGCAAGGCCGAAGGTGCTGCCTCTACATTATAGATATGCACGTGTTTCGGATTCACGTCGAACTCCTTGCACAGCTGTGGAATACGATCTGCAAGTTCAGCTACGAATTCAACACCACTGAAACCCGCTCCTCCTACGACAAACCGAATACGATTTCGTTTGTTATCGTTTTTGTACATCGCAAATTGATATTCGATGTGCTCTCGAATCAGTCTGACCGAGTTAATGCTGCGGATTGTCATGGCGTGATCGAGCATACCCGGAATACCGAAGGTCTCAGGCTCACCGCCTAGTCCAATAATCAGATAATCATAGGATAACGTACCGTCCTCCAGAATAATCTTCCGATCCTGCAGACGAATCTCCTTCACGGAAGACTTGACCAGATCAATCTTGAACTCATCAATCAGCTTCGAAATAGGGACTCTGGCATGCTCAATGGTATCCGTGCCGGCTGCCGGCATATGTAGATGTGTAGTAATATAATGATAATCATGCCGATTCACCAATGTGACGTCGGCCTCGTTATAGTTCAATTCCTTCTGCAGCCGCTGGGCTGTCAGAATCCCGCCATAGCCCGCGCCGAGGATGACGATTTTGGGAATACTGCTCATGTCTATACCCCTTCCGGTTTCACTTGCATCAGCCCAATCTTGGTTGAGATGCAAAATGCACATACTTACAAATATTGATGAGGTCTTGCCCATTATGACGACAAATGTTAACTTCGCGAATTTATTTAAACGTTTGCATCAATTTCATAGCTCATTCCATTGATTCGTTTGCCACGCAAGTTATCGTTTCAAGTTGTGAAATTAACCACAAGATTATACAAAATACGGGATCTGCCTTCAGATTACATATTGACTCTAAATTAGACAAAAAAAACACATAGTACAGGTCAAGGATATCTGTATTTCTAGTAAAGATCAAGGTTTTTTTTGTTATTTTTCATAACCTTTCATTTCCAATTTCATCCTATTCTCATCTGATCTTCATCAATTGTTCCCAGATTCGTGACGCCGCTAACTTTGCAACCCTGAATACACCGTTTATAATAGGAAAGACAGTTCAGCACCAATGCCGGTTCCGATACGAGCCTGCACATTTTTCCTGTTAACTACCTATTAAAATATGAAAGGTGTTGTTGATTCTTGACTGCACAGAATTCCAGTCATGATATGACTGATTTACTTATTATCGGTGGAGGCCCTGCGGGTCTGTTCGCCGCATTTTACGGTGGGATGCGTCAGGCATCCGTTACACTGGTTGAAAGTATGCCACAGCTTGGCGGACAGCTTGCCGCTCTTTACCCGGAGAAATACATCTATGATGTCGCCGGATTCCCGAAAGTAACCGCTCAGGAACTGGTGAATAACCTGATTGAGCAAATGAGTCATTTTAACCCAAACATTCGCCTTGAAGAAAAGGTTGTATCGGTGGAGAAAAAGGAAGAACAACATTTCATCGTGAAGACGGATGAGAATGAATATCATGCCAAAGCCGTTATCATTACAGCTGGTGTAGGTGCATTCGAACCACGTCGCCTGGAACTTGAAGGTGCTGCCAAGTTCGAGAAGAGCAACCTGCACTACTTCATCAGTGATTTGAATGCCTTCGCTGGCAAAAAAGTACTGATCAGTGGCGGCGGTGACTCCGCGGTAGACTGGGCACTCATGCTGGAGCCTATCGCTGAGCAAGTGACGCTGATCCATCGCCGGGACAAGTTCCGTGCGCATGAGCACAGTGTCGAAAACCTGATGAATTCCAAGGTGAATGTCGTTACACCGACCGAAATCACGGAACTTCATGGGGATGACACCATTACCAAGGTAACCCTCTCCCATGTGAAAACGAAAGAAACTCAGGAAATCGAAGTAGATGACGTAATCGTTAACTTCGGATTTGTCTCTTCTCTCGGACCCATTGCCGAGTGGGGCATCGAAATTGACAGCAATTCCATCGTTGTGGATTCCCGCATGGAAACATCCATTCCAGGAATCTTCGCTGCAGGGGATATCACAACTTACCCGGGTAAATTGAAGCTGATCGCTGTCGGATTCGGCGAAGCTCCAACAGCCGTCAACAATGCAAAGGTATACTTCGACCCAGACGCCAAGTTGTCCCCAGGACACAGCAGTAACATGAAACGCTAGTTTCGCTGAATGAACATATATTGATACAAAAAAGGGTATCTTACTCCTGAGTGAATCCATAATCAGGAGGGATACCCTTGTCTTATATATGCCCGCTGTGTAACGGTCTGGTTGTACCGGAGCAGGCTTGCCCCCACTGCCTTCAGGGACTGTTAGAATGCGGCAAATTGGACGACTACACCGGACCATACAGCCCCTACGTATTCCAACCTTCCTCTGACACGGCAGACGAAGTCGAAACCGTTTGCAATCATGTGATGTATTGTTCCCATTGTCAGACGAGCACGCCATGGCCTGTCTCACTATGGGACTTGTCCGGAAACCTGTAACATTGCCTGCAATGAGGATCTCTAGTGAAGAATGGCAGATACGTCGGTACCCAGTTTGCGCTTATGGATTTCTGCCAACAGCAGTGCGATGAAATCTCGTTCGAGATTCAACTCAATCGCTTTATGGTAGGAATCCAACAACATCTCATCGGATAACATAGCCATTTCCCGCCACAACCTTTCCTTTTTTTTCCTCAAAACTATCATATCAGAGATTCATATAGAGAACAAGCGTTCTTGTTATCCACAATGATATGTGGAAATCCTGTGCATAGTTTGTTGATAAATGGAAAAAATATAGAGTAATCAACGTGTATAGTGTGGACAATATTTATGCACAGGAAGTTTGTACTACTTTCAGAACGTTTATCAGCGTATTTTTTTTGGCATAAATTCATAGTTTCAAGACTTGTTGCGAGTAAATTACCCTGTAATGTAAAATTTCAAACGTTTTTCATACCGTTTTCTTCTATATATTATCGGTTTTTCTTGGATTTTCTTGAGCTTTCCCATTCATTTTCTATTGTGGTCTGGTATTCACTTCCAAAATCCATATTTTCCCTGAGTAATCCAGTCCATAATCAAAACCAAGCTGGCCTACACCGGGGAACTGACGTTCCATAATGTTCGTACATGTCAGTGTAAGTGAACGCATCTCCCGGCGTTTGTGCCGACCGGATACATGGGGCAGGGATAAACCAAGAGCTCGCCTTCCAGATAACATGGTGCCACCCTTGCTCAGATTCGTCACACAGAGCCCGGGACGAGCGAGTCGTCCTACCAAGGAACGGAATACCCAGCCTCGTTCCGTTTTGACAACTTTGACTCTGTAATCAACAGGTCTCCCTTGAATCGTTGCCAGATGAATGCCTTGCTGGATCAAGTACCTGCGTCTAGCCTTTACACGCACCAGAGAGCGATACATCTGGCTGAAACTGGCGAAAGAACAGGTCGTTTTCATATGGGTGTATCGATAAGCCCCACCGCTCGTCGATACTCGGATGACACCGTAACCTCCACCACCTACAATAGGTTTGACATACACCATTCCATAACGACTGAGCATGTGCAGCAGATTACCCGAGTTGAATGCCTTGGTCTGTGGGATATGGACAGCAGCTACCGGGTATTTCATCAGAGCCGCTGTCTTCCGCCATTTGCTTGCAAGTTGTCTCGACATGGGTTGATCTCCTTCCTTGAAACAATAGTCCTTCCTTATACATACTCAACAGAAGCCTTGCTTTCTTGGATGTCTGTCCACGGCAAGGGCCCCTTTTCCATGTAACCTGTCCCAGGTGATGGCGGAAACGGGAACAAGCGCCCGGTTTGCTTTTCAAACAAGTCAATCTGTCGTATGCTACTAAGGAATGGCTTGGAAGGGCTTAAATATGAGGATCTAAGGAGCGTTCAGAACAAATGGAAGCATTTTTCAAATCACTTTATGGCGTAGCCTATTTTGCAATGTCGATCGTTCTGGTAGCCGTTACGGTACTTCTCTTTGTCACAGGTATTCGACTGTTTATGCAAAAGCGTAATCGCGGCTTTGCCGTGAGTTGTCTTATATTTGCCTGTTTCATTGTCTTTATCATTGTTGTTATGTTAACTACGCCCTTCTCTGCCACACCGCCGGGTTCACCGGAAGCCATGGCTGCCCTTCTTCACTTTGGGTAGTTGAACCTCTGTAGAAGGAGATGCTTATGACACGTACTAATGAAACCTTAGGAATTATTGATATCGGCTCGAACTCCATTCGTCTGGTTATCTATGAACTGGATCATGATGCAGCCTATCGCATCATTCATGAAGACAAATACGCCGCTCGTCTGAGCAGCGTTGTTGAGTCCGATGGAACCATTCTGCGCCCTTCTCTGGATAAAGCCATCACCATCTTGCGTCAATTCAAAGCGACCTGTGAAGCGTATCAGACCAAACTGATTCGCGCAGCAGCTACGGCAGCCATTCGGAATGCAAGCAATGTCCTGCAGATTATTGAATGGCTGCAGACAGAGACGGGGCTTACCATTGAATGTGTATCGGGAGATCGGGAGGCCTATTACGGGTTCCTTGGTGTCACTCAATCCATTGATCTGGCAGACGGTTACGTCGTGGATATTGGAGGCGGCAGCACAGAGATCACGGTCTTTCGGGATCGGAAAAGGTTACATAGCATCTCGCTCCCTATTGGTGCAGTGAATTCACATGCCCGATACGGGGGCGAAGATCAGTGGACCGAGGAGAATGCAAATGCATTGTGCAACGAAGTCACTGAAGCTCTCCGTGGACAGGATTGGATTCGTGAGCATCCCGGCCTGCCACTCATCGGACTTGGCGGCACAATGCGTACACTTGCCAAAGTGGAACAGAAGCGTACCCAGTATTCGCTGCCTGTTACTCATCATTATGAGATCAGTGAAGAAGCGATGGAGAACATCGCTCGCTCCTTACCACATCTCACCTCAGCACAGCGTAAAAAGGTACCCGGGCTCGCCAAAGATCGCGCAGACATCATTGTGCCCGGTGTACTGATCCTGCGAACCGTCTTCCAGTTAATACAGGGAGATCGTTATGTGGTTAGTGGTGCGGGTCTACGAGACGGGTTGCTGCGTGATTACTTGGCTGGGGGTCAGCCGGTCGTTCCGGACGCGCTGAAGGACAGCATCCGCAACTTTATCCATTTTGGTCCGCCTATTCCGGAGAAACGTCTGCAACGGATTCATCAGGATGCGGTTACCCTGTATACGGCACTACAAGGTACTGCTCCTGATCAAGCAGATGCCCGAATCCTGTATGCGTCCTCCATGCTGCACATGGCAGGTAAGCAGATTAACTATTTCCGTTATACGCAGCACTCGGCCTATTGGATTATGAATGCAAGCATTTATGGACTTTCTCACCGGGAGACGATCCTCAGTGCCAGTGCGGCCGACTATCATCCCAAAAAAAGAACGCCCCAACTGCTGAATAAGCATCGGGACATTCTAAAAAACTCGGATGAGCAACATGCTCATCGTATAGGCTCTTTGCTGCGCGTAGCCGAAGCCATCAATCGATCCGAGAGCATCGCTGCGATCGAAGCAACCAAAGAAAACGACTCGCTGCAGGTGCAGTTCACCTGTACAGCAGAGCCGTTACTGGAACTTGATGGCCTGGAAGAGGCCGTTAAGGATCTGCAGGAAGCCTGGGGAGTTACGTTAACGCACTCCATTCAGCAGGCTTCCAAGGGATAATCCCCATGGCCTCCGTCTGACTTCTCAGCGGGGGCTTTTCATTTTTGACAAATACATAATTGCCACCAGGCATAAGCTCTCTGGCTTTGACATTATCCATAAGGGACAGATTAAGAATATCGACCAGCATCTTCTTCAGTTCTGGATCAAATACAGGACACATCAGTTCAATTCTTCGATTCAGGTTACGTGTCATCCAGTCTGCACTGGAGATGAATACATCCGGGTTGCCGCTATTTTCAAAATAAAACAACCGTGAATGCTCCAGAAAACGATCCACAATACTAATCACCCGAATATTCTCACTGAGTCCCTCTACCCCCGGACGCAGACAACATACGCCGCGCACGATCAGATCGATCTGCACGCCGGCTTGAGAAGCCTCATACAACTCATCAATCATATCCTGATGGGATAAGGAGTTGATCTTGGCAATGATTCTGGAAGGTTTGCCTTTCAGCGCATGCTCCGTTTCTCTACGAATCAGTGCGAACAGTTCATCCTTCATACCATCCGGAGCTACGCGGAATGCCTGCAATGCCTTCGGACCGGAATATCCGGTAATCTCATTGAACAACTCGGATGCATCTTCCCCAATAATCGGATTGGAGGTGAACAGTCCCACGTCCGTATACACTTTGGCTGTACTCTCATTATAGTTACCGGTTCCTACATGAACATAACGTCTCAGCCCCTGCTGTTCCCTGCGTACAACAAGAATGATTTTGGCATGGGTCTTGAGTCCAACCAGTCCATAAACCACGTGACAACCGGCCTTCTCCAGCTTACGGGCCCAAGCGATGTTGCGCTCTTCATCAAACCGGGCTTTCAGTTCCACCACCACCGTGACCTGCTTACCACTTTCAGCCGCAAGTGCAAGTGCTGGAATAAGACGCGAATCGCCATTAACTCGATATAATGTCATCTTGATGGCCAGTACTCTTGGATCTTCGGAAGCCTCCAATATAAAATCAGTGACCGGTTCAAACGATTCATACGGATGATGCACCAGTACATCGCGTTTGCGCAGCAGCTCAAAATGGCTTTCTCTTGGTAGAAACTCCGGTGGATAGACCGGCTTTACCGGACTGTACTTAAGATGTGAGAAACTTTCCAAACTGTCCACGAATCCCGCCAGAAAACTCAGATCAAGTGGTCCATCAATTTCATATACCGGGTCCTGAATATCGAATTCATCCTGCAATTCCAATAAGGCATCCGGACGAAAATCCTTGCAAACTTCCAGTCGTACAGGAGCCCCGCGGCGTCTGCGGCGCAATTCTTTTTCAATAGCCTCAAGCAAATCTTCCGCTTCTTCTTCATTAATGAACAGATCCGCATTACGGGTCACCCGGAATTCCTGTGCAGCAAGTGAGACATATCCGCTAAAGAGCGTGTGAATATGATGTTTGATGAGGTCTTCAATCAGGATGAATGTTTTCTTTTTGCTATTCGCCCGAATGGGAGCCTGAACTACTCGCGGCAGATTGGAAGGTACCTGAACAATAGCCATAAACGGCTCGCCCTCTTGCTCTCCCTCCTTCTGAAGCATCACGGACAGATAGACAGACTTGTTGTGTACCAGCGGAAACGGACGACTCTGGTCAATTGCCATCGGTGTGAGTACCGGAAAAATAATCTCATGAAAGTACTGGTCCATTGCACGCTGCTGTGTCACATTAAGATCGGTATATTCCTGAATGTTCACGCCTTTTTTGGCGAGTAGACGAATAAGTTCACGATACGTTTTATACTGTTCGGCGACCATGGTCCCGGTTCGTTTGATCAATCTGCGGTATAATCCCGAAGGCGTGTATCCTGTAAAATCTTTTTGCGTGAATCCGGCCTTGATCTTCTCTTTGGTCTCCGCCACCCTGACACTGACGAACTCGTCCAGATTACTAGCGACAATGCCGAGAAATCTCATGCGTTCCAGCAGAGGCGTTGTTGGATCCTGGGCCTCCTGAAGTACGCGCCGATTAAATTCAACCCAACTCAAATCACGATTAACGTAGTTGCCTGTTTTGACGTCTCTATGCATGTATGGCCTCCGAATGTGTTGCATATCTATTCTTCGTTAGAAGTTCTCCTATAATTGTACTATTCGTAATCAACATCAAGCGTCAGCGCAGTGTAAACGCTACGTAAAATTTATGTAAATGATACCTCATGGCCGCAACTTTTTCCATCCCTTTACAAAGGTCAATAGACAGAGTAAAGTGAAGTACAGTGTGATTTGTCCGGTTGCTTGTTCTCATTCCAAATATATTTGATTAAAGGAGTATATAATGAAATCCAACAAACCTAGAACGTTACAAAAAAATATAGAGTTTTTCACGGCTGCACTATCCCAATGTATGGTAAGCGCATGGCAGGAAGACCCGGCTGGCGTCTACTGTGAAGTGGGTTGCGGCGTTGTGGAACGGATCAGTGAAGACAGCGTACGCATCCGAAACAATGACGGAACGAAGAGCCATTATGCACGAGATATCACGATGTTCCAGACCGAAAAATAATTTTGCATAAATACGTAAAAAAGACTAGCTTTCCGAAACAAGGTGTTGTATACTCTTGCCACAAGGAAAGGAGGTGCGTCAACATTTCTAATGTCATGTTGAACGTGTCCCTTACCCGATCCACTAGCTCAAATTAAAAGAGTCTGGTGGAGGCGCGGGATACGGATCAATGTTTCAAAAAGCGCCACGGGTAGAAAAGCCGTCTTCGGACGGCTTTTTGTTTTCTCATTTTCTGTAGAGAGGTTAAAAAAACACCCAAAATATTGGAAATAGACCCTTTAGTAGAGCAAACCAAGATGGCTATAATTAGGATGCAACTCAACCAAAATCCGAGGAGGCATCTTGTAATGTTCAAAAATGTAAGGGGTTTCAAGACATCCATCATGTTGGCTTTTGTTTTGTTATTCACCTCCATCCTGTTGCCCGCAGGTCAGCATGCCAGCGCAGCACCAAGTTTCGCCAAAGGAGCCGACATCAGTTGGGTTCCCGGTATGGAAGCCCAAGGTTACAAATGGAAAGATAAAAACGGGGTTCAGCGCGACATCATTGATATTTTGAAAAACGATTATCAAATCAACTCGGTTCGCATTCGTGTCTTTGTTAATCCTTCGAATGATTATGGGAACGGTTACATGAATAAGGATCGTGCGGCTACACTCGCCCAACGTGCCAAAAATGCCGGCATGAGTGTAATGCTTACCCTGCACTATAGCGATTCATGGGCAGACCCGGGTCAACAAACCAAACCTGCTGCTTGGAAAAATTACACCTTCCAACAACTCATGGATGCGGTATGGAACCACACTCGTGATGTGATGACGGCGATGCAAAGCAAAGGCGTTACCCCTGACTGGGTACAGATCGGGAATGAAACAAGCAACGGCATGTTATGGGAAGATGGCAAAGCATCCACCAACATGAAAAACTATGCGTGGCTGGTGAACACAGGCCATAACGCAGTAAAATCCCTAAGCAGCGGCACCAAAACCATTGTGCATCTGGCCGGTGGAGATGATAACGCCCTGTATGTATGGAATATTGGTGGTCTGATCAATAACGGAGCTAACTTTGACATGATCGCCATGTCCCTCTATCCTTCCGCTTCCGGCTGGAACACCGCTGTTACAAATACGGTAAACAACGCCAAGGATATGATCAACCGTTATGGTAAAGAGATTATGATCTCCGAAATTGGCATGGACAATAACCAGGCTGCAGCTGGTAAAAGTTTTGTTGCAGCGATGAAAAACCAAATTCGCAATCTGCCAAATGGCAAAGGTAAAGGTGTATTCTACTGGGAGCCACAGGCTACACCAGGATACAACGGCGGCTACGGCAAAGGCGCATGGCAGTCTAATATGATGCCGACGGCTGTCATGGAAGGATTTATTGACTAGGTACGGTGGGTAGAAGTTTGGATGGGAGCAGTGGTGGCGTTACGGTGGCGGATCGTTCTTATGATCGCTGTTGTATCCTAATTTCTTGAACAACTTTTTATAAGTTGAAATTAGGATACAAAGGCGAACGCTTCGCTTCTTCAGAATCGATTCCGCCCCCTCCACTACGTTGCTGCTCCTTGAGACACTTCTAAAACCGTGTGTAGTCAAATGGAGTAGGTAGTAAGGTAAAACAAGGCAGTGGGCGCTACCTGGTGGGAGTAGCGCCTTTTTTGCGTTGGAGCAAGTTGCACAAGCTGAGAGTGCCATTTGGGTAGCGTTAGGGCGTAGCGTGGTGGGCGTTCCGGGATCGGGTCGGGCACTTCTATAGCGTGTCGCGATCAATCGAGGAGTGGCACCACTCGGGCTGGAGACTGATGTTCTTTGGCTTAGATATGAATATAATAAGTTTATTGAGATAACACGTAGAATCAACTTCTTATTGGAGCGGAGGCATAAGGATGAGTTTTTTAAAAGGGATGGGTCAATTGGCTGGGGAAGTTACCGGGAAAGTATTGGGCGGCAGTGTGAGGGTGGTCGGTGAACTTGCGGGAAGCACCTATATCAAAGAAATCGGGAACGGTGTAGAGAAAGCTACGATCAGTACAGGCAAAACCGTTGGACAACTGGCTAGTGGGACATATGATCTGGCCAGTGGTGCCATTCGAAAAGATGATACCGCCATAGACGCAGGGCTTGCCGATATTGGAGGTGCCGTAACCACTACTGCAAAAGGTGTGGCGATATCAGCCAAGTATGTATATAACAGCGGTAAAGATGTTGTTGTGGGCTTGAAAGAGGAAGATAAAGACAGAGTCAAGCTTGGTGCCAAGAATCTTTTAGCTGCTGCTGCAGTAACAACACTCGCTGTCGGTGTCATTGACGCAGTTGATGGGCCTGAAGGTATGGATACGTAGGAATCCGGATTAGATTACCAATAACACGATAACTGAAGAAACACAGCCTAGCAGGGCAACAAAAATATGGAGACAACTAAATGAGATTTTTTCAAGAAGAATTCGTTGTTTCTTCTGAATAAAGCACGAGTAGATAAGCACCGCAACCACAACAGGCAGATATAAATGAAGATCAGGACCATCCGTACTCGGCAATAGTTTATTAATAAATCCACCCATCGTCTCGTTGATAAGCATAACTCCATATATAACACCAATGATCGCTGAAACAGAAAACTGAAATAATGTCTGAACTACATCATTCTTTGTAAAGAACAAACCACGTTTACGGTACAGCTCATTGACCAACATATATCTGTTGCCTCCTCTTTTTTTCGATTACTCTTTTTGGTTAACATTCCTGTATTTTACCATAAATTTGATCTAGCTACTTTTTAGTTTTTTGTCGAGTTATCGTTCCCGCTCAAACAAAGAATAGCCCTGTCCACCTGATTGGCAGACAGGGCAACCTATGATGATACCAGAATACCTCTACGTTCAGCTGACCTTAGCAAGTCTCGTAGCGCGCATCGATGCAGCAGCGTATACGATGAGCGCTGTCCAGATGAGCGCGAAACCAACGAGCAGAACTGGCGAGACGGTTTCCTTGAACACAAACACACTCAATATCAGCATGATTGTTGGCCCAATATACTGCACGAAGCTTAGTGTGGACAACGACATTCGAGCAGCCGCCCTTGCAAAGAACAACAGCGGCAGCGCCGTCACCACACCGGAAAGAATCAATTCGAAGAACATCGGCGCAGGCAATGTCCATGCTGTTGCTTTTCCTACAACGGCCAAGTAGATCCAGTAGCCAAGTGCGACGGGCAGAACTACAGCTGTCTCTGAAAATAAGCCCACAGAAGCGTCTTGCTTAATCTTCTTCTTCGCTAGACCATACAAGCCAAATGACACGGCCAGCGAGATCGCGACCCATGGGAAACGCCCGTAGTCGATGGCAATGATAAGCACCGCGACACCAGCGATGGCAATCGCGAGCCATTGTCCGCGGTTTGGCTTTTCATGAAGGAAGACAACTGCCAGTAACACGTTCAGCAAAGGGTTCAAATAATAACCCAGACTTGTCTCAACGACATGACCGTTGTTAACTGCCCAGATGAAGATAAGCCAATTGATAGCAATTAGCAGCCCACTCGCGGTAAGGGACAGCAGGGTCGAACGACTGGTCAGAATACGCTTCATGTCCCTCCAACGACGTTGGACGGCAACGAAAATCCCCATAAAGACAAATGACCAGACAACCCGGTGCGATAAAATCTCGCCTGCCGGTACATGTTCAAACAACTTCCAATACAGTGGGAGAACCCCCCACATGATATACGCAATGATTGCGTTGATTAGTCCACTATTCATAACGATTTCCCCTCTTCAATGCTCTGATACTCAAGGGATTATACGCCTCTATCTACGCTTAAGTAAAGAGATTAATAGGCAGGCCAGTTGCTATGCTCCCGTTCAACTGACATTTTCTTTGGACTAAAGTTTACCCAGTTCTAGACAAATAAGAGCTTCAACACTAAAATTAGAAAGTGAGATGAAGGGAGTTAGTATGAACCATCATAGGATAATAGAACAAGTATTAATTCATATCGAGGAGAATTTAGAACAGCCTCTAACTGTGTCATCCGTTGCTCTTACTTTCAATATGTCTAAATACTATTTTCATAGGCTCTTTTCAGCCATGATGGGCTGTTCGTTAAATCAGTACATCCTATCTAGAAGATTGAATGCCACCCTATCACTCATTTATGACAACAACATGTCTCTAACCAATATTGCTTATCAATTAGCCTTTGGTACGCAAGCCTCATTCACCCGGGCATTCAAACAACATTACGGTGTAGCTCCAAGTTCACTAAGAGCAGGCTTAAAAAAAATCTCTCCGACTCAAATACCTGCTGTGATTAAAAGACCATTTAAAAATATCAATGGTGATATCATCACGGATTTCACACTGACAGAGTTCAAAGAAACCCGAATAAGCGGGATTGCCTTTGAAGTAGACCTAGCCACTGATGATTACAAGAAGAAGATTCACTCCCATTCAAAAATGATGTTGAACCATATTGATGAAAGCATACATGGTTCTTGTTTTGTCATTTATTCAAACTGTCAACCAAATTCAACCCGATTCAAAGTCCTGTTCGGAATCCCACACGACATTCAAATTGATAAACCCTTTTATTTCACGGTTGATGTACCATCTATTTTTTGCGCGAGGTTCAACTATTTTGGTGACCTGCTTGATATTGGAGAAGTGCTTAAATCAGACTATGCCAGATTCTTAAAGATTTCCAAGCAAGAGGCTGATCAATCGGATATTGAACTTATCCAGGTTTTTAATGACGTCCACAACCTGGACTCCACTTACCATATCTACGCACCAATCAAGAAACTCCCTGACGATCTGGAAATCTGATGGTATCGAGGAAGCAAACCGTCAGAGGACTATTCATTACATCCATATAAATCAGCCCGAAGGCATCTCTAGTTCGATGCTAACTTACGTTTCGACCAAATAACATACCCCATCCATATAAGTGCAATTCCCATAGGTATCGCCAACCCCCGATCAAGTGGATGGGGGATGATTGCAGCAGTAATGGTGACTACAGCAGCGAAGGCCAACAGAATTCCTGCTAGGCGAGACAAGACTTTGGCACGTATTGTAGCGATGGCTAGCAGTAGACCTCCTAGCATATACATTACTCCCGCGAGCGGTGCTAATATTGGGAAGATCCCGAGATTAACCTCACTAACTGTTCCTCCAAAGAGCCCAACCATTCCTTCCACAAACTTTTCAGCATCACTTGTTAACAACGGCAAAACGAATGCTTCGATGAAACTAAAAATGAATGAGATTAACCAGAACAGATTGAACAAAAGGAAACCGACCAGGCCAAGCCACCCCGCTTCTTTCGCTTGGCTTACATAAAATCCAGTAATTCCGATCAGGTTAAAGAGCGACATAGCCATAGTCAGGGATGCAACCACTACCCAAGAGTTTGTATTTACAGAAGAGATATGATCTGTCGGGTGGATAAACTGAATAACGATATATAGAATCCCTGCTATTATTGCCATAAATCCTGACCACCGGTTGAGATCATGTACTGTTATTATTGATTGACTAACCTTTTTATCGCGCACTATATTCACAAATGATTCCTCCACTTCTAGGTTATATAAAATGATTCAGTCTTTTCTCAACATCACACGTTTTTGACTCCAAACCTCCATATGTTCTAAACCTTTTTGTTACAGCCCCTTCCTTATTATGGTTTCGCTTATCGAGTATAACTTAACAAATTAGGCCTGCTCCTACTTTTCAGATCTTGCTGTAATTTGGGTTGCCATGGAACTTCCCTCAACGAAAAAGGTCGCTTTGCCCCCAATCTATCATCGTTTTCTACCGAATAATGATGCCAAAGTTCACTTAAAATCATAGTAAAACCTCCTATTAGAGCAATTAATTCTAGGTTTGCTTCTAATAAGAGGTTATAAACTTGGTTTATTCTCAACTGTAATCTTCAATCAATGAGATTTTGATAAACTAAAAAGCCGCTTACGCGGCTCCCGGGCCATAGATGACATTAAATCGCTCCGACATATGATCAGGTCAGTAGCATTGCCGTAATCTTTAGTCACAAGGATTTAATTTAATTCCCAATATTTTTATAGACTGATTCCTCTCTATTATTCTTCCATTCTTTCTTTATCTTACCGATCCAACCAAATAATTTGAATAGATAAACTACAACAAGTACGATCATGAAAATAATAGTTGAGTACATTCCTACAGCTGATTGAAAGTCAGGATGAGTTGCAGGTGAGATCATGGTACCTACCCAGATTCCTATTCCGAGAATTAACATATCTTTGATTGGATCATGCCACCTAACTTGGTGCTTATAGATGTAGATAGCGAATACAGCCATAACAGTGAACAGTACTGCAAAAATCTCATCCGAATCTTCACTAAATAAACCTTCTTCAATGTCCCATGAAGGAAAGTAGAAGTAAATCATGATCACTTGCAGGAAACCTAAAGTTACAGTCAAATAGAATCCCTTTTTTCGTCTTGCTTTTGATTTTTGTGCCAAAGTCTTTTTCTGCTCATCGGTATAAAAAATATTGTCGATATCCTCGGCTTCAGATCCTGGTGTGAATAAAAGTGAACCCTCATACGAATTCTTGGGCACTGCTTTTATTCCTTCAGGATTGTTAGGTGTTGCTTTTAAAGCCAGGTCAGTATGGAGTATCTTCACATTATTAGACTGAAGTACGTCAATCCAGGCATCAATTATCGCAAGATCCGAGTGGGTAAAAGAAAGGACTTCGAGTTGTCCGTCCGCATTCTTACCATAGAACATAAATTTTGCCGTCCTATAAGGTACGAGTTTAGTAGTTATCGTACCTGCTCGAACCTTTTGTCTAGGGATGAGTTGATAATCCATCCCAATTAATACATACTCCATTCGTTCATAAGTTAGAAAAATTTCTCTTTCTTCATTTTTCTTTTTATCTTTAAAATACGTATAATATCCAGTCTGTCTTAATTCTATTTTGAAAATATAATCAAGATATTTTTGAAGGTTTTTAAAACAAAACCAGCCTAGCCAGCTAAACAAAATGCCTATTCCAAAAATCGTAATCGCGACACCAGTTTCATTGTTCATCATCCCTAACACCGCTACGACGATTAACCCGAGTCCAATGATAGAAAAAATTGAAATCAGACCTGTATGAAAACCAATTGCCCATTTTGGGAGTTGATTTGTAAACTTTCGGTTATCCTTTGTTTGCATTTCTAGCATATTGGTACCTCTTTTCTATCCGTTAACCATTGATCAATGCACTCTAGATTTATCGTTTCTTGTTCTCCCCCTAGACCTTAAATATTTTCCTTTATCCAAGAACGCAACTTATCAGCATAAAGAGCACGTTCATCTGGATCGGAAGGAAAACCCTTGGATAGATAAAGTTGATCATTCACATATCTAGGGTAAACATGAAGATGATAATGCCACACGTCTTGATTGCCAGCAGGCTCATTGTGTTGCCTCGTCGAAATCCCATCACATCCATATGTACTTTTCATCGCAAATGCTGTAAGCTGAGCCGCACGGTGAATTTCCGCAGCGTAATCCGCAGGGAGTTCAAAGATGTTCTCGTAATGCTGATTAGGGACTACCAGAACATGTCCTTTATTGTTAGGCCACCATTTGCCCGCTATAAATGCCGTTACCTTTTCATTCTGATAGATGATATCCCTTTGTTTTGTTCCCTGATTAGGTCGCTCGATACCCCATATACAACAAAATGGACATTCGTATCCTTCGGGCTTATGTGAAAATGATACTGTCATCTTTATCATTCAACCCCTCTCATATTTTCCCAACAAGCTATTAGACGCAGGTAACTTATGTTCGTTGCGTTATCCTAACACAAAAAGAACGGACGTTGATCTGTCGTGATCAGCGTCCGTTTTGTAAGGTTCATTATACGTTATACGAGATGAATTATTTCACTTCGCCAACAACGGTAAAGCGTTTGTTTTGGTGTTGTGGATTCTCGATCTCATCAACCAAAGCAATCGCATAGTCAGCATAGCTGATGTAACTGTTGCCTTCGCTATTCACGAGAATAACGTCGTTACCTGCTTGATATTTGCCTGTGCGTACACCTTCTGGATTAAAGAATCCAGCCGGGCTCAGGAATATCCATTGGATACCTGAGGATGCTTGCAGATCCTGCAAGTTCTGACCTTGGTTCGTTGCAGTTGCTTTGTAAGCATCAGGGAATCCTGGGGATTCAAAGACACGCAATGTTTTGGACTCGTCCGTGAACAGGCTTCCTGCTCCACCCACCACGATCAGACGAGTGTTTGGTGCATCTTTCAGGATGTTGATCAACGCTTGTCCTACTTCCACATGCAGGTTTTCTTTACCCGCTGGAGCACCAAATGCATTTACAACCACATCAAACGCTTTAAGATCTTCAGCTGTAAGATCGAATACATCTTTCTCCAGCGTATTGAGGCTTTTATCTTCCAATTTGGATGCATTACGAACGATTGCCGTCACTTTATGCCCTCTGTCTGCTGCTTCTTTCAAAATCACACTTCCTGCTTTGCCTGTTGCACCAATGATTGCAATGTTCATCGTAATCTCTCCTTTAAATTATCAATATTGTTTATGTTTGAACTTTATGTTGTAACTATAATTATTACAACTTAGTTTGTCAACTAGTACTTGCCATCTCTCTTTACCTCTCCGAAAAAGATTGTGTATTGGGGATGGATTTTATTCTGACTACGTTGCTCATCCCATCTATAAATAAGTAAAGCCCTGTTCACTTATTAGCTGAACAAGGCTCATTAATGAAGATTGCATTCTGGATACTTTATGCGCTCAGGCGCCCCCAACTCAACAGTGACGCATTCTTAAATTGAGTGGAATGAAATGCTGTCGGACTCTCGATGACGTCTGTACTGGTTACATTTCCTGGTGCTCCAGAAGTTATAACACCTGCATTGTATGTGCTTACCCCGAGAGGAAAGAGATAGTTCCTTCCCGCATTATTATCCCATGTGCCGCTACCGTTGTTAAATACCGCTTCCAGTCCCGTAGCAGTTCCTAGATCAATGGTAATTTTGTTATATCCGGTGAGCTCGGATGCTGGAATGGCAACTCCTGGTGGAGTCGTCCATGTGCCGCCTGTCGGACGGTAATGAATATTAGGTTGAGCATAACCCTGCTTGTAGTAGATGGTTACACTATTGCTTATCGGTGCAGCATCGGTTGTTACACTTAGTTCGGCACTTGCAGCCGATCTGTTTTGTGCCGCATCATAGGCAGTGAGTTTATAAACATAGCTCGTTGATGCCTTTAAGCCGTTATCCGTAAATGCAGGCGCAGTACTCGTTCCGATTTTAACACCGTCACGATATATTTCGTATCCGACCACGCCTACACTATCTGTCGATGGAGTCCAAGCTAGCTCTACACGATCAGCCGCTTTGGAGGTAACTGTCAGATCTGTTGGCACACTTGGTGGAGTTACATCCACTTGAGGTTCTCCTGGAGTGATGACTCCTGCAATGTAGGTACTCACCCCTAACGGAAACTGATAATTCTTGCCCCCATTGTTATCCCACGTACCACTACCATTGTTGAATACAGCTTCCACCCCCGTCGCTGTACCCACGTTGATTGTCATCTTAGTATACCCTGGCATCTCGGCTGCTGGCATCTTCACACCGGGAGATGTCGTCCATGTACCACCCGTCGGACGATAATGAATATATGGTGTGGTATATCCTTGTTTGTAATAGATCGTTACGATATTACCCTCTTTTGTTTTCACTTTAAGAGGTTCGCTGGCTGGTGAGACATTGCCTGCCGCGTCTACCGCCTTGATCGTATAAACATAATTCGTTACCGGTGTAAGGGATTCATCTGTGTACGTCAGTTTTGTGGATTCTCCCACTTTTCTGCCATCCCGATAGATCTCATATCTTGCTACACCGTAATTATCCTGACTGGCCGACCATCCGAGTGTCACGGAGGATGAAGTTGAATTTTGTACAACTACATTTGCCGGTGCTACTGGTGGTTCGTTATCTGCCGCCAAAGTTTGCACTTGTACGGGCGAACTGGCGGTGGAGACGTTATTCGCCTTATCTCTGGCCTTGATACTGTAAGCATAGGTTTTCTCAGGCTCAAGTCCCGTATCGGTGTATCCTGTCGTCTGGGAACTCCCCACTTTGGTTCCATCACGATAAATGTCATAACCTTCTAAACCCACATTATCTGTAGATGCAGTCCATTGCAGCGTGACACTGCGATCCGCCACACGTACAGCATTGACATCTGTTGGTGCCGACGGCGGTGTCCGATCAACCACCAGGAACGGATGTGTGCCCTGGATCGTTCCATTCGCATCCTCCACAATTTTGCCCGATGTGTCTTTTTTATATTTCCCCATACCCACATATACCGTCTGTATCTCACTGCGCGTAACATTGCCATTCGCATCGACAGCTTCAATATAATAATCCACCAGTTGATCTTGGAAATCGTTGAAATACGTGTAATACATATCCCCGATCTCCTGAGCAGGTACACGCTTGAACATATCTGTGCTGCTTGGCTGCCAGGCCACACCGTTCATATCGGATTTAAGATCACGTTTCGTCATCGGATATTCTTGCCAGCTGCTAACTTTCGTCGGATCGATGTTGGATACCCCTTTGGCCTTGAGCGCAGCAGGATCGTACACACGGAAGGTGTTGTCCTTGGCATCTGCCAGCTTATCCCGATGTGTCCGTACCTTCACCTTAATATCATTCACACCGTTAACATCATAAGCATAGGTATAAATGCCGAACGTATTGTCAAAATAATGAAGTGTCCATCCTTCCGCCTTGCTGACATTGGCGCTTCCAGGATTATATGGATAACGCTGCGGCCACCACATTGATGGTCCGGTACGGTCCTTCGCGAGCTGACTACTTACATAGGGCTTGGAAAAGAAAAGCGACTGATTGAAAGATAACGTCGGCTTCACCCCATCATCCACATTTTCATCATAATAACCAAACCCGGAATCCAGTGCAGGCAGGAGGAAATACCAACTTAACTCTGCCGGGTTCGCACCTCCCTTATAATTATTAGCAGGGTCTCCTTTTACCGGGTAAGCCATCATCCAAGGATTAAGCTGATTGCCCTCATAAGTGATCTCACGATCTAGTGCCGTCGTTGGCTTCCAATGGTTCGGATTGCTGTCCAGCCAAATCTGTTCAGCTGTCTTGGCATAATTCAGTGCAGCTTGCTCAAGCGCAAAATTACGTTCCAGATAATGATACCCATACTCAAACGACACGGTCATCCCTTCCTGTACACCATCCAGGTTTTTCTTCGGCTCCAGATTAAGGCCTGTAGCCTTGTTAAACGCTTCAAACTGCCCCTTCCAGATTCCAAATGGAAGACGCCAGTGATACCACGTCGGATCTGATGAGGAGTCCCGCGTATCGATCCACGAACCGTCTTGAACATGCACTACATCGTCGGCTTTTGGTGTGTTAGTCCGCAAGTATTCATTAATACTCTCTCCCTTCACACCCGGCTGAGCATAAGTCACATTTCCTGCATTGCGCCAAGTATCCTCTGATCCTGCACGTCCTGAAGAATTATCCCCATCATGGGCAATCACGAAGAACTGCTTCTGATCAACCATTCCTTCAAAAGGCTTCAGTGCATCTGCCTTGACTGAACCCTGATATCCTTCTTCCCACGACTCTGCCTGGGCCACTGGGATACCAACAATCTTTTTCTCCGCACCGGTTTCAGGATTCACATGACGCACCCAATGGGGCGTAGAAGCAAATGGATATTTATTATGAACCACCTGTTTCTCATTGAACATGGGAGAAGATACCCACGAACCCACATTGCTCGTATTCTGCAAATCCGCTCGGTTTGGCGGTGACACCATAGTATCTTTGCCCGGATCGTTCAGTAGCGGATAATCCTGGAGAGTTCGCGAAAAATGATTATTGCCAATTACGGACCACTCAATGCCGAGTTGATCCAAGACCGGGATAATCCGTTCCGAGAAACCCAGCTCGGTGGGAAAAAAACCTTTAGACGATTTAAAGCTGTCTCCCAGAAAAAAAGGTTGTGCCAGCACAGCATTCTGGTAGATCAAATCCTTTAACAGATATTCGTTGCCAGCCAATGGCCCCATGGAATGGTGTCCAGAGAAGTGAATGAGATCCATCGTCTGTTCTCCATTCGTTGTTTTGAGGTTATTGTATGCATTCTTCCATGGCGCACCCCAATCTTTATTGTTGTAACCGTTTACATTATTGGTATACATAAAACTGTTCACATTGTTCAGTACCGACCCTGACATGGTCACCTGCATCCCTGCAGCAGGGTGATTGTTCCTCAGGTCACCAGCAATTTGCCATGGCCAGTTCAGATAAGCACCTGTCTTTGCATGGTGACTATAATACGCCACGAGATCATCATGTGGCATAGGCGCTCCCCCGGGTAAAAAGTATGGATAACCTTCCGGAGGGTTATTTTTCAGATCAATCACTTGCCCATCATATG
The DNA here is from genome assembly GCF_050990605.1 of Paenibacillus amylolyticus. GTDB lineage: Bacteria > Bacillota > Bacilli > Paenibacillales > Paenibacillaceae > Paenibacillus > Paenibacillus amylolyticus_H. Next base: position 5,266,138 of record NZ_CP158832.1, read on the forward strand.
TGTACCGGATTGGAGACCCTACAGGTGCAGAAGCATACTTGGATGTGTCGTAGTATGCCCAAAAATTAGGCATATGGTTATGATACACATGAGAAGCCGAAATTTCGGCATAAGCCGCTGTATTTTGGGTAGAAATAATAATCGATAATACCAACATTAATGCGCCGAGCTTGCGCTTAAGATTCATGTTCTTCCTCCCTTATTTGCTCCCTTATGGGAAACAAGAATTCTCGTTATTTGTCTAGGCTCTCTAACCTTTTTAACGTTTTAGCATGGCGTGACTCAAGACACTTTTTAAAATCTCTAAAACTCCCCCCCCCTTTCCTCTAATCTTGCCTCCATGTTGTTTCGTGTTCTTCTGTACTTTTTCAATTGATGTTCCCTTTGGCTCTTGTTGGATGTCATAACTCCATCCTTGTACAAACGTTTGCACAAAAGGGGATATCCTAGACGTTTTTCTAGAACATTTAACCTGTAAAACCGCTTGTTTAACAGGGATACCGCGCTCACAATTTGCAAACGTTTGCACAAATAATATACTTTCCCTTGGAACAAAATGTCAATACTGAAGAAACGTAATTTTATACCTTATATATCTCTTGGAAACGTTAAATTAGAGAACTCAGCTACCCCTGCCATGAAGTCAAAAAAAACACAATCCCAAGCGAATGTTCTTCGCTGGAACTGTGCCTTATCATTGCAACCACTTATATTAACAATCCTTATCAGGCACACCCGCATCTTCCTTCGTACGGAAAGAAGATCCACAACCACACGTAGCTACCGCGTTTGGATTATGGATGGTGAACCCACCCGACATACCGGACTCTTCAAAATCAATCTCAAGTCCATTCAGATATTTCAGGTTTTCCTTCTCAACTACAACCTTCATGTTCTGAATATCCATATACAGGTCCTCATCGGACTCTTTATCGTCAAAGCCCATGGCGTACGAAAATCCGGTGCAACCGCCCGGTGCTACGCCAAGACGCAGGAACATACCAGGTGTCTCTTGCTGTGCAAGCATCTCTTTCAATCTGTCAGCAGCCGTTTCGCTGATGTTAATCATGCCAGGTCACTCTCCTTTTTCATATAAAATCATGTTCAAAAAGGGCTCTTTTCAGTACCAAGAAGATGGGATGAAGATAGAAATGGAGTAGCGGAGCGTAGGCAAAACTACGTGAGCAACTACAATGTTTCCAAAGGAAACATACTTCGTAAGCCTCCCGCTTATTTCGACTGAATCCCATATTCGACGCTGAGATGCCGCTAGGCATCCTTCGTAATCAAAAGCGTACTTTTTGAACAACCTTTCATTAACTCTTCTTTAAATTATACTCCACCCCGTCAAGGGTCTCAAGTCATGTTTGCCTCTTTCCGCGTTCCCCTTGTACTCCTTTTTCTTCCCAGTGTATTGAACCCCCGCGACACGAGGTTTATAATGAATAGGTGGTCGCACTGAAATGTCGATATTTTGTCATGACTTATTCAGACGATGGTCATAATTGGAGTTGTAATTTTTTTCACATTTCGAGACTGCAACGCAGTCCCCAATGCATATATGAGTCAACCGACTCCATTTTTTGAAAAAATCTAGCTTTCATATGCAGCACACGCTGCACCGGGTAAATAAGAGGAGTTAGTCCAACTAAGAAGGCGGCAGTTGACCGCATCTTTTGTATGTAGTTCTGTATGCAGATCCTACACACAACTCAAATCCGGTTAAGAACAGGAGGAAACAGTATGTCTACATTGGTAACACCGTTCACAGACAAAAGAATGGCTGAGATCGTTGAGAAAGTGCAGAACGGCGTAAGGCTGAGCGTAGAAGACGGCGTATATCTGTATGAAACAGATGATCTGCTGACTTTGGGCCAGCTGGCCAATGAGGCCAACCTGCGGAAGAATGGTAAGAAAGTATATTTCATCGAGAATATGAGTCTTTATTTTACAAACGTATGCGAAGCCCGCTGCGCTTTTTGTAATTTCCGCAAAGACCAGGGTGAAGAAGGCTCTTATACATTATCCGGTCAGGAAATGATCGATTATGTGGAACAGCATATTCATCCAGGCGTACGTGAGTTCCATATCGTAGGCGGACATAACAACCATGTACCTTTTCAATATTATGTCGATTCCCTGCATGCTTTAAACGAGAAATATCCGGATGTTACGCTGAAAGCTTACACGGCAGCCGAGATTGATTTCTTCACCCGGATTAGCGGACTCAGCATCAGAGAAGTTCTGCAAGAGCTGCAAAAAGCAGGTCTGAAAACATTGACTGGTGGCGGGGCTGAGATTCTGTCAGACGAATATCGCAAAAAAATGCGTGTAGACAAAGCCAACGTGGACCGTTATCTTGAGGTGCACCGCACAGCTCATGAGCTCGGCATGCGTACACATACTACGATGTTGTATGGATCGATCGAATCCTATGAGGATCGCGTTAACCATATGGTGCAGATTCGTGAACTGCAAGACGAGACCAACGGATTCATGGTCTTTATCCCGCTTTCCATGCAGCCAAAAAGTAAAAACGCGAGCATTATGCGTCGTAACTCGGCTTATGAGGATCTCAAAACAATTGCGATCAGCCGTCTGATGCTGGATAACATCGATCATATCAAAGCATACTTCATTAACATCGGTCCTCAGCTGGCTCAAGTTGCCCTTGGATTCGGTGCTTCAGATGCACACGGTACGATCGTTCGTGAACGGATTAGCCATGCGGCAGGTGCACTCACACCTGAAGGCCTTACACGTAAAGAGCTCATATGGCTTATTAAAGGTGCAGGACGTATTCCGGTAGAACGCGATACGTTCTACAATGAAATTCAAGTGTACGAATAGAATATAAATCCAATACAATTTACGATCAATACGGCACACGCACCACTCCAGAACGCAGCTTTCATGATAGGAAGAAGTTTGAATTCGAGTGGTGCAAACTGCTGAATAATATCTTTATTTTTCAATGTCTACTTTTCAACAAATCAAATCCTAACAAAAGGAGCAGCTATGTTTTTTTATGCATAGCTGCTCCACAGTTTACAGCCCCATTTCAGTGGGACTGATGCAGAAAGGAAGCCGAGTCATGAAAAATTTCGTCATTCTTGGAGGCGGCTATGGCGGCCTCACCATCATCAAGGAACTTCTGGAAGGTAAAATTCCATCCGATACACAAATTATTTTGGTGGACCGCAGCCCCTTTCAGGGATTAAAGACCGAATATTACGCACTCGCAGCAGGAACCGTATCGGATTATGACCTGCGTATCCAATTTCCAGTGAACGATAAAGTCACTTACCGTTATGGAGAAGTTACTTCGATTGACCTGGAACAGCGTCAGATAGAATTTGAAGGCCAAGACCCGCTCGTGTACGACAAGCTTGTCATCGGACTTGGTTGTACAGACCGTTTCCACAATACGCCAGGCGCCGAAGACTACAGCTGTACCATTCAGAGCTTTAGCAAAACACGCGAGACCTACCTGCGCCTTAATGAAGTCAAAGCCTATGGCAATGTGCATATCGTAGGCGGTGGATTAAGTGGTGTCGAGATGGCAGCCGAACTCCGTGAGAGCAGACCGGATCTGAACATCAGCATTCTGGATCGAGGTGAACGTGTATTATCTGCTTTCCCACAACGTCTATCCTTGTATGTGCATGAATGGTTCAACGAACATCAGGTAGAGACACGCGGGCATATCGCCATTTCACGCGTTGAACCTAATGCCATCTACAACCGGGATGAACAGATTCTAACGGATGCTGTCGTATGGACTGCAGGTATTCAGCCAGTCAAAGTGGTACAGGATCTGGACGTGACCAAAGACCCTCAAGGTCGTGTCGTCCTGAATGAATATTACCAAATCCCGGAATATACCGATGTATATGTCGTTGGTGACTGTGCGAGTGTCCCTTATGCACCTAGCGGTCAAGCTGCCGAAGTGCAGGGTGAGCAGATCGCTCATATTCAGCATGCCCTCTGGAAAGGCGAAAAGCCCAATCCACATCCACTCAAGCTTCGTGGCACACTGGGTGCACTCGGCAAGAAGTCTGGGTTTGGGCTGATGGGCAAAACGTCCATGATGGGACGTGTACCTCGTATTTTGAAAAGTGGTGTGCTCTGGATGTCCAAGCGCCATCTCGGTTAGTCGAGATCGAGCTCGTCCCAGACATCGGCTTCGGCAATTTTGGCCAGAATGGCGTTATATAGATCTTCCACTTTGTCCGTGATGACAACTTCACCATTCACCAGTGCAAATGGAGTCATAGAACATTGGCCGCAGTTGGTAAGGCAGCCGTATTCAATCACATCATAGTCTGGATTTTCTTCCAGTTGATCCATGACTTCATCTGTGCCAAAATGCATATTGTTGGCACAAAATTCAATAATCGGTCTCATGTAGGTTCACCTGCTTTGTTTGACCATTTTAATTTATGGCCATTTGTAATATAATATAATAAGGAAAGGAGTTGAAAAATATGAGCGAAAACGCACAAGACACCATGTATGATGAGGTATCTGATGTTCTTGACAAGCTTCGTCCGTTCCTGCAGCGCGATGGCGGTGACGTGGAACTGGTTGACGTGGAAGACGGCATCATTAAGCTGAAACTGGTCGGTGCCTGCGGCAGTTGCCCAAGCTCCACTATTACCTTAAAAGCCGGGATTGAACGCGCCCTTCTTGAAGAAGTTGAGGGTGTACAAGAAGTCGTACAAGTATTCTAATCAATCCTTCACGAAATAAACCTCAAGAGCCTTTCGCTTCGCATGAAGCGGAGGGCTCTTTTTTTGTGAACATATGCAGAGTGTCCATTTCCACTGTCATAATCACTATCACCTTAACCCGACCAGTTTCGACGTACATTCCTCTGTCTCGACTTAAGCATCCTCGCGCTGTATGGTCGGACGAATCGGATCAAGTCCTCCAGATACATCCATAATGTTGCCTGTTATAAAATCGGAATGATCCAGGCACAGATACGTAATGACTCGTGCAATATCTTCACCGCTGCCTGGACGCCCTCTTGGCGTTTCCTCGTCGGTAATGCCTGCCATTTCATCAATCGTTTTCTCTTTATTGGCACCGCGAATATCTCCCGGACATACCATGTTGACCGTAATTCCATAAGGAGCTTCCTCAACGGCGAGTGTCTTTGTAAAAGAAACCAGACCGACCTTGGCAGCCGCATATACGGCGCGATGAGGCCAGGAGCGCGCTTCTCCAGCATGACTGAAGCCAAAATGGATAATGCGGCCCCATTGCTTGCGTCTCATCTCTGGCAATACACGCTGATCCAGTAACATCGGTCCCAACAGATTTCCCTGCACAAGCATCTGGACCTCGGCTTCCGAATAATCCGCAAATAATCGTCGTTCACGGACAAATGGACCCGCGTTATTCACCAAAATATCAATGCTGCCCAGGTTGTCTTCCACCTGTTCAACCAATGAAGAGATATCTTCCACCTTGGATATATCAGCCTGGATAGCAATGCACCGCACACCCTTGGCTGTAATCTGAGCCCTTAAAGCCTCAGCTTCTGTTCTGCTGTGTACATAGTTGAGGGCAATATGACACCCCTGATCTGCCAGACTGAGGGCCGTCATTTTACCAAGACCTTTGGCACTTCCCGTTATGAGGGCAATCTTTCCCTTCACGTTCATCCCCCTCTTCAAAGAGCAGTCACTATCCAGTATAAAAGATTTATCGTCCTCCTACAACTCGCTTATCCACAAGGGATTATCCACCTTTAATTCCAAATATATCTTGATCGAAATCAAACACCTATGGTACTGTCGAGGATATAACCTGAAAGGACCTCTACATGAATATGAAGAACAAAAGATGGATATCATTTCTTACACTTTTAATGGTGAGTTTATTAACAGTCTCTGGTGCTTTGCAGGTTTCAGCCGCAAATGAGTCTGACCAAGATGAGTATGATTGGATTACCGGACCGGCATCCGTAATGCTGGATGGCAAAGCCACCCTGGAAGTCCCTGAAAGCCATTCCTATCTGGATAAAGCCAACACTCAACGCTCGATACTTAACAGCGGGGGCAAACCTAACGGAAATGAAATCGGAAGCCTAACCAGCAATAGCGAATCCGGCTCGTGGTATGTTGTGTTTGAATACGTGAAAACAGGTCATATTCATGATGACGATCAAAATTTGAGTGCCGAAGAACTGTTAAGCAGTTATATCCGAGGCACAGAAGAAGATAACAGAGGGCTTGATCCTGAATATAGAACGTACATAACGGGGTGGGAAATCGAACCGGCATATGACAGTACCAAACATCAGTTGGTCTACTCCCTTGGTTTCAAGAATGCTTACCAGCAAGCCATGGTCAATTACAATGTAAAACTCCTGACACGCGAAGGGTACATCACAGCCATTCTGGTTACAGATACGGCTAACTTTAAACAGAGCCGCCGGGCATTCGAGGAAACTGTCCTTAATCAACTTAACATCAATGCAGGATATACCTATGAGGAGTACAATGCTTCGACTGACAAAACATCCACCATAGGGCTCAACAGTCTTCTGATGGGCGGGATCGGATACACGGCTTCCCAGAAATTCAGTACTCTTCTTTTGCTTAAAAAAGGATGGGCCTTGATCCTGGTTGTCGTTCTCGGTTTGATTGGGTGGATCAGATACAGAATCAAAAGCTCACACGGAGAAGAAGAAAAACTTTCTCCCTCCGAGAGGACGTACCTGCAGGAAGCAGATGAACAGCAGTATGCTGATCAAAATGAATTATCCTATTACCGCCATTCTGGACATCACTCCAACGCTGATAAATCAGAAAAACTATGACTTGGCGTGTGTCAGGTTCATTAAAACAAATTAACGCAAAAGGAGGATGTCCTTTCGTCATATTCATGACTTATAGGACATCCTCTTCTTAATAGCTTCACATCATATCATACATATTGTGTTGTGAATTATTCAGTTGCAGGTTCAACTGCACCTTTGTAACGTTCTTTAATGAATGTTTTCACTTCCTCAGAGTGCAGGGCAGCAGCCAATTTCTGAATAGCATCTGCATCCTTGTTGTCCTCACGGGTAACGAGGATGTTGGCGTATGGGTTACCTTGCAGATCTTCGATCAGCAACGCATCATTTGCCGGATTCAGGTTTGCTTCAAGCGCATAGTTAGCGTTGATGAATACCAGATCCGCTTCATCCAATTGACGAGGCATCATGGCTGCATCCAACTCGATGATATCCAGGTTTTTCGGATTTGCTGTGATATCTTGAATCGTAGATGTGATATTTGTGTTGTCTTTCAGCGTAATGATGCCTTCCTTCGCGAGCAATAACAGTGCACGACCACCATTGGATGGGTCATTTGGAATTGCTACTTTTGCGCCGTCTGCCAATTCATCCAGAGACTTAATCTTTTTGGAGTATCCGCCAAAAGGTTCAACATGAACAGGTGTTACAGCAACGAGGTTGAATCCACGTTCTTTATTCTCTGTGTCCAGATAAGGCTGGTGCTGGAAGAAGTTTGCATCCAATTTTTCGTCAGCGAGTTGCTGGTTGGGTTGAACATAGTCATTAAACGTAACGACTTGCAAACGAATACCTTGTGCTTCGAGTTCAGGCTTGATACTTTCCAGAATCTCTGCATGTGGTGTAGGTGAAGCTCCAATTTTTAATTCAACCGTGCGCGGTGCACCTGCTGAATTGTCTGCGCCGCTATCGGCGTCCTTGTTGTTACCGCAAGCTGCGAGAACTGCAATCAACATAAGGCTAAGTAAAGCAAAAGACCATTTTTTCATGTGTAAAACCCCTTCTCTAATCATTTTTCATGTGGCATCCGCATCAATGCATATCCATCATGTTATCTATGTGTTATTTCCTGGTAAAAAATGTAACAAAGCGATCTCCAGCCATCTGGAGAATTTGCACTAGAATAATCATCGACACGACGGATATAATCATGATTTCATTTTGATAACGATAATACCCATAGTTGATTGCCAGCGTTCCTAGACCTCCACCACCAACCATACCAGCCATCGCCGTATACGATACAAGCGTAACGATAGTGATGGTTATACCAGCGAGCAGACCAGGCAGTGCCTCAGGCAACAACACCCGTCTTACAATCTGTCCGGTCGATGCCCCCATTGACTGCGCCGCTTCAATTACCCCCCGGTCAACTTCTCGCAACGTCGTCTCCACCAATCGAGCAAAGTAAGGAGCTGCTGAAATAACCAAAGGAGGTATTACGCCGAGAACCCCCGTAGCTGTACCGACAAGTATACGAGTGAATGGAATAAGAGCAACAATCAATATGATAAAGGGTACCGAGCGTAAAATATTAACAATCAGGGATAGTATAGTGTAAACTGTCCGTGACTTGATCGAAACAGATCGGGCTGTCATAAACAGCAGAACTCCAAGTGGTAAACCAAAGATAACGGTGAACAGGCCTGATACACCCAGAATTTGCAGTGTCTCTATGGAAGCTTTACCAACCTCTTCCCAACGTACAGTTGAAAAATCCATCTAACGTAACACCTCCACATCAAGTCCCTCAGCGGTTAATTCAGATATCGTCAGATCAATCGCATTGGAATCACCCTCGAACCGAACGGTCAGCTGACCATAAGGAACCTGTTTGATCGTAGAGATCGTTCCTTGCAGGATGGCAAAATCCACACCCGTCTTACGAACCGTTCTGGACAAAATCGCTTCATATGTTTTGTTCCCCAGAAAGGATATTTTCACAAGTTTGGAAGCAACCCCTGCCTGCAATTCAACCCCTGCATTCGCCAGAGCGGTCTCTTCCAGAGCCAGTCCAGCTTCATGGTCACGCATCATGAAGTCCCGCGTAATTGCATGCTGCGGCTTCAGGAACACGTCTGTTACAGGTCCCTGTTCCACAATGCCACCTTGATGAATAACAGCCACCTTGTCACAGATGTTCTGAATGACATGCATCTCATGTGTAATCAGCACAATGGTAAGGTTGTACTTTTCGTTAATGTCGAGCAATAACTTCAGGATTGAATTTGTCGTCTGCGGATCAAGCGCTGAAGTAGCCTCATCACAGAGAAGTACATTCGGATCACTCGCAAGTGCTCTCGCAATCCCTACACGTTGTTTCTGTCCACCCGATAATTGAGCTGGATATTTGTTGCTATGGTGCTCCAGACCAACCAAATTGAGCATTTCCTTCACTTTGCGATCAATGGCATCCTTGGGTGTATTCACAAGCTTTAGTGGAAACGCCACATTGTCATATACCGTTGCCGAGGATAAAAGATTAAAGTGTTGAAAAATCATCCCGATCTTGCGTCTCTGTTGCTGCAATTCGGTTTTACTCAGTTCAGTCAGGTTGATCCCATCAACCCATACTTCACCCTCCGTAGGCCGCTCCAGCAAATTAATACAGCGAATCAGTGTACTTTTACCCGCTCCAGAATGGCCGATCACTCCGTAGATTTCACCCTTTTGGATGCTCAAATTCAGCTCGGATAGTGCTGTTGTAGATTTTGCCCCTTTGCCGTACGTTTTCGTTAAACCTTTTAATTCAATCAATCGCACTTGCCCCTTTCCAACCACCTACATGTATCTTTACCCGATCTAAAGGAAAACTCCCCTTAAAGTACAAAAAAGAGCCCTTTGCAGATACAAAGAGGGCTCTTCACGTGAAAGAATATACCTTCTCATCTGCCAAAATCGTGCCTAGCACCATTTTGTAGGAATTAGCACCTAACATCTATAACGAATGATACATGTATCATGTCGTTACAAATCGGTTGCCGGGCTTCATCGGGCCTGTCCCTCCGCCGCTCTCGATAAGAAATATGTTGTTGTAGGATTTTATAAGTTCATGTAGTTTATGCTTTATAATGTGAACGTATCTTGTGAAATATCAGTTCAATCTTCGTCCTTGTGACCATTCTAATTAAAACTCAGTATATTCCAAGTATTCCGATTTGTCAAAGGGAATTATTTCTTTTCCATATATTATTGATATAACGATAAGAGGTTGTTAACGTTTCACAGACCATATCCACGCCCTGACGCATTTCCTGCACATGCTGATTCAGATCCTCCAACTTCACTTTACCTTGCAAGGTCTGGTGTAACTGCCACAGGTCATCGTGCATTTCGGAGTTCATGTAGTGAATTTCCATATTACGTCGTTTGCGCAGCTTGCTCATCGGTTCACGATAAGAGTCCTTGATCTGTATTAATTGCAAGGCAAGCTCATGATGCTCCCTCGCATAATCGAACTGCCTTAACACGGTAAAATAAGAAAAATGCGCTTTTGTATTTGAAGTATTCAACTGGAATATTTCATTCAATACGGTGCCGACCTTATCCAGAATGGCAAAGCAGCGAATGAAGCCATCCTTGTAAAAATACACATACCGGGCATACTCGGCTTTTTCAGCCTGCGTCATGTCGTCCGTTGAGCCTGCAACGACCTTTTTGCGAAAATGAGCAGCAGCGAAGCAGCTTTGCTCCAGTTCATCCAGTGAGGAGATGAGTCCCTGGGTCCACACATACAGTTTTCGATAGTCGTGCGTGAGATCATGGTCCACATGCATTTGTCGCTGAAATAACTCAAGCGTGTGCGCCATTGCGTCCATCGCTTCCTTCAATTTCCCTTCGTTTACACGCAGTTTTTCCCCCAGCAACGTTCGCAGCATATCTAACCTCCTCTTTTGCAAATCAACAAGAATTCATCACCGTAAACGTAACACATCATCCAATCCGTGTAATTGCTGCTTGCCATAGGTTGCCCTGATCCCCCTGACATCAAACAAAGTCCACCTGTCCAATGATGTACATCACTGGATGGTGGACTTTCATATTCAAAAACGATTAACCGGACGATGCAGCTTGTACACCAGGAAACTCATATACGTCAAAACCCCGAACAATATGGCGATATCCAGCATATGTGCGAGAGCTACGAACATGTATACTTCCGGACGGTTCATTGTCACCATCATGAAAATACCAATGACTACTTGCATCAGGATGAGAACAACGGATACCACGCCAAGGGTGCGCATTTCCTTGTTGTCCGGATGATTACGGTAAGCGAAGTGACCCAGGATTGCAATAACAATCACGAGCGACGCTGCTGCTGCACGGTGAGCAAAAGCAACCGCTACCCCACCCGAAAGCTCAGGAATAATTTGCCCGTTACAGAGCGGAAATCCGGAACATCCGCCGGCAGAGTCCGTGTGACTCACAAATGCACCCGTGTATACCACGAGATATGTGTAAATGGTGGAGAACCATACCAAATTCCTGAATTTCTTGCTAACCCTAGGGTATTTACTCAGGCGCTCCAATCCACCATCTTTTGCCTCCTGCCTTATGCCCAAGGCCATCATTAGGGAACTGGCAAAAGCAATCAGTGCAAAGCCGAAATGCAGTGCCATGACTGCTGAAGATTGGGAGAAGACGACGGCAAAAGCCCCCATGATTCCCTGGACGATAACAAATACCAGGGTTAAGAAAGAAAACAATTGCAGGTCACGGCGTGACTTGCCGAACCGCAGAAAAGCAACAAACGAGGCAATGGACAGCAGTCCAGCCAGTGCGCTTACAGCACGATGGGAATATTCAATAAGTGAAGCGACAGTATGTGCAGGAACGAGTTTTCCGTTACATAAAGGCCATTCTGTTCCGCAGCCAAGGCCCGATTCCGTTTTGGTTACGATGCCTCCACCAAAAGTGGCCAGAAACATGACAAGACAGGTTAATACGGTTAACCATTTAAACAAAGTTAAGTGTTTCAATTTTTTCTCACCCGCTGTTGGTTTAAGATGGCGAAGAATATTCTCCGCTTGTTTCGATACTTTGACACTTATTTCACAACTAAATTCATTATACCGGATAAAATGTTCATTGACGTCGCGCTTTGTGACAAAATGTTAACGTCTGGTGAAATAATGACCCACAGGTCATTGAGGTTATGTACAGAAACAGAAACGTTTCTTACCTAGAACGTGTCGAACACACAAACGCCATTTCCCTATTTCAAGAGAAATGGCGTTTCATTGAAGTATACCCTTTTACAACATGAACCTGTCATACTTTTAAAATCATTTATGGATCGTGTTGTACACCTCAACTGCGCGATCCAGGAACTGCTCAATCTCTTCTCTCGACTTACGCAGCTTATTCACATACCGCACGAGTTCACGGCCATCTGTATACGCAACAAAGCTTGGAATGCCAAGAATATTCTGTTCTTCACTAACCGTCCCAACCTGATCCACGTCGACCTCAATCAAAGTCAGTTCACGTGCATATTTCTCTTCAACCTCAGGCATAAACGGATCGATGTATTTGCAGTCACCACACCAGTCAGCCTTGAATACGGCAATCGTCAAACGTGGGGATTGGATGGCTACATCAAAAGCCGGTTTGGAAGTAATCTGTTCCATTCGGTTCATCTCCCTTTCTGTACCTTGTCTTACCCTAAGTGAAGCAAATTGGCGAGTGGAAGTCAAATAATCAGCGCATACTTAGAATAAACCACATGCTCTGTGAATTTAAACCCAGAACATCATGAAAGGATGTCACATCATGACTTCCACCAGAACCGATTCTTCCAGCGAACAGCATCATGGGTCCCTCCTGCAGATGGTCCGTTCCATTCCGGGGGCTGCCCGGGAAATATGGCGTGGCAAACAGGCTGCATGGCAAGCTTCAGCACAGCTTCGTCACCCATTGCGCGACATCGAGTGGGATACAGATACGGCAGCTGCCTTACAGTCTGAGGTGGAGCGTTTGTTACCTGCCAGCGGCAAGTCTTTTGCACGCACGGACCAGGTTCAAAGCGCACTCGTCTGCGAAGAAGATTGCATCATTTTGGAAGAGATTCAGACACTGACCCAAGAGCATAATCGGAGTAACATCACTCGCACGGCTGCCTATCTGGAATGTTATGAGCAATATCCCGAACTGCACTGGGCTCTATTAGCTCATATGGTCTCTCGCAACGGCGGATATCACATGACAGATCTTCAAAGTGACTTAATGCATAATCTACAGAATCAAAGCGATCGCGAGCATATGTATCGGCTGCTGGAGCGATGCAATGCACTCATTTTTCAGGATGCATATCCCCAGCTTCTGCTGTATATGAACAGTCGCCGGATCGGACGAAGCTGTTTCCATCTCTTGTCCCACTTTCACGTATCGGCGTTTATGACGCCGTTTTGGGAACGCTTTTGGCTGGAACGATGCAGTTCACTGCTTAGTGTGGCATTAATTATTAATGAGCAGAACTATATCGAGAGTCGGGTCGTGCAGCATCCTTATTTTCAAAAAGAAGTACTCTCCAAACCCGCATTCCATCTGCATAATCTGGCGGGGCTGAATCATATCGTTTTTCCTCTCGGACGGGGAGCAGGACTTGCAGGACGCGTCATTGAACATTTTGGCAAGTTGGATGAGCGAATCATGTTTGGCAAAGGCCTATATGCTCTGTTGTTTGGCATGGAGCAAGTACACACACAAGTGTTGGCGTTTGCACGTTCGGTTCCCCATCGTGGCTCGCGTGCTGAATATTGGCCTGGCCTGTTTACCAATCGTGAAGATGAAGCGGGTGATCATACATTATACGCTCAGGCGCTGCTTGATGAAGAATGGCTTCCAGAAGGGCAACGATTATATAGTCCGGAACTGCTCTCCGTATGGGGGGATACGCCTTATGAACCGATCACCAGACATGACTGGCTTCAGACTCGGGATTGTCTCGGTTATCTGACGGCACCTCGTCGGCCATGGCTGTTTGAGATGAGTCACGAACATCGGTATGGCATGCTGAAAACAGCACTGGCTCATGATGCAAAAGCCATTAAACACTAACGCTTAAGATCATATAGAGCAGGCAAAGCCGGATGATGTTGAATACCCGATGCAGAGCTAATCCTCCCTTGAGGGACCAATATAGAGCTCAGTCGCTCAGCTCTCCTTATCTATACAAAAAGCCCTGTCCGCTTAACAGCAGACAGAGCTTGTATCCTATTTTCACATAATATTAATGCTTGAATGATGCTCCTTGCATTGTTAACCTCTTTGCCCAGCTCCACGTTGAAGACGCATAAGTGGACGAAGAATTTTTTGCAGAATACGGGGGTAACTGCCCAGTTCGTCCTTGCGCAGTACACGCAGCACAACCATGAGAACCAGATACACCACAACAACAAGCACACCAACCACAAGGCAGGTAAACAAGAAGGATACACGAGCTGGCAGGAACAGTCCAAAGATCATATTCCCAATCCAGTTCGTAGCAAATCCTACACCTGCTGCAAGCAAGACCGTAATGATAAACCCTTTCCAACGATCTCCCATGATGGAGAAATCAACGATTTTACGAAGGACCCGCAGATTCAGGTACGTGATGACCAGGAAACAAAGGGCCGTTGCAATAATAATACCGTAAATGCCAAAGATCGGCGCCAAAACAAGACTTGCGATCAGCTTGACCACAACACCTGCTGCGACACTGATCATCGTAATCCGCGGTTTCCCTACCCCAAGCAATATGGAGTTAGTGGTCATCATCGTAATCTGGAAAATGGTACCGAATGTCAGCAAGGCAATGATCGGCGTTCCATCCAGATTGGTAAACAGCAATCCGTTAACCGAATACGCTGCCGCACAAAGTGCAATGACAATCGGCATACCTGTCAGAATCGAAATGCGCAACGCAAGTGTAACCTGACTCTTCAGATGCGCTTCATCCTTGCGGGCAAATGCTGCCGATATGACTGGCACCAACGATTGACTCAAAGCGATCGCCAGAATCGGAGGAATACCCGCAATACTTTGGGCCTTAGCACCCAAGATGGCAAGAACGCCTGTCGCTTCTTCAAGTCCGATCTGGCCACTGAGCAGTGGGACCACAAGGGATGAATCGATAAAGTTAATCGCTGGAACCGCAAGTGAGGACAACACAATGGGAATAGACAGCTTGAAGATATCACTGTAGATGCCTCGCATCGGCAACTGTTCTGCACGTTCGTAATTCAATTGGGCCGCACGGTCGCTACGACGCAGCTTCAAAGTGAAGTACAACATGACACCAAAGGCACCCATACTTCCTAGTACCCCACCAAATGAGGCACCCGCAGCAATCGTTTGGTCATCATAATTCCATTGCAGCATGACATAAGCCACGATAATGGCTGTACCTACACGGGCGAACTGTTCCACAATCTGTGAAATGCCACCCGCTGTCATGTTCCCCCGTCCCTGGAAATATCCACGCATCATCGCAATGGCCGGGAATAGCAGCAAGGCTGGAGCCAACGCACGAATGGCGCTGACCGATTCCGGTACTTTGGAGACATACGTGGCATAATAAGGTGCAGCGAACCACAGTAAAGCAGACATGACTACCCCGGCGACAGCCGCAAAGATCAGGGCTGCACGGTAGATCTGTTGTGCTTCGCCCGCGCGTCCGAGCGCATAGCGTTCCGACACCATTTTGCTAAGTGTACTCGGAATGCCCGCCGTTGCTACAGTTAACAGCATTAAATATACCGTATTGGAGATGGTAAACGATGCGTTACCGATATCCCCGAGGATATGCTCCAGCGGCACCCGTTGAACCAATCCGAGTACCCTCGCGATCAGCGCAGCGGCCGCCAGAATGAGCGTACCCCTAATGAATGTTTCTTTCTTAGACAAACCAATTCCCCTTCTTTCCTCCACACCGGACGTGCATCCCGTTGAAGCTAATCCTGAACGTTTAGGCGAATCTTACCACCCAGATAATAAAGAGAACAATCATGACAATTTGCAAAATAATTTTCATCACAGTACTCGTAAATAGCCCCACGACGGAACCAAATCCAACTTTCGACGCTTTGGAAGGTGAAGACCCTCCGATCAGTTCCCCGATAAAAGCACCGATAAATGGTCCCAATACCAGTCCGAATGCTGGAATGACAAATGGACCAATGATAACACCAATGGTACTCAGCGTGGTCGATAACTTGGAGCCACCGAACTTCTTCACACCCCATGCGCTGACGACATAATCAGCCACAAACAACACAACCACAATCAGAATCTGGATGATCCAGAACCATACACCGAACGGATCAAAACTGAAGAACCAGCCGTAGACCAGAAACGCGAAGAAAATAGCTACAGCACCAGGCAGTATGGGATATACCGTTCCAGCCATCCCCAAAGCAAACAGCAGCACAATTAAAATCCAGGCAATGGTTGCGAGCAAAGGTTACTCCCCCTTCAAAATATGTTCACGGATCACTTCGACGATGCCGTCTTCATTGTTACTCGCTACGATCAGATCAGCCGCTTCCTTCACCTGCTCCTGCGCATTACCCATTGCTACTCCAAGACCCACGGCCTCAATGACAGCCAGATCATTCAGACTGTCTCCAACAGCAACAACTTCGGACATCTCGATGCCCAGCAACTTGCAGACTTCCGCTACACCACTCGCTTTGGATACCCCGGCAGGGTTGATCTCAATATTAACGGGTGAGGAGTTGGTCATTTGCAGACCACCCATTTGTTGCAGTTCCATCATGATCTGGTGACGCACTTCATCCACTTCGGTATTGAAGCCGAATTTCAACCATTCCAGACCTTCAATATTGTCCGTCCAGCGATCACGGTTGAATAACTCTTCCACGGAATATGCCCAGTACCAGCTGTTATATTTCTCACCGATCTCCTGCATTTGACGAATCAATGCCGGGTCCATCAGATGACGCATGTGCAGATCATGCGGGGCTTTCCAGACTTCACTACCGTTTACGGTCACCATCGGTGTCTCCAGTCCAAGTTGGACCGCATAAGGCATCGCGTGGAATACCGCTCTTCCCGTAGAAAGGCACACATGTACACCCCGACGAATGGCAATTTGAATCCACTTTGCGGTCTCCTGTGTAATTTCATGATTATCGTTAAGTAATGTTCCATCCATATCTAGTGCCAGCAATTTGTATTTCAGTTCACTCATACAGTAGTTCCTCCTAGGTTGTCTCTCTATTTCTCCCTAATTGTACACATTCTTTCACAACAAGATCGCCCGGCATCCGCAAAAACGGACGCTCCGGACGTCACAGCTAACGACATTTTACCACAGATCATCTGTATGCAACAAAATAACCCGCTCAGGATTAAACTTCGAAGTTATTACATTTTATGTAATGTATCAATTCCTAAACCAAAAAAAACGGCCACCCCTAACAGGATGAACCGCTTTAGCTTAACCTTTGTCACTCTGGAAGTTTCCAGCCTAGCCCACAGCCAAGATGAAAGCAATCATTTTTTGCCTTCTTCTCTATCTGCCTTGGAAGCTGCAAACAAGGCATGGGACATCAGATCCATTGTTTGTTTGTATACGGTATGAGCAGACGTAACATCACCTAGGAACCCACCCATATACAAGTGGATTACACCATGCAGCGATGCCCATATGGTGCTGACAAGAGTTCTCGTCTCTTCCTGGTCCGAAATCTGCCCTTGCTGCTGGGCGGTGTTAATTAGAATCAGCAAACGGTGTATGGCTGTCATCGTTCCCTGCATACTCTCTGCATCCGGCTTGAACTCAGCAAAAGCTCCTCCGAACATCAGCTTGTAGTAGCTGCTATAATCCTGCGCGAACTGCCAGAAGGCTTCACCCAAATCCAACAATTGCTGCAAGAGCTCAGAGGAGGGCGGCACTTCTTCAAAACTTCGAGCCAGCAATTTGCAGCCCTCCAGATACAGCTGCTGGGCCAAACCTTCTTTATTGATAAACAAACTATAAATGATCTTGGTGGAACAGCCCATCCTTTGCGATACTCTACGCACAGTGACGGCCTCTGGTCCTTCTTCCTGTAAAATGGCTGCAGCCGCCTCAACCACAAGCTTACGGAGATTTTCTGTATTTTGCAGACGTGCTTCCTGATATGTTTTTAATGCCCGCTCCGTGGATGGTGAGGGCTTGCCTTCGTTACTAATAAGGATCACCTTCATTCGGTTATCATGTTACTCACCAGCAACATAGTTACCGACTTGTAACAGGCATTCTAACCATTTACAGAAAAGTTGTCAACAAATCAAGCACGCTGAAAAAAAGTTTGACACGTATGTATCCATTTGGTTACTATGATTCTAACAGGAAACAATGTTACCAAAAAATCATTACCATATGTGAAGTATTTATTTTTTTGAAAAATCGGTAACATTGTTTCCGTTAGAAAACTTCGTTTTCAGAGTAGAGATCCGCGCCATGCAGACAAAGTCTGCGGCTGATTGGGGGCATGTTCCGCCCCCGCAAACAATATTAGGAGGATAAATAATGTCAACAGAACAAAAACAACGCAACCGATCCACGGGTCAACAATTTCGTAGGTGGAGCCTGACTCTGCTCGGGGGAATTGTGCTGGGCATCGTTGTATTTCTACTGATGCCCGCCACGGTGGAACCTGCTGCTTGGTCTGCACCTACTGCTCCTTCTTTTGAGAAGGAGGGTCCCTGGAAAGAGAACAACAAACTTAGCTCCGCTGAATTGGTTACTGACCGCGCGAAGTTCCCGGAATTTATCACTTTTGATAAAGAAGGGCGACTGTATACGGGTGACTCGGACGGAAAAATTTACAGAGTGACCTTTGACGCGGAGGGCAAAGCGCAGCCAGCCGAGGTGTTCGCAGATACCCATGGTACACCTAACGGATTGAAATTTGATGCTACAGGGAATTTGATTGTGGCAGATATTCAGAAAGGACTGCTGTCCATTGACCCGAACGGAGATGTCGAAGTACTAACCACTGAAGTAGATGGAGGGCCGATCTACCTGGCAAATGAGCTGGACATCGCCCAAGACGGATCGATTTATTTCTCCGATACCTCTAACTATGGTAAGGTCATGTTCAAAGAAATTGCCGAGAATAAACCGCATGGACGATTATTGAAATATGATCCGGTGACCAAGCAGACGACCGTTCTGCTTGAGGATTTATATTTTGCCAATGGGGTCGTATTGTCTGCCGAAGAAGATTTCGTGCTTGTAGCCGAATCATATCATTATCAGTTGACCCGGTACTGGCTGAAGGGGCCCAAACAAGGTACCTCTGATATTTTTGCAGAGAATCTGGCTGGGTTTCCGGACAATATCACACGTGACGCTCAGGGACACTTCTGGGTAGGGATATTCACAACCCGTCTGCCTTTTGCCGATTACATGCATAGTCATCCTTGGTTAGCGGCAACGATGTCCAAAGTTCCACAGGCCTTGTTAAATGGAGCCAGCGCGCCGGTTAAACATGGACTTGTCGCAGAATATGGACCAGAAGGAGAACTTGTGAATAGCTGGCATGATCCTGAGGGAACATTGTATGGCATTACCACGGCCGTAAGCCAAGGAAAATATTTATATCTCGGAACCGCACCTGGAGGAAGCCAAGGGGTTCATCGGGTGCTTTTGAAACCGTAAGGATTGTTATATTCATCTACCGCATAGCCACTCTTTAGGCATCCCAATAGCAGCTCACTCCAGCAGGAGGGGCTGCTATTGAATTTTTCTTCGTTTACAGTCCAATAAAAAAAGCCGCCTGTAAGGCAGGCGGCTGACAATCTCTATGAATTAACGTGCCGCGAATTTGCGACGAGCGTAACGGAATACGATGCCATGTTTCGGTGAGAGCAGAAGTGCGAGAACAAACAAAATCCCAGCAACGGCCACCATGCAGCCCGCGATGGAAGCATCCAGGGCGTATGCCATGATGTACCCTCCAACCGAGGAAGCTGCCCCGATCAGGACGGCATACAGAATCATTTTGCCCAGTCGATCGGTGAGCAGGTAAGCTGTCGCCGCAGGAACAATCAGCATGCCCACCACGAGAATCGAACCAACACTTTCAAATGAAGCTACGGAAGTCATGGAAACGAGTCCCATGAGCAGATAGTGGAACAATACCACTGGAATGCCGCAGGCCGCAGCCAGCGCCGGATCAAAGGCACATAGCTTGAACTGTTTGTAGAACAGCCCAATGACAACGAGGATGACCAGCAAAGTGATACCCAGCATCCAGACCGCCCTCGGTCCGACATCTGTACCTCCAAGGGTTAGTGTATCCCACTGTACATAAGCGATCTCACCAAACAAGACACAGTCCAGATCCAGATCAATATGCTGGGCGTTCAGACTAATCAGAATGACACCTACTGCGAAGAGTGCTGTGAACACAATTCCGATCGAGGCATCAGACGAGAGTCCACCCGCCTGTAAACTCTGTATGAAGAACACCGTAAGTAATCCAAACACCGTTGCGCCGAGCAGCATCCACAATGAATCTCTGGAACCGCTCCACAGGAAAGCAATTGCAATACCGGGGAGAACCGCATGGCTGATCGCATCACCAACCAGAGCCATTCGTCGCAGAATCAGAAAACAACCGAGGATAGCGCAGGCAGAAGATACCAATACGGCCGTCAAAATAATCCAAAACGTTGCCATTACATCTCCCCCCGTTCCTGCTGATTTCGCTGTGTGGCAAGCGTCTGAAGTGTAGCCCGCTCTTCACGCATATACGCGGACTTGGCCTGAATACTGCGCAACCGCCTTGCTAATAATCCACGACGCGGAGCCAACAAGGCAGATCCGGCAAAGAGCACCGTAGCCGCAAGAACGGTTACAGGTCCCGTCGGCAGATTAGGGATAAGCGTGCTAAAGATGGTCCCTGTTGCACCGCTCAATGCACCAAATATGCCTGCCAACACCACCATCAGAGCGAGTGAGTCGGTCCAGCAACGTGCCGCTGCTGCCGGAGTTACCAGCAAAGCTGCAACAAGCACCACACCAACGGCTTGAATCCCGGCCACCACTGCGATCACCGTCAAGAGCAGGATGAGCTGCTCCAACATGGCCACTGGTAGTCCCATACCACGCGCAAATCCGGGGTCAAAGCTCACCAGTTTGAATTCCTTGAACCAAGCCAGACAGGCAATCAGCAATACGAGACATACACCACCCATGACATACACATCTGTCATGACCATGGATGCCGCCTGACCAAACAAATATTTATCAAGTCCGCTTTGGCTTCCGCTCGCCCCATGTTGGATGCGCGTAAGCATCACTACGCCAACCCCAAAAAATACGGTCAGCACAATGCCCATCGCCGCATCCTGCTTGATCCGGGAGTAGCGGGTAATCCACGAAATTCCGAAGGTAGCGACGATGCCGGCCACCAGAGCACCGAACAGGAATAAGCCTACGGACTTCGTCTCCGTCAACATAAATGCAATACAGATCCCAGGCAGAGCAGCATGAGCAAGAGTGTCCCCCATCAGACTCTGCTTACGAAGGAAGGTGAAGGAGCCAATAATCCCGCTACTGAATCCAAGCAAAAGACAGCCAAGCAATATCCAACGTGTATTGGGGTCAGACAAGATGGCAACGATCCAGTTCCACATACACTACACCTTGCCTTTCTCCGTCCGGCTTCCGATCATCGCAATCCGGCCTCCGTACGTCTCTTGCAGTGTATCTGGTACAAATACTTCACTTGTCGGCCCACCTGCCACCAGACGTCCATTGAGCAATAGCACATGGTCGAAGTATTCCTCAACTGTCGCCAGATCATGGTGAACAACCAGTACCGTCTTGCCTTGTTTCTTCAGCTGTTCCAACAGGGAAATGATCGCTTTCTCCGTGGTAGCATCCACACCTGCAAACGGCTCATCCATGAAATACAGATCTGCGTCTTGTACGAGTGCCCGCGCCAGAAAGACACGTTGCTGCTGTCCACCGGACAGCTGACTGATCTGGCGGTACATGTAATCACCCATGCCTACTTGCTCCAGGCAGTGTGCCGCCAAGTCCCGCTCCTTTTTCCCCGGACGACGGAACCAGCCCAGATGACCATACCGTCCCATCATCACCACATCGAGCGCATGCGTAGGGAAATCCCAGTCGACCGATTCCCGTTGTGGTACATATCCGATACGGCGACGTTGTTCCCGGTACGATTGTCCGAAGATTCGTACCTCACCATGCATCTTCGGTACCAATCCTAGCACAGCTTTGATCAGTGTTGATTTTCCTGCACCATTTGGGCCAAGAATACCGATGAGCTGTCCTTCCGGAATATCGAAAGATACGCTGCTAAGCACCGGCTTTTTGTGATATGCAACGGCCAGATCCCTCACACTAAGAGGAGCCGATGTTGGCTGCGTTCCCTGCAAGTGACTGTTGTTCAGTTTCGTAGGAGTTTGTTCCAATAAAGTGGTATCTTCCATAATCCTGTAACTCCTCTCTTCATGTGATTCATTATTTCAGGGCTTCTACAATCGTCTCAACATTGTGGCGAATCATACCGATATATGTGCCTTCTTCCGTTCCCTCAGCCCCCATGGCATCCGAGAACAGTTCTCCACCAATGCTGACCGTATGTCCTTTTTGAGCTGCTCCGGCAATGATGGCTTCCATTGCTTTTGCAGGCACACTCGATTCAACAAATACTGCTTTGATATGGTTATCTACGAGATAATCCCGCAGTTCGCTAACATCTTTTGCACCGTATTCGGCTGCTGTACTGATGCCCTGAAGCCCCATTACTTTCATTCCATAAGCCTGACCGAAATATCCAAATGCATCATGCGCCGTAACCAATACCCGGCTTGCTTCCGGAATCTCCAGAATCTTCTCACGCACCTCGGCATCCAGTGCTTCGAGCTTCGCCAGATACGCCTCTGCCTGAGCCTTGTACTCTTCCGCATGGTCCGGGTCCGCCTCCACGAGCGTATCGCGTACGGCTTCTGCCGCATGCATCCAGTGGCTGACGTTAAACCAGACGTGTGGATCATATTCGGTACCGCCTGTATCTTTGCCTGAGTGTAACTCCTCAACTGGAATAGTCTCTGTAACGGCAGTAACCAGTTTGCTTGAGGACATTTTCTCCAAAATGTCTGTCATTTTGCCTTCGAGATGCAGTCCATTATAGAAAATGACTTTTGCTTGTTCCAGCTTGCGAATATCACCTTGGGATGCCTTGTACAAGTGGGGGTCAACTCCCGGGCCCATTAGCCCGGTAACATCAACATATGCCCCGCCTACCTCACGTGCTACGTCAGCGATCATTCCCGTTGTAGCGGTTACTTTCAGCTTGCCACCACTGCTCGTCTCTGCATCACTGGAACATGCCGAAAGTACAACAACCAGGACCAGAGCGGCTAGCGTAATGACCCCTCTCTGAATACTCCTCATTTTCACCATTAACAATTCAACCGTCCCCTTTCCCTCTCCTAAAATACTTGTCTACATCTAATTTTGTTGTACAAGGTATTAAGTTTTAATCTAGACTAATAATGTTTCCCTTGTGCAAATTTTATCCGAAGCCAAAAAAAAAGGCAAGGGATTATTTCCCCTGCCTGTCCAAATTCATATATTGTTCACTTCATTAACCTGTTAGATGTGATGTAAAAGCGCTACATCTGCCGCGTTTCTTTTACATTACTCGTTGTCTTTCTCTTCGTCTTTCTTACCTTTCGGCGTTCCATCGAGACCATACACTTCATCATATGCATCGAAAATTTTCCGTGCTATTGGTGAAGCACTGACTGACCCGAACCCACCTTCCGGTACAACAACAGCGACAGCAAGCTTCGGATTATCTCGTGGTGCAAAGGCAATAAATACACCATTCTCTTTTTTGTTCGGTCCAGTCCCCTGCTCTGATGTTCCTGTTTTCCGAGCATAATCGTAAGGAAAACCGTCAAATGAACTTACTTTGGTAACCATACCTTTATGCACTTCATTCCAGTGCGCATCGGCAAAATCAACTTCATTAAGCACCTTAGGTTTGATCTCTTTCACCACATTGCCGTCCGCGTCACGGATTTCCTTCACCAGATGTGGTTCCATCCGCTTTCCCTTATTGGCAAGCATGGTCGTGTATTGGGCGAGTTGCATCGTGGTGTACTTGGCTTGTTGGCCAAACGAGGCAAACGCCAAACGTGTTAGAGCTGATTCATGATCCTTTTTATATTCCAGTGTACCCAGGTATTCACTTGGCAGATCCACCCCGGTTGATACACCCAAACCAAATTCCTGCATGTGTTTGTGCCAGACATCGATGCTTTTCTCTGAGCCGTATTTGCTTAACAAACGTTTACCCACCATGTCGATCATGAAGGCATTCGAGGATTTCTCGATCGCTCTTCTCGCCGTAATAGAACCATTATAAGCAGAATGTGAGTTCTTCACTTGCCGTCCGTCTTTTCCCAAAACGGCATATCCCGGATCATGATAGGTCTGTCCGGCTGTAAATAGTCCTTCTTTCAATCCAATAAGCACACTTAGCGGCTTGATTACTGATCCAAGAAGTACTACGGATTCAGCACGACTAGGCTTGGCATCATTTGGAGGGAACGACTCAGTGGTTCCGTTCCGGAATACATATTTGATTTTGTCATAATCCCAATCGTTCGGATCATAATCCGGCATACTCGCCATAGCCACCACATTTCCCGTATCCACTTCCATGGCTACTGCATATCCGGTGATTGCCTTGGGAAGTCTTCGCAATTCATCCGTTATCGCCTCTTGTGCAGCCATCTGAATTTCCTTGTTAATGGTGGAAACCAGACTGTAGCCTTTCTCCGGTGGAGTCTGTAACATCGTTCCATCTGGCAGATTACGTGCATCAATATCAATGGACTGGTAGCCGCTTCGTCCACGAAGTTCTTCCTGATATTGAAGCTCCAATCCATCGAAGCCAACCTTCTCCTCCTCATGGTATACAAGACCAGGATCACGCTGGGTACTTGCCCCTTCGCGGATGGCCTTATATTTGGCAAGGCTGTCTGGTGCTCGCTTGAACTCTCTTGTGTAACCGACAACCTGAACCGCTACACCATCCGGGTCATATTTCCGTATGTTCTCCTCCAGCACCATCACCCCTGGATATTCCGCCTTTTTCTCCATGAAAAAAGCGATCTCTTTGGTCGACAGATCCGACTTCACCAGCCTCGGCACATATCCGAACGTTTTCTGGTAATCCAGATCCAGTCGTTTGATGATCTCTTCCGCATCCGGCTGTTCCTTGTCCCCTGGATTAAACTGCTTAAACACAGCGGCCAAGTCATGTGCCAGTTCCTCTGCTTCCTGCCTGCGTTCATCGTTCCGATAATCCTCATATAAGAGCACATACAGGGACTGTACAGGTTCCGAGTAAGCGAGTGCCACTTCACCTGTCGCATCATAGATGGGGCCACGAACAGGTGCAAGCGGAATGTCTTTGGTATTACGACTCGTTTCCATATACGTCAGTTCAGGCCCCTCCACAAATTGCACAAAGGCTAATCTGAAGATAAGGATACTGAATATGACAAATGCCGCGAAAAAAAACAGATTCAGTCTTGCGGTGGAAGGCTTGTTGACGGGTGCATCTTCCTCGGACATGGGTTTCTTTTTCAATCGGTTAAACATCGTTTTAAGCCTCTCCCGTTCCTGTATAAAAATAAAATAATTCATCCCTATTGTGCACGTATTCAATCCGGTATTTAATCCTTACTCATCCAAGTCTACCAAAGGTTAGCTGTTACGTCTTTCAATTTTTGGTTACATTTTCGTAATCAGAAATGTTGCATTGACCAATCTACCAATTTCAATGTAAGCACTGACATATCAACGATATCTCGTTCTTCAAAAAAGCGTTTACCCTTCCCTTATATAAACGTTGCACAGCTCATATGGTTACATATTAATGCAACTAAATAGTTCACTCTTACGATCCATTCTCCTTGTAAAAACAAAAAAGAGGACCCGCCAAGGGTCCTCTCTGTAATCAATGCACACATCACTGTGCGCCTGATTCCGATTCTGAATCTTTATTTTTGTCCTTTTTCGGTACACCATCAAGACCGAATTCCTCGTCATAGGCATCGAAGATCGCACGTGCAACCGGAGCCGCACTGCTCGAACCAAATCCCCCTTCGGGAATAACCACAGCGACAGCAAGCTTCGGATTATTTCGGGGTGCGTAAGCGATAAATACCCCGTTATCCACCAGTTTACCGCCGACAAGTTGCGTCGATGTACCTGTTTTTCTGGCAAAATCATAAGGGAAGCCGCTAAATGCCGAAACTTCGGTAGCCATGCCTCGTTGCACCTCGTTCCAGTAGGCGTCGTTAAACTCTACCGTGCTGAGTACCTTCGGTTTAACTTTCTCAACCACATTACCTTCCGAATCCCGGAACTCGTTAACCAATTGGGGTTCCATCCGTTTTCCTTTGTTCGCAAGCATCGTCGTGTATTGTGCTAACTGCATGGTTGTGTATTTTCCTTGTTGTCCAAAGGAGGCATATACCAACTTGGTCAAGGAACTCTCGGAGCTTTCCATGTATTCTTTGAGACCAGGCCGCTCATTCGGCAAATCTACCCCTGTAGATACACCAAGACCGAATTGCTCCATATATTTATCCCATACGTCAACACCCTCTGCACCATACTTCGAGTACAGTTTCTTTCCAATCTCGTCAATCATGAACACGTTCGAGGAATGACGAATCGCATCATGTGGACGCATCGCACCATACACATGCCCTGATGAGTTCTGTACTCTACGGTTGTCCCCACCAAAGGTCGTTGAACCTCTATCCTGATAAACGGTATTGGTCGTAAAGAAACCCTCTTTCAAACCAATCAATACACTAAGCGGTTTGATCGTGGAACCGAGCAAAACTACAGACTCAGCCCGCTTGCCTGTATCGTCAGGCGGGAAGCCTCGGATCGTACCATTTTGATAGATATATTTTATTTTATCGTAGTCTTCATTGCTTATACCGCCAGTTCTCCACACATTGGTATCATAATCCGGCATACTGGCAGCAGATACGATTTTCCCCGTATCCACTTCCATCGCAACTGCAAATCCGGTCTTTGCATTCGGATGTAATCGACCAGAAACCGGGTTTCGATGAAGCCAGCTCAACTGATCTAGAATGGCCTGTTCTGTTTTCACCTGAACGTTCTTGTTAATGCTGGATATCAGGTCGTAACCTTTCTCCGGCGGGGTAGAACCAGCCACACCTTCAGGCAAATTACGCAAATCGACATCGACGGACGTATATCCGCTTTTGCCACGCAGTACATCCTGATATTGCAGTTCCAGTCCATCAAAACCTACAAATTCATTCTCCGTATACACCAGGCCCGGATCCGTTTGCTTTTTATTGGCCTCGTCCACCTCTTTGTATTTGTTCAAGGACTTCGAACTTCTGAACTTCTTCAGATAACCGATTGTCTGAACCGCTACCGTATCCGGATCGTAGAATCGCACACTCTCCTCGACGATCTGAATACCTTTGAACTCGTCCTTGTGCTGCAGGAAATAAGCGACTTCTTCCTCGGACAGATCACTCTTGATCAGACGTGGCATAAAACCGTTTGCTTTGCGGGAGTTCAAGTCCATCTCTTCAATAATTTTCTCCACCGTAAGTGACTCTGAATCCTTCAATTTGTACTGTTCAAAGACATCATGCAACCGGGTTGCAATATCCTGCACTTCCCCTATGTTAGGACTCGGTTTCCCATCAACATCCCCATAATTCTTATACAGCGTCAGATATAGAGACTGAATGGGCTTCGAGTAAGCCAATTTCACCTCACCTGTAGAATCATAGATCGTGCCTCTTACAGGAGGAAGCGGTACATCCTTGGTAATGTTACTTGCTTCTTCCTGACTGAGTTCAGGACCCTCAACAAATTGTAAAAAGGCCAACCGTACGATAATAACACTAAAAATAACAAAGGAAGCGAAGAAAAATACGTTCATTCGGTAGCTAAAGCGCCGTTTGTCTGTAAGTTCATCCTTCTCATTGGAATGCTTTTTCATCCATCCTACCTCTTTCATGACTTGATGCATACCGCTCAAACTGATTCTTCGCGGCATGATAACCTGGCAACGTCGTCATATTTCGGACCCATGTCCGTTGTATTGCTAAGCTGATTGATCCTTCAGATGGGTATCGGCAAAATTCGGAGGATTGAACCAGTCCCCACTGATCGCCCATGTCGGGTCAAGCGGAACCCAGCTCTCGGAATCACTCAGATACACTTCATTCCATGCATGCGGACCATATCCTCCCTGGCCGTTATACCCAAGTCCTGTAACGACTTTGACTTCAAGTCCTTGTGAACGGGCCATCACGGCATAGAGACGGGCATAATCAATACATACGCCTTTGCGTGTATCAAATGTATTCTGCGGATTCTGTTCATGCCATATGCCCTTTTGCTCATAGTCATCCACTTTACCATAGTCATACTGAATACGTGAACCTACCCAATCATATAGCGCTCTTGCTTTGGCTTCATCTGTCGATTGGCCTTTGACAACCTCACGCGCGGCAGATTCAATGTCCGTCGGAATATTATGGTCAATGACTTCATATTTGCGTTGCAGGATGCCGCCCAGTTCCTTCTGCACAGCCTGCGTAAATACGGGAAGCTTGTCCTTGATAAATGTGCCAGACAACGGTTCGATAACCGATTTGGCCCCTTGCATATAGATCGGAGATGCCTCTACATATCGGCTGAACATGCTCCCGGGGTAAAGACTGACGATCATGAACAAGACCGCAATGACAATCATTCCGCGGACGGAGCCTATGATCGTGCCAATGAATGCACCCGTCAACCGACTAAACATACCTTTAGGCGCACTTTTCTCGGCTGAGCCCTGCCTGCTGCTGAAAATAAATGAAGAGAGAAACCCGAGAATAAGTCGGATGAGTCCATAGCTAAGTACAAATAATACAGCGAATCGCATCAGCGGAAAATCTGCAATCGCCGTAACCAACGTATAATACATCTGTTCCCACCGGTTCAACTCACGATTAGGCATGGCTGAGGCATATTCAGACAGCCACTGCTGTACATATGGCGCAAGCCACAATGTTAAACCGATCGACAACAGAATACCAATAACCGCCATAATGCCATCCATCAGGAACCCAAAGAGTCTGCCTGCTGAACGCGAAGCCCCTCTGGACCAACCCTGCAATAATGAAGCAGCCACAATCAGTAACAACATAATCGTGATGCCATTCAATTCCTTCAGGCTGTCCAGCCAATTCTGCAGCACGTACCGATTCCCCCTTTACTACGATGCTGGTGCTGTTTTGTTCTCCTGTGCCTGTTCGACAAACGTACGTATGGTTTCATTGTCGAGTTTCCATTCGCCAAGTGAAATTCCGCGGAAGGTCACATCGACTTTATCCGATTGAGTTCTGCCCTTAATCTCCACATTGGGACTTGTAATGGTGAACGCTCCATCCTGTCCTTTGACGTATTTCGCTTTGGAAGCCTCCTTAAGCATCATGGTGGTTGCTTCCTTCTTCAATGTGTCCATCGTGCTGGATTGTACGTCTGTCACGGTCTGTTTGATCTGATCAATGGAGATGCCGCTGTATATCAGTAGAGCCGCAATAATGATGATGGCAATCAACCATTTCAACACGGTTTTGACCACATTCAGAACGAAGAACAATATGATCAACGCAACCACGATCACCAGCCAGTTCTGCATCAGAAACTCTTTGATTACTTCTATGTTCATGATTACACCTTCCGTATTAGAATTCATTTGTAACACTCCCGAATATTATACATGATTTCCGAAGCTGCTGTCAGCTAAGCCCTCTCCCTTAAAAATAAACGGTCTAAGTTCGTCCCGCCAGGCGTACAAGTAGTACCATGAGGTTCTGCTGGCGAACGGGAACACGTTCAAGACCGTAGTTTGCACATGCATCGCTTAACAAGGAGGGGCTTATGTGAAAACGGCCATCTGGTTATACCTGTTTTTGTTCCTTGCTGTATTTGATCTGCACGCCCAGTATCCCATTCTGACCCCTTTTGCCATCTCGCTGGGAGCCGCCCCTACTTTCATTGGCTGGATGATGGGCATCTATTCCTTAACGCATCTTCCCGGCAATCTGATTGCCGGAACCCAAATTGATAAACATGGCAGTCGCCGCTACATTGTATTCAGTCTGCTAGGGGCAGGATTCATCCTGCTCCTGCAAGCCTATGTCCAGACACCATGGCAACTGCTGGCGCTGCGTTCCATCAGCGGTTTTGTGCTGGCCTTCCTGTCTCCCGCATGTCTCGCCCTGCTTGCACAGTTATCCAGCGATCCGGTGAAACAGGGGAAGTATATGTCAGGACACGGGGTAGTACATACTCTCGCGTCTGTGGTATCGCCAGCAGCCGGTGCGATCATTGTGGGTTCCATGGGATTCTCGGCCACATTTTCAGGCTTGGGCTATCTGCTTATTCTCACAGGTGTCATTGCTTTCTTGACCATGCCCCGCGGCATCATCAAGCAGCAGGAGAGAGTAACTGAACCTGCCAAACCTGACGTTTCACCAGCAGATGCCACAAGTGCATTCCTGCCGGTGTCCTGGCGATACTTTGCCTTGCCTCTGGTTATTGCCTGTGCCCAAGGGATTCTCTTCTTCGAATTACCCCTGCGGGGCGGAGGACAATCGTCCATCATGTCTACCGGACTGCTGTTCTCTATTATCAGTATTGGGGCACTCTTCACACTCAGCATGTTATTTCTCAATCGGTATTCCCCCAAGCTGCGTCTGGTTTCGGGCGTGCTGTTAATGTCCTTGTGTTTTTTTGTGATGGCAGCCATTCCGCAAATCCCGTTGTCTACCGTATTATTTGTTCTCGGGATGTCCAAAGGTATTATCTTTCCAGCTATGGCAACCCTATTTATCCGTCTGAGCGGAGGAAGCAAGTTGGGCCGCATTTTCTCGCTGCAATCCATTGCCACCTCCATCGGCTCTTTTATCGGCCCCATAACAGCCGGGCAACTTCGTGTCGGGTTATCACCCTATTTCATCGCGTTTCTTTTGTTAATGATTGGTATGCTGCTGCTTCCATACTATACAACCAGAAGCGAAGCTTCCCTTGCCGATCCCAAAAGTATATTAAATTAAATTTCGATCTGTCTCTGTCTCCTTACCTCTATATATAGCAATTAGGCCAGTATTTTCGTTAGCTTTGCATCATTCCCCCATTTACAGCTAAACTATATAAAATGGACTAACGTTTTACACACGAACGGAGCGGCTAAACGATCATAAGCGCCGTCTTCAAGATTTCATCTTTTTCTTGAATATCATCATTAGGTATGGACGATCATTGGAAGTAGTGAAGGGGACGGAATCGATTTCGAAGAAGCGGTAGCGTTCGCCTTTGTCTCCATATTTCAACCTATAAAAAATCAATCAGAAATTTGGAGACAACAGCGATCGAAGGAACGATCCGTAACCAGAACGGCCACTGTTAATCAGTAATTAATTCCTGATGTATGTGAAAAAGAACTTAGAAGTCAGAGGTGCTCCTGTCCGTGTGGTGAAACAGTGTAAAGAAAGGAGTCCATTTTATATAATCAGTCGATTTTCGCTGCAACATTTCCCGGGGAATGTCGACATAAGCTCTCGAACAAGAGGTGAATACCATGCCTATTCATGTCATTGTGGAAGGTAAGAATGATCGAAGCAAACTAAAACGTCTGGTTGGACCCGAAATCAACATTCTATGTACGTTTGGGACACTTAATTCCCTTAAGTTGGAGAATCTGCGCAAGCAGGTCGGTTACGATGAAGTCTTTTTATTTATGGATAATGACAGTTCCGGCAAAAAAATTAGAGGTGTTCTTCGGGATGCTTTCCCGGATGCAGTACAGATGTATACAAGACGAGGATATGCGGGTGTGGAAGGAACACCTGATGAGTATATCATTGCCCAACTGGAAAAGGCCGGGTTAGAGACATACATCCAATACCCTGAACATCCTTCGTATTAAAATGAAATACCAAAAGGCTGCCTTTGAGTTGATATAACCAGAAGGCAGCCTTTACAGTATGAAGATCAGGTGTTATTCCTTAATCAGATTGCGAATATCCTCGGCAATCACAGCAGGCACAACGTCCTCTGTATTAAATGCATTATATACCTTGCGCAGCTGGTTGTTCTCATCCACCAGACCAATCATGTTCATATGGGCAAAATCGTCCTTGGTCTCCCCATCGATCAGGATCTGGAATGATTCCCTGGCGAACTGTTTTGTTTTGTCCATATCCCCTCGCAAGAAGTACCATCCGGAATAATCCGCATGGAAGCGGTCCGCAAACGTCTTAATCTTCTCTCTGGTGTCGACTTTCGGGTCGAATGAAATGGATACAAACGAGACATCTTTACCAAAGGTGTCGTCCTCTTTCAACAGATCCTGCACTTGGGATAACGTAAAGGTCGTAATAGGGCAGACATCCGGACAACTAGTGAAATAAAAGTAGAACAATCGGACTTTCCCTTGAGTATCCTCCAGTGATACCGTACTGCCATCTACATTTTCCATGGAAAAGGATTGTATTTCACGAATCTCGGGTAATTTTTCCTTACTGGCAAATACGGTGCCCCACATCAGATACACAGCCATAATGAGTGCGAGCCCGAGCAGCATCCATGTCCATTTGTACTTTTTCAGCATCTTCCTCGTCCCTCCTGTATCTTCTCTTATGAATACGCATACATATGTGAACCCAAAATCACGTTTTTTACGCTTCATCCATCTACTGTGACATATGTATTCAAAGAAACCTACTTTTTATGAGATTCTATATTATTGTAACGGTTTATAGGAACAATGCCCATAAATTATTTTAGCGTTGTATATCATTCGAATAGTATCGTACGTTCGCTGGCGATTTTTCTCACTGTATCCGATATAAAGTTTATCATAGGAAATGCCAAAATAGTTTGACAAACTACGTACATTTATTGGGTATAATACTGTTAATTGTAATAACTTTGGAGATTAGGGGTGTTTTGCATCCAGACAGACGGATATTATACACTATATATGGGTATCACCTAGATAGAGAAGTAATGTGCCTTAGAACGATACACCACACAAAGGAGACGTTTATGGATACCTCTACACATTTTGTCATGGGGATTGGTCTAGCCGGTCTGGCTTATGTCGATCCTGTCGTCACGGCGAGTCCCATGCTTGCAACTGCGGTAATGGTTGGCACGATCGCCGGTTCCCAGGCCCCTGACATCGATACTGCGTTACGTCTCAAAAGCAATTCGCTTTACATTCGGAATCATCGGGGCTTGTCACACTCTCTGCCATTTCTCCTGTTATGGGTTTTGCTCATCACCGGCGTCATTGCACTGATATTCCCTGGTGTCCCTATTGGACACGTTGCCACTTGGACCGCTGTGGCCGTAGGCTTTCACGTATTCACCGATCTGTTCAACACCTATGGAACCCAAGCCGCCCGGCCTTTTACGGAACGCTGGATCGCCTGGAACATCATTCATATTTTTGATCCGTTTCTATTCACTACCCATGTCATAGCTATCCTGTTATGGGCCTTTGATCTGATCGCCCCTGCACCACTCTTCGTTACGTTGTATAGTTTGACCGGTTTATATTATATATGGCGAACGATTGCTCGTGCACAAGCAGTCAGAAAAGTTAGACGTCTCGACAACAGTCCAGAACAGGCCAGATACATCGTTATTCCAACGATATCCTGGAACCGCTGGCATGTGGTTAAACGAGTTAAGGACGGCAGTTATGTGATCGGTAAAATGGATGGTTCTAATCTGGTATGGAGTCTGCACGCCTCGTCTTCTACTCATGCGGCTGTTGCTGCTTCACGCAAATCACCGGAAGTCAGTGCCTTCCTCTATTTCACCTCCTATGCGGTGGCAGAGGTTGAAGAACTGCCTGCCGGTTACAAGGTCCGCTGGGCAGATGTACGTTATCGACACCGGAAACAATATCCATTTGTCGCGGTGATTGTGATGGATCGGAATTTTGAGACGATTGATACGTATGTAGGCTGGTTAAGCGATGAGAAAATGGATAAAAAACTTTTATCTGCACGCCCTTGACGAAGTGAGCATGGCAAGGCACAATCAAACATAGGAACTGATTCGCGAGAAAGCCCGGAGCGTTTCCGCTCCGGGCTTTCTGTTTATCCTGTTTTGTTGCTGTTTGGTTATAATAAATTATTTGCCAGACCCAGCCAGAGACTGCTCAGCGATTTGTACCAGACGTTTGGTGATATATCCACCCAAAGATCCTGTTTCACGGGAAGTGTAGTTACCATAGTAACCGTCTTGTGGGATCGTTACACCCAGTTCCTGTGCAGCCTCCATTTTCAATTGTTGCAGTGCTGCAGTCGCTTGAGGTACCACCAAGTTGTTTGAAGAACGAGATCCTTGAGCCATAATTTATAATCTCCTTTCAATCTGTGTCTGTAATGTAATTGCAAGCTTGCAAGATTATTATGGCTCGTAGGCTACAGGTTATACGGAGTTTTACTAAATTTGTAGATGGAGGTTTTTCCCAATGAGTAAAGGCTTATCCTTATGGTTCGCATTCTCTTCGATTATTTTGTTAACGGTTTCAGCAATTATGATCTCCTACTCCGGTTGGTTTGCTGCACTACTGTTTGTCCTGTCCATTGCCAACATTGGCTGGGGATTTGTGATTCGCGCCAAAAAGGAACGTCAGGAAGTTCGCTCGACTGCTTCAGAGCCGACTTCTTGAGCAGGTCATTTGATAGTTCAATAATGAACGCACAAATAAAGAGGAGTCCTTCAATAGGGCTCCTCTTTATTTGTGTTAACTATTCATTGTGTAAAATATGAAGATCTTGTTCAGGACTACTGTTTACGTCTCGGAACAAATCCCATACGTTCTTTCACTGCATCCAACGTTTGAGCAGCAACTTCTTCTGCACGACGGGCTGACGTATCCAGCACTTCAGCCAATTCGCCAGATTCACGAATCTCATTATATCGTTGTTGCAGCGGTTCAATCACAGATACAACCACTTCAGCCAGTTCCTTTTTGAATGGACCGTACATCTTGCCTTCATAACGCTCAGCTACTTCCTTAAGCGTCATACCTGCACATTCAGCGTAGATACTCATCAGATTGCTAACTTCCGGTTTGTTTGCCGGATCATATACGACTTCGCGTCCCGAATCTGTAGTAGCACGGCTGATTTTTTTGCGAATAACATCTGGCGGATCCAGCAGGGCAATATAGCTGCCAGCGTTAGGATTACTTTTGCTCATCTTTGAAGAGGCATCATCAAGTGACATGACCCGAGCACCCACCTGTGGGATATAGGGATCTGGAATGGTGAAGTA
This sequence comes from Paenibacillus amylolyticus, assembly GCF_050990605.1. Classification (GTDB taxonomy): domain Bacteria; phylum Bacillota; class Bacilli; order Paenibacillales; family Paenibacillaceae; genus Paenibacillus; species Paenibacillus amylolyticus_H. Next base: position 5,301,369 of record NZ_CP158832.1, read on the forward strand.
CTCCCCATAACGGTGGTTAAAACGTCCTGCCAGATCACGTGTCAGTTCCAGATGCTGCTTCTGGTCCTCGCCTACTGGCACAAGGTCAGCATTGTATAACAAAATATCAGCTGCCATTAATGATGGATACACGAATAGTCCCGCACCAACGGAATCTTTACCGGATGATTTATCCTTAAACTGAGTCATGCGTTCTAGCTCACCCATGGAGGTCAGCGTTGTCATCAACCAGCCCAATTCCGCGTGCTGCGGTACATGGGATTGCAGAAATACGTTAGATTTCGACGGATCAATACCTGCTGCAATAAACAGTGCAGCTACCGCTTCCGACTGTTCACGCAATGCTGCTGGCTCCTGAGCCACGGTGATGGCATGAAGATCAACCACCATGAAATGACATTGATAGTCATGCTGGAGTTTTACAAAATTTTTGATTGCACCAATATAGTTGCCCAATGTGAGCTTACCGCTTGGCTGAATACCTGAAAGTACTGTTTTCATTAGATATAACGCCTCCCTGATTGTATATTAAAAAGCTCCTGCCATTCTCTGCGGACGCAAAAAGGCCCCACATCCGCAAGGGACGTGAGACCGTGGTGCCACCCTTATTCGCTTTTCTTCCATTGCTCCTGACCCTGAATCAAGTCAAGCCGAAGAAATACCTTCATTGTTCCGTAACGTGGATTACACGGCAGACTCTAATGGGGCAAGCCCATCTCTGGCTTAACCTGTTCAAACCTACACTCAAGGGTCCATTCGGTAAAGAGCTCACACCGGTTCACATCAACCACCGGCTTTCTGAAGAGGATTTCTCTTGGCCTACTTATCCCTGTCATCGATTTCATGTCATTCAATTTGAATAATTGCTTTTAGAGTTCCATCTTAATGCGCACAGGCGCGAATGTCAAAATGAGTTGAACTTTTTTACCCGAGACATCAAAATCTGTTATGATGGAATTGCTTATTCACATGCCTGCTTCACAAGAAGCAGCGCTGGAAATAGCTGGCATGTACACAACGACACGCCTGCAGCAGTAGCTTCATCACAACTGCTTGCAGACAGATTTCAAGTGGGAAAAGGAGCATCGATATGAAACAAGTGACCAAAGGCCAATGGAATGGTTACGACACGTATATCCTACATAGCCGTGAATTGGAAATCACCCTGCTGCCGCGTCTTGGAAATAATATTATTTCTATTCGCGATTTAGTGCAGGACAGAGATGTCGTCCGCCGTCCGGATGAAGACGATCTTGCCTTTTATCTGCAGAAGCCGTACCATTTTGGCGTTCCTCTCCTGATTCCACCAGGGCGCATTCATCGAGGACAATTCGAATATGAAGGTATTCGTTACCAGTTTGATCAGAACACGGCGAATGACAACCACATTCACGGTCTCCACCGTACCCAATCCTGGTGTGTCAGTGACATTGAGGAAGATGAAGACGGCTGTGCTATTACGACTGAATTACTGACCGAAAATGAAGAGCATTGGATGGCTCAATTCCCGATTCCCCTGAAACTTGAGATGACGTTCAGTCTGCAAAACGCTGTATTTAGCCAGCGTCTGCGAGTCACCAATCTGAGCTCAACGCCTGCTCCCTTTGGGATGGGATATCATACATGGTTTTTGCTAGATGGCAAACCTGCCGACTGGACACTGCAACTGCCTGTTTCCGGAATATACGGACAGAATGAAGAACAACTACCGACAGGTGAACTAGAATCCCTGGGTGAATGGTCTGCTCTTAACGAAGGCATCAATTTGCAGGGACGTAACTGGGATACCCTGTTGAAAGCTACCGACGGTGAACCGGCTATGGCTTACTTACGGAGGCAAGACGGGTATACATTGAAATATTCAGCAGATGAAGCATTTTTCAAACATTGGGTTCTCTTTACCAAAGGTGAAACCGATCAGTTCTTGTGCATTGAACCGTACACTTGGCTCCCGGATGCACCTAATTTGGCTTTATCGGATGAACAAACCGGGTTGATTCGCTTGGAACCGGAACAACCTGTTGAGCTATTTACACGTATTGAGGTTATACCTCCTACTGACTAAGCAAGCTGATCATTCGCTATACTGCTTTTACGTATATCAGCATCTCTTTCGATATCCTGATACAACTTGCCGACCCGCATTGGGTCGGCTTTTTTATGTGTCATGTGCACTGATAGTTATCCATATTTTCCCTTATGCCATATCATGTATATTTCTTTATTCTCTAACCATACTAACATCACCAACCCATAAGGAGGTGACACATATGTACGGAAGTCAAAACCAAGGTAGCGGTAGCCGCTCCAACAACCTGGTCGTTCCCCAAGCAACAGCAGCATTGCAACAATTGAAAATGGAAGCTGCTCAAGAGCTGGGTGTAACGATTCCACAAGATGGTTACTACGGTAACTATACTTCCCGTGAGACAGGTTCTCTGGGTGGATACATCACTAAACGTCTGGTGCAAATCGCTGAGCAGCAATTATCGGGTCGTTCGTAAGCTCGTAATTATTGCTTGAGCCTAAGCAGAATCCAAAGTAAAAGCGGCCTTCTTCGGAAGTGCCGCTTTCTCTTGTGCAACGAATTAGGAGGTCGACTCCATATCTGAATCCTTGTATGTATTGGTTCTAGGGTAACGAATCATCAGGCTCGCCATATTGTAATTAGACTCCATCGTTGCATCTACCAAAATCATACCTTGTCTTACTGTGAAGTCGTACGATATTTCGCCATGTGTCCAATTGCGTTTGAATTTCAACGTCTCCAGTGCCATCGCCCGAAAAGAATTTCTTTGAGTTTCGTTTAGTCCCCCTTCCTCCTCATCCATCTGCCCATCCCGTCCAGTTATCGGATTATGTCGAATACCAAACTTCCCAATTACGTTATTTCGTATTTGCACAAAAACTACCCCTGAATCTAACCCTGACAACTCATGATCAAGCTCTTTAAATACCAAATCTAACTGACGCACTAATGAAAGCTGTTCAATTTTCATAATAACACTCCTCCTACATGCTTATAGTCCTATGTAATAAGGACTTACGACTCATTATATGACATCATTTGCGCATGTTCAACAAACAACGGAAAATTTGGGTATTTTTAACTATAATTTGCACAATTAATTGCCATTTCCCTTCCTTAAAGTGAGCTTTTTCGTTCATTTGCGACAAAATATTTAATTATTGAAAATTAGGATCGCGAGCAAAAAGAGGCCGCAATTCCGTGTGTGTTCACACAGGATTGCAGCCTCTTTCATATATGTTCAACCTATTTTTACGGTGCTGTCATCTGCAAAAACTGCTCAATATCGGCAATAACCAAGTCTGCAGCATTTTGCCAGAATTCCGGTTGTGTCAGGTCTGTACCCAGATGTTTCTGAGCAAGTTCTTCGACCGTCATGCGCCCTGTATCCCGTAACAAATCATCGTATTTATCTGCAAATGCTGTTCCTTCTTGCTGTGCTCTCGCATAGATTCCCGCACTGAACATGTACCCAAACGTGTATGGGAAGTTATAGAATGGCACACCTGTCAGATAGAAATGCAGTTTGGATGCCCAGAAATGCGGATGATCTGATGCAAGTACACCACAGAACGCTTCCTGCTGAGCATCCACCATTAATTTGGATAGTTCATCCGCGTTAACCAGGCCTTTTTTGCGTTGTTCATAGAAACGATTCTCAAACAGGAACCGGGCATGGATATTCATAAAGAAAGCCACACTTCGCTGTATCTTATCTTCTAACAAAGCCAGCTTCTCTTGCTCATCTGTTGCCGCCTGCACAAGGGCGTCTGCTACAATCAGTTCAGCAAACGTAGACGCTGTCTCAGCCACATTCATCGCGTAACGTTGATTCAATGCAGGTAACTCTTCCATAATGTGTTGATGATATCCATGACCAAGTTCATGCGCAAGAGTCGACACATTAGATGGTGTCCCGGAGAAGGTCATGAAAATCCGGGTTGCTTTGCTAAGTGGCAAAGACGTACAGAAGCCACCTGGACGTTTGCCTGGGCGGTCTTCTGCTTCGATCCAGCGTTTCTCAAAAGCCATCTCTGCAAACGAGGAAAGTTTAGGACTGAACTTGGCAAACTGTTCAACAATATTGATAGCTGCCTCATCGTAAGTGATTTTGCCACTCGACTTACCTACAGGTGCGTCTACGTCGCTCCAACTGAGCTTGTCTACCCCCAGCAGTTCTGCCTTGCGCTCCAGATATTGAACAAGCGCAGGTTTGGCACCATTAATCACATCCCACATCGTATCCAGTGTCTGACGTGACATCCGGTTGATGGCCAGAGGTTCTTTGAGGATATCATCCCAGCCACGTTTCTCATATAACTTCAGACGGAATCCTGCGAGGTGGTTCAGCGTGTCTGCACAGAAATCTTCGACATCGGTCCAAGCCTGCTCCCAGTTTGCAAATACCTTCTCGCGTACATTCCGATCACTATCGCTCAGCTTGTTGGCAGCCTGTCCTGCGGATAGCATCACCGTTTCCCCATCTTGCTCAAATGGAATGTTTACCTTGCTGACAATCGTGTTATAGAATTTGCCCCAACCATGGTAACCATCCACACCCAGATCCAGAGCAAGACCTTCCAGTTCAGGTGACAGCTTCTCACGAGCCAGCGTACGGCTCTCGTTTAATACAAATGCCAACGGCTGAATATCTTCCCGGGCAATCCAAGCATTCCACACCGAATCTGATATCTGACTAAGTGTATTATCGAATTTTGATTTGCTGCCGTTCAGCATCGCTGCAATAGAACTGATCGCCCCCTGAAGCTGCGTTGCCTTCTTGTCCTTCTGATTTTGCGATGAGAGGCAGGATACAAACGCAGAACCTTCCGATATACGGACATAACAGCTTTGCAGCAGTACCAAAATGGGATCAAATGCAGCCGTCTCTTCCATTGAAGTCGGTGCAGGAGTTTCGTTCAACAGATGTTGCAGTTTACGTACATCCTCTTCCAGTTCAATCAGATACGCAGCGAATGATTCGGAGGAAGAACCTCCACTAAAAATGGACTCCAGATCCCATACGGGGTGTAATGGCGTTTTCATTTAATAAGGCACCTCTCTCTATAAATTGGATGGTTAGGATTGAATTAAAAACTGGTTTTATGTGTGCTGTATCTCTATACTAGAGAAATACTCATAGCAACTTTCAGGAGGTAAACGTATGAAACCTTTACAAGTATCGGCTGATACAGCCGTCAAATTAGCAGAATCCCTGGGTGTACCTTTGGAGCACCTGATGCACATGCCCCAACATATCCTGATGCAGAAGATTGCGGAACTTGCCAAACAAGAAACCTCCAAACCTTCCGCACCAGAAGGCGAACAAGAATGATTCCGTTTGAGAACAGCTGGCCTTACGATATTGTGATGGGAGACATCTATGTACAGCAATGTCCCTACTGTCATGCAAGCAACGTGCTGCTCCCCCTCAAACCCAAAGAGCTGGTGCTCATTCGTGAAGGCAAAAAGAAATTACTCGTCTTTCCCTGCTGTAATACCAGCATGACCGTGATCGATAACGACAGTGACTATTTGTTATCCAGCCGTCCTGTCCGTAATTAATGTAAGATCAACCTAGAGGGGGCTGCGCTTCGCAGCCTCTTTGTCTGCTTCCAGCATCTCTTCAGGGAGTTCCAACTTACTTGAGATCATCTGTTCACGCAACACAGCCCACTGTTCCCTTGAAGCACGAATCATGGCCGCATCTGTGATCCGCTTGTCATGAATGACCTTGCTGAACCATTGCACTGCTTCATTAAACCGTCCTACCCTGCGGTTCAATTCCCCAAGCAAATACAACAGTTTGGCTTCATTGCCGCCCGTTCCTTCCCGTTCAAACACCTTCACATAGGCTTCAAGGCTAAATTCGAGAAAACGATGTTCCTGTGCATGGTCCTCCATATATCGATACAACCATGCTATATGATGCAACAGACCGGCGACGACACGGTCCTTCTCCTGGATAACCTGTGCGCACAGCAAGGCAAGCTTGTACGTTGCCAGCGCCTGGTCCAGTGTCCGTGCTCCGCTATAATCACGTTTTACCCAGCGATTACCGACCTGTTCCTTAAAAGCCTTGCGTTGAGCATCATTCAAATGCTCCGTTGCGTTCTCCGTAGAGGCAAACCCGCACTGCGGACAGATGCGAACCACATAAAAATCAGGATTCTCCAGCTTGTAGTAAGCACAAAAATCGGAATCCGTCCGGTAGGGCCTTTTCAAACTCGGTCTTACCCGTGAGGTTTCATACTCGGTTTCGCAATAATGACAGGTCACCTTCACCTTATATAGCGGTTCTAATTCCAATCTCTTCCATCCCTCTCCCGTACGCTTATGATCATATTCGGAACTACGACTACGGTGTATTCACAAAATGATGTGCAGGCCCGGATAAACGCTGCAGGATAAACGAATGCAAGGGCTCCTCCACACCAATCTGTGTTAAGGCTTGATCCATGCATGCAAGCCAGGCTTCAGCCCGTTCTACCGTCACTTCAAAGTGCATATGACGGGCACGCATCATCGGATGTCCAAACGCCTCGGAAAACAGCCCTGGTCCTCCAAAAAACTGAGACAAAAACATATACTGCTTGTCGATAACCGGCTGAATATCTTCCGGAAAAAGCGGAGCCAGCTGCTCATTCTGCTGAACGATCGGATAAAAGGCCTCGACCAGTGCGCGAACACCTTTCTCGCCGCCAAGATTGTCATAAATACTCAAACTGGGATTCATTCGTCTGATTCCCCTTTCTGATGTCGAATTTTGCCATATATTACACGTTCCGTGAACATTGTGAAAACAGTAACAATATCCAGGCCCCAAAAGCCTTTATCTCCATTCTATCAAAAAAAACCAAAAAGTCCTATATAACATGAAATCATCAGGACGCATAACCTGCCATCTATATATAGGACCTTCTTCAAAACATAACACAAAAAAAGCGCCAACCACATAGGTTGGCGCACTAAATATTCCATTAATAACTCCGCCAGTCCTCTTCCTCAGAGCGTACCAGCGAGGCACGTATCACATATACAAAAGCACAGACCAGGATTCCGGTGACAAGACTCATGATCATCACTCCATCCGAATTGAATTTCACCTTGGAGACAATTAGGTGACGTTCAGGCGTTTTTCTCATTTTAGCACACATCACTCAAAAACACAGCCACTTTTGCAAGCGCTTTCTACGTATAATTTTGTACTGTTTGTCCATTTTTTTTCATATATTGATGGCAATAGCATCACAGACTTCCGCACACCGACCATTCCAAAAGTAAAGGAGAAGAATTCATGGCTACTTCACAACGACTTACCCATGTCCTGGTCACACTCGCTCTCCTGATCTTTTGTGTGTTAATGGTCTTGTATCCAGCGGAAACCTGGCATGCAGGTGTACGCGGCCTGTCCATCTGGTGGGACGTATTGTTTCCCTCCCTTTTTCCTTTTTTGGTGCTGTCCGAGCTGCTGCTCGGCTTTGGCATTGTTCATTTTCTAGGCACCTTGCTGAATCCACTGATGCGTCCATTGTTTCGTGTTCCCGGAAGCGGTGGTTTTGTATTTGCCGTGAGCTGTGCATCCGGGTATCCTACAGGGGCGAAATTGACCGCTCAGTTATGGGAACAAAAGCTGGTTACCCGGGAAGAAGGAGAACGGCTTGTTGCCTTCACTACATCATCCGATCCGATCTTCATGATTGGAGCGGTATCGGTTGGGTTCTTCCATAATGTCGCCATTGCTCCGTTATTGGTTGCGAGTCATTACGCTGCAGCTTTTCTGGTAGGTATGCTCATGCGTTTTCACGGGGGTACAGCGAAAGGCTCACAGCCAGACATCTCTTCTGCATCTCCACCGGGGGAAATACATAGAAACAGACTGGTCCGGGCCATCTATGCAATGCATGAGGCAAGAAAGGCTGACGGACGGGCATTCGGTGAACTGCTGCGCCAGGCAGTCTCCTCTTCCCTTCGCCTTATTATTATCGTAGGAGGGCTGGTTGTATTCTTCTCGGTCATGATGGAGTTGCTTGTACAGACCGGTTGGCTTGGGGGATTATACGGGATAACCGAGCAATTGCTTCGACATAGCGGGCTTCCTCCATCCTTATCTCCTAGCTTGGTCGGGGGGTTATTTGAAGTAACGCTGGGGAACAAAGAGGCCGGAAGTGCCGGGGCATCCATCCCACTCGTCTATAAAGTTGCAGCAGCGGCCTTTGTTCTCTCCTGGGGCGGATTATCCGTCCATGCACAGATTATGAGCGTTCTTAGCAACACACCCATGAGATACGGTCCATTTCTATTTGCCAGAGCAATTCATGCGCTAATCGCACCTCTGCTGGTCCTGCTGTTATGGACACCCATGATGGGACGTTCCTCTTCACCCGTTCTCATGGAGCCTGGTTTCATCCCATCATTATCGACGTATGCACCGGACTTTGGACTGATCTTCTTGTCCGGGATGATTGTTTTTGTAAGTCTCATCGTGTTGTTGTTATTCCTTGCGATATTAAGTTCCATTCTCAAGCCAAGACGACATGCCAAAAAATAAGTCACTCATTCATCTATATTTAACTGAATATGCCTCCAAACGTTGTGTTCTTCCGCGGAATTGATTATCATCGGTAGTATAATGACCACAAAGGAGCTTTCATCTTGAGATATTATGTTCAAGACCGCGGAGACCAGTTATCGATTGATCTCAGTCAGCAGTTTCATGCGCTGGCGAAGGAAGAAGGGTTCAAGCTGGACGCAGAATCGCCGGAGATTGTTATCTCCATCGGGGGCGATGGTACGATGCTACAGGCATTTCACAATTTCATCGACCGTATTCCGGATATTGCTTTTGTTGGGGTTCATACAGGTCATCTCGGCTTTTATGCGGATTGGAAGAAGGAAGAATTAAGGGAATTAGTCAGACTGATGAGTGGCAAGGGAGATCCGGAGCGTCTCAAACCACGTATTGTACAATATCCGCTATTGGAGCTTGAGATTCGGAAAAAGTCGGGTAATTCCTCTTACATCGCCCTTAATGAATTTACGTTAAAAGGTGTAGACGGTACCGTCGTGGCCCAGGTCGATATTAACGATGTAACATTTGAGATGTTCCGTGGGGATGGCATCTGTGTATCCACGCCATCAGGCAGCACCGCATACAACAAGGCCCTCGGGGGTGCCATGGTTCATCCAACCATCGAGGCGATTCAGATTGCGGAGATTGCATCAATTAATAACCGGGTCTATCGGACACTTGGTTCACCGATTATTTTGCCCAAGCATCATCATTGTGACATTTTCTCCCGCAAGGATCAGCGATTACTGATGACCATTGATCATGTAAATGTGATGGTAGAGGATCTGATCTCCGTCCGTTGTCAGGTATCCAGTCACAAGGTCAGTTTCGCACGTTTCCGTCCTTATCCTTTCTGGAATCGCGTTCGCACGGCATTTCTTGACTAAAATAAGTACACCAAAAAAGCGGTCCTTCTCAGGAACCGCTTTTTGCTTTGGCTTGAGGCTGATCTTTGCTCTTCTGAAGCACAAAGTACGCACAGCCAAAGTTACAGTATTCATTGATATAATCCACCATACTGGCGATCGTGGAATCCTTCGTCGCTTTTGGATGGTTATCACGGTAAAAACCTTTTAACCTCAACTGGCTATAACCCCAGTCCCCGATAATATAATCATAACGCTCCAGAACTTCACTGTAACGATCACGGAAAACTTCTGGATTCCATCCCTCTTTGTGGTTCTGGACGATTTCATAATTTTTGGAGCCAATCTGTACAATGACCGGTTCTTTGGGCTGTTCTTCAACCGATTCAACAACCGCTTCCTGAACTGGCTCCTGGATCTGCTCCTGAAGTTGGTCCTGAATCTGTTCTTTAATTTTGTTTTCTTCCAATCCGGTGTCCTCCATCACGCGTGTGTTGCCGCCTGTTCAGCATGTTTGGTAGCCGATTTCACCTGTTCATGCGCATGGTAGGAGCTGCGTACCATCGGGCCGGACTCGACATGGCTGAAGCCACGTTTTAATCCTTCCTGTTTCAATGCAGCGAACTCCTCTGGCGGATAATACTTTTCAACATACAGATGTTTCTCCGATGGCTGCAAATATTGACCAATCGTCATAATATCACAGTCCACTGCACGAAGATCATCCATGGTTGATAAAATTTCATTATATTCCTCACCTACACCAAGCATAATACTTGATTTCGTTGGGATGTCAGGTTGCATTTCTTTGGCACGAGCAAGCAATTCCAGGGAACGTTTATATTTTGCCTTGGCACGCACTTTGTCTGACAACCGCTCAACCGTCTCAATATTGTGATTCAGGATGTCCGGTTTGGCATCCATTACAATCTGCAAAGATTTCCGATCGCCCAGAAAGTCTGGAATGAGTACTTCAACGCTGCATAATGGCAACCGCCGCCGTACGGCCTTTACCGTCTCTGCAAAGATCGTAGCTCCCCCATCCTTCAGATCATCACGGGCTACGCTTGTAATTACGCAGTGTTGCAGATTCATCTGCTCTGCTGCTTCCGCCACACGTTCTGGTTCCTGCAGATCAAGTTCCGTTGGCAAGCCTGTATTCACCGCGCAAAACCGGCATGCCCTTGTGCAAATATCACCCAAAATCATAAAAGTGGCCGTTCGGTTGGCCCAGCATTCATAAATATTCGGACATCTTGCTTCCTCACATACCGTATGCAGCGTTTTTGAACGCATCATCGTTTTCATTTCCTGATAGTTATCGCCGGTTGTCAATTTGATCCGAATCCAATCCGGCTTCGGTTCTTTAACACGTTTTGCCAATGCATAAACCTTCTTTCTACTGAAGTTAGGCTGTTGCTCGGAACATATTATACCATGAAAGCGTTGGAAAAACCCCCATTTGTCACATCTTGTGCATTCATGCCCGATATGGACAATTTGTATAATTCGATTCACTCCAAGAGCTTACATGGATAAAATGAGAACTTTTGAAGAACGCTAACCTTTAGCTTGGTTCATCGGGTACCTTGTATCATTCTAATGGAAAGGGGCTGCTTCCCAGTGCAACAACGCTTGACCTTCAGGCACACGTACCGATTTTGGATCAAAACATTACTTGCAGGTACTCTGCTTCTCCCATTCTTGCCTGTTGAAGTTTACAGTGAACCCGCCCAGGCCGCTCCCAAACCACAGGCTGCCGAGTTAAAACCCGCAGAAATTTTCACTGCACGTCGCCATTTATATGAAACCATCGGTCAGATGACCCAGATTCCCTGGTACAGGCTGGCCGCCATTGATCAGTATGAACGAACGATTACTCGGGCACATCCAAAGGATCGCAAGCATCCGGAGCGACTTACGGGAATCTTCATGACTCCTCCGGCTTGGAGAGGATGGCTAAATCCCGATGAGACGGATCAACATCCGGAATCCATTCTTTTTTTCAAAGGATATGGGCGTGATGGTTCAGGAGATGGTATAGCAGATGCCAACAATGATCAGGATGTGCTGTACAGCATGGCTTCGGTTATTCAAAGCTACGGGAACAAGCAAGAGGACTTCAACATTGCTTTGTGGGAATATTATCACAACTCCCGTGCTGTGCAACGGATACAGCAATTCGCGAAGTTATATGAGCATTTTGACAATCTGGATCTATTCGGACATGCCTTTCCGGTCCCGCTCGGAACCAACTACTCCTATCGCAGTACCTGGGGGACGAAAAGAAGCTGGGGCGGTTATCGCATTCATGAGGGAACGGATATTTTCGCTCCGCATGGCCTGCCTGTGCGCAGTACCTGTTACGGGGTCGTGGAGATCAAAGGCTGGAACCCGTTTGGCGGCTGGCGTATCGGAATCCGTGATTTGAACAACCATTATCATTACTACGCCCACCTTTCGGGTTTTGACAAAAGTGCATCCATCGGTGAAGTGGTTATCCCCGGTCAGGTCGTAGGTTGGGTTGGCAGTTCGGGTTACGGGAAACCTGGGACACAGGGCAAATTCCCTCCACATCTGCACTATGGGATCTACCGGGACAGCGGACTGCACGAATGGTCGTTTGATCCCTATCCACTGCTGAAACATTGGGAACAGGATGAACGCAAACAAAAGAGCAAGAAAAGCAAGTAAGACGAGAATATGTCAATATAAATGTTTCCGCTAGGCGTACGATGAGCATTCGAAAAAGGGACCTCTTGATTAGAGGCCCCTTTTTGAATTTTGTACTGAACGTCGTTTTACCAGTAATCGCTGTGATTCACGGGTGCGCGTCCTTATTAGACTGTGATCCCCCATTCACATCGGGCAAATTATCCGGTTCAAATTCAAGTTCACTTCCTTGCGAATGGTCGGATGGCGTCTGTTGCTGGTTCTGGCTAGGGGGATTCGTAGTCACTCCACTACCGCTTGATACACCTGCCTGACCTGAGGGCAGCGCAATAGCTGGGGCATTACTGCCGTTACTGCCCACTGGCTTGCCCTGATTATCGTAATAATACATTGGCACATCCCCAACAACCAGTAGGTAGGAAATCGGGATTTCCGTATCAACCGTTTCGGGCTCCATGTCGAAGGGCACCACGACCGCGACCTCAGCAATGATGTGAATGTACACTTCCACCAAAATCATGTTAATACCCGCATTTTGCTGACGGGTGTTCAGGTCCACTTTGACAGCGCCTTGGGGCTCAATACGAACCGGTATACTCGGGCCAAATGAAGCCAACACCGGACTGCCCAGCGCCTGCCCCAGCGGGATTTTTTCTTTTAACATGTGTACATTCTGCAGTGTGGATTGCACAATATTCATCGTACTTGCAGTGATTCGCATATGCTCATTGTAGTTCAGCATGAAACCGGACACTTTCCCGGCGGTATCCGTCTTCCAATCAATCAGTTCTTCGTTGGTTTTGCCATCTGCCACCTGTGCTGTAATTGCCTTGTTGATCGCTTCGGTCGCAATCTGCTTCACTCTGATCTTGGCCAAGTGCATGATGGGGGGCTTCATTTTCTTATCCACGTAAGCAAAGCCCTGCATCAAACAAAACACGGCGACCAATAAAATGATCAACCACATTTTGCGCTTGCCGCTTGGCGGCTTACGGCGTCTCCGGCTTCGCCATTTTCTTCTCATCATCGAAGTGTCCCTCCCCTGCGGGATGAGCTATAGGCTATATGTTAACCTTATGCACCGTTGTCCCGAAAAAGAAGGACAGTACGTGGACACTGGACAGAAAGTAACAACAACATTAGAGGACAAGTACTCAGTACTCCTTATTGCGAACCTAACCGGAAATCGGAAACTACGTAAACCGAGATAAAAAAAGCCTTTCGCCCGCAGATTACTCTGCAAAGTGAAAGGCTTTATGTTCAGACCACCCAATGATTCAGGTCATGTCTTTCCTTTTATTTCGGAACTGATTCCCAGTCTTTCAGGAAACGTTCAATCCCGCTGTCCGTCAGTGGGTGTTTCCAAAGTGTCGGCAGAAGCGAACCCGGAATGGTGGCAATGTGCGCACCCGAAAGGGCTGCATCTTCTACATGTTTGATATTGCGAATGCTTGCTGCGATAATCTCGGAAGGCAGATCATACATGTCCAGAATCAGACGCAGATCACGAATCAATTTCATGCCATCCACCGCAATATCATCCAAGCGACCAACGAATGGACTGATGTAGGTTGCACCGGCTTTCGCCGCCATCAGACCCTGTGCTGCGGAGAAGATCAGCGTTACATTGGTTTTGATCCCTTTTTGCGTCAACTCATGACAAGCGTACAACCCGTCTTCGGTCATCGGCAATTTAATGACTACATTCGGTGCCCATTCTGCAATTTCATAAGCTTCCTTCAACATATCTTCGGCTTTGAGACCGATAACTTCAGCACTGACCGGGCCTTTAACCACGCCACAGATCTCCTGAATGACTTCTTTAAATACACGACCTTCTTTGGCAATCAAAGACGGGTTTGTCGTGACTCCATCCACCAGACCCAGACGTTCGATCCGTTTGATTTCTTCCACATTCCCTGTATCCAAGAAAAATTTCATGATATGTTCCCTCCACTTGATGAATTCGTAAACACGATATAAGTCATTACCCGATGTTCATCATATGTTAACAGTTATATATAAAATTAATTTTTCTCTACAGCATGACCGCCAAATTCATTACGCAATGCTGCTACCACTTTACCTGTAAATGTGTCTGTTTCCAGGGAACGATAACGCATCAGCAAGGACAAAGCGATAACCGGTGTAGCGGTTTGAAGGTCAAATGCCGTTTCTACCGTCCAACGTCCTTCGCCAGAAGAGTGCATTACGCCTTTAATTTCATCAAGGTTTGCATCTTTGGAAAAGGCACGTTCTGTCAGCTCCATCAACCAAGAGCGGATAACGGAACCGTTGTTCCATACGCGAGCCACTTGTTCGAAGTCGAAATCAAATCCACTTTTCTCCAATACGTCAAAGCCCTCACCAATGGATGCCATCATACCGTACTCGATACCATTGTGAACCATTTTGAGGAAGTGACCGCTGCCCGCTTTACCTGCATATAGGTAGCCGTTCTCCACGGAAGTATCTTTGAATGCCGGTTCAACAATTGCCCAAGCTTCCGGGTCTCCACCGATCATATAACATGCTCCATTACGTGCGCCTTCCATACCGCCAGATGTACCTGCATCCATGTAGTGAATGCCTTTAGTTTTCATCTCTTCGTAGCGACGGATGGATTCTTTGTAGTGGGAGTTACCCGCTTCAATAATGATGTCGCCTTTGGACAACAATGGGCTAACTTCAGCCAATACAGCGTCTACCACGTTGTGAGGAACCATGATCCACAGTACACGTGGGGATTCGAGCGAAGCCACCATTTCTGCGTAAGAAGATACCCCTTCAGCGCCGTATTCTTTCATTTCATTTACTGCTTCAGTGTTCAGGTCAAAAGCAACCACTTCGTGTTTGTGATCAATCAAGTTTCTACCCAAGTTCAATCCCATTTTTCCTAATCCGACAAGTCCAAGTTTCATTTCAAAATCCTCCTGTTATGAACAATGTTTAAATTTCATTTGCGTTCAAAATTAAAAATAAGTGCTTAACGTTTGGCGAAGGTAACCGTTCCGGTCACGAATCGTTCTTTTGATCGCTGTTATCCCCAGATTTTTTGAATCTCCTATATAGGAGAAAATCCGGGGATAAAGGCGAACGCTTTGCTTCTACAGAATCGATTTCGTCCCCTACACTACATTCTCAGCGTTCAAGCCAACCCATTTTCAAAACTGAACAGCTAATCTATATTCAAAAATTTTCACGGCCTTCCGGCCACATAACCGGAAGGACTTAAGCAAAATTGGAACGGTATGATTCGTAATAGTTACTTTGTTATATCAGCAGTTTGCTTCCATCCAACTCGCTTCTGAGTAAAGCTTTAGGGGAATAAAACATTTCGTTCTATATCCTGCTAACTTGGAAGACACAATTTGGATTGTGCAAAATGTTCATGGGTGAGCAGAACGGATTGTACTGTTGTCTGTACTGTTTTCTTTACTATTGTGTTCTCTTGTGCTCACTCTTTCGTTTAACTTACCACCAACGGTAGCCGTCTGCTGCTGTCAGGCGATCTGCTGACTCTGGTCCATGCGAACCTGCGCTGTACGTATCCAGTGGTACGCTGCCCGCTTCAAATGCTTCCTGAATCGGTTGGACCCATTGCCATGCCAGCTCCACTTCGTTCCAGTGAGCGAAGAAGGTAGAATCGCCACGCATCGCATCAAAGATCAGATTCTCATAAGCTTCAGGGATGTTACGTTTACCTGAGTTGAAGGTCATATTCATTGGTTCTACTTCACCGTGGTTCAATGGATTCTTCGCATTTAATTGAAGGGAAATACTTTCTCCCGGACCAATTTCAATTGTCAGCAGGTTAGGTTCCGTTGTAATTTCTGATTCATGTCCGGTCTTCAACGGAGCCTTGAATTCAATAACGATTCTGGTGGATTTCTCGGCCAGGCGTTTACCTGTACGGATATAAAATGGAACCTCGCTCCAGAATGGATCATCGATCCACAGTCTCGCGGCAACATAGGTCTCGTTCTGAGATCCGGCTGGGATGCCAGGCTCGTCCAGATATCCAACAACCGAAGCACCTTGCAGCTCACCTGCTGCATATTGCGCACGAACAACTTCAGAAGCGATATTTTCTTTCGTCAACGGACGAAGTGCTTCAGCAATTTTTTGCTTTTTGAATTGAATTTCTTCCGGTGTGCAACGTTTTGGTAAATGCAAACCAATCATCATCAGCAACTGAAGCATATGGTTTTGGAACATGTCACGAAGGGCACCGCTTTGGTCGTAATACGCAGCACGCTCTTCAACACCCACTGTCTCACTTGCCGTAATCTGTACATTGGCAATATAACGGTTAGACCACAACGCCTGAATCACCGGATTTGCATAGGTAAGCGTCTCAATATTTTGAACCATCGGTTTACCGAGGAAATGGTCGATGCGATAGATCTCCTCTTCCGCAAAGGTATTACTCAGTTTTTCGTTCAGATCACGAGCTGATTGCAGATCGTGTCCGAATGGTTTTTCGATAATCAGTTTCTTCCAGCCTTTGGTGTTACCCAGGCCACTTTCTTGAATATTCAATGCGATTGGCTCAAAGAATTCCGGTGCTACCGACATGTAGAACATGCGGTTTTCGGGAATGTTAAGCTCTTGTTCACGCTGTTGAACCAGTTCCAACAGTTTGGTGTAATCTTCAAGCTTCGTATTATTTAGAGAACAATAACGGAAAGCGCCAATGAAATCACGAACTTGAGATGCTTCTTCCGGCGTCTGACGTGAGAATTCATGCAGTGACTTTTCCACATTCGCCTGGAAGTCCGTATCGGACAACTCACGTCGTCCCAAACCAATAACGGAGAAGGATTTCGGCATTTTCTGATCCATGTACAAGTTATATAATGCAGGATAAATCTTGCGTTTGGCTAAATCGCCTGTTGCCCCGAACAGGACAAATGTCATTGCATCCATTGGAGTGCCTCCTGTGATCTGTGCAGTATAGTATATGATGTTGCAAAATGTTCAAATCCAAGCATGACAAAAGACGGAATAAGTGGGTGTGTTCCCCGCCTTGCCTCCGTTTATATAACACACCTGAATTCAACCATGGAACATTCCTTCTCTCCACAACCTGTGTTTAGGTTATAAATTGTAACCATTTGAATTAACGTTACCCATATTACACCTGTCGTCACAATTCGTCAATAATCGTGTCGAACCTGTGAACTCCAGTGTTTATAGGGTTTTTATTTGATGATAACGCTTTATGTGGTAACATTAATAACAATTGGTATGTGACATTTAACACATATGGCCTGTGGACATGTAGGTTACAATAAGTATACTAATGATATTACAGGCAATACTAAATCAAAGGAGCACAATCATGAGCGATGATGAGAATGCCAAGCAAATATGCACAAAAGTGGAACAATCTTATCAGATCATTGGCCGAAAATGGGTAGCCCTCATTATTCATGCGTTGATGGAGGAGCCCAAACGCTTCAGTGAGATTCACGCTTATATCCCTGACTTGAGCAAACGTGTGTTAAATGAGCGAATGAAGGAATTGGAGGAAGAAGGACTCGTGGTTCGCCATGTGGTCACGGAACGTCCAGTTCGGACTGAATATATGTTGTCACGAAAAGGTACGGAACTGGGGAGAGCGCTAAGCGCAGTGGAACGTTGGGCTGATAAGTGGCTGTAACATTGAGGCGAGGAAGCCTTATCATATTAATTTAAATTTTTAAATAAAAATTGTGCACAGTAAGATAACGTAATAACGTCATTCCACAAATATGAATGGATACAATTGTTATATTTTTAGAACAGGAAGGTGTCTCAGACTAAAAAAAGATGCCCATTCTCACTTTATTGTGAGAAGGCATCTTTTTCACATAAAAAACTACGAATCCAACTTGCTCCCGAGCGTAATACTCGAATCCTCGAAGTTCTCCACCGTCGTCCTTTTTTCATAAAAGTGTACGGCATGTTGCATAATTCCTTCTCTTGTGTAAAATGCGTCTTCCGCCCCTAGTGGAAAAACAACCTTTTCCCCCGTACTTGCTGATTTGTAGATGCCTACAATCAGTTCAAGTGTATTCCGGCCACTATTGCCATCCACCAGTAGCGGTGATCCTGTCTCAATAGCGTTTAACACATTCTCAACTTGCCCAGCATGACCGACATGAATAACATCCGGTAGTTCGTCAGCGAACTTCTGAATCTGGTGTTCCAACTCTCGATTCGGTTCCGGAAATCCGTTATTCCGCGCGGTAGAAGCAACCACTTTCCAAGGTGCAGATACCCGGGCTTTTTTGCCCTGAAAAATTAACTGCTGCTCCTCTCCGTGATGTACAACGGAACTGGTAATCATGCCGAGTGCACCTTCCTGGAAGCGCAGCATCGCCATGGATATATCCTCAACTTCGGCATTATCATGTGCGGTATTCGCCATCATGGCCTGCAATTCCACTGGAGGTCCCATCATCCATAACATGGCATCAATGTGATGCACCGCATGATTAAGGGTACAGCCTCCGCCTTCTTTTTCCCATGTCCCGCGCCACCACAGATCATAATAATTGTGGCCCCGCCACCAGAACGAATCAACCTGCACATGTACTATAGGTCCCATCCGTTTACTGTTCAGCACACCTTTTAGCTTCATCATCGGTGTCGTAAACCTATTCTGGGCTACAACAGATAGTAATCTGCCACTTTCTTGCGTTACTTTCAGCATCAGATCCGCTTCCTCCAGGGAAGATGCCATCGGTTTTTCGACCAATACATGTGCACCTGCCTGCATGAAATCACACGCAATGGAAGCATGCGTATACGGCGGTGTACAGATTGATACCAGATCAATGTTTTGGGCAAGTAACTCTGCGTAATCCGTAACGACTTGTGCACCTTCCAGTCCATATTCGTTTATTCGCTTCTGTGCTTTTTCCACATAGATATCGACCACAGCAACAATCTGACATCTCTCGGGGAATGCCAAATATGCTGAGATATGTGCTCCACTAATTGCACCTGCTCCGATAATCGCCACTTTTAACATCGTTGCATCCCTCCCTTATTCCCTTCACAATACACAATAATAAAGCGCTTTTATGCGTTCATCTTGTGCTAAAATGAAACTATCTTGCGCATGATAAGGGAGGCATTCGTGATGTCCATCATCCTGGGAGAACAATTTAACTTGGCCTGTCGTCGTACATCCAACACTACGTTTCGCGAAGTGTTCCATGCTCATTCCCAGATGGAGATAACCTATATCCATGAAGGATATGGACAGTTGATAACCGAAGGACAGGTTTTCTCCCTTGAACCTGGTATGCTCATGATTTTTAGACCTTTTCAATTGCACCACGTCCAGATACAAGTATCTAATGAGCAGCCTTTCATCAGAAACGTGCTTATGTTTGAGCTTGAAATATTAAAGACACATTGGTCGCATTTTATGACAACTCAGCGTTTTATACATGACCTGCTGGGAGAGAAATCTCCGATTCAGCCGATCCGACTTCCTGCCACTTCCCCACTCATTCAACGAATGGAACAATTCGATAAGACCCATCCAGAACTACTACCTCATGAAGCTGGGGAGGATACTTGTCTCTTTGTACTGGATTCACTTACGCAACTTCGTTACTTATGGAAAGATGTTGTCATTCAGGATCTAAAGGCCCCTGCCGCATCCAGTTCAGTAATCCTTCATCCTCATGCCGAAGCTGCCATGCAGTGGATTGAACAGCATTATTCAGAGCCATTCCGTTTGGAGCATATCGCAGATACACTTCATCTATCTCCTTATCATCTGTCTCATGTATTCAAAAAAGCGACCGGCACCACCATCATTGCTTATGCTCAAGCCACCCGCATTCGTCATGCCTGTGTGCTGCTCACTCATTCCTCGCTCACCATTCCGGAAATCGGTCACCGTGTTGGTATGACCAGCCCCTCCTACTTTTGTAAAGTATTCCGTAATGCCACAGGCTCTACGCCGCATCAATATCGACTGAATGTGCAGGGGAAGAAATAGTTCGCCCGACTCAACGCACATTAAGCCCCAATCGTTTCAAA
The DNA here is from genome assembly GCF_050990605.1 of Paenibacillus amylolyticus. Classification (GTDB taxonomy): domain Bacteria; phylum Bacillota; class Bacilli; order Paenibacillales; family Paenibacillaceae; genus Paenibacillus; species Paenibacillus amylolyticus_H. The sequence goes on from NZ_CP158832.1 coordinate 5,321,554, forward strand.
TAGGGGATTAAGCGTCTCTCTAGCTGGTTTAAATCATCCTTCTGCTCCGCCGACAAACGTTCCTCATGAATACTTCCATCCTTGTCCATCACCATAACTTTGTATTTCTTCATTTGTTCATACACAGACATGAACTCACGATATTGTTCCTTGGTAAATGTCTTCTCTGCCTGTATCAACTGTTCCGTCCAAAATTGCTCCTCGTCCATCCTTTTTTTGGAGGACCCTACACTCACAGCTTCCAGCTTCTCGAAAAACGGTTCCAGCTCAGCTGCAAGAAGGTTATATCTTTCCTGTTCCACTGTACTCCACTGCTCTGGATGCAAATTGCCTTGTGAATCGGCATGCTTCATGGCCATTTGCCCCATTTGCTTCAACAGGTCCATATATTGAACAAATTCTTCTTCGCTGAAATGGGCCTTGGCCGTCTGCAGCTTCGCTTCCAACCTCATATAATCCTCAGCTGTTCCCCCCATAGCTGTGATGTTTTCCTGTGAACCGTATATTCCGTCTGCGAGATAGGTGTACCCTGCATAAGCTCCCGTGGGAATAATGAGTACAGCAGCCAATAGCCCCGTGACCAGCCATTTTTTTCGGTTTCTTTTGATGTGTGAGTCACGTCGAATACTATCCATCATTTTATGTTTAATTCTCGCAGGAACGGACCAGTCTTTGGTCTCTTCCTGGTAGGCTCTTCGCAACTGTTCATCGAGTTTCATGCAGATCCTCCACCTTTCCCCGCAATCTTGGATTCATCTTCTCTTTCTGTCTCAACTTCGCCAGCGCCGCATGTATACGCGATTTTACGGTTCCAAGAGGAATCTCTAATATGCCAGCAATCTCCTCTTGCGTATATTCATTCAAATAATGAAGTGTAACCACCTGCTGCAGCTTGTACGGCAAACGGCGCACCTGTTCCAGCAGAGGACGATTGGCCAGTTTGTTTACCAGATCCGTGGAAAAATCATATTCCAATCCCACGTCAGATTTTTCGATTCGCTTGCCAAACCGAAACTGCATTAATCTTTTGCGTCGATAACTCTGAACCTGTCGCATCGTCACACCCATTAACCAGGGACGAAAAGCTCGCTCCGCATCATATCTCGCCAAGGATCGATAGGCCTGAATATAAATCTCCTGTACCACATCTTCCGCGTCGGGCTCGTCCTTGACGAGAAATCGCACAGTCCGATATACACCCATCACTGTTTTCTCATATAATTCTCCATACGCTTCTTCATACCCAGCACGTATTAACGTTACAAGTTGTATGTACTCGTCCTGCTCGCTCATTAGCCATCCCCTTCCTCCTTACACTATATATTGGCATGCCCGCATTATTTCGTTCGATTTATTTAATGAATAATTCTAAAAAATAAAGAACCTATTGGTGTTCATCATGATATAATATACCTATTTTTGATATAAATGGAGGATTTGCATCTAAATTATAAGATCATCTTATGTCTTTTAATATGAATTATTAAAGAGTAACCTAGCGAAGGATGAACTAACTGTGATGAAGTTTTTCACCAAATTATACTCGGAATATTTACTGATTCCACGACCTTTACGTTTACTGTTTCTATGGGGATGGATTATCTTGTTTTTTGTTGCTGGTACCAGGTTCAAATGGTTCTACTTCCTACAATAGGTCTGATTCCAACACAATGTAAGTCTCATGGGATAATAAGAAGAGCTGAGTCGTCACTATGACGTCTCAGCTCTTCTTTATGCTCATCTATTCTATACAAATAAAGATATTGTATTGAATCCAAGCTCGCTTATACCGTTCCTTCTTGAAACTAACTTTACTTGATATTCAGAAATTCATATCACTTGATCACCGCTCCTGAGTATATCCACCTGTTCAAGTCTTGCCAGTACGTTGGCAACGCTTTTTTCTCTTTAACGTAGTTTGTGTGACTTATGTATTCTTTAGATTTTCTTCAGAAATATGCTCATTAATTCCTTATTTTTTTCATTATGATTGCTATATCAACAAGAGAGGAGGCAAAACAATGATCAGTAATACGATCTTAGAGCTACTTCATCAATATGGATACCTGATTTTTTATTTTGCCTTCTCATTGGGACCTTTCGGGATTCCAATTCCAAATGAGATCACGATTATCAGCGGTGCCATTCTGAACCACACAGGAGTTATCAATTCATGGATCACATACTTCTGTATTTTATCAGGACTATTAACAGCCATTACCTTTGCTTATTTTGCAGGAAAGGTATTCGGGACCAAGATAAAACACAGATTTCAACATCATAAACACTTCGTTAAGGCGGAACTGATGCTAAATAAGAATGAAAAAGGGGCCATATCCATCGGATTGTTCATTCCAATCGTGCGTTATGTTCTCCCATTGGTCATTGGGCTAAGTGGCGTAAGATATCGTCAATTTGCTCTCATTGCATATTCCAGCGCTGTGCTCTGGACCATGACGTATTTTATAGCAGGAATCTATTTCGGCGGCCCCATTCTAGCGACGCTTCAATTATTACATTTCTAACTGGTTTGGATAACATCACATCACATATATGGAGGAACCACAAACATGATTCCAATGAACCCATTTTATTTCTGAAAAGCTTTCTTCAAAGTCCTAAACATGTTGGCAGTATCATACCCAGTTCCCGTTTCCTCGCTAACAAAATGGTCAACCAAGCGTCTTGGCTGGAGGTAAAAGCCATCGCCGAACTCGGATCAGGTACAGGTGCTATCACTCGTTATATTCAACAACAGGTGCAAGGTTCTACTAAAGTGTTGTTGTTTGAAATGAACGAGACGATGAGAAATAATCTGCAGAGAGCATACCAGGACTTCTCCTGTTATCCAGATGCCGCTCGATTAGTAGAATCCATGAATCAAGAAGGCGTTCAGCAACTGGATTATATTTTTAGCGGGTTGCCCTTCTTCAACTTTGAGCCTGAATTAAGAAATATGTTGGTACAGCAGATCTATAAGGAACTCAAACCCGGAGGGTTATTCATCGCCTTTCAATATTCACTTCAAATGAAAAAAACATCTTTGTTATAACAGCTAACGTCCTTGAATGAAAATAAAAAGACTGGGTAAATGGTTGATTCAATCTTCAACCAGTATCCAGTCTTCCATACGTTCTTCAGGAAAAGATAGTTATTTTACTACCTACACCATCCGCTGTCTCATCGCCTCAAACAGCAAAATCGTTGCCGCCATCGCCGCGTTAAGCGACTCTGCCTGTCCCTGCATCGGAATCGTAATCGCATCATCCACCAAACGTGCCGTAGCATCCGAGATACCTTTGCCTTCGTTACCAATGACAAGCCATACGGACTGCGTAAAATCATAACTATAACATGAATGCTCTGCCTGCAAAGAAGTACTGACCAGCTTCACGCCCGCAGCCTTCGCTTCTGGAAGCAAAGATTCCAACTGGCCCTCCACAATGGGCAAATGAAACAATGACCCCATCGTCGAACGAATCGTCTTCGGGTTATATACATCAGCACAGCCAGCTCCAAGTACGACCCCAGCTGCTCCAGCTGCGTCCGCACTACGGATGATCGTTCCCACATTACCCGGGTCTTGCACCCCGTCCAGCACCACGACAAGCCCGCGCGCTCCGGTAATTAGGCTTCCCAGTGGCTCACTGCCTTTACGCACAATTGCGAATACAGGCTGCGGTGTCATCGTATCCGTACATTTGGCGATAACCGCAGGAGTTACGCTGACCCACTCCACACGCTGTAGCGGATTCTCAAGCCCGGCGAGTTCGCTAGGTACGCCTTGCTCTCCATCGTACACGATGCACTCCAGATCCGCTCCGGCGCGCAATGCTTCCTGGACCAGATGAATGCCCTCAATGATATATTTATGTTGACGGGTACGATGCTTTTTCTCCAGCAACTGTGCCCATTCTTTTACACGTGTATTTTGCGGTGATACAATATCCATCTTTCCATCCTTCCCATCTGCATCCATCACTTCGGATATGCAAGCTCCATTTTCGTCAAATGATCCTTGTGACCCACAATGATCAGCACATCTCCCGCTTCGATCCGGTCCTCCGCGTACGGCGAGATGTTCATCGAATTTCCACTGCGAATCGCCATCACGTTACAACCAAAACGTGCCCGGATGTTTAATTCCATCAGGTTTTTACCGATCATTTGCTCAGAAGCTCTCATCTCCAAAATGCTGTAATCCTCAGATAACTCGATGTAATCCAGTATATTAGGCGAGGTCAGATGATGGGCTACGCGCAGTCCCATATCCCGCTCAGGATAGATGACTTTATCTGCTCCAATCTTCTGCAGTACCTTACCATGAAGTTCATTTTGAGCTTTTACGATCAGAACGGGTACACCCATATCTTTCAATATCAGAGTTGTCAGAATACTCGCCTGAATATCTTCACCAATCGCCACAACGACAACGTCGAAATTTCGTATGCCCAGCGCACGAAGCGCTTCTTCATCTGTTGAATCTGCCGATACCGCATGGGTCACCACATTGGACATTTCCTGAGTCTTCTGCTCGTCCGCATCAATTGCCAGCACGTCGAATCCCATGCCACTCAGTGCATTGGCAACACTTGATCCGAACCGTCCCATGCCAATTACGGCATACTGTTTCTTGGCCATTAGGGTCTTAACCTCCCGCTGCACTTCAGCATGATGCATCATTACGGATACCCATGCCAACGTAAATAATCCTTCGTAGTATACCACAAAGCCTGATAAACTTGAATGCGCTCGCGCATCCCAGGGAACAGTATTAGAGCAGCCGAATATACGAGGAGGGAATTGCGATGCCCATTACATTAAGCCTGCGTGAAGCGATTGTTCATAAAGTTCATGACAAGAGTGATGATCAGCTCCGGGAGATGATTGAAGGTTCAGTCGATGGACCGGAAGCTGCATTACCTGGACTTGGCGCCATTTTCGAGATGATCTGGAAGAACACAGAACCTGCCAAGCAGGAAGAACTCATTCAAATCGCGCAGGAGCATCTGCACACCATTCCCGTTCAACCGCTTCGCTAATCGAAGCATTGAAGGGTAAGGTAACCATCACACCGTTTGTTCTGTCTGCAAAAGAAAGCTTTCCCTTATCCGGCTGGATCATACCCGCCTCTCAGTAAGGTGAATAGCAATAGATCCCTCCACCAATCGGCGGAGGGATCTTATTTTTTACAAGCTCTATCTCATCACATGAGCTTGTCACATTCAACTAACCCTTTAATAATTGCCGAGGCAAACGTCGAACTTACTTAAGGCGCAGTCTCAAGGAACTTAGCTGTAGGATTTTTATCCATAGCCGTTCTCATGGCGTACTCATTCTCGAAGAGCACGACATAATTCCCTTTTTTATCTTTTACAAGCGCAGAGTTAATCCGGAATTTGCTTGGGTCCAGGTTCTCGTCCACGATCCAGCGAGCGAACTGATAAGGCATGCGCTGCAATTGCACGTCTACCCCATACTCACCTTTCATCCGGTATTCAAATACCTCGAACTGAAGTTGACCAATTACGCCAAGAATTGTCTCATCGAAACTTGCCGTCTGGAACACCTGAATGGTTCCCTCCTCCGTCAATTGGTCAATGCCTTTTTGGTATTGTTTATGTTTCAATGCATTTTTCACAGTAACTTTGGCGAAAATCTCTGGCGAGAACGTTGGCAGTTCCTCAAAGATAACCTCGCTGCCTTGGCTCAGTGAATCGCCAATCCGGAAGATGCCTGGATCGAACAAACCGATAATATCGCCGGCATATGCCTCTTCGACAATATCCCGATCTTGTGCCAGAAATTGCTGTGGCTGTGACAGCTTGATCTCTTTGCCCACCCGAGTATGCTTCACACTCATTCCACGTTGGAACTTGCCTGATACAATGCGAAGGAACGCAATACGATCCCGGTGTGCCGGGTTCATGTTCGCTTGAATCTTGAATACATAACCGCTGAATTTTTCATTCGTTGGCTGGATTTCCCCTGCCGTACTGCGACGTGGTTCAGGCTTCGGTGCTAGTTCCAGGAAATTCTCCAGGAAGGTTTGCACACCGAAATTATTGATCGCACTACCGAAGAAAATAGGCGTCAATTCGCCGCGTTGAACTTTCTCCATATCAAACGGATCTCCTGCAACGTCCAAAAGCTCCAGATCCTGAATTAACTGATCATGCAGATATTCTCCTGCCATCTCACGGATAATTGGATCTGTATAACCGTTTACTTTCTGAACTTTAATGGTCGAGTGATCGTCCCCTTGGAACAACTCCACCTGATTTTTCATCCGGTCATATACACCGCAGAGCTCGCGGCCTGTACCAATAGGCCAGTTCATTGGAACCGAACGAATACCCAGTACATTTTCTAGTTCTTCCATCAGGTCAAATGGGCTTTTACCCTCACGGTCGAGTTTGTTGATAAACGTAAAGATTGGAATGCCACGCTTCGCACATACCTGGAACAACTTGATCGTTTGTGCCTCGACACCTTTTGCCACGTCGATCAACATCACCGCGCTGTCGGCAGCCGTCAGTGTACGATACGTATCTTCACTGAAGTCCTGGTGACCCGGTGTATCCAGAATGTTAACGCGATGGTTCAGGTAATCAAATTGCATTACGGAAGAAGTAACCGAGATCCCCCGTTGTTTCTCAATTTCCATCCAGTCACTTGTTGCGTGTTTGCTGGCTTTCCGAGCTTTTACCGTTCCCGCAAGGCGAATCGCGCCCCCGAACAGCAACAGTTTCTCGGTTAATGTCGTTTTACCCGCATCCGGGTGAGAGATAATGGCAAACGTCCGGCGTTTGTCCACTTCCTGTTGAAGAATATCATTTGCAGCTTTGCTCATAGGTTTAATCCCTTTCGTCCGTTCATTCACGTTAATCCGGCATGGCCGGTCCATCATTCAATCTTTATGCAATCCGGCAAGGCCGGTTGATTGTACACTGGTCATTTTGCATATGAGGTATTCATACACTAGATTAATTTTACACATTTACAATGGAGTTCATCCTCCTCAAATCTGTGCTTTCATGCATACCGTGAACTGCTTCTTAACCCAACTCTCCTATTGTACCATAATCTGTACCGAAAATAACCGATTACTACCGCAGATTCTTCTCTTTCACTTGCAAAAAAAAGCACCCTTCAGCCATAACCATGGCATCCAGGCACTCCTCATTCATTTTTATTTATCGGGTTTAGAAAATCAATGCATCCAGCGCGTATTGTCCGCCACCCGTCAGAGCCAGTGCCACACCAACGACCAGAATCGCGAGATTATATTCGAATCCGTTCTGTGTGGACCAGTAACCGTTCGCACCATGGACTTTTACAATCGCAATAACCATCGTCAATGCAATCAGAATGCCGCCTACCGGTGTGAGCAGACCCAGAGCGAGCAACAGTCCACCACCGAACTCAGCAAGTCCAGCCAGTAACGCTACCAATGCACCGGGTTTCATGCCCATCGATTCAAACCAGCCGCCTGTACCCTTGATCCCGTAACCTCCGAACCATCCAAACAGCTTTTGTGCCCCGTGCGCCATGAACGACAATCCAATCACCAAACGAATCAACAACAACCCTACATCCAACATCATTTTCTTTTTCCTCCATTCAATATATACAAAATAGTATTCTTAGATTAAAGATATTATGCATGTTTTTTCATGATTCTCTGTGACGCAAACCCCTTCAACTGGTTTACATTTTATCTCATGAATGATAACTTATCCGAATCGTTGGCCCGGATGAAGTTTGTCATTTGCGTAACTCTTTAACTCATGTGTTGAGTATAAGTTACATACTTACTTTTTGTCAACAACTTAATTTAAATTACTTATTTCCTTATGATGGATGCCTGCCTTTTCTCGCTAAAAAGCCTGGGGACACCGCAAAATTCAGCGATTTCCCCAGACTCAGTCATGTTGTGTATGTTGTTAATGCCCTTACCCTAACCATTCACTTGCCAGATCACGCTGTCCTCGTCCTGACCATTCACCGGCCACCAGTGGAACCCGTCCTGCTCCAGCAGCTTATCTGTCGCTTCTGGTCCCCAGGTTCCAGCAGGGTACGTGTGTAACTCTCCCTGATTCTTGCCCCAGGCTGCAGCGATCCGATCTACGAAAGACCAGGCTGTCGCCACTTCATCCCAACGGGTAAAGTACGTAGAATCCCCCTCTGCTGCATCGTGCAGCAGACGTTCATACGCTTCAGGCGAGTTAATTCCAATCATGCAGCTCTGACAGAAATCCATTGCGAGCGGCTGAATCTCGGAATCCGAGCCTGGTTTTTTGGCATTGATCTTGATATATATGCCTTCCATCGGATTCACCCGAATGACCAGCAGATTTGGTTCCAATTTATACTTTTTCCCAAGGTACACGTTGTTTGGCATCGACTTGAACTCCACTACGATCTCGGTCGTTTTCACCGGAAGACGCTTGCCTGTCCGAATGTAGAATGGAACACCCGCCCAGCGGAAATTATCCACGAATACACGTGCTGCAAAATAAGTCTCCGTATTCGACTGCGGATCAACCTTGTCTTCCTGACGATACCCCGGAAGCTGCTTGCCACGGTACTCCCCTTCGGCATACTGTCCCCGTACAACGTTGTTGCTTACTTCCTCATCCGAAGTAAAGGCCCGCAATGAGCGCAATACCTTCACCTTCTCATCCCGAATGTCTTCCGGGAATAAGCGACTTGGCGGCTCCATCGCAATCATCGTCAGCATCTGAAGCATATGATTCTGCCCCATATCACGCAGTGCACCGGAGTGATCATAATAACCACCACGTTCTTCTACGCCTACGGTCTCACCGAGCGTAATCTGAACGTTGGCAATATGTTTGTTGTTCCAGAGCGGTTCGAAAAAAGCATTTCCGAAGCGGATCACTTCGATATTTTGCACCATTTCCTTGCCCAGATAATGATCAATCCGATAGATTTCCTCTTCACGGAAGACCTCACGAATCTGCTCATTTAGATGTTCGGCCGATTGCAGATCATAACCAAATGGTTTTTCGATCACCAAACGGTTCCACCCCTGACTTTCCAACATACCGCCGTCCCGCAAACTGTACGAGACACTGCCAAACAGCTCAGGTGCCAGTGCCAGATAGAACAGCCGATTCCCCGGCGTGTTAAACTTTGATTCCAGATGCTCCGTCTGCGCACGCAGCTCTTTGAATCCTTCCACATTGTTGATATCCAGTGCTTTGTATTCAAAATGATCGACAAAAGCGTTCCACTCATCAGTTTCCCCCGCAGGATAACGGCAGAACTCTTTAATGGATTCATAGATGTCTTCCCGGAATTCTTCTGGGGACCTCGGACGACGTGCTACGCCAATAACCGCAAAGTCTTCGGCAAGCTTGCCTTCACGGTAAAGACTGTAGATAGCCGGAAACAGCTTCCGGCGGGCCAAATCACCCGTTGCTCCAAAAATGAAAAATACTGCACCTGGTGTCTGTACTTCATCTTGCAATTGTTTTTCAACCATGGGCTCCTCTTTCTTCCGGGAAGATAACCTTCACGCTCTCCCCGAGCTATGTAATGGTGTTATATATGCACGACATACAACTGTCAATTACCAGCAAGTTCCTTCTTGGATGTGATGCCATTTTAGCATATCAACTGAATGGATGCACTATTTCACACTCACTTTTCTGATAAAGATTCTCAATATCCCGTCCAAATTCATAGAAATTTCATCCATTAATATTCAATTGTGATCACCGGGAAACCTACCGTGATTCGATTGTTCCCTTGTTCACCGACCTGATGAACTGCGAGTTGCATATTTAACATATGTGAGCCACTCTTGATCGACAAAGGCAGCTCAGCCGCCTCATAAGAGACACTTGCAGTCCCTACATCCGTATAACGTTCAACTGAGGCAATATCCACATTTCTAGACAAGTGTTTCTCAATCAGTGCCAACTGCTGAATCGCATCACGTTGAATCGCATTAGCTGCTGTACCTTGCACAGACATATTCCAGCTTGCCTTCATCCCTGAGTCTACAAGCAATTGATCGACCTGTCCCTGCAATATCATTAATGTCTTCCGATCCGTTTGTGCATCCCCTGAAAGCTGTACGATGACATAGTAGCCGTTGTCTCCTGTATCGACGACATTGACCAACATACCTGCACCTCCATTAGCCGTACCTGCAACCAGCTCACTGCGGTACACATCGTGGCCCGTCTGGCGTACCTGTACCGGTTGTTCCAGTCCCAAGTGACTAGCCAGTAATACGGCCTGCGCTTGTGCATCTCCCCGGCCTTCTGCTTGCCATTTGATAACCAGACGATCCACATTATCAATCACACTGTCAGCAGTATGGATTAACTGTTCCAGTTGGGCTGCTTTAGGTTCGTTTTTCTCTGCGTATACCTGTGTCACACCGATAAGAATAATGATAGCCATTGCTAATATACCTGCTGTCATCCAACGATTTAACATTTGAATCCCCCGTTCATTCTTGCATTCTATGAATCTATCAACAGCATGCCCCTTTCCCACATTAGCTATACTCCTTCTGTACACATCAAAAAAAGCCCCATCAGCCACTTGCATGGCAGATCAGAGCTTTCCATTCATACTTATAGAGGTTGTTCAAAAAGTCTGCTTTTGATTACGAAGGGTGCCTAGCGCCATCTTCAACATCCAATATGGAATTCAGCCGACATAAGTAGAGGCTTACGAAGAATGTTTCCTTTGGAAACATTCGGTTGCTCACGTAGCTCGATCTACGCTCCTCTACTCCATTTCTAGCTTTATCCCATCTTCTTGGTACTGAAAACCGACCTTTTTGAACACGCAATTATATAGATCATCTCTTATCTATAGCTTCCGCAAATTAATGCACGGTTCTTTGGCTTGATTATGATATTGCATATGATCCTGTTTACTCTGCAAGTCCGTTTTTATAAGCATAGATCGCGGCCTGTGTACGGTCGTCTACGCCCAATTTTGCCAGTAGGTTTGTTACATGGAATTTGACTGTCTTAATGCCGATGATCAGATCATCAGCAATGTCCTGATTTGATTTGCCTTTAGCAAGTAATCGGAGCACATCCATTTCACGATCCGTCAATTCATCATGCAAAGGAGCTGCTGCCTGTGGCTGCCGGAACCGATTCATCATTTTCGAAGCCACCTGTGACTCCAGTACGGATTGTCCGCGAGCTGCTGCGCGAATCGCATCTGCCACTTCATTGGCTCTAGATGTTTTCAACAGATAACTGAATGCGCCAGCTTCAATGACTGGGTACATTTTTTCATCATCCAGGTAACTGGTTAATACGATGACTTTGCACTCCGGATACATTTTAAGTACCTGACGAGTAGCCTCAATGCCATCCATGCCTTCCATAACCAGGTCCATCAGAACCACATCGGGCTTATACTCCTGTGCAAGCCGAATACCTTCCTCTCCACTACCTGCTTCACCAACAACTTCAATTCCATCTTCGGTATCTAGTACCGCTGCAAGACCAATACGTACCATCTCATGATCATCCACGAGCAATACTTTGATCGACGTTTCCGTCTCCGTTTCGACTTCCGGTTCCATTGACATGTTCTTCCTCGCTTTCATCGCTCATCAAAGGTATCGTAATCTCAATCCGCGTTCCCTTACCAGGCGCTGTTACAAATTGTATGGCTCCACCAATCTCCGTAACACGTTCACGCATATTAGCCAGGCCGTAGGAAGCTTGTTTATTCTCATCCAGATCGAAGCCTTGCCCATCATCACGAATCAGTACCCGAATCGCATCTGTGCGGCGCTGGAGCCGTATCTCCATTTTTTCCGCTTTTGCATGTCGTAACGTATTGGACATAGCCTCCTGAACGATCCGAAACAGATGATTCTCGATGCCTTTGATCAGATCGATGTCTTCATCTATTTCGAGCACAATATCCATGGGTACTTTCGTTTTCAGTTCCATCACCAGATCACGCAGACCTTGTTCGAGTTGTTTGCCCTCCAGATAGACTGGCCGCAGATGTAACAATAGCGCACGCATCTCGGATTGTGCTACCGAAGCCATCTCTTCAATCAAAGCCACCTGCCGCTGAGCACGTTCAAAATCCTTCTCCATCTTCCGTCCAACGGCCGTTGCTGTCATGGATATCGCGAACAATTGCTGCGATACCGCATCATGCAGTTCCCGTGCCAACCGCTGACGCTCTTCCACAATAGCCGTAATTCTGGCTTGTTCAGCAAGCTGTGCATTATGAGTAGACAATCGCTGCAGCGAAGATACCTGATCTTCCCACTTTTTTCCGATTCGTCCGAGTTGCTCACTTAAACGGCCCACATCATCATCGCCCAGATCAGGTACAGTACGTGATAGAGAGCCCTTCTCCCACAGTAGCAGTGTTTCCCGCAGCAGTTCAAGCCGGCGTTTAACCCGATAACTCTGATAGAACCCAAAGACCGCTCCGATCCCAATCAGAAGCAGCAATAAGGCAAGACCCGATTGAATCAGATGACGCCAGCCTGCAAACGGAGCAAGATAACCATATGTATACAATACATACAAAATAACAGCAAGGACAATGAAAACCAGGAGGATCCCTTCACCCATACTTCGGGTTACCATGTCGGTATGTCGTTTTGTCTTCATCGGGGTCTCCTCCTTCTCTTCATCTATATTACTACGGATTACTGATGCTTAGGTCGCCAACAATATAAGAAATGACAAATTTTGCTTTATGTTCACTGGATTCATATCCAGGTGTTCTCCATACTAATTTGTTCATCATGCCGCTATCTTGTTCTCCAAGAAGATTAATCCGGCCAAAAAGAACCGATGCTTCAATCTCCACACCATAATCTTCTGGTAGCGTAAGGCGAACATTACCCATAACTCCTTGCAGCAGTACAATCGTTTGTTTCTCCTCCGGAATCGAAAGAGACAGGTCGGCGTTAACCTCACCCATCGCATGCCACAGACTCATACTACGTAACGTCCAGGATGATTGATCCCAGTAGTACCGAGCCATGAAATTCTGTTTCTTCATAACGCCTTCGTCCAGCTGAATCTTTTTGTTTTTTGAATAAAAATAAGCTAAAGAACCCAGTACAATCAAAAATACAATCATTAAATTATCCAGCAATAACAGTGCCGCACCAATGCCGAGATACCGGTACCCTTTGCGGGTATCCCCTTTGCGGACTTGAAGCATTCCAACCGTCAAGAGAATCAGTGCGGCAGCGGTCAGCAAGTTAATATTCTGATTCAATAACATCATTGCACCAATGATAATAATGACAACTGCAAGCCATTTACTCTTTTTATTCATCCCCGCCGCACCTCCTCTGTAAGTTAATCTCTCTTTATTCAACGGAAAAGCCATACCAGGCGATGAAGTCCTGTATGGCTTAACTTTTGTTCTACCAACCGTACATTATACACGATTTATAGAATATCATATTGTCCACTATGCGAACAGTTATTCTTTTGAAGTTCCGTTCGCTTCATTCTTGGAACCATTGCCCATTTTGTTTTTAAGGGCTTGTAATTGCTGATCCACTTTGAATTGTTTTTCCACATCAACAGGGTTCGTGTACGTGGATGAAGTGTTGCGATAAGGTGCACGGGCTACGTCCGCTTCAGCTTCCAGCTGCATGATTTTCTCTTCCATGCGGTGGAATCCTAGTGATGCGCCACCACTTTCAATCGAATGCAAGCTGTTAATGGAAGACATTTGTTTTTTGGCTTTTGCCATTTGTGCACGGGATACAAGTTCATTACGTTTGTTACGCATTTTGTAGAACTCATCTTTCATATCATGCAACTGTTGCAACAGATCTTTCGCTTGTGCTTCGGACTGTGCATGCAGTTCACTGTACTCCGTAATTTTTTGATCAAAGTAGATTTTCTCTTCCAGCAATTTGCGTGCCACTTCTTCCTGGCCATTGGACAGAGCAGCTTCTGCTTGGGACTCACGTTGTACCGAAGTACGCTCTGCTTCATCCAGACGTTGTTTCATGCGGCGCTCATTCGCCATTTGTTTGGCAACTGTTACCTCTGCCTCATGAATCTCAGCCTCCATATCACGCAAGTACTGGTTCAACATTACAATCGGGTCCTCTACTTTATCCAACATATCATTTACCGATGCTTTCGTCATATCCTTAATCCGTTTAAATACTCCCATTTTACTTTTCTCCCTTCTCGTAACGAGATAATTTTTGGCGAAGCTCTTCAACTTCTTTTTTCAGTGCTTTTTTCTCGATATCTTTCATCATGGAATCAAGTTCACTTTCTTGCGGTGCACCTGCTCCGTAGGGGTTGTTGTCATAAGAACGCGGACCAGATTGAGATCTGCTGTTGTATCCAGGGCCGGGACCGAAGTTACCAGGACCTTGTTGGTTGTGATTATTTTGAAAAGGACCTCTTGGTGGCTGGTGATCATAGTTGTTGTATCCTCTGCCAGGACCAGGGCCTGGACCGTAGCCATAAGGATCATAAGGTGGATACGGTTCTTTTGGTACCACCAGTGCTGCAATGAAATATATTAACAACGACGTGCCGCCAGTTACGAAGATACTGATAACAAAGATGATACGCAGCAGGGTGGAATCCATTCCAATGCTTTCGGAAATTCCGCCGCACAAGCCGGTTAACATCCGGTCACGCGTTGAGCGGTATAATTTGCTCATGTGCTTGCTCCTTTCGTTTACTTGTATCCTCTTACGCTGGAATCATAAACATATGGATCAACGTGATTGGATTCCTTTGGTACCACCAACGCAGCGATGAAGTAGATCAACAATGATGTACCTCCCGTAGCGAAAATACTGATGAAGAAGAGAATACGCAGCAGCGTGGTACTCAATCCGAGATTTTCAGAAATGCCGCCAATCAAACCTGTTAGCATTCGATTACGCGCCGAGCGGTATAATTTATTCACGTGACTACTCCTTTCTGTCATTGTTCAATTTCTGTCTTAAGCGCTCCAGTTCCTTATCCAGCGTGGAGGATGACATGCTGCCAGTCACTCCTGAACCATCTTGACTCATCCGTCGGATATCGCGGAGACTTTGTGCTTCATATTCCAGATCAGAGACTTGGTCATCCAGTCGGTTAAACATACGAGGTACATTCTGACCGTTGTGATTGCCTCTCTGGTTCATACGTTGTTGTAACTGAATCGTCTGCATACGAGCATAGTAATATTGGCGTTTGCTGTATACATTCTGATATTCTACCTTCAGCTGGTCGATCTGTTCATCCAGCTCCTGTAATGCTGCATAACTTTGTGCATACAATTCATTGTATTGTTCCATTTTTTCCTCGTGAAGGATTTTCTCCTGCAAGGCCAGCTTAGCGAGATGTTCTTCCCCAGCTTTCAGAGCCATGGAAGCCTGTTCTTCCCGTTTGTTCACCATACCTGCTGCCTGGTCGGCTTGTTGTTTCATTTGTCTGGTATGGCTTGCATATTGATGACGAAGTTTCTCGGCTTCACCGATGTCTTGGCGGGTCGAGACCAGGAACTGATCAATCAGTTTGACTGGATCCTGACTTTGCTCCAAATGTTCGTTCAGATTGGCTACGGTAATATCCCGCATTCGACGAAATACACTCATTATGTTCTGTCCCTCCTTTTCATAATCGTGAAAGCTTAGTACCGACCACGACGACTGCGGTTATTGCTTAGCATTGAGATACCAAAGATGATTAACCCGATCGCGATGATCGGTCCGATCAACCATGCCAGTTTACCCATCAGTGAGATGATACCGATGATGAGAACAATCCAGCCAAGCATCACATTCCCTCGTTTAACGCCGTAATATCCCAGTGCAATCATCAGGACCGGAATCAGATAACCCATTAAGTGTCCAAGAAGTGGAGTTAACTTTCCGAAGAGGAGTAGTGCACCCAGCGCAATCAATACAATCGCCCAGCCATTTCCCTTATTCAATCTCATAATTGTTGTTCACCGCCCTTTCCATTCGTTCCTTTTAGTGTGTTGAGTCATTTGTTCGTTTGTTTCTTGTTTTTTTGTTTCCGTGTTTCTTGTTTAACCTTATGTCCTTATTCTAGGGGATTTCGAGACTTTTCAAAACAGACCGTGGACGGTTTTTCATCCTAGACTCAGGTCGGGGATCTAGTTGGACCTTTGACTGTCCCTATATAAGACCAACGTTCCGCCCAAGCTGAACAGCATTCCGGATACCTTCTATATCCCCGTATTCAGGCTATCCTTCAAACGATATCGACCTGTAGAGAGAATGATGTCCATGTCTCTATTTACGTTCACACTGCAATTTCGTTTCTCATGATTCCATTTAGGAGAGTCCGACCAAACCGTTTCTATAGCACTTTTCTGCAAGATCATCCATCAGCAATCCCTTAACTCTGTTTCTATGTCCCTTTAAAAAATTACTTTTTTATCCAAATAAACAAATTTTAGATTGTTCTATATGTAAGCGTTTACTAAAATAGAAAGTGTTACTATTTCTAATGTCAGGGGTGGAACTGAAACTGTGCGACCAATCAGCTATCTCCATAAAATGATCATCTTCGGAATCCTGTTAAGCACCCTGCCCATTTTGTTAACGGGAATTGTCGCATTTATCTATTCATCGAACCAAACTGAACTGCATCGTACGCAGGCCAACAGACAGTTGCTGAAACAAATGCAATCCAACGTAGAGCATAAACTCGCTACAGTCAGTTATATGCTTGATCAGGCCGTTCGCTCTCCAGTAACCCTCCGTTCCCTGTCTACTTCTTCTTCACTACAAGGGAAAGGCCCTTTACTTGCCGACAAACTTCAGAGTGAATTTCAGAATATGAGGTCATGGGAACCTTTGCTGGATATTACCCTAGTGAATCAATCCCAGAATTGGCTTATTGATCATGCAGGATTATATCGTAATACGGATTTTCCACTGGCACTTCCCATGAAAGATTTGATATCGGATACGCTAACCTCTGGATGGCAGCTTTCCCCTTCATCGGTGTTCAGTAATGATGAGCGTTCTCCCGGTTCAGGCTGTATTTATCATATTGCCCTTGCGAGATCTATTCCGAATCTGAATACGTCTTACGATGCTGCCCTGATTGCGGGAATTCCTGCATGCTCTTTGCAAAATACACTAGGAGAAGCCTCCTTAGGCAATGCTGCCTCAGGACTGATCATTTTGAATCGGAAACAACGTATCTTGGTCCATCCCGATCCTGTATACATTGGACAACCGTTGTCTGCCATTGGATTACAGGATCGAGACACCGAAGCCAACATAACCAAACTATCACCTATTCCATTTTCAACAGGCTTTGAAAAACGAGAAGTTAAGATCGCGGGTACACCTTATTCCCTGACGTATAGCCCTACTACCTTAAAAGGATGGACTTATGTTCTAATCTCACCTACGAACGTTCTGACACAAGAATATATCGATATTGGATTACACACCTTGTATATCAGTATTTTCTTGCTTTTACTTTCATTAGCACTCGCCTGGCTCGGCTCCAAGCGAATGCATGTCCCGATTCGTAAACTTTTAACCCAACTTGGTGACAACCATCTGTCCAAAGAAGGAAGCGCGTTAGCTCAGCAATCACCACCATTTTCAGATGAGTTCGAGCAGATTAGAGCTGGGGTGTCACAATTATCTGCCTCTCGCTCCCAATTAGAGAACACACTTAATATGCATCTGTTGCAGATTCGCACTCATTTTATGATGAATCTGTTCCAGGGTAAGAACCCTGTTCATACTCTCCATGACACCCTGAATGAATATGGCTACACGCATCACGTTCAGGAATGGCAACAAATTGCTGTTATTACACTACAGGCCGATCTCGTTAATCATACAAAATATAGTGCTAGTGACCGTGACCTCTTATTATTTGCTATTCAAAATATATTGGAGGAAACGGTGGTGCATGACCAACAATTGCTTCCCATTGTTATGGAACAAACGGTAGTCACGGTGATTGGCACCGTGGAACAGGATCATTTTATTTTTTCACAGCAGCTATATGTATTAACAGACCAGTTACAACAACAAATTAATAAAATTCTAGCTCTTCAAGTTAGCATAGGCTTCAGCCAGCCGCATAACTCCTTATACCACATTCCTCAGGCTTATTTAGAGGCAATGGAGGCACTGAAGCATCGGATGAAGCTGGGCCCAGGTATTATCTTTCAGTATGAGAACATTGATCATTATGCTCCCACTTGGTCCATGATTTACCCAGAATCATTGGAATATTCGTTGATCCAAGCTATTCAAAGTGCGGATGAAGTTCAGGCACCTACTCTTCTGCAAAAACTTCTTGAAGTGATCTTTGGTATGGAATGTTCACCAGAAGAATATCAGGTGGCTCTTACGAGGCTGCTCACGCATATTTTGCAGATGACTCAGGAATCCGGCATACGACTCGGACAGTTCTCCCAAGGCCGTGGCTCGATGTTTCATGAACTTCATGGTTTGCAGTACGCTGCTGAAGTTGAGGAGTGGTTTAAACATCGAGTCATCTTGCCCATCATCCAGGTTTTTAAAGCAAAACAGTATGCCCAGTATCAGCATATATCAGAGAAGATGATTGCCATGATTCATCAAGATTATGATAAGGATCTGACACTTGAGGAATGTGCTGTTAAGCTTCACTACAATGCCAACTACTTAAGTAGTGTTTTCCGCAAGGAGACTGGCTGTGCATTTAGTGAATATCTAACCAAGTACCGATTTAATATCGCTAAAAAATGGCTGGACGAAAGTGATCTAACCGTTAAAGATATCGCAGCACGACTTCGGTACAACAATCCGCAAAATTTTATCCGATCATTTCGTAAATGGGAAGGGATCACCCCCGGCCAGTATCGGGAGCGTAAGCAGAAAGCAGAAGTGTCGAACAGAAATTAGAAAAGGAGCACGATTGTAAGTCGTACTCTTCGGCCAGCTCGGATACCTCTCCATATGGCTCCCCGAACAGGGCTCGGACCTGTGACAACTCGATTAATCGTCGAATGCTCTACCAACTGAAATATCAGGGAATATGCTTCAGAGATCATTCTCTGAAAACTAGGTCTGTGTTTTGTTTTTCGTTGTCTCGAACATCTCACAAATAAACGAGGGTCTGGTTCAAAGCGGTCGATAAATTAGTGGCTTCAAAAAAGAGGGAGCACATAACCAGCTCCCTTCACTTACAACTTTACTTCTGCAATCTTAACTTCATATGTTTCACACGTGCATCTTTTTGCGCAGCGTTGTGATGCTTCCTAGTGTCATCTCAGACGTTAGACTACATTGTCCGTCCCGATTCCTGATCCTCCAGTACATGTAACAAGCCCATTCGATTTATCGTTTATCCTTAGTGCGAACTGTTTTCATATTGGGCTGTTCGAGTTGAATTAGAATTTTACCAAACCTTGCTCCACGTGAGAACGTCACCGTACTATCCTTGTACGTATCCCGAATGTACTTCTCAGCCAGTCTGAGAGAATCTTCATCCGATGGTAACTCATACGTATTAAGCCATTCTGGCAACTTGTCGATAATCTCTTCCACTGGTACTTCAAATGAGTTAACTTCTCTCGTAATGATCATTGTGTATGAATAACCCTTTAAATACAGTAACTGTTGAATATATCCCATATCACCAGCCTTGTATGTAGAAGTTACCCCCAGTACATCCTTAAGTTCATCCATTAACGTGTGTTCCTTCTGTCCAGCCATAGTGCTTATATATACATACTTCCGGGCACAGTTGATCGCCTGCTCGATCGTTTTCCAATCCGCCATTGCGGGACACATGGATGCAAATGCAAAGTCATATTTCTTCTCCCAGCCTTTATCCTGAATGGAGATTTCCTCATATCGTTCTTTTACGATTTCGATATTAGATTCAAGAGCTGAAGGTATCGTCTCTTTCATCAGGGAGACAAGCAACTCAGATGGCTCAACTGCAGTCACAGTTGCTCCCTTTTCTGCAAAAGGAATGGTGAATATGCCCGAAGCAGCTCCAATGTCCAAAATGGATAACCTCTCGAACTCCACACCCTGGTTTTCAATCCAGCCCATAATGCGCTCAGAACGTTGCTTACCTTCTTCAGAGAACGACTGTACATGATAATCCCTGGCCCATCGCTCAAATGCTTCTTCTGTATTAAATGGGGCGCTTTTCTTTTTATATTTTGGACTTCTCGGACGATTTTTCCATGCCTCGTCCCATACAGAAAGATTAAATAACAGATCGGTATCCGGTATATTTTTTTCAGTAGTCACTTTGCTTCACTCCTTTATATTAAAGACTTAACTTATCTACAATATACCGAATATAATCATACGTCAATCTTTATTAACGTCCAACTATTCTTACAATCAAAAAATAAATTTATATAAAATAAAAATAGCCCTACACATTGCATAAGCAACATATAGGGCTATTCAATATACCGGCGAGAGGACTCGAACCTCCACGGTTTCCCACTCGATTTTGAGTCGAGCGCGTCTGCCATTCCGCCACGCCGGCAAATGCTGGAGGCGCCACCCAGATTCGAACTGGGGATAAAGCTTTTGCAGAGCTGTGCCTTACCACTTGGCTATGGCGCCATATTTGGAGCGGACGACGGGAATCGAACCCGCGACCCTCGCCTTGGCAAGGCGATGCTCTACCGCTGAGCCACGTCCGCATAATGGCTGGGGATATAGGATTTGAACCTATGCATGACGGAGTCAAAGTCCGTTGCCTTACCGCTTGGCTAATCCCCAATAAAAAATAAAAAAACAAAGGGGCGATCGAGGGGAATTGAACCCCCGAATGCCGGATCCACAAACCGGTGCGTTAACCACTTCGCCACGATCGCCACAAAAGGTTAATTTCTAAAGTTAATTGGCAGGGGCAGCAGGAATTGAACCCACACCAACGGTTTTGGAGACCGTTGTTCTACCTTTAAACTATGCCCCTAAAAACTGGTGGAGGATGATGGATTCGAACCACCGAACCCGTACGGGAGCAGATTTACAGTCTGATGCGTTTGGCCACTTCGCTAATCCTCCAGGATTACATGGTGCCGGCGAGAGGACTTG
This sequence comes from Paenibacillus amylolyticus, assembly GCF_050990605.1. GTDB lineage: Bacteria > Bacillota > Bacilli > Paenibacillales > Paenibacillaceae > Paenibacillus > Paenibacillus amylolyticus_H. The sequence continues at coordinate 5,342,630 of NZ_CP158832.1, forward strand.
AACCCCCAACCTACTGATTACAAGTCAGTTGCTCTACCAGTTGAGCTACACCGGCATATTAAATTGTTTTAAATGGTGGCTCGGGACGGAATCGAACCGCCGACACGAGGATTTTCAGTCCTCTGCTCTACCGACTGAGCTACCGAGCCATAATAAAGTCTAATCTTAATTCCTTACACTTTATATAGGGCATCAATGCCATACAGCAGATGTAGTGAACAGTTTGCCTCATGTAAAGATTAAATGGCGGAACCGACGGGATTCGAACCCGCGATCTCCTGCGTGACAGGCAGGCATGTTAGGCCAACTACACCACGGTTCCAAATCACTTTCTCAAAGGAAAGTTTAATTGCGGGGGCAGGATTTGAACCTGCGGCCTTCGGGTTATGAGCCCGACGAGCTACCGAGCTGCTCCACCCCGCGTCATTATAAAGTTTATATGGTGGAGGCTGAGGGGATCGAACCCCCGACCCTCTGCTTGTAAGGCAGATGCTCTCCCAGCTGAGCTAAGCCTCCGAACAACACATTTATGATCATATCATAACCTTGTTGTAAAAATCAACTTCTTTTTTTGAAGTTAATATGACCCGTAGGGGATTCGAACCCCTGTTACCTCCGTGAAAGGGAGGTGTCTTAACCCCTTGACCAACGGGCCTTATTATTATGGCGGAGAGAGAGGGATTCGAACCCTCGAGACGCTTGTGACGCCTACACGATTTCCAATCGTGCTCCTTCGGCCAGCTCGGACACCTCTCCATATGGCTCCCCGAACAGGGCTCGAACCTGTGACAACTCGATTAACAGTCGAGTGCTCTACCAACTGAGCTATCAGGGAATATGTTCAGAGATCGTTCTCTGAAAACTAGATTCGAAACGAAACATGCGAATTATCACTTGCTATTGGATAAGCCCTCGACCGATTAGTACTGGTCAGCTCCATGCATTGCTGCACTTCCACCCCCAGCCTATCTACCTCGTCGTCTTCAAGGGGTCTTACATACTGGGAAATCTCATCTTGAGGGGGGCTTCACGCTTAGATGCTTTCAGCGTTTATCCCGTCCGTACATAGCTACCCAGCGGTGCTCCTGGCGGAACAACTGGTACACCAGCGGTACGTCCATCCCGGTCCTCTCGTACTAAGGACAGCTCCTCTCAAATTTCCTACGCCCACGACAGATAGGGACCGAACTGTCTCACGACGTTCTGAACCCAGCTCGCGTACCGCTTTAATGGGCGAACAGCCCAACCCTTGGGACCTACTTCAGCCCCAGGATGCGATGAGCCGACATCGAGGTGCCAAACCTCCCCGTCGATGTGGACTCTTGGGGGAGATAAGCCTGTTATCCCCAGGGTAGCTTTTATCCGTTGAGCGATGGCCCTTCCATGCGGTACCACCGGATCACTAAGCCCGACTTTCGTCCCTGCTCGACTTGTAGGTCTCGCAGTCAAGCTCCCTTATGCCTTTGCACTCTTCGAATGATTTCCAACCATTCTGAGGGAACCTTTGGGCGCCTCCGTTACTCTTTAGGAGGCGACCGCCCCAGTCAAACTGCCCACCTGACACTGTCCCCGCACCGGATTACGGTACCAGGTTAGAACCTAGATACGATCAGGGTGGTATCCCAACGTTGCCTCCACGCAAGCTGGCGCTCACGCTTCAAAGGCTCCCACCTATCCTGTACAGATCGTACCCAAATTCAATATCAAGCTGCAGTAAAGCTCCATGGGGTCTTTCCGTCTTGTCGCGGGTAACCTGCATCTTCACAGGTATTAAAATTTCACCGGATCTCTCGTTGAGACAGCGCCCAAGTCGTTACGCCATTCGTGCGGGTCAGAATTTACCTGACAAGGAATTTCGCTACCTTAGGACCGTTATAGTTACGGCCGCCGTTTACTGGGGCTTCGGTTCACAGCTTCGGGATTGCTCCCTAACCACTCCCCTTAACCTTCCAGCACCGGGCAGGCGTCAGCCCGTATACTTCGCCTTACGGCTTCGCACAGACCTGTGTTTTTGCTAAACAGTCGCTTGGGCCTTTTCACTGCGGCCCCCTCGTGCTATTCACACTACCGGGGCACCCCTTCTCCCGAAGTTACGGGGTCATTTTGCCGAGTTCCTTAACGAGAGTTCTTCCGCGCGCCTTAGAATACTCTTCTCGCCTACCTGTGTCGGTTTGCGGTACGGGCACCTTCACCTGGCTAGAGGCTTTTCTTGGCAGTGTGAGATCATGACCTTCGCTACTACAATTTTCGCTCCCCATCACAGCTCAGCCTTACGATGTGCGGATTTGCCTACACATCAGCCTTACTGCTTAGACGGACATCCATCAGTCCGCGTCACTACCCTACTGCGTCCCCCCATTGCTCATAACGGCTTACGGTGGTACAGGAATTTCGACCTGTTGTCCTTCGACTACGCCTTTCGGCCTCGCCTTAGGTCCCGACTTACCCTGAGCGGACGAGCCTTCCTCAGGAACCCTTAGGCTTTCGGCGGATCAGATTCTCACTGATCTTTTCGTTACTCATACCGGCATTCTCACTTGTATAATGTCCAGCGCTCCTTACGGTACACCTTCAACCCTTATACAACGCTCCCCTACCCCTGGATCGACTTCACTCCAGCTTCGAAGCCCTGTGTTTATCCCCTGGGAAGCATTTGGTCATCCAAGAATAGAATCTCTTGTCAGACAAAAATGTCCTTGTGGACAACACGCCTCAAAGAAGCAGTGAAGTCGATCCAAGCCATAGCTTCGGTGGTGTGTTTAGCCCCGTTACATTTTCGGCGCAGAGTCACTCGACCAGTGAGCTATTACGCACTCTTTCAATGGTGGCTGCTTCTAAGCCAACATCCTGGTTGTCTGTGCAACTCCACATCCTTTCCCACTTAACACACACTTGGGGACCTTAGCTGATGGTCTGGGCTGTTTCCCTTTTGACAATGGATCTTAGCACTCACTGTCTGACTCCCGGAAGTAAGTCTATGGCATTCGGAGTTTGACTGAGCTTGGTAACCCTTGCGGGCCCCGCACCCAATCAGTGCTCTACCTCCACGACTCTGTTTTCCGAGGCTAGCCCTAAAGCTATTTCGGGGAGAACCAGCTATCTCCGAGTTCGATTGGAATTTCTCCGCTACCCCCACCTCATCCCCGCACTTTTCAACGTGCGTGGGTTCGGGCCTCCAGTGCGTGTTACCGCACCTTCACCCTGGACAGGGGTAGATCACCCGGTTTCGGGTCTACGTCCACGTACTCATTCGCCCTATTCAGACTCGCTTTCGCTGCGGCTCCGGCTCTTCACCTTAACCTTGCACGGGAACGTAACTCGCCGGTTCATTCTACAAAAGGCACGCCATCACCCCTAAAACGGGCTCTGACTTTTTGTAAGCACACGGTTTCAGGTTCTATTTCACTCCCCTTCCGGGGTGCTTTTCACCTTTCCCTCACGGTACTGCTTCACTATCGGTCGCTAGGAAGTATTTAGCCTTGGCAGATGGTCCTGCCGGATTCATACGGGGTTTCACGTGCCCCGCACTACTCGGGATCCGTCTCGGAGGGAACAGACTTTCAACTACAGGGCTTTTACCTTCTTTGGCGGGCCTTTCCAGACCTCTTCGCTTAACCGGTTCCTTTGTAACTCCATGTGAGACGTCCCACAACCCCAGAGAGCAAGCTCTCTGGTTTGGGCTTCTCCGCGTTCGCTCGCCGCTACTGACGGAATCACTATTGTTTTCTCTTCCTCAGGGTACTTAGATGTTTCAGTTCCCCTGGTATGCCTCACACTAACCTATGTATTCAGTTAGGTGTAACTGGAAATTACCCCAGCTGGGTTTCCCCATTCGGACACCCCCGGATCAAAGCTTGCTTACAGCTCCCCGAGGCAGTTTCGTTGTTCGCCACGTCCTTCATCGGCTCCTAGCGCCTAGGCATCCTCCGTGTGCTCTTAGTAGCTTAACCAAATTGCTCCGGTTTCGACCGCTCGCTTCCCTTGTTTTGCTTACGCAAAGCCAAAAGTCGCTCCCACTCGATACCATCGCAACAGCATTTATCTACCTTATAAACACTTCACTTGTTTGCACAAGTTCAGCTTAAAGGAATGTTCTAATTCGCGTTTGTTTCGTTTCGATATCTAGTTTTCAAAGAACAAGCTCCATGCAAAAGCAAGCTGTTTGAGAGTTTGAGCTCTCAAAACTGAGCAACGAGTGAGTTGAAAGCTTTACGAAGTAAAGCTCGCTTCGGAAGCATGCTTCCTGAAGACTTTTTGAATGTTTCCACTCGGGAAACGATTCTCCATAGAAAGGAGGTGATCCAGCCGCACCTTCCGATACGGCTACCTTGTTACGACTTCACCCCAATCATCTATCCCACCTTCGGCGGCTGGCTCCTTGCGGTTACCCCACCGACTTCGGGTGTTATAAACTCTCGTGGTGTGACGGGCGGTGTGTACAAGACCCGGGAACGTATTCACCGCGGCATGCTGATCCGCGATTACTAGCAATTCCGACTTCATGCAGGCGAGTTGCAGCCTGCAATCCGAACTGAGACCGGCTTTGTTGGGATTGGCTCCATCTCGCGATTTCGCAGCCCGTTGTACCGGCCATTGTAGTACGTGTGTAGCCCAGGTCATAAGGGGCATGATGATTTGACGTCATCCCCACCTTCCTCCGGTTTGTCACCGGCAGTCTATCTAGAGTGCCCACCCGAAGTGCTGGCAACTAAATATAAGGGTTGCGCTCGTTGCGGGACTTAACCCAACATCTCACGACACGAGCTGACGACAACCATGCACCACCTGTCTCCTCTGTCCCGAAGGAAAGATACATCTCTGTATCGGTCAGAGGGATGTCAAGACCTGGTAAGGTTCTTCGCGTTGCTTCGAATTAAACCACATACTCCACTGCTTGTGCGGGTCCCCGTCAATTCCTTTGAGTTTCAGTCTTGCGACCGTACTCCCCAGGCGGAGTGCTTAATGTGTTAACTTCGGCACCAAGGGTATCGAAACCCCTAACACCTAGCACTCATCGTTTACGGCGTGGACTACCAGGGTATCTAATCCTGTTTGCTCCCCACGCTTTCGCGCCTCAGCGTCAGTTACAGCCCAGAGAGTCGCCTTCGCCACTGGTGTTCCTCCACATATCTACGCATTTCACCGCTACACGTGGAATTCCACTCTCCTCTTCTGCACTCAAGTCACCCAGTTTCCAGTGCGATCCGGGGTTGAGCCCCGGGATTAAACACCAGACTTAAATGACCGCCTGCGCGCGCTTTACGCCCAATAATTCCGGACAACGCTTGCCCCCTACGTATTACCGCGGCTGCTGGCACGTAGTTAGCCGGGGCTTTCTTCTCAGGTACCGTCACCTTGAGAGCAGTTACTCTCCCAAGCGTTCTTCCCTGGCAACAGAGCTTTACGATCCGAAAACCTTCATCACTCACGCGGCATTGCTCCGTCAGGCTTTCGCCCATTGCGGAAGATTCCCTACTGCTGCCTCCCGTAGGAGTCTGGGCCGTGTCTCAGTCCCAGTGTGGCCGATCACCCTCTCAGGTCGGCTACGCATCGTCGCCTTGGTGAGCCGTTACCCCACCAACTAGCTAATGCGCCGCAGGCCCATCCCCAAGTGACAGATTGCTCCGTCTTTCCAGTTTCCTTCAGGCGAAGAAAACAACTATTCGGTATTAGCTACCGTTTCCGGTAGTTGTCCCAAACTTGAGGGCAGGTTGCCTACGTGTTACTCACCCGTCCGCCGCTAAGTATCAAGGAAGCAAGCTTCCTATCAACTCCGCTCGACTTGCATGTATTAGGCATGCCGCCAGCGTTCGTCCTGAGCCAGGATCAAACTCTCCAATAAAGTATTGAAAAGAGCGATAAGCTCATTTTGAATCTGACGAGATTAATATCTCATTTGTGCTCCAGCCGATTCAAGCCAAGGCTTGTTTCGAACTTTCGCGTTCATTCTGCAAGCAGAATGTTTACTCACTCGTTGTTCAGTTTTCAAAGATCAAACACGATTTGTTTTACTTCTTTTTCGTCTCAACCAAGTTTCGGCGGCGACTTAAATAATGTAACACATTTCGTTTGTTTTCGTCAAGAACTTTTTTTAATTTCTTTTTTTGAAGCTTTAGTTCTTCACTTTTCCTCTGAAGAATTTATCGTTTGTTGACGATAATCTCGTTTGAAGAACGAAATATAATGTATCATATATCGTGAATGAGAGTCAACACCTTTTTATAAATTATTAATCAAACAAAAAAGGAAGGTTTCCCCTCCCTTATGTGATCAATTAAATTTCAGGCTTCGGAGAAGGTTATACCTCAATCCAATACCGAATTTCCCGGCCCTCTCCTCCGATCGATGGCCATCCTGCCGATTCTTTTACAATAGAACGAAAGACCAGCTTACGTATAACCAAAGGCAGATCTTCTCGAACAAATCTTAACTGCGGATGATGAACAAGCTCATTCATGCTCCACGGCTCCTTGCGACTTCTTAGCACACGCAGCAGCAGTTCTGAGCATTCACTCATTTTGGACATTACCGAAAACTCACAGGCAAGCAGGACAAGTTCTACTCGCTGCTCCAGCGTCTCCGAGCTTACGGTAAGCTCTTGATATAATTTCCATAAAGCGCGATCCAGATTCTGCACATGTGTCCAAACGGCATGATCCGGGTATATCCCCTGTTCAATCAATACAATTCTTGCCCAGTTCCCCAGAGCTTCTAATACATTGTAGTAGGCGTCTACAACATGACCTTCCTGAATATGACGTTTGGCCTCCACATACATTCTCAAGAAACTGGTGAATTCATGAAGCAGCTTCTGCTCGCGCAATTCCGCCCCAAAGGCAGACAGTTCTTCTCGCAAATCACTTAAGGTGCTGTCCGCTTCCCAGATAATCTCACCTTCAATCAGACACTGGGTGAGATTATTATGATTCCCGGTAACTACACTACTCTTTAATTCTTGACGGCTCGCATAGATCATCTGATAACGCAAATCACCATATCTGTAATGTCCCACCGCCGACTTCAATTGATCATCATTATGAACAACAAGTACTAATAATTCGAAATCTTGAATTAGGGAGCCGTGGAATCGCTCTCCCGGGTGGGAATAAGCGATAGCCCCAACTGCCCCTGTCTCTTCCGACTGTTCGGACAAAAAAGCAAGGTTCTTTAATTCCACGATTCCCTCCATACATTTCATGGCAGATAAGCGCCAAGTCAGTTATAATGTAATTCTACATCCAGACTGAAGTTTCCTTCTTTTCCAGGTCCAATACTACTCATACGATAGGAGCATTTTTCATGATTTTTAAATCAGCAAAAATTAATGCTTTTCGCACTTGGGGATTACTACTGACCATGCTAGGTATGGGCCTAATGATACTGGGAACAGCCGGGATTGTTTTCTGGGGACACGCAGGCAAGGTCTTCGCAGCTGTAGGACTCGTCATTGGACTGATTGCCATGATGGCCAGCCTAGTCATTTATTTCTGGGCGGGTATGCTCTCCACCAGTGCAGTGCAAGTCGACTGTCCGGAATGTGGGAAGTTAACCAAAATGCTGGGCAAAACGGATCGTTGTATGTTCTGTCACACCATCCTCACCCTGGACCCTAACAAGGCCAATATGACCAGTCAACAACTGAAAGCGCCTTCTACACAAGTCCCCCCCACCGATGGTTAGCACAAAATGATCTTCAACTCTAACTGTCTTTTACCTTAATTTCATTGAAGAACAAAAAAAGGCCCGGTATGTTTACCGGACCTTTTTGGACTTGGCTTATAAGTGAGCCCTTATTACTGTTATCAATAGCTAAGATATGAAATTATGTTATAAGTTCTACGACCAATATAACGGTAGACTGTACGTATGATGGTATCCAATGAGAAACTTTGAACTTAGCCAAAATAATTTGAAGCAAGCAGACAGTCAGAGTTCAAGTAAATTATTTCTGGTAACCAGCCTGCTTTAATACCTCCCATGCAGAAGCATTAGCAAAACTCCGATTCCATGCTGCTACTCCGCCCAGCTTCAACGAAGCAATCAAATCCACCCGCGCCTGAAGGGACACGGCATCTTCGACCCATATTTTCTTGGTCGCTCCGTCTTCCTTATATTCCACATAGTTCTGCCCACTTGCCTGATCCAGTTCAGGTTTGAGTTTCTTCTCTTGGATCAACTCCACAATGGTATTCATGCCTACCGCTTTGGAAGACACTTTAACCTCACCCTGATCATTTGTCTCTTCCGTCCATATCCGTGTATAAAGCGGAACCGCCATGATCAACTTGTTAGAAGGGACTTCGTCCTCCTCAAGTATGCGGCTCATGGAAGCCTCGGTCCAAGGCAGAGACGCTACCGAACCTGCCTTAGGACTGGCCGCCCAATGTTCATCATAAGCCATCACAATAACATAGTCTGCAAAAGAACCTAATGCACGGCGATCCAAAAAGGCAGACCACATCTCACTGTTCGATTTTGGGGTTACATCGATCGATAACATCAACCCATGTATGCGTGCCATCGCTTTGATCTCGCGCACAAACTGCGTAATATTCGGACCATCATCTGTATAAACGTTCTCAAAGTCGATATTGATACCATCCAGTTGATACGTCTGTGCATACTCCAACATCTGCTCAATAATATGAGTGCGTGTCTCGTAAGAAGCTACAGCTTCTTTGGTAATGTCCGGGTCAAAGCTGTTATCCATGAGTCCCCATACTTCCATACCCGAACGATGAGCCCAGTTCACATAAGCTTGGTTTCCCTTGCTTTTCACCGTGCCCTGTCCATCCGTAATATGAAACCATGTGGGGCTAACCACATTCACACCAGGCATTTTACCGATAGAGCCCACATCAGGCTGACGGTTGTACACGGCTTCCCAAACCAGATTTACCGGTTTATTCTGCCACTTCTTCTCTGCTGCAGTCAGCGTAAACTTGGGCGTGTCCACCTTCTTTTTCTCCGTGAGTGCAATATGGTCATTATCTACATATCCGGCATATCCATTATCGAGTTGAACATAACTCTGTTCATCACCCGTCTGCCATACACGTACCCGTGCATCCTTTTCCATATCGGCAATGATTGGTGAGGATTCACCCCCACGTTTATATAACGGCACCGTCTTGTCCGCTTTGGATGACAACGTATCAATCTCAGCATATTGTATCGTGTCTCCTCCACGCATCAGCAGTACAGCACCTGTTACCAAATCTTCCTGTATGGCGATGCCGTACACTTCCTTCAATGGTTTGAGCGGAATGTATGCTTCCCCATCCTTCACCTCAGGCTTAACCGTCATAGGGTAATCTTTGTGATTAAGTTCTGCTTGTGTGCTGTCCTCTTTCATATGGAGAACTCGCTGAGAGGAGGCAATAATGATATCGCCCGACTCTGGTTCGTAACGTATGCCCGCATCAACTGCTTCTTGCAGCACCTTTACGGGCAACTTGAGTTGATCTCCTGTACCCAGAGCGTCTCCATCCATCAGTTGCCCATCTACAAAAATAGGCTGGCTTCTTCCCACCCAATCGGGGTCTTCATGGGTCTGGTTCAACCATACATTCGTTATAAGCCAGTAAGCCCCCCCAGCGATCAGACAAGCCCCGAGAAAACCGGGCCAAAATGAACGTCTCTTCTGACGTGTGTATCTGCTTTTTCTACCCAAACGTCTACCTCCATTAATTATGCTGGATCATAAGGATGTACGCATAAGTTGTTATGAAAATGAGTGTTTTGCATAAATGCTAAAAAAAAAACGTGAAGAATCCATACTGAATTCTGCACGTTAATATTGTAATTCAACTCTCTTAATCCCTGCAACTTTTGCAAACGCCATATACTTCCAATCGGTGACCGTGTACTTCGAATCCTGTACTAGACTCCGCCTGAAGTTCTACACTTTTGAGTGAAGGATAGCTGAAGTCTTCAATTTTGCCGCATTGATCACAGATAACATGATAATGATCCGTCACATTGGCATCGAAGCGACTTGAATTATCTCCGTATGTCAATTCCCGGACCATGCCAGCTTCCAGAAACATCTTCAAATTATTATATACCGTTGCCACGCTCATACTGGGAAATTGGGGTTCAAGGGCTCGGTAAATTTCATCGGCTGTCGGATGCCCCATAGATTCCATCAGATAGTTCAATATGGCATGACGCTGGGGTGTAATACGGACACCGGTCGTTTTCAGATGCTCCAACGCATGTTGGACACGTGTTGCCATAAAACCCACCGCCTTACCTTTCATTCTCTGGTGAAGAGTAAGATACTGTCTCCTCGCACAGAGTTGATTCCCGGCCATGAAGAACGACAATCCATCTTTCATGCCGTGTAATCTTGCCAGTGTACATTTATTGTACGGCGATTACAAGTTTATTGTCAACGCGGCAGTCAAGGAACCTCGGTAGAATCCTCCTGGGAATTTGCTCCGTCCTCGGTAGTCTGTTCCAGATCTTCAGCCGTATCTTCAGAATCGGTTGTGGTTGTTTCAGGCGTAGATACAGCCGGATTCCGGTGAATGGATAGATCGCTGTTTCCTTCGATTTTGACTCTGTATTCACCCTCACCGAGCTGGCCTTCTATGGTTTTATTCTGTACTTTGAAAGGCAGATCCGTACTTAGATCTCCATAACTGCTGGAACCTGCAAGACTGTAGTCTCCACGATCAGGAAGTAATACGTTAATGGCTCCCACCGCACTGTATACATCCCAGTCCCCTCCGACTTTGGCAGATACGATGTTAATACTGCCATTAAGCGATTGGGCTTTGATTCCCAGATTGGCTCCATCCAGCGTAATATTGCCGTTGCGTGTCTCTGCGGTGAATTCACCAACGGAGTCCGCGATACTGATACTTCCCACTTGAGTAGTAAGATCTACATCGCCGGAAATACCCCGAGCCTTCATGTCTCCACGGTTACTGTCCAGATCCACATTACCAATGGCATTAGCTACAATGACATCCCCGTTCAACGTCTTTCCTGAGATATCCCCAACCGCATTGGTAATTCGGATACGTCCATTACCCGTTTCGGCGAGTATGGTACTAATCGCTTCCGGACGGTTTAATAATATGGCTCCATTGGAAGTTCGAATATCCAGATTAAAGCGACGATCATCCGGAATCGTAATGGTAAGATTCATACGCGGCTGTGTTTTCTCATTGTCCCCATACGTCTTGCCTGTAGCTTTGATATGAATCACTTTCGTACCGTCGGTCTCCACAAAAGAGGCATCTGCTACGGCCTTCGCCTGTACTTCCGTCGTCTGATCTACCCAGATCACGGTTCGTACTTCAATCTCCTCCGTGTCTCCCCGTTGCACCGAGATATCTCCGTTCACACCTTCTACCACAAGATCTGACGTATCCATTCCAACAGGTACACGAATTGTACCCTTATCCTCCATATACCCTGCCGCTTGACTGTAGTCCATGGATGCCGCTCCGAGATTTAGACTCACTCTATTCCATAAGTGCATGTAGTGATCCTGCTCGGTGACGATAAATACGGAAGCCGCCAAAATCAGTGAGGTTAGAATGCCTTTGGCATCGGGTCTGAAACGTACTTTGATTTGCTCCTCAGGATTGCTCGGGTTATCCGATTGCACCTTGTTTCTTCTGCGTGTCCACAGGAATAGCACAATATATTCAACACCTAAAACAACGAGCAAAAATGGCCACCAGTCCGCCATCTCATATACATAGTCAGTTCCCCACCGTTTATCCAAAATCAACAGCACACCGACCGCTATGATTAAGGCGGCAGCCGTATAGCGGCCAACCCGGACTTTACGGTTCATCACGTTCCCCCCTTGTATCGTTTCGACTACATTTTTTTCTTGTTCAACATCACCCAGAATTCACGCCCGAACAGGAGCAAACCTCCTACGATCATGAGAACCGCAAATGAATACCCGCCGTACACGGCCAGGAGCTCTTGAAACCAGCGTGGTTTGCGAAAGAACAGCACCATCAATGATCCTCCCACAATCAGGAGTAATCCGAACGATATGCCTCTCTCCCAGACCATCATTGCATCTCGTATAGAACGTTCATTGGATAGCGGCTTGTCCGAAGTTGCCTGGGTTACTGCTCTACGTCTGCGCATCATGACCCAATCCGCAGATTGCAACACATCATATACATTGTAAAAGTAAATAACCGGAATACACAAAGCCAGTAAGATGAGCAATGGCACATTGATCTGTATACCAATAGATGAGAAGTACAACACTGCTGACAGATCAAGCAAAACAAGCAGCATAAAGGTCAAACCTCTCATGTACAACCTCAGATAAATATGACCCAGACCAGGAATAATGGCACTCAGTAATCCCGCAATAAACTTGTGCGTCCGATTCCTGACCGGTTTGGTCTGGACTGTACGGGTCTTTTGGTTCGATTGACGTCTACGTTTCATAACATACTCCTCTCTTCTGATCTGACCTTCCGCTCTTCATGCATTTGGTTAGATAGTACCCTAAAGAGCAAGGAGAGTAACTGGAAGAAATATGGATATGACCAAAAACCCTCCGGCACTACTGGCCTGGGGAGGGTTGTAATTCATTTATTCGATCGACACCTTGGTAACGTGTTCCCATTCTCTTAACTTGGATACCAAGCCTACCGTTTGGAAATCATGCGGTACCTGAACATGCAGCACAATCTCAATTTTGCGTTCAACCGATATCATCTCTGCATATGCCAGGTCTTGTTCATTCACGGTGATTTTACGAATTTTGATCTTCTCCTGCTCCATACATGAAGACAGTTGTTCGAGACAACCTGGTTCTGACAAAGTATGAAGTGTAACAACATGCATCTTGTTCCCTCGTAAATACCTCAGCTCTAATTTGTTAAAGACCCAGAGATTAAGCAATACCAGAACGGTGGATACGATAGAGGCAAAAAAGAATCCTGCACCTGCTGCAAGCCCAATAGCTGCAACAACCCAGATTGAAGCAGCTGTAGTCAGTCCAGTAATGGATTTTCCCGTGAAGAGAATGGTCCCTGCTCCCAGGAATCCGACACCAGTAATTACAGCAGTAGCCAGACGTGCTGGATCGATCCTTACGTTTAATTCATTAGCAAAATCTTTAAAGCCATAAACAGACAACATCATAATTAGTGCAGAGCCAAGACATACCAGGATATGGGTACGCAAACCGGCAGCATGATTGGACCGTTCCCGCTCCAGGCCTACGAGCCCTCCAAGCAGCATAGCCAGCAATAATCGTAATAAAATGTGCCACTCATCAATGAACCATGGATCGCCCAAAGTCGGTATTCCTCCTCAAGTTGTTCATATTATTAAAGTTTATTCTTGTGAAAAGTCGTTAATTCCACTCCAGGTGCAATCTGTGTGACTTCCACGGGATTAAAACCAAATTTGGTGTACAGATTCACTGCAGGTTGATTCAGCGTTCCTGTGGAGACGATATAACGCGGAAGATCCGCATGCTGTACCAACACATACGTCATCAAAGATGCCGCAATTCCCTTGCGAAAGTGATCCGGGTGCACCATCATTCGTGTAATGGTCAGTGTGTTCTCCTCTTCCTCCGCTACAGCGACAGCCCCGATAAGCTCTCCGTCATCATGGATGCAACCATAAAAACTCTCTCCACAATCCCGAAGTGTCTCCATCGTATCCATCAAAGGAGGAATCTCCTGAAATCCGATGATTTCGGCTTCCAATCGATAGGCCACATGTTGTAGTCTCCATAACTGTCCCAACGTCTCCAGATCACTCAGTGACAATGGTTGAATGTTCATATCATTTCCCCCGTCCGAAATACATTTGTATCTATCAATACCAAAAAGAGGCTGTCACAGGGACGAGCCTCTTTCTGTCCGGCCTCACCGGAAGGATTAGCGGTTCAGCACATCTGCAAGCAGTTGGTTGGCTAGAGCGGGATTCGCCTTGCCTTTACTTTCTTTCATAACCTGACCAACAAGGAAGCCAATGGCTTTTTGTTTACCAGCTTTATAGTCTTCCACGGATTGAGGATTATTCGCCACAACCTGCTCAACGATGGCAAGAATGGCACCTTCATCACTAATCTGTACAAGACCCTTCTCTTCAACGATCTGCTGTGGAAGCTTGCCGCTCTCCAGCATTTCCTTGAATACCGTTTTGGCGATTTTGCTGTTAATGGTGCCCTTCTCCAGCAATCCGATCATCTCACCCAGACCTTGGCCTGTCAGTGGGACTTGAGTCACCTCAAGATTGCTCGTATTCAGGTAACCCAGCAGGTCGCCCATGATCCAGTTGGATACGGATTTGGCATCCTGAGTGAATTTCAAGCTATCTTCGAAAAGATCAGCTATAGCCTTGGATGAAGTAATAACCTCTGCATCATAGCTAGGTAACCCATAATCAGCCGTGTAACGGGCTTTACGCTCGTCTGGGAGCTCAGGTATGGTAGCCTTGATGCGCTCTTTCCAGGCTGCATCAATATGCAGCTTCACGAGATCCGGGTCCGGGAAATAACGGTAGTCATGCGCCTGTTCCTTACCACGCATCGACAGTGTTTTTCCTTGCGCCTCGTCCCAGCGACGCGTCTCCTGAACCACTTCACCGCCATCATCCAAAATTTCAGCTTGACGATATTGTTCATATTCGAGACCACGTTGAACACCACGGAAGGAGTTCATGTTTTTCAGCTCGGCTCTTGTTCCCAGCTTCTCCTGTCCATGTGGACGCAAACTGATGTTGGCGTCACAACGCAGTGAACCTTCTTCCATCTTCACGTCTGATACATCACAGTACTGCATGATTGCGCGCAATTTTTCAAGATACGCACGTGCTTCTTCCGGAGAAGAAATCTCAGGTTCGGATACAATCTCCACGAGCGGCGTACCGACACGGTTGAAGTCCACCAAAGAAGCGTATCCGCCATCGATATGCGTAAGCTTCCCTGCATCTTCTTCCAAGTGAAGACGTGTGATGCCAATTCGTTTCGTTTCACCATTCACTTCGATATCAATCCAGCCGTTCTCACCAATCGGTTGATCGAATTGCGAGATCTGATAGGCTTTTGGTGAGTCGGGGTAAAAGTAGTTTTTACGGTCAAACTTGCTGACATCAGCAATCGTACAATTGAGGGCCATCGCTGCCTTCATGGCGTAGTCTACCGCCTGACGATTCAAAACAGGCAGTACGCCCGGATGTCCGAGACAGACCGGACAGGTATGCGTGTTCGGTGGAGCTCCAAAAGCTGTGGAGCAGCCACAGAAAATTTTGGAGTTGGTATGCAACTCCACGTGGACTTCAAGTCCAACGACCGTTTCATATTTAGATGCGGACATTTCTATATTCCTCCGTTCCGGGCAGTCTACAGCTGCGGACGCTGCTTGTGGAATTCTGTATTTTGTTCAAACGCATGCGCTACACGCAATACGGTTGTTTCATCAAAGGCTTTACCGATAATCTGCAGACCAACAGGCAATCCATCCGAGAATCCACATGGAATACTAACAGCAGGTACACCAGCCAGATTGACTGGAATCGTTAGAATATCGTTCAAGTACATTGTAAGTGGATCATCCACCTGTGAACCCAGTTTGAACGCCGTAGTTGGTGCAGTTGGTCCAATAATGACATCATATTTGGCAAATATATTGTCGAAATCCTGTTTGATCAATGTACGTACCTTCTGTGCTTTCAGATAATAGGCATCATAGTAACCCGAGCTGAGGGCATACGTTCCGAGCATGATACGCCGTTTCACTTCGGGACCAAAGCCTTGGCTACGGGACTGATGATACAGATCCAGCAAGTTGTCCGGATTGTCTGCACGCACGCCATAACGTACACCATCAAATCGAGCCAGGTTCGAAGAAGCCTCTGAAGATGCCAGCAGGTAATACGTAGCTACCGCATATTCGGTATGCGGAAGGGATACTTCTTCCCATGTTGCCCCGAGCCCTTCAAGAACTTTCAATGCAGACAAAACCGTTTCTTTCACTTGTGGATCGACGCCTTCACCGATGTATTCCTTCGGAACAGCAATGCGAAGCCCTTTGACATCACCTGTCAGTCCGCTCAAATAATCCGGGATTTCTACTTTTGCAGATGTCGAATCTTTGGCGTCATAACCAGCAATGGCTTGCAATACATAAGCAGAATCTTCAACATTTTTCGTCAAAGGACCAATCTGATCCAAAGATGATGCAAATGCTACCAAACCAAAGCGGGAAACAAGTCCGTACGTCGGCTTCAATCCAACAACACCGCAATACGAAGCAGGCTGTCTGATGGAGCCACCTGTATCTGATCCAAGCGTGAAGTATGCTTCTCCCGCAGCCACAGCTGCTGCAGAACCACCGCTGGAACCTCCTGGAACACGATCAAGTGCCCATGGATTACGTACAGGGGAGAAACTTGAATTTTCATTGGAGCCGCCCATGGCGAATTCGTCCATGTTGAGTTTACCAATAGTTACGGTGTCCGCAGCTTTCAATTTCTCGACAACTGTCGCGTCATACACCGGGTCGAAGTTACGAAGGAATTGGCTGCCGCACGTCGTGCGCAGTCCATTCGTAACGATGTTATCCTTAATACCTACAGGCAGACCAAAAAGCAAACCTTTCTCCTCGCCACTCACCAGACGGTCATCCAGTTGACGTGCACGAGCGCGTGCTTGTTCTTCATCCAGTGCCAAATATGCCTTAACTTTATCATCATGCGCGCCAATGTTCTGATACGCCTGATCCACCAGATCGCTGACCGACAACTCTTTGGCATGCAGCTTGTTATGTAACTCAGGCAACGATTGTTCAAATAAACTCACAGTTTTTGTCCTCCTTCCGGTTATCCGTTATTCCATTACAGCAGGCACTTTAAACTGCCCGTCTTCTTCTTCCGGTGCATTGCGCATCACCTGTTCAATCGACAGGCTTTCTTTGGTCTCATCTTCACGCATGACATTGCTTACGTGCAGAACATGAGTGGTAGGTTCAATGTCTTCCGTATCCAGCTCATTCAGCTTTTCTGCATATTTTAAAATCGCGTTCAGCTGACCTGTCAGGGTCTGTTCTTCTTCAGCAGTCAAGTTGAGTCGGGCCAGCTTGGCCACATGCTGAACGTCATTATTCGAAATACTCATTAGCGGATGCCTCCTTCATTCGTTCTGATTCCCGAAACGACCTGAAACGAATCGCTCGTTTAACGGGCTAAAGTCTCAAGATAACTTTTTTCATTATAGGTGAGATAGTTCGACAATTCAATGCAAATGACCTGACAGGCATCCGGGAAGCTAAAAACAAACTTATAATATAAAAAAGAGCCGGCATCAGCCGACTCCTCAAATTCTAAATCCATGCACGCAGATTAACCTGCTTTATAAAATCCGCCTGTGACATAACATCGTTCGCGGTTTCCTCTTCCTCTTCCACAGCTTGAAAATCTCCGTTCATCAGATGATGAAACAGCTTCTCATTGTGTGTCGCAAGGGCGTAATCTATCAACGCTTCTCGCTCGACCCGCTCAGCTTCCTGCTTCAGCAGAACCTCTTCCAGATCGACGTCGCCGGATGGAACAAAAAAGTTCCGATTCACCTGCGGCACTCGAAGCACGTAATCGAACGCATTGTCCGGATTCCGGTCATAAGCGATGATGAAACCATATTCCCCCACAGGAAGATTCTGCTCAAACGCATCCGCGACGATGACAACCTTCTCTCCTAATCGCAGCATCGTCTAACCTCCTGGTAGTCTATCTTAATATTTATTTGTATAGTCTACTAGAAAAGAATAACGATGTCTAGGAATACTAGAATTAAACAACATATTTGTGCAAAATCTTTTTTTCCATTTTTAAAATGATGTTATTTCTGACTTCGTCCACCTGGCTTGCGTTGTGATCGAATTACGACAAACCAATATATGATGAGCGGCGTGGGGAATCCTGTGATTCCCCATAATCCCCATAACCAAGGGTAACGTCCACGTCTGCGTGCGTCCTGAAAGATCCATGTGCCCTGAACCAGGAGGAAAATGCCAAGCAATATAAGCCATAGTGGAGAAATTTCATCCAATGAATAATGCATTTTATTCATGACGAACCTCCTTCCGGCGCCGTCCGGCCCAGATCACAGCCAAAATCACCGCAACAGCTGTACCAAGAGCCTGGATACCTAAATATAGAGCTGGAGCAGATACGAGAAATAATGCCCCGAACGTAATGACAAGCAATCCAACCAACCAGAAACATATCATCTCGATCCAATTGGTTCGGCGTCTGATCTGTCTCCGTTCTCTGACTTGGGCTTCAAGTGCACCCAAAGAAGGAATACTTGTCGGCTCAAATGCATCATCCAGCACTTTCATGTGTTGCTGCAATCGTTCTACAACTTCTTGTTCTTGTGCATCATCTGATCTGCTCATCCCTGTTCCAGCTCCTTTCTTAACTGACGGAGACCATAAGCTGTGCGTGACTTCACCGTTCCCGCAGGAATACCCAGCATTTCCCCGATCTCGTCATACCCGTATCCATAATAATGCTTCAGCAGCACTGCCACACGATGCTCGGGTGTCAGCCTTGTCATCGCATCCATGACATCTGTCCATTCTTCATTCCGACTCTCAAGCTGCCAGCGGAATCGACGTACAGCCTGATCCCGGATGAGAGCAAGCCAGTTCTGTTCTCTCTTCTTACGTCTTGTCTTGTCGATATAGATGCGGGTCGCAATGGTGATCATCCATGATGAAAAGGCAGACGTGCCATCATATCGATGGATATTTTCCATACAACGAATCATTGTATCCTGCACCGTCTCTTCTGCAAGGTTAGCGTCCATCGTAACTTTGACAAGATATTTATACACAAACGTGTAGTGACGCTGCAACAACGCTGCGAGTGCGCTATCGTCTCCCGATACTGCTCTGCGTACCTCTTCCAGCTCAGCTGCCTTTATCATGATCATCACCTGCTTCCCGTTCAATCTGGAGTTAATACGACTGACTCTGTAGAAAGGTTCAATGGAATCAAAAAAAAATTAAACCCGACAATTTCCCGGGCAATCAGACTTGATTCCGGTAATCTTGCAGCTTGTCGAACCACGGTTGGTTGCGGGCTCCGTTTCTTAAAACACGGCTTGTCCATATATTCTGCTGAGACTTCATCACTTCATTGGTCACGCCAGGGTTATGTATTAAAGCTCGCTCAGTACCCGTTTCTCTTTTCCCACTTTCTATTGTGTGACGGTTTTCTTCAATAATCGGATACTCGACACGCTGATTCAACGGAATAACTCTTGTTTTCTCCACTTTGATATTCCCCACTCTCATGATCTATATAAGTTGAACTAAAGATTATTTACACTGACACTACGATGACAGAATAACCTTCCAATCGCTGTTATCCCCGGATTTTTTGATTCCCTTTTCTTAAAGGGAAAATCCGGGGATAGCGTATGCTTCCGATGCAGCTTTCTTTCAGAAAGCTTTTAGGCGAAGTGTATGCTTTCGAAGTAGCTTTCTTGCAGAAAGCTTGTAGCTTCGCTTTTTCAGTTTTTTTCTGTCCTCTCCGTTATTGTGTAAATGATTAGTTCAACTTATATACTATTTTTCTTAAACTCATCATTTCTAAATCAATCTGTACTTGCTATTGTCTCAAACTGGCTTGTGATGAAGCGCATCTTGCATCTCTATGTAGCGTAAAAAAGGCTAATTCTGTGATAAAAAGGGGCTGAAAACAAAAAAAGAACGCAAACCGGGTATAGACCACAGTCTGCGTGCTTCGCGAGGTTGGGTGTTTCTTGGTATTACTTCAGTTAGATGATGCCTTAACGCTTGTAACAACTAATTGCTATTCTAATGAAAAAGTTGTCACTTGTCCAGACTTTCTTCACATAACATGTCGGATTATCTTGCAGACACGTAAGGATTGTTCTGTTTCTCATAACCAATGGTCGTTTTTGGGCCATGGCCTGGGTACACTTTCACCTCATCGCCAAAGGTATACAGCTTGTTCTGGATCGAATCAATCAAATCCCGTTCACGTCCTCCCGTGAGATCCGTTCTGCCCACACCCATGCGGAACAGCACATCACCGGCGAATAGATCGTTCTCACAAAGCAAACTTACACTGCCTGGTGAATGTCCAGGTGTATGGAACACTTTGAACGTATGTCCAATCAGATTCAGCTTCTGTCCTTCGTCCATGGCATATTCAGCAGGATCTGTCGAAAGCGGTGGTGTCGCCTGCGGCCAATTCAAGGATCCATTTAATTTCGGGGTGGTAAGCCAGTCACTCTCCAAGTCATGAAGATAAACGGGACAGCCCTTCAATTTACGGATCTCATCGACCCCGCCCATATGATCAAAGTGAGCATGCGTGAGGAGAATGGCTTCAATCTCCATGTCTTGGATCGCTTTAAGCAGCGGCCCCGGATTCATGCCTGGATCGATAATGACGGCTTTACCTGGATCATCTCCTTGTAGAAGATACGCATTGGTCTGAAGCGGGCCTAGTGTAAACGTACGAATGTTAAGCATATCGGCTTAGTAACCCGAAATCAGTTCACGCAGCTCACGGATAATGGCCGCATGTGACTCCGTTCCTTCCCCATAACGTTTACCAATCTCTTGACGAGCTACAGCCAAATTCTCTTGATAATCTGCTGCTTCACGATCCGGATTAAGGCGTTTGAATTCTATCATAACTTCCTGTACATGCTGCGGACGAGGTCCCCACTGACCGAGCACATGTCCACCAGTATCTGTGAAAATAACGACTGGCACGGAACGGCCACCCATCGTCAGGAACTCATCCATCACTTCAGGATGGTTCTCCATAATCAGAACTTCCGTTGGGATTCCTGAAATTTCAAGCGCCTGAAACACAACTGGAATATTACGTACAACATCCCCACACCAGTCAGCAGCCAGAATTAACACACGCAGATCATCGCGATGGTTCAGACTCTCAAAAAACTCACGATCCTCTTCGTTCGACCAAGTAAAGCTATCATAGTTGGCCTGGAATTCACTTTGGTTCTTGGTCATACTTTCGATAAAATCCTTCGGTGGCAGACCTTTACCGAATTTGTGAGACAAGTTGGGTTTACCCATGACTAGACACTTCCTTTCTTTTTACGAACATTCATCCATTTAATAAGTACATAAACGATCATAAGGGCGAGAGCGACAAGCAAAATAGGCATAACATATGGCGCCGCTTTCTCATCAATATGCTTCCATTGATCCCCAAGAATCATCCCTAAATATATAAACAATGCAGTCCAGGGTATAACAGCGAGTGTAGTAAGCAAGATGAATTTGCCTGTGTGCATTTTCGTGATGCCAGCCGGGATGGAGATGGCATGTCTTACCACCGGAACAAAACGCGCCGTGAAAATGACACCTGTACCATACTTGCGAAACCACTCCTCGGAATGGTCGATGTGTTTTTTCTGGATGAGTATGTATTTACCGTAGCGTTCAAGTACAGGTCTGCCGCCATAACGGCCAATCCAGTAAATAAATAACTGGGCAATCACACCGCCCACCGTACCAAAAATCATAGCACCGAAGAAGTTGATATTACCTTGTGAAACGAGAAAACCTCCATACGCCAGCACAATTTCGCTTGGGATAACTTCCAACATTAATCCAAGCATGATTCCAAAGTACCCAAGACTTTGAATCCAATCGAACAATTGGCCAACAAGGTTATGAATAAAGTCCATCTCAACCCTCTTTCTCCATCCTGATTGGCGGTGCCCCTCCGCACCATGGATGTTCGTCCCTATTTTATCACAGGGCTGTGGACGTTGCTACTTCACGAGGTTGGGATAGTGTCCCGTTTGCAGCAGTCCGCATATGGTATGGGGAGAGGAGCGTGAGAAGATGTCACACAAGTCAATACCCGGTTCTCCACCGGTCAAACATACGCAATCCGGTCAAAACCTTCCTTCCGCCAGAGGAATTCGCAGAGCATGCAGCAAGGAATTGTACCGGACAGCCAAAAGGTTAAAAGTATATGTCTCTCCCGAACGGATGAAGCAGGCAGAAGAATATTATTACGGTAAGGTGATTGCGAATCTGCTCTGGATTGGGGAGAATCGCGACAACCGCAAGAAATTATGTGAGTGGTGGAACACGGATGTCAGTGCAGAGATCGCCGTGATGTGGGAAGTAGATGTTGAACCATTAAAAGATGCGTTTCAGCATGCATTTGGCGGATATCGTCTGTAGGAATGCAGGAATGAAAAGCTTCCCTCTGGGTGGAATTTGGGATTGTCCTCTGGCTTACGGTTGGAGCAGAGCATGGAGCCGACCACTACAGGGAGCAATGAGCACCACAGGGAGTATGAACATAAACACCGAGTAATTGTTCATGCTTAAACCCCACGAGCGGTAACGAATCTGAGGCGTCTTATTCAGGGATTTGAAGCCTTCTTAGAAATCTAAGGAATCTCAGACACGTTATATCGGGATTTTTTGCCTTTTATAACGTTTTTGTCAGGGGATTTAGGTAAATAACATGTCTGATGTTCCTTACAATTTAAAAGGATGAGCTAAAGGCCAAATAAGACGTCCTGTGTTCCTTAGAAAATCGTACTCCCATCCGCAAGGAGCAGCCAGCTTGGACTTCCAGAATTTTTAGACGCTGACATCCATTATTATATCGCTTGGGTAAACGTCAAGATCCAGCAGTGATTCAAGGAGAAGAAACAGAAGCAAGCTTGCGCAGGTTCTCTCCATAGTTTTGAACATGTTCTTCAATTACAAAACGGCGGTCATTGCGAACGTGTCCTGCTTTCACTTCCTCAGCCAACAGTTGGTACCGTTCGTACATCTGGACACCAGCGGCGGCAGTCTGTCGGGCTCGATCTCTATATCCTGCCTTCCATTCTCGCCGCGCTGCCTGCTCCATCCAATACAAAGCCGCGGATTGGCCAATGCCATCATACCGATTCAATGCGATCGCTTGGTCAAAATATTCTCCAGCCTGCTGTCCTTCGCCGAATTGGGCCGCCAATCGTCCCAGTTCGATGTAAATCTGAGGGTGCATCGGGGAATGGGACAGGCTGTTCAAAAGGAGTGATTCTGCTTCTCGTCCCGGGAGAGATCGTGCAAGGGATATCACGATATCCGGTCGATTCGGGTTAGACTGAAGGGCAGCCATAAGATGCACCTTCTGTGCTGGAGTGCCATCCGGTTCAGACATTGCCTGACGGTATTGCACTTCTGCTACGGCATATTGGGAGGTCAGCCAGACTGTCCCACCAATCCAGAAAAGGATGATCATCACTGTGGATACCCTTATTAGCCGAGCAGTTACTCGTTGAAGAATATGAAAGAAGGAACGCATCGGGACAGTTGTTGGGTGGGATTGGGTTAGTAAATATCGCAAAAAAAGAGATCTGGGTTGAGATCCCCATATGGATCTGGAGGGAGTGTATTCCACAGTTCCGCCCGATCGGTGGACTCTCTCTGCTTCCGTCTTCAATGCTGCTGCCCAAGCACCGAGCCAGATGAAGAGCATCCAAAATAGTGTGAAGCTCCAGTCAAAGTCCATCGCCCCATGCAGGCCAAAAATAAGCACGGATGGCATGAGCTGTGGTGCAAAATGAAACATGCTTCGCAGGGTGAGGAGAAACCACCCTGCGACAAGCAGGATGCCGATCATGCCCGTGTCCAGGGCGAGATCAAGCAGGCCGTTGTGAACCTCGCCTCCGACATAAGGCGAGGATTGAATGGCGCGAAACATGTTGCGCCATGTGTCTCCCCCGTGGCCAAGCCATGCGGCCTCGGTCCACAGCTGGAGGGCATCCCGCCACATCTGTAGGCGGGACATCCCAGTGCCGACACCCGCCGCCAGGCGATCGGCGGTGGAGGCCATGGCCATCAGTGCGGCGGCCGCCCCCGCCAGCACGATGGCCGTCAGGGCAGCGGCGCGCGGAGCCTTGGCGGCGCCGCTGTGCCATAGGCGGCACAGCAGCAGCGTGCCGAGCAGCGCAGCTGCCCATGCCCCGGCCAGTGCCAGCAGGCCGGGCACAGGTGCAGGCGCCAGCTGGGCAGCAGCCAGCTGGCGGTACAGCCAGGCCGCGCACGCTAGTGGCGCGGCCATGGCCAGCAGCAGCGGCAGGCGGGCACCGCGCCGCTGCAAAGCAAAGGCGGCGACCGCGGCGCAGCCGGTCGCCAGCCAAGCGCCGCGCGACTCGCTCAGCAGGAGCGCGGCTTGCGCGGGCATGAGCGGCAGCACTGCCGCGATGAGTCGCCCGGCCGGCACAGGCCGGGCTATGACTCGCGCGGCGGCTATCAGCCGCTCCAATGCGTACATGCCAACAATGGCACCGTACGCATTAGGGTACTGCAATAATCCGCCGAGCCTTGCTCCGGCGGAGCTGATCTCGGGGTCAGCAGTCCGCATCACCCCGAAGGGCAGAGGCAATATCCCGCACACGGCAAGCATACCGCTTAGCACAAACAAGCCGCCTGCCATCTGCCAACCGTAAGCTAACCAACGCGCACCATCCGTGCGCGCAGCCAGTATTACGGTGAGCAGGGTAAACAGCGCAAGCAGGCTCCAACGCAGCATCTCATCCATGCTGCCCTGTTTACTCACCGAGCCTGCCCATGCATGTAGTCCATAACATGTCATCATCCCCAGCGGCCACAACACCCGCCACATTCCCGAAAATCGAAAGATTTTCTCAACGATTCGTTCGATGTCCCCCTGCCCTCGTCCTAATGACACGGGTATTCGTTCACTCTCCTTCTGTGGACGAATACCGACAAGGAAAAGAAAAAACAGGATGAATACGCTTCCTGCTGCGATCAAAAGGACAGGGTACAGATCCGCTGAATAATACAATCCCCGACTCAGACATCCTGCAAGCAGCAAGACAATGGAGAGTATGCCCAACCCAACAGTCCAACCCGATCCTGAATAACGTATACACCTCACACTTTGAGAAAAACTCCCTGACACTTCGGTCTTGATAGCTCCATGGCGAAACCCGTCAAACGCCTGTTCCATCATTTCCTCATTCGCCGCATACCCTCGTCTATACCTTACAACTCCCTTGTCCATTGTCCTATTCTTCATCCTTATCCCCCTCCTTTCTCCGCTCCATATGCATGCATAACAAAAAGACAGAAGATCCCGATAACGGGTCCCTTCTGCCTGATATATATCTGACAGTTATGATGTTGCTTGCTACAATGCATGTGCACTCTATTGAAGTTTACAATCAGAGACCCTAATTGCAGTATGTCCCTGGTTTGGCATTGGCACACTCAGCAAAGATCGCAATTTGCGGAATCTTGAACGGTTTCTTTGCTCGATTTTGATTTCCCGATAACCTGCTTGCCATCCGCAGGAAGCAAATCCGCACAAGCCCGCTCCAAATATGGATCGGCATGAATGAAATCACGGAAAGCCGTATATTCATTCCACATCTCCGTCACTTCGCCCGCCTGACCGCGAACAGCACGAATCAATATGTTTTTGGGCGTATTCTCCATATCGATGAATTCAAGTAATTGTGTCTTGTATCCCATCAGATCAAGCAACTTGGCACGAATCCCATCCGTAGCCAATGCGGAAAAACGTTCCTTGAGGATGCCATGGGACAACAACGGATTCATCACGGAAGCCTCTACTTGATCAAACAGTTCATGCTGACAGCAAGGAACAGACAGAATAACAGAAGCTCCCCAACGAACCGCCTTCTCCAAAGCAGCATCGGTAGCTGTATCACAGGCATGAAGCGTGACAACCATATCCACTTCGTTCAATTCATCGTAGTCCGCGATGTCTCCAACCAGAAACTTCAGATCGCCATAATGCAATCGATTAGCCAGGTCATTACAGTGTTCAATTACATCTGCCTTCAAGTCCAACCCAATAATCTTGAGTGAACGACGTTGTTGTACAGACAGATAATGATATAACGCAAATGTCAGATAAGACTTGCCGCAACCAAAATCAACGATGGTCAGTGGACGCCCCTCCGGCAGATGCGGAATAACATCCTGCACCATTTCGAGGAAACGGTTGATCTGTCTGAACTTGTCATACTTACGAGCCAGCACACGACCTTCTTCGTTCATAATACCAAGTTCAACGAGGAACGATACAGGTACACCTTCTTCCAATACATATTGCTTCTTGCGATTATGCGACAGATCCACCGCAGTTTTGGAAGCAGATTTGGTCAAAATGGATACTTTATATTTTTTGCTGATCAAAATTTGATAGTCTGCCTCGGTCGTACAGAGCAGCCCTTGACGAAACGTCTCTTCGCATAACAAAGTCATGCGCTCAGCCGCTTCAGCCGGAGTCAAATTCTCGTGCAGCACTTTGTTGTTATAATGAAATGCAAATTGATAATGCAGCTGATTCTTCAGTGTCACCGGCTTGACTTGCACTTTGGTATACGAGACATTGTCCCGTCTGCGCAGCTGGCTCCAGGTCGCTGTAATCAGCGAATTCTGTTCAAAGATGTCTTGTATAAGCTTTCGCAATGAATCCACGGGGTACATCTCACTTTCGGTTTGGTTTGGTCAACCGTTACCATACCATAATTCCGTTTCCTCTCCAAGTAAAGGCATGTAACAAGCATTGATCCAATCCATATTTTATGAGTTCATCTCTTGACGACTTAGTTCAGCTAACCCCTCTTTAACTTCGTTACGTGGCAAACCTCCCTGCTCCAGCTGTTCATCCGTGAGTTGGCTCAACCTTTCATAGAACGCCTGTACATCATCTCGGTAGCTCACCGGGAATTCATCACCAAGCTGGAGCAATCTGTACCAACTGTTCTCTGCCTGGTCGTAACGTCCTTGTTGTTCATGATAGAGGGCAAGCTGTCTTTCAGACCGGGCAGGAAGTTCATATTCTTTCGTAAGACCCAATACATCCTTCACCCGTTCCGGTGCATTCAATAACTGGGGATTCGCGCCATGATTCAATGCATACAGGTAAAAATGAAGGGATCTCATCAATCGAATGACAGCCTCATCCTCTGCGTCCATTCTCTCCTGATCTTTTATGCCTTCCACTTTGGCCTTCTCTTGATAAATATAAGCCTCTTCTTCAATCAGCCTCGCAGCTTGCTGCAGATTGTCTACCTCAATCATTCCGCGAAAACGGAACATTTCAATAACATCCTCTGCTGGCATTGAGTTTAGTAAAGATAAATTCAACCCAAACTGCCTGCGCATCAGCTCATCCAGTTCGGACAAAGCCTCGGTATGCTTACGTTGCTGTTTGAGCGTGAACACTTTGCCAATGGCTTCCGTCATTTCCTCCATCATGCGGAGCAGATAATCTTTTCTGAACATGCTGTATGCCCCCTCACATCATTCGACCGTATACATTCAATCGTTCTCATCTCATATCGTCCTATTGTAGTTATTTTAATTCATGACATGACAAAAAGCCAAAAACAAGACGCCCACGTCTATGCTCCTGTCCATAAACACACTGAACCCCTGCTATCCCAGAGGGACTTTACAGGGGTTCAGCTAGAATGGAACTGGGTCCCCTCCTCCACGAGAGGGTAGAATCATCCAGAGACCAAACTATATTCTATTAAAATCAACATAAATCACTTCATTGATTACTTCGATAATCCAGACATAAATTGCTTAATGACCTGAATTAATTCTTCAGGAGCTTCATACATGCTCATATGACCCGCACCCGGGATAACAGCTTGCACGATATGCGGCTTGTCACTTGTAAATGTACGTTCTGGCGGGATAACAGCATCCTTCTCTCCTGCTACCAGCAATACAGGTAAAGGAGTGGCGGATAACACATCGCGGCGATCCGGGCGTTCACGCATAGCAAGTGCAGCACCAACCGCACCTTGAGGAGCAGTCTGGTAACCAATTTCCTTCACACGTGTGACATGCTTCGATAGCGATTCCACATGTTCCGGCGCGAATAGGCCGGGAATTAGCCCATCTACGAAATTAACGATACCTTCGGTCTGAATGGTGGATACAGCGCGAAGGCGTTTTTCCTTGGCTTCTTCACTGTCCGGATAGGCTGTGGAATGAATCAGGCCAAATGCATTCAATCGTTCCGGGTGACGTTGTGCAATCGAGAGCGCAATATATCCCCCCATCGAGTGTCCCAGAAGGACCGCTTTTTCAACATTTAACTCATCCATCAACTGTAATACATCGTTGCCCATCTGTTCGATGGTATAACTTCCTACAGGTGCATCTGTTTTTCCGTGTCCACGCAGATCAGGTACGATACAGCGATAGCTGCGTGCCAGTTCAGGTACGACCTCATCCCAATACGATGAACTGCCACAGTATCCGTGGAGCAAAATGAGTGCTTCTCCCTTACCTTGTTCGGCATAACAAATCGTTGTTCCATCACACATCACTTTTTCCATATGAATCCCTCTCTCTGCGCGAATTAAATAATTCAGGTTGTATATTATTAAGCCTACATCTTATGAATGAAACGTTTGTCTCCATTTCCATGCTTCAATTGCGGCGTCTGCAATCGTTCGGGACATCTCCATGACCAAGTGAAGCGAGGTCATCTGCAATATGGAATAAGGCCTTGGTCCATTGGCATTAACCACAGCTGCCAGACTGTATTGTCCGACAGGAGGGAGCTTACCTCCAACTGATTGGGCCGGAATGAGTGGGTTATTCGAGAGATAGTATGTACCTACGGCATTCTTGGGACCCAGACACGCATCGATCGCTATGATGGCATGGTGTGCAGGAATAAGTGTCAATTTCTTCTCCAGCGTATCTGCATCACAAGGGGAAAGCAGCGTGCCTATTACGTTACCTATTCCATTCTCTTGAAGGA
Organism: Paenibacillus amylolyticus; assembly: GCF_050990605.1. Classification (GTDB taxonomy): domain Bacteria; phylum Bacillota; class Bacilli; order Paenibacillales; family Paenibacillaceae; genus Paenibacillus; species Paenibacillus amylolyticus_H. The sequence continues at coordinate 5,371,448 of NZ_CP158832.1, forward strand.
TACTTCCGGTAAGCGGACCCAGGGCATCCCCGGTGGAACGATCGGTACCGATGCAGACAAACGTGATTTCATCTGGAGCGTGAAGTTTGAGGATATTCTTGAAAAATAAAACCAGATTCTCTGCAGGCACGCCTTTGCGGACTTCCCTTCCTTGATGGCGAACCATTTCTCGCTTATACGCTGCCAAGCTGTGTTCCCTCCAGTACACTCAGGTTTCCATGAAAATCGATTGTTGTATCCATCATTGTAACCGATGCTAGGTTTCCCCGCAAAAGCATTGGCCTGAGCACTTCCAATCATGATACAATAACAAGAGTTTCCGATACGGAAGGGATGAATTTAACGATGGATTTAACACAAGCAACAGCAGCCAATATGGAATATATGATTGAAGCGATCAAAACCAAACTTCGTATGGCAAGTGGTGCCGCCATGCAAGCTTCTTCATTCCCACTTGAGAAATATGAAGATCTGTTTGACCTGTATGAAATGATTTTGAGCAAAGAACATCTCAGTATCTCTGAAGTGGAAGCTGTCGCTTCGGAACTGGGTAATCTTCGTAAATCTTAGCAAACGTAAAAAGGACCTGTTTTCCACATCAGCGTGGGAACAGGTCCTTTTTCTTAGGTTTATATCCTTAAGGCAGGTCAACCAGAACAAATTCGGCAGGTGCACTGTCCATGCTTGTGATTTGCAGATCACAGCTTTTGCGAATTCGTGCGGCATCGCCCGGCTTGAGGTTGAAGTTGCCATCCGAACATTGAATCTCTACATGTCCACTGATCAGGAAAAGGTGAGTCCGTCGATCTTCGTGTTGCGGGTACATCAACTTCTTCCCGGACTCCAAACGGGAAAGGTAACAGGTTACATCCTGGGAAATAGACAATGCGCCTTCGCTTCCCTCGCCCCCTTGCCCGGATACAATTGGACATAGACGATTCAAATGCTCCTGCGGCTCTATTCTCCGATTCGCATAGGAAGGTTTCAGCATACGCTCCGATGGCAAGAACCACATCTGAAGGAAACGTACCGGTTCATCCGCTGACGGATTGGTCTCGGAATGTTCCACTCCCGTACCCGCACTCATTACCTGGACCGTACCCGGTTCAAGCAATTGTTCTGTCCCCATACTATCCGTATGTTTGAGTGTACCTGATATGACATAACTAACAAGTTCAAGATCATGATGTGGATGTTTCTTAAAGCCTTCTTGCGGCATCAGCGTGTTCTCATTATGAGCCAGCAGACAGCCAAAATGGGCATTGCTTGGATCATCATAATCCGCAAAGGAAAAGCTGAATTCACTGTGTATCCAACCTCGATCCGACGTGTGCCTTTCTTCCGATGTCACCACTTTAATCATGTTCATCCACCTCCAAGGGTTTAGAGCTGCCACATTACCGCGGCAGTCCATGCGTGTATATGAATTGTATAGATGAATACCAGTTGGTATGTCATCTTTACCCGGGGTCCGGCAACTCTAATCACGCCCCTTCTTAAGGTTATACGCTATCTTCAAGTGAGTGGAGCATGAACTCACTATCTGCATGACCTACAAGGGTACCCGCATCATTTCGGATGTCCGAAGGGAACACTTCAGCCAATCGTGCAATGGTTCTCTCATTGGAATAACCAATCTGTTTCAGGATGGATTGGGTAATGAAAGCCCACTCTTCCTCGGAACCATCAAGAACCTTGAAGGTGATTCCCAGTCTTTCTTTTTTCAGACCAAATCCGAATACCCCCTTGAATCCACCCTTCGCTACAATGTTATCGTCTTCCAGCAGCACTGAATCTACACGCTCCGTGCCACCTACCATCAATGGATGTTCATTCATAGCTGATGTTATGGTCTCTACAGCTGTTCTTGTGGAAGGATCAGCGATAAGATCCGGACACGCGAGCTTCAGATAAGCGTTCGACAATGCCGACAACGGCAAAGAAAATACCGGAAAGCCGCAGCCATCCGTCCCAATCTCAATCTCTTTTTCCTCAATACCTGCCAGGTCGGCAAAGGTTTCAAGAATTTCCCGTTGCACCGGATGATCCGGTTCAGCGTAACTGCCCAGATCAACCTGCTTCATCTGACTGTACCCCAGAATTCCCAGATGTTTTCCGGAGCAGTTGTGCAAGATACGCCGTTTCTCTCCTTGTCCACGTAACCATTGATTACGGCTTTCTTCATTAAGCGGATAGCTTGGTGCACAAATCAGGCATTCTTCTCCCAATCCGATCTTACCGGATAACTGCTCCAGCACCCGAATGTGTTCCGGTTCCGAACGATGCGAAGAGGACATAATGGCTATCTCCTGTGCTGATAGGTCATAGTGACTGGCAATTCCTGCCCGAATACCTGGAATGGCTTGAAAAGGTTTGGCAGATGAGCGAGTGAACGCTCTAAAATGAGGGTCACCAGCCGAGTATACGATTCGGCCATACTCATCCGTAATACTTATGTGTCCGTAATGGGCGCATTCCATAACGCCTGCACGGTATTCTTTAATTAACAAGGCACTCTCCATGCGAGTTCTCTCCTTTGTGCTCCCGATTTCATCTCTGCTTTGCGTCACGACGCCGCATGGGATATCTTAAATAGTATAGTACAAAAGCGACGTTTTTACAGTTTTTTCGACAGGCATTTTGGGTATAGCTTAATCATCTATGTTCATCTACTACAATAACTGAAGGAGAAACTCATTATGCCGCGCAGAAAGTATTCACCAGCCTCATTCAGTTCAAATTCCGGCACATTATTACGTCCACTCCTCAACTGGGGTTTGGCTGGTCTGGCCCTCAGTACATCAGTCGTATTCATCCTGACAGGTCTGGGTGCCTGGTTGGGTGCTGATGTTATTATTCGTCTGGATGATCAAATTCAGCAATTATTTTACCTGAATTCAGATTCACGTCTTCATCTATTCCCTTACACTGCATTCATCACCGCACTGGGCTCATTCAAAATCTCTGCTGTGGCAGCAGGAGGTTTTGCTCTTCTTTTCTTCATTCAACGCAGTCCAAGGTTTGTTATATATGGATATGCGCTCACAGGAAGTTTTGCCATGATGTGGATTCTGAACACGTTATTGAAGGAATTTTTCAGACGAAGCAGACCTGAACTGGATCATCTGCTGGTCGTTCACGGGTACAGCTTTCCCAGCGGACATGCCATGATCTCCATGGGCTTCTACGGCATGCTCTTTGTAATCTGGGCCATTGAACGACAGCGACATAACTCTTCCAGTGTGTGGCTTCCTGTTCTATGTGGTATTAGTTTTATTTTCTTGATTGGGATCAGCCGGATCATGTTGGGCGTTCATTATCCTACGGATGTATTTACTGGATTTACTGCTGGATTGGCATGGATCTTCTGCATGGTTAAAGGCATTACACAAAGCCGCTAAAGAATGAATTCCTCTGATTTCCTGTTCATTCATCCTCATCTTTATTGTTTCACAAGGTTGCACGGCGTTTATATACGAAGTAAGCAAACGCGAACAGACAACATCCTACATCAAGTTTAAAGGAGGCGGTTGTTATGTGGGGCATCATTATCAGCATTGTGATGGCTGTCATCATCGGTTTGATCGGAGATGCACTTGCCGGTCACAACATGCCTGGAGGCATAATCGGTGCAATGATTGCCGGATTTGCCGGAGCCTGGCTGGGAGCACTTTTGCTTGGTAACTGGGGACCCGTTATCGGCAACTTTGCCATCATCCCTGCCATCATTGGTACAGCGCTCTTTGTTTTCTTGCTGGGGCTTGTGTCCAGACTGCTAAGACAGGCTGCCTGATTCGGGGAACAAGGTGTTCGTTGTTTCGTATTTGTTTCTAAAATTGAAGAAGGAGTGATTAGACATGAATAAAGCAGAAGAGCAATATCCTGTACAGACGGGTTCGACTTTCGCAAAAGGTATTTTCATCGGGGGGCTGCTGGGAGCTGCTGCTGCACTACTCTTCGCCCCTAAACCGGGACGTGAATTGCGTGGTGACCTTTCCGAGAAAGTGGGCATGGTTACTGACCGGACGAAAGAAGTTGCAACTGTTGTAGGTGATAGAGCATCCGAACTGGCTAAAACGGTCTCATCCAAAACTTCCGACATTGCAAAAACAGTAAACCAAGGCCGCAATGATGTAATGGAATCTGTGAGAAAAGCATCCGCTGATGTGGCTAACGAAGCATCCCGTGCATCTGATGAAGTGGCTGCCGCTTCCGTTGAAGCGAAGGAAGATGCACGTAAAGAACTTAACTCGACTAGCCTGTAAGGCGATACAGATCGAGTGACCAATAGCCAGCTGCACTCCAGCTGGCTATTTTTTATCCAATGCGAGTTGAGGAGGGCGAATAATATGAGTAAAGTTACAATCAACGGTAATACTCCAGTTACGGGAGGAACACCAGCACAGCATTATGATACAAGCGAGCATCCTTTTGAATTGCGTCATGAGGTAAAGCGATTGAACACCCGTTTGGACCAGATTGCGGACAGTCTGGAGAGAGCACAGATCAAGGATATTATTGAGAATTACAGCAGTCCCAAAAAGCGGATTATTACCAATTTCACAGCGGGCATGGCACGAGGTCTCGGTCTGACTGTGGGTACCTTTGTTGTTCTCGGTTTGCTCGCATTCATTCTCAGCCAATTCGTGAATATGCCGATTGTGGGCCAATATATCGCTGACTTGCTTGGTTATATTGAAGATTACAAAAACTAAGAGGACTAACCAGCAGTAGGTTATCTCTTACGTTTTTCCGCTGCTCCTTTTTTCTCTGTCTCTTCAGCTGAAGGCTGTGAGGATTTAACTTTGAGCAGATCTCCTGTCCAGCCTTTCATCATCAGCCATACATACATGCTGATCATGCTTAAGATAATAACAACAAGCACCAGTACAACTCCCCATGACTTATCAATAAAGGGCAGGTTCTCAAAGTTCATCCCCCATATCGCGCCAGCTGCCGTGGCGGGTATGAACACAGCTGTGACAATAGTCAGTGTTTTCATGATCTCATTGCCACGTACACCGGAGATTGCATTATCAATGGAGATTAATGTATCGATCTCTTTCTCGTAATGACTAAACAATCGTTCCATTCGCTCAACTCGATGTTGGAGCTGTTGGAAGTATCGATTTTCATTGATTTCATCAAGGTAAGCCTCATGTGAAGCGGCCATCAGTTCCGAGTAAGGGATGAACAGATTACTCCAATACAATAATTCAAATCGAGCAGCGAGAATCTGGTCCATTAAGGTGCGGGCATTGCGAGATTCCATCTTCCGTTCCAGATCACGCAAGTTCATCTCAAAATGATCCATCCCCACATGGTAGTAATGCAGTATAGCTCGAAAAAGTACAAACATCCCGTCCCTGGCCTCACTACATTGCTGTAACATATGGGCACGTTCATTCGTCTTCATAATCCCTCGTGTATTGTCATCCATATTCAAGGTAACCAGGTTATTGCGATCGACATAGAAAAACATTTGATTATCTTGACGCTTGTCATCTCTCTCATTCTTGATCGCATACAACAATGAACCAAATATGACTGGTTCTGTACCATTCACGAAACGGACGGACAAATAATTTGATTCGACTTCCGGAATTTTATGAAGCCAATACTGCATATCCGGAAATGCCTCTGTCAGTTCCTCCAATGCATCGTTCATGCTATTGCTGTCCGGTGCAACCCAATCCCACCATTGCCAATGGTCCGAGCAAGATAACTTGTCACGGCGAGTCTCCAGCTTGATTTGGTTCACAATCACTTTATCCACTCCTGCACTTGTTCTTTCATTACACACTCATCTTTTTAATCCCAAAAAGGACACGTATGCATTTCAGTGCAATGACGTGTCCTTATTTATGCCGTACTCAACAACATTAGGGTTGCATTTTTCATAACATTGAAGCATTAGACATAATCTGTTTCAATTTCTCTGTAGCTCGCTTCTGAATACGAGATACGCTCATCTGTGAGACACCAAGCTTCTGGGCAATTGCCCGCTGAGATTGGCCATCTTGAAAGGCTAGAATAAGTACCTGCTGCTCTTGTTCCTTCAATTGTCCCAATGCCTGTTGCAAGTCCATCCGTTTTTCGACCGAATCATAGTCATTTACATCTGCACTGATCAGTTCACCCAACGTTGCGGCACTATCATCCTGAGATAAAGGAGAATCCAGTGACACATAGTGGTAACATTCCCGACCAGCCAGAACTTCAATCGTCTCTTCTGCAGTCAAATCAAGGTATTCAGCAATTTCGTTCACACCGGGTGAGCGCTCCAGCTTCACGGTTAACTCATCAATGGCATGTTGCACAAGTGCTCCCTTTTCCTTAATCCGCCGGGGCACCTGAATATACCAGGATTTGTCTCGCAAGTAGTTTTTCATATGACCGATCATACTCTTCATAGCATAAGGTTCAAACGGAATACCCAGGTTGATATCGTATTGTTTCAGCAAACGAATCAAGGCCATCTGCCCGGTCTGATATAAGTCTTCGTATAGATCGGGGCGATTCCGAGCAATTTTACCTGCTGCCATCTTGACCATCGGTTCATATTTACGGATGAGAACTGTTGCAATTTCATTATCTTGGGTCTGCTGGTATTCCCAGATCAAACCTATAGCTTCAGACATGGACTCTGGGGGAGTCACTTTTTCATTCATACTTTCTCCTCACTTCTTGCAAGACGTTTTACGAGTACTACTTTCGTACCTTTGCCCGCCTCACTTTCCACACTGACATCGTCCATCAAGGCTTGCATCAGGTAGAACCCAAGTCCGCCAACCTGTGCTTCTGTCAGTTCTTTGTCGTGAAGACCAGCACGTGACACAGCAGGGTTCATGTTCTCGAAGCTGGCACCTTCGTCCTTAACAGTAATAGACAATGTTTCGCCTTCCACTTCGAATACAACTTCAACCATGCCGCCTTCGTGTGAGTAGGCATACAGTACAGAGTTGTTACAGGCCTCGGATACAGCAACTTTCATATCCTCAATGTCTTCATAAGAAAATCCCATTTTGGATGCTACTCCATAAAGATTAAGTCTTACAATATCAACGTAATCAGCTGTTGCCGGTAAATTAAGGGTGACTCTTTGAACTTCTGCATTCATTCCTTTTTCGATCCTTTCCTATTGGGAATTCTTCTGTGTGACAAAGAATTTGGCGATGCCTGTCATATCAAAAAGTTTCTGAATCTGCGCAGGAACTTCCTGTACTTCAAAGCGAGCTTCCATTCCATGTCTTGCCTTCAGAACAGATAGCAGGATACCAATCCCTGTACTATCGATATACTTCAATTCTTTCATGTTAATTACAAGATCCTGTTCCTTGTTGTCCACCAGCGGCTCCATCACCAAGCGGAAGTCAGGAGCAACCGACAAATCCAGTTCGCCAGTCAGATACACTGTGCACACGCCGTCCTGTGTTTCAGTTCTTGCATTGAATTTTTCATTTTTATTTGTATTCATTAGACATCTCTCTCCTGATCAATGGTTTCCTTACCTAATAACCCAACTTCAGCACGAGTGAAACAAAAAGGAGTTTGGAAATTGTTTCAATTGGCCTGATTCATGGCAGAAGGGCCTGAATTTAGCCTTTGTCGTTGTTTCTGAAACTGGGCTATTTTCTGTTTTACATTGCCCATTTTGACTGGTTTACTAATATAATCATCCATTCCTGCAGCCATACAGCGTTGCTGAATACCTTCCATCACGTTAGCAGTCATGGCTATAATGACCGGTTGATCGGTCGAGGACAGAGTCTCTCGAATCCGCCTTGTACATTCCAAACCGTCCATAACAGGCATCTGCAGATCCATGAACACATATTCATAGGGATATGGGCTGCCACTTAGCATATCGAGTGCCCCCTGCCCGTCTTCAGCAATGTCTGAGAGCAACCCAAGTTTACCTAGCATAATCGACATCAACTTCTGATTAATTGGATGATCATCCACAATCAATACCGTTGGATATTTATTCTCATTTTTCACATCCGTCAGCTTCTCTTCCCCGTTCCTGTGGACCAGTTCGGTTTCTACATAACGTTTTGCCTGAATTGTAAATACAAACGTCGCTCCTCGTTGTTCTGTTGTATCCAGGTAGATCTGCCCACCCATCATTTCAACCAGAGTCTTGCATATTGCCAGTCCTAAACCAGTTCCACCGTATTTACGTGTCATCGATGTATCCAGCTGGGAAAACGGCTGAAACAGGCGGTCAACTTTGTCTGAAGCGATACCTATTCCGGTGTCTTTAACAGCAAACTCCAATGCCATGTGTCCATCCTTTTCTTCCTTAACAGACACGATCAGATACACCCCACCGTGATCGGTAAATTTAATCGCATTGGCAATAAGGTTCAATAGAACCTGACGCAGCCTTGCCATATCTCCGTAAATTAATTCAGGAACAGAATCTTCCAAGAAATAATCCAGTTCCAGGTTCTTTTTGCCTGTTTCTGCAGAAAATAATCCCAGCACTTCCCGAATACAGGAGGCAATTTCAAAAGGGTGCTCTTCCAGTTCCATTTTTCCGGATTCCATCTTGGTGAAGTCAAGAATGTCGTTGATGACCGTGACGAGTGCATCCGCACTGCGACGAACGATGTCTACATATTCCTTCTGATCTTCCTTTAATTCCGTATCCATTAACAGATCCACCATGCCGATAACTCCGTTCATGGGTGTACGAATCTCATGACTCATCATCGCCAGAAACTCGGTCTTTGCATTAGCTGCAATCTCTGCTTCTTCCTTGGCTTGAATGAGTTGTTGGTTCATCTTCTCCAGTTCCTGTGTCTTCTGGTGAAGCAGCATCGTCTGTGTTTTCAATCGTTTGTTGGTGATAAACATCTCCACAAAGCCCTCGATTTTGGATTTCAAAATCTGAGGAATAAATGGCTTAACCATGTAATCAATGGCCCCGGCTGAATATCCCGCAAACAAGTGCTCCGCTTCTCTGCTATTGGCAGAGATGAATATAATCGGCACATCCTTGGACTTGTCCCGTGCCTTAATTAACTTTGCTGTCTCAATTCCGTCCATTCCAGGCATCTGCACATCGAGAACGATAACCGCAAATTCGTCTTTTAGCAGACAACGGAGTGCCTCTTCTCCGGAAGTTGCCTTAACGAGTTTATATTGTTCCGATTCCAGAACTGCTTCAAGCGCAAGCAAGTTCTCAGGGCGGTCATCTACCAATAATATGTGGATTGGTTCATTGAGCCCCATGGCTAACCCTAACCCCCTATTTAATCTTCCGGTATATTTTTTCGGTCCGGTCTAACGGCTCATAGGTATCACTGAACTCTGTAAAATGTATCGATTCTTTCGACCCCAGAACCAGAATACCAAAGTGGCTCAAGCTCTCGTGAAACAGCCCATGCACATGGTTCCGCAGTTCATCATTAAAATAAATCATGACATTACGGCAAAAGATAACATTAAACTCGTTAAATGACCGGTCTGTTGCCAGGTTGTGCTCGGCGAAAATGATGTTCTTCCTTAGAAAAGGATGAAATATCACCGAATTGTATTTCGCTGTATAGTACTCGGAGAAGGCTCTGGTACCCCCTGCCTCCAAATAATTTGTAGTAAATAGTTTCATTTTTTCAATACCGTATACGCCTTCTTTGGCTTGTTGCAAAGAGCGATCATTCATATCCGTTGCGTAGATTCTTGCCTTGTCATACAGGCCTTCCTCATGCAACATGATCGCCATGGAATAAACTTCCTCTCCCGTAGAGCATCCCGCATGCCATATTCGGATATACGGGTAGGTTCTCAGGATAGGAATAATCTGTTCCCGAAACATTCGGAAAAGCGAAGGATCTCGAAACATTTCCGTTACAGGGATGGATAAGTTCTGTACAAAACGGTCAAACGCGGACCGGTCATGAAGAACACGCTCCTGCAAGCCGGATATGCTCTTAACACCTTCAGCATGTGCATGATGCCAGATTCTTCGTTTCAGGGATGGCAGTGCATAGTTTCTAAAATCATATCCATATAAACGGTGCATGCCTTCCAACAGCAACTCAATCTCGATCAGCTCGCGTTCTTCATCTTGCGGCATACGGACCAAATCTGCCCCCGTCTCGGTAGGTTCCCACGGTGTCATAAGTTCTCTCCACTTCTTCATTTGTTACTTGCGTATTCGTCGTATTGTCTTTCATTACCCAAACCATGAACATCCGAATAATGAACTTACGAATACAGCCATACGCGCATTAAGGATAACAATTGATCCGTCTGGATCGGTTTTTTCACATAATCAGACGCTCCGGCCTCAATACATTTGCCGCGATCCTCTTTCATCGCTTTGGCCGTAAGCGCAATAATCGGCAACTTTTCAAACTGCGGAATCTGTCTGATTCGTGTCATCGCTTCATAACCGTCCATTTCCGGCATCATCATATCCATCAGTACCAGATCAAATTCCGAATTTTTGTCCAAAATTTCCAAAGCCTCTCGGCCGTTCTCAGCAAACGTCACGTCCATACGATAGCCTTCAAGAACACTTGAAAGGGCAAATACGTTACGAATATCGTCATCAACAAGCAATATCTTCTTACCTTCAAACAACGTTTCCTTGTTGTGTAGTTTCTGTAAGATGCGACGCTTGTCTTCCGGTAAATTGGCTTCTACCCGATGCAGGAACAAGGTGGTTTCATCCAGCAAACGTTCTGGTGACTTCACATCCTTGATAATGATGGATTCCGCATATTTGCGCAGCTTCATTTCTTCCTTGGAATCCAGTTCTTTGCCTGTATAAATTATAATCGGCAGATCGTTCAGATATTCATCATCCCGAATCTGGTCGAGCAACTCAAAACCGGTCATATCCGTTAACATCAGATCCAGTACCATGCAGTCATAACGCTGGGTGTGTAATTCATTCAATGCCTCGCTACCTGTAGATACTGCCGTAATTGCCACATCATCATGACCAATCAATTCAATAATAGCTTTACGCTGAATTTCATCATCTTCGACAATCAACAGTCGTTTCAACTGATTCTCGGTATATGATTTGATATGTGAGAAAGCCTTATCCAGTGAATCCTTGCTGGAAGGTTTTTTCAGATACGCAATGGCGCCCATCATCAGACCTTGCTTCATATCATCAATGACTGAAATTACATGTACCGGGATGTGACGTGTTGCCGAACTGCTCTTCAGTTCACCCAGAATGGTCCAACCGTCCATAACAGGCAGTTGAATATCAAGGATGATGGCATCAGGCAGATATTGACGTGCCATCTCAAGTCCTTTATCCCCTTGAAGGGCAACAAGTGCTTTGAATCCTCTTCCTCGCGCCATATCCATCAAAATATGTGCAAAGTTCACGTCATCCTCAATGATGAGAAGGATTTTGTCACCTTCCATAAGATTCTCCCGATCATCTTCAATCTGGGTGAGATCTGGAGTATGGGTAGGAGAAAGATCTTTACCCACGCTCTGCTCCGGATCAGGAGAGAGGATGGACTGATGACTTGAAAGCATGGTCCGTTCTTCGCTGGAGTGTTCATAAAGATCCTCTGAGGATACGGCTGCTTCTCTTGAAGCCCCTTCCTCCGCCAGCGCTTCCTCTTCATGATTATCCGGCAGGTACAAGGTAAAGCAGCTGCCTTCACCCTCAGAAGATTCCACATGTATTGCACCACCTAGCAAACGCGCCAGTTCTCTGCTAATGGACAATCCAAGACCCGTTCCGCCGTATTTCCGACTTGTTGTCCCGTCCACTTGCTGGAATGCTTCAAAGATCAGATCCGTCTTGTCTGATGGAATACCAATGCCCGTGTCTTTTACACTAAATCCGAGATATTCCTGATTGGTGTTCATATAACCCGGCAGTTCTTCCGGTTTCATCCTTCTTCCAATCAGACTGACCGAACCACGATTGGTAAATTTGAACGCATTCGACAACAAGTTCCGCAAGATCTGTTTGACACGATGACTGTCGGTGTATACCCATTTGGGTAAATCGCTGTCGAACTCGATGTTCAAGCTCAATTCTTTTTTATTCGCCATCGCACCAAAGTTCTGCTGAACAAAGTTGGTCAGCTCTTCCATTCGAACCGTCTCATAATTGATGTCCATCTTGCCTGCGTCCACTTTGGACAGGTCCAGAATCTCATCAATCATCTTCAGCAGATCCGCACCCGACATATAGATGGTTTGCGCATATTCCTGCTGTTTGTCAGTCAGATTCCCACCCTTGTTCTCCGACAATAACTGAGACAAAATGAGCAGACTGTTCAATGGTGTACGAAGTTCATGTGACATATTCGCCAAAAATTCGGACTTGTACTTGCTGGTCATCGACAGCTGTGTAGCTTGCTGTTCCAACTGTGTCTTCGTTTTCTCAATTTCGTCATTCTTCTCTTCGACTTCACGCACCTGTTCTTCAAGCGCCCGCGTCTTGGCAATGAGCTCCGTATTGAAATGCTCCAGTTCTTCCTGCTGACGCTGCAGCAATTCCTCGGAACGTTTAAGCGCCTCTGTCTGCTCCTCCAGATTCTCATTGGAACGACGAAGTTCTTCTTGCTGTGTCTGTAATTCTTCCGATTGAACCTGCAGCTCCTCAGTCAGTGCCTGGGATTCACGCAGCAGCTCCTCCACACGCAAACGACGTCGAACGTTGTTCAAAATTACGCCAAGGTTCATAATCAGTTGTGTGAATAACTGCTTGTGCAGTTCATTGAAACCTTCAAAGGAAGCCACTTCAACTACACCAATCAGTTCATCTTCAAACACGACAGGATAGATCATGATACCCGCAGCACGTGTTGAGCCTGAAGCTGAACCAATATGCACGTAATCTTCAGGCGTATTTTCCAGAATAATCGGTGTCATATCCAGCGCGGCTTGACCAATCAGACCTTCACCGATGCGATACATTTCCTTACCAACATCTTCGTTCTCTTCAAATGCGTATGCACCGTAGCGTCTCAGTTCGTCGGGATGTTTCTCCTCATCGACCAGATAGACAACACCCAACTGAGCACCAAGCACAGGTGTGAACTCACTGATAAACATCTGTGAAATTTGGCGAATGGATCCAATTCCACGAAGCAACTCCGGAACTCTTGCAATATTCGAACTCATCCAATTCTGATCCTGTTGGGCCTGTACATAAACCCTCTCGATCTCCAGTTTTTCTTCCAGATCACTGGATACATCTTTGAACACACTGGCAATCTGACCAATCTCATCCGTTGATTTGACCTGAATACGTCTGATTGTACGGTAACGTCCTTTACCAAAACTGGTTATCATCATGGATACAGTGTTTAGCCCCCGTGTAATACTCGGCAGCACCCACATAATGACACCTAATGCAAGCAATAATCCGGCAATCATGATACTTATCGTAATCTGGACCGCTCTGGTGTAAGCGCTGTTCGCATCCTTAATCTCAGCATCTATCTCTTGATCCTGATATCGTGAAAGAGCATTTAAGCTATCTACGGCTTCTTTTTGCACCGCGAGTCCTGTAGAATTTCTGTAGTTATTCGCATCTTCTACCCTGCCTTGGGACATCAGGCTAATCTGTCTCGTTGCATAGGAGGTATAAGCGATCCACGCAGTATTCACACGATCTACCAGTTGATGTTCAGGTGCACTGTCTGCTCGGTCTCTTACTTCAACGAGGTTGCGATCGCCTCGATCCTTCATCTCCTTCAGGTCAGCGTCTGCTGCTGCAGTCGAATTATTGGGATTCAACAGCAAGTTAGCCAGCACTTTGGCAATGTCGTTGACCTCTCCGCGAGCAGCTGAGGTGAACCTTACTTTGAGATAACGTTCCTGATACATCTGATCTATCTGTTGATTACTGCTGTTCAGCCGTTCATAACTCACAAATGTGAGCACAATCAAAATAGCCATCAGAGCGGTAAAACCAATCAGCAGTTTATTCCTGATCTTCATTCATCCCCCGCCCCTTTATCTAAAGTAATCCAGACCAGACATTTATCATCATCCCGCTCCTGGGGAATTTCGTCGTCAAAAAACATGGCCTGCATAGCAGCTTCATCCCACTGATGTGAGCCGGTCAATTTTTCGATCAGGAATTCATGTTGCTCCTCCTGCCCGCCCTGAACAGCTTCCAATAATCCATCCGTATAAAGTGCTATATGCCCATCACCCTCGTAATGAATCGTTTGTGGTTCAATATCCATTTTGTCAAATAAACCAACAGGACAGCAGACGCTGTCAAATGTGGTGACACTGCCGTCGTTTCGGAAAAATAAAGCAGGTGGATGCCCTGCGTTAACATAATCAATACGCTTCATTCGTGTATCAACGACCAGATAAATGGCCGTAAAATAATACTGTACCAATTGTTTCTCCAGATGGAGCTGGTTAAAACGACGGTTCAACTCCTGAATGACCTTCTCTGGATCCACATATGTGGTCACTGTATCTTTCAAGACAGAAGCGATAAACATGGTAAACAGGGATGAAGATATCCCGTGTCCCATCATGTCGAGCAGCAGCACTCCGTAACGACCTTCTCCAAGGGGGTACCAAGAATATAGATCACCCGCTAGCTCAAAGGATGGTTTATAGATGGCGTGCACTTGGAACAACGGGTCCCTAATTGCCGGACTTAATACGGCATTTTGGACCATCGCTGCCAACTTGAGCTCATCCTGAATACGTTGATCCCGCTCTTTATGCCAATCCTTCTCTTGTTTCAAACGAAGTGCAAGTCGAATTCTGGCCATCAGTTCGACTTTGTTAATCGGTTTAGTCACATAGTCTGATGCACCTGCATCCAAAGCTTCGGCAAGTTTCTTGGAGTCCCCGATCGCAGTCACCATAATAATCGGTATATCCTTCAGATTTTCAAATTTCTGCACAATACTGCAGGCTTCGATGCCGTCCATCTCGGGCATCATCATATCTAGCAAAATCAGGTCAATATCCGACGGTCTTGGACGAAGTTCGTTGCTTTCCTCCCCAATTCCCAACACTTCAAACATTTCCATGGCGGAACTCGCCGTTACAATGTCACGATAGTTTTCTTTTTTCAGAATTTCTCGAATGATAATGACATTCGTCGGATTGTCGTCAACAATAAGTATTCTCATTGATATCTCCTTATCTGTGGCGTCCGGGTTTGTCGATTCTTATTAAATTTAAACGAACGTTGATTATACAAATTTTGCATACAAAACGGCAGTAGACATAATAATTCCTAGTATAACTATAATCGTAAAAACAAAAAAACTCTATCAGTAAATGGCACCATCGCAGGGGAAATAGCCCGCTTGTTACCCTGTTTTTGCAGCGTCCTGATCCCGCTTCCAAACTTGCAAAAACATAGATAAGGAATGGGGCTTTCCCCATTCCTTATCTATGTTTTTGATTAAGCATTTTACATAAGTGATTCAGAAGCTTGTCCGTGTTCAGCAAACTTCAACTTGAACATATATCTGGTTAATCTTTCTTTTTAGCAATAACGAGTACTTTACCCTTGTCGAGTTCACTCTCGTAGAAGTCCGCTTCGGCTTCGGTAAAGCCCATCGAAACAATTTTGGCCCGGAGTTCATCACCACGTGAGCGAAACAGATTCGCCAAGGAATCAAATACGCCTTCTTCCTTTATGCCAATTTCTTTGGCATCTGCTGTATCGGCAATTCGATCTGTACGATCCTTCTCATGGGCGAGAACAAAGATTTGATCAGCAAGGTATCCGGTAATCTGCAATTCTTTCACCGCTTCTACCGCCTGGACTCCGTTTTCTACCACTTTTGCATAAGCTTGCTCATTGGTTGAATTCATCGTTTCCACTCTCCTCTGATTTAATCTTCTGTATCGAGCTACTTAATATATAACCATACTATATGGGGTTGAAACGATTCGGTAATAACCAATCCTAGGAAACTGTGTCATCAAAAAGATCAATGCCTTCAATCTGCTGAGAGCCTGACTTCATATATACCTTCAGCGCCTGGTCTCCACGGAGAAACACTTCTCCGTCCTCTGCCACATAATAAGGTTTCCCGAGAGCATGATGGATCGTTTCAATATTCATCTCAATTTTCTTTCCGTTTAATATGATGTGATTCTCAGATGCATCGATATGCACATATTGAATGACATCCGTATCTTCACACAAACCAACCTTCACATCATGAAAGTGATATTCAGGACACCCCAGATAAGGATCTTCCTGCTTATGCCCCGGCTGGCCCTTCTTGGCCAACAAATCATCCATGGTGTCATCCAGAGAAATGCCATTCAGAGTCCGAAAATGCTGGAAAGTCTCGGATCGATCAACAGCCAGAGTTACCTCTGACGCCTTCTCTTCCATTGCCGTCCATTGCATATCGTGAGCAGCGGGTACCGCTGCCGGTTGAACGGAAAAGGGAGAAATTACGCTAAACATCACAAGCAGTAGTTTCATCATCATTCTCACCCTTTCATCAGGTTCATTACCGCTCTGAAGGCTTCTTCATGGGTTACAAAGCGGTCATGTTACTTGCGCATCCGTTGCCATACATTCGCTGCGACATCAATATACTTCATCCAGTTTTTCCCGCCCTTAGCTTCACCATTATATGTAGCTTCATAGGATTGCAAGGTACGATCCGTTGATGTAGCAGGGGGGGCAGTTACTTGAACCGATTTAGCATGTTTGGTCTGTTCAGCGTTGTTACGTTTGGTCTGGAATTTCGCCATCAGCGTTGTGGAGACTTGTTTGGCTGCTGCCGTCACTTCATTCAACACTTCTCCCAGATTCTCAACAGATTCCATAACAGGATCAATTTTTTTCATTTTGTGCTGTACATCCACCGTAATATCATTCGCATGTCTTACCGTCTGCTTCACTTCATAACTAAGTTCATCAATGGTTTTCTGTACCTCCTGCAATGTCTGTGAGACATTGTCCAAAGAACCCTGGGCGGATTTCAAGGTACGAATTAAAAAGAATACCAGTACTGCAAATGCCACTGCAATCAGGGCCACGCTAATTTGATAGATCATAGAAGAACCTCTCTTTCCATATGTGCATCAGTTTGTTATTGCTATAGTTACCCGGTGATTTCCCGGACGAAACAATATTATATATCCCTTCATATATGCCTTCGCTTGGAAAAAAAACCAATGTTTCAAGCGGTTAGCACTCGGTTAAAGTTAGACTACACAAGGCGGTGAGGTGAACTCAACTCACTCCAAAATCAAGTAAACGAAAGGATGAAACCTTATGTTGAAATGGTCTGTATTATTTCTAATCATTGCACTGGTTGCAGGTATTTTTGGATTCTTCGGTATAGTTGAAGCAGCTGCTTCAATCGCGAAAGTACTATTCTTCATCTTTGTAGTACTGTTCGTAATCTCCCTGATTACGGGACGCAGCCGAATGCGATAACCTCAGGCTCTGAAATGACTGAGTGTTTACTAACGAATACATACAAAAGCCGATCGTGCTACCAAGCCGATTGGCTTTTGTGCGTTCAGGCATAGGTCAACTTTTCTATATTATGTATTGCACTCCCTTCCGCTTTATTCCAAGCTGCTCTCCCATGAATTTCAAAAAATTAGGACCTTTTTGAGATAGCCAACCCGGTTTTATCCCACCGAAGTATGATATTTACAGGCTTGCTATATACCCACATATGCGCCAGTTGACACTGGAGAATGCAAGAAAATATTGTTATAATTTGTGATTCATAAGGTAGCTCGCTTGGTTACTTTTAACACAGGACAACAAATTACATAACAAACCGAGGAGGAAAAACAAATGAAAAAAATCGTAAGTTTTGCCGCTGCTTTAACGTTGATGGGTTCGATGGCTGCCGCTGCAGGTGCTGAGGAAGCGGTTACTGGAACCGTGACTACGGAAAAAGGAACAGAAGCTACAACAACGACAACAACTCCGGCTGTTGAAGTGAACAAACCTGCTGTAGACACAGTAGAAGGTACTGCTGAGACAGTAACCGGTACAACAACAGACACTACAGGTGCAGAAGGTACTTCGACAACAACTGAAACTCCAGCTACAACTACAGATGAAAAAATGTTTGAAGAGCCACTTGTAAAACCAGGCGATGAAGTACTGGTACCCACAATGTTGCTAAACCTCCTGGAGCGCA
This sequence comes from Paenibacillus amylolyticus, assembly GCF_050990605.1. Lineage (GTDB taxonomy): Bacteria > Bacillota > Bacilli > Paenibacillales > Paenibacillaceae > Paenibacillus > Paenibacillus amylolyticus_H. The sequence goes on from NZ_CP158832.1 coordinate 5,389,564, forward strand.
CTTGGTTCTATGATGCACCTAACGGTAAACCAATCGGTGCATTGAGCTCCCAAGTCATCGATACAACAGGTGAAGTGGTTGACGGATTCGACGGTGGCGAGTGGGTGCAAGTGTACACTTGGAAAGGCAAAGCGTGGATCCACGTTGCCATTCAGTAACATCGTATAATCGTTCTAACGATAAGTAAAGAGGACAGCGCGTACAATCGCGGCTGTCCTCTTTTGATTTACCAAGATGTTCACTCCCTGTTCAAGGGTTCCTTGTGACTTATTTTGTCTTCGGTTCCACATGTACATGTACATGCATGATGTTATGCGATCGCTTCAACCGCTCTTCAACACGGTCACAGATCTGATGGCCTTCAATCAAGCTTAGGCCTCCGTCCACTTCAATAACTACATCCACAAGTACATGACTGCCATGCACACGTGCCTTCACATCCTTGATCATCTCAACACCGGGAACGCGTGCTACTGAGGATCTGAGATCCGTCAGTTCCTTCTGGTCAAATCCATCGGTAAGACGATGCGTAGAATCCCGAAAAATCTCCCAAGCTGTTTTGCAGATCAACAGACCTACAGCAATGGCAGCTACTTTATCCAGCCATGGAAGTCCGAACTGCGCACCTATAATTCCAACTGCAGCGCCTATGCTGACCCAGGCATCCGAACGATTATCTTTCGCCGCAGCCATCAGAGCCTGACTATTAATTTGTTTAGCTAGACGGTGATTGTAACGATATACGCCTAACATCACCACAGCACAGACTACAGCCACCGCTGCCGCCCACAGATTTGGAGCAACAAAGGCTCCTTCATACCAGGAGCGAACGGCTTCAACCAATACTTGTAGCCCAACCATAGCCATAATAAATGAAGCCACCAAGGCAGCAACAGTCTCCGCTCTGAAATGACCATAGGCATGATCCGAATCAGGCGGTTTCTGGGAGATCCGAAGCCCGATCAATACAGCTACGGATGCCACAATATCCGTAAGGTTATTAAAGCCATCGGCCAGCAAGGCGCTGGACGCAAATAAATATCCACAGATCAGCTTAAAGGCGGACAAAACGAGATAGGCTGCGATACTAACCCAAGCCCCTCGCTCCCCTTTTCGAATTTCTTCATAAGCGTTCAAACCGGGCGACACTCCTTTAACGTTTCGTATTACGGTTTTTCCATGTTACCAAATGCGGAGCGTGTGGGTCTACAGAAACAGTGTTGCCAGGCTGCATTGCTGTAGGCAAGCCGAAACAAAGTTGCCAGACGGCAGGGCTGTAGTTAATGAGAAAAAATGTTGGCCTGGGTAAAACCAAAGGTTTTGAGCATTTTATCAGGTTGCCCTTGTGGGGCTTTTATAAAACGTATAAAATAGGTACATCCCGTCCAATCTGGACGGCTCACTGTAAGACCGGGAGGGAAATAACGATGAGCGAAAATAACGAACCGAAAAAGGTCAGTTTGCAGGATGCTATACGCCAAAAGCTGGCGCAAAAGAAAGAACAAGCAAATTCCGGTAACCAATCCAGCGCCTATTTTGAAGGCGGACCTAAAGCGATGAAGAGTCAAAACAACAAGAAACCTAACAACCAACGTCGCCGTACTGGTGGATCTTAGGTCTTAAAGCCCCAGAGAAACCCATTGAATGACAAAAAGAACCGCAAGCCCTCTTCACAGAGGCTGGCGGTTCTTTGCTGTTTCTATAATAATACTCCGTAGATGATGCTTCGTTTAAGCTTCTACCGGATACATTTTATTGCGCAGTTCTTTGATTTCATCACTTTCCAGATATTCGTCATAGCTCATTTGGCGATCAATGATGCCATTCGGCGTAATTTCGATAATCCGGTTAGCAATCGTTTGAATGAACTGATGGTCATGAGATGTGAACAGCATTGTGCCGTCAAAATCAATCATACCATTGTTCAGCGCTGTGATGGATTCGAGATCCAAGTGGTTCGTAGGCTCATCCAGAATCAATGCGTTAGCACCCGTCTGCATCATTTTCGCCAGCATACAGCGAACTTTCTCGCCCCCGGAGAGTACACTTGCCTTTTTCAAGGATTCCTCACCTGAGAACAACATACGTCCCAAGAATCCACGCAGATACGTTTCATCCTGATCTTTGGAATATTGACGGAGCCAATCCACGAGCGTCATGTCTACACCGTCAAAGTATTTGGAGTTGTCTTTCGGGAAATAAGCTTGAGTTGTTGTTACACCCCAAGTGTATTCGCCACTATCCAATTCCGTTTCACCCATAAGAATATCAAACAACAGTGACTTGGCGTTCCCGTTCGGGCCAACAAATGCGATTTTATCCCCTTTGTTCACGACAAAGCTGATATCATTCAGCATTTTCACACCATCAATGGATTTGCTGATGCGATCTACGGTCAACAATTGTTTACCGGCTTCACGCTCAGGTTTGAAGTTGATAAACGGATATTTACGGTTCGATGGACGAAGGTCATCCAGCGTGATTTTGTCGAGTTGTTTCTTCCGGGAAGTCGCCTGTTTTGATTTCGAGGCATTCGCAGAGAAACGTTGAATAAAGGCTTGCAGCTCTTTAATCTTCTCTTCTTTTTTCTTGTTGGCATCACGCTGCAACGCAAGTGCCAATTGGCTGGATTCATACCAGAAGTCATAGTTACCTACGTACAACTGGATTTTACCAAAGTCGATATCCGCAATGTGCGTACATACTTTGTTCAGGAAGTGACGGTCATGGGATACCACAATAACAGTACCTTCATAGTCCATCAAGAAGTTCTCAAGCCATTGAATGGATTCGAGATCCAAGTGGTTGGTAGGCTCATCGAGCAACAGGTTGTTTGGACGACCAAACAATGCTTGTGCAAGCAAGACACGAACTTTTTCGTTACCACTTAGTTCATTCATTTTCTTATCGTGCATGTCACGGTCGATACCCAGACCGATCAGGAGTGCCGCTGCATCCGGCTCAGCATCCCAGCCATTGAGCTCCGCAAATTCACCTTCAAGCTCACCTGCACGCAGGCCGTCTTCTTCGGTGAAGTCCGCTTTGGCATACAGCGTATCTTTTTCTTTCATAATGGCATAGAGACGACTATGACCCATAATTACCGTTTCGAGAACCGGATACTCATCATATTCAAAGTGGTTTTGCTTCAAAACGGCCATACGTTCGCCCGGGGTGATGTGCACCTCTCCCGAGTTGGCTTCAATCTCACCGGACAAAATTTTCAAAAATGTTGATTTTCCGGCTCCGTTCGCCCCAATCAAGCCGTAACAGTTGCCTGGCGTGAATTTGATATTTACATCTTCAAAAAGTGCACGTTTTCCGTAGCGGAGCGTGATGCCGCTTGTACTGATCATTAAGCATACCATCCTTTATTGGTTAATCTGCATACTGCATGAATAGCAAGTTGCGTAAATCATGGATTCAATATCCCGATGCCTATTCTGGCACCATATTATAACACAAAAAAGCGGCAAATTCGAAAATTGGCCGCTTTTTACTTATTAAAGATTTGGTAAATGTACTGTTCATGCAGGCATATCCCTACATTAACATATTTGGCTCGAATTTGTTAGTCCTGTTTACCTTTTTCATGCCGGATGCGAAGCGTTTCGCCATGACCAAGCACCCGAATCCGCTCTTTACCAATGCCCAGCCGTTCACGTTCGACTTCCAGCCGATCCAGTGCTTCCTTGGGCGTATCATCCGCCAGCTTGAATGTACCGTAATGCATGGGCACCATGAGCTGTGAACCGGATTCAATGAACCCCTGCAGCGCTTCTTCGGGTGTCACATGCTGAGAAGTCATGAACCATTCCGGATCGTAGGCACCGATGGGCATCAGGGTAACACCAATGTCAAAGCGCTCTCCAATCGTTTTGAAGCCCTGGAAGTAACCTGTATCACCCACAAAATACAACACAGGCGGGCCGCCTGTTGTTTTGGTTGTTTCGTTCTTTCCTGATTCCGTGGATGATTCATCCTGATTGCTTGTTGTTGCAGCACTTTCCGCTGCTGAAGTCGTTGCCGGATGGATTGATTCCAATACATAACCGCCCCAATGGGACGTATTGGTGTCAAACAACGTTCGGCGCGTCCAGTGCTGTGCAGGGACAAAAGTTATTTTGACTCCGCCAAGTGTAATATGATCCCACCATTTCATCTCCTGGCATCGATGGAATCCTTTGCGAATCATCTTGCGCTTCAGACCATCGGGTACGATCAGCAACGTCTTGGCGGTAATCAGCTTACGCAAGGAAGCCAGATGCAGATGATCATAGTGGGAATGGGATATCAGAATCACATCCAAAGGTGGAATATCCTGAATCGGAATGCCGGGGGCACCGAGCCTTCGTTGAAATCCCATTTTTTCGGCCCACACCGGATCAGTCACGATGTTCAATCCATAGTATTGAATGAAAAACGTGGAGTGACCAATCCAGGTAATACTCGTATCCTCCCGATTGGCATGCAGATAATCCAGTTCAGGCGGGTGCTTGGGCACGGTGTAGGAGTAGTCCTTCACTTTGCTCCGTCGCTGCTCCCTCCATTGCTTAAATTCCTTCAGCGTTTTGTCCGTACTTACATTATCGATATTGTTATAACGGATTTTCGGCATGAAAGGGCCCTCCTCCCTTCCTCATTTCTTAACAAGAGATTACCCCAAACGGGAATAGACGTACCAGCCAATCAATCCTTTGGGTTCTTACATACGGCCAGATATACAAACAGAAAGACAACAGCAGCCGCAATGATCAGTGGAGGGGCGTACATAATGGTGAATGTCTCAAAGAAGCTCAATCCGGTTATACCGGGTATCCCCGTGACTCCCTCAGTAGATAGTGGATGCAGCAAGGGATTCATGAGTAAGAACATGTTCAGCAGCATGGACAGACTCATCCTTTCTTTTTACCGGAATTACCGCGTACATAATTGGCATCGAACAGGAACAGCTTCATAATCAGCACAAGCGACGGAATAAGCACGAGTAGCCCCAGACTGAACGCTGTAATGAGCGCAATCCCCATCGTACGATTCGTAAAGCTGTCGTAAATATTGATGTAAGGATACAGAATGTACGGAAGATGGGATCGCCCGTAACCATACCAGGCAAAAGCAAACTGAAGCATGACAGCAACAAAGCACCAACCTAGATATTTACTTTTCCACACCAGCGACACCGCAATGACAAAACAAATAAACGAAGCGATGAACATCCACGAAATATTCACCATCTGCTCAAAGTGTGCGGGATTCTGTTTGTTAATCTGTAGAAAAGCCAGAAAACTCGCAAAAATGGTAGGCAAGCTCCAGAGCAGCGCGTACTCTCGAAGCACCTCATATGCCGGCTCATCCCCCGCCCGCTTCGCATAATAGGATAGAAACATCGCCGAGATGTACAGCACACTGACTATTGCAAGCAACACAACCGACCAGGTATAGGGATTCGTCAAAAATTCACGCCAGCGAAAAAACACCTGATCGCCCACCTGCTCAATGATCCCGCCTTCGGATATTGCCAAAATGGTAGAAAATACAGCCGGAATCAGCAATCCCGTCGCTCCGTACAATGCCATATAGATCCGGCTGTTCTGCCCATGATTGCCATAGGTATTGTAGGCGTAATACACGCCTCGGATCGCAAGTAGTACAATGGCCAACGAACCCGGAACCAGCAAGGCTGTCCCGTAATAAAAGGCACTGTCCGGATAAAATCCGACCAGTCCGACCACAAAAAAGATCAGGAACACATTCGTCACTTCCCACACGGGAGACAGGTAGCGCTGAATGATGTTATGAATTTTGTTCTCGTGCCCGGTCAAGATGCTGTAAAAGCTGAAGAACCCGGCGCCGAAATCAATCGAAGCAACGATCAGGTAACCGAATAAAAACGTCCACAATATTGCGATGCCTGCAATTTCGAAACTCAATGCACGATCCCTCCTTCAAGCCCCAGCGTCTCCAGTTCCTTCTCTGCTTCCTTGTTGCGGAACAGCTTGCTGAGTACGCGAATGCACGAGAAACAAAGGATCAGATACAGCAAGATGAACAACACCAGCATCCATCCTACCGAAGTTGACGTCGTAGCTGCTTCCGACACCTTCATATACCCGCGTAAGATCCAAGGCTGCCTGCCAACTTCAGCGAACATCCACCCCAACTCGATGGCAATCATGGCCAGAGGCCCCAACAAGACAATGCCAAGTAGCAGCCATTTGGGATATGGCTTACGCCCTGGCAACCATCGACGCAGCACATATAACACAGGAATCATCAGGATGATTACTCCGGTTGTGACTTTCAGGTCGAACATATAGTGAATAGACAGTGGTGGCCTCAGATCCGCAGGATACTCTTCGAGACCTTTCACTTCCGTATCGGGACGATTACCTGCCAAAATACTAAGAGCATAGGGAATCTCAATGGCGTATTTCACTTCATTGTTCTCATCCAGAATACCGCCATATAGGAGTGGTGCCTCTTTCATCGTCTTGAAATGCCATTCTGCAGCAGCCAGCTTCTCAGGCTGATACTTCGCCAGGAATTTACCCGAGGAATCGCCAATCATGACGGTGCTGATGGCAAATACGAGCGCAGATACCGTCGTGAGTTTCAGTGCTTTTTTGTAATACACATGATCCCGTCCCCGAAGCAAACTGAAGGCGGCTATGCCCGCCAGGACACCGGCACTCAAGGTGTACGATGAGGCGAGTACATGTGACACCTTGGTAGGTGTCGCCGGATTTAGCATCGCAGCAATCGGATGAATGTCCTTCATGATGCCATTAATCAGGGTAAACCCCTGAGGCTGGTTCATGAAGGAGTTCACCGTTGTAATGAAAATCGCAGATGCAGACGAGCCGAGAGCTACCGGAATCAACAGCAGCATATGTGTATATTTCTTTTTGAAACGATCCCACGTATAGAGGTAAATTCCAAGAAAGATCGCCTCTATAAAAAAGGCAAACGTCTCCATGAACAGCGGCAGGGCGATTGCCTGCCCCGCTACCCGCATAAACATCGGCCACAGCAAACTGAGCTGTAATCCGATCGAGGTGCCTGTAACGACGCCAACGGCAACGGTAATGACAAAACCTCGTGCCCACCGGCGTGCCAGCAAGGTGTAATGCATATCATTGGTTCGGAGTCCTCGCCACTCGGCCAAGGCAATCATAAGGGGAACGCCTACACCAATAGATGCAAAAATAATGTGTACAAACAAGGTAAGACCGGTTAGTATCCGGCTGAGCAAAACAGGGTCCAGGGATGACATGGTTACACTCCTCTTTCACATAATCGTTATGTACAACAGCAGTTCCTCTGCTTGAACGTGTATCTCAATAACTCATGATTCGGATGATGCTCTTCACAACGGCATACAACACAACCACAGCTGCAACCAGACAGACGATGATGAGTGTTTTCTCTTGTTTACGGAACATATACCTGCCGTCCTCCTTTTGCATGGGATGCAAATTATGGCTCTATAGACAGTTTGCAAAAGAAGTTGTTTTTTTATCCGGGAAAATTGAAAAACAAAAAAGCCTTTCCCCTTATCACGCTCACGCGCTGAAGGGCAAAGGCTCTATCCGTAGGTCTCATCCATCATTACATTTAAACCAATACGTCCTGCTTGGGCAGTCGAACCTTGAACGTACTTCCTTTGTCCGGTGCAGATATAAAAGTCAGCGTACCCTTGTGATCCTCTACAATTTTACGGGAGATGTACAACCCGATCCCTGTTCCACCGATCTGCCGATGATCCGAATTATCGACCCGATAAAATTTGTTGAACAGCATGTCCTTCTCTTGCTCCGCAATCCCTATTCCGTAGTCACGCACATCAAGACATAACCATTCCTCTTCTTCCCACAACGTAACATCAATACGATCAGCTCCCGGCGAATACTTGACTGCATTGCCCACCAGATTATGCAGAACCTGAACCATCCTGTTCTGGTCAGCATAAGCAAAAAAGTCTCCATTAAACGTATGCACGTAGATCCGTTGGGCAGATTTCATATTCCACTGTTCGGCAACCCCTTCTACCAACTCAACCAGCGGTACATACGTCATGTGGTAAGTCATACCTTCGTTGTCGAGGCGCTGAATATCGAGTACATCATCGAGGAGACTGCTCAGCCGCTTGCCCTCCGAAGAGATGGTCTGCATGAATTCCCGCTGCTGAGCTGCCGGAAGGTCATACATCATCATTAATTCCACATATCCCATAATGGTAGCTACAGGTGTTCGAAGCTCATGAGATACCACACTGATCAGCTCATTTTTCATCCGATCCAGCCGTTCTTCTCCTGTCCGGTCACGGAACACCAGCAGAAACCCATGGTTTTTACCGGGGACATCCATCTGCTTCATGTACAAGGAAAATACACTTTTATCCACATTATTAAATATAAATTCGGTCTCGATAAACGCCGTTTCTCCATTCAGGAATGCTCTCGTCTGTTCCATCAGATTAAAGTTGTCCGTTAATACCATCGTATCAATTGCCTGCGCCAAATCTTCAATGGATCTGCCCATAAAATCACCCAAACCAAACATCTCTTCTATCCTTCGGTTGACGATGGTTATGGTCCCAGATCGATCAGACATCACGAGCCCTTCCCGCACGGATTCAATAAATTGCTCACTGATATCTCGCTGTTCCTGAATGGCAATCTTCTCATTGAACAACTCCGAGTTCAGCTTCTCCAGCGCAAGGGCATGACGCACACGATCTTCTTCTGCTCTGGTCCGCTCCGTAATATCCTTAATAAACAGGTTATATAATGTCTCATTCTTGCCCAACTGGATCTCAACAATTTTGTACTCGATCGGAAAGACGGAACCATCCCGTCGAATACCTGAAATTTCTTCAACGATGGTGTATCTTTTACCTTCCACATATTCATATCGCTCCAGCAAATTCTTGATCTCCTTGCAGCTGGCCCCTTGAAAAAGAGATGGCGCTTCCTTGTGCAGGATCACTTCTTCCCGACGCAATCCAAACATTCTTTCGGCCTCCGGATTAAACTCAACGATCAGCCCATTGGAGTCCACAGCGATAATCGCATCTATCGACGATTCAATAATGGCACGTTTGACTTCTTCACTATTCTTGAGTTCCTTGGTCCGCTCTATGACCCTGTCCTCCAGCGTTAACTTATCGTGACGAATCTGTTCAAATTGTTCCAGCAGTACATCAGCCATTTTACGCAAATTACCAATAAGAATCTGTACTTCAGTTACATGGCTCGTTGGCCACTCCATCTTCCCATTTCGAAACAGCAACCTCGGAAGAGAACCTGTCATTCGGGTGAGTCTTAACAGTGGACTAACAACCTTACTGCTCAGAGGAGCCGCTACAATCATGGAAGCCACGATGATGATGAACAGGGATTGCAGCGTGGTCAGATAAATCGATTCGATTCGGGGGTAATACTTGGACGAGTCGGTCACAATGAATACCCGATAAGGTGTTAACCTTGTCATTTCTGCTTCATAGATAAAAGAGGCTTGTTTCCAGTGATTCAATACATCGCTGTAATGGATATTTGCGGAACTTAACAGAAAGAGGTTATCCCTTGATTTCAGAAGACGAAAACTGTTCATGTCCAGGTAATCGCCCTCCTGAAGTGTATTCAATCCAGAAGCAACGACTGTATCATTCCGATCCAGCAGAATCACATTCACACCCAGTAGATGATGATAACGCGCCATATTCTGATCCATATTCTCGGAGGTTACATACTCTTCATCAATGTCCTGAACAACCGCAGTCGCTGCATATTTCATATCACGTAATATGGCATCACTCATTTGACTTAATTGTCTACGGCTATCTGCGGATAACAGTACGAGAGAAACAAATACCACAAAGGCGACTACGTATTTAAACGCAATTCGTGTTAGTGGAATGGTTCCCGTCCGCTTGGATTTGTGTTCACCCGTGGTGATCCAGAAATCAACTACAATTCCCGCGATCAGCGCATTCACCATCCCAATCACGGCAATATACATATACTCATACTTCAAATCGTCTATATTTAAACCCAACATAAAATGCCCGGCATAGATAACAGGAAGTAACATCACTACCCAAAAGACAGCATTAGCCTTGATTAAGCTGCCATTCTTCCAACGGATCTGCCAAACGAGCATCCAGATTAATTCCATGAAGTGGGCAAACATTACAGTTAATTTGTGCGGCATGAAACCGACAAAGACGGTATTCAGCAGATGGATGACTGTAAGGGTAACAATTCCATAGATGGCCCCATGCAAACGAAGAGCAACGAGTGCTGCCGCGCTACCAATCATAAACTGTACACCATAGAATAAAGTAAACGGAAAAATAGTGCTTAGTGAGCCCAGAATGATCAGAATGCTGGTCCCAATCCAAGGTATTCTCAGCTTCAACACGACCCAATCCAGCATTTGTCTTGCCTTTATACGATCCATAAGCAGTTGCCCTCATGGATCATTGTTTCTTCTGTTTTCAACAACAACGTTGGTTCCCCCTATAAACTTAAGCGGATACAATCTTACTTTTTTCCCCTTAACTCGTTCTGATCCATTATACTGTAATTAGTACGTGGTGTAGCTTTGGGAAATTCTGATTGTTCGGCAACCAAACCACATTCATGCTAGAATATTGAAGTTCATTCAAAAAGCTTATTCTTTCTCTACATATACATCCTATATTTTGGGATAGAAACATTAAAAAATTTGCGGCATTTATTCACAATTCATCTTGTTTTTTTAGCATTTTCTTAACATATTATTTTCATCAGGAGTGTGACCCTATGACTATCAAAGTACTTCTTATCGAAGATGAGAAAAATCTGGCCGACATGATTGCTTTCTTTCTTGAGGAGGAAGGATACATCACTGAACGGGTTCATCATGCCCGCGAGGCACTTCAACTGTTTCCACAATTCCAGCCGGATATTGTTGTAACGGATCTCATGCTTCCTGAAATGGATGGAAATGATCTCGTAGAAGCCTTTCGCCAGCACTCCACTGTGCCCATTCTGATGATCTCGGCAAGCACCATGCTGAATGATCGACTTCGCGCATTGCATAATGGTGCGGATGACTTTCTGTGCAAACCATTTAGTTTGAAAGAGTTGGATGCCCGGATTAAAGCACTGCTGCGAAGATCAATCATTTCCTATAAGGATAAACCGGTAAAAGAAGACAAGCAGGCAGAGGTTACTGGGCATGTAAATGTGAATGAGTACAGAAGAACCTTATTTGTGGATGGCGTTGAAATCGAGGTCACTCATATTGAGTTTGAGATTATGAAGGAATTGTACCGCAATCCGGGCAAAGTGTTCACCCGCAATGAACTGATGGATCGGATCAAAGGCTCCGAACGCGCCTATCTGGATCGTACCATTGATGTTCATATCTCAAGTCTGCGTAAAAAAATTGAGCCTGACCCCAAGAACCCACGTTATATTAAGACGGTTTGGGGAACAGGCTACAAATATGTGATATAAAACGATCGTAACGCTTGAAAGTTTTAAACACCTTTGGTCATATCCCTCTTTTATCTCATGGATAAGATGGGGGGTATGGCTATTTCTGATTTATGGACAGACGAATGATGCAACCAATTTTCCATGTCTTTGATTAGTTGATTCGGGTCTTGCTCGTTCCAGAGAATCATCTTCATCTCACCCGTACCTGTAATCTGTTGCAGATGACGCTTCCGAATAAGGGATTTGAAATCCGTAATGACCAGTAACGGAAGTTGTGGCATAAAAGCACGAATGGCATTTGCTGCTGACACCGCTTCTTCGGCAACCTGATAATCAACAATACAATAATGGGAGTTTTCCCAACTTCCCCGATGTGTTTCTATCGCAGAACCGGATGTTGAGTCCTCAATCCAGTTCCTGAACAATTGAATAATATTCTCATATTCAATACGACGTTTTCCATCCGAGAGCACGGTAATGGGTTCCATAGGTATAACCTCCAGTTGATTCTTATCTTTATTGTGCCAATTTTCGTTTAAAAATGTTTGTGCGTGAACATGAAAGAAGTGTTAACAAATTTCGTACTTCTTCACACTAAGTGTCAGACACGCCTAGGTCGCTTTTGGATGATTTCGCAGATTCCACACATTGATGTAAAATAGAGAAATACCCGTGTGATTTAATTTACGGGAAGTTAAAGATGAATCTGGTATTATAGGAGGTTACATTGATGAATATTGTTTCCATTGAACCAACACCGAGTCCAAATACGATGATGCTACATCTCGATGAACGTCTGGAGGACGGAATTCGCAAAACATATACACTGGACAACGAACGATCTGCTCCGGCGTTCATTCGCCAGATGCTTCACATTCCCGGTGTAAAGAGTGTGTTCCACACAACAGACTTTGTGGCACTTGATCGTAAAGGGAATGCCGACTGGTCCGTTATCTTGGGCGAAGTCCAAAATCGCCTCGGACAGCAAGGCATTGATCTGGACTGGATTGAATCCGAAGATGGTTCAGGCGAGCACTTCGGAGAAGCACAGGTATTTGTACAATTCTTCCGTGGCGTACCGATGCAAATCAGGGTCAAGGCCGGAGTCAAGGAAGAACGGATCTCGTTGTCAGATCGTTTTGTCACAGCCGTGACAGAAGTCGCCAGCGCGACCATGATCAAAGAACGCAAACTGAGTGATTATGGCGTTCGATATGGTGAATTACCGGACATCGCACGGGAAGTCGAACAGGAACTGGAAGCCGCTTACCCGCCGGAACGATTGGAGCAGGTCATCAAACAGGCCATTGAACATGGTACCAAATCCGAAGAGTTCGTCGAGCGCCGTCGCGAATTGGATGGAGCTGAGCTTGAAGAGGCTTTGCGGAACGAGGACTGGAATGTTCGCTATGCGGCATTTGACGGCATGGAGCCTACAGCAGAAAGACTGCCTCTCGTAGCCCATGCCCTGCATGACAACAAAATGCAGATACGTCGCTTGGCTGTGGTATACCTGGGTGACATCCGTACACCGGAAGCGATGGAACTGCTGTATGAAGCGCTTCAGGACAGTTCTCCCGCGGTACGACGTACTGCCGGTGACACCTTGTCGGATATCGGTGACCCTGCCGCAACCCCAGCGATGACAGCAACATTATCCGATAAAAGTAAACTTGTACGCTGGCGTGCAGCACGTTTTCTCTTTGAGGTCGGAACCGAAGAAGCAGAGCAAGCGTTGCGAGTTGCAGCCGATGATCCTGAATTTGAAGTCAGCCTGCAGGCCAAGATGGCTCTGGAACGGATCGAATCGGGCGAACAGGCTGCTGGAACGGTATGGCAGCAGATGGCTGGCCGTAACAAAAAAGAGGAATAGTCATCTCTCACACCTCACATCCAACAATTGTTATTGCACTGGAAAACCATGCGCGTTATACTGATTGTCTGTTTACTAAACAGGACACACGGTGTTAAGTTGTGTTGTTCATAATTTCATAGACAATAGATACACCTCATCCATTGATGGTGAGGTAGAGGTCGCGGGTGCGATCAGTACGCTGATGGAGGCGCTAAGGAGCCGCTTATGAGATCAGCCGAAAGGTGTACCCGCCGAAGCTTACTGGACGTTCCTTATACGGTCCGGTGGGCTGGGGCTGCTGTCGAAAGGCGCAGAACTGTCACGGAAGTACATTTCCTTGATATAAAGGTATGAATTCTTCTGTGTTGAGCTATCTTAATCATCTGGGACATGGTGCGGACATTGAAATATTAAAGACCGCAGGCTGATGCCTGTGGTCTTTTTTGTTTATGAATCCAGTATCGCAAACAATCAGTATATCGAATGAAGGAGTGTTTTCATGCAAGACCGCAATTACCATACAACAACAACCGAACCGTCCCTGAAAAAAGGATTACGCGCACGCCATATGACGATGATCGCCCTCGGTGGTTCCATTGGTACCGGGCTATTCCTCGCCAGTGGTACTGCCATCTCAACCGCAGGCCCTGGCGGAGCATTAATTGCCTATGCGGCCGTTGGCATCATGGTCTATTTCCTGATGACCAGTCTTGGTGAGCTTGCGACCTTTATGCCGGACTCTGGTTCATTTAATACGTATGCCGCACGTTTTGTCGACCCCGCCCTTGGATTCGCCATGGGCTGGAACTTCTGGTACAACTGGGCAGTAACCATTGCAGCAGAGCTTGCTGCCGCTACAGTACTCATTAAATACTGGTTCCCAGACAGTTCATCCATGTTATGGAGCTTGTTATTCCTCGTGCTGATCTTTTCCTTGAACATACTGTCCGTCAAAGGCTACGGAGAGTCCGAATACTGGTTTGCCATTATCAAAGTTGCTACCGTGATCATCTTCCTGGCCGTTGGTGTGCTCATGATCTTTGGTATTATGGGCGGAGAAGCTGTTGGTTTCAGCAACTTCACCATCGGTGATGCACCCATCCATGGCGGATTCTTCGCCGTGTTAGGCGTATTCATGGCTGCGGGATTCTCATTCCAAGGTACCGAGCTTATCGGGGTAGCCGCCGGTGAAAGTGAAAACCCGCGGGAAAATGTACCTCGTGCAATTCGTCAGGTATTCTGGCGCATTCTGATTTTCTACATTTTGGCGATTACCGTGATCAGTCTGATCATCCCTTATACTCATCCGAATCTGCTCAAGGGTGACTTGAATAATATCGGTGTCAGCCCGTTTACGCTGGTCTTTGAGAAAGCCGGGCTCGCCATTGCGGCTTCTGTCATGAATGCCGTTATTCTAACCTCTGTGCTCTCTGCCGGTAACTCAGGCATGTATGCTTCAAGCCGGGTTCTCTATGCCCTTGCCCGAGATGGTAAAGCTCCTCGTTTCCTGGGCAAGCTGAATAAAAAAGGCATTCCAATGAATGCACTTTTGCTCACGACGGCTGTTGGTATGCTGGCATTCCTTGCCTCCCTGTTCGGGGATGGTATTGTGTATACCTGGTTGCTGAATGCATCCGGTATGTGCGGCTTTATCACTTGGCTTGGAATCGCCATAAGTCATTATCGATTCCGTCGTGCATACGTTGCACAAGGCAGAGATCTGAGCGATCTGCCTTATCGCGCACGTTGGTTCCCGTTTGGGCCAATCTTCGCCTTTGTTCTGTGCATTATTGTAATTATTGGACAGAACTATCAGGCATTCACGGGTGATCAGATCGACTGGAGTGGAGCCATCGTTGCCTACCTGAGCGTACCACTGTTCCTGGTGTTGTGGCTCGGTTACAAATGGATCAAAAAGACCAAAGTGGTGCCGCTGCAGGAATGTGATTTCACACCTACTGATGCACCAGCTGATACGATTTAACTTCATATTAAAAAAACCTCCCCTTGGCGTTGCAGTTTTCCTACTGTAGCGATACGGGGAGGTTTTGTTTTCGTTCGACTCTCCCCCCTGATCAATTCCTGTATGTACTTCTGTTCCTGTCCATATTTTGTATAGGTCCGTAAGTAAAATAGAGAAAGGTATATTATTTTTCTTGGACAACGGGAGTTGATGTATAATGAAAAAATTCTCTATTCTGCTCGTTCTACTGGGCATCCTGATCATCAGTTTTTCTTTCCTGCGGGGAACGTATTATGACTGGCAGCAAACCCGTGTCATGAACGATCTGGAGCAATTGCAAAACGGCTTATCCAAGCTTAATCATTCCTTCGAACAGGGCATGCAGGGTGCAACTTCCGCCGGGCCGACTACTGACAATACAGCTACAGTGCAAGAGGTCTCTTCGGATACGTTAGGAATACTATCGATTGACAAGATTGATGTCCGCTTACCTATCCTGGAGGGTGCAACGGAGGCCAATATGAAGGTAGCTGCAACCCATCTTGTTGAAACCACTAGGATCGGTAACAAAGGCAATGCTGCCATAGCCGCTCATCGCGCCCACAAAAAAGGACGACTGTTCAATCGTCTGGGAGAACTCCAGATTGACGATTCAATGGAAGTCACCCTGGCAGATCGAACGATTATCCAATATAAGGTAGATCAGATATCCGTTGTGGAGCCAAATGACTTATCTGTGCTGGAGGATCCCGGGCTTGGACAGGTCCTTACCTTGATTACCTGTGATCCACTCGTCAATCCAACACATCGCCTAATTGTAAGAGCTATTGAAGTGAATCCAGAGGTTGCCGGATTTTGATCTCCCTCAGGCTCAGCAGAAATAAAATAAAACACCCTCTAGTATATTCACACCGTGACTCTGGGTCACGTGTGAAAGCTAGAGGGTGTTTTTATCTGAATATAATGATCTGTTCCTGCATTACGTACTGCAATCTAACGTTGAAGCTGTTGTCTGCGGCGGAAGTACATGAATCCCGCGCTACCTAGCGCCATCAGCATCATGCCCACAGCAGTGTAAGCCATTGTGCTCTCTTCACCTGTTTGTGGCAGCATTCCCTGAGATCCAGAATTTCCGTTTGGCTGTGATGCAGAATTTTCATTGCCCTGTGATCCATCTGTATCCGTTCCAGCCGGAGGTGCGAGTGCACCCTCCCCATCCGGTGCATCTGTATCCCCAACTGGAGGTGCAGTGTCGTCACCGTTGGAAACGCCAGGTGAAGGAGGAGCTACTCCGTTATCTTCATCTGTTGGAACTTCGGTTCCGTCTTCAGGTTCAGTAGGTCCAGTAACAACTGTGCCTGGGATAGACGTTTCTGGTGTTTCCGGTCCCGGTGTTACTGGTTTCTCCGGATTTGGTGTTACACCCGTGGTAGGTGTTCCCGGATTATAAGGTCCACTCGACCCACCACCCGATACCGGAATAGCCTGATTTGTTTTTTCCACAACTACAGCTTCCGTTTGTATGTTCGTAATCTCAAATGGTACGGGTGTTGTGTCCAAGATATATCCGTTAGGCGCTTTTATCTCAACCAACTGATATTTATTGATATCCAGGTCTTCAAGTACAATTACACCTTGTTGATTGGTTGTCAGTGTAGCTTCATCCAGACCTGTTACCTTGTGGAACTCCCAATTCCCATTTGCATCCATCAATGCAGTTTGAGCCCGCAATTCAAACACAGCTCCTTGAAGATGCTGAGTTCGACCCGCATTGGTTTTAATCAATTTCACGGAACGATCATTTTTTTTATTTTCAATGGTCAATTGAGTTTCCGGTTTGATAATAGATACAAGCGTCTCCGGCTGTTCAATAACAAAGCCTTCTGCCTTGGTCTCTACTAATGTATATGGGCCATAGTCCAAACCGTCGAATTCAATGACACCATTGAGATCGGTTACTTTTGTATCGATAGCAATGTTGGAACGATCACGCAATTCGAATTCAATTCCGCTTAATACGGACTGATCCTTGGCATTTACTTTGGTAACGACAAGTTTACCACCTGCACCCATTGCATTAGAGTTCGTCAATGTAATACTCTCCGTCTGATTCTCAACAATCGTGAACGGAATTGGTGTAGCATCCAATTGATAAAACTCAGGTGCCACAACTTCTACCAGCTCATAATCCCCTGGCAACAGTCCACCTTTGGCGATCTTCCCATCTTCCCCTGTCGTTAACTCATCGATTTTCTCTCGCATTGCGCCGTCCTTGGAGTACAATTCGAAAGTTGCACCTTTAAGTGTCTTGGAGGAGTCCACCGCATCTACCTTGGTTAATTCAAAGCCTTGACGAATCTTTTTATTTTCAATTTCAAAAGCAATATCCGCATCCTTAAATTCAATCGTTTTACCTGAGGCAGAGCCATATTCAGGATCAACCAAGTATCCTGCCGGTGCAGATAATTCTTTTAACTTATAAGGTACACCGTTGGTTAGATTGTTTAATCGATAGTTTCTGGAGCTTTCAACCACACCATTCTCGTCCGTTGGTTTCAATGTTTCCAGGAGCGTAGTTCCAGACGCATTATAGATTGCGAATATGGCTCCTTCCAGTGGAAGCCCAGTATCACTGACTTTGTGAATTCTGATTTTGCCCAGACCTGTAGAGGCTCCTCCACCTGCTCCAGCCAAGGAAACTTTGATTCCCGACTGATTACCTTCTCCGATTACCGAGGAAGATTGGCCTGCAAATTCAACCTTATTCTCAATTCGGGCGCCATGATCCGCATTAATATAGGACTGATATTCCAAAATGAATGCAGTATGGATATCTTTCTTGAAGGTGAAGGTAAATGTATTGTCCTCCACAACCAATTCATAATCAGCCGGATCAACCAGTCCAGCCTTGGTGGAGACATTGCCTGAATTGTTGGCAGGCAGGTTCGTTGCATATAATTTCAATGAATCAGCCAATAAAATTTGGTTCTCCGACAGGGTATCTGTTAATGGAGAACCCGCTGGAACATAAGATTGACTTGGATTGATATTTACCGTCCATGATGCTTTATCCGTTGTACCGATCTGTTGACCTGTTTTTTGTACGTACACACCACCGTGAGCAGGCGTGACGCTCGCTGATCTGTTAAAGCGCTCTTCACCGCCCTCACCATCGGTTAGTACGGCCTGGTTGGCATACGTGCCTTCCACGGAATAAGATCCATCCAGGCTCGTTTGATACTGAATGCGATAAGCTCCTTTGCCGATGTTACCCAGATCCAACGCAAAACCTTTACCGTCCGCGTTCAGCTGGAATTGTCCATCAGTCAGCGCAACCTCGCCACCGATTGCAGTAACATTATTTTCTCCCTGCAACACCAGCTCATGAACCTTTAATGAACCGTCTACGAAAGATTGGTCTCCAGTGTAAGCATCCTTGAGAATTGCATCCTGAATATCAAACAAGTTATAGTTTACATCAATTGTCCAGGTGATCGTTTTATCTTTGGCGCTATATTCACCCTTTTTGTTACCATTTTGAATCGTGTAGTCTTGAGGTTTGACCATAGCCGATTTGGTAATCGCTGTTTGTGCTACATTGGACTCTTCCCAATCGATCTTGGCCGAGTTGCGATATTCATCATTCGTTGGCATACCTGCTGTTGGATCAAAGCTTGTCTTATAAGTAATAACATGCTCCGTACTAAGCGTTACGCCGTCCTTCAAGCGAAGTGAGAATCCTTTTTCATACGTAGGATCAGCCGGCTCGGGAATCAGTTCAAAGTCGTCTTGGTTAACACCGCTCACTTGAAGACTACCCGGAATCAGTTTCATATGACTGCCTTCGTAATTGTCGGTGATGACGATATCCGTCATGTCCTGCAAATCACGGTTCAACACCATCTGCCATTCGATTTCTTTTGTGTTGAAGTTTTCACTTTTTACACTCTTTGCAAAAATGACTTCTTGAATGTCTCTCCGGCCTGTTTTCGAAGTACCATCATACATGTTCACTGTGTTCGTAATGGTGTCATTTGTATAAACACGATGAATGGATTGTGTATCGTATTCGATCTCATAGGCCTTTGTAATATCGTTTTTAAAATGTAATCTGAAGCCATCATCGAAACCTGTACCCATCGCTTCGAGTGTGTATTCATTCGGATTGATCAGTGTTCTGTTCGAAGCTGCTCCACTTGCATTAATGTCCACTTGATACACGTTGACGGAATTGTTGATCAGTTGCTGTTTTGCCGTATCAAAGCGGTCTTCAATCCATGCATTCGTTTGCATGATTTCTTGCTGATTGTAGTTATATTGAACTTTCCATGTGATCGTCTGTGTCACTGGATCATACGCACTATCTTGCCCTGACTTGTTCAAAGGCTCATTAAAACTCACTCGAACTCGGCCAATATCTGTTTCGTCGTGCTCGCTCTGATCCGTTGTAAGCGCAACCTGGTTTTGATACTCCACGTTGGTGAATGGAGCAGTGGTTGGTGCTTTAACACTCGTTGTATAGGTTACACGATAGGCCTTTTCTGTGTCTCCTAATACAATTGGAAACTGTGGTTCGGTTTGAACGACTGGACCTTCTTTTACAGATCCATTCAATTGCACTTGCAATTCACGAATTTCGATATTGCCCTTGAGTTCCAAGTCTGCTGGCAACGTATCTGTAAGAACCGCATTTTTCATAGCCTTCTCGCCTTGGTTAAAATCTACGGTCCATTTAATTTCATCCGAGTTGAAGTTATTTTTGTTTGCGCTTCCCGATTTCTTCAACTTATCTACGGCTGTGTTGGCAAAATGTACATCAATGCTGCCCTGCCCCACGGAACTAAAATCTATCTGTTGTTTCAAGCCATCTTCCATCTTGCTCTCATCAAACTTAATCCACACGTAGAAGTTACCTTCCAGCTGCGCATGCTCGATCAGTTCATTAAAGGTAAACACGATTGTGCCATCTGGATTCACCACATACTCTCCAACACCACCATCCAGATTACCTTTAAGCTGTGATCCTATGATGAATTTATCGGGCAAGTTGAAGGTGTATGTGGAACCATCGCTGTAGTTGTGGTTGTCATCTGCAAGCCCCCATGTAAAGACGACAGCCACCTCATCCTGAATACGTGGACGAATATCCTCAATCTTCTCGCCTTTGATTTCGATCGTTCCATTCCCATTGTCTTGCGGTGCCTGATTGTACATCTGCACACTGGTAATCAAATGTTCTGTAATTACCGGACCAGCAGCTGCCATAGCTAAACTACTCTGGTCAAGATCTCCCTCCTCTTCTTCCGGAGTGGCAGCAAGGTTGTTCACCTCTTCCGAATCTGCCAAACCTTCTTCTGACGCTGTATCACTCATTGCACTGGCTGGCAAATTAGTCAATTCATCCTGAGCATGCATGGTTGGTGTAAATATCCAACCCTGCATCATTTGCGTGACCAGCAACAGAGCAATGATCACTATGCTCACTTTTTTCCTCATTTTTTGCATATCCTCCTCGTACGTAGTGTTGGCATACGCCGAAGATTAGAATAGCAAAGCGACCTATACAAAAAATAGACAACACTAAAACCCTCGTTTTTGAACACAAAGTTGAATGCAAAAAAGGACACTCCGTAAGCGGAGCATCCTGTTCAAAACGGTTGTTATCGTGTCCAGTTAATTTTGACGCGCAGATCGGCAGTACCTTCCATTTTGGACACATAATAAGAGATCGATTTCATACCAAGCTGGTACAAACCCTGCAAATCTTTAATCAGTCCAGCCTCTGTACCCTTGTACCTGAACGTGAGCGAGGTTCCGCCTTCCTTCAGTGTACTTTGAACCTTGGTCTTCAGCGCAGCATGACCTTTGACGGCATCCTGTTCATCATACAGGGAATAGTCCAGAGCATGGTACAGCTTCTGATGAGCGGCTTTTTTGCTATCTCCGGCCTTCACCAGCTTTAATAAAGCTTCTCGATATGGTGCTGGCGCTGCGGGGTACTTGCTTTTGCCTGTCCAGATATGGTCACGTGCCATCTCATCATCGCTCAGCAAATAATAGCTGTGGCTAACCTTACCTTTGCGGTCAGGGGTAGGATCATCCCAGGTGGTGTCCATGTGATACCACTTGCCGTCCAGGTTCACAATATTCCAGGCATGAAGCTGCCCGCCTGCTGTACCTTCCACAATCCGGTTTTCGATACCTACTCGCTCCAGCATCCGATAAGCCAGCAATGAATATCCCTGACAGACGGTACTGCCTGTAACAAGACCGTCATAGGCCGTATATTTCTTCAGAGAGGTATCGTAGGAAAGGTTAAGTACAATCCAGTCATGGATGACCTTGACCTTCTCATGATCCGTCATGCCTGGTTTGATGATTTCTTTCAACACGTTCGTGACTTTACGATTCACATAATCGGTCTGTTCCTTGGTCTCCCGGTAGGAGAGAGTCACATGCACCTCGGCCGACACATTGGAGCCTTTATAATTAAATGCGTAACTTTTAACGGTATATTGGATATAGGGGTCACTCTTCATTGCCTCATCGATGGAGGTTTGTAATTGTTTTTTGAGGCCTTTCACATTGCCTTTGTATGTAAAAACAAGTTCCTCCGTTCGCTGTGACATTGCGGTAAGCAAGGTCTGGCGCAAATCTGTTGTTGTGGATATATCTGATGTTCCTGATGCAGCATACAGTTGATCCAGATCAACCGTACGTGGTAACGCTACAGCAATCAGACAGCCTGCCAGCAGTATGGTGATAATTCGTTTCCCGTTCTTACCCATGAAAGGAACCCACCCTTCTTTGCAAAGTTCTCACGCCCTATTGTATCACAAAAGGCTCTGGCGTCATTCTTCTATATCATTTCAACTAAAGAATATTTACACTAACACTCCGATGTCAGAACAACTTTCCGATCGCTGTTATCCCCAGATTTTTTTGATCCTTTATTCAAAAGGAAAAATCCGGTGATAGTGTATGCTTCCGACGTAGCTTTCTTTCAGAAAGCTTTTAGGCGCACGCTTCGCTTCCTCAAGTTATTTCTGACCTCTCCGTTATCGTGTAAATGTTAGTTGATATAATATAATTTTTGTAAAAATTAAATCAAAAGAGACCTTCTATGGAAGGTCCCTTTGATCTTCAGTTCAATGAATCACGAGTACCCGTTATCTTCATCCTATGATTGATACGGGCTTAATATGAGTGATATCTCGTCTAATACAGACGATTGCCACTCATAAACGTATCGGTCTTGCCTTGAAGCTTCGCAAGTCGTTCCAATACCTGTGAAGCTTCAGCTACCGTCACTTTACGTGCAGGCATGAATCGTCCTTCAATCGAAGGAAGCAATCCCAGTTTCAGACTCAGGGAAACCGCTCCCTTACTCGTAATGGCACTGGCATCCGCAATGTTGGGAAGATCCGATGGCAATGTGTAGAATCCGGCCAGCTTCTCATAGCGTAATATACGCACAAGCAGCACTGCCAATTCTTCACGTGTCATCTCTTCCTGCGGATTCAGATTCTGTTCAGGGTCCGCTCCGGCAAGCCAGCGTTGATCGATTAATGCCCGAACTGCCTTATAATACGGGCTATCAGGCGTCACATCAGCATATAACTTGTCTTCTCCGTCCCCACTGTAGTACAGATCCATATTTGGATTAATTGCTCTTGCCAGATAGTTAAACCAATCTCCTCGAGTAATCACACGATCCGGGAATACACGTCCCTGCTCATCCGCAACTAATACGCCATGCTGTGTCATATTGCGAAGCGCAGCTTCGGCCACATGGCCCGAGATATCCGTGGGTTCCGTCTTGGTTGCAGAGCTGGTGTCTCCGTATAAAGGCGTCCACTTTCCTGTGTTCGCATCCAGCGCTTCATAGTTTCCATAGATTGAATTCTCATCGCGTGTAGGCATATAAGCAAGATTCACCCCCGCCGGGATGACTTGACCACCGTTCAACCCATAACCGCCATAACGGGAATACGCCAGAACCAACTTGAACTCCTTCAGATAGATTGCCTTGGCCTCTTCATAACTGATGGCTGGCTTAAGATCTGCCGGCAGTTGTTCCGGCGTAGCAGCAATACGCGTATAGAACTCGTTAATTGTACCGTTGTTCAGTACCTGTACTTGTGCGGTATCATCCTTAACCGGAATTCCGTTCAGATAACGCTGGAACAAAAATGTGCGAGCATCGTCCACCTCAATCACGTTGGCAAGTCGGAACTGCTCCGTTGCATCTGGAACTAGTGCAATGACTGTATTCATCGCCAGTTTCTCCGCCTGCTTCCTCGTTACGGTGCTTCCTTCCTTCTCTATAGCTGGCTTCTCCTGCTCCATCTCCGATCCCATTCGTTGCATCATCGTATAGCTGTAGATCTGTCCAGTGACAGCATCGACCTGTGCTGAGATATCCCGCATAAACATATAGGACATATTGGCACTTCGATCGCTCCAGCTCAGACTCCATACCTGATTGTTCGGACTTGAGTAATATCCCTTGCCCAACTGGCTATGTTCCAGCTTATAACCCTTGGGAATATCAAAGTTCGTTGCAACCCGATTGGCGGCCTGCTGAACATTTAATCGCGCACCAGTCGCCGGGACAAAAGGAATCACATCGCCTTTCAACTTCGTATCCTGCTGTAAAGAGTTCTCATCTACAGCTTTACCTGTTAATGTGTTTATCCGTTCCAACGTATTGGCTTCAATCGGAACGATACTGATATCTTTCGGTGTATATGCAAGATAGTACTGCTGACCCTGTTTGGAAGACAGACGATCTTTGGAGATATAAGCCAGTTCCACTTCGAACTGTTCTTCAAACTGCTGTCTGGCCTTCTCTTCTGAAGCTGCCGGTTTCGATGAGGGATACTTGGCTGCGGTAGTACCTCGCGAGTAACCTGTCACCCAACCACTTTCGTCCACATTGATGTAGACCGTCTCTGCGTCAGATAACAATCCGTCATGTTTTAACTGGTAACCATATCGATACTCTGTTCTGCCAAACAACGACTGTTGTTCGATCGAAGAATACAGATCTCCAAGCGGAGCATATTCATTATCCTTAAGACCTGGAATCGCTTGGTACAACAATGCCACGGCCTTTTCTTCGGCTTCAGCTTTGGTTAGCTTCACATCCGATGCCGAGACATGTTTATCCATGACATCCGATGGCAAATGTACACTTAACACTTCCCCTGTGCCTGCATGTACAGTTGCACTGAATCCTGATGTATGATTGCCTTGCGTAATCTGGAATCCAATCTCCCATGCCTTGTATTCTGGCGGTGGATAGGAATTAGGTGAATCGAATCGTGCAGATGAGATCGTTGCTTTTTTTAACAATGGAAATAATTTAAGTATATTCTCACTGGCTTGCCTGGATGAGATTTTCGCTCCCTCAGGCACGTCATTGCTGGTTGCGTCTAGTTGATCATTTTCCCCCGTTGTCGCTTCATTCACCTGTTCTGCTTGCGCGGCTGATGCACTGCCTGCAAAACCTGGTGTTTGCGAAGCAAGCAGCAGTGTTGCCATCGCTGCAGTTGTTGCTTTGGTGGCGAACATTTTGATGCGTACATTAAACTTCCAATTCAAACTCAAATCTCGACCTCTCCCTTCAATTTCATACAAAGAAGCATAACAAATAACCTCGCATGAATATTGCCAGTCTATTCTATGATACCATAAGCTTCCTTTTTAATCGTCGTTTTCGGCGCAAATTTACAAATGTGAATTTCTGCATATTGCTAATAACAGCAAAAAAACGCCAACCACGTTGGCGTTTTCTCTGTTAGCCTGCACGCTTATGTAGGCTGATTCTACCTGTTAACTACTCGCTATAGACGAATCGTTCGACTTCACTTGTCCTTGGACATGGGTTTTCAAAAATGGAATAACGGTATCCCAGAAGGCGGGATCTTCCTCGGAACAACTGTGTCCTCCGCTGTTGACCCACAGATGTTCAACAGGCGGATCGGCTTTGGACATAAAGTATTCAAGCTCACTCGGGGGAATGAAATTATCTCCCTTGGAGTGCACCATAAGCATCGGCAGTTGCATCCCCCTGCGCCGTTCATTCAGCATCATCACCGGATCACGCTGACGATAGGATTTCAAAGATTCACCCAGTCGCCAGAACCAGATTCTCGGAATTAACTGGGCTAGTGGAAACAAGGGCAGACGCCGGCGTCTCAGCTCTGAACTGACGATTACCTCAAATTGCGATGGCATCGAGTCCGTGATCACTGCTGATACTGGAATTCCCTCCGTCACTGCAAGAATCGTGCCCAGTCCACCCAAAGAATGTCCAAGCACTCCAATGGCATCTGCATCAATCTCTGGTCGTGCAGTTGTATACTGCAACGCCGCGAGCAGATCATCCCGGAACAGGTAGGCAGATGCAGCACGAACCGGATCGCTGGCCCCATGACTACGCACATCATACATAAACAAGGCATATCCCGCTTCCCAGATCGGCCTTGCATAACGAAGAACACGGGAGCGATTGGAGCCCCAGCCATGTGCAATAATAACGAGCGGCCATGGTTTCGGAATGTCGGCTCTGGCCGGGATGAACCACCCATGCACCCGACCTCCCCCACTCTCAAAGGTCACGTCCTCAAATGGCATTGGAGGTGTCAGGGTGATAGGGATTTTCTTGGGCGTCTGGCTCTTTACCGCCGCCTTCCATAATCCACCTGCCGTTACTGCAGCCACGGCGAGCATTCCGCCTATCATTGTTTTAGCTTTCACAAGGCATCTCTCCTCTCCGGCTCTGACATACGTCCATCATAAGACAATAGAATGAACTGCACGTTAAACGACATGGGTTTTTATGATAAAGATTGGTTCAAAAATAATCTAAAGGCATCCTCATATATATACCCAAATATACATATTCCTCATCTGACACTGGAGTCTAGGCTTTAGCTGCTTCCACAAATCTCCGTGCACATGCTGCAATCTGCTCATGATCTCCTGCTATAAGGGCTTCTCGTGGTAAAAGTGCACTTCCCAGACCCACTGCAGCTGCGCCCGCTGCATAATAATCAGCAATATTCTCCAGTGTGGCACCACCTGTTGCCAACAGAGGAATGTGGTTCAGTGGGGCTTTGATCTCCCGCAGATACGGAATGCCCAGACTCGCCATCGGAAACAGCTTCACAACTCGTGCTCCCGCTTCATGGGCAGCGACAATCTCCGTGGGTGTCATGGCTCCAGGCCAGATCTCGACACCATGTTCTACAGCATATTCAATGACAGACAGATCGACATTGGGAGACACCAGAAATTGTGCGCCTGCAGCGACTGCTTCCTTTGCCATCTGCACATTCAGTACTGTACCCGCTCCAACATAAGCTTTTCCTTCATGCCGCTCCCTCCAGTCTGCAATAATATCATGTGCTCCAGGTGTATTCAGTGTGACTTCCATCAGTCGGATTCCACCACTTGTCATACCTTGTCCAGCTGTTACTGCCGCTTCACGGCTAATACCGCGTACGATTGCGACCAGCCTCGATTCCAATAATACTTCCGTCAGATTCATATCCAGTTCCCCTTGCTTCATCAATTCGGCAGCCGAAGACAGGTAATCATGTTCACCGCTTTTCCGTTATTCATTATTGTAAAGCATATCCTCCCCTGGATGAAATACATTAATCCATTTCTGAAGTGAGTTCCGAATTCGAGAGATACTATAAAATGATTGCATTTCAACGTAAAAAACCTCTTCATGGGAACATGGGCTGCTTCACCCATTCAATTCCACGAAAGAGGCATCATTGCATTGCCAACGAAATACTAGGCATTTTCCAACACGTTATCCTTCTCCAAATCTTTAAAGTATCGATCGTTATATAACATGCTCGGATGTGTTGGATGATAGGCGAGTGCGATATCATTATGTTCCCGGGCCTTGGCACGATTACCCATCCGGTCATAACACACACAGAGTTGCAGATGCGGCATCCAGGTCCAGGCTGCTTCATTCAGCACTACCATAGGATCATCAGGACGCACAGCACAAGTCGCCTGTTCGTACCAGAACAGGGACTTGCGATAATCTTCACGGTCGGCAAAATAACCACCCAATCGACAGCAAATCTCGGCTCTTGGCAAATCATAGGCAAATGATCGGAACAACGCCGTGACTTCCTGCTCCGGACGTTCAAGTGCAGCTTCACAATCCGCAATTTTCTGGCAAGCAGCGATCTGATCTTCCACCCAGCCCAGCCCGGTATCCAGAAACTTCTCATAATACTTCACCGCATCCTCATGCTGTCCATGGTCCTTCAATTCATTACCGAAATAGTACAAGTCACGCGGTCCGAATTCCTCTCCGGCCTGTTCCCTTTTGCGATAAATCCGCAGATTCCGATCGGTATACTCCTTATCTTTCTTGTGGGTAACCGCGATATCACTATGCAGCAGATTGCCCGCTACAGCCAGATATTCATGGACCGCGCCAATCCAGCGAAATTGCCGATCCCGACGCACCAGGCGATTCCGGCGCAGGCTGTAGGATACTTTTCCATCTACCGTGAATGACAGATTATAATCCATCGTGACACTATCAACATCCGGGTCCAGCGAGCGTTTCAAGGCGATCAGTTTCGCCCGATCTTCCGGTTCGAACACATCGTCGGCATCCAGCCACAGAATATATTCACTCTTTGCCTGATCGAAGGCATAGTTGCGTGCTGCTGCAAAGTCATCCACCCATTCAAAATCAACAATTCGATCCGTATATCTGGAAGCGATCTGACGGGTACGATCCGTTGAACCGGTATCAACGATTACAATCTCATCGGCAATACCGTTGACCGAGTCCAGACATCTGGCGAGGGAAGCTTCTTCATTTTTCACAATCATACACAGGGTAATACTGATCGTCTCCTCCCCTCGTCTGGCCCTGCGGTTAAAGGCAGATACCCCCGGTAGTTCGGACAAACGATAGATGTGGTACGCCGGGAAATGAGTATCGACGAACAAACGAAAGCCCAGTGCCTGAGCACGGATGCAAAAATGACGATCTTCGCCCCAGAAGGACACATTGGGAATCTGGTCATATGAAACTCCTGCTGCCAGCACATTTTTGCGGATAAGGGTACACGCCCCTAGCCCTCCCACTTCATAACAACCCGGGATCCGCAGCTGATTTAGAAAAGCAGTCGTTTGTGTGCCCTCGTCCTCCGCCTCGGTTCCGTCTAATGTTTTGCCACCACGGCGATACAAGGCATACTCATCTTGCAACCATACCTGTGGCATTTCCCTGGCATCCGGCTGCCAGCGGGTCCAAAAGATATTGGATACAATGTCTTTGCCACTCGATACAAGTTGCTCCAGCGTCCGTGGATGCAGCACCAAGTCAGAATCAATCAGGAAAACCGCATCGTAATGATTGTCGCGTGCATATTGCAGTATGCGATTTTTCAAACCGGCTACACGCCAAATCTGCTCATCCTGCCAGTAGTGTCCTCCCTCATCTTTGGTGTACGCCCCTTTGTTGTCAGGACTACCGCTGTCATGTTCATCTGCTTGATTAACCGTTCCCTCATGCTGAAGCACAAATTCACGCAATATATTCGATGCGGCTTCTTCCACGTTATCGTCTACAAACAGATAATCCGTCTTCACTGTTGTTCGTTCAAGTGCATGCAGAGAATCCAGAAATTCACGCAGCACCGGAGTTGTCTGACGAACCGGGCTGGCAATCAGTATTCTTTCCTGGACAAGCGCTTCAAGATTTTCCGATTGGCGGGTTTCCTGCGATTTAGCAGAACGTCTGGACGGTGGACGATTACTCTGATTCTCTTTCTCATGTGAATTCAGCTCTAGTTGAGGTTGGGATTCTGCTTGCGATTGGCGTAAAGGGTCTTTCTTCAACGTGCTCACTCCCCCTCTCCTTATTCGAACCATGCCAACAGTCGTGGCTCTTGATCCAATATCGATTCATACTGTTCCTTCCAACCGTATCTTGCTTCAGGGTCCAGTGCTTGATAGCGTTCATATTTGCGGATGCGGTCTTCTTCCCGCGCCCAACCATAGTGCTTCACCCGGGGAGCATGACATCCATAAGACCAATGCTGGATCGTTAACGGAAAACGACCACAATGCTGTGGTGTCTCCTTCCATTCATAGTTCATCCCCGGATGATAACGAATCAGAAATGGCCGATAATAGGCATGGGCCTGCCAGAACTCATCTTCCCGGTAATGCGTCTCACTCCACATATCAAACAATCTGAGATAGATCGCATCTTCATTGCCACTGAGCAGCAGATCCCGTACCAACCCAAAGTCATTGGTTAGAATCTCATCCGCATCCAGATTCAAAATCCACTCCGGACTGGTCGCCACCGTCTCTTCCCATTGTTGTTTCCTCAGGCTTACCTCATCTGCAAAACGTGAAGCTGCGTTCTCCACCAAGACGAGTGGAATACCGTCCAGAAGTTCCCGACACATCGCAACCGTTCCATCCGTGCTCCCGTCATCAATAATTACTGCGCGATCAATCCAGGCGCGATGTGTCTCCAAGGCCTGCCCGAGATACCGATTCTCCTCATTACGAACAATCATCGACAAGGTAATATGTGGTCTTCCATGCTCCTCATGTTCATCCAAAGCTTCACCCCCATGCTCAAGCTTCTATCTATTAAAATGTCGGACACACGATGCCTGGACGAATTACAATTCTCTATTTCCAATCTATGCAGAGCGGGAATGCGGATATGCAGGGCAAGTCAACCTTTCATGGGGTTAATCTTGATGAACGACAAAAAAGCACCCGCCTTCGCGGATGCTTTTAAAGGTAATCACAAGATTAATGTAGTGAAGTAAATAAATTAACGGTATTCAGCCAAACGATCATTGAGACTACGTGTCTGTCCATAGACTTCCTGATAGAGTGCGAACAGTCCATCATAGACGGCAACCGTTTCCGGGTTCGGCTCATAGGACTTCGCTGGACGAATAAACGCCGTTGCACATTCCTGCAAGGACGGGAACCAGCCACAACCATAGGCAGCCAGCATTGCTGCACCCATCGCAGGACCCTGTTCGCTCTCCAGCTTCACAATCGTGGCGTTAAAGACATCCGCCTGCATTTGCAACCAAGCTTCGTTCTTAGCACCGCCACCAATGGAGATGACTTCATTGACGGTTTTACCTGCACCACGCAGAATATCAATGGACTCGCGTAGTGAGAAGGTAATGCCCTCCATCACCGCACGTCCAAAGTGCTCCAGCTTGTGTCCTGCATCCATACCGATGAAGCTGCCACGGATATTCGCATCCGGATGAGGTGTACGCTCCCCAACGATATATGGTGTGAACAACAATCCGTTGCTGCCCGCCGGAATCTGATCAATGCCCTGCAAGAGCACATCAAATGATTTGTCCGCTGCAAACGTATCCTTGAACCAGGACAGGCTATATCCTGCGGCAAGTGTTACCCCCATAATATAGAAGGCATCTTTCTCCCCGTGATTAAAAAAGTGTACTTTGCCTTCGAAGTCGAGATCTTTACGCTCTTCGTAGGAAAGCACAACCCCGGACGTTCCGATGCTGCACATCGTCTGTCCTTCACTAAGAATACCTGCGCCGATGGCACCGCATGCATTGTCCGCACCACCTGCATATACTTTCGTCGCAGCCGCCAGACCCGTTTGATCCGCAATCTCAGGCAACAAGGTGCCCACTTCCTCAAACGATTCCACAAGACGTGGACAAAGGGAAATTGGTAGATCCAATGCTTCTGCAATCTCTTTGCTCCACTGTTTGCCTGCAACGTCCAGCAACAAGGTGCCTGCTGCATCGGAATAATCCATGGCGTAATCCCCTGTCAGGCGATAACGCACATAGTCTTTGGGTAACAGGAATAAAGATGCTTGCTGCAGCAGTTCAGGCTCGTTCTCCTGAACCCACAGAATTTTTGGCAAGGTAAAGCCTTCAAGGGCGCGGTTCCGGGCAATGCTTAACAGCTTGCCATCCAGCACTTTTTCGATCCGGCGGCACTGAGCCGTTGTGCGTGTATCGTTCCACAGGATAGCATTCCGTAGCGGTTTACCTTCGGCATCTACCAAGACCAGTCCATGCATCTGTCCAGAGAAGCTCATACCTTCAATTTCCGAAGGCTGCACACCAGACACTTCGAGCAATTTGCGCAGGGAAACAATCGTCTGCTCTACCCAATCTTCGGGATTTTGTTCACTGTATCCAGCCTTGGGTTGGTACAACGGGTATGCCTCGGATGCTTCAAATGCCACTTTTCCTTCACGATTGACCAACACGGTTTTGACCGCACTGGTTCCCAGATCGACGCCAATTACGTAACTCATAAGTTAACTCCTCTCGTTTATAACAAGATTGTATGAATGAAACCTTTGATGCTCATGGGTCACTCCGTGATCAGAAAACCCTTGGATCGCCGTTACCCCCGG
The DNA here is from genome assembly GCF_050990605.1 of Paenibacillus amylolyticus. Classification (GTDB taxonomy): domain Bacteria; phylum Bacillota; class Bacilli; order Paenibacillales; family Paenibacillaceae; genus Paenibacillus; species Paenibacillus amylolyticus_H. Next base: position 5,421,318 of record NZ_CP158832.1, read on the forward strand.
ATTTCCTTTAATCCCTTTGACAAGGGAGAAATCCGGGGATAAGCCTATGCTTCCGAAGCCAGCTTTCTTTCAGAAAGCTCTTAGCGAACGCTTCGCTTCCTCGGGTCCTTTCTGCTCACTTCGTTCTGCATGTACCATTTTAGAAGAACATTTATATCAAACAGTAAAAACGTACTCGTTTTTGTAGCGAAAAGATGATCCAATGACCTTGATTCGTCATTGGTTATAAATGAAACCCTTGATGCTCATGTGGTCACTACGTGATCAGAAAACCCTCGGATCGCCGTTACCCCCGGATTTCCTTTATACCCTTTAGCAAGGGTGAAATCCGGGGATAAATGCGACCGCTTCGCTTCCTCGGGTCCTTTCTGCTCACTCCGTTCTGCATGCACCATCTTATATCAGCAATTTAAAAACCGCGTTGTATGTTTCATCAAAAAACCGCCCCCGTCTTCCCAGGGGAAAGTCGGGGACGGTCCGAATGTCATGCTTATTCAGGCGTTCCGTGGTACAAGCTAATCTTGTGGATAGGCTGGCTTGGATATAATGTCCAACCACATATGAGCAACCATCGGTGGTCGACGTGACCAACCCTGCCTAATCCACTATTAGTCAGCCAGGATGTACTGGTTGAGCTGTGCTCTCAGCAATTCCTGACGTCCGGATTGGTTTTTGCGTGGGCTTTCATTGTTCAGCGCATACTCGGCAAGGGAAGCCAGTGTTGCTTTACCTGCAACCACATCTGCACCAATGCCTTCGCTGAAGCTGCTGTAACGTTTTTCGATGAAGTCATCGAATACGCGATCTTCAATCAATTTTGCTGCTACTTTCAGACCTTTCGCATACGTATCCATACCTGCGATGTGTGCCAGGAACAGATCGTCTGCTTCGAAAGAACCACGACGTACTTTCGCGTCAAAGTTCACTCCACCACGGCCGATACCGCCGTTTTTCAATACTTCATACATCGTCAATGTCGCATCGTACATATCAACCGGGAACTCATCCGTATCCCAACCGATCAGCATATCGCCTTGGTTTGCATCGAGGGAACCGAGCATGCCGTTTGTACGAGCAACACGAATTTCGTGATCAAATGTATGACCAGCCAGTGTAGCATGGTTCGCTTCCAGGTTGAGTTTGAAGTGTTTGTCCAAACCGTATTTTTGCAAGAATGCAATGGAAGTTGCTGCATCATAATCATATTGGTGTTTCGTTGGCTCTTTTGGTTTAGGCTCGATCAGGAATTGTGCATCAAAGCCAATTTCCTTCGCGTAATCTACAGCCATGTGGAACATACGAGCAATGTTGTCTTGCTCCAGTTGCATGTCTGTGTTCAGCAATGTGTCGTAACCTTCACGGCCGCCCCAGAATACATAGTTTTCAGCGCCCAGACGTTTACCCACTTCCAGACCTTTTTTGATCTGTGCTGCAGCGTGAGCATACACGTCTGCGTTGCACGTGGAAGCTGCACCAAACATGAAACGTGGGTTCGAGAACATGTTCGCCGTGTTCCAGAGCAGCTTTTTGCCGCTGGATTTCATATGATCTTCAATCAGATCAACGATTGTATCAATGTTACTGTAGAACTCGCGCAGGTTGTTGCCTTCTGGTGCGATGTCCACATCGTGGAAACAGAAGAACGGGAGATTCATTTTTTCCAAAAATTCAAATGCCGCTTCCACGCGTACTTTCGCGAGGTCCAGACCCGAGTATTTATCCCACGAACGAACAGCTGTCTCCGCACCAAACGGGTCACTCCCGCCTGCAGTTAATGTATGCCAGTAAGCCATGCCGAAACGGAAATGTTCTTCCATCGATTTGCCGGCTACCACTTCTTCCGGATTATAATGTTTAAAAGCAAAAGGGTTCTTGGAATCTTTACCTTCGAATGCAATTTTATTAACGGATTCAAAATAGGCCATGTGTAAAATGCCTCCTCAATAGTTTTAAGAAATCGTTTACACCGTTATCCTATCACATCGGATTTACTTTGTCTATTGGTTAAACAAAGTAAAATAAAATTGTTTTTTACATGTTTGTTTACGCTATAATAGTCGAATAACTTGTTTCGGATGTGGGTCAGAACCCTTTTATCAGAAGAATAGGAGTGCCTTAACCATATGAAAATTACCGGAGACCAGATGCTGGTCAAAAAAATAAACAAATCGATCGTTCTGGATACGATCCGGCGCCATGCCCCTCTATCTCGCGCGCGAGTGTCCGAGGTTACAGGGCTGAACAAAGCAACGGTATCCAACCTGGTTGCTGATCTAATCAGTGATGACCTGGTGCAGGAGATTGGCCCTGGTGAATCCAGTGGCGGACGCAAACCACTCATGCTGCTGTTTCGAGGCACATCAGGCTATGCGGTCGGTCTGGAACTCAGTGTGACCCATTTGAAAGGCGTGCTTACAGATCTGGAAGGACACATCATTACAGAGTACGCAGTGACCTTGGAACATCATGACGTGTCCTCTGTAATGGAGCAATTGAAATCGGCAGCCAAACAGCTCATTGAAGCAGCCCCTGCTTCCCCTCACGGTGTCATTGGCATCGGTATCGGCGTGCCCGGCATGGTGGATGAGGCAGGAACGGTCCTGTTTGCACCCAACCTGGGGTGGGAGAAGGTAGCTCTGCGCTCCATGCTTGAAGAAGAATTCGAACTGCCTGTAACCATCGATAATGAAGCCAATGCTGGTGCTCATGGAGAGTTGAATTTTGGGGCAGGTATCGGTGTCCGTCACATGATCTACATCAGTGCAGGCATGGGAATTGGTTCAGGCATTATGGTAGATGGTGAATTATACAAAGGCGCGTGGGGCTACGCTGGAGAAACAGGCCACATGTCCATTGAAGCGGAAGGTCTGCCCTGCTCCTGTGGCAATCGTGGTTGCTGGGAGTTATACGCATCGGAAAAAGCCTACGAGCACCCGGATCATCAGCTAAATTTACCTGCTCATACCACACGCGAGCTTATTCATTATGCGGAGCAAGGCCACGATGCTGTTCAGAAATTATACAACACGATTGGACGCAAACTGGGGATTGGCATTACCAATATCGTTAACAGTTTCAACCCGGAACGTATTATCATTGGTGGTCCGCTCTCTGAAGCAGGTCCATGGATCGAAACGGCGTTAAAACAGGTTGTGGAGGAACGTACGTTGCCTTATCATCGTCGCAGTTTGCAGATTGAATGGGCAGCTCTGGGCAGCCGTTCCACCCGCGTTGGTGCCGCTTACTCTGCAATTTCCCAGTTTCTAGGGAAAATCAGGGTATCTGTCTAATAACAGACGAAAATTGACATCATTTTGCCCCATTTCCTCCCTTTTTGTTAAAGAAATCCAGATGTATAATGGGATTATGTGATTTTTGTCATGGCTGTGTGAATATAGCTGTGTTAATTCCGATAATGAAACGGAGTGAAAAAAAGCGTGACCTACGTGGATACTTCAGATATCTCGGCGCAAATGTTTGTCACCGTCCTCCTGTTCCTGATTGTGCTTGCGCCCCTGTTCAGCCTTGGCATACTCCGATTGTTCCAGAGCAAAAAGAAGGCTGGTTTCATGTACATGCTGTCAGGACTGCTGGTGTATGTTGTATTTCAGACTTTCATGAGTATTTTTTTCTAGAGCATATTCTGTGTTTGCACAAAAAACCGTACCCTTCCGGGTACGGTTCTTTCTATATCCTAACGGCTCGCGAAAACCGGAATTGCATATGAATCGAAACGTTCTTCAACACATTATGTTCCAGATCATCAGCGGAATTTAAGCGTCCAATGCTTTGGCGAATTGGGTTTTGTTCATACCCAGAATGCGGTGTTCACCAATGACAGTCAATGGCACGGCACGTACTCCCATGTCCCATACTTGTTGTGCAAACTCATCGCTAGTTTCGATGTTGCGCTCTTCATAAGAGATACCTTTGTCAGCCAGGAATGTTTTTACGGATTTGCAGTTCGGGCAGTTCGTCGATGTATATACAATTACGTTTTCCATGTTTAATTCACCTCATATGGTTTTATATTAATCTATAGTTTGGTTGAAAACAGCTCATTCTATTACAGAACAACAGCGCTGTGTTCCAAGCTTTCAATGTATTTCTCTGTGTCCATGGCAGCCATACATCCGCTGCCTGCAGCTGTAATAGCTTGTTTGTAGCGTGTATCCTGAACGTCACCACATGCGAATACGCCAGGGATGTTTGTCTCGGATGTACCTGGTGTAGTCAGGATATAACCATGTTCGTCCGTAGTGATCTGTCCGCCAAGGAAACCAGTGTTTGGTGTGTGACCGATGGCTACGAATACGCCGCTTGCCGGAATCACTTCTTCTTCACCTGTTTCGTTGTTCAACACTTTCAGTCCGGTTACCCCGTTGTCGCCAGCAAGTACTTCGAGTGGTGTACGGTTCAAAGCCATTTCTACTTTTTCGTTGCTGCGTGCACGATCCTGCATGATTTTGGAGCCACGCAGTTCTTCACGACGGTGTACCAGCGTTACTTTGGAACCGAAACGGGACAGGAAGCTTGCTTCCTCCAGAGCAGAGTCACCACCGCCGATCACGATGATTTCTTTGTTACGGAAGAAGAATCCATCACATGTTGCACATGTGCTGACACCGCGGCCCACATTTGTTTCTTCGCCAGGAATACCCAGGTATTTAGCAGATGCGCCTGTAGACAGGATCAATGTTTCCGATACGAGTTCACCCATACCTTCAACTTGAATCTTGAATGGACGCTCGCTCATGTCGATGTTGTTCACCCAGCCTGTGCGGAATTCAGCACCGAAGCGCTCGGCTTGTTTACGCATGTTGTCCATCAGTTCAGGACCCATAATTCCATCAGGGAAACCTGGGAAGTTCTCCACTTCAGTCGTTGTTGTCAGTTGGCCACCAGGTTGTGGTCCTTCAATAACGAGTGGGTTCAAGTTGGCACGTGCCAGATAGATTGCTGCTGTCAGCCCTGCAGGGCCTGTTCCAATAATAATTGATTTATACATGTATAGTTCCTCCCCCGGGTTCTGCAAAAAGGTTAGGCCCTCCGGCATCAAAAGCTTAGGCTTTTGCATACACTAGAACGAAAAGCCTAGATCATGTCCACAAGACTGACTGTGAAATGACAATGGCCCTATGCAGAAACGGAATTCTAATTTATAATCATTCTAATCTGTTGTTCATTATGATCTCTTTTATGTACGGTGTCAATGCTCGGCAGCGATTATGAAGAAGTCTTCATCAGGAGGGAAAATGGAAGCATGAACGATGCACTCATTGGCAGTTTTATATCAGCCATGTCTACTGGCCTAGGGGCCGTACCGATTCTATTTATGCGCAAAATATCGCACCGTCTGCGTGATATCTTGCTGGCATACGCCGCAGGTATTATGACCTCGGCCTCCGTGTATAACCTCATTCCGGAAGCGCTTGGCCAATCCAATCTCTTTGTACTCGCATTTGGTATTATGCTTGGTAGCCTGGTTCTACTGGTGCTGGAGATGAAGATTCCACACGTCGATCTGGAGAATCCCGAGAAAATGCCTTTTAAAATTGAAACCAAAGCTTTCATGATTATTGCAGCCATCACCATGCATAACCTGCCGGAAGGGTTATCCGTTGGAGTCAGCTATGCAAGCTCGGATGAGAGCCTGGGCAATCTCATTGCCTTCTCCATCGGATTGCAGAATGCGCCGGAAGGATTCCTGGTGGCCCTTTTCTTAGTAAATCAGAACATTGGCCGCTTCAAAGCGCTGGGTATTGCCACCCTGACCGGAGCGGTAGAGATTATTACAGCTATGATTGGTTACACATTAAGCAGTCTCGTAGCCGGCCTTGTCCCTTATGGTTTGGCATTTGCAGCCGGTGCGATGATGTTCATTGTTTATAAGGAACTCATTCCTGAGAGTCACGGTGACGGTAATGCACGTGTAGCGACTATGTCCTTTTTACTCGGACTCATCACAATGATCGGTCTGACCGAACTGTTCTGATTGTTGAACATAAAGAACCCGAGCGAACAGTCCAAGACTGTCGACCGGGTTCTTTGTTTAGCCACAAATGAAGATTCCATGAAATTACTGGGATCGTCTGTCAGCGGTATTGCGCCCTCTCCTGATCAGGATTGGATGAAACGAATCAGTTCCGAATTGAATTTTTCCAATTCATCATAGAATGCACCATGACCGCTCTCTTCAAAAGCAATCAGTTGGGACGAGGCGATACCTTGGTGCATCTGCTCGGCGAATTCAAACGGACAGATCTCATCCTTTTTCCCGTGCAAAATGGCTGTCGGCACCTGAATCGAACTCAGTTCACCTCGCAAGTCCTCATCCCGCAACGCAATTGCACTGCGAATGGTACCATAAGATGAAGCTTCCATGCCGAGGGCGTGGAACCAATCCATGAACGGCTGGCTGTGTTTCTTCGCGAAGAACATGCCGCCAAACGTCTCCAGCAACTTCGGACGATCTGCAAAGATGGGCTCAATAATCTGCTCGTTCAGCTGCTCTGGGGTCAATCCATACGGATAACCTTCGCGCTGTGTGAACACAGGGGCTGCCGCAGATAACAAGGCCAGTTTGGAGACACCATGTCCCTTATGGCGGGCCATGTAATGAACTGCGATCGCTCCACCCATGGAGAACCCTGCGAGTACTGCATCTTTCAGCTCCAGCTCATCGATAACGGCACGAACATCGTCTGCCATGCGATCATAATCATATCCTGTGGAAGGCTTATCCGATAATCCATATCCTCTAAAATCTATTGCGATGGCACGAATGCCATGGTTCGGAAGTACGTTCAATTGGTATTCAAACATTTTATAATTAACAGGCCAGCCGTGCAAAAAGACAACCGGGGTGCCTTCGCCGATATCTTCAACATATACTTTTACATTTGGTTCCACTTGTACATAACGTCCCATATTTCACAGCTCCCTTTATCCTCGAATCGTCTCTTCGAATCATTACCCGCTGACCCAAGGTTCAAACGTAAGGAGTTCAACCAGCCGCATACTACCAGCGAAACCAATTAGCCATTTTCCTCTCCAAATCTCATTACCGTAGCAGCCTGAGCCCATTCAGAATAACCAGTATTGTACTGCCTTCATGACCTACCACACCCAAAGGCAATGCGACATCCTGGAGGAAGTTACCCGCAATTAAGGCCAGAATAACGGTGATGGCAAAACACATATTCTGCTTCACCGTACGCTGAGCTCGACGAGCCTGCCCAATCACCCAAGCAATCTCTTCAATGTTATCGTTCATCAGTACCGCATCAGCGACCTCCAGTGCAGTCCCGCTCCCGGACAATCCCATCCCCATACCCACAGTAGCTGCTGCAAGTGCCGGTGCATCATTGACGCCATCTCCCACCATTAACACAGGACCATACTGTTTGCGGAGTGCTTGGACCTGCTTCACTTTATCTTCAGGCAGCAAATCTGCATAGACCATGCTTACTCCTGTTTCACGGGCAATTACAGAAGCGGATCTGGCTCGATCTCCTGTTAACATGGCAACTTTTACACCCATCGCTTCAAGCTTTCTCACTGCAGCTGCTGCCTGTGGCCGTACCGTGTCACGCATCGCGATCAGCCCGACTAATTCACCATCAGCCATAACAACGGATACGGTTTTCCCCTCCCCCTCAAGACGGGAGCGCACATCGTCCCATTCGGAAGATACCTTCACATGGTTAACACCCTGTTTATCTGAACCATCATCGTTACCGTCCTTCATCTTCTCTGACTCCACCGATTCCATTACATTTGTTTTGCCAATGCTCCAGACCACATCGTTTACCGTTCCTTCAATGCCCCAGCCTGTCAGGGCCTGTACGTGCTCCGCTTCCTGAAGAGTAATGTTCTCCTTGTTCGCCTGATCTACGATGGCACGAGCCAAGGGATGCATGGAGATGTTCTCAATTGCTGCTACCGCAGCTAACAGCTCGTTACGATCTACATGTTCAGCCGTAATAATATCGGTGACTTGCGGGGTACCCATGGTCAATGTACCTGTTTTGTCAAAAGCCACGACTCGCGTACGAGCCATATTCTCCATGTGGGCCCCTCCCTTGAAGAGAATGCCTCGGCGGGCGCTGCTGGACATCGCGGACAGCATGACAGGCATGATCGAAGACACCAGTGCACAAGGCGAAGCAACAACCAGAAATACCATTGCTTTATAAAATGCCTCGTTCCATGTCCAGCCAAGCAGCAGTGGAGTTCCTGCAATCACAAGTAAAGTCACCCCTACAACAATCCGTGCGTATATTCCTTCGAACCGCTCCATAAAGCGCTGGGAATCCGGCACTTCTGCCTGAGCTTCTTCCACCATTTTAATGATTTTGCCGAACAGTGACCCTTCAGCCGATTTGGTTACCTGTACATATAAGGCGCCCTCCCCATTTACCGTACCTGCATAGACTTCATCCCCCGCAACTTTGTCCACAGGCAGGGATTCTCCAGTGATGGACGACTGATTGATAAAAGAACTTCCCCGGTACACCACACCATCTGCCGGGATGAGTTCTCCCGGTTTCACCAACAGCAAGTCACCCGGCTGCAGATCATCAATAGCCACAAGATTCATCTGTCCATCCTCAATCCGCAATGCAGTCTCCGGCTTCAGCGCGAGCAACGATGAGATATCCTTATGACTGCGCTCTGTCGCATAACTTTCCAATGCACCACTGAGTGCAAAAATAAAGATCAGCATCGCGCCTTCATTCCAGTAACCGATGGCTGCTGCCCCAAGAGATGCGGCAATCATCAGCAGATTTACATCCAGATCACGGTCCTTGACCAGTGTCTCGATGCCTTCCTTCGCTTTGGTCCAACCGCCCACGGCATACGCCACAATGTAGAGCATGATGGATAAGGTACCAAAATAAGGTGCAGTTCCCCAGGCAATCAGCATCAACAGCCCGCTGCCCAATGCAGATTGCATCTCTTTATTCTGCACCATGGCTCGAAAATCAGGCTTCTTGCCCCGATTGGGGCCGGGTGTTTGGGACGAGCGTTGTTCTGCTTGGTTCTGTCTGTGTAGAGGTTGATGTATCGCTTGCATATAAATCACGTTCCTTTCGAATGGTAGGTTTGCGAATCGTGAGTGGAGTGTGCTCAAGTTCCGCATCCATAGATGAAGTTGTATTGAGAATGAGAGCCATTGTTAATGCCCTAAAAATGACACATGCTGCTGCGGGAATCCCGCAGCAGCATGGTTTTGTGAATGGTTTTGCAATAATCTCGAATGAGAATGATAATCATTTTTGTACTTATGCAATTATTTTTACCCAATACAACTTTCGCTTTATTATATGCCTGTGCCCTGTATTTGTAAATGGGTATTTCCGAGCAGTTCATTACCCTTCTGCACGAGGCGGAAGAGTATCTCGTTTAATATGAGGGTCGTAGTTAGCGACGATAAGAATATCCATATGTCTTGCAGTGCGCAGTAATTTTTTGATCATTGGAGATCCCCCAAAACGTTTCCATACGGGACGGTCACACTGACCAATAATAAGCTGGGTAGCATGATATTCATTTGCTCTGCCTACAAGGACATCTGCAAGATTATTCGAGCGATCGTGCGATACAACTTCAAAGCTCCCCCCAAGACGCAGCACCAGGCTTTCCAGACTCTCTTTTTTCTTCATTTCCTCGTCATTCATCACTTCCCGATGATGTACATATGTCACGATCCATTGTGCCTTGAGACGAAAAGCCGTTCTAAAGCCTCGTCGGATTAGCCGCTCTGCATTGGAGCTCAATTTGACACATACGAATATGACCTCCTGTTTGTTCCATGGTCCACGCAGTGAACTTCTCCGCTCCCCTACTTCCAAACGATCATCCACATCGTCGGCAATTTCTCGGAGAGCCAATTCTCTTAGAGCAATTAAATTTCCGATTTTAAAAAAATTCCCCAGCGCCTGATCTATTTTTTCCCGGGCATATATCCTCCCTTCCTTCATTCGGGTTTGTAACGCCTGTGGTGCCACATCGATAAGCTCAACCTCGTCCGCAAGACGAAGAATCGAGTCTGGAACGGTTTCTCTGACACGAACTCCTGTAATTTGCTCCACTGCATCATTTAAACTTTCCAAATGCTGAACATTAACGGTAGAAATCACTGAAATTCCGGCATCCAGAATTTCAAGAACATCCTCGTATCTCTTTCTATTTTTACTCCCAGGCACGTTCGTATGTGCCAATTCGTCGACAAGAACCAGTTCAGGGTTTCGCCTAATGATGGCTTCGGTATCCATTTCCTCAAGTTCTGTGTGTGAGTATCGCCTTTTCGCACGTTCAACTATGGGTAGACGATCTACCTGTTGTAAGGTTTCTGATCTTCCATGAGTTTCCAGGAGGCCTACTACAACATCAATGCTCTTCTTTAAGAGATGATTGCCCTCTCGCAGCATGGTGTAAGTTTTACCGACTCCGGGTGCGGCACCAATCAGAACCTTGAACCTTCCTCTCCTAATTCGTCCAATTTTTTCATTCACCTCACGTGAGTCTAATCGTTGATATAATGGGTTTGTTTTTGTACTGGTCATTCTGGCAGGCAGAATACGTTCCCCATGATACTCTGCCTGATCAGCAACCATAAAAATGTCCATATTTTTGGACTTGCTCAAAATGTCATTAACAACGGAGCCATGCAAGAACTCCTGCGCGCGCGATTGCCTGGAATGGCCCAGCATGATTCGAGTAACATTACGTTCAAGCGCGTACGGTACAAGCCGGTCTGCTAATCTTCTTCTTGAATGAAGTGGCAATTCCTCGAATGTTGCATCCACCTTTTCAACAAGCTTAACTAGCGATTGCTTGAAGGCTAATTGCTCTTTTGTAAGAGAGTTCTTCTTGCTAGTAAAGTTAACGACAAGAAGCTCGCCATTTAATCGTTTGGCTACCTGTTGTCCGCGCCTCACATAGATGGAACTGTTCCAATGATATTGTGTCAACACCAAAATACGCTCTGCCACTCCCGAAGGTCCTAGCATCCCCATTTGCTCACGGTGCTTCTCCAGTGAATCATTTACTCCTTCTGCTACAAGCCTGAGTGCCAACTCCCGCAGCACGCCCAAGCTCCCCCGTTTAAACAGTGACGCATTCCTGTCGTTGCGAACATGACCTTCCGAGAAGCGTTGTAATAGAGTTTCCGGGGTAACATCAATTAATCGGATTTCGTCAGCAAGCTCCAATGTATCCATTTTGACCGTTTCTTCGACCTCAATGCCCATGTACTTCTGTGCTAGTTCCCTTACCCCTTCCAATTCATATACATTTACCGTTGTCATTACACTGATTCCATGACTCAGCAAGAAATGGATGTCCTCTAACCTTGTCTGACGCTCCGCACCTGGCCGATTCCTGTGAGCCAAGCCATCCACAAGGATTACCTCCGGATTTCTCTGAATCAAAGACGCAATATCCAGATCCTTTTTTTCCACTCCACTACTGATCCAATGAATACTCGGGACCCGCTCCAGCAGACCCATCTGTTCAACCGTCTCCGGTCGCTGTAAAGTAGACACTGCACAAATTACGACATCAACTCCTTGCTGCTGGAGCGCTGTTCCTTCCCGCAACATGTGGTAGGTTTTGCCCGAGCCACTTACAGCCCCAATAAAAATTTTAAACCGTCCCTGATGCAGTTTGGAAATAGATAATAATATTTCTTCAGGACTTTTCCTTTTGAAGTTTTCCACTTTTCTTCTCCCCCCTCTTTATACAAAAAGACCCGGCAAGAATATCCTGCCGGCCTTAGGCTCTGATTAATTCCGTCCCTCTGTCTTTTGTACATCAAGGTTCAGAAGCAGAACATTGACTACGGGTTCTCCAAATATACCTAACTCTCTGGTTTTTGTATGTTTTACTACTAATTTATGGAGCTGCTCTTCCGATATCCCGGTACTTCTACTAATTCGCGGAATTTGAGCTTCTGCAGCCTCCATACTGATGTGCGGATCAAGCCCAGAGCCTGAATTTGTAATCAAGTCAATTGGCAGGTTTGAAATCGGAACATCCGGGTTTTGCAATTTCCAGTCTTCCACTGCTTTTTTTGTTCGATCCAGCAGATCCGGATTGGAAACAGCATAGTTGGGAGAGCCAGAAGAATCCGCATTATATTCGATGCTGGAGACCCGTCCATGAAAGTAGCCCGGATCGGTAAAGTTTTGTCCGATGAGTTCAGAGCCGATAACCTCATGATTATCATTATAAATCAAACTTCCATTCGCCTTATCTGGCATAACTGCCTGGGCGATTCCTGTTACAACAAATTGATACATTAGAATGATAAACATTAATATCAAACTTGTTCTTAATGTAACCGTGACTGTTTTCACTTCGCATTATCCTCTCTATACCCAGAATTGGACCAGCAAGTCGATTAGCTTGATTCCTACAAAGGGAATAACTACACCGCCCAGGCCATAAATAACCAGATTACGGCTTAACAACTTGGACGAACTCATCGGCTTGTACGCGACCCCTTTCATTGCTAACGGAATGAGAAGAGGAATAATAATGGCATTAAAAATCAACGCCGACAGGATGGCTGAAAGCGGTGAATGCAGTCTCATCACGTTCAGTACATCCATTTCAGGAATCGCCACCATAAACATGGCCGGAATGATTGCGAAATATTTAGCGATATCATTCGCTATACTGAACGTGGTCAATGCTCCCCGTGTCATTAGCAACTGCTTGCCAATCGATACCACTTCAATAATTTTGGATGGATCGGAGTCCAGGTCCACCATGTTAGCCGCTTCTTTGGCAGCAACCGTACCGCTGTTCATCGCAATCCCGACATCCGCTTGGGCGAGTGCAGGTGCATCATTTGTACCGTCTCCCGTCATCGCCACCAATTTTCCTTCTGCCTGTTCACGGCGAATTACGGCAATTTTATCCTCTGGCTTGCTTTCGGCAATGAAATCATCCACACCAGCTTCTGCTGCAATGGTTGCAGCAGTCAGCGGATTATCACCCGTACACATAATCGTTTTTATTCCCATTTTTCGCATTTGCTCGAAACGTTCCCGCATCCCGGGTTTTACCGTATCCTTCAGATAAATCAGACCAAATATCGATTGATTGACGGCTACCGCAAGGGGCGTACCTCCTGCCAAACCCACGGCATCGCTTTTTCCCTGCAAATCGACAGGTATTTCACCGCCCTGAGCAGCCACCCATTGTTTCACTGCGTCAACAGACCCTTTGCGAATCTGGTGTCCATCCGACAGATCAATGCCGCTCATTCGTGTCTCTGCCTTAAACTCTATGAACTTCGCACCATCTGCGATGGATTCCTGATAGGAAAGATTCTGCTTCTTGAGAAGCTCCAGCACGGATCTTCCTTCCGGTGTTTCATCCTGAACCGAGCTTAGAGCAGCCCAAGCGGCGACATCCTGCAAGCTTTGGTTTCCAACCGGGATAAATTCGCTAGCCATACGGTTTCCATAGGTGATCGTTCCGGTTTTATCTAATATAATCGTATTGATGTCTCCGGATGCTTCTACTGCCTTACCGGACATTGCCAATACATTAAACTGGGTAACCCGGTCCATTCCTGCAATGCCGATTGCCGATAACAATCCCCCGATCGTCGTTGGAATCAAACAAACCAACAAAGCAATCAAAACAGGAATCTCAAGCCGAATATTCAGATAGTTAGCGAAAAATGGGAGCGTAATGACCACAATCAAGAAAATAATGGTCAGACTAACCAGTATTGTATTTAGGGCAATTTCGTTCGGTGTTTTTTGACGTTTGGCCCCCTCTACCAAAGAAATCATCTGATCCAAAAAAGATTCGCCTGGATCACTCGTGATGCGAATTTTGATCTGGTCACTGATTACTTTGGTTCCCCCGGTTACAGAGCTAAAGTCTCCTCCAGCCTCTTTAATCACCGGTGCAGATTCACCCGTGATTGCAGATTCATCGACCGAAGCCAAGCCCTCAATCACTTCCCCGTCACCCGGAATCATTTCCCCTTGAGCTACAACAACGACATCACCTTTACGTAGTTCAGTGGAAGGAACTTGTTTCATAGTGCTGCCGCTCAACCTATTCGCTGTAATTTCCCTTTTTGACTTTTTTAGTGAATCTGCTTGCGCCTTGCCTCTTCCTTCGGCTAATGCCTCAGCAAAGTTAGCAAACAATAGGGTGAACAACAGGATCAATGCTACAGCAAGGTTAAATCCTGCAGATACCTGTCCACCAAATGCATCAGGCATTAGGACAAGTAATAACGTAATGATAAAACCAACCTCGACGACAAACATGATTGGATTTCGCAACATCATTTGAGGATTCAGTTTGATAAAAGACTGCTTGATTGCCTGAGTGACAATATCTTTATTTAATACACTTTTTTTTGTATTCATCTCTTTTCCTCCATCCGTGACCTTCTAAGGTTTCAGCGTTAAAAATTCAGCAATCGGACCGAGCGCAAGCGCCGGGAAGAATGTCAGGGCTCCTACAATCAGCACTGCCCCCAGGAATACGGCACCAAACAATGCATGATCCGTACGAAATGTGCCTGCCGTTTCCGGAACGCTTTTCTTGACCGCTAACGAGCCTGCTACGGCAAGCATCGTAATCAACGGAATATATCGGCCGAGGAACATAACAATGCCAGTGCATATATTCCAGAATGGAGTCGCATCCCCCAGTCCTTCAAAACCAGAACCGTTGTTAGCCGCAGCCGAAGTGAATTCGTACAGTACTTGTGTCAGCCCATGAAAGCCTGGATTGGATATGGTATCCTCCTGAGTGAAAAGAGCCAAGGCGGCAGGTAACAGAATAAGTAATGGATTAATAATCAGCGTAATCGCAATAAGCTTCATTTCTTTACCTTCCATTTTTTTACCAAGAAACTCTGGTGTGCGTCCTACCATTAAACCGGATAGAAATACGGCAATCATTGCGTACATAAGCACATTGACAAATCCCGCTCCAACACCGCCAAAGATCGTATTCAACATCATATTTCCGATCGTAATCATACCGCCTACAGGCGTCAGCGTGTCATGCATCGTATTAACTGCGCCTGTCTCTGAAGCGGTAGTTACTACGGAGTACAGAGAGGACTGGGCAACGCCAAACCGGGCCTCTTTCCCCTCCATTGAACCCTGCTGATGCTGAATGCCAAGTGCATTAATTGCCGGGTTGCCGACATATTCACTGAATAGAGAAATTCCTAGAAAAACGATAAACATCATTGCCATGGAAACAAATAATACCCGACCCTGTTTTCTGTTCCCGACCATCTTGCCGTATGTAAAAGGCAGAGACGTTCCCAGTAGTAACATGAGCAAAATTTGTAACAAGTTGCTGAGCCCACCTGGATTCTCGAAAGGATGGGCAGAGTTGACCCCGAAAAATCCACCCCCATTGTTTCCCAATTGTTTAATCGTCAGGAAGGAGGCCACAGGCCCACGGGCGATCTCCTGTTTCACACCTTCGAGCGTTGTTGCAAAAGCCGCTGGCTCCAGGGTTTGCGGTACGCCTAACGCAACAAAAACAAAAGCCATTACAAAAGAGATCGGCAAAAGAATACGCGTAATTCCCCGTATCATATCTACAAAGAAGTTTCCCAGAGGTTTACCCGCCAACCCGCGAATAAAAGCAATAGCTACCGCTAACGCTGATGCAGGAGCAGTAAACATCATAAACAGGATCGCCAGCATCTGCGACAAATAAGACAGTCCACTTTCCCCGCTGTAATGTTGAAGATTGGTATTGGTCATAAAGCTGATTGCCGTATTAAAAGCAAGTGTAGGCTCCATCGAGGGAATCCCGCCTGGATTCAATGGCAGCACACCCTGAAATCTAAAAATCAGATAGACAAGCAAAATCATCACTGAGTTACTGAGTACTACAAACCCGGCGTATCTCTTCCAGGTCTGGTTCTCTTTGCTTATTCCCCCAATCGCATAAATTGGTCTTTCCAGCCATCCAAACCAGCGATCAAGTCTCGTTTTCTCATAACTGAATGCTTGCGCAATGTAATGCCCCGTAGGGCGGGCCAGCAATAGAGAGAGCAATAATGTTATTGTAATTGCAATTAAAGAAATTAAGGTCACTTGTATCCCTCCTAAAATCTTCCCTAATATTTTTCCGGATTAATAAGCGCGTAGATTAAATACACCATAAGTGCAACTACAATTACCGCAAGCATCCATATCATCCCTGGTCACTTCCCTTATTAATTGTTAAGGAAGCCCACTGCCCGAGTCCGATCATCAATGCGGCAAGTGTGATTAAAATAGCGATTAAATACACATCTAACATTTCTACAAACCCCCTTCAATGTTCGATTTCAGCGTAACATTTCTATCATTAGTTTAGGATTAGGGTTTTTATAAAGACGTAAAGATCACCTTAAGATATAAATGATTTTACCTGGAAAACAAATAAACCATGCTCAAAAGAGCATGGTCAGTCATCCTGATCATTTAAAGTTTCAGCTATCCTCACCCACCTGTAACATACGGTAACCGACTCCAATATGCGTTTGAATAAACTTTAGCGGTGATGTTGTTTTCTCAATTTTCTTTCTCAGCGTCGCCATAAACACACGCAAAGCAGGAATATCATAACTATGGCTACCCCAGATTTCTTGTATGATATAATTATGAGTCAATACCTTACCTACATTTTTCGCTAATAAACAAAGAAGTTTATATTCACTTGGCGTCAGGTGAACCTCTGTATCACTAATCCATACACATCCCGCTGCGTAATCGATCCTCAAACTGCCATTGATAAAGCTGGATGCGTCCTTCAAAAGTCTGTCATTGTCATACCGAATTCGTCTTAAGCTGACCCGGAGTCTGGCCAGAAGTTCTTCCACACTGAAAGGCTTTGTCAAATAATCGTCTGCTCCGGCATCGAGTGCGTCGATTTTGTCTCGATCCTCACTTCGTGCGCTGACCACAATGATCGGCATATTCGACCAAGCCCGAAGCTTCTTAATAATATCCACTCCATCCATATCCGGTAATCCCAAGTCGAGAATCATTAGATCCGGCTGTCTGGATACCGCCTCCAGAATGGAAGCTTGTCCTGTTTCGGCTGTATGATATTTATAACCTTGTGTCTCAAGAGTAGTCGTAATCAGTTTACGGATGGGTTTGTCGTCTTCTACGACAAGAATCAAAGGTTTATTCATACACATTCACCTCCTCAGCTTTCAGAGTAAAGTAAAAAACAGTCCCTTGAGGGACAGCATTTTCAACTCCAATGGTTCCCCCATGAGCACTTATAATTGATTTGCACAATGAAAGTCCCAGTCCTAATCCGCGGCGATGATCTCCATGAATGTTATCTACCGTATAAAACATTTCAAACAGTCTGGCCTTGGCTTCTTCTGGAATCCCCGGGCCGTCATCGGAAATTTCAACAACGATGCTTTGTCTCTCGCGTCTTGCAGAAATCTTGATATGAGAACCATCTTGGGTATATTTGATGGCATTATCAACAATATTGATCAAAACTTGAACAATAAGCCGAGAGTCCATCCTGGCCATCATCAATTCGTCCTCTAATTCTGTTTGAATGATATGTCTCTCACTGTTGCGATTCACGTGCAGCAAGGCTTCCGAAATCACTTCTTCTATTAATTCTGCCTGAAAATTCAGATTCAGTGTACCATTTTCGATTCGACTAATCGAAAGCAAATTTTCCACCAAATTGATCAGCCACATGGAATCATCATATATATCCGTATACAGACCTCTTTTCAGTTCCTCGTTCAATACTGTAGAGTTCTTTAGAAGAATTCCAGCGTTACCTGAAATACTTGTAAGAGGGGTGCGTAAATCATGGGAAATGGATCGAAGCAGATTAGCCCTAAGTTGCTCCTGCTGAATTTGTATGGAGATTTGTTTCTGTTTTTCGTTCAGTTTTTCTTTCTCCAACGCTAATGCACACTCTCCCAACATTGCAATCATCAAGCTCTTTTCAAAAACTTCCAAAGGTTCTTCATGCTCCATAACAATAGCAGCTACAGCAAAAACCTGCTCCCCTCCACGTACCGCATGATACAGGCATTTCGCACTAGAAAACGTATCGGTGGTGGCTCCTGCACGCTTGTTGTTCTTAAGCACCCACTCAGCAACAGTACGTTCGTTGCCCCCCGTGTAGTTCCCTTGATCAGACGCAGGTTCTTTCTTCGGAAAAACCTGCGGCGTTGACAACCCATCTACCTCGACGGAATAAAAAATGACCGTTCTGTCCAGCAACTTCACCATTTGATGTGCCATTTCATTAATGATCGCCGAGGAGTCTTTGGCCTGCTGCAATTTCCTGCTTGTTTCCAGAAGCACCTCGGTACGATAGGCTTTTTGAGCGGATTGCCGAGCCTGCTCTCTTACCTGCATAGTCAGAGTACTCGTAATGAATGAAGCCGCCAGCATGACCAAAAAGGTAACCGGATAACCTGAATCATACACTTTCAGAGAAAAATAAGGTTCGGTAAAGAAATAATTAAATACAAGCACGCTCATGACTGAGAAAAGGGTGCTGTACCATCTCCCCTTGGTCACAATGGCGTGCAACAAAACACCCAGAATGTACACGGTAATAATATTCGCTTCTCGAAAGTTCAGATCCTTAAACCACAAGCCAATGATTGTACATATCCCCAAAATAACAACGGTTCGGGTGAGATCAGCAAGCGATAGCTTTGGGTATTTGGCGTAAATAGGTTTATAAATAAAAGACTGTGTATATGGAATAATGTAAATTTCTGTATTGGGGAGCAAGGCGGTCAACTTATCAACCACATTAACGTTTGCCAATCTTCTCTTTTTGTAAGGAGAACGCCCCAGAACAACTTTAGATACACGACTTGTTTTGACGTATTCAGCAATCTGTCCTGCAATATCATCTCCATACATGGTTGCGATTTGGGCACCCATTTGCTCTGCAAGTCTTATATTCTCTCTTAACTCTGTTCTATTTTTTTGAGTCAATTCTTTAGTTTCTGGTGTTTCCACAAAAATCGCCGTGAAATACCCATGAAAAGCAGCTGCCATTCTCGCAGCCGTTCGAATCACTTTTTTATTGGAAGCAGCGGAAGACAAGCAGACTACGATATGTTCTTTTGAATCATATTCATTTTTTTTCGCTTGTGAACTGATTTGTATTGCAATTCGATTCAACTGGCTCGCTGTAATACGCAAAGCGATTCCTCTTAGAGCTGTCAGCTTCTCCTTGGTGAACAAATCCACTTGTGCATTTTCCATTTCATGATATATTTTTCCTTTATTCAAACGATCTATCAAATCATCTGGTTCAATATCCACAAATTCCACTTGATCGGCACTATGAAACAGGCTATCTGGTATCCGTTCATCAACAGGAACACCAGTAATAGAGTAGACAATATCAGCCAGGCTTTCGATCTGCTGCACATTCATCGTCGCATATACATGAATTCCTGCGCGAAGAAGCTCCTCCACATCCTGATATCTTTTTTTGTGACGACATTCCGCCATGTTCGCATGGGCCAGATCGTCCAATAAAATAAGTTCAGGGCTTCTCTGGAGCGCATAATCCAGATCAAATTCTTGGATAAATGATTCTCCACCTGAAATCTCCATATGGGGAAGAACCTCAAGTCCTTCTAACATCGCAGCAGTATCCGGTCGGTCATGATCTTCAATACATCCGCCTACGACATCCATGCCCTCTTTTTGCTCCTTACGAGCGTCAGTGAGCATGGCACAGGTCTTTCCGGCTCCAGGTGCATATCCAATGAAAATTTTCAGTTTCCCTCTTCTTTTCCCTACAGACGAGCCCATCATTTGTTCAAGTATGGACGCAGCATCGTTTTTTTGGATTGACATTCTGTGCCCACCTTCTGTTGTATTCTCTCAAGTTCAATTATATCATGGGCAAAATCAGTACCGTATTACGAAAACGACTGAAAGCATTAAGATCGCATTAAGATCGGGTTATTTTAGTTCAACTCATATCGATCCATAAAAATACTCTGTCACATACATGACAGAGTATTTTAATAAAGCTATATAGAGTTTTATTCACAAATCCTAATAATGCTCAATTAACATTTGTGTTAGCTCAAGATATATTATCCAATGAGTAACTTATCCTCTGGATAACGATGTTTTTGTTTAACGGTTTTCTGTGCCAAAGCGAATGCAAGGGTTAGTGGCCCCAATCTGCCTATATACATCGTAACAATGATAATCAACTTCCCTGCTGTTGAAAGTTCTGGCGTAACTCCCATAGACATACCTACTGTGCCGAATGCAGATGTTGCTTCGAAGAGTAGCACCAAAAAATTAGTATGATGGGAATATTCTGTAATGGTAAGAAGGAATGTAGAAAGTAAAACAACACTCGCAGAAATGGTCAATACAGCAAGTGCCCTGAAAATAATCTGTTGAGGGATTCGCTTATTTAATAGCTGTACATCTTCTTTCCCTCTAACCGTCGCCATGATACTTAATA
The DNA here is from genome assembly GCF_050990605.1 of Paenibacillus amylolyticus. Classification (GTDB taxonomy): domain Bacteria; phylum Bacillota; class Bacilli; order Paenibacillales; family Paenibacillaceae; genus Paenibacillus; species Paenibacillus amylolyticus_H. The sequence goes on from NZ_CP158832.1 coordinate 5,441,823, forward strand.
ACAGTACAGCAAAGGTACTTGTCTTAATCCCCCCTCCTGTTGAACCGGAAGAAGCACCAACAAACATCAATAAAATCATGAAAAACAGGGAAGCAGGCAGCATCATACTGATGTCGATGGAATTAAATCCGGCGGTTCGTGTAACTACACCCTGAAAATATCCAGCCCAAATTCTTTCACTCCAAGAGAGTGCACCGAATGTTTGGGTATTAAAAAGTTCAATCGTGAATGTCACCAGAAAGCCTGCAAGGCATAAGATACCCGAAGTTAACAAAACGACTTTCGTGTGAAAGCTAAGGTCTTTCCACCTTCTTTTACGATACAAATCCAGAATTACAGTGAATCCGATCCCGCCGATGATAAACAAAAAGGATATCACGATATTAACTAATGGGTCCCCTACATAACGGCTTAAGCTATCTGACCATAACGAAAATCCTGCATTATTAAACGCAGAAATGGAATGGAATACTCCATAATATATAGCCCTGGCTACTCCCAAATCTCCTGCCCACCGAATAGCTAATATAGCTGCTCCAAGAGTTTCAACAATCAAAGCAATGAGGAAGATATTCAGTGATAAACGGACAACGCCTTGCGTAGTAACAGCGTTTGAAGATTGTTGAATAAGAAGGCGCTCCTTTAATCCAATTTTTTTCCCCAAGATCACGGCTATTAACACACCAAAAGTCATAAATCCCAATCCGCCAATTTGAATCAAAAGCAGAATTATCATCTGTCCAAAGTGCGAAAAGTCGGTACCCGTATCAAGGACTACAAGCCCTGTTACGGATACTGCGGAAGTTGAAGTGAAAAGGGCATTTAACCAGCCTACACTAACCCCGGTTGCAGAGGACACAGGCAGTGAAAGTAGAACAGCACCTAGTAATATGGGGATAGCAAAGCCTAACAAAATTATTCTTGAAGAAGTCAAACTGAGTTTTTGGGTAAATAGTAATTTCTTTTTAGATAACATATCATAGGCTCCTGTTGTTGCTAATTTTATAACAGCGTCATCTTTTGAGTCAGTCTCCTAATTCCCTTTGTCTAAAAAACGTAAAAAGAGTCCGCTGTTGGCAGACTCCTCCGGGTAAACAGGTATACAATTACCGTCATTATATAACTCAAGGTTGAAACTGTAAAGAGAATGTCTCAGCAAGAACAGGCTGCCCAAAGAATTAGAAAATCAAACCCCTACGCTGGATTGCTGACTCGCTTTGATGGCTTGCTCCAGATCATAGATAATGTCTTGAATGTTCTCGGTGCCCACAGACAGACGAATCAACTCCGGATTAACCCCTGCGGCAGTTTGTTCATCTTCGGTCAACTGCGCGTGAGTTGTACTTGCCGGGTGAATGATCAGTGACTTGGAATCGCCGACGTTCGCAAGGTGAGAGAACAGTTTGACACTTTCAATCAATTTGCGACCCGCTTCCGCACCACCTTTGATTCCAAAGGTCAGAATGGCACCCTGCCCTCTTGGCAGATACTTCTGGGCAATCTCGTAAGAACCGTGGCTCGGCAGACCTGCATAACTTACCCAAGACACATCCTCATGTTTCTCAAGGAATTCAGCAACCGCAAGAGCATTGCTACTATGACGCTCTACCCGCAAATGTAATGTCTCCAGTCCTTGCAGCAACAACCAGGAGTTAAATGGAGAGATTGTTGCACCCAAGTCACGTAAAAGTTGTACACGAGCTTTGATAATATAAGCAATCGGTCCAACCGCTTCCGTATATACAACACCATTATAACTGGCGTCCGGCTCCGTCAATCCAGGGAACTTGCCACTTGCTTTCCAGTCAAATTTTCCGCTATCCACGATAACGCCACCAATGGATGTACCATGACCCCCAATAAATTTCGTTGCAGAGTGAACGACAATATCTGCTCCATGTTCGATTGGACGAAGCAGGTACGGACTTGGGAACGTATTATCCACGATCAAAGGAATTCCATGTTCATGAGCGATTGCTGCCACCGCTTCAATATCCAGAACATTCCCCTTCGGATTACCGATCGTTTCGGCATACAATGCTTTCGTTTTCTCCGTAATCGCTGCCCGGAAATTCTCAGGATCACTGGAATCCACAAATTTCACGTCTATACCCAATTTCGGCAAAGTCGTCGAGAACAGATTGTATGTACCTCCATACAAACTCGCCGAAGACACGATCTCATCACCTGCACCAGCAATATTCAGAAGTGAAAACGTAATGGCTGCTTGACCAGAAGCTGTAGCCAGCGCGCCAGCTCCGCCTTCCAACGCCGCAATCCGTTGCTCGAACACGTCGGTTGTTGGATTCATCAGACGAGTATAGATGTTGCCAAACTCTTTCAAACCAAACAGGTTAGCTGCATGCTCGGTATCCTTGAATCCATAGGATGTTGTCTGATATAAAGGAACTGCTCGTGCGTTGGTGGTTGGATCAATCTCCTGACCTGCATGAATTGCCAATGTTTCAAATGAAAGCTCACGTTCGTTTGACATAAATCTGAATCCTCCCTCGATATATACGTTCTTTAAGTTCTAATGTCTTCTCATGATGGCATATGTTTTCCATATTCTCTCACAAGATGTCGCATTTGAAAAGACTTATTTCCGATTGTTCCGATAAGAAAAATTAAATATGTACATTATTGATTTCTGTACCAAAAAAAACCTTTGCCCTCGCAAAGGTTTTTCAGCTACTCTGGCTTCGGTATGCCATACCTCATCCAGGGTTTAGTTAGACCCGAACTGCATTCCATACTTCACGCAAATGTTCGGCCGCAGGGACAGCTTCCTCTGCAGTTACACCTTCAAGTGAAATATTGATATGCGGCTTGTACGTTTTTAACAATTCAAAAAATAACGGATAATTCAGTATGCCTGCACCAGGCACAGGATTGAACTTTTCTCCCTGTGCATCGAAGGCTACGTCCTTGGCATGAATTACAATCATGCGCTGATACAGCGATTCCATCACCTCGCGCAAGAAAGCCCCCTGATCTGCTGCATGTGGATATTTGATCAGATTACACGGGTCGAACAGCATCCCCAGATTGGATGAAGGGATCTCTTCAAACAAACGGGTCATATGTTCATGAGTATGAAGGGTATGTGTGGACACAGGCTCAATTGCCGCATGCACGCCCCACTTCTCCGCTTCCTCAGTCAACTCCTCCACCGTTTCTTTCAGCACACTCCAAGCCTTTTCTTCATATCCATCCGGATGTGTACCCTGATAGGTGTCCAAGCTTCCGGTCTCCGTTGCTACCATACTGCAACCAAAATCCCGGGCATAACGCAGATGCTCCTTGAATCGATCAATGTCCGCCCGCCGGCTTATGGGATCAGGGTCAATCGGATTAATATAACAGCCCAGTACCGCAATCTTCACCCCGCGCTGTGCAAATTGATCTCCAATCTCATTCGCCAACCCGGGGCTCAGCTTGCCATTCGATGAGTCCACATCGGATAATGCTTTGGCAAGCGCCAGCTGTACGGAATTGAATCCGTTATCCGCAATCGTCTGCGCAAGCTGTGCTGTAGGCTGTTTACCAAATGTATGTGCCAGAATACCAAGTTTCATCTCACTGCCTCCTTATGCTAATCCGATGATCAAGCGATTAACGTGCCATCCAGCCGCCATCGACATTCAGCACATGACCATTCAGATAATCCGAAGCGGCAGATGCCAGAAAGACAACCGGGCCTTTCAGATCTTCAGGTGTTCCCCAGCGCCCCGCAGGAATACGGGCTGTAATATCCCGGTAACGATTCTCGTCCGCACGGATCTGGGTAGTATTATCCGTTTCCATATAACCGGGTGCGATACCGTTAATCTGGATTCCTTTCCCTGCCCATTCATTGGCGAGTGCTTTGGTTAAACCCGCAACACCATGTTTACTGGCTGTATAACCAGGTACATTAATTCCACCTTGATAGGATAACATGGATGCAATATTAATGATCTTGCCACTTCCGCGTTCAATCATATGTCTGCCAGCCAATTGGCTCAGGAAAAATACCGTGTTCAGGTTGAGACCAATTACATCGTGCCAGTCCTGTCCTGCATGATCAGCCGCAGGTGTGCGGCGAATGATTCCGGCATTATTGACGAGAATGTCAATTCTGCCCTGGAATGCAAGCGCCTGTTCGAACACAGCCGACAACTCATCTTCACGACTTAAATCCGCTTCAATCACATAAGCTTTGCGTCCGAGTGCTTCAATCGCACTTGCCGTTTCCGCAGGTTTGGAATAAGAGACCAGCACCACATCAGCACCTGCTTCTGCCAAGCCAATGGCCATCCCTTGTCCAAGTCCTCCCGAGGTACCTGTCACCAGTGCAACTTGTCCGCTTAAATCAAATGGGTTCATGAATGATTCCTCCGCATGGTTTGATGTGCAAACAATAGCTCCTAACGTTTCTTTAATCCCGTGAATGATACATGAGGTTAACTTTGATAATCCACTGTGACACCGCTCTGCTCGTATAAGGCAGCTGTCTCTTTATCCAGACGACCGTCACTGATAATGTAGTCCAGTTCCGAACACTTGGCGAAAGTTCGCAGTGCAAATTGTCCGAATTTATAATGATCCACAACGCCGTATACCTGCTGCGAGGCAGATATCATTGCTTTTTTCAAAGGAACCAGATCTCCCGTGTATATGGATAATCCAAATTCCGGATGAAGGGCTGTCGTGGATATAAAGGCTTTATGAATGTTAAGACCGGAGATAAAGGCAGCTGTATCATCCCCCACCAGCATATTCCGTACACGAGCCCCGCCAGGCACAACCAGTCGCACTTGCTCCTTCTTGGTCAACTCCGCAATAATGAACAAGTCATTGGTCACGACCGTCAGTGGCTGATTATCGAGACGTTTGGCCATCTCCAGCGTAGTGCTGCCACCATCAAGAGCAACGATATCTCCAGGTCGAATGTAAGCCAGGGCACGTTCAGCAATCTCCGTTTTCTCCGAATGATGCTTCTCGGTAATTCCGCGGCTATTCAAGATGCCATACTGGTCATTCTGAGCCAGCATAGCACCACCATGGACACGTACGAGCAATCCCATACTCTCCAACTTGTCGAGATCCTCTCGCACTGTTTTCCCAGTCACTTGCAGTAACTCACTCAGATCACTGACGGTTACTTCCTGGCGCTCCAGCAGAGCCTCCATGATTTTTTCATGTCTTTTCAATGGATTCATCCTAATCAACTTCCTATACTACCTGAGTTAAATAAATAAGAATAAGTTCAAGTGTCTACTCTGTCAAATTAACTCAGACATCTGTAATTTATTATTTCAGGTCTTTCATCGCTACGCCGTCCATATCTTCGAACGTCTGGTTCTCACCAGCCATCGCCCAACAGAAGGTGTAGTTGCTTGTGCCCACACCACTGTGAATGGACCAGCTTGGGGAAATGATCGCCTGACGATCACGTACAACCAGATGCCGCGTTTCATTCGGCTCACCCATCATGTGGAATACAACGCCGTCTTCAGGCAAGTTCCAGTACAAGTATACTTCGGAACGGCGGTTATGGGTATGTGCAGGCATGGTGTTCCACATGTTACCCTTGTCAAGTTCCGTAATACCCATCACCAGCTGACAGCTTTGAATTCCACCTTCACCTTGGTGAATGTAACGATAGATTGTACGCTCATTGGAAGTTTCGATACTGCCCAGATGATTCGGCTGAGCTTGTTCTTGCGTTGCTTTTACTGTTGGATAGGTATGGTGAGCCGGTGTGGATACGAAATAGAATTGGGCAGGTTGAGCCTTGTCACTGCTCGTGAACACAACTTCCTTCACACCTCTGCCGATGTAGAGACATTCCTTCGCTCCAATCTCATAACCTTGTCCATCCGCCGTTACTGTTCCGTGACCACCTACATTAATGATACCGATTTCACGACGTTCCAGGAAAAAGTTCGTTCCGATATCTTTCAGGTTCACTTCAAGGGTAATGTCCTTGCTCTCAGGTACAGCCGTTCCCACAATATAACGATCCACATGAGAATATACCGTTACCAATTCATCGGTTGCAAACAGTTGCTCCATCAAAAATTCCTCACGCAGGCGAGATGTATCATACGTTTTCACTTCATTGGGATGTGCAGCATAACGATTTTCCATTATTCATCCATTCCTTTCGTCATTTAAATTAGTTGGGATTGAGTTTGAACATGTTCATATAAGTTCATTTTAGTTCATTATGTATCTTTTGTGTACCTTTATTTTAAAAAAAAGAATATTCTGCGATAAAACATTTATGATTCTAACTGTCTTCGCTATAATACAAAACATGGTCAGTCAAAGGAGAGATGCAAGCTATGGATTACCAAACGTGGATCGGAGTATCTACTCCTCCCAAGAAAATGGTTATTACCACAGATCAGATTGTCCAGTTCACGCAAGGCTTTCCAGAACAATTTCGTCCCGACGCAAGATCCATTCCTCTCACCTTTCCGATGATATGGTGGCAACAGACACACTTACCCTGGATGGACATACCTGAAAAAATTATGATTCATGGCCAACAATCTTTTACATACGAACGTAAATTGAAGTATGATGCAGCTTTGTTTTACCGGATTGAACTTGCAAACGTACGTAAAACAACTGGATCTCTGGGGAACATCCATCTGCTTGATTGTACAATGAAGGTTACGGACGTCATGAAACAACCCGTACTCGTTGCTAACACCACATTAATACTTCTGGACTCTCCAGCGTTGCAGCCTTCGTACTCCGAACTCGAGCCTGTGTATCCGCAATATCCTTCGGAGATTTATTATCATTGGGATGGGAAACACCGTCCCTCATCTGGTGAGCTCCTGTTCGACGCTTGTCTTGGAACCATAACCAGCGCTATGCTCATGGACTATGCAGCCGCATCGAGTGATAACAACGCAATTCACCTGGACGTTGTCAAAGCACATGAAGCAGGTGCACCTCGCCGAATTGCACAAGGTATGCTTATCGGTGGCATGATTGGAAACCGACTACAAATGCTGGAGTTGGATAACTGGATTCTATACGATATAAAATACCGATTTCGCTCACCTGTAATGGAAGGGGACGTCGTCCGTGTCCTCGTAAGTGTCATTGACACGGATAACCTCTCCCATCTGGAATGCAGTATCACAGTCTATGTTGAACATCGAGCGGGTGTTCCGTCTGACTTGCTGGCCTATGAAGGATCCGTTCGTTACATGGCCCGTTAATCCCACTCTCCGATTCGGACATGACCCTTGAGTAGATTGCGGGAAATAATCATGCGTTGAATCTCGTCTGTGCCCTCGAAGATTCTCCATACTCGCATTTCCCGATACCAACGCTCGATCGGCAAGTCCTTCGAATATCCGATTCCGCCAAAAATCTGAAGGACCCGATCCACAATATCGTTTGCTCTACCTGCACCGTACAACTTGGACATCGTCGCATGATGTCTTGCATCCAGTCCCTGATCCACCCTCCAAGCGGTATATAATACCAGCCATTTCAGAGCCTCCAGCTCAACCGCAGAGTCGGCAATCATCCATTGGATGCTCTGCCGACTTGCCAATTGCTCTCCAAATGTCGACCGCTCTTTAACATAGTCAATGGCCATATGGATCAGTCTGCCAGACGCACCCACAGCAATAGCCGGAATCACCCAACGCCCTCGACTGATCCACTGCATTGCTGTTGTTAATCCCTGCCCCTCTTCACCGAGCACATTTCCGTTTGGCACGAACACTTGGTTAAACGTAAGTACAGAAGGACTTTTATCCCCCCCCATCGTAGGAATCGGCTCTGACGTCCATCCCATGTCCCGGTCCACCAGAAAGCAAGTGATCCCTTTGCCAGGCTCAGCCTGGACATCAGTCACTGCAAAAACAATCGCAAAATCCGCCTCGTTTCCGTTTGTGATAAATACTTTCTCCCCATTGAGTACCCATCCATCCGCCACACGTTCAGCCCTCATCTGAATTCGACTTGCATCGGAACCTGCCGAACGCTCTGTTATCGCAAAACAGGACTGCCTCTCACCCGCAATAACGGGAAGCAAATACTTGCTCTGCTGTGCCTTGCTGCAAAGGTACAGGATATTGTCCGCTTCCCCTCCAAAGACAAACGGAATACACGTGCGTCCTAGCTCCATTTTCAGGAGTGCACTAGTGACCGTTCCAAGATTTGCTCCCCCATACTCTTCTGGTGTCTCAATACCCCATAGGCCCTGTGTTTTCGCCTTTTGTTGAAGCTCTCTAATCTGTCTAAGTTCGATCCCGGGTCTTCCCTCACGCTCGTTACGCAATAATTCAGGTTCCAACGGAATCAGTAGCTCGTCCACAAAATGGCGTGCGGCGGATTGAATCTGCTTCTGTTGCTCTGTCAATTCAAAATTCATGTCAACCTCCCGTATAAAATGTCATCAATTGCGGCCACAACAGCTGATCCATGATCACTTGAAAATTTCATGTTTCACAATTCCCCTTACTGCATACTGATGATACAAGTCGATTAACTGATCTTCCGAAGGATGCTTGTAATACAAAACATCACATTTTTCGTTAATACATTGGCACAAGATATCCAGGTCCGATGATGGTGTCTTATCTATAACCAACACTTCTCTATGGGCAGCTTCTGCCGAAATGGTCTGGCTCAGTTCCGGGCCCTCGGCATAGATAACCATGATACTGACAGGTAATCGATCCCCCTCGTAACCCTGATGTGCTCTAACAACCTTCTCAAAACGAATATAACAATCCCACCATGATTTTCTAATCTCTGGATCAAAAAATTCCTTTAAGATGTTTTGCGCCTGTACTTCAAACATCGGATGACATTCGAGAAAATAATCCAGATTCGTTTTCCAACCATCATAACGATTCTCATCAAACTCGGAAGGGTGAAAGATATGGAAGGTTAACGCTTTTTTGTTCAATACAAACGTTCCCCCAGCCTGTTGCAGACGATAGCCAAGCTCACTGTCTTCCAACCCCCACCCCTTGAACCCTTCGTCAAACATACCCGATCCGATCAGTATTTCTCGGTTTACCGAGAAATTGCAGCTGAAAGACAGATGCCACGCTGTGCGGAATGCGCTTCCATTTTCCGAAAAACGTTCCATGAGATGAAATCGTTCATCTGCTTCTGATGATGTAATAGCAGCATGCACCCATCCCGGATTTAACGATGTTATATCGATGCTCTCTTCACCCAAATATCTTCGAAACCCTATGACAATTTTCCCCTCGGCCAGCTTGTGTACTCTCAAATGCTCATAGATAAAGTCCGGTCCGGCGAGTTGATCTCCGTCAAGGAACACGATCACATCTCCATTCGCGATAGTAACCCCCTTGTTTCGTGCCGCTGCCCGACTTGATTGCTCCGTAGAAGGAATGTAATGATATCGTATAGGAAAATCATACCTAAGCCCGCCGATCATCTCTCCCGTGCCGTCTATAGACCCGTTATCGATAACAACAACTTCATATTGATCGCCTTCACACAAACGCTGTCGTGATAAGGAAGACAAACAGGCCTGAATCACTTCTTTCTGATTATGCGATAGAATAATTACACTAGCTTTCATACGTATCTCCTCCCACATGCCGGACTACCTTTTTATTTACGCTTGGCACCAATAATAATACAAATCCCAGGAAGGCAAGTGCTGCCGAACAGGCAATCACTATTTTAAAACCAAAATAATTTCCGACTGCTCCGGCCAGTAATCCACCACCCATGGAACCAATAATGTTTGCATTGTTGTACAGCGTTGTGGCTGTGCCTGTCATTTTAGGAACCAAATCCTGAAAAAAAGTCATTCCAACTCCAAGTACAATCGCGATAAAAATGGCACTGAATATCTGGATAGCTATAATCTGCCATCCTGCTTGGGTAAACCAAAATAGTGAAAAGTAGGCGACTCCAAACAATCCCGCGCATTTCATAACTGTGATACTACCAAACCTTTTGGCCAGTATTCCCAAAATAATCATGGTGGGGACCTGCAAGGCTGCGTTGACTCCCGAGATCATGCCAACGTCCAACTTCCCTCCTTGCAACTCTTGCGTAACATATAAAGGAGTTACAATGGCCCCCATCGTATTAGCCAACTCAAATGCCATAAAAGCAAGTAATGAAAATACAATCTGCGGCGCCATCAGCAGGCGCTTGAAACTGCGTACCGAGTCAGATGATAATTCCGTTCCGCCCCCCGGTTCCCGACTCTCGTGTGCTCGAATCATCAATACAAATACGGCGACGAGCAGGTACATCAACGAAACAACCAGAAACAGGCCTGTGTACGAGAACTGGTAGATTATAAAAGACGCCATTACAGGACCAAGAATCCAGGCCAGAGACACCAGCGCTCTCAATACAGCCATAACAACGGTGACATCTTCACTCGCCTCCCTCTCGACCACTTCTCTCGCAAGAGCAAATAATTGCGGAAAGGCCGAGAATGACAAGGCCATGAAAGTACAGGAAACCAGCATTAACACAATATAACTGTCCGTATTTGCATAGAATACATAACCTACAGAGGCAGATACACATGATCCAACAATGATCCACTTGCGCACAGGCCTTTTATCGGACAATCGACTAAAAAGCGTACTAATGATAATACCGCTTAACGATCCACACGCCATAAAGATCCCTAATGATAAGGGGCTCATTCCTGCCCGTTCTACTCCGAATAATGGCATGAATGGTAGTGTTAATCCGTATCCCAAACCAATAAAAAAAATGCACACGGATAATAACAGTAAGGCCGGGCTTCTCAGGACAACCAAAAGACTTTTCAACAGAACCTTGCCCCCTCTTTACAACAACCGACGAATGAGTTCAGCTGCACGCTCGGCTCCTCCATACTGCGAAGCACAGACGTTTTCCTTCAGCGCCACAGCCTTATCCATGTCTCCATTAGTCATCATCGCGTTAACGGCCTCAGCTAGAGCAGATCCCGTAACCTCATCCGGGGAGATTACTCTGCCACCGCCAACGTCCTGCAACTGCTTGGCGTTAAACTCACGTTCTGCCCAGGTCGGAATGACCAACGACGGCGTGCCTGTTAAGATCGTTGTCATGCAACTTCCATGTCCGCCATGGTGAATCATAACATCGCTATGCTCGGCTGCCATAACTCCCGATACATATGAGGTGAAGTGTACATTAGGGGGAACATCCACGCTGTCCCCTTCCAATGGATTAAACCCAGTAGCAATCAAAAGCTCCGTCGAAGTGTTACCGAGTGCTCTAACGGCTTCCCTGAAAATATGACCCCCACTCTCCACACCCCATTCCACGAGACGACTTGTGTACACAAATACACGTGGCCTCCTGTCGTTGTCTGATTTCATCAACCAGTTCGCAGGCATTCCTGTAACATTCGCATCTCTCCATACCACGGGACCGATATATTCAATTGGAACAGGCAGCTTCCCGAGCTGTACCGGATCAAAATCCGGTATGCTCGGAAGAAGGGCAAGATTACCTGCCAGAAATGTGAGAATGTTGTCCGTTTCAGGCAGACCATGCTCAACCAACGCTCCGTTCAACACATTCGTGACATCCGGTATATCTCCATATGATCCATAATTCGTTGTAAAAGGAAGACCACCTGGAAGTGTGCTGGACTGATTTATAGAAACGAGAGGAATGTCCAGCTTAGAGGCAATGAACGCTGCGGGGACACTCGAATCAGAAATAACAAGGTCCGGTTTAAAACCGATGGTTACCCGCAGACGAGCTTCAAGCTCATCTCGCATGTAAACAGGGTCGGCGTACCCCATCATGGACAAAAAGTGATTCATATCCTTGAAGTTTGGATGGAATGCCTGTCCCTTAGGAGCAGGAATAACTGGAATCGGAATATAGGTAAAACCCATCTGTTCCATCGCAACCCCGGCATTTCCCCAGATTGTAAACGCCACCTCATGTCCCATCTCTCGTAACTTTAGCGCTATGGGAAGACAACGATTCACCCTCCCCATCCCGGCCATCATCCCAATAAAAATGCGTTTTTTCTTCAACAAAATTTCCTCCAACAATTCATATATTTCGGAAATAGTTCTACACTTTCACATAGGCTGACAACACTTGCTCAAAGAGTTCGCCTGCTTCCCAACCGTTCACCCTACTGGATTGGGTGGTAACTATACGGTGTTCTGGAGGGGACCACACACCGATTTTCCCACCATTAACAGAGAAGATCTGACCGGTAACCCTACGGCAACGCGGCAGACATAAGGAAAGCATCAATTCGGCCACATCTTCCGTTGAACCTACTTTCCAGTACTCGGGAAACGACTCCCCTTTCATATCGGCAGTCTGCTTCGCCCTTTCGATATAGGGCATTGTCATGTCAGTACGCGCTGCGGGAGCAACTGCATTCACACTAATGCCATAAGATTCAAGTTCCAGCGAAAGTGTCCACGTCATGCCTGTCAATCCGGCCTTGGCAGCACTGTAATTTAATTGTCCAACCATTCCGGTCAAACCCGCAACAGAGATCATATTAATAATGCTGCCTTCCCTTCGTTCCCTCATACCGGGCAGAGCGGACCGAATACAGGCAAAGGCTCCCTTAAGATGCGAATCCAATACAAGATCCCACTCGGTTTCACTCATTTTATGCGCCATCTTATCGTGAACAACTCCGGCGTTATTCACCAGGATATCAATCTTGCCGAATTCGCGAAGACCCTCCGATATGATACGTTCTCCCCCGGCCATGCTTGCAACGGATTCAACGACTCCGATAGCGGTCCCACCCTGATCCCGAATCAACTGAACAACGTCCCATACCCCACCTTCTTGTACACCGTTGACAACTACCTTGGCTCCTTCTTGTGCCATACGTATTGCGGTTGCACGCCCAATACCGCGGCTGGAACCCGTAATGACTGCTACCTGTCCCTCTAACAAAACGGCTGTTTCCTCCTATTCGCACTTCTCCCACAATGATGCAAGCCCGATCCCGCCACCAATACCCAGTGTTGTGATTCCCCGAGCCCCCGTTGTATGCCTCATCTCGTTGAATAGGCGTGTAACGAGGATGGCTCCCGAAGCACCGAACGGGTGTCCAAGCGCCAGTGCCCCTCCTCCCACATTGACAATGTGAGTTGGAATATGCAGTTCTCTTAAAGAGGCCAGTACTTGTGAAGCGAACGCTTCATTGAATTCCACAAGATCAATGTCTTCCATTGCCAAGCGACTTCGGCTGAGTAACTTGGTAACGGCAGGAACCGGACCGATACCCAAGTAGTTCGGGTCAACCCCCACTGCCACACTGTCGATAAATTTCATTAAGGGTGTAAGTCCTAACGATAATGCTTTCCCCATTGACATGATTAAAACGATAGAGGCACCATCATTCAATGGACATGCATTACCAGCCGTCACTGTACCATCCGGTTCGAAAACTGGTGGCAATGCCGCAAGTTTCGCCAGTGTTGTATCCGCCCGAGGACATTCGTCTGTATGAATGATTCTAAGTTGCTTACCCTCCGGGATAGACAACGGAACGATTTCGTTGTCAAAACGCCCGCTTTGCATTGAAGCAATCGTTTTCCTATGACTGGAAAGCGCATATTCGTCCTGGTCCATTCGAGTCACACCGTACTTCTTAGCAACGTTGTTAGCCGCCTTCCCCATATCCGGATCTCCGATCCATTCCGGAGAGAATCTTGTGCGTGTAATCACTTGAGGTACTGCACTCCCGTATAGGGACAAGGGCTTCTCCAATCTCCAGGGTGCACGACTTGTGCTTTCGACACCACCAGCCAGATATGCTTCCCCGGCACCTGATTGAATCAGCCTCGCTGCTAAATGAATGGCTTCAAGACCAGATCCGCATTGACGATCAATCGTCACGCCAGGGACCTCTACTGGGAGTTTGGCTTGTAACGCGGATAACCTGGCGATGTTGCCTCCCCCGCCTACTGCATTTCCCAATAGAACATCATCAATGTCACCGGGAGGGATGGGAATTTCGTTTAAAATGGCCCGAATGACTTCTGCAGCCAGTATCTCCGGCGGTGTCTCCTTAAACATCCCCCCGTATTTGCCGATTGCAGTTCGCTTCGCGGAGAGAATAACAGGAATCAACATATTGTTCATATCTTTATTTTCAGTAACTCGTTCAGTTTTGTTCGCGAAATCTTTCCACTCGTTGTATAGGGGAAGGCATCCACCCGTATAATTTCCTTTGGACACTTGTAGGAAGCAAGCTTACGACGGCACAATGACACAATCTCATCATCACTAACCTTGCTACCCATTCTGAGCTTGATAAGTGCGGTCACCTTTTGCCCCCAGTATACATCGGGTACACCTACAACAATGACCTCCTCTATGCCATCCAATGTTAACAACAGTTTCTCGATTTCCTCCGGATATATATTAAGCCCTCCGCTAATAATCATGTTTTTCTTTCGACCAACTAGATATAAATAGCCTTCGGAATCTCGTGTTGCAAGGTCTCCCACAGTTGCCCATTCACCATGTACAACTTGGCTGGTTTCTTCATCGGAACCATAATATCCGGCAAAGATCATCGGGCTCTTCACAAACAATTGTCCTACTGTGCCTTCGGTTGCTTCCGTACTATCTGCTTCACGAATGGATACCTGTACACCGGCAAACGGTTTACCGATGGATTCAGGTTTATACCGATTCCCTTCCGGATCAAGTACTGTGACAAAGCTTAGCTCGGATGCACCATAAAATTCATACAAACCTGCATTTTCAAATACCTCTGTCACCTTCCGCTTTGATTCTGGCGACCATTTATCACCTGACGTAATGAGAGATCTGACGGATGGCAGCGCAGTAACTGAATCAGAAGCCATGAACGCTTTGTAGAGTGCTTCAAACATCGTAGGTACAAGATAAAGATGTGTAGCCGCATGTGTTGTTAACGTCTCCAATACGTATTCCGCTCGGAATTTTCTTGTTAGATGGAATGTCCCGCCAATATACAAAGTTTGAATGCACGCATATAACGTAAGTGAATAGACCAAAGAACCCGGCGCCAATACATGGTCTCCTGCATCATGCACGAATGTTTCACGCGCATATGCAAAGCTCTCGATCCATGAACGCTGAGAACGGAGATAGCCTTTCGGTCGTCCGGTCGTCCCAGAAGTATATCCCATGTAGAACAGGCTATCTTCAGATGAGGAACGCTGCGGTTCGGCTTCTTCCCTGCCAAGAGAACGTGGTTCACCTGTATCCACAATAATCACCCTTGTTGACGATGGAATATGAGGTATTCTGGCTTTGAACTCCATATCTACTACAAGCACACGAGGTTCACATTCATTAATAACCTCCGTCAGATTTGCATCGCTCCACTTGAGATCAAATACAGCAGCACACATTCCAATTTTGGTGGCTGCAAGAAAGTATTCGATCATCGCGGCACTATTGTTCATCAGCAGGCCGACAAGAGGAAGTTCATCGGCTTCGAAATCTTCCTCAGTAGCCAGAATTGTATTTGCTGCCAGCTTTATTCCATGGTATAGTTCGGCGTACGAAATCTGCCGGGCATCATCAAAGATGGCAGTTTTCTCTGGATTCTGAGAAGCATGTATGCGTATCGCATCAGCCAGTAACATCATTTCACCTTCCTTACTGTATTAACCAACGGGGTAGCCGGGAGCACTATCTTACCTGTTTTAACCAAGTACAACCCTTTATCCGATACACGAATATGCGGCAAATGTGAAGCTGTTAGAAATAAAAGAGAATACAGAGGATCACCAAATCGGTAACCGTGGACACGCATTTTCTCATTGAACTGATCCACACTAGCGCTGATGGATGCTACGCTCTCCAAGCTCATAGCTCCACTGAGAGGAAGAGGAATGTACAGTTGCTCCCCATCCACGAAATATACTAATATACCTTCCCCGCGAAGTTCCAACTCCTGGGACGCTTCACGCATGGCAGACAGAGATCGCCCAAGCAAAAGTGTATCGTTCGAAGCGTTGTACGTACTCGCCAATGCCTTGACCCCGGACGCAAAACCTTTGATTCGGGTGTTGATCACCCAACTTCCGTTAACATCCAGCAATGTCATCCAGTTCTCATCCATTTCCAATTCCGCTCGGGGATCAAAATGATAGGATTGGGTGATGACATCGTTCACCAGTTCAATGCCGGTGTCGGTTCGAGTTTCCATCTGGTCCAGCCTCAGGTTAACAATCGTACGACAAGACGAAAAAGCGGAGCGCAGCCAAGTGGTTATCCCTGTTTCATCTGGCTTCATCACTCGTTTCTGATTATGGACCACCCACTCACCACGTTGCAGGACATGCAGTGGCTCAGGTTCATTTATGGAGGTTAAGACGTTCAAACAAGCCAGTCTGCCTGGTGCAATCCCGCCTAAGTCTTCATCCAGACCGTAATATACTGCCGGATTTAAGGTAGCAAGACGATAAGCATCCGCTACAGATATTCCCGTTTCCAGACAAATCTTGATCATGCTGGCACAGCTCGTCTTCTCCACATCGTTCGGTGATGGGCCATCGCTGGTAAGCATCATTCGGTTCATATTGAACCGGGAATCACCTTTCATCTCTTTAAGGAGGTGTGGCAAATCAGGACGAATAGATGAGTATCGAAGAGAGGCGTATAGCCCCGCTTTTAATCGTCTAAGTACATCTTCGGCATGAAGAGCTTCGTGATCAGCTGTGATGCCCGCTGCAGCCATGGTACTTATTTTTTCATAAGATACGCCAGGCAAATGTCCCTCCGCCCTCATCCTATGGTGAGCCTTCGTAAGATAAAGTTGCTCTATCAATACTTCGTCGTTCGCCAGCAGTTTGGGCCATTCGGTCAGTTCCCCGCTCTGTATCACAAGGTTATGTTGCAGCCACTTTCCCATCGTCATTGGATCAGCTCGATCAGGACGGTCAATGTTACACCACCATAGAAACATATGGTGACTTGTCTCCTCCAGCTTCTCAATGAATGACAAAGCTTCCGTTCCTAGAAACGTTAACAAAGACAGATTATCATTAATGGACAAGACCGTACCCTTATGTAACAAAGCTTCTCCCCAAGTATAAGGATTGTACATTTGGCATGGGTGTGCATGAGGTTCAATATATCCTGGAACAACAACATGACCTTTCTCCAATTCAACAACCTGGGTCTGGTCTGAAGTGGGTAGTTCCTTCGCTCCAACGTAGGCAATACGACTTCCGGACAGATAGATATTCGCTTGTTCAACTTCACCTGTGTATACGTTCAAGTAAGATGCATGCCTAAACCACATTGTCGCAGGCTGATCACCTTTAGATACTGAAATGAGTCTGTGATATTCATGTAGATTTGTCGGGTAAATTCTCATAGCTTACCTCACTTTCGTAATGCCAACAAAAGTGCGAAACAAAAAATAGATATGATCAGCACTTGATAGTCGAGCTTTTTGAAAGCTAACATTCTCAGTTGCGTTCGATTCATGCCTGGGCTATATCCGCGTGCCTCAACGGCCAGTGAAGCGCTTTCGGCTTTCTGGAACGCTAACAGAAGGATAGGCACTACAATTGGGATAAAACTTTGCAGACGACGAATGATATTACCAGAATTAAAACGAACACCTCTTGCCCGCTGTGCCTTCATCACGTTGTCGGTTTCATTCAACAGGATTGGAATAAAGCGGATCGTCCACGAGATCATCAACGCAAATTCCTGTGTAGGAACGCCCAGCCGCTTGGCAGGCTTCAACAGATCTTCAATAGCCTGTGCGAGATCACCCAGCTTTGTCGTAAGCGTCAACAATGAAGCGATGACGAGAAGAAGAATGATGCGAATGGCTATATTACCTGCTTTAATGACACCTTCCTCGTAGATCGAGAATACTCCCGCTTCAAGCCATAACTGCCCCCCTTGAGTCAGAAAAATGTGAAACACAGATGTGACAATAACTATCAGCCAAACAGGTTTCAGTCCTCTAACAATATAGGTGAGTGGTATTTGAGATATAGTGACTACACACGCCACAAATACCACAGACAATACGTATGAAAGCCATGACTTCAACAGCATGACAGACAACATGAACAGGAATGCGATGACGAGCTTAGCTCTTGGATCAAGCCGGTGAATGATGGAGTTTCTGTGGACATACTGACCAATGATAAAGGATTGAGATAAGGACATAACTACAATTCCTTCCTCTGGAAAAAATCAGCAATATATGACAAAACCCATTCTTTCTTTACTGACTCCAGCTGCAATTCAGCGTTCAATTTTAAATTTATGGCTTCCACGAGCTGGAGCGCTTTAGGCAGCTTCAATCCCATATCTTTCAACTCATCTTGATATTCAGTGAACAATTGGAGCGGAGTCGTATGCCTTTGCACTTGACCACGTTCAAATATAATCACTTCTTCAGCGTACTCGGCAACAGTCTCCATATCGTGCGTCACCATAATGATCGTACTCCCCTGTTCCTGCTGCCAGGAACAAAAAAGTTCCATCAGCTGCTTTTTCCCTTCCGAATCCAACCCTACGGTTGGCTCGTCGAGAATGAGCACCTCCGGGTTCATCGCTAACACACTTGCAATTGCCACTCTCCTCTTCTCTCCTCCACTTAATTCAAACGGTGATCTACTGCAGAAAGATTCGTCCAAACCTACCATGTGTAATGCATTCAAGCATGTATTATGAACTTTTTCGGCCGACCAGCCTAAGTTCTTGGGACCAAAGGAAATGTCTTTTAATACCGTATCCTCGAATAATTGATGCTCCGGAAATTGGAATACAATACCGACTTTATCGTAGAGAACGTGTGTTTTCTTTCGATCGGTTGTCAATCGAAAATCCCCTATATCCACTGTTCCATTTGTAGGTTGCAGAAGCCCATTGAGCAGCTGTACAAAAGTTGACTTGCCTGATCCCGTTTTTCCCACAACAGCAAAGATACGATTATCGCCCATCGTGAGTGTAATGTTGCTCAATACGTTGTTCTCAAGTGGTGTTCCAACATGATACGAGAAGTCCACTTCTTTTAGTGTAATTTGCATAAGTCATCCACCAAATCTTCCAGAGTGAGTGCCGAAGAAGAGTGTATTCCCTTCCGGTTTAGTGCCTCTCTTGCCTCGATAATAAACGGAGCCGTTATCCCAGGAAAACGCCAGTATTCGCCTTGAAACAAGGCTTCGGGCGATCCATCATAACAAATGTCACCCTGATCAAGTACAATAACCCTCGATGATGCTGCAATCTCCTCTAAGTCATGCGTAATCGTTACAATCGTAATTCCTTGTTTATGCAACTCTCCCATCAGCAGTGCAATCTGATCTTTACCTTCCGGGTCGAGCATTGAGGTAGATTCATCAAAAACAATAACTTCTGGTCCCATAGCGAGAACTCCCGCAATAGCGATACGCTGTTTTTGTCCTCCTGATAACGAATATACATCGGAATTATAATAATCCAGCATCCCCACTTGCCTCAATGCCTCTGTTACATGACGCTCGATATCTTCTGTAGGGACACAAACGTTTTGCAGGCCGAAGGCGATATCTTCAAACACTGTAGATGCCACAATTTGATTCTCTGGATTTTGAAAAATCATTCCGATTCTCTGGCGTATGATACTTAAATCATTTTCATTGGATGTCACATAATCATTAAAAGTTACTTGACCTGTGGTTGGAAGGAGTAACCCGTTCATCAACCTAGCTATGGTGGATTTCCCTGCTCCATTCCTTCCAGCAAACGCCACGTATTCACCAGAACGAATATGAAGGTTAATATCGTTTAACATTGTTGCTCGGTTTGCATAACCAAACGTTACATTGGAAAAATGAATCACTGTAGTCCCTCCATCACTTGGCGCGATTTGCTTGTACAGAATTGCTTAGGAATGTGCAGTCTCTGAATATCATAATGTCAGACTCCCGGAGTCTGCCTCTTCGTATTCTGGATCATTGTAGGACTTACCTTGAGAATTCTAACAGCAATAAGTGAAGCAAGCACTGCTTTGAGCAGGTCACCTGGAATGAAAACAAGGTTGCCTATGATAGCCTGTGTAATAGGTACATCCGTTATAAAGGACAGGAATGGAATACCCACTGCATACACAACAAGAATTCCGCCCACGATGTTGCTCAGTAGAAAGTTCCAAAATTTAATGCCTGCGACGGATGCCCGTTGAACCAGCAACCCAATCACAAAAGCAGCAATCGGATAACTAAGAACATACCCGCCTGTAGGTCCAACCAGAACACCCAAGCCCCCTCTGCCACCGGACAACAATGGAGCTCCTAAACCGATCAAAACAACAAAGAGCAGGAGACTTACCCCTCCCAATCGGGCACCAAGGATACTGCCTGCCAACATCACGCCCAGCGTTTGGACTGTAATTGGCACAGGTATAAATGGTAGTGGAATCGGAGGTAACAGTCCAAGTACTGCAATAACGGCTGCCATAATCGCAGTAAACATCATATCTTTAATCTTCACAACAAGGCCCCCAATATGAATTAGTTGTTAATTACGATTCGTTATGTTGAGTTCTTTCCAAGTTTTATGTACTACTGTAATAAGAGAACTTTCCCCTCGACACCCGATTCAGCCGCTGCAATAGCCTGTTGCACATTCGTTAGTTCATACGTCGCCCCAATGTTTGCCATGACAAGCCTCCCTGCTCTGACCAGCTCCATCACCTCATGAAATACCTGTTCCCAGCGTTCTTGCGAACAGCGTTCCACCCAATGCTTTAACCAGAAAAGTTTCACATGAACTTGTGTTCCCCGGGTTACTTCATGCCATAACGGTGTGATCCTCGAAAGCAGTCCTACACTGATGACCGTACCATTTGGCTTCAGACAACTGACCAACTGTTCCCCATCTCTCCCTCCAATACAATCCACGGCTGCATCAGCACCGCACCCCTCTGTTAATTCCGCGATTCTATCCTGTAGCAACTCTTTCGTTGTATTGATAACAGAAACTGCTCCAAGACGATACAGTTCAGCAGTATGACGATCATCTCTCGTAAGCGCAATCAATTTAAATCCATTGATTTTTGAGATCTGTGCAAAGATTCGTCCGATTGCAGATCCCCCTGCATTCACAATCAGGGTATCACCGTACGTAAGCTTAAGCACTTCTGTACAGATCAACCAAGCCGTAACCGGATTAATATAGAGCTGACTGGCTGATTGATCATCGATATCATTCGGCATGATGATTGTATGTCGCTGCATGGTCTTCACGACGTCCTGCCAAGTATTCTCACCTTTTAGCGGCAAGACGCGGCGCCCCAACATTTGATTGGATACTCCCGGCCCTACTGCTTCTACTATCCCCACACCCTCGAACCCGGGAACAGCGGGTAATCGGGTTCGATGCGGGTAAGCTCCTCGAACAGGAATAATATCGGAGGGATTAATAGGCCGAGCATACATCCTCACTGCTAATTCACCGGGGCCAGGGGGTATCACATCTTTTTCTTCCATACATAACACTTCACTTGGTTCGCCAAAACGATAATAACGGATTACCCTAGCTTTCATTGGTACATCTCCTAAAATAATTTTGCTAAAATAGCTTTAACTAAAATATTGAATATATTTACAGAGTGTATAACAATAGTATCACTGGTAATTTATTTCATCAACGACTTATTATGATATAATCCAACTTTTTTTTCATTAAATTATGCGATAACTTTTGCTTAGAAAAAAAAGAGCCCCACAACCTTGAATTCCAAGGTCGTGAAGCTCTTTCATCCTATGAATTAATGTGCAACAGCATTGTTAAGCATAATCCAGATCGAACCAATCACGATAGTCATCATGATCAGCAAACCGAAGATAAGAGCCATAACATTCCAGCGTGGTTTCTCTGTTTCACGGATATGCATGAAGAAGAAGAGTTGAACCACAAACTGAAGTGCTGCTGTACCAAGAATCACAACGAGTGTTCCTGTTTTGCCCATCATGTCGTTCAAAACCACCACAAGTGGAATGATTGTCAGTACGACGGACAGAATGAAGCCGATGACATAAGACTTCAGTGAGCCATGTTGTTCATGGCCGTGGGAATCATGTGAGTTGTGCTCTGCCATCTACATCACCCCCATGAGATAGACGATCGACAGGAGGAAAATCCATACGACGTCCAAGAAGTGCCAGTACAAGCTGATAACGTTGATCTTACCGCGAGTAACGTCGGTAATCCCACGTTTTTTCAGTTGGAACATGAGTCCGATCATCCAAATCAAACCAAGCGATACGTGAAGTCCGTGAGTACCCACTAGGGTGAAGAATGCGCCAGAAGCCGCACTCGTCGTGTAACTAAAGCCTTCGTGAACCATCTCAACAAACTCGTAAACCTCCAGGGCGATAAAGCTTGCACCCAGAACAGCTGTAACAATCAGCCAGTTAATCAATTGTTTCACTTTACCCTGATTCATTGCCAGAACGGCAAGTCCGCTCGTAAATGAACTCGTGAGCAAGATAAATGTCTCGGCGATAACGCCAGGCATTTTGATCAGTTCGGACAAAATCGGTCCGCCCGCCGTATTGTCACGCAACACAATGAAGGTTGCGAACAATACGGAGAACAGGATAACGTCGGAAATCAGGAAGAACCAGAATCCGAGAATTTTCATTTCCTGTGGATCATGGTGGCCATGGTCATGACCATGCGCATGATTCTCACCGTGCTTAGCGGCTGCTTGAGCCATCTATACCGACCCCCTTAACGACGCTTCGGTACGCTTAATTTCGTCGACCGGAATATAATAATCCGTATCGTATGAGAATGAACGGGCGATCATACAGATGCCTACGCCAGCAAGTCCGAGAATCGCCATCCACAGCCAACCGAATACGAAGCCGAAACCAGCAACGAACCAGAAGACAGACATGATGAACGGAATCGAGGAATTCTTCGGCATATGAATCGGCTCAAGCGTTTGCTCTGGCGGATAGATGCCTTTGGCACGACGTTCTTTCTCTTCCCACCACTCATCAATATCATCTCCGCGCGGTGTAACGGCGAAGTTGTATTCAGGAGCTGGTGATGGAATTGACCACTCCAGCGTACGGCCATCCCATGGATCGGCAGGAGCTTTGAGTGATTTGTATTTGCGAATACCGTCTGCGATTTGCGCAACTTGGAACAGGAACCCGACACCCATCAGGAATGCCCCGATTGTGGATACGAAGTTCAATTCCCACCAGCCAGTATCCCAGCCGTAAGTGCTCAGACGACGTGTCATACCCATCAGACCGACAGCGTACTGCGGCATGAAGCAGACATAGAAACCAATATTCCAAGTCCAGAATGCCCATTTGCCCAGTTTCTCTTCGAGTTGGAAACCGAACATTTTAGGCCACCAGTAATACAGACCAGCGAAGTATCCGAAGACAACGCCACCGATCAATACTTGGTGGAAGTGGGCAATCAGGAAGTAACTGTTGTGGAACTGGAAGTCAGCAGGAGCAACGGATAACAGAACGCCTGTCATACCCCCGACAATAAAGCACGGGATAAAGGCAAGTGTCCACATCATCGGAGTCGCCATGCGAATCCTTCCTCGATACATGGTAAACAGCCAGTTGAATATCTTAACCCCTGTTGGAATAGCAATCAACATCGTAGTTACGGCGAAGAATGCATTCACGTCCGCTCCGGAACCCATCGTGAAGAAGTGATGCGCCCATGTGAAGAAGGACAGGAAGCTGATGATCAACATTGCAAATACCATCGACTTGTATCCAAACAGTTTTTTCCGAGAGAAGGTACTTACAATCTCGGAGAACACACCGAATGCCGGCAAGACGACAATGTATACCTCAGGGTGACCCCACATCCAGATCAAGTTGATATACATCATTGGGTTACCGCCCAGATCAAGTGTGAAGAAATGCGCCCCGGCAAACCTGTCGAGGAATAACAGTGCAAGTGTCACGGTCAAGATCGGGAAAGCAAACAAGATAATGATACAAGTGGAGAATACCGACCATGTGAACATCGGCATTTTCATCCATCTCATGCCTGGCGCACGCATTTTAATGATGGTAACCAGGAAGTTGATACCGGTAGCCAAGGAACCGATACCCGATATCTGTATACCCCATATATAGAAGTTCTGTCCAACCCCCGGACTGTGTGACAGCTCCGATAGAGGCGGATAACTCAGCCATCCTGCATCCGGTGAACCACCGATAACGAAGGACAGGTTAAACAGCATTGCGCCCAAGAAGAACAGCCAGAAGCTGAGTGAATTCAGGAACGGGAACGCAACGTCTCTTGCTCCGATTTGTAATGGTACGATAACGTTAAATAGACCAAACATAAATGGCATCGCCATGAACAGGATCATGATCGTACCGTGAGTTGTGAAGACCTGATTATAGTGTTCAGGATTTAGAAATTCATTGTTAGGCATAGCCAGCTGAAGGCGCATCATTAGCGCATCCACACCACCACGGAACAACATGATAATGGAAGCGATGATATACATGATACCGATCTTTTTGTGATCGACAGTCGTTAACCAGTTACGCCAGAGCCAGCCCCATTTTTTGAAATAAGTTAGCACCGCTACAATAGTAATCATGGTGATTCCGATAGCTACCATCGCACCATAAATGAGCGGATCACCGGTTACGAAAAACTCCGATGCAAACTCTTTAAGTCCCTCTAACATTGGGGGCCTCCTTTCGAATCTTTAGTTAGCACTCTTGTCCTCGTCTTGATTGGACGTATCAGTTGCATCTTGAATGGCTCCAGAAGCTTCACTTGAAATTCCATGCTTGCTGTGAGCACTTTGACCATCTACAACATACTTGGTCACAATATTTTGGAACAGTCCTTCTGGGAAGGAAGAATAATAAGCAACATTGCTTGTTCCTGGTTCAGCCAGTGCTTTGTAACCTTCTGTAGTCAACGCCTGAGAACTCTGTTTCACTTCAGCTACCCAATTGTCAAAATCTTCGTCCGATGTAGCATTCACATCAAAACGCATTTCTCCAAAATGCTCACCTGTGAAATTAGCGCCTGAACCCCAGTACTTACCTTCATGATCTGCCTGCAGATACAAGGTCATCGCCATACCCGACATCGTATAAATCTGTCCTCCAAGTTGCGGAATCCAGAATGAGTTCATCGGTGAATCCGCAGTGAGTTCAAATTTCACGGGCCGGTCTGCCGGGATATTCAGCGTGTTGACCGTTGCAATCCCTTGCTCAGGATACATAAACAACCATTTCCAGTCCAGTGAAGACACTTGGATGGTAATTGGTGCTTTCTCGTGAGCCAACGGCTTTGAAGGCTCCAGATCATACGTGTAACGAACCGTAACAATCGCAAGCAGTCCAATAATAATAATTGGAACCGTCCACCAGATTGCCTCAGCCTTCGTACTATGAGACCAGTTAGGCTCATAAGCAGCTTTGTTATCCGGCTGGTCGCGGTAACGCCATACGATTACGGCAGACAAAATGAGTACTGGCACAATGATGACAGCACACAAAATTGTCGAGATGACAATCAAATCTCTCTGCGAAGCGCCAATTGGTCCCTTCGGATCCAGAACAACGTACTGTCCACCTGCCAGCATTGGCCAGACAATCAATGCAATTGTAACCAACGTCAGGACAACCGGAATGATGATCCGGGTTAGCGACCTAGGTTTCTTGTTCATTTTGATCCCCTCTCCTTAAATTCGCTCATACTGAAAAATCAGTATACTACTCTCTTCCTACTAAAGATATCAGAAATGAACAACTTTTTTGTTCTTGTTAACAAATTTGTCGATTTTACACCTTAAATGTGTGAATTTTTTCTCACAAATCGCTTGCATGGTTGATATTTGCACATTGTAATCTTTACACTTCAAGTCACAAAATAAAACCCTTTGCAGTCCCGTTGAACAGTGTCAACGAATCCGCAAAGGGCTTTATCCACTGGATTCCGGGGGTACTTATCCAGTCTTATTATGAACGAATTAACGCAGGATTATAATCAATCGGCGCCTTCGTCTTCCCCGCGTGTATGAACAAGGCCAATCGCTTTGGCAATAACGTAAATAAACACACTACCTACAAGGAATCCAATACCAACCATCAAGCCAAGATTACGATCATTAAAGTCGTTTAGATTGATCAGACACATGACCACCCCCGTAATGAGTGCGACCCATGCCAGAACTGTCATCGTCAAGACGGCGCGCCGCATATTTTTGTCTTTGCGCTCCAATTGGCTAACCATTGCTGTCTTCGATGCCATAGTAAACACTTCCTTTTCCCTTTTTGTAAGTGCTTTCCTTATACCAATATACCACATCAATATGAATTTTAGTCAACAAATGTTCAAATTTTCTTCGCAATTTGGACACTTTATTTTAAATTTAACCGTTGACAAAACATTATCCATTTCTTCCTTACTTCTTATAACCCAAAAACCGTCTCTTCATAACAGTAAACACACTTGACCTTATGAAACCTTTATGAACTACTCATTTTCATCTGTGAAACAACAAAAAAAGACGGCGCATTGGAATACTCCAATGCTACCGTCTTTCTCATTCTTTTCATTCCTTCGGAAGCTGACATTGTGCCTATTGGGGATTATGTTCGTTCCGTGTCTCCAACCAATTATTCTTGATGACGTTCTGATACCAGTAATAGCTCTCCTTCGGCGTTCTCACCAGTGAACGATAATCCATATGAACAAGACCAAAACGCATGCGGTAGCCTTCTGCCCACTCAAAATTATCCATCAGTGACCACGCCATGTATCCTTTAAGGTTAATGCCGTCGTTAATGATGCGGTGAATTTGAGCCAAATGCTGTTCATAATATGAAATCCGGCGATCATCATTAATTTTTCCGTTCTCCAGGTCATCATTGATGCAGGCACCATTCTCCGTGATATATACATCCACATTACCGTACTTTTGCAAGTAATGCATGAATTCATACAACCCGCGTGATTCCACAGGCCAGCCTATATCGGTTTTGGTGAGGCCCATATCCACTTCTTCCGATTGAAGAACACCTGCTTCCGGATTGAAGCGATTAATTCCCATCGTGTAATAGTTGATGCCGAGCAGATCGATCGGTTGCGATATGATCTCCATGTCACCTTCTTGAATGGGTACAGTAGCACCCGCTTCTGCAAACCAATCCACCATAAATTGCGGATATGAACCTTTGTAGATCGGGTCAAGGAACCAGTCGGTATTAAGCGCGATCGATCGGTCACACGCAGCCTGATCCTCAGGAGATTTGCTGTACGGCTCAGCCCAGCAGACGTTCGGAGCAATACCAATCTGTCCCGTTATACCCAAGCGACGGAAGGATTGGACCGCTTTACCATGAGCAACCAACAATCCATGAGCAACATTGATTGACGTTTGCAGGTCTTTGTTTCCTGGCGCATGAATCCCGAGAAGGTTCGACAGGAACGCGATACACCATGGTTCATTAAATGTCAGCCAGAAGTTGATTTTGCCTGAGAATTCTTTGAAGATCACTTCGGCATATTTTACAAAAGCATCGACCGTTCGGCGGTTGCCCCAGCCTCCGTCATCCTCCAGCGTTTGTGGAAGGTCCCAGTGATACAGGGTGAGGAACGGTTCGATACCAGCCTCTATCAATGCATCCACGAAGCGATGGTAGAAATCGAGCCCTTCCCGATTGATCTCACCATCCCCATCAGGAATAATACGCGGCCAAGCAATGGAGAACCGGTATGTATTAATCCCAAGTTTCTTCATCAGTTCAATGTCTTCCTCGTACCGGTGGTAACTGTCACACGCGACATCACCATTGTCACCGTTATATACTTTGCCAGGGGTGCGCGCAAACGTATCCCAGATAGATACCCCGCGTCCACCTTCCTGTGCGGCTCCTTCTATTTGATAGGAAGCTGTTGCTGTACCCCAGCGAAAATCTTGTGGAAATTTAAAAATCGTCATGGTTTACTCCTCCGTCTCATAGTGACACGCGGATCGTCTGTCCTGCGGCCATGGTTAAATTCATTACATAATCGCCCTGAGGCGTGAGTTCTGCCTTCGCTTGTTCATGTCCTTCCACTCGCAGGGGATAAGCACTGCGAATATTTAGCGAGTCATTTCGGTCCGCCTTGATGACCGCTGAAAGAAGCTTATTATCTGTCCACGTCATGCCCACCGTATAACCACCTCTTGCACGAAGTCCTTCCACACGGCCTTGAGACCAGAGTTCAGGCAGTGCCGGCAGCAAATGTAACTGGTTCAAGTGGCTCTGTAATAACATCTCGGCGATTCCAGCCGTACCCCCAAAGTTACCATCGATCTGGAATGGTGGATGGTCATCAAACAGATTCGGATGTGTGGACCTGGCCAGCAACGTGCGCACAAACTGATGTGCCTGGTTACTATCCAGTAGTCGTGCATACAGATTGATCAACCATGCACAGCTCCATCCTGTATGCCCGCCACCTTGTGAGATTCGACGTTCAAGCGATACCCGTGCCGCTTCTACCAATTCCGGTGTGTTCACTCGATTGATCTGCTCCCCGGGATACAGTCCATACAGATGGGAGACGTGACGATGCCCTGGTTCAGATTCGACAAAATCCTTAAACCACTCCAGCAATTGTCCTTCGCTTCCAATTCGGAATGGATGGAGTTTGTCCAGAGCCTCCCCCCACTCACTCGCCAATAACTCATCTAGATTCAATTGCTTCGCGGCCTCAATACAGCGGCTGAACAGTTCACGAATTAACGTCATATCCATCGTTGAAGCCATGGATATACTCCTCGCCTCTCCAGCATCTGTGAGAAATTTGTTCTCTGGTGAAGTGGATGGAATCGTAACCAGATAACCATCAGGCCCCTCCACCAGCCAGTCGAGACAGAACAGCGCAGCCTCTTTCATAATGGGGTAGGCACGTTCCTCAAGAAAACGCTGATCACCGGTAAATTGATAATGCTCCCATAGATGCGAAGTAAGCCATACTCCGCCCATCGGCCAGAAAGCCCAGCTAGCATCTCCACCTGTCGGCGTAGAGGTCCTCCAGATATCTACATTATGATGGGCAGTCCATCCACGGGCTCCGTACAGAATGCGCGCCGTTCTGCGTCCTGTATCACTGAGATCGGTCAGCATATCAAACAGCGGCTCATGACATTCACTGAGATTGCAGACTTCAGCCGGCCAGTAATTCATCTCCGTGTTGATGTTGATGGTGTAATCACTATGCCATGGCGGTTCTACCTGATGGTTCCAGATTCCCTGCAGATTGGCAGGCTGGCTGCCCGGACGCGAACTAGCCATTAACAGATATCTTCCGTATTGAAAATAAAGTGCCTCAAGCCCAGCGTCTTGTTGCCCTGCCTGATAAGCTTGCAGCCGCTCATCCGTAGGTAATTCGGCGTTAGCCGATACCCCTAAATCAATAGCGACTCTGTTAAACAACGCGCTATGATCTTGAACATGTCGTTCCCGAAGCATTTTCGCACCATGTGTGATCGCTTTGGAGATCATATCCTTGCATTCCTCTTCCAATACAAGATGATCCTTCACAGGCAAAACATCATAACTTTCAAAGGACGTAGCGGCTGCCAGATAAAACACAACCTGATCAGCACCCTGAATATGTAACTTGCCTTCCAGATTGGAGACCTTCACCTGATCGCCAGATGCTGTAAACGCTACACGGACAGCATAAGCCGTCCCCCGATCCTCTTCATAGAGGACGGATTCGGGGTGATCCCTGAAGTAATTAGACTCCACATGACTTGGGCACCGACTGAACATGGTTAGAGCATCTCCCGAAGTCTCAACGCGATAAGGATGGGGGCTGTCTAGCGTAACACTTACACTCATAGCGCCCTTCTGATCAGCAGTCAATGTGCAGACCATTAGATCATCCGAAGCACTGGAATACACTTCACGTACATATTGAGTTCCTTCCAATGAGTAGGTTGTGGTTGCAATACCCGATTCCAGATCAAGCTCCCGTTCAAAGGCATCATATGAAAGATCATCCAGACCCTCATGGTGCAATAGAAAATGACCCATCGGCTGGTAGGCTTCTACATCACGACCGAGCATTTCACGGTTTAACAAATCTTCAGCTTCACCATACTGTCCGGACATGATCAACTCACGCGTCATTTTCAAATGCCGCTGACTGCTGTATTGAATCGTATCTCGCGGAAACCCTGACCATAACGTATCTTCATTGAGTTGTATTCGTTCATCCGCGACGCCGCCATACACCATGCCTCCAAAACGGCCATTTCCGATGGGCAGCGCTTCTTCCCAGCATTGTGCCGGTTGTCGATACCATAGACGATTGATTTTAGTTTGGATATTATATTGGGACATGATTAGCTCCTGTTCCTGAATTAGCTGTATATATCTTATGTTGTAAAACGTTTTCGGTAAGTGCTTACAATAATAAAATTATATGTGATTTCAAAATTTGCGTCAATGCAAATCATCACACATCAACCACATAAAAAAAGGCCCTTCACAGGGCCCTTTCCTTGTATACCTTGGATTGCAGACAATCCATATTATTTTACATCTTTTCCTGTCCAAAGGGAGACACGGTCTTTGACCCAAACGGTATATTGTTTCTCCATCTCCACTGCACCTGCCTTGTCCAACTCAGCGAGGAATGCATCATAGGTTGCATCAAAGTTCGCTGGTGTAGTCAGAACAGCTTCCGGAATACGTTTACGTACGATATCCTGCGTTTTCTGGAATGCTACGTTGTAATCCGTGTCAGAAGGTACAGGCATGTTGTATGCAGCGCCCCATTCTTTCAGCTTCAGATCATCTTCGGAAGGATAGAAATCTTTCCATGTGGTAATACCATAGGCTTTCAATGTCTCTTTCTCAGCTGCAGTGTATCCTGCTTGAATCTGCTCAGGGAAGTTCGTTGTGTAGTAGTTACCCGTAGAATCTTTCACACCATCGCCATATCTCGCACTAAAGGCACTATACATTCCGATACCTGTTTCCTTGCTGAAATTCGAGTTGTCATTTGTTTTGCGATCCTGAATGTCAGCAGGAATCACACGTTTGCCGTCTTCGACGTTATAGTGTTCGCCTTCGATTCCCCAGTTTCTAAGAACTTGTCCTTCATCAGAAGCAAGCCAATCCAAGAATTTGATGATCCGCACCGGATCTTTAGCCGAAGTTGTAATCCCGATGCCATAACCGTCAAATCCGGTTGGTTGGAACGTATGATCCACAATATCCTTGTTCAGGGACACGGAGAAGTGAGCATATGTGGCATCGTCCTTGCCCGCCGATTTGAGTGCATTCTCCGCTTCTTGATAATTCCACTCTTGGTCGATTAGACCGAGTACACGGCCACTGGCAATTTTGGACTTATATTGGTCATCCTTTTGTACGAATGCATCTTTGTCCAAAAGACCTTCATTGTACATCTTGTTTAACCAACGGAAATATTCTTTCTCCTCTGGACGTTTGTAGTGGAGCATAGCTTCATACGTTTCAGGGTTAATATAGTATTCACCATCATCCGGTGCACCTGTTGCCTGGAAGGCCGGGTTCGTTACCGTGATCATGATCTTCCAGTCATCCGCATTCAATGTCAAAGGAATGGTTGGTTGACCATCAATGGTTGGATGTTTTTCATAATAGGCTCTGAGTACGTTCTCATAATCCTCTAATGTTTTCACTTCAGGATAGCCGAGTTCTTTCAGTACTCTCTGTTGAATTTCGAATCCGCCACCTGCATCAAATACAACATTATCTACACCCATGTTGGTCGGAATCGTATATATTGCCTGATCTTCCATAGTGTATTTCAGACGGTTCATCTGGTCACCATAGATTTTTTTCAGGTTAGGAGCATGCTCTTCAATCAGATCCGTCAGATCGAGCATTGCACCTGCATCCACCAGCTTAGACAAGTTACCTTTAGGGAAGATGAGATCAGGGTAATCTCCGCTGGCTGCCATAAGTGCAACCTTCTGATCACCACCATTGTTCACATCGTACTCAGCTTCAATCGTAACGCCTGTTTGTTTGGTAATCTCTTTACCAACGGCATCTTGCATCTTGTTCCAAGTTGGGCTTGGATCTGCACCAAAGAACGTCACTGTTATTGGATCAGTTCCACTGGACTCGGTAGTCTCTTTTGTTCCCGAATTTCCACAACCAGCTGTAACCAACATTGCACTTGCGAGCATCAACATTGCAAACGTCTTCGGTGTATTGCCTTTCATTTTGCCTCTCATTGTCTAGTTCCCCCTATTATTTATGAAGGTTTTATCTGTATAACAGGCTTTTTGCCTGAGGATACCACTTTTTTTGAATACGCTTTCGATACGTGCTGTAAAATCAGATTTTCGGAGTCTAACAGTCAGCAGCACTCATTTTAAACTTTCTTCTTCTAACATACATAAAACGTTTTCGAAACATACTATAAAACGCTTACTGAAAGTGCTTACATGATAGATTATAGGCTATTCGACACCATACGTCAACAATAAAAAAAGCCCTTTCTCAAGGGCTTTTTTTGCTATGAAAACCATCAATTTTCATGCTTGGTTTTCAATCTTATTTCACATCTTTTCCAGTCCAAAGTGCTACACGTTCCTTAATCCAAGTGGTGTATTGTTTCTCCATCTCCACTGCACCCGCTTTATCGAGTTCAGCCAGAAGACCATCATATACGCTGTCGAAGTTCTCAGGTTTGGCAAGGATCGCCTCTGGAATCCGTTTACGTACGATATCCTGTGTTTTCTGGAATGTTACGTTGTAATCCGTGTCAGAAGGTACAGGCATGTTGTATGCTGCGCCCCAATCTTTCAGCTTCAGCTCATCTTCGGAAGGGTAGAAATCTTTCCATGTTGTAATACCATAAGCTTTCAATGTCTCTTTCTCTGCCGCGGTGTATCCAGCCTGAATCTGCTCAGGGAAGTTGGTTGTGTAATAGTTATCCGTAGCATCTTTTACGCCGTCACCGTATCTCGCACTGAATATATTGTACATACCCACGCCAGATTCTTTCGTAAAGGCAGAGTTATCATTGGTTTTGCGATCTTGTACATCTGCTGGAATAATGCGTTTGCCATTCTCTACTTGGTAGTGCTGACCTTCAACACCCCAGTTTCTCAGAACTTGACCTTCATCAGATGCAAGCCAATCCATGAATTTGATGATACGTACCGGATCTTTGGCCGAAGTCGTGATTCCGATACCATAACCGTCAAATCCTGTCGGTTGGAACGTATGATCCACAATATCCTTGTTCAGGGACACGGAGAAGTGGGCATATGTTTTATCGCCACCGTTAGACGATTTCAAAGCATTCTCCGCCTCACCATAGTTCCACTCCTGGTCGATCAGACCGAGGACACGCCCACTGGCGATTTTGGACTTGTATTGGTCATCCTTTTGAACAAATGTATCTTTGTCCAGCAATCCTTCATTATACATTTTGTTCAACCAACGGAAATATTCCTTTTCTTCAGGACGTTTGTAGTGCAGGACAGCTTCATAGGTTTCAGGATTGATATAATACTCACCATCATCCGGTCCACCCGTAGCTTGGAACGCCGGGTTCGTTACCGTAATCATAATTTTCCAGTCATCTGCATTCAATGTTAACGGAATCGTCGGTTGACCATCAATCGTTGGATGTTTCTCATAATACGTTCTCAGTACGTTCTCATAGTCCTCAAGCGTTTTTACTTCAGGGTAGCCGAGCTCTTTCAATACTCTTTGTTGAATTTCGAATCCGCCCGTAGCGTCAAACGCAACGTTATCTACACCCATATTCGTCGGGATCGTGTAAATGGATTGATCTTCCAAACTGTATTTCAGACGGTTCATCTGATCACCATAGATTTTTTTCAAGTTGGGAGCATGCTCCTCAATCAGATCGGTCAGGTCCAGCATCGCGCCTGCATCCACAAGCTTAGACAAGTTGCCTTTAGGATAGATAATATCAGGGTAATCACCACTGGCAGCCATCAAGGGAATCTTTTGGTCACCACCATTATTCACATCATACTCAGCTTCAATTGTAACTCCCGTTGCCTTCGTAATCTCTTGACCGACAGCATCCTTCATGTTATTCCAGTTTGGACTCGCGTCTGCACCAAAGAATGTAAAGGTTACTGGACTCGTTGTGTCTCCGGAATCAACCGGCTTTTCTGAAGCGTTAGATCCTCCTCCATTGCCACTGCATCCTGCTGTAATTGCAAGAGCACTGGCTAACAGAAGCATTGCGAATGTTTTTGGTGTTTTGCCCTTCATGTGTAATCCCCCTTATGGATATAATGAAGCTGTATATTTGTATAACAGGCTGACCTGCGCATACCGTGACCAGATGAAACGAATGTAATTTTCTTGTTTATATAACATTAGAAGCGTTTTCTTAAAATAAAAAAATGTTCTTTTCTAACCCTTTTCCTCTTCATTCCTACAAGTGTTAACTTTGAGATTCAGGTGTATATCTCGTGATGTACAAGCAAATGTAAGTGCTTTCATAATTGAATAATAATCGCTACCATATCCCTTGTCAATAGTGAATTTATAAAATTGAAAACGTTTTTTAGAAAACGTTTTAGATAAAAAAAGAACCCAGATATTCTGGATTCTTTCTCGTTTTAAATCTGAATTGCTAATCGTTTATTTAGCCTCTTCACCGCTCCACAATTGAACACGGTTTTGAACGAGTTCTGTATATTGTTTCTCCATATCCTCTGCTCCTGCTCGGTTCACTTCTGCAATCATGTCGTCATAGATCGCATCGAACTGTTCAGGAGTACTCAGAATGGCTTCCGGGATACGCTTCCGGATGATATCCTGGGTTTTCTTGAAGATTACGTTGTAGTTGGAGTCACCTGGTGTTGGCAGATTGTATGCTGCTCCCCATGGTTTGATTGGGAACTCGTCTTCACTCGGGAACAGATCTTTCCATGTAGTAGCACCGTATGCTTTGAGTGTTTCTTTCTCTGCATCGGAATATGCTGCCACGATCTGTTCAGGGAAATTCGTAGTGTAGTAGTTATCCGTTGAATCCTTCACACCGTCTCCATAGTGACCGGACAGATTGGTGTAAAGTCCAATACCCGTTTCTTTCTGGAATACGGCTGCATTATTGGTTTTCTGATCCAGAATGTCGGCAGGAATGACACGTTTGCCGTCCTTCACTTCGTACTGATTTCCCTCAATTCCCCAGTTCATCAGCACTTGCCCTTCTTCAGAAGCCAAGTAATCGAAGAATTGGATCGTACGAACCGGGTCAGGATTCGATGTTGTAATCCCTACACCCCAACCGGATACAAAACCAGGATCTTGGTAGGCATGATCCTTGATTTCCTTGGACAGAGTTACCGGGAAGTGTGAATACGTAGCTTCAGACTTCCCAGCGGATTTCAATGCATTTTCTGCATCGGAATATCCCCAATCCTGGTCAATGACACCAAGAACACGACCACTTGCAATTTTGGATTTGTATTGGTCTGTTTTCTGAATGAAGCTGTCCTGATCAAGGAGTCCCTCATTGTACATATGGTTCAACCAGCGGAAATACTCTTTTTCCTCTGGACGTTTGTAATGCAGACTTGCTTCATACGTCTCTGGATCGATGTAGTATTCACCGTCATCCGGAGCTCCTGTTGCCTGAAAGGCAGGGTTCGTTACGGTAATCATGATTCTCCAATCATCCGCGTCCAATGTTAAAGGGATCGTTGGCTGACCATCAATTGTTGGGTGTTTCTCTTTGTATGCCTTCAATACATTCTCGTAATCCTCAAGTGTACGCACTTCCGGGTATCCGAGTTCTTTCAGTACACGGTGCTGAATACCAAATCCTCCACCTGCATCAAAGTACTTTTGGTCTACCGCATAATACGTTGGAAGCACATAAATAGCCTGATCTTCATTACTGTATTTCAACCGGTCCATGTAATTACCATACAGCTTCTTCAGATTGGGAGCATATTGGTCGATCAGATCTGTCAGATCGAGCATTGCTCCGGCATCCACCAGTTTGCTGAGTTCTCCTTTGGGGGAGACGATATCCGGATAGTCTCCGCTCGCCGCCATTAAGGATATTTTATCTTGACCACCACTAACGGCAAACTCACCGTTAAGGGTTATCCCTGTTTTTTCCGTAAGGACTTTACCTACTTCGTCCTTCATGCCATTCCAGTTCGGACTGGGGTCAACGCTGAAGAAATCAAAAGTAAGTGGAGTTGTCTCTGCGCTTGTATCCTTGAACGACGTATCACCGCCGCTTCCTCCACCGCAACCTGCGAGTAAAGACATTGCAAGCACTGGTGCCAGTGCAATCTTCATTTTGGAACTTGCCATAATGGTAATCCTCCCTGTTTCATATGTCTGTCTTATCCGGGACTTTTTTGTCCCTGTCTATAGCTTCATGAATACCACACCGCAGCCCTATACGGTGAAGCGCAGACCAAATGGCTGCGCTTCGGGCATCCTGATGCTTCATTTGTAGATGTACGGCCGCTCTATTTGGCAGCCTGTACCCACTTGCTTAACCTTTTACTGCGCCCAGTGTCATACCGCCAACAAAGTACTTCTGAAGGAATGGATATACAATGAGGATTGGAACCGTTACAACGATCGTAATCGCCATTTTGATCGATTCCGGTGAAATCTGTGTCATTTGCTGCGCCATATCATTGGCATTTCGTCCAGCACCTGAGCCTTGCTGCGTACTTTGCAATACTTTCATCAGCTCATATTGGAGCGTGGTCAGATGTGCCTTTGAACCATTATATAGGTACGTATCGAACCACGCATTCCATTGTCCTACAGCCAGGAACAACGCGATGGTAGCAAGCACTGGTTTACACAGTGGCAAGATGATTCTGTAATAGATTGTAAAGTCATTCGCTCCGTCCAGCTTCGCGGATTCCTGCAATGAGTATGGCAGGCCATCAATGAATGAACGGATGATGAACACGTTAAATGCACTGATCATGCCAGGCAACACATATACCCAGAATGTACCGATCAGGTTCAAGTCACGCATCAGAATGTACACCGGAATCAGACCACCGGAGAAATACATCGTGAGCGCGAGCGTTGTGGAAACAAATTTTCTAAGTCCAAAATCAGGTCTGCTCAGTGTAAAGGCGATCATGGATGAACTGATCAATCCGAGCACGGTACCTACAAGTGTACGCAGAATGGAGATCTGCAAACCTTGCAGCAATCCATCATATTGGAAAATCGTTTTGTAGTTCTGTAATGTGAATTCGCGAGGCCACAAGTAAATTCCGCCACGTACTGTATCTGTCGAGTTATTGAGTGAGATCGCTAGTACGTTAAGGAATGGATAAAGTGTTACAACCAGCACCATGGTCATCGCGAGGATGTTGAATATATCGAACAGTTTATCGCCCCGAGTAGCATTGAATGCTTTGTTCGCCATAATGTCGTCCCCTCCCTACATGATGCTTTCTTTAGTGAATTTTTTGAACAAGCCGTTCGCAGTAAACAGAAGGATGATACTGACAACGGAGTTGAATATACCTATGGCTGTACCATACGAGAATCGTCCCATATTCAAACCATAATTGAGCGCGTATAGATCAAGGACTTCCGAGTAGTCTGTGACCAAACTGTTGCCAAGCAAGAACTGCTTCTCGAAACCGATACTGATAAGATGTCCAATTGACATGATGAAAAGTACGGAAATCGTGGTCCGTATGCCAGGCAGCGTGATGTGCCACATTTGTCTCCAGCGGTTGGCCCCATCTACACGGGAAGCTTCATACAGCTCATTGTCGATACCTGTAATCGCCGCCAGATAGATGATGGCATTCCAACCGGTTTCCTTCCACATATCTGAAGCGGTTACAATGTACCAGAACAAGTTCCCCTTGGCCATGAATTGGATCGGCTGATCGATAATGTTCAGTCCTACCAATAGATCATTGATAATCCCGCCATCGGTGGAGAGCATCTTGGTGATAATACCTGCCACAACGACCCAGGATACAAAGTGAGGCAGATAGGATACCGTTTGCACGGCACGCTTGAAGAACATGCCTCTCATTTCATTCAGGAGAATAGCGAAGAATATCGGCACGATAAAACCGACAACCAGTCCCATCAAGCTCATCGCAAGCGTATTTCGAAGTACCAGATAGAAGCGATCATCACTGAACAGCTCTACAAAGTGTTTAAAACCAACCCACTCCTGATCACCAAATGATCTGGCAGGTTTATAATTTTGGAAAGCCATCGTCCATCCCCATAGTGGCAGATAGTTAAATACGAAAACCCAAGCTACGAATGGCAATGACATGAGATAGAGATATTTCTGTTGTTTCATTCTGTCCCAAATTCCGTTCCGCCGATTCTTTAAAGGCGGTTTGGGGTCACTGCTTCTGTTCGCGGAAGCGGATTTTTTTGTTAGCGTTTCCATCTCCGTTCCCCCTCCTCTGTTTTATAAAATAATCATACTCGATAGAGCGTTTTCAAAATACCATCTGGATTTTAGAGAAAATCATATAAAAATTAGATATAGGCATATATAATCCGACATAAATTCGTTAAAATCAGTGATAAATTCTACTTATAAATAAAACAAAAGTCATATTAAGGTAAAATACTATCCAAAGTGGTAAATATCGAAAACGTTTTATAGTAATCGTTTACTTTAACTGCATGGCATACAAAAAGGACCCTTTCGGGTCCCTCTGATTACAATGTAAATTGAATGGTTTGCAGTTTAACGATCCCGAGTAATTGCGCTACGGATATGGTAGTTGCTGGACGGAATTGATCTCCATTCAGATACGCAAGTATCTCCTGAAATAAGTAGGCGGCTTCCGGACGCTTCATTAAAGCCAGATTGGCAAACGGAAGTGAGGATACCAAAATCTTGCCCTTCCCTACTTTTGCCTCAAAGGCATACGCGAGTCGTTTGGCCCGATGGAAATGGTCCACCACTTCGATCAGCGGCTCCACCCCGGGCAACGTATCCAAACATATCGCTGGTGTACCGTTCACCAAGTGATACCAATGCCAGTCCGAAGCCCCATCATGCGGGAAGGAGCCTAGTAGTGCTAGCTGTTCTCTCAAATACATGCCCATCGTTGCACCAGGCTGTGTAGCAAACATCAGATAATTCCAGAATACAGGCAGATACTTGGTCTCCACCGAATCATGTAACCCTTCTGCGTTTGGCTGTAGCCAAACACTCCCCCCGTTGACCACATAATCAACGACATTGGGTGTTAACGACTGGACGATAACCAAGTCAATCTTCCGATTTTTCAACAACTGAAATCCATCGATGCGATCTACGCAATCATGTTGTGCTTCCCCGAGAAGTGGCTGCAGCTCTGCCATGGTATTCCAGAACCGATTCGAATTCGGATGAGACTGATAAACAGGAAACGACCAGCCCTGCCATACATTCGCTACAGTTCTTTCTGAATTGCCTGATAACAACTCCGCTTCAACCCGAAAAGCTGCTGCTGCTTTCCGAGGTGCTGTAGCGACGATGCTTCCCAGTGACATGACGGACCCACATTGGATATCTCCGGTCTTCCATGCCCCTTCAGTAAGTATCACATCATCACTTATTAACCTCCACTGAATGATTGCTTCCTCAAGCGGCTCCTTACCGTAGTGAGAGATGCGTACATCGACATGAATGGGTTCTCCGGCGTAAAATGTACGCTCCTTGCAGCTTAACAACAGCACCACATCTGCGTTGAATCGCATGAATTCTTCCGGTGTTGTAATGCCTTTGTCATCCCAAAATACGTCCAGAATGCCCGTCGTTGCATGTCCTTGCCCTGGAAAATCGCGAATGTCCAGAAGCTGTACGCCTGCAGCGTCCGGTGTTCGCCGAATTCGCTCCATGGCTTCTTTGAGGGAACGTACCAGATGGGTACCACTGACCTGTTGAAAATGCTCCAGGTCCTCAATCATGCCTTTGTTTGTTAACGATTCTTCGATCGGTCGTAACCAGCTAGGACGCAATATGCCAGTATATTTGGCTCGCTCTTGGGGCCGCACATACATGGTGTACTGTGCATGTTCGTGCCCAATGACGGGATGCTCCGCAAGCCGGGTGACTGCATGATAGTCCAGCGTGGTATCCGGCACAGCAGAATATGCGGATTCCAACGGGGGATGCCAGTTCAACGACTGAATATAATAATCACCTTCCCGCCCTTGCGCCGGAAGCTGTCCAAAACCTGTATTGTCCGTATATAACCGGGTCGGGTCCATATCCCTTGCCCTTGAGACCAATGCATTGAGTTCGGGGTGACCATTCGGACCAATGAGTTCATTCCCCATGGAGAACATGACGAATGAAGGATGTCTATGCAGCGACTGGAGCAACCCGTCCAGTTCTTGTGTCAGATAGGACAATACCTCAGCTGGCGCAGACTGATTCGATTGCTCAAAGAAACGAGACCAATGTGGGAGTTCTGCCTGCACCAGCATGCCCGTTTCATCAGCTGCCTCCCAGAAAGGCTCCGGCGCGCTCCACCCATGCAGTCGGACATGATTGAAGCCATACGATCTGGCAATTCGAAATTGCTGAAGGTAATGCTCCTTATCCCAGACGGGATAACCTGTAAATGGAAAGATACAGCAATCGACGTACCCGCGCAGATACACCGGTGTCCCATTCAATTCAAGCTGCTTCCCGTTTGCTGCAAAGGAGCGTACACCAAATGATTGCTCCAGCCGATCCAGTTCCTGTTCACCGTCATGGAGACAGATCACTGCCTTGTAAAGTTCAGGGGATTCATCCGACCATCTTGCGATAGACTTCTCTGCCCCTAGTTCCAATCGCCACTGATCTATTAAAGCGTTGTTGTCAGTTACATCTGCTGAGCTTATATCCACATGCAATGGATCACTCAGATTTACATTACAACTATATCGATCAAGCCATGTGCCGTCCGGATGCTGGATATCCACATGTAATTGCATCGATCTAGCGGATTCATTTGCGGGAGCGCTTACAGTAAAATCAACCAGAATGGTTCCGTTCTCAGCATCTGGTTGAATCCGTAACGTCTGTAATCGGCATGGGGGCAGACTGTCCAGATAAACACCACCCGTGATTCCACCCCAGGCTGTGGCCGTATGCAATGAATGAATATGGCTACCCGCCAGCGGAAGTTTCATCGTATTATCCACTCGGATCTCCACACGATTCACTTCTCCCTGCTTCACCAGAGAGGTAACATCCCACTTCTGTTGATTCACCAGACTATCCTGCTGCCCGGCATACTGTCCATTGATCCAGAGATTCGTTGTCCATCGGACCCCTTCCAATCTGAATATATACTGGCAACCAGGATCATCTGTTGGAACCGTAACATCCTGAGCATACCAGGCTAGGCCTTCATACTCACGTACCTTGGTCCAGGTATCAAGCCTTTCGTACTCAGGCTCATCTCCGTATCCTTGCTCTTCCCATGAACCGGGAATCTGAATGGTCTCCCATGATGTATTTTCACACTGCGAAGGCGGTGTTATCTTTTGTTCAACGAGTTCATCGGACTCCAGATCCAAACAAAACTGCCATGTTCCATTTAAGTTCAATGTATGACGTACAGCACCTATATCAGACAAATTCATATCGTATAGCCATCCCTTCATCTGGATTCTTGTAAATCCAGTCTAAAATGTGAAGCATTCCGTGACCATTGCTTATCATGGGAAGTGCATGGACAATATGATGAATCTGAAATTCCTGAATATCGAAAACGTTTTACAGAATAGGCAAGGGCAAGGCCCAGCACTCCTTACTTATTCCTCGTTTGTATCCGTAGCTGTTCCTTTCAATGAAGATTGGGTTCTGGCCTGTTTGTAAGCGGAAGGGGATTCCCCTACATATTTCTTGAACTTACCGTGGAAGTAGTCCACATTCGCATACCCCACTCTTGCCGCGACCTGATGTACCTTCAGTCCTTCATCCAGCAATTCCTTGGCTTTTTCCATACGAACCTTGTCCAGAAATGCATTGAAATACTCTCCAGTATGATTCTTGAACAACTTACCCAAGTAGCTGCTGTTATAGTTAAAAACTTCAGCAAGTACCTCCAGCTTGAGATTTTCGCCAGGGTTACGTTGGATAAATTCAATCATCTGTTTCAATACAGTATCCTTGCTCCCCCCACCCATACGTTGAATAAGGCGATTAAAATGTTCTAATGCCATGACTTTGAGATCCGACATCGTAAATTGATGATAGACTTCATTAATCAGAACCGAATGTTCCTGCATAATGGAGTGCATATGTTGATTCGTCGCTGCAAGCTTGTTGAACGCCAGGGAGAACACCTGTGAGAAAGCCGTTTTGATGGCTTGCTCTGTTCGATGGTATGGGACCAAGCGCTCTTCCATCTCACCCAGTACCCGCATGACTGACTCACTGCTGCGAATGTCTAACGCATAATACAGCTTGTCCGCAAGTTCGTCCTCAACTGGCTCATGTGCTCCGTCCACAGCTTCAACTCCTGGCTTAACAACAGCTTCGCTACCTGCAGTCCACAGCATGATACGTTTCTCCGTGAACAAAAAGCGTTCACCGAGTATACGATTCGCCTGCGTGTATGACCGCGCAATTTCAGAAGTGGAATGTACGGGTTCACCTGCAGCACCGTACATGTGAACCTCCCATTCTCCCAGAAGTCCTTCCAACTCATCATACAGATTTCTTGCGGATGACTCGGATGTGATGGTTTCCTTGCTTAGCAACCCCAGACCGGAATGGAACGAAAATACGATGCCTCGGTCTTTCTGGTCAAATGCTTCAATCAGTTTGCGTTTCATAACACTTCCCCGTTGCAGGTCAGGCGCCGCATGCATCTCAAGCAGCACAATCTGATAGTGAGGCCAGTGCAGCCCCAAGCTATCTTCTTCCATGCTGCCCTCACCCTCCAGACTGTCAAAGAGCAAAGCCTCAATCTGATGCTCCCTAAAGACGGTGTCCTCACCAGCTTGACGTGCCATCGTCTCCCGTTCACGGGTCAGGATCGTAGCAATCCGCTCTAGTTCACCAATAATCTCTTCTTCATCCACCGGTTTGAGCAGATAACCATCCACACCAAAACTGATGGCTTTCTTGGCATAATCAAAATCCGCATAACCGCTCAATATCAAAAAGTGCGAATCCGGATGATTCCGGCGCACTTCTTCAATCACATCCAGCCCGGTCATACCGGGCATGCGAATATCAATAATTGTCAGATCAGGCTCCAATTCCGCAAACCGGGAGATGGCTTCACGCCCGCTG
Source organism: Paenibacillus amylolyticus (assembly GCF_050990605.1). Classification (GTDB taxonomy): domain Bacteria; phylum Bacillota; class Bacilli; order Paenibacillales; family Paenibacillaceae; genus Paenibacillus; species Paenibacillus amylolyticus_H. The sequence continues at coordinate 5,485,092 of NZ_CP158832.1, forward strand.
GCAGCTGTAGCGATGACCTGAAATCCGTATTTTTCCCACTCGATAATGGTGGTCAGTCCCTCACGTATGCTCGGTTCATCATCCACCAAAAACACTTTATACATGTTGGTCCCCTCCTGCTGGCAAAGTGAAAGAAACCTCTGTTCCTTCCCCATATACACTCTTAATCTGCAATCCATATGGCTCCCCGTACGTCAATGTTAAGCGTTGATGTACATTACGCATGCCGATCCGGCTTTTCTCCTGTTCCTCCGGTCCACAGATAAACTGCATCACCTCAGCCAGTCGTTCTGGCGTTATGCCTGCACCATTGTCATCCACACAGATCTGCACAATGTTTTCTACTAAACGAATACTTATATGAACACGGACTGTACCCTCTTTATTCTCCAAACCATGGACAATCGCATTCTCAACCAAAGGTTGAATAATCAGAGGCGGAATGTACATCTTCTCCACCTCGGGATCGATATCGATCTGGAATGCAAGGCGGTCGCCGTAACGAAATTTCTGAATTTCCAAATAGGAACGTACCATTTCAAGTTCAGCCCGGAAGGTTGTTTTTCCACTGCCAATCTCCAGACTCTTGCGCATCAGCTTGCCCAGCAACCTGACGATGTTAGCAATCTCTGCTTCTCCCTTAATATGCGCTTTCATTCGAATGGACTCCAGCGCATTAAACAAGAAATGTGGGTTGATCTGGCTCGCCATCATTTTCAGTTTAATCTCTTTTTGGGCGATTTCCAATTGATTATTCTGTTCTGTCGCTTCTACCACCTGCGTCATGAGTTCATTGATACTTTTCACCATATAGTTGAACTGTCGTGACAGTTGTCCAATCTCATCGTTTCCATCAATCCGCGAAGTGACGTTCAGGTCACCTAATGCCAGCTTGTTGAGGTGTTTACTCAGCCGGAGCAATCGGTTCGACGTGAGGAACGAGATGATATATACGAATAGTAGGGCGATAACAAGCACAAGGATAATGAAAATCATGCCAATCATGCTGACTCTGTTGGCATCCTTGACGATATTTTTGGTCGCAAAAACCGAAATCACCTTCAGGCTGTTCATACTCGATCCAGGGCCCAGCTCATCAATAACAATATTAGATGGTTCCCCCCGGAAATCACCCTCTATGGTGCCTTTCGCCTGATTCTGCAGATCGACACCAAAATCAAGCTCGTCCAGCGTTTTCCCTACCAGCTCGGTATTCTTGGCTGCAACCACATAGCCCTGCTCATCCGTAATCATCGTCTCGAACTGTTCCTGACGGAGCAATCCATTCAGCTCATCCTGATTGATCACAATCATCAACACGCCCTCGGTCCGATACTCGGCAAAAGGTACTTTGCGCACCAGGCTGAGCTTGTGTACAGGATTATCTTCCTTGTCCGGAATGTAGAACCAACCGATGCTGGTTGTTTTCAGTGCCTGTTGATACCAGTAGCTCTCTTCCGTCTGCTTGTCTACCGGGATAAATTCAAGGTTGTTGATCAATGTTGGGTTCGTGGAGTAAAAACGGATGCCGGCTATCTCACGGTACAAACGCCTGTACTCCTGAAAATCTTTGTATGCAAGATAAGCCGAGGTCAGCTCCACAACGCTCTTGTACCGTTTATTCACGATCTCCTTGAGATCCGCATTAAACATCAAAAGGTTGGATATATCCGTCGGTACACGCAGCATGGTTGCCGTCTGGCTCTTGATCTTGTCCACATTGATGATCGTCTGTCCTATCGCATTGTCCAGAGCTTGCTGGCGAAAATAACTGGTCACAGCAAGACCAACAATCAGGACCGGAATCATGACAACCAGTACATAGGAAATGAGCAATTTATGCTTTAATTTGAGATTATTAGTGGTTCGAATCAGCCTTTTCAACATGTCTGCACCTTCCGTCATCTGTATAAGCGCTTACATATAAAGAGCAGGATCAGGATGTTCTGTCCTTTTAATTAATCATACCACATAACTGTTAAACGCTCGCATGAGGGTTCGAAAAAGGGACCAAGCCTTTGTGCTACTCCTTCTCAGGTAAAGGCTCAGTGTTAAACCCGAAAATCAAAGAGGCCACCATTACATGGTGACCAGTCTTAGTATAATACAGAGCAGAACGAATCTCTTATGAATCCTTAAGGTCGAGGTGTACTAACCCCATTCAGGATCAGTTTTGGATGAATATCGGCGCTCAGCGAAGCGGAGACTGCACAATATTTCTCTTCTGCCATCTGGATGGCTTTCCAGATGCGATAATCCGGGATATCTCCATCTACCTTGAAAATCAGATCAATGGATGTGAAGCCCTTTGGCATATCCTCGCTGCGTGTGCCTTGCGCTTCGATCTCAATGGACTCGATTTTGTCCAGGAAAGCGTCCAGAATCATCGTAATGTCGATCCCCATACAGCCGCCGAGACCCGCCAGTAACAATTCCATCGGGGTCGCACCCTTGCTGTCACCACCATAAGCAGCAGTGGCATCCATGCCAACCTCGTAGCCAGAGGGTCCTTCGGAAGTAAACGCGCGTTTGCCTTTCCATACGGTTGTTACATTCATGATGTTATCCTTCTTTCTCACAATAGGTTACGATTTGCAGAACTCCGTTCCGGGTACGGCTCGTTCTTCCGATCGCTGTTGTCTCCAAATATTCTTGATTTTTATTCACAAAGGACAATATTCGGAGACAAAGGCGAGCGCTACGCTTCTTCAGAATCGATTCCGTCCCCTTCACTCAGCAGCTTATCGCTATAATCGATCGTATCAATCAGTATAAATTGTAGTAATGTAATTAGAATTCAGTAATTTGTTGCAGGAAACGACGGGTGCGTTCCTGCTTCGGATCTTCAAAAAAGGCCTGTGGACTTGCTTCTTCCACGATCGATCCGTCTGCCATAAAGACGATTTTGTTCGCCACGTTACGGGCAAACTTCAATTCATGTGTCACGACCAGCATCGTCATACCTTCCTCTGCCAGCTCCTTCATGACAGAAAGCACCTCTCCGACCAGTTCGGGGTCAAGGGCGGAAGTTGGCTCATCAAACAGCATCACTTCCGGCTCCATCGCGAGTGCGCGTGCAATGGCAACCCGCTGCTGTTGTCCACCGGACAATCGGGACGGATATGCATCCTGCTTGTCCGACAGGCCCACGCGATCCAGCAGAATCCGGCCACGTTCAGCCGCTTCGTCACGTTTCATTTTTTTCACCGTCACGAGACCTTCCATCACATTGCCCAGCACCGTCTTGTGCGGGTACAGGTTGAACTGCTGGAAGACCATACCGGTCTGGCGACGGATCTCCAATACTCGGGCACGCTGGACCCGCAGCGGATCAGCACTGTTCACCACTACACCGTTCACTTCGATCTGTCCGCCAGACAGCTCTTCCAGTCCATTCAGACAGCGCAGCAAGGTACTCTTGCCTGAACCACTTGGGCCAAGCAATACAACAATATCTTTCGCATCGACATGCAGATCTATATTTGTGAGCACTTCATTTTGTCCAAATCGTTTGGTAAGCCCAGTTGTTGTAATCATCGGTTCTCTCCTCCCATCAGTAAGCCCGGGCCAGCCGGCGCTCCACTTGTTCCAGAATGGCCGAGAAGCCGATACTCATAATCCAGTAGATCACACCAATCGCCAGATAAAACGGCATATTCACCGCATATTGTGATACCAGTAATTGTGCTGAACGCAACAACTCGGTAACACCAATCGCCGCCACAAGTGAGGTTTCCTTCAACATACCAATAAAGGTGTTCCCCATCGGCGGGATGGCAATACGCACAGCCTGCGGGAAGATGATCCGTCTCATCGCTTGAGCCGGGGTCATTCCGGTTGCGTATGCAGCTTCCATCTGCCCTTTTGGTACAGCCTGAATCGCTCCACGGAACGTCTCCGACAGAAACGCACCTGCATTCAGACTCAGTCCCAGACATGCTGCAGTGAGTGATCCCAGGGTCACTCCATAATCGACCAATCCGTAATAAATGACGAATAATTGCACCAGCAGCGGGGTTCCCCGCATGATGGATACATAAAACCTTGCGATCAACCTAAGCCACATCGGCCCCTTTAGACGAGCAATAGCAACAAGTAATCCGATGATGAATGCAAAAAACATGGAGATCACAGTTACGTATAACGTATAGTAAGCCCCCTTCAGAAAGAAGGGGATATTCTCAAATACCAGTTCCATGGGTCAAATCTTCCCTTCGCCTTGCCAGTTCATTATTGCGCAGGCTCTTCACCAAACCATTTTTTGAAAATGGTATTGTACGTGCCATCATCCTTCATGCCTTTGAGCGCATCATTCAGTGCTGCAACCAGTTCCGGATTGTCTTTGCGAACAGCGATACCTGCCTGGTCACTCTTGATTGCTTCGCCTACAGCTTTGATCTTTAATCCGTTGGCATCCACAATTGGTTTCAGTGCATACAAGTTGTTGATTGTCGCATCAATCCGCCCAGCATTCAGATCTTTGAGTGAAGAGATGACATCGTCATACGTCTTAATGGTGAAATCTCCCACTTTCGGCAATACTTCATTACGCAAATATGATTCATCATTTGTACCCAAACCTACGCCAATCGTTTTCCCTTTGAAATCCTCCAGCTTGGTAATATCGTTATTGTCGCTTTTCACAATGATTTTGACTTGGTTCGTGATATACGGATCACTGAAATCCAGTACTTTCTTACGATCATCAGTAATCGTCATTTGGCTGATAATGGCATCAAGCTTCTTCGCTTGCAGGCTTGGTGTCAGACCGGAGAACTCCTGGGATACAAACTCAACCTCTACACCCAGACGCTTCGCAACTTCACGTGCGATATCGGCATCATAGCCGTCCATTTCTTTCTTATCGTTCAGGAAGTTGTACGGTGCGTATGTGCCCATCATGCCCACTTTGATAACGCCAGCAGACTTGATCTGCTCCAGTTCATTTGTTGCCTGTGCACCGTTGGTGCTTCCACCATCTGTTGCCTTACTTCCACAAGCACTAAGTACCAGCACGGTCATCAGCAGAATCGCTGTCAGAGACCAGCCTTTACGAGTTTTCGATCCATATGTGTTGTTCATTACGTTAACTTCCTCTCAGTCGTGTATTAATCCGGATGTACTTTTGGTTACTTTATTGTGACTAAACTGCAGTTGTACCCATTATTCCCTGCTATTTGTTTAATCATGTGAATCTTATGTGCCTAGCAGTCCGTAAAACTCAAAGCTTGCTGCCTCAACTGCCAGCGATGAAGCTGTCATGGCTGAGAACTTGCTGTGCAACTCATCGGAACCGAACAACCAGCGTGATATCATGCCTTCAATCATGCTTACCAATAGCGCTGCTCGAAGCGGTACATCCATGCCCTGAGGCAACATGCCGAGTTGGATGGCACGTTCCATATTGTGACGGAATGCAGTTTCGACAGCATTACGTGTCTCCTCAACCAGCCGTTGTACGGATTCTTCCGTCACAATGCCTTTGAGCAACAATTCCATAAAATAGCGATTCTGTGCAGCAAATGAGAACAGGTCAGTAAATAGCCTCTCCGATGCTTTCACCATATCTTCTACCGATCCGGCATCCTTGCGGTACCCTTGCCCAATCGCCTCAAGCAATTCCTCCTTGCCCGTTAATATAATTTCCGAAGCAATGGCTTCTTTGCTTTTGAAATGCCAGTAGAATGTCCCTTGCGCCACACCAGCCTCGCGGACGATATCGGAAATTTTCGTCTGATGGTAGCCTTGGGTTGCAAACCGCTCCATCGCTATGCGTATTATTTGGTCCCGGCGTTCTTCACCAGGTTCCAAACCGTTAATTTTGGTCATTCATGTAACCCTCCCGATTGATGAGTCAGTCAGTTAAGTTATATCCTATGGGATAACTAGGTTTTTGTCAATATAGTTTTAAACAAATGATTACAAGCATAAGTTGAAGTTGAATGCATTTGTGATCATAATAGGTGATAGCCTTGTTCAAATGAACAGGCATGGTCAAGCAGGACAGCCGTGCTGTCACCTGCATTTCAAGGAGGAAGAGCATTGGACATTATATCATCCATTATTATGGGCATCATCGAAGGTTTGACTGAGTTTTTGCCCGTGTCCTCCACTGGACACATGATTCTGACTGCCCACTTGCTGGGTTTATCGGAGGACAACGAGTCAGTCAAAACGTTTGAGGTGGTTGTTCAACTCGGAGCTGTTCTTGCTGTTGTTGTACTGTACTGGAACAAATTCATTGATATGTTCCGCTTCACCGGAGGCAGCAGACCTTACTCCCGCCGCCTCAATCTGGGACATATCTTCCTGGCGATGGTTCCTGCCGTAGTCATCGGACTTGTATTCCGTGACTGGATCAAAGCACATTTATTTGGTCCGGAGACAGTGCTGTACAGCCTCGTTATTGGGGGTATATTGATGATCGTGGCCGAACGCTGGAGCAGTAAGAGTCACCGAATTACTACCCATGATGTCGATGATATCTCTTACAAACAGGCATTCGCGGTGGGTATATTTCAGATCTTGGCATTGTGGCCAGGCTTCTCCCGTTCCGGGTCAACGATCTCAGGCGGTCTCTTTGCAGGGATAAGCCGTGTAGCCGCTGCGGAGTTCACATTCCTCGTGTCTGTGCCAATTATGATTGGTGCTACGGGATATGACCTGTACAAAAGTATCGATCACCTGAACGGCAGTGATTTCCCAATCTTTGCGATTGGATTCATCGCTGCTTTCATCGTCGCCATGCTTGCGATCAAAACGTTCCTGTCCATTTTGAAAAAATTGAGCCTGACCGTCTTTGCTGTGTATCGCTTCGTCTTGGCAGCCGTGTTCTTTATTATTTTGATGTAATCATTACAATTCAAGTAATTAGACAGGCAAAATCAATGGCGGCCTCACGTTCCCTTGGGAAGCGAGGCCGCCATATTTTATATTCTGAGCTACGTTTCTGTTGCTTCACGATTCTGTTACTGCTTCAAAGACAGGAATGTTTGCAATTAGAAGAAGTCTTACTCTTCATTACTTTCTTCTTTGCTGGGTTGGATCATTAGTGGTGCCGACTAGGTTTACTATGTATCATGGACATTCATATTTATGTTCACTTCTGAAAAGCAGTTTGGCTAGTACCACTCTTTTACTTGAATGCTCCGGTGTTTCTTCCGATTCTTCAGTCTCTCACGCAGATTATATCTATTCTCCTTCTGTTCCTGCAGCAGTTGCTTCACCCCGATCATCAACAATCGGTATCTTCGGTCATCATTGTGACTTAATTGGTGCATTTCTTCAAAAATTTCATTCTTCATACGGGTTTTGTTCACTCCAAATATTCAGTTTGTTCTCACAGTATACATGGGAGCACTGAACAAATTCTAAACAACATGCTGGAATGAAGCAGAAAAACCCCTTCCTGTCGCAAGACAAGAAGAGGTCTCCGTATGCTAAGTTAATTATACAAACTCCTGATGCATTCGTACGCTTAAACTTTGGATTCAAGTGTCTCCAGATACTCGGAGATTTGAGCAGGTGTTTTAGCCCATTTGCTATGCAGATGTGCAATTTTCTTGCCGTTTTGAAAGACGAGCAGGCTCGGAATGCCGCGTACACCATTCTCTTCGGCAAACGGCTGGAACTTCTCTGCATCCAGGGCATAGAAGGTTTTGTCCGTATGTTGGTCGATAACATCCCCGATAAACCGATCCAGGTTCTTGCAATCCGGGCACCAGGTTGTATCAAATTTAATGACGGTAAAACCATCAGAGTTGATTGTATCCAAATATTGCTGTTCACTTTGAATTCTTTCCATATGTCTTCTCTCCCTTATATGTCCCTTTTTTGGCTGATCTTCATTGTACCTTGTATAGTTACAATTGAAAATAGGCTTAATGGAGTTAACGATGCTGCTTGTACAGATTAGCGGGACTGAGCTCTCGTATTTCCTGAATTTCCGCAGCGGTGAGTGCAGGCGAATTCGAAGCGGCAATATTGTGCAGTAACTGATCTCTTGAACTGGCACCAGGGACAACGGCTGCTACCGCAGGATGGGATAACGCATAACGAATAGCCGTCTGAGCCATGCTGCGTTGGTCCGTAACAAGACGACTTAACCCTTGCCGAATGGTATATAGTTGCTCCGGCGTATAGTCCAGATAACCTTTTTCTGCCTTGGCAGATCCGGAATCGGCAAGCACACCGCTAGCTACAGGCCCACGGGCAATTACGCTGATCCCCTTTTGTTCCAATAAAGGCAGCACTTCTTCTTCCGCTCTGCGGTCAGCAATGCTGTACTGGTTCATCACACTGACGATGGATGCCCTCTTTACATACTCCCGAATCACATTGGGACGAATGGAGGAAATTCCGTAATATCGGATAAGTCCTTCCTTCTTCAGTTCCTCAAACGCTTCGATCGTCTCTTCGATGGGGTCGTCCAAGGTCCCGCCATGCAACTGATAAAGATCGATGTAATCGGTCTGCAACCGCTTCAGACTTTCATGTACAGCCTGCTTAATGTAGGCTTTGGAAGGGTCCCATGACCAGCCCTCTTTGCCCGGCATACGACGATTACCTACTTTGGTTGCCACAATGACTTGATTCCGACGCCCTTTAATAGCTTGTCCTACAATTTCTTCATTACGCCCTGCATCGTACAGATCGGCTGTATCCAACAGATTGACCCCATGGTCCAGAGCCTCATGAATCAGGCCCATAGCGTGCTCCATTTCAGTTCCAAGTGACATACATCCCAGCCCAATCTCAGACACCATCAGCTCGGATGTACCCAAACGATTTTTCTTCATATGTGCATCTCCCTCCATACGTTCTGCAAGTATCCATTGTATCATTCTTGCTGGCAAAAATCGCATTACACGCAAAAGCAAGGGATTGCTTTTGATTGCACAAAAAAAACCTGGAACGACTTCATCTCCAGGTTTCACATAATCATTTAAATTCAATCGATAAACGCACGATCAAAATCTATTTCACTTCCACGCGTGGTCTGGTTTTACTTGTTCCATGAGACGAATTGGAGCTTTTCATCATACCCGAGACAGTGCTAAACAGCTTATCTCTTGCTTGTTTGTTCCTCATCAGATAAGTCACACCTGCGCCGATAGCCGTCATGAGTATTCCTCTTCTTTTAGACATGTGCTTCTCCTCCTTCAGGATAATTGTACATCGTGTCTTGTTTGACAATTACCCTGCAGGAGCAAAACGAAACGAAGTGCAGGCTTGATCGCAGAAAAAAAAGATGACCTCCGAATTAAAATTCAGCGGTCATCTTCCACTCGTACTGGTTGAAACATCAACCAAACGAGATAAATTAAACAACAAATTTCGTACAATCAAGACCCATGTTCATGTCCCATTAATCCGAAGGCGTTGCCACATGGGTCATTTCTTCATGTTGGTAGGTAGAACCATCGGCGGTCAGATAAAAGTGTCCGATGGGATGCAGATCTTCATCCAATTCGTAGACCAGCGGAATGCCTGTCGGGATATTGAGCGCCATCACGTCTGCCTCGGACAATTGGTCCAGATGCATGACGAGTGAACGAAGCGTGTTACCATGCGCAGAGATCAGCACTCTTTTGCCTGCCGACACCATCGGTTTAATCTCCGCATTCCAATACTCCAGCACACGCTTGGAGGTATCCATCAGGTTCTCCGTAAACGGGATGGTGCACCCGAGCCGCTTGTACTTGTCCAGATCCTGCACATATCGTTCATCGGTTTCGTCCAATGCAGGTGGAGATACGTTAACGGAGCGTCGCCATTCCTTCACTTGGGCTTCCCCATACTTCACAGCAGTCTGCTGTTTATTCAATCCTTGCAGCGCACCATAATGGCGTTCGTTCAGCTTCCAAGTCTTCGTAATGGGAATCCACATGAGGTCCATTTCATCCAGCGCAATATCGAGCGTTCGGATAGAACGTTTCAACACGGATGCATAGGCGTAATCAAAATCAAATCCCTGTTCCTTCATGATCTTCCCTGCTTTACGAGCTTCTGCGTAACCATCCGTCGTCAGATCCACATCTGTCCATCCGGTAAAACGATTCTCTACATTCCACATGCTCTGTCCATGGCGAATCAAAACAACCCTGTACATAAACGTGAACCCTCCTTCCATGGAAACATTACCCGCAAGTCAAACGAATTAGCACAGTGAAACGTTCATAACCTTAATAATATGGTGCCATCATGAGATATACCACGACACCTGTAGAACTGACGTAAAGCCAGATTGGCATAGTCCAACGTGCAATTTTGCGGTGTTTCTTCAATTGATTCGTCCAACCCCACACAAGTGTGAACAGTGCCAATGGAACAATCAGGGCTGCCAGTATACTATGTGTGATCAGAACGAAGAAATAGATGGAACGAATGATGCCCTCGCCGCCGTATTTGGACGTCTCTGGTGAGAGGTAATGAAACGTCAGATATGTCACGAGGAATAACAGTGTCGTTGAGAATGCAGCAAGAATAAATCGTTTGTGCAGCTTCACATTCCGCTTGATAATAGCAATAAGCGCTGCGAGCAGGAAGATGAAGGTAAAGCTGTTAAACACGGCATTAAACCGCGGCAACACCGTAATATCAAAGGTCACATCTCCTTTGTAACCAATAGACGGTGCGAAGAACAATAATAAAATAATGACATTAGCGAGAATGGAAATCGTGATAATGATGCCTGCAAAATTTTTATTACTCGTCGGAGACTGGATGTTCGGCTCCCCTTTGTTATTTTTGCCCAATGCAAAATCCTCCTCATATCCTAACTTCTATGTTCTATATAATTATATCTCGCCAATTCCGGACTGTTAAGTGACAACACTCTGAACAAAACATGACACAAACGACGTTATTGTTGCCCGTTATAGCCATTTTCATACCTACCAAGACAGCAAAATGTTTACCACATCTCAAATATGTGTTATGATTAGTGTCAATAATCACATACGCGTTAAACTGGAGGAGCCTGTCACCAAGGGCCCTCCTTGTCTTTTTTTAGGCATGAATGGCACTATTTATTAATGCTGTTCTATGCCTTTTTTTTGTTTTTTGGCTTGGAATGATTCGCCCTTGGGTAGGTAATCCTATAAAAACGCAACTGCTGGAGAGGAGCACACTTATGGAATTTGTTTTGGTTCTTACACTTATCTTGATCTTCACCAAACTTGCGGGTGATTTGTCCGTTAGACTTGGTCAACCTTCCGTTTTAGGGAAACTGATCGTCGGTGTTATCCTCGGACCTGCGCTGCTTGGTTGGGTTCAACAGAGTGATTTCGTCCATTATATGGCTGAGATCGGGGTACTGCTTCTGATGTTTATTGCCGGACTTGAAACTGATCTGGAACAATTGAAGAAAAACTGGAAAGCAGCGTTTGCTGTTGCTGTAGGTGGTATCATTTTACCCTTTATCGGAGGATACGGCTCGGCCATAGCCTTTGGTATGTCAACAACGCATGCTCTGTTCTTTGGACTTTTGTTCTGTGCCACTTCCGTCAGTATTTCGGTTCAGACACTGAAAGACATGGATCAACTCAGCTCTCGTGAGGGTACAACAATCCTTGGTGCAGCTGTTGTAGATGATGTCCTGGTCGTTGTCATTCTTGCCGTTATGATGAGCTTGCTGGGTACAGGTGGAGGAGACACTTCGATCTCTTTGCTCATTGGTAAAAAGCTGTTGTTCTTTGTTATTATTATTGCTGCCAGCTGGTTCCTTGTTCCACGCATCATGAAGTGGATGGCACCACTGAAGGTAACGGAGACCGTTATTACTGCGGGCCTGATCATTTGTTTCGGATTTTCCTACTTTGCAGAGTGGATGGGTGTTGCTGGAATTATTGGTGCTTTTGCCGCTGGTATCGCCATCTCTCAAACCAACTTCAAACATGAAGTCGAAACCAAACTGGAACCAATCGCTTACGGAATATTTGTTCCGGTGTTCTTTGTCAGTATCGGCTTAAATGTCACATTTGATGGTGTGGGTTCACAGATTTGGTTTATTGTCGTCATCAGTATCATCGCCATTGCAACTAAACTTCTTGGCGGCGGAGCCGGTGCACGCCTTACCGGATTTGATCGTATATCGTCTCTTGCCATTGGTTCAGGAATGATCTCAAGAGGTGAAGTTGCACTCATTATCGCTTCAACCGGACTTGCTGCCGGATTGCTTGATCCGGAATACTTCACGAGTGTTGTAATCATGGTTATTATTACTACACTGGTTACTCCGCCACTCCTCAAAATCACCTTTGCACGCAAAAAAGGGGAAAAACAAGTTGAAAGAGGAATTGAGGAATCACATTTAAGTGGGTAAAAGTATTGAAATCATTCCGTATTTGAAGCTATACTTGATTTAGAAATGTAATATAGCGGTCGTGAAGCACACGCCGCTTTGATCCATTCTCCCTTCAACGCGAAGGTTGGAAATGGTCAGAGCGGCTTTTTGTATTTTTACATGACGAGCTGAAGCCCTGTTCACGTTCGTTTTAAACGGTACTCAGGACAACTTATTGTGATGATATGGAGTAAATCTGGGTACTTTTTCAAGTTTCTTCGTGAAATAAGGTTGCTGAGATTCGTTAGAATACTGAGGAGTATCTCCGACCATATATAGAAAAACAAAAAAAGACCACCTTACACTCAAGAGGTCTTCCATCCTTGCCCGTTTTTGCAACAGGCTGTCCCATTTTAAGTTAACACACCGACATAAAAACCAATGGAGATAAAGACAATACACCAGACGAATGCACCGATGCTGGATACAACTACGTACCTGCCAATCGCCATGCGGCTAATCCCGGAGAAACAGCACATCAAATGACGAATGCCTGGAATGAAGTAACCCAGGATGATGGACCAATACCCATATTTGAGGAACCAGGACTCCACCCTGCTGAATCGTTTGGCATTAACGCCGACCCACTTGCCGTATTTTTCAACCAGCGGCCTGCCCGCTTTCTTGCCAATCATGTAGCTAAGCAGCCCTCCGGTAAATGCGCCACCGAAACTGACGGCGATGGATACGGAGTAATTTAATACCGAGATGGAGGCGAGATAACCGACAAAAGTCATCATCACCTCATCCGGAATCGGCATGCCAATAACGCCAAGAGCCAGTAGTCCGTATATTGCGAAATAACCATATTGACCAATAAATTCTTTTGCAAATTCCATACTGACTCGCTCCTTATTTCGGTTCCACAATATCCTTCTCATGAGAGGCTAGCACTTGTTTTAGTGATGGGAATCGGATTTGGCTCACCATGAGACCAGATAATACAATAATGACAAGATAGGCTACACCATGTGTAAAATAAGGACTCCAGAGCGCGAAAAAGGACATCAGACCTCCGGCAAAGGTAATCGGCATTCCAACAAAACCACTGCTTGCTGTCTTCTGACAGTTATAACGGGCCAGACGCAAAGCACCGCAAACCGGGAACAATGCGGTCAGTGCCATCCCCAGCACATTCACTTCAATCATGGAATTCAGGTACAGAATCAGCACGGGGGCTGTTCCGAATGAAACTACATCCGCAAGCGAGTCCAGGGATTTGCCGAACTCACCCTCACAATGCAATTTGCGGGCCGCAAATCCGTCAAACAGATCAAAGAACATCGCTACCCATATCATCATCACAGCCAGGGCAAATTCACCATGAATAGCCATAATGACTGCCAGCATGCCTGAACTCAGATTCCCCAAGGTTAAAATCGATGGTAAAGACTTCATAAGATTTGACTCCCTTTCGTACTAGGCTTTAGGAAAAATAATATAAAAACGGACTCCATCCGGTGTATTCTCCACTCCATAACTGCACCCATGCAGATCAAGAATCTGCTTCGCAATGGCCAGACCGAGCCCGGTCCCCCCCATTTTACGATTACGTGAGCGTTCTACCCGATAGAACCTCTCCCATATATACTGCCGCTCAGCTTCAGCAATGTGCTCGCCCTTGTTTTCAATGGAAATATGGACAAAACCTTCACGCCTGCTGATTTCAATAGTTATATCGGTATGTGGTATCGCATGACGTATAGCATTCATCATGATATTGAAAATAACTTGCTCCAGCTTGCTTCGGTCACCCTCCACCGTCTGTTCTGTTGTGGATACAAGCACCACATCCAATCCTTTGTCCTTCAGTTGCGGACCCAGACGGCCGGCGATATCTTCAATCATGTCAGCCAATGCAACAGCATCCGTATTCAATTGAACCGCTGAGGATTCCAGTCGCACCAGATCCAGCATCTCTTCAACCATCGTTTCCATTTTGATCGCCTCATCGGCAATGATCTCAATGTAACGTTCCCGTTTACTCTCACTCACGCCATCCTTCAGCCCTTCAGCATATCCCTTAATAATGCTGATCGGTGTCTTAAGTTCATGTGATGCATCGGCAAAAAACTTGCGCTGGCGCTGTTCAATCTCCTGTTTCATTTCCATATCTGTACGCATCTGCGTGTTGGCCTGTCTCAGCTCTTCCAATGTCTGACCCAAGGTTCCCGATAAGGCATTGAGGCTGTTAGACAGACTGCCGATTTCATCATTACGCCGGATGGGTGATTTCACCGTGAAATCCAGCGTGGACATTCTCTTGGCGACATGGTTCAAGGCCAAGAGCGGCTTCGTTACAATTCGGGACAGGAGTAACGCCAGCAACAGAATCAATATAAATGCTCCTATGCCAAAATATGCATAGAACAAACGTGTTGCCTCATTCGCTTCCCTCATCTCCTGTAGAGAGGTGAGCGAGAAGATCAGTTCTTGCTCGGGTCCGGAACGATGCACTGGAGCAATAGTGATGACATTGCGAACACCACTCCAGCTATCCATCCATTCTTCATTGAGCATTTTGCCATTTGCCAACGCAAGTTGGTCTTCTGTGGACAAAGGGAACCGACTATCCAGGGCTTGCACCAGCAGCCCCTGCCTCTGACTCCATGTTGCCAGATTGGGAAGAACTACCTCGGTCAGTACGCCTGACCATTCCTTTACCGGTTCAATGGATTCCTGAAAGCTTTCTGTTCCCCAAGCAGCAGAAGTGGCATCCTGGATTTTGAATGGATAGACCATGGACTCGCTGGCCGGGCCTTTCACCGTCAGTTCCTGCCCATATTTCAGATGAGATGTAATCCAGCCAGCATTCTCACTATTGATAAACAAGGACAAGGACACCTTCACGTGACTCCCATCCTCTTGAAGCAACGTAATGTGGAACGGGTCATTAACCAATCTTCCGGTATTCGTCAGAATGACGAGATGCGACTGATTCTGACGCATAAATTTTCCGGTCTCCTTGGCCAGCTGTAAATCACTCCAATGTCCATTGGAATATTGCTGTTCGAACTTGGACAGCTTTTTCTTCATACTGCTGACCTTTTGATGCTGATAGAAGTCGGGAAACCAGAACAACTGGGCAAAAACCGTCGTCCCATATAAAAGAACCAGACATCCTGCCATGACCAGGAAAAGCTTCATCGTTACGCCATTTCTTCTCATGCTTCTGCCTCGAAACGATATCCAGTGCCAATCACCGTCCGAATACACTTGGCTTCGTCACCCAATTTGCTGCGCAGCTTCTTGATGTGAGTATCCACAACACGTGAGTCCCCTTCAAAATCAAATCCCCAGATCCGATTCAAAATGGCATCCCGGGACAACACAATGCCTGCATTTCGAACCAAATAGAGCAACAGGTCATATTCCTTTGGCGCAAGCTCAACTTCAGCCCCATCCTTCTCCAGCCGTCGAGCCCATGGATCAAGGGTCACCTGTCCGAAGCGAATCTCACCCTGCTCTCTTCCCAATGCACCTTCAACACGTTTCATTAATGTCTCTGCACGTGCAACCAGCACACGTGGACTAAATGGCTTGGTGACGTAATCATCAACGCCCAGCTGAAATCCATGAATTTTATCGTCATCCTCGGACCGTGCAGTCAGCATGATAATAGGTACGGTGGATTGGGATCGAATATGCCCACATAAGGTCCATCCATCCATTTCAGGCATCAAAACATCCAGAATGACCAGATCCACCTCATGCTGAGCCAGCAGTTCCAATGCCTGTACTCCATGTTCTGCTTCTATGACGTTCCATTGTTCTTTTATGAAATAATCGGCCACAATCTCACGAATGCGGCTTTCATCTTCCACCAGAAGCACTGTTCTGATCATGGCCGACTCTCCTTTTTAGATTTCTGATGATAACATACCTATTCCATGTGTCGTTCATGTGTCCATACATGTTTTGGAATGCTCCCATGATATATACGGTTAATATAAGCCAAAAGTTACTAATTTTCATAAAAATTCGCATAAAAAAGAAGCCGTCAATGAGCAAGCTCCTGCTCATTGACAGCTACTTGAATGAAATCGAAGTGTGTTATCCAGAAGTGATGCGCTACTGTGCGCTCCCTGGCAACACTTAACGTTGTTGCTCCAGACGGTGTGCCACATGCAGTGTCGGGCCAACAAAACGATTCAGCGGAAATCCGCCGGCAATCGCTTTGGTCACGAAGGCTTTACCTTCACGAACAGCCTCTTTCACTGAAAGACCGCGAGCCAACCCTGCAGTAATTGCCGCAGACGTTGTGCAGCCCGCACCATGCGTATATCCGGAACCGACAACATCGGCCTCAAACCATTCGTAGTTAGTTCCATCATAGAGTAGATCCATTGCTTTACCCGGGCTAATGACACCTCTGTCCTTGATCAGAACATGTTTCGAGCCATGGGCATGAATTGTTGCTGCCGCTGCTTCCATCTGTTCTTTGGAACGAATCGGTCCACTCTTCGCCAGTTGGGATGCTTCGAACAGATTAGGTGTAACCAGATCCGCACCTGGCAACAGGAATTCAATCATCGCTTCCGTATTTTCCGGTTGCAGTACTTCGTCTGTACCTTTGCAGACCATTACCGGATCGATAACGATCTGTGGCAGACCGCTGCGGCGAATATGTTTTGCTACCAGTTCAATAATATCTACAGAACCGAGCATACCTGTCTTCATTGCATCGAAACCGATGCCGTCCAGAACAGTGCGAAGCTGTGCTTCAACTACATTTAATTCAACAGGAAAGACCTGGTGATCCCATGTTTCGGGCTCCATTGCCACAACCGTAGTCAGCACGGTCATGCCATACACACCCAGCTCCTGAAAAGTTTTCAAATCAGCTTGAATACCTGCACCGCCGCTCGTGTCCGAACCAGCTATTGTTAATGTTTTTGGAATCGTCATGGTAGTTGCATTCTCCTTCGTGTCTCAGTTGACATTATCCTATCCCTTGTACGAGCGGATGTCAATGGCATCTGAAGCCATGCAGAGCATGGTTTTTCGAATGATTCAGTTCACGTCTTTTGTCTCCAGACGAACCATGGACATCGAAGCAATCCATATCCCTATTGCTCCAAGGGTCAGAGGGATAATAATAAGAGAATGAATGGAAACTTCCGACCCGTTGAATCCGGAGCAGACAATCGAAACCAGCAAAATGGACGAGACCATTGTAGTTGTAACAGAATGCTTACGCATACCGAAGAATAGGGGAATGAGTGCCATACACGCAGCCGATAAAGAACTTATACTGTACTTCACCAGAAGTCCCAATATATCCCGATTCGTCAATGATCCAGGAATGAAGGAGTGGAATTGATTAACAATCAACAATAGTGAACCCATGAACAGATCGGTAACCATAATCATCACAAATGTAAAACCAAACACGATGATCAATTTGGCAGCGATGATTTTATGACGCTGGATGGGATAGGTGAACATGACGTTCATCGTTTTATTTCGATACTCACTGATCACCAGCTTGGATAATAAAGCTCCTGCAAATACGATAAAGGTTGCTCTCACAAATGTATCGATAATTATAAAGGCGGTCTGGTAATCGGCATAGGCATAATCTTCTGCTCCCACATCCATGAATCCAATCATGATCAGGAAAAGAAGAATGGCTATGTTGGCAATACCTGCACCTGCAAAATTACGTGCAAAGCGGTGCTTCCGCATCTCAAGTCTGATTAGTTTAAGCAACGTCTTCATCCCCTTTTACCAGCTTCATGAAGTGTTCTTCCAGGGAATGAGCCCGTTTGGATATCGATTCGATCTCAATGCCGTGTTGGATCAGCTTGGTGTTCAGGTCGGATGGAATGATTCCCAGATCATAGATACGTAACGTTTGGTCATCGACCATTTTATAATTACTCAAACCAAGCTGGTGTTCAATGACATAGGTCGCTTTGCGGATATCCACCGCCTGTAACTCGATGTACTCATTTTGACTTCCACGAATGCTCTCCATCGATACTTCCTCCACCAAGCGACCTCCGCGAATGACACCGACCGTGTCAGCAATCTGCTCTATCTCGCCAAGAATGTGACTCGAGACCAACAGGGTAATACGATACTCATTGCTAAGCCGCTTGAACAAATCTCGCATCTCCCGAATCCCGACAGGATCCAATCCATTAATCGGTTCATCCAGAATGAGCAGTTCAGGTGTGGTTATGAGTGCACGAGCCAGCCCGAGTCTTTGCTTCATGCCCAGAGAGAAGTCCTTCACAGATTTCTTGCCGGTGTCCTTCAGACCTACCATTTCCATCGTATTGGTGATGGTCTTTTTGTTGTAAAATCCCATGTATTCACAGTGAAGCTCCAGATTCTCCCGAGCAGATAATCTATCGTAGAAAAAAGGATATTCAATAATGCTGCCCATTCGTTTCAGCACTTCATAGGAGGTCGGCGTAAGCTTCTCCCCAAACAGTTCAATCTCCCCTGTGGTTGGTTTGACGAGATTGGTGAGCATCTTCATGATGGTTGTTTTACCTGCACCATTTGGACCGAGGAATCCATAGATCTCACCTTGCTTAATATTCATATTGACGTTGGATACAACCTCCACCCCTTCATATACTTTGGTCACATCTATTGTTCGTGCGATATAATTCATCGTCCTTGTTCTCCTTTTCGTCCCCTGTCCGGGTTCCTATATCTATATTGTAAAGAGAAAAGTCTTCTTTTTTATTAATCAAATCTTACAAAAACCTTAAGTCTCTCCGGACACGCCAATGCAGGGTCTACCAAGCCTTTAAGGTAACCGAAAATACAGTCCGTTGATGTGGAACACTATGTAAATGGATGGTCCCCCCCATTCGCTCAACCAGCCGCTTCGTAATCGTCAGACCGAGGCCGCTGCCCTGATAGAGGCGATTACGGGAATCCTCCAGCGTATACATACGTTCGAACACACGACTATGCTCGCTTTCAGGAATCCCCTTCCCTTGGTCCCAGATCTGTAGCGTCACAGGTTCACCTATCGAATGGTCAAGTGAAAGTCCTAGCACCTTACCCTCTGCTCCATATTTCATTCCATTGGTAATGAAATTATCCAGCACACGGTCCAATGCTTCTTCATTCGCTTGCACGTAGATATCACCATCAGGTATCTCCAACTCCACCTGCAACCCCAGATTCGTCAACATTTCATAAAAGGAGATCATCTTCAACCGGCATAATTCGCTTATATTCACTCGACTAAGCACCAGCTCCGTGTCTCCAGATTCCAGCTTCGCCAGATCAAAAAAGGAATGGATCAAACGCAGCACTTCCTGCGCCTTATCTTGTATTTTCTCCGTCATAACCTTCCGTTCCTGATCGGTCAATGATGGGCTGTGCAGCAAGGTCTCACTATAACCCAGCACAACGGTGAGCGGCGTTTTGAGATCATGTGAAATGTTGGAGAGCATATTACGCATCTCCTTCTCCTGGTTCGCATAACCGGCCTTAGCGCGGTGCGCATGATCCAGCAGCTGGTTCATATCTTTCAGAAGCTGACTGACTTGGTCATCACTATTGAATACAAGCAAGCGCTCAAAGGTGCCTTGGTCCAGAATTGCGGATATTTTCTGATGAATATAGGACAGGTGTTGGTTTCTTTTCCGGAATTTCAACCACAATACAATGAAGGCCATGGCCAGAATACCTGTCGTGATGGCAAAAATCAGTGTCATCCCTGCTCAGCCTCCAGCTTATATCCGATGCCCCAGAGTGTCTTGATATACTGGGGAGCCGAAGGATCTGCCTCCAGTTTCTCACGCAGACGACGCATATGTACGTTAATGATATTTTCGTCTCCGTAATAATGGTCATTCCAGACGGAAGCGTAAATTTGAGCCTTCGTAAATACTTTGCCAGGATGGGTAACGAACAGCTTCAGGATGCCAAATTCCTTGGATGTCAGCTTGACGGGTGTACCTTCACGTTCCACCTCGTACGTCTCCATGTCAACTACGAGTCCTCCAATGTGAATACGTTGATCTTTAGCCTCTTCAGCCACAGGAGGATTGTTATAATTGGCGCGGCGAATCGCAGCTTTGATGCGGGCAGTCAGTTCGATTAACGAGAACGGTTTGCTCAAGTAATCATCTGCACCGAAGCCCAGACCTAACGCTTTGTCCACCTCCCCATCCTTCGCAGACAGAATGAGTACAGGTACCAGACTGACTGCCCGAATGGTTTGCAGCACATCCATCCCACTTTTGCGGGGCAGCATCAGATCCAGAATAACCAGATCATACCCGGGTTGTGACTGGCTGAACTGACGTTCTGCCTCTAAGCCGTCATATGCATAAGTGACGTCGTAGCCCTCTTTTTCCAAGTACGGCCCGACCATCTCACTAATTGAACGATCATCTTCAACAAGCAACAAGCGGTGACTTAACACATGTTTCCCTCCAACATGAACAGTTTTCTTTATTACCTCACAGTTTGTTTGAATTGGCAATGACATACGAAAAAACCTGACAGGAGCACCACTTTGACATCAAGTGTGTTTCCTGCCAGGTCTTTGAGAGTTTATAGATGAATGCTGTCCGTCTAATCTCTGTATCCGTTCTCGCTGTGTATCCAGCACAGTCCAATGGTTCCTGCACCTGCATGGATACTTACCACAGGGATAAACGGCATGATTTCGGTCTTTAATCTAGGCAGCAAAGCTGCAATCTGTTTTTTGATTGTAACAGCTTCTTCCTGATTGTTGGCATGCATAATGCACACATGCTTTACTTTCTCCATATCCAGCTTGAGCATATCGAGCATGCGCTCTTTTGTCCGCTTGAACGTACGGATCTTCTCATTCACAACCACTTTGCCCTCTTCAAATCGAAGCAGCAGATGGATCTTGAGCAGTTGACTGATGATTAGCTGGGTGCCGGACACCCGACCACTGCGATGAAGATGCTGAAGGCTGGCCGGTATGAGGTAAAAGGACATGTTATCAATCATCTGTTCAATATTTGCTTTGATCTCGGAAGCCGAACACCCCTGCTTCTGCCATTCCAACCCTTGCATAACCATCTCGCGAAGAGGATAGGCGCCTGCCTTTGAATCAATTGCGGTCACCGTCACCCCTGCAATCTCCGCAGCCTGCATAGATGTATGCAGCGTTCCACTTAGCTCAGTAGAGCAATGAATCGTAATAATCTCATCGTACTTGTCTTTGAGCGATTCATACAGTTCAATGAACTCGCCAATGGGTGGCTGCGAACTGCTCGCACGTGAAGCCTCCGCAAGTTTCTCATAGAACATTTCAGATGTAATGTCATCGGTTTCCCGGTAACATTCCTCTCCAAATACGATGCGCAGCGGTACGATGTAGATATGATTTTGCTCCGCAAAAACGGGATCCAGTGTGCTGGTACTATCGGTGACCCATGCAATTTTCTTCATGACATCCTTCTCTCTTGCCGGATTGTTCGTTCTGTATCCTCAATCGTCAAGCACAAGCCCGGCGGTTTATTTAAAATTTGAATATTTCATATTGTAAACGTTTGCGATACTACCTCTCAATTATAAATGAACGGACAGACCGTTGTCTTGTGGCGCAATCATGAACAACCCTGTTAATACCATTATTAGCTAAAAAAATGTCTTGCCTGTGAAGGAATAAATTGGTATGCTGTTGTCCTTCTCTCTTTTTCGCCTTGACTGAAGTGAACGGAAACGCCGTTCAATCCACTTATCGGAGGTGTCACATGCTTTATTTCACTCTGGCTTCCAAAGCCTACTCCCGGAATCTGCAATACCGCGGGGCACACATGGTACATAACCTGGCAAGCGCCATGTTTGGTTACATGTATGCCTGCCTCTGGATCGGCATCGGGGCCGACCATACTCTCGGGGAATACGGGACACAAGGGATGATCAGTTACATTGCATTCACGCAATCCTCTCTCTGGATCTCGGGTTTTCTCACGAACGGATTGGGTATTCCCTTATCTGTCAGGACAGGGCAGATCGCACTGGATCTGATGAGACCTGTTCATCTGTTTACCCACCTGATGGCACGCGAATGGGGGCAGATTGCCTACCAGTTTGTGTACAAAAGTATTCCGATCTACCTGCTCTTCTCCATTGTCTTTTCCCTGCATTGGCCCTCAGACGTTTCAACACTATTCTATGCTGCACTTGGTCTTACCGGCGCCGCATACTTATCCATCTGTATGAACTACATCATTGGTGCCACGTCGATGTGGACTACGGAGTCCTCCTGGCTTCACTGGGGCAATCACGCGATGATGAATCTGCTGGCTG
The DNA here is from genome assembly GCF_050990605.1 of Paenibacillus amylolyticus. GTDB lineage: Bacteria > Bacillota > Bacilli > Paenibacillales > Paenibacillaceae > Paenibacillus > Paenibacillus amylolyticus_H. The sequence goes on from NZ_CP158832.1 coordinate 5,507,707, forward strand.
GTTTTTTCATTCCGCTAGAGTGGCTACCGAACTGGCTTGAACAACTTGCCTGGATATCACCCTACCCTTTCCTGCTCTATGTACCTACGCGAATCTATCTTGGTTTCGAAGATGGCTCCTTGTTATGGGGAACCTTGCTTTGGTGTGTCTTCATGACGCTGATCTGTCTTGTGATCACCCAAGTGTTACGTCGTAAAGTGGAGGTGCAGGGCGGATGAAACGAACTTCCTGGTTCAATTTATATAAAATGCTCATTCGAACAAGCATTCGCAGCCGAATGCAATACAAGTTCAATTTCATCATGGCGGCTGTACTAGCCGCTTTAATTCAAATTTCCGAGTTTCTGATGGTTGCTCTCGTGCTGCACAAATTCGGAGCAATCAAAGGCTGGTCCCTCCATGAGATCGGTTATCTCTTTGCCATCATGACGTTATCCAAAACACTGTATCGAACGTTTGGCAATGAGGTGCATCATCTTGAAAAATATCTGGTTAATGGTGAGCTTGATCAACTGTTAACACGTCCCATGCCCGTATTGCTGGCACTGCTGCCGCAAAACTTCCGCATCATGGCTGGGGAAGTCCTGCAAGGCGGGTTCATTCTTTGCTGGTCTTTGGCAGGCATGATGCACAGCGGACAGATTGGCTGGATCGCCATTCCCTTCTCCCTGCTCATTATCCTGACGGGCGCAGTCATTCTTTTTTCCATCGGACTCGCTACTGCCACGCTCGGATTCTGGACCACACGCATTGAGGAGTTACAGACGATCACTGAGGATGCAGCTCGAACGGCTGCCCAATATCCGCTAACGTTATATCCCAAATGGATGTCTGGCATTCTGCTAACGGTGATTCCCGTGGGATTCGTCAACTACATTCCGTCACTTTACCTGCTACGGGGTGAAGGAGGCGCGTGGATTCTTGTTGCTGTTGCGGCGGTTGCCGTACTGAGTCTGGCTGCAAGTCTGCGTTTCTGGCAATTCGGCATGACCAAATATCAAAGCACAGGTAGCTAAGGAGGCGTAATGCATCATGAACATGATCACAGCAAGGCATCTGCAAAAGGAATTCAAAACTCCTGTTATTCGCGAAGGGCGTTTCTCCGGGTTACGTACGTTATTTTCACGTGAGTATGTGTCCAAGGAAGCGGTACGCGATATCAGTTTTGATATCGGCCCAGGTGAGTTTGTGGGTTACATCGGTCCGAACGGGGCTGGCAAGTCTACCACGATCAAAATGCTGACAGGTATCCTCCACCCAACCTCGGGTGAGGTACGGCTTGACGGTATGAACCCGCATCAGGACAGGCGCAGGACCGTTGGTCGACTAGGCGTCGTGTTTGGACAACGCAGCCAACTCTGGTGGGATCTGCCCGTGAAAGATTCCTATGATATTCTGGCCGAGATGTACGGCGTCCGTGCCGAGGACAAAAAGAGACGGCTGTCCCAGTTCGCCGAGCTGCTGGACCTTGAATCGTTCTGGGCCACGCCTGTCCGCAAGCTCTCGCTTGGACAACGCATGCGTGCAGATCTCGCAGCTTCCATGCTGCATGACCCGCAACTGCTTTTTCTCGATGAACCGACGATTGGACTGGATGTGAACGCAAAGCGTAACATTCGTCAGTTTTTACGTACATTAAATGAAACATTTGGCAAAACAATTTTACTGACCACACATGACATGGACGATATCGAGCAGCTATGCAGTCGGGTGATGGTGATCAATCACGGTCAACTTACATATGACGGCACGATCTCATCACTTCGCGAAACCATCGGACTTCCTACGTTGATTCGAGTAACATTCCGGGGAGCGTTTCACCTCCCCGACGTTATATCGCCCGCGATACACATTACAGGAGTGGAAGGGCAGATTGTCACCGTGGAGGTGAACCGGAAGGAATGGAGCACGATGGACATTCTGAAGCAGCTTGAGCAATGGGGTGAGATTGAAGATGTGGAGATGAAGGAACCCGATTTCGAAGATATCATCCACCGGGTGTATTAATTAGCCCATTATGTGAGGAAATAGGATGAAGACCTGTTCTTGCGCCGTTACATGAAAGAGGGACATGGCGTACTGTACTATTGGAGGTGAAGCGTCATGCTTGTGACCAAACATGTCCTTGCAGCATCCAGCGTACACGCGACTCCCTATTTCATCGTACGTGGTATCATGCCGGGACCGGTGATGTTCATTACATCCGGGGTTCACGGGAATGAAACGGCGAGTATGGCCGCTGCGCAAAAACTCGCAGATGATTGTGCGACAGGTCGTCACGTCATTCAGCGAGGGCTGTTAATTATCGTGCCACGTGTGAACCAGCAAGCCTACGCCAAGAAAATCAGAGGCAAGCCAGATCTGAATCGTACGTTTCCACGCCGTATGTCAGGCAAGGCCAAGCATCCGCTCGCTGCGGCAGTTTTTCGTTTGGCGCGTGAACATCGGGCCGATTGGTGGCTTGATCTGCATGAGGCCAATGGCCTGTCTCAACTGAGTTCCCGAGTGCTTGGACAGACGTTGATCACCAATCCCGGCAGTCGCACGATTCCAGCTTGCAGAAGAGTTATCGAACGGATGAATCGGTCGATTGCCATTCGTGATCGTCACTTTAACCTCAAGCAGCATGAATTGCCAGGATCTGCCCGTACAGCAGCTTCAAGACTATTGCAAGCCCGTTCCGTCACGGTGGAGACCTGCTGGAGTCTGAAACGCTCTACTCGTATCAAATATCAAACGGCGATTGTTCACCATTTTCTGCGTGAAGCGGGCATGTCATGATTAAGAGCATTACAATAGAATTAAAAGAAACCTCGAAACAGATAGCGCCCGAAGTACATCCTCAGGCGCTATCTGTTCGAGGTATTAAATTTTGTTCCTCGTTTCCCATTACTTTGAAACATTTCTACGTTTATCTCTGCAGCATTGCATGCAGATACTCACTCAGTCACCCTGAACGATTGAATATAATTGTCGATATCGTCCTCCGGTGTATGCAACAGTCGTGCCAGATGAATCTGCATCTGTTCCAGATGATCAATATGTTTCTGAATGTCAACCATGCGTTCGCGTACAAGGGTTTTTAACGTATCCTTATCCATGTCTTCCTGGCTGAGCAGTTGCAGAGTCTCTTGTATCTCCTTTAAGGAGTAGCCCAGCGACTGGGCATCCTTAATGAACTTCATCTTGACCAGATAATCCCCGGTATACAGCCGGTATCCATTGGATGAACGACGGGGAGCAGGAAGAATCCCGTTATCCTCATAATAACGTAGGGTTGCCATACTGACACCGGTGCGCTTAGCGAGCTCTCCCCTTGTCATAGTTTCCATCGCTAGATACCCTCCATCTTTCTGCGGAGTTATTCCGCTTTTTGGTGACGTAGCTTGGTGTACTTAGTGTCATAAGTGGCCTCAGTATATTGGGATGAAGGGCCTTGTAACAATGGCTGCTCTTCTTCCTTGATGTAACGATCAAAGAATGCCAACGTGTATGATCTGGTGATATCCACATTATGTTCTGGCGTCATGCCTCGGGCAAACAGTTTCGGTGAAATTAACGAAATATCCGTAAAGCTCTGATGGAAGAAATTCTCCACCGTCAGATAATAGGTATCATTCAGGCTGCTCGTCATCACTCGATCCAGATCAGGCTTAAACTCTGGATAGGCTACTTTTTCCGTTTCGGTGGCATCCGGTTCCAGACTTTTGGCAGTTCCACCTGACATGATGTACATAAACGGCTGTTTCAGGGCTGTTCTGGATACCGATCCCCAGAATCCGCCTTCCAAACTCAGGCCTGCCTGGAAACGTTCATCCTGCGCCAGTACTTCAGCTGTCGTTGCCCCACCATATGAATGTCCCATGATGCCGACGTGATCCAGATCAAGTTTGCCTTGGAGCCGTTGATTCGGGTCATGTGAATTCCACTCGGTAAGCGTATCAAGCACAAAACTTGCATCATCTGCACGAATGCCTATGCCTTCTACATTATATTGATATAATTCTGCTGACGTTGCAAACTCAGGGTCGGCCATATAGGAAACTGCATGTCCATCGGGGAAATTCACTTGTGCAGACGTATAAGGGTGATCTATCACCACGACAATGTAACCGTGGCTAACCAGCTCCTCAATCATCGTCATGCTCTGAAACCGGGCTGAGCGAATCCCCGGCGAGAACAATACTACCGGATACTTGTTCTGGGCAGCGGACATCTCGGCTCCTTGGACCACATGTGTTGGAATGGTATCCAGATAACTGAACACCTGAGACGGAATGCCGAAGACCAGACTGATCGCTTCTCCCAGTTCACTAGGATAATGCTCCAGGGGCAGCCCTTGGGCAGCCTTCTGATCCACCGGATACCACACATTAATCATCAGTTCACGCTTGTCCCCGGCCTCGGGTGTTTTGGTCTCTTCGCGAGATTCATCCACCAGGTGTTGAGAGAATGTGCCAATCGCATAGGTGCCGGTTGGTTCAGGCATCGTAAAAGCCGGCAACAGCCAGGTCAGTATGATTGAACCTGCACTGAAGGCCAGAACGAGAATCGATGCCAGCGTCATCTTTATCCATGAACGACGGTTAGGTTTCAGTGCACTCTGAACATAACGGCTATTGCGGTATGATTTCATGAGTTGAATGATTAACGTAATGAATAATACAAGTGTAACGATATAGGTTGGTATCATCTGCACACGAAATGAATTGATTAAGCCATGCAGAAGCACTGCCAGAATCAGAGCTGTGAGTGTCCCCACTGTCATTGCTCGGTGCTTCGGAAACACCAGCATGAGTACCGTAGCAGCTACGGTTACCAATACCAAAATCCATTCTAAAATCCTCATTATTCAGCCTCCAATATTTCTTGATAAAAAAAGAATAAACCTTGAAGTATACTTCAAGGTCAAGGCTGAATTTTAGATAGCATTTTATCGAGGAATTCGTAAATCCCATTTGCGAAGTTCGGTCAATGTACACGTTCCGGAAGAGAATGCCTTAATACCTGTTGAGTTCGGCCCAGGATATATCCGCCCAGTCATTACCCGTTCTCCCTGCTGAATGAACACCTCAATGGAGCTGACATCCATAAAAATATGAAGTTCCAGCTTCCCGTCAAGCAGTTCCACTGTCGCAGCTCGTTCTCCGCCCGGCCCTTGCCCGGCGTGCTCGCGATTTAAACATAAACGACGACGCTCTACATCATAGGAAATCACGGTTTCTTCATCCTCACCCGTGCGCAGCTTCAACCCGAAGTGTCGTGCCTGTTCCGCTTCGAATACAGCATAAAGTTCGTAACAGTTTCCGCTACCGCCAAGATCAAAATCATGCTCATCACCGTTTAAATGTATATCATACTGCTCGGTGCCTTCCGACCTGTACTGTTTAAGCTCGGGAAGAGGCTGGAATATCAATCGTTCTCCCCTGCGAATCAATTGTCTAGGCAAAGTCATCGCTCCCGCCCAGGCATGGGACTGTTGTGTCGGAATTTCCGTCTCCCACGTATCCATCCAGGCCATCATAATTCGTCGCCCCTGTGCATCCTCCATCGTCTGAGGAGCGTAAAAGTCGAAGCCACAATCCAACGGAACGTACTGCTCATACTTCAGCACACCCTGGACTTCATCCAACGTTCCCATCATATAAACGGTCGAATGCAAGTTGCGATAGTTATCTCCCTGAGCAGGCATGCGCTGCGGAGACATGATCAGCACATCTCGGCCATCCAGTGTGAACAGATCGGGACATTCCCAATTGTCACCAAGCGTCCCGTCACTCTGGGCCATAATGTTGACATAACTCCAATCCAGCAAGTCCGTTGAGCGGTATAACAGAATGACGCCTTTGCCCGCAGCATCATTCGATCCAAGGACGCAATAGTACACACCGTTTCGTTCAAACACTTTCGGATCACGGAAGTCTTTCGGACTGGTATGCTCTGGGATTTGGTCCAGCCGAATGACCGGATTCAGCTCGCTTTTGACAAAATCGATCCCGTTGTCTGAGACAGCAATATTCTGTGTCTGCAAGTAATCGTTATCCTTGTCAGGTCCAGTGACAACATGCCCGGTGTACATCAACACCAATTTGCCATCCTGCACGATTGCACTTCCGGAGAAACAGCCTCCACTGTCGTAGCTCTGATCCGGTGCCAGTGCAACAGGCAGATAAGACCATGTAACCAAATCACGGCTCACCGCATGGCCCCAGTGCATAGGCCCCCATACCGGTTCGTAGGGATAATGTTGATAGAACATATGATACATCCCACCGAAGTATATGAAGCCGTTGGGATCATTCATCCAGCCCACCTCTGGCATCAAATGATAATCCATCCGATAAGTTGGATCAACCCGGTGCCGATGCTCCTTGATATATGCATTAGCCCGGGCAAGTGTAAAGCTCTCCTTCTTTTGATCCGAAGAAGTCGTCAATCCAAGGTCTGTCTCATGCCTGGTGTCTGTCTCCTGCTTCTCGTATCGTTCCTGATTCATATGTCCTTCACTCCTGTCTCTCTCTATATCACCCAACTGAACTTATTTGATAGCTCCTTGCATGACCCCCTGAATAATGTACTTCTGCGCAAACAGATAAACGATCAGTACAGGCAGCAGGGTCAAAACCAGACCAGCCATCAGTGGACCATAATCCACCGTGTATGTCCCATAAAAATAAAACGTGGACAGCGGAAGCGTTCGCTGCTCGGATGAAGTCAGTACCAAGGAAGGCAGCAGAAAATCATTCCATATCCACAGTACATTCAGAACACTGATCGTTACGGTTGTTGGCAGCAACACCGGCAGTACGATGCGAAAAAAGGTCTGCACTCTGCCGCAACCATCCATTAGAGCCGCTTCTTCGAGCTCCAGTGGAATACTTTTGATAAAGCCATGGTAGATAAATACAGCGAGCGGACTGCCAAAGCCAATATACATGTAGATTAGCGACCACTTGTTATCCAGCAGGCTGAGCGAGCCGTATATTTTCACCAGCGGAATCATAATGGCCTGAAACGGAATTATCATCGCAGCTACCATCAGGAAAAAGAGATACTGATTCAGTTTGCTTTTGTGACGAACAAAGTAATGGGCTGTCATCGCTGCAAAGAGAGCAATCAGTAATACACCTGCAATGGTAATGAGCAACGAATTGCTGAAGGCGGATACATATCCCATTTTGTCAAACGCATTGACGTAATTATCGAATTGAAAAGAGCTTGGCAAACCCAGCGGATCAGAGGTAATTGCCTGATTAGCCTTGAATGAATTGACGATTAGAAGTACAAAAGGAAATACAAACAAAATCATCACAATGATTAATGTAATAAACTTCATCCAGTTGAGAATGCGCGATTGTCCAGCCATCATGCCTCGACCTCCAGTTTTTTGCTGAAATAGACCTGGAGCAATGTAATGGCGGCTACAAGGATAAACAGAACAAAGGCTTCTGCCTGACCCAATCCGTAGTCACGAGCAAGAAAGGCCTGCTCATAAACATGCATGGATACCATCTCTGTACTCTTGAAGGGTCCGCCACTGGTCAGGGAGACGTTCAGATCATACACCATGAACCCCCGTTGCAGTGACAAAAAGATGCATACAATAAACGAAGGAACCATCAGTGGCAATACTATGCGTGCCAGCATTTTACGATTACTTGCCCCATCAATGCTGGCTGCCTCCATAACATCCTTCGGCACATTCATGAGTCCTGCAATGTAGATTACCATCATATAGCCGGCATACTGCCAAACGGTCACCACAATGAGTGCCCAGAACGCTTTATCCGGGTCAGCCAGCCAAGAGGTGGAGAACAGTGAAAGATTCATTTTTTGTCCTGCAAAGACGAGTACCTGATTAAATATAAACTGCCAGATGAAACCAAGCACGATTCCGCCCACCAGATTCGGCAGAAAAAATCCGGCCCGAAACCAGCCCTGTGCCTTCATTCCCCGGGTTACAGCGTAAGCGAGCAGGAAAGCAACCGCATTGGTCAGCACAACGGTAATAAATACGTACTCCAGCGTCATCCCGAATGATTTCCAGAACACGGTGTCCTTGAACACACCAATATAATTATCCCAGCCAACAAAGGTTTGATCGATGGCAATGCCATCCCAGTTCGTAAACGTCAAATAAATACCATACAAAAATGGAATAATCATCACTGTAGCAAACGCAAATAATGTCGGGCCTGTAAAGATCAGGCGGGTGCGCAGACGTGTCCATAATCCTTTTTCGGTCAGCATTGTCAACCTCCACTCTATCCAAATAATTAGCCTAACGGTTATGCCGGAAACAAATTGAACAGACCTCATGTGGAAGCTGTACATTCATCTCCGGCGTACCGCGAGTCTCTCTCTATGTGCTACATAGTGCTAAAATTAATTCCTTTATTTCACGTTGCTCCAGTATGCCTGAATTTCGCTGGCAAGTCCGGCACGGTCAATGACGTTAGCCAAATATTTCTGCATGGATGCACCCAATTTGGACCAGTGATCCGCAGGAAGTGTACTCATTGATTCCTCGATTTTGCCTGCCTTGATGTATTCACTAATGGATTTGCCAAGTGGGTCGGTTGGCTCCAATGTAATGTTGCTGAATGCCGGAATAATGCTGGCTTGATTCACCAGGAAATCCTGACCTTTTTCGTTATACACGATCCAATCCAAAAATTTCTTCGCTGCTTCCTGCTGCGCTGGTGTGCTCTTTTCCTTATCCAGCAATATTCGTTTGGATACAGCAGCAGAGATTTGCGTATTACCGAAATCATCCGGATTATTGCTCACAGGTACCGGGAGGAAGCCGTATTTTCCATCCGCTGTATCAAAGCTCGAAATTTGCGGCCATGCCCAGTTGCCCTGGAACCAGATGCCAACCTCACCCTTGCCAAGCACCTCAGGTCCACGCTCATAAGTTCCGGACAGGGGAGAAGCCTTGTCAATATTGTAGGTTTTCATCAGATCAAATGTATCCATCAAGCCATTAAACACGGCATTAGATGCAAGCTCCACTTGACCTGCCTTCAGATCGGTAATGAATTGGTCCACCTTCGTACGGTCCGGCGACTGCCCACCATATGCAAGCGCCAGATAATGCGCACCAAGCGACCAATCCATCGGAGATATAATCAAAGGTGATTTTCCAGTAGCAGCGATCTTTTGGAACAACTCATCAAGCTGTGCAGTGGTCTGTACGGACTTTGGATCGAATGTCCCACCTACTGCCTGATCCAATACATTCTGGTTATAGATGAATCCATATCCTTCAATAGAGAACGGGAAGGCATAATTTTTGCCATCAAACGTTGTAGCCGCTGTGCTGTTCTCCACAGCATCCTTCATCCAAGACTCGGATGTGAGATCCAGAACACGATCCTTGAATTTCTCGACATCCCCTGTATCCAGCATCATCATTGTTGTAGGACTGCCGGAGGCATACAAGGCAGACGCTTTTTCAAACGGAGACTGTCCACTGCCTACAGGTACAATTTCAAGTGTGATATTTGGATTTTCGGCATGGAAGTCTTTAGCCGCTTGCTCCAGCTGACTGTTAATTTCCGACTTGGAATTGAGCATCGTGATTTTGACACTCTCACTGCTGCCACCCTCTGAGGCGGAGTTGGACTCCGTCGCTGCTTTACTGCCACATGCCGACAATACAAGCATCATAATCAAAGACAATACCGATAATTTCATCATCCATCTCTGTTCTCTTTTCATCTTGTTATGGCCCCCGATCAATAGTTTAAAAGGAAACGCTTACAATTCGAATTATAATGTCAAAGGTTTGACATGTCAATCGTTTGACATAACATTTTAAAAAAAATTATCCCGCCTTGATTTTATCGTGGTAAACGGAAAAACAGGAAAAAACGACCTGTATCAGGTCGTCTCTCTCTCCACGATGGTAACCGGCAAAATATGCTCCATACCAATCTGCTCTTCCGCGAGCTGGTGCCGAATCAGATCAATCGCAAGCTTAGCCATGGCCTCCACCGGCTGCCTGATCGTTGTTATGCCAGGCATCGTATACGCTGCCGCACGACTGTCATCATAACCAACAATAGCGATATCGTCGGGTACCTTGCGCCCGCCTAACACGATCTGCTTCAGCGCATGCACCGCCATCAGGTCACTCGTTACAAAGAGCCCGTCCACCTCCGGGTGTTGTGCAAGCAGCTGATCCACCAATTCCGTATACTGATGCTGATCAAACACATTCAGATCGGTTTCATGAATCATGACTGGTTTGACTCCATGAGCCTGCAATGTATTAACAAAACCTGTCGTCCGGCGATTGGACAGCATTTGCAATTCCAAATTACCGCAGATATGTGCCAAATGTCGTCTGTTCTTCGAGAGCAACAATTCAGCAGCCATAGCCCCTCCCTGATAGTTATCAGATGAGATAAACGGGATGTCTTCACCGATCTTACGATCAAAGGTTACGATTGGGGAATGCAGATTCATATACTCATCAACTTCCAGTGTATGACTTCCCATAATAATGCCATCCACGCGATTACCCTTAAGCATTTCCACATATTCACGTTCTTTGGAAGGGTCCATGTGGGAATTGCATAACATAATTTTAAATCCATTCTGGTAAGCATGATACTCAACATAGCTAGCCAGTTCTCCAAAAAACGGATGGGATACATCCGGAATAATCAAGCCTATCACATTAGATTGCTTACGCAGAAGAGAACGGGCAATTTCATTGGGTCGATAGTTCAATTCGTCCATGGTTTGATACACTTTGTCCCGAGTCTTCTGACTGATATATCCCCGATTGTTTAATACACGCGAGACGGTAGTTACAGAAACTCCTGCCCTGAGTGCAACATCATGAATAGTTGCCATAACAGCCTCTTTTCCTACAACATTCTTCATACCCTTATTATTATAAACCTATTGCCAACCCTGAACCAAACCCCCGGTATCCACCCGCTGCCTCATTCCGCTACAATTCTTGCTCTGGGCATGCTATGCATAGCTCCGTGTGTAACATGGACCTGTACCACATACGTGCCTGGTTCTTCAAAGGTATGCTGGATCTCATACAGTCCTTCCTCTGTCTCATTGGCCGTAATAGCCCCCTGATTCTCTAGTTCGTCTGCTGTCATCATACCTTGTTCCAGGGATACAGAAGGCGGATCTTCAAGCTCATTCCAGATCTGAAATTGCACATGGTCGGCATGGCTTAATGGTGCATCGCCCTGTGTAAGCTTCACCTGCAACTGTATTGGTTGATGAAGAGTTGCCTTCTCTGGAACGTCAAGTTTCACTTTAATTATCTCCGGCATCTCCCCGGAAGCAGACTGTTCCTCATAGGAGCAGCCAGCGATCAAAATGATTAGCACCAGGAAGGGCATGAACCAACGAGCTTGTCCGCTCATCACCATCTATCCTTTCTTATTAAGAAGATTTTGGTGTTTTGCCGATACCCCACAGCATCACAATGATGATAATAAAGGCGATCAGTGCAAGTAATGGAATCGTGATGAAACCAAACCAGTTTAAATAGTCGGTATAACATGGAACCTTACCGCACGCCACGGCATTGCCTGTAGCCGAAAAAATACGCTGGATCGTTACATGATATAACGAAATACCGCCACCGACGAAACTAAGTGGGAGTACGTATTTGGTGATGCCCACGTCATCCTTAAAGTAGGCAATGCCCAGCAAGATGGTTAGTGGATACATGAATATACGCTGATACCAGCACAGATCACATGGAAGATATCCCTTGATCTCACTGAAATAGAGACTCCCTCCTGTTGCAATAACGGAAACGGCCCAAGCAACAAATAACCGGGTATCCACATTTCTCGCTGGACGCTCCGATTTTGATGATGTACTCATTCCTCTGTCCCCCTCTTCATTTTGCTTATACCAAATGATCATACATCATTCTAGACTCCGTCGGCTATTCAAGCTGTTATGTAGGTCATTACCCGATGATTATACCAAATATTTGAACTTTTGGGTTCATTCATGGTCACATTGAATGTACTCATCCTTTTCCATTCCTTTTTTCCTTGCATACGCATTTCCCCAGTCGCACATCGTGTTCAATACCGGAACAAAGGATCGTCCCAGATCAGTTAAACTATATTCTACTTTTGGCGGAACCTCCTTGAATATTTCCCTGTGAACAAGTCCATCGCTCTCCAGCTGTTTCAATTGGTCGGTTAAGACCTTTTGTGTGATTCCAGGTATCAATTCATAGAATTCCTTGGTTCGTACCGATTGTTGACTCAGAAAAAAAAGGATAAGACACTTCCACTTCCCTCCAGCGATATCCATGAAAATATTTATTCCGGTATTATATTTAACCAATGTCCCGTCACTCCCCAATAGATACTTTAAAGTGGTTATACCACCTTTTTGTACGTTATTTTCGTATTTGTTATTGCCTACTATAATTCAAGGGAGCTCTACATAACAACGATGGAGATGATTTTGTGAGTGTACAAACCATTTTGGAAAAACGACGTTCCGTTCGTCATTTTGATTCAAATTATACGATAAGCCCAGTGATTCTGACATCGCTCATTGAATCTGCAAGCAAGTCACCGAATGGGAATAATATTCAAGCGACCCGGTATCTTATTATTGATGACCCTGATCTCCGGAGCACATTACTACCGATTGCTTACAATCAGCAACAGGTGATCGATGCTTCCGCTTTGATCGTCATGTTAGGGGATTATCAAGCATTTGAAGCGGATAACATCATCAGAATTCACGAAGAAGGCTTTCAGTCGGGCTATTTTGATGAATCACTCCGAGATTATCTGGCGAATGCTGCAATACAATACTATGCCAACAAATCAGATGAAGAGCTGAAGTTGGAGTTAACCCGAGATGTAAGCCTGGCATCGATGTCATTCATTCTGCTCGCCAATGAAGCCGGTTTCGAAACCATCACGATGTCAGGTTATGATTCCGCTCAATTAAAAGCCAGCCTGAATATTTCCGATAGATACTTGGATGTCATGCTGATCGCTGTTGGCAAAGGTATTAAAAATGGACATCAAACGGTACGTCATCCTGTGCATAAAATTATGTATCGCAATATAATAACTTCCTTAGGATAACAAAAAGAAGCTGCCGTAGGGGGCAGCTCTTTTGTTTTAATCTGATTTAATTCTTGAATTACATCGATTTAGTCAGCGTAATGGAACCATCTTTTTGAGCCCATTTCACGTCCCAGTTCAGAAGTTCAGCAATGAAGCGTAGGGGTACTTGCGTACGTCCATCTTTGTTTACAAATACAGTTGCACCCACGTTTTTCTTCACGCCGTTCACTTCCATGACGTTGTTGTTCACCCAGAATTCAAGGGTATCCTCGCCAGCCATTACCGTTACTTGTTGTGCTTTTTTGTCCCATTTCACCGTTGCGCCAATACCTTCACTCAAGAAACGCAGTGGAATGTAGGTTGTGTTTTTCCAAAGCACTGGTGTGGTGTCCATGTTGGTTGTTTTGTCGTTAATTTTCAGCATTTTGCTGTTCAGTTTCATCCACACCGTTGTCATTTCTGGCGCTGGTGCAGGTGTTGCCGGCTCTTGGAATTTGTCGTTGAATTGAGTCACGATGGCATTACCCAGTGCTTGACCTACACCGAACATCACTTTGAAGCCTTCACGATTGGTTGTGTAAGAAACATCATAGTTGCCTGCTGCATATTGATTCAATACGTTTTTCACTTGATTTTCATGTGTTGTCAGTGCTTGTTGTCCTGCTGCTTTTGGCAGATTGCCAGCTGTGGCAGAATCCAGGAATGTAGCAAACTCTGTTGTAAATCCATCAATACGTTTCTCTACTGCTGCACGAGCCGCAGCATCGTTGTTTTTAACCGCTTTTACGTAGTCGCTTTGCGCATTAACGTGATTGGTTACCCAAATTTTCTCGAAAGCATTGGCACCATCATTACCGTAAACAGAAGCAATCGCTGCTTTGAAGTCAGCTGTGTTTCCAGCTTCAGCCGTAATCAGTGCGTTGGAAGCGGCTGTACGTCCATCAAACTCCTCTTGCATCTGCAATGCCGAAAGTGCAAAGTGCTCGGAAGCCAAGTGGTTGAGTGCAGACCTCAGATCGGCTGCTTTGGTATCCGCTTTGGTATTTTCGAATTTCTCAGGCATTTGTGTAGTAATTGCTGTGGAGAGTGCCTTACTTACGTCGAACATTTCTTTGAAACCTTCACGGTAAGCCTTGTATGCATCCGCATAATCCCCAGCTACATACTCATCAAATACTTTTTGCACGAGATCTTCATGTACTTGCAGCGCCTGTTTGGCTGCTGCTTTTGGCAACTTGCCTTCGGTAGCTGTGCTCAGGAATGTGGAGAACTCATCCACAAAACCGTTGATGTTGGCCTGTGCTTGTTTGATGCCAGCCTGGTTGCCCATTTTGGTTGCTTTCACCAGATCATCGGTGTATTTGTTATGAGCGCGGAAGATGCGTTCGAATTCTTTGGCACCTGCATCCCCGTATAGGGAAGCGATCGCTGGTTGCATATCCAGTGCATTCTGGTCGAGTGCTTTGTAGGCTGCATCTGCATCTTTTGCTCCGTCATATGCTTTTGCCATGGCTGTTACTGCGAGTGCAAAGTGCTCGGACAGCAGGTGGTCCAGGTTTGCTCTCAAGTCAGCCGCAGGTGTATTCACGGAAGCTTTCATCATTGTCATTGGTATCTGTGGTGCGGAAGCTGCTCCAGCGATCCCCGGCATCAACAGTGTCAAGCTAAGTACAGGTGCGATAAACTTCTTCATCTTCATTTTCATTACGTGTTCACTCCTCGATTATGTTTTGTGTATAATTTCTTTCCTCGTCGTCGTCTTCATAGGGTGTAACGCAGGGTTCTCTAATCTGGATCACTCTGTGGACAAAAAAATTCGCACCCTTCAGTGAAGAAAGCTGCGAATGCCTGTTGTACCAAGGTTTTTTTGAATTAAAAAAACTAAAATTATAGTGATCTTTCCGATCCAAGACTACCTACATACTGTAAGACAGATACTTTATTTCCCTTAATTTCTCAAATAAATCTTACATCAAAGGTTAACTTGAAGTACAATAAAGACATATCAACTTATTCGCGAAGGAGGTCCATTCATGACCTGGCTGCCTTATGTTTTAATTATAGGTATCGCCTTATTTGGAGGTGTTGCTACCATGATCATCGGAAATTCCAAAGCCAATCGGACTAGCAACCCCGAATATGACCGCCGCACAAAGCAAAACCTAAGCAAACTCTCCTATGTATATGTTGGTGCGATTGTCCTTGGTTTTGGCGGACTAGTCCTCTATCTTTTTAACTGAAATGTTTCGATTCCGCAAAGAATACGTTCAAACATGCCAAGCATCTTCATGTTTCGTTCTACATTCTCCTGTCTATATACACATGTTTACAAGTTGGAGATAATTCAGAATTATTCTGGATATGTTCGGGGTTTAATATAAAGCCATAAGGGACAGCGAGCCCATTAAACTAAACCAACCCCAACTTGAAGGAGAGATATAGGATGAAAAAAAACATGAAGAAATCCGTAGCAACGATGATGGTACTGGGCATGACATTAACAGGAGCAACGGGCGTATTTGCTGGAACGCAGCTGGAGAAGATCTCGGCATACCTTAACCATGGAATCAGCTTCAATGTCGATGGAGCAGCTTACTCACCAACCGATGGCAATGGCAACAAACTGGCTCCAATTACCTATAACAACTCTACTTATCTGCCCGTACGTGCGCTTGCCGATGCGCTGCATGTGCCTGTATCCTATGATGGCAAAAAAGGACAGGTCATTATCGGCCAAGCTGCAAGTAATCCATCGGCCTTGACGAATGTAACGTATAACGCAGCACAAAAAGAGGCGATTCAAAAAGCTTTTGCACAATTCGATGGGTTCGAGACAGCTTATGCCCCTCAGCAGATGATCTCAGGTGACACGTTCAAAAGTGTAGGTGCAGGTGGCGACGGTGTAAGCTTTATTTTCAGCCATATGAAAGTGGATGTGTCTCCAAGAGATTATTCGGACGGCTATACGAGCAAAGACGTGAAACTATCCAATGGGGTTATCGCCAAATGGTACACACCCGATCAAACGGGCATGCTCACATTCCAACTGGATGATCGCTACGTTACCCTTAGCTCGCCGGATCATAAGCTGAGTCAAGCTCAGTTGCAACAAGTCGCTGTCTCTGTTCAGAAAACAAATAGCAACAATGATCAAGGGATCACTGCATTCGCAGATGTGAACTACAGCAAGCAACAATTGGATAACATCCGCAAAGCATTTGCGAAGTTTGACGGGTTCACAACAGCCTATGCCCCACAACATATGGTTGCTGGAGATACGTTCAAAAGTGTAGGTGCAGGCGGTGATGGTGTAAACTTTGTTTTCAATCGTATGAATGTCACGGTATCCCCTAAAGACTACTCGTTCAGCTATGATGGCAAAACGGTAAAACTGCCTAATGGCGTATCCGCCAAATGGTATACACCAGATCAAACGGATATGCTCACGTTCAAGCTGGATGATCGTTATGTAACCATCAGCTCACCGAATAACCAATTGACTCACAATCAACTGGAGCAAATGGCGGTATCCGTACAAAAAGTGAAATAAACTAAAATAACACACATCATTTCGGTCCCGCTCTATGAGCTGGGGCTGATTTGATGTGTGTTTTGTCCTTACCCTTTAAAAATAACTTCTACAATATCTTATTATTAAGGACATACATGTGATTCGGTTAGATCTAACCTTCTGGGTACAGACAGACAAAACGTCCCTATCCTGCAATTAACTCTCAACCTTGTTCATAACCTGACGAAGCCAGTAATACCGATGCAAGTCCATAATGAAGTGAAACACGACAAAGGCCAGCATAATGTATACACACATCAGCACAACAGCCACAGTCTGCTGCGTAACAAAGGCCAGTGAAATATTGGCCAGAAGATATGCTCCGCCCGTAATCATCGTTAATGTGGCAACAGGCATACCCGTGCTTTTATCCCCTTTTTTTCGCTGAAGGGGTTGCCGTAGCTTACGCAAACGAAACTTCACGTATTGGAACAAGGCAAAACCATATACTGCAAATGATCCAATGGCGTACCAAGGTGTTGTCAGACCAATTGTCCCGTAAGCAAACTTCTGTATAATCACCATAAATCCCACAGAACAAACGATACCAAATACACCTCGGAACAATACATAATTCAGTTGGAGTCTGCGTGGGGCAGAAACCAGGGCAATCGCCCATATATTCATAAAGGCTAGCGGTGGCACAAGAATATACACATACAGCGATTGGAACGGGACACTGAATACTGGAATAAGCAGAAATACGTTAAGGAAAAACAGGACAAGTATGCCTGCACTCAGCCGAATACCATCTACTGCATAGATAACATAAGGTGAATCCTCATACGTATTTGAACGTTTATTGTTAGCCATTATAGCTCTTCCTTGATATATTCGTTTCGTCATAATTACAGCACCACTTCTGGCAAACGAACAACCCTGCGATAGTACATCGCATCCATCAAATCCTCCCAGTCGAGTTCACTGGCATTAACGTCTCGATAATACACCGCAGCAGCAGGCAAGAAACCAACCAATGGACCTGTACCACCACATATTAGGCTACCGCCGTCCCCGCCTTTAGGCATCACGTCTCCATCCGAATCGAGCGTAAGCTCAACCTTGTAGGGATCACCGGCAAATTGCACCCCGAAGAAATTCGGCAGTTCCAGATCATAAGCACGATCATCTTCCTTTTCTTCAACCCGTGAAGAGGCCGACTCTCCCGATCCATCCACAATCCCATCCACACCTTCCAGAATTCCAAAGTGCTTCAATCTCATCGTATAGTCGAAGCTGTCCCCCCAGGGAAATAACGTGCGACAACCGCCACCATAGATATACTCCCATTCGTCTTCGGTCAGCAAACCAAAGCCCGCCGCTGCTTCCTCTCTCACCACGTCTTCCAGCTCTATTCCTTCGTTGAACCACAGGATTCGCACTTCATCCTCACTTTGGCGAATCAGACGGAATTGTTGATGCAATTCATATTCACGTATATCCGACTGCTTAAACTGCTCCAGTGCTGACGGGAAATCAGGATCTTCCTGTGCAAATGCTTCCTCCTCGGACACTTCAATCCAGCCAAGCGAGATCAGTTCACATTCCACGAGCATCGGGGCAATAGTAACTTCTCTCACAGGTGACATCTGACTCGCCAGAAACGAATCCACGTCCTCCACACCATACTCACTGACCGTTTCATGAAGGTCGGCTGAGGTCTCTTGGTTCATGCCATGCTGCCAACGATCCCAGCCAAGCGTGACTTGATCCCCAGGCACAAATACAAATCTAAGTCCATCCTCCGTAAATACACCTGTCTCCATTCGCTGACCGAATCGTTCAAATGTTTCAAGTCCCTCATATTGCATACCATCTGGTAACTGATGAACCAGCTTACGCATCCAAGCCTCTTTGTCTTGGGCATCTAACCCCTGCCACATGTCTCGACTCAATGCTTCCACGACTTCACCCACCCTTCCTTACGCACTTTCACTTTTCTAAAATACTTACTGGCTGGTATAGCACAACCTTACTTGTGTTGTTTACAATTTTATTTCCCTGCGGCCTGCAACAGTTCCAGCAATAATTCCTTACGTCTCCCCTCCGCTTTGCGAGCGAGCGTTGTGAGCTTCTCCACCTTACCGAAGATCGGATAGAGTACACGTTCTGCTTCATAATGCTCAAGTTCTTGAATCTGTCTAACCAACAGTTCGAGTATTTCATCATTCTCCAGCTGAGTCTGAACCTTCAGCTTCAGACTGTCCGTCGAACGACGCAAGCTGGCGACTAACGCAGGTATGGATTGAGCTGTTACACCCTGTTGTTCCACAAATGCCGCAATGAACTTGTCCTGAATCAACTGATGCTCATCATCCACTTCATCCATGTAATATTCAACCAGCGGGAAATACCGCTCATCCACGAGCCCCAGTCCAAAGGTTGCATAACTGCCTGGCATACAATTCTTCTCGCCTTCGGTATCCTCATAAAACTCAAACTCCTGAATAGCCTCACGCGCATACTCTTCCAGGAGTGGATGCAACTCCGGATACGCCAGTGCATTGGCAAAGAATCGGTGGGTATCCGACTTCGCGAGACCCTTGATCGGCAAATACTGCTTTAAGGCGGATTTCAGCTTGATTTTATAACTTTTCGGAAAGCCCTGCTTCAATAGATGATTGATAAAGGTAAGTGCTTGCTGATAGGCACTCGCCTCTTCCTTCCGAATGTGAATGGTCATCAGCGCAAATACATCATTTGCTTTGCATTCCACTTCTTCCGTTTTCACATGAGTATCGTCCTTCGCATACGTCCCGCTACCTTCCGTCATCATAAGTGCCGCACGTCTGCTGCCGAGTTGCTTCGCGAGTTCCAGGTAAGTCTGACCTTCGGCTTTGCTATAGCTCGGCTCATATCGTAGAATCATCACCGCCGCGTATAACAGCAGATCTATGGGTTGAGTGCCGAATGCTTGCACCTTCCCCTGCTCGTCCGAATGTTGGCCTGCCTGTGTATCGATGTTCGATTGAAACGTGACTCCTGGCTTAAGCGAATATTCATTGGTACGATACGCAGAAGACTGCACATCATAATACTGCGGCAAAAACTGATTCTCTGCCCATGCCTTCAACGCACGAGTAATATCACCACGATGTTCGGCAAGTGCCTCCGGGCGACCCTGATTCAACTCTTGGATCCGGTCATACTGCCTGAGGATCCATGCTACATCCAGCTCAGGAAACAGTTTCGGGTCAAGCAGATGACGCGTCAAAAAGAAGGATTCCAACGGCTTTGTTGAATATGCACCATTCTCCAGCTTCTGATCAATATATGTATGAATACGTTCAAGCAATTGCTGCTTTTTCTCTTCATGGATATATTCCAGCAAAGTCAGTTGCAGCTTCCCTTCGGTTGTAGGGAATTTACCGCGAAAGGTAAATTGATAGTCAATTAACGGGGAATCGGCCAGCTTGTCCAGTCTTCCCTGAACAACCTCTACAAGCGTAGGGCCAATCTCGTTGCGAACCTGTTCCTCGGTAAAGGCTCCTGCCTGCTTGGATTGTAGGCCATCATCCAAACCCAGATCCACACTGTCCACTGTAGTCCGTCCAGGTCTATAATCCAGCAAAATGTCATTAAAGATACCCATTTGAAGCGTAGTTCGCTCCGTAACATTTTCCAAGTCATCCCGCTTTTCCTGTTCATCAAACCATTCATGGATCGTCGTCATCATCTCTTCCATTGCCTGGTCATAAAGTGTACTCATCGAATCTCCTGCCTTCCCATGCATCTAATGATGTTTATCAACCAAACTTGAACCTCTATGAATCCCGGATCATTCCGGAGCATCTCTGTTATAAATACGTATTGATGTTCGCATACTACCTATTATTTTACTCTCTCAAGTACACCTCGAACAATAAGGCAGCAGGGGGAGAAAAGGTAGTGAAAGATAACCATAAGTGGTATTTAAGACACGCCCTAGTCAAAGAGATCTACGGATGCCTTTCACATCTATGTAGGCTCTCGGTATGCCCTCGCTATCATCATGACCACGTTGTATAATCATTGTATTCCTTTTCAGGAGGTCTAACGAAATGAGCTACAGCAAATACTTCCCTTTGGAAAACTATTTGAATCAGGTTTCAATCACCCTTACATATGCAGAGCTTGAAGAGATTCTCGGATTTACGTTACCCCCTACAGCGTATAATCGCGAACAATGGTGGGTGAATAATTCCATGAATCATACACAGGCGCTATCCTGGTTAAATGCCGGATGGAAGGTGGATCATGTGATTCTAGGAAAAAACGTTACCTTTGTCCGCTGCGAGTCATAATCGGTCTAAGACATACCAAAAAGCAGGATAGATCCGATGAATTCATCGTTCTACCCTGCTTTGTTTATTAATTAACGGTCTTATACCATTCGTTCACTTCGGCGGTAATATCATCGCCGCCCATGGATTTCCACTTCGTTACAAACGCATCGAATTCCTCAATGCCCACTTGGCCATAGATGATCTTGCTGAACGTATCCTTCTCCAGCTTGTCGATCGCGTCCTTCTTCATTTTCATCGTCTCCGTCGGTGCCCCGGTGAACTTGTTCTTGATCGCATTATCTTTGTTCGCAACGACCACTTCAGCGGCCACAAATACTTCAGGTTTGTTCGCAATCTTCGTATTTTTCTCAAAAGGTGTCTCCGGCTCTTTGCCCTTCGCAAGTTCCGCCAGCGTATCCATCATCAGATTTGGAATCCGTGCACCATCATACGTAATCGTATATTTGAGTGGTGATACGCCGTCCTTCACTTCGGCTTCACCAACGACTTTGCCGTCCACGATGTCATAGTCGTATCCTTGCGCAAAGCCATGCTCGAACTCACTGCCCACTTCAGGGTTCGCAAAGTTGTCGAACAGATAATTCTGATACGTGAAGAAAATCTCCGGATTCGCCATATCCTTGTTAATCAGCACCACTCCATTGCTTGCCCCGGAACCATGTTGATGGCTCTCGCCTGTTGGCCCTGTAGGTAAGGCAATCGCCTTGTATGTGGCACCGTCCACATTTTTCTTCACATCATCAATCGGCCAGTTTGGCATCCAGTGTGGCCCCACGATAATGCCTGCTTTACCTGCGGTGAACAGTTCTGCTGCCTTGATCTCGTCATAGACACCTGCTTCTTTGGGCAGGTAACCCTTGGACAACCAATCTTTCATGGTTGTCAGGCCTTCCTTCACACCTGGCTGAATGGAGCCATATTGTAGTGTTCCATCTCCAGCATCATTCCACTGTCCAGGCATCGTGTTGTACATGCCGAAGATCCAGCCGGATTCCGTCATCCAGGTATTGAGCGCATTCTTCATGCCCACGGTCAGACCATACGTATCTTTCTTGCCGTTTCCATCCGGGTCCTGATTCGTAAAAGCATCCATGACCGTAACCAGCTCATCCATGGTTTTTGGTTCTTCCAGTCCCAGCTTCTTCAGCCAGTCTTCACGGATGAACATGACCGAATCGCCGTTGTAGGCATAATCGAAGATTGGAATGCCGTAACGCTCGCCCTCATACATGTACGGATACCATTCTTCCGGTGCCGATTCGGATGCCTGTTTCCATGTGTCCGAAGCATACTTGTCAAACAACTCGCCTGCATTGGCAAATTTGCCGGATTCAATTAATTCCCGCACCAGATTGTAGTCTCCCCGAATGGAGACGATATCCGGCAGTTCTTCGTTAGCCGACAGGGACAGGCGCAATTTCGTGTAAAATGCATCATTGGTCACCGAAACGGCCCACGGTGTGGTCAGATCGATGCCAAGCCGTTCCTTTGCCCATTTGGTATGCACATTGTTCTGTGCCGTTTCCCCGTTCTTGAATTTCGTATCATCATTCCAGGCCCGCAAATAGCTCATCTGTACCGCCGGTTCATACTTCCCGTCTTGCAGAGCAAGTGGTGCAGCGGCTTCCTTCGCTGGCTCTTCCTTGGCCCCCGAACTGCATGCCGTTACGGCAACCATCGTGATTGCGAGCAATGTCGTCATCATTTTTCTATACATGAACTAACCCCTCCTCAGGTAACTTGGATACCCTTTGTGCCAAGTCGATTGATACCAAATGCACCTTACATGAAAAGGATAGTGCAGCCGGGGAGGCAAACATATATCACAATTTCAATGTTCATATTGATTTGTTAACCGTTCCGAAAATCCTGCGGGGTCAGTCCATAATGTTTGCGGAACACCTGAATGAAATAAGGCGTGTTGTTGTACCCCACTTCCTGACCAACTTCATAGATCTTCATCGCCGTATGCTTGAGCAAATGAACCGCACGTTCCATTCTGGAACGGATAATATAATCACTAATGCCTTCACCTGTGGATTGTTTGTACATTTTGGACAGATATACCGGGTGCAGATGCACCTCTCCGGCAATGACCTGCAACGACAGATCCTCGCCCAGATGATGATCAATCCATTGCTGCACCTGCCTGATCAGCGTTGATCCGGCATCCTGTCCCACCTCGCTGGTGCTCTCAGCCCACTGCTGCATTACAGACCGAGTCCACGTTTCCAGACTACGCAGCGAGATACCATAACCATCCTTGAGCAACTGCTGATACTGCTCGCCAAGCACTTCGGTTAACTGTCTTCCTTCCCGATGAGCCATCGTTGAGAATGCTGCCGCCAGATAATGAAAAGCCACATACACATGCTCCGGGAACACACTGTTCGACAGTTCGGCAAAGATCTGATCAATCTTCAGGTGTGCATCCTCCATGCGCCCCGCTTCCATCAAAGTCGTTAGACCCGGCGGTTCATACAGTGCTGCAAGTGACTTCAATGTGGCCCCACTGGTTCCTGCCGCCGCATTCAGATGCAATCCTTTGCCCGCCTCTGCCTGCTTACGAAGAGCACTCACGGCTTGATGATATAGCTGGGGCACCTGATCCGGGAATCGCCCCATACGACTAACGGACAGGGAAATGGTCGCGTTCAGATACTGCCTTACACTGTGGATTAATCGTTCCCCAAGCCGACCCATTAACATTTCCGGTTCGGATTGGGTTTGTTTGGGACTTGCCATAAAGACCAGGTCATCGTAAGCGTCATCTGTATGGCAGAGATGATGGGTACTGCCGTAGATCTCTTCCACCACATTGGAGATGGCGTACTTCATCAGTCGAAACGCTTTATGTGTGGGTTGATGGTCATCATACCGGATGAGCAGCAGTTGCATTTTATCCTGTGGACGGAACCCGATCTCCAGTTGCTCCAGCTTGCCTACAAGTTCGTCATTCGCAAATTTATGTCCTAACAGCACATCCTTCATCAGCTCCGCCCGCTTCTCCGGCAGATGTTCTCTCACTGAATACATGGCCCGCTGATGCAGCATTTGTTTCTCACCCTCCAGGCGAATCTGCACAGCGGCCTGCTGCACGGATTCGATCAGTTCCTCGTCCCGGACCGGTTTGAGCAGATAACTGACTGTTCCATGTTTGAGCGCCTGCTTTGCATAATCGAAGGAAGCATGCCCCGATAAAATAATGCATTTTGTCTGTTCCCATTTTTGCCTTATATGACTGACCAGATCCAGACCGGAAAGACCCGGCATTCGGATATCCGTGATAATAATATGGACCTGATGTGTTGACATATGTTCCAGTGCCTCTTTGACTGAATAAGCTTTGAATACTTGACCAATCCCGTGTTCTCTCCACGGTATGGAGACAGCGATCGACTCCACTGCCGAATGTTCATCATCCACGACCATCAGATTCATCATGCGGTTGTTCCTCCTCAAACCATCGAATTTCTACACTAAGTCCGCCATAGGGAATCGCTCCAAAATGAAGCCCGGACGACAGCCCATATCGCGTAACGAGACGCTGGTGCACATTCCACGTGCCTGTTCCAATCTCCTCGCCCATCGGTTCATTGATCTCCTGCTCCAATTCGGCAATCTCTTCCGCTGTCAGCGTGACACCGTCATTGTCTACAAACAGGCTATATCTTGTATATTTCCTTCCCTCCATATGTTCGGGTACCGCCATCCCCGTTACGACGATATGCCCACTGCCTTCCATCGGTTCAATGCCGTGGATCACCGCATTTTCTACGATGGGTTGAATGAGAAGCCGCGGAATATGGAGCTGCATCAGTTGCTCCGGTACGGCGATCTCGTAGGTCAGCCGGTTGGTCCGCATCTGTTGAATGGACAGATAATGGTCCAGCAGACGGATTTCTTCTTCCACTGTCGTCATGTCATTCTCGCCTCGCGTAATGTAGCGATAGTAGTCTCCCAGACTTAGCGACATGGCAATCACCGCTTCCCGGTTGCCGAGCTGGGTCATATTTTTGATATAAAACAGGCAGTTGTACAGGAAATGGGGATTGATCTGTGATTGCAGATGTTTCAGTGTTGCTTCCCGTGAGCGAATACGTTCCTCGTATACCTTCTCGATCAGCTCCTGAATCTGCTCTGCCATATGGTTGAAGCTCTGGGTCAGATACGCGAATTCATCACGGGAGTGATCGACTGGAATCCGCGTGGACAACTGTCCTTTGCGAATCTGTTGCAGGCCTCTCATCAAGCGATGGATAGGCACCTGAACTTTTCGATACAAAAGCAGTGCAGCCCCGATACTCAGCACGAGCAGTAACAGAATGGAGGTAATAAACATATTTCGGCTCTTGTCCATTGGGTTCAACAGATCGTCCAATACCACCGGGTTCACATAAACGGCTTGCAGTTGTTTGGAGTGCACGTAACTGACCAGATATTGCTTGTCACCTACCTCCAGCTGATGATTTCCTTCCCTCTCCGGTCCGTTAAAGGGGATATCACGCAAGATTGCATCGACCAGTTCAGGGTCTGCCGTACGGTTCAGCAACGGATCGTTACCTGGTACGAGCAAAAAGGGATCTCCGCCCTGCGTTTCTTTGAAATCATCCAACATGGCAACCACGTTCATCGGGTCAAAATTAATCTCCATCACCGTTCGCACGCCTGTATTCACCGGTTTTTCATTCCACTCGTAGTTATCCGTGAAAAAGTAGGTGAAACTCCCCTGCTCCAGCTGCCATTGGCCTGGTTGCGGAAACGTCAACATCTTCTCATCGTAGACCGTCCGGCTGGACATGGTGGACAACACAAGTTCCGCTTGGGGCAGCACAATGGTAATATCGTTCTTCCAACGGCTGGTGGACTGGTACAACGATAATTTGTCGAGAATATCCAGATAGATACTGTTCTTCTCATATTGGCTGGTTGAGTCCGTCATGTAACGGTAATGCAGGATACTTGGATCTCGCAGCAATGTCAGGCCATACAGCGAGAGCTGCTCGATATTTTTATCCACCTGGGAACTGAAGTAATTGAACTGGTTCAGACTCGACTGTTGTTTCTCTTCAACGACCATATCGACATTTGCCTGGTTCGCGTATGTATAGAGCAGCAGAATGGGTACGAGCAGGCAGATTAAGAGAATGACCGTCTTCGCAAATACTGTGAATTTCATCGTTTCACCCTGTCCCTGAATTTGAAGTCGTTCTACACCGAAGTCTTATTTTATATTGAAAGCCCTTACAATTCTATATGATTTTTTGTTCTCCCGCTTTCCTGTGACTTGAAATCCCCTGTTTCCATCAACAAGTTAATATTTCAACATCCGCATTGAAATGTTGTTCTATAGTCCGCCCTTTTCCATTGCTATAATTCAGTTGCTCCACTCTGTGCAGAGGCTTGCTCGCCTCATGTTGCCGGGGGTGGACGAGATAAAGGAGGGACCCTGATGGCTATGGAACAACCGCTAACAACCAATACGCCGGTACGAAAAATGACACCCCATCCACGCAAACGTACTCGCTGGAATTTCAAACGCACGTGGCCGCTGCATCTGATGCTGCTGCCTGCTGTACTGCTCACTTTACTGTTTGCCTATGTGCCCATGGGCGGCATTATTATTGCTTTTCAAGACTTCAAACCGTGGCTGGGGTTCACTGGCTCCAAATGGGTGGGCTGGGACAACTTCCGGTTCATGTTCGAATATCCCGACAGCGTTCAGGTCATCTGGAACACGGTGCTGATCGCATCGATGAAGATTGTGGCCGGACTGGTGGCCCCCGTAGTGTTCGCCATTTTGCTGAATGAGGTACGGAACTCCACGTTTAAACGTTTCTCACAGACCTTGGTGTATCTGCCCCATTTCCTGTCCTGGGTTGTCCTGGGCGGTATTCTGCTCGATATGTTATCACCGGAAGGTGGACTGGTAAACCAGGTGCTGGCGGCGGCTGGTGTTGAACCAATCTTCTTTCTGGGGGATGGCGACTGGTTCCGTGTAACCGTGGTTGTCAGTGATGTATGGAAGGAATTTGGATTCGGTACAATTGTATTTCTGGCAGCACTTGCGGGCATTAATCCTGCATTGTATGAGGCTTCCGAGGTGGACGGGGCAACTCGGCTCAGACAGACATTACATATTACCCTGCCTGCACTTGTGCCGATGATTATCGTGGTAGGTACGTTATCGCTGGGCAATATCCTGAATGCAGGTTTTGACCAGATCTTTAACCTGTACAATCCGCTGGTGTATGAGAAAGGCGATATTATCGATACCTTTGTCTATCGGATGGGGATTTTGAATGGCAAAATGAGCTTTGCGACCGCCGTTGGCCTATTCAAATCATTTGTCGCGATGTTCCTGGTCATCTCTGCGTACCGGATGGCTTACAAAATCGCCAATTATCGTATTTTCTAAAGGGTTAGCATAATGCATTAAGGGGGAATCAAGGTGTATCACAAAACAACCGGGTACCGTATATTCAATGGTTTTAACCTGATATTCATCGCGGCCGTCTCGATCCTGTGCATCCTGCCGCTGGTCCATATTCTGGCCGTTTCCTTCAGTGGCAAAGCGGCCGCATCCGCCAATCTGGTGACACTTTGGCCGATTGATTTTACGGTGGACGCCTACACCAAAACATTTGGTAACAGTAACTTTCTCAGTGCACTCTGGATCTCAGTCCAGCGTACGGTTCTGGGCACACTGCTCAGTATGACACTTGTCTTTCTGACGGCTTATCCGTTATCCAAGGAGAGTCTGCATTTCAAGGGGCGCTCGTTATATGCGTGGTTTTTCATCTTTACGATGCTGTTTAGCGGGGGATTGATTCCGTCCTATATTTTGATTCAGAAGCTGGGACTGATTAATACGATGTGGGCATTGATTTTGCCAGGAGCGGTCGCTGTTTGGAACCTGATTCTGATGATGAACTTTTTCCGCAACGTACCGAAGGAACTGGAAGAAGCTGCATTCATTGATGGGGCCAATCATATCACGACACTGTTCAAAATCTATCTGCCAGTATCCATGCCCGCCATTGCCACGATCTCTTTATTCACCATGGTAGGTCAGTGGAATTCCTGGTTCGACGGGTTGATCTATATGAATGATGCTTCCAAATATCCACTTGCCACGTTAATGCAGACCATTATCGTACAGCAGGATTTCTCTAATATGAACGTGGATGCCACACAGCTTCAAAACATGTCTCAGCGTACGGTGAACGCGGCTCAGATCTTTATTGGCGCCCTACCGATTCTGCTCGTATATCCGTTCTTGCAGCGTTTCTTCGTAAAGGGAATTGTGCTCGGGGCGGTAAAAGAGTAAGGCAAACACACGGAATCCCTTCATGGGATTCTTCTTCATTCTATAAGAGTATTCAATAAGTTCATTATCATGATTTCAGTTGATTCGAATTCGTTCTCCCGCGAGTCGCGTTGTTATATTCATTAATTAACTCATCCAGTATCATGGATTGGCGAATAACCTCCGGATGCCACAGTTCCGGGTATTGAGCTGCAATCTGATAGAGCCTTTGCCGTGCATGTTCGATACACTCCTGAATGGTTTCCGGATTATGTACCATACTCCCGCCCCCTGTTGTCCTTGAATATCATCATCCAAAAAAGACCATCTAATATAATATTCGGAACAAGAGGGGGTTTGGATTACCCCAAAATTAAAATTTTGGTTATTTTTTCTTGTGAAATTATTATTAGCGTGGATCACATGAATTGATGTGCATATATGTTCAATGCAAATAAACCGGATCGGCTGTCGCCTCTCCGGTTTTATTCAGCTGAGCTTTTCAATATGTTAGCTATCATGCTTCATTCATCTTAAACCTACGTCATCAAAGCGATTGTGTATCGTCTCTGGAAAGGCACGTTTAATGGCATCAATGGCACGTTGTTCGGTCACTCCTGCCTTTCGGATAAGCTCAATCACGTTTTGCACACATTTCGGTTCCTTCGTATTCCATGAGATTGAATCATTAACTACATCAACAATCTGCGAATACAGTTCTGCGAGCAATGCATACTCATGCATGACATGAACCATCCGATCTGATAGGTACGCCAGCCCTGCAACATAAGAGGCGATGTCCAGTCTTGATCTGGCATAATAGCGCAGTACAGTCGCCGCTTGTTCTGTATCATATGCTCCAGCCTGCAAAGTAGTAGCCATAACCGTATACGCAGCCGCTCCACAGGCATAATCCTGGGGGGGCAGCATGTAGTCATGGGTTTCCCATTTGTATACGGCCTGAATTAATGATTCCTTGCAAACTTCCCATAGATCCACAGATTCATGAGATTCCAACACCTGATAGTACCAGTAAGGCGTACTGTTCCTGCCAAATGAATCATAAGAAAGACGAATGATTTCATTGCCTTTACTTTCACAGATGAATAGCACCCGTTCCACATCATCATATCCAGTAACAATGACAAATTGATCGTGCCAGAGAATCACACCTACGCCCCGGTCAATGGAAGCTTTAATGTCCAGCAGAGCCTGCTTCTGATACAGGGGAAAGGTTGGTTCGAACGAAAAGCCCGCTGCCTGGCTCGCCGTCACACCAATGAAGTCAGCTGCGACAAAGTTCTCTGCCATCCAGTTGTATGCCGAAATTGATTCTGACGTCAGACGCCGATCCACCACTAATCGGAATGCACTTGCTGTCATGCCTGCAATCGTGTAGCGTGGGAAATCCGTCCACTGTTTATGTAATAAAATGCGATACAACGCATCTGTATACGCGCTCACACCGCTCCATGATCTGTATTCATCAGCTAAATTCACAGCTTGCGGGGATTGAATCCAGTTCTGCAATACTACTTTTGTCGCCATCATCCTTCACTCTCTTCCTCTCTAATCCTATCGTGCGGAATGTGCTCCCCACCGTGGTATAGTGGACCGTTTACGGTCAGAATGCTTCCTGGATATCACTCGAAAATAATCAATAGCCTGCTCTTCCAGTGCTTTCGCCTTCACTAGTACCTGTGCTAGATCTTCTGTGGTATGTGGTCCCAAGACATGTCTATTCTCCTGCTGAATTATGTATCCTTTCATTTGGTCAATTAAGGTACCAAGCTGTTCATAACATGCACAAGCCTGGTCCAGTTCGTTCCATATCCCTCGAACACCCTGCAAATACATCCTTATTTCGGTTCGCGAATGGCAGAAGGATTCCAAAATATAAGCTGCACCGGATTCATCGAAATCCCCACTCCGCAGGGCCTCCACCCACACATCATATGCCTTCCTACCTGAAGCAATATTCTGATCAGGTAACAGACGATAGGGAATATCCCAATCCTCAATCGCCAGTCGCAGGGATTCCAGCAACATCTGTTGTTCAGGGATGTGGGTCTGATCACCAAACACCTGACAATACCAAAATCCGGTAAAGTTCAGGCCGAAATTATCATACAACAAAATCTGCGGTTCCTTGCTCCATCCATCTTGCACATAAAAGATGCGGTCACTGTCATCATATCCATGAATAACACCGAACTCAGGAATCCAGTAAATCACACCAGTACCTTCTTCAATACTACGTCTCACCCAGTTCACTGCATCCTGCTGGTAATAACCGAACGTGGAATGACGTGTACGTCCCCCATCCCAGATCGTGAATATCCCCAGGTTATCGACTCCGGGACGATGTGCTTCCCCCCATTGTCCATACGCTGTAACCGACATGGGAAGTAGTCTGCGATGCACCGACAGCTTGAAAGCCATGCCCGTAAATCCGGCAAGTACAACCTTGGAACCTTGAAACTGGCCCGAATGGGTTAGTATCGCATGCAGACTATCCACGTACGATTTGGACTCCCGCTTCATGATGAGGTTATCTAAAATATTCTCAGCCAAAGAAAAAGCTCCTCTCCATGGTGGTTTTCCTCATGTATTTACGAGAAACAGTAGCTTGCTCTGCATCTGCTCGTTTGTTACCTGTTTACTGACTTACTCTACTGTTCCAAGCCTGTGGATCAACCCTTCTGCGTTTTGCTGAAGCTTGCGTCTAAGCCACCCAGGAGACAAAAGTTCCTCCCATTCGCTAACAAACAAATGCTGCAAGAAAGCGTCCGTGTCATAAAATTCAATTGAATAAATCTGATCTTGCCTAGCCCGAATACGATACCCTTGCCATTGGTTCATTTGATGCAATTCTTTCAGGCGAATCTCAGCAACAAACGGTTTACGCACAGGCAGTGGTTCTTCCCATCCACCTAGGAGGGTATCTAACCTGTACTCAAATCTATCTTCCGTGATCGATACATGGACAATACCCTCCAAGCGAATCGCCACTTGCTGCACGGGATCTGCTTCATAACCCACCACGTAATCGGCGTTATACTGGGATATCATCTTTAATGGACACAAGGAAAACTGCCGTTCTCCATCATGATCCCTATAATGAATATGTACTCTGCGCAAGTCAGTTATGGCATGGGACAATAATTCAAAAAATTGCAGTTGCTTCGGCTGCGCCGAAAACACCGGAAGCTCGCTACTTCCCATCTGTTGTTCCTCCAACGTAAAACGCTCCAGCAAATGTGCTACACGTTTCACCGTGTCTGCTTGATCATAATCGCAATGTCGATATCGATACGCCAGATATTTCAGCACACGTTGCTCTTCTTCTGTCATATACAAATGGGGCAATCGAAAGGTCTGATCCTCGTAACAATAGCCCCGATATTTCGCCATATACACCAAAGGGGCTCGCAGGGAACTTGCCATATATTCAATATCACGCTGAGCCTGACGACGAGAAATCTCAAATTCACGGGCAAGCCAGCTGCTATTCGGAAAACGCCCACCCCGAATCTGTTCGTCAAACCAGTGAATCCGATGCATGTTACTCATCTTCCCGCCCCCATCTCAGCCAACCCTAATATATTCCATTATATCAAAAGACATGGCCCGTTCCGAAGAACAGGCCTGATATGTCAGACGTGTGCCTTATCCACTCTGGATTGCACTGCTTTGGAGCACTTCTTGCATACTTTCAGACTTGTACCGTCTGTTTTTGTTTGCGTATACAACAATTTTATTCGGGTACTGCTACACACCGGGCATGTTCCCCGGCCCCTGGAAGGAAGACTCCACAAGACGCGTCCTCTTTTGGTTTTTGCCAATGGTTGTGAACCTCTTTTCGATATGTTTTTGTGTTCACCGTTATTATAGAGGGCATGGTACGACACAGAATGTCGCATCAGTATTAGAGGTTGTTCAGTTTCAGAAAATAAAAATGTCCTCTCTTCAACCTGAAGAAAGGACAACATTTAGGAAAGATCTGTGCTCGACTGAGCTGCGGCCTGCAATAACGGTTGCAAGAGACCTGGAAAGCGCATTTCCAAATCTTCGGATCGCAGGGTGAGAAAATGCTGTGTGCCCTGCACTCTGACCCGGATAACTCCGGCTTCCCGAAGCGTGCGAATGTGGTGCGACATCGTTGACTTCACAACAGGTGCATGAAAATGACTGCACGGTTGCTCCCCGCTTCTGGCTGCTTCCGCAACAATCCCAAGACGGGTTGGGTCGCTTAACGCATATAACACGGAGGAAAGCTCAATATCTGACACCTGTGGATGATGTAAAATTTTCATACGGTAGTCTCCTTTTTTCAGACTATGCATTGTATTCTAACACAGATCCATGATATATTTCTAATGTTCGATACCAATCGAACTTTAATGATTTCGTTATGTAACCCCTGCTGTCAGGCACGGGATTGACATCATACTACATTTTGCAAATGTTACACACCGTTTCTGAAATGTTGCGAAATACACATCACTTTAGGAGGTTTTTATGAACAACACCGCAACCGCATCATCAGGGGAACGGACCGGAATACAGGAAGGATTAATTGTAGGCTTGCTTGGCTTCACCGTTGTACTCGTTGTTATGAATACAATGATGTTTAATCTGGCGCTGCCCAAAATTGCAGCTGAATTCATGCTTACTTCCGTCGCTTCCTCATGGATTGTTACAGGGTATTCCATTGTATTTGCCATTTCCTCGATTACGTTCTCACGTCTATCGGATTTCATACCTATTCGTACATTATTCACGACCGGGCTTACGTTACTTGGTGCAGCATCCGTTCTTGGGTTCTTCAGTAATCATTTCATCATTTTGCTCATTGCACGTCTGATCCAGGCTGCAGGTGCTGCTTCGGTTCCGGGTCTCGCCATTGTGCTGATTACACGATACATTCCCAATGATCGCCGGGGTAAATCGATGGCTGTCATCATGTCCGCGAGTTCACTGGGGCTTGGGCTTGGTCCCGTCATCGGCGGAAGCATTACTCAATTTCTGGGATGGCATGATCTGTTTATCGTTACGGGATTAACTTTATTCCTGATTCCTGTATTCTTCAAACTGCTTCCGCGGGAAACACCGCAAAAAGGTTCATTTGACCTGCTGGGTGCCGTGCTTCTCGCCATCGGTACGACCGGTGTGCTGTTATTCCTGACTTCCCGTCAGTGGTTCACACTTGTCATCGGTGCTGCGGCACTGCTCCTGTTCTGGCTCCGAATTCGGCGCGCGGCAGATCCTTTTGTTCAACCTGCTCTGTTTAAAAACAAAAAATATATGATCCTCAGCTCGCTGGGGATTGTATCGTACATCAATAACTTCTCAACGCTGTTCCTGCTGCCGCAAATTTTGGCGCATCTGTATGGACTGACCCCTGCTCAATCCGGGCTCGTCATCTTCCCGGGTGCAGTCGTGTCCATGCTGCTGTCCAACCGGATCGGCCGTATGATTGACCGACATGGCAATACGTTGCTACTGAAGTTTGCACCATGGCTGCTACTAGCCGCTGCGGGATTGTTCGCTTTATTTGCAGACAATAACACCTACGCCATCATGGCCGTGTATGTCCTGCTCAGCGTTGGTTTCTCATCCCTGACCACCAGCGTGTCCAATGAATTGTCTGGTAATCTGACCATGGATCAGGTGGGCGCAGGTATGGGACTGTTCCAACTTAGTCAGTTCTTCAGCGGTGCTTTCAGTGTTGCTGTCACTGGTGTAGCGTTGACTGCGATGCAAAACATGCCGTTGTCCTCGGCGTACACCAATATTTTCTGGGGTATGACCGTGGTCGCACTGGCATCCGTTATATTCTCTCAGGTGTATCTGAGAATGCAGTCACGGGAAGTCACGAAAACAAGTATTCGGATCTAAAATTTCATCTTAACTAAAAGAAGTCAGGAAAGGACCCACGGGTTCTGAACCTGACTTTTTTTCTACCTATTTTCTATGCATGTGTCAGCTGCTGCATCTCTCCCACAAATATAAAAAAAACCCAAGGACGCCCTCGGGGCCGTTATTTTAGGGTTGACCAACTTCTCTATTCTTCTACACGGATTCTACTATTCAAACAGGTCCAGACGAAGACGTTTCAGAGTTGTATGTTTGATGTACCACTGGCCGTCGATTTTGACAAAAGTTTCGTGGTAGTGCCCAAATCCGTGGAAGGATTTGTTCTCATTGCCCTCCGGGAACGTTACCCAATCTTCCATTGGGGAGATGACCTTCGCTTCATTCTCGGATACAAATTCAACTTCGGCGCTATGAACATGATGCACGGTTACGGCAACATCCACCAGATCACGGAATACTTGTACGATGGTATCGCGGCCCGTTAATACCGGAATTGGATTGCCTTCTGTGCTGAAATCGGCCACTGCATCCGGAGCAAACACATCACCCAAGATGTCCCATTGTTTCGTATCAATATAGCGGCAATAGCGCGCTTTGGTGTTTCGAATGTTTTCCAGTGCGAGCAATTGTTCCAGTCCTGTGATCGTTGATTGGCTCATGTGTTGTCCCTCCAGAGATGTAAAATGTGATGTAAGATTGGATCAAGTATGTATGGACCTATACCTTCCTTATTGTACCATCCGACTTCTATTAGGCACAACGATACAAAAAATCTTTCCTTACCTCTCGCGAGGTTGAGGAAAGATCTGAATATACCTATGCTAGACGAGTTAATCCCATCAATTAAAGCCTCACTTCTAACCCAAAGTTACTGCTGTGCACTCCAACTTTTCATCTGGGAGGCCAGTTCTGACATTTTCTTATTGTGCAAGAAACTCTCCATCTCTTCTTCCGCCTGCACCATCACCTGCTGGATCAAACAGCCTGCGTTATGATTCTGGGTACATTCGAACAGGGACGCCTGACCTTCAATCGCATGAATGATCTCCAGAAAAGAAGGGTCGGGATTTTTACGACTAAGCCGGTAGCCACCATTGGCACCAGAAGTGGATTCAATCATGCCCGCCTTAACCAATTTGGTCAAAATTTTGGACAGATAGGTTGGTGATACCTTCTGCAATTCTGCAAGTTGGTGTACACTAACCAGCTGTTCGGGGGCAGTACTTACAAGATGAAGCATCGTATGCAAAGCATAATTTGTCGCTTTTGAATATTTCATGAGGGCACCTCATTATACACGGATTTAATTTATCCATAATAGACTTGATTAAGCTCTCTGTCAAACTACTGCAATTTAAGCGCTGGAAACATCGCAAGGATCTGGGTTAATTGTGATACAATCCACGATAATCTGTAGGTGTCATCCCCTCGTGAGCCATGAATTGACGGTTAAAATAACTGGCATTAGGATACCCTGCTTCCTCCGCAATCTGTCCAATATTCGCCGTAGGCCGTTCGAGTAACCATTGCTTCGCCATCTGTAGTCGTGAACGAGTGATAAACTCCATGGGCGTCATCTCCACAGCACTCTTGAACATTTTGCAAAAGTAATACGAACTCACACCTGCAAGATCCGCCCAGTCCTGTAACAGGAAAGGTTGACATGCCTCTTGCTGCATCTGTGGAAGAAGTGCAAGAACCCGACTCTCCGCCTTACTTGTAGTACGTGTGCTCTTTAAAGGTACTGCATGCTGCACGAACTCGGCGAGTACAGCATAGGTCAGTGTGGATAGCTGAGCCGGACGCAGCATGGTGTTCTGTTCCGCTTCAGTCAGCAAGGCCAGATGAGCCTCTTCCCAAGAGCTGCGTTGTCGCAGTGTCCACAATAGATTGCGATGTAACCCCCGCTCGATCATATAATCATGCAGACGTTCACCGTAAAAATGAACCCATCGTACATCCCACGGATCATCTTCACTACTATAATAATGCTGTCGCTGCTGCGGGAAATAGAGTACAGCCTGACCTGCGCGAAGCTCATGCACCACCCCATCCACCTCCACAAATCCCTTGCCTGAAGCGACGTAGTGAATATTAAAGTTGTTCAGTACACCTGCCTCCCGCAACACGGAATGCTGGACGTGATCCATATAATGTCCAACGGATTCAGGATAACAAAAATATGGAATATCCTGCAGGGTAAGCAATACGGTTTGTCTCATCATAGCCAGTTCTCCTTGATCAACAATATTGTGTTAACTAACTTCAATATATTATCATTTTAATTCGTTGGTCTATTCATTATAATCACAATATACATTTATACACAGGAGGATACAACACATGAATTCAGTTCAAAAATTGCGTTGGGGCATTCTTGGTAGCGCTAGCATTGCTGTGGAATCCGTCATTCCTGGCTTGCAGCAATCCGAGTTGAATGAAGTAACCGCGATTGCCAGTCGAGACGAAGATAAAGCCAAGCAGACGGCCGAACAACTCGGGATCGACAAGGCCTATGGCAGTTATGAAGCTTTGCTCGCTGATGATTCCATTGATGCCGTATATATCCCGCTGCCTAATCATCTGCATCGGGAATGGACGATCCGGGCTGCTGAAGCAGGCAAACATATTTTGTGCGAAAAACCACTGGCTCTGACAGAGCAGGAAGCTCAGGAAATGGTTCAAGCTTGCGCAGATGCAGGTGTGCATCTCGCGGAAGCATTCATGTACCGCCATCATCCACGTTATGAGCAGATCCGAGATATCATTGCCAGCGGTGAGATCGGTGAGATCCGCGGTATGCACAGCACATTTTCGTTCAACAATTCCGCTTCCTCCGGCAACGTTCGCTTTCGTAAAGAATGGGGTGGCGGTGCACTTTATGATATCGGATGTTATTCCATCAGCGTAGCACGTCTGCTGCTTGGTCAGGAACCAAGTGCAGTTACCGTTATTGGCATGTTCTCCCCACAGCATGATCAGGTCGATATGATGGCTTCCGGACTATTGGAATTCGATAATCACGTTGGTGTGACGTTTGACAGCAGCATGTGGGCAGCCTTCCGAAACACGCTGGAGGTTCTAGGTTCTGATGGCATCATTGAGGTGCCTTCGGCCTTTATCGGTCGTCAGGATCGCAGTTCCAACTTCTATGTCACAGCAGGTGGTGAACGCAGAGAGATTGAAGTCCAGCAAGTGAACCACTACGCTCTACAAGGAGATGATATGGCACGTGCTGTACTTCAGGGCAAAGATCTGCGCTTCGCTCCTTCCGATGCGGTAGCTAATATGAAAGTGCTGGAAGCTTGCCTTCGTTCAGCGGAAGAACGCACACGAATTACACTATAATTGAGAGGATGAACCGATTTATGGAATATATCGAAATTGCTGGTGCAGGTAAACGTGTCTCCAGATTGATTAAAGGAACCGATTATTTCGTGCATGATGCCTACGATAAAGCAGCTACGAATATGGATGCTTTTCTGTCGATTGGCGGTAACACCGTCGATACAGCACATATCTATTGTGGTGGACAGAGTGAAGAAGTCCTTGGTCGTTATATGAAAGAACGCGGTAACCGCGACCAGATCGTCATTCTCACCAAAGGCGCACATCATGACCAGAATGGGCCACGCGTGAACGCTGATGCCATCCGCAGCGACCTGATGGAAAGTCTGGAGCGTCTTCAGACAGATCACGTAGAGATGTATGCCTTGCACCGAGATGACCCCAATACCCCTGTTAGTGTTATTCTTGAAGCATTGAACGAACATATTGAATCCGGCAAAATCGGCGCAATTGGCGCCTCCAACTGGACTTGGCAACGGCTTGAGGAAGCCAATGTGTACGCTGCGGCAAACGGCTTGAAGGGTTTCACATTCAGCAGTCCGAACCTCAGTCTCGCCAAAGCAAACGAACCTTTCTGGGCAGGCTGTGTGTCTGCAGATGCAGAGACGCTCGCATGGCACGAGCAAACCAAGCTGCCATTGCTATCCTGGTCTTCCCAAGCGCGTGGTTTCTTCACTGGACGATTCACACCTGAAGTTCGGGATAACGAAGACCTGGTGCGTGTATTCTACAGTGATGGCAACTGGGAACGGTTGCGCCGTGCCGGTGAATTGGCTGAATCCAAAAATACAACGGCGATTCAGATCGCCTTGGCCTACGTATTGAATCAGTCCTTCCCGACCTGTGCCCTGATCGGTGCCCAGAATCAGGCGGAACTGCTGTCCTGTGACGAAGGGTCCCGCATCACATTAACTTCAGAAGAGATCGCCTGGATTGATCTGGAAAGTAAAACTAGACCGACAGGCGTATAATCAATCTCATAATACCTTTAGCTACTTAAATCAAGGCTAGATATAGATCAAAACGATTCAATTTGTCTATATCTAGTTACATAAAACTGAGTTATGAATTTGATT
Source organism: Paenibacillus amylolyticus (assembly GCF_050990605.1). Classification (GTDB taxonomy): domain Bacteria; phylum Bacillota; class Bacilli; order Paenibacillales; family Paenibacillaceae; genus Paenibacillus; species Paenibacillus amylolyticus_H. The sequence continues at coordinate 5,546,267 of NZ_CP158832.1, forward strand.
CGATTGTGAGTCTTTAAATATTTTCTCAGTATTTTTAATGTCTGCAAACGATAGCTATGATCAAAAATATAGTAATGTTGCTCAACATGACTCACGCGCTATGCAACCTGATAAACAACAAATACAAAAAGCAAAGGGACTCAAGCAGAAAATGTTTGCTTGGGTTCCTTTGTTTTTGCGGGGGTTTATCAAAAGCTTTACTAACCTCATCTGGTTGCGTACCCGCCAGCAGAGTTTCTGCATATTGAAAATCATTTGCTCCTTCTATTTTAATTTTTGATTTACTATCAAAGAACAATGATATTTTGTCGATATAATTACAAAAAAACGAGGAGGTATTGTCATCATGGTTCTGAAAAAGCTCACCGCCGCTTTACTAGTGTTTCTGCTCTTAACAACCTCGCTTGGCGCAATTCAGACTAGTGCAGCTTCACCAACAACTACGGGGCTGAATTTGCCTGTAGTCAAAACATATAAAGCAGGCGAGGTGCTCAACTTCACTGCAGTATTCAATGAAGATGTAACAGTGACCGGCGGAATACCCAGCCTGAAGCTTGATATTGGTGGAACGGTGAGGGAAGCGATCTATGTGTCCGGCTTCTCGAAGTATGTGCAATTTTCTTATACAGTTCAATCAGGAGATGATGATGCGGATGGCATTCAAATCCTAGGTTCCATCCAATTAAATGGTGCCTCCATTACGAATAGTGCTGCGGAGGACGCTGATCTCGGCAGCGGTTTTGGGCCAAACGGTGCATCGGTGATGGATACAGGCATAAAGATAGATACGGTCATTCCGACTATTCTTTCAGTCAGTTATCCTGCTGACAAAACATATACTACGGGCGAATCTCTCTTATTCACAGTCGCATTCTCTGAAAATATCGTCGTTAATACGCGGTATGGCACGCCCTATCTCAGTCTCAATATCGGTGGAACAGAAGTACGCGCAGAATTTTTTTACTCCATTGGGTCCAATCAGATTATATTTCAATACATCGTAGAACCTGGACTTGAAGACCTCGACGGAATCACACTTGACAGTGAAGTGAAAATGTATGGAGGTACGATTAGGGATACCGCTACTAATTTGATCATTCCCGGTTTTCCTGAAGGAACAAATACATATCTTTCTGGTGTACAAGTTAGTACTGGCGGATCTTCGTTCATAACGGAGATCCCTGCTGACGGATACTATAAGGAAGGCGATATTTTGAATTTCGCACTTCTATATCCAACGGATGTGAGCGTAACCGGCGAGCCGTATCTCCCATTATTCTTCGGCACGACGGAAACACCGACAGAACATCAAGCAAAGTTTGCAGAAGTATCCGGAAACAAAGTGATATTCCAGTATATTGTTCAGAGTGGGGAGGAAGCTTTGAACGGTATAAGGATTGGCAACGCCATTCAATTGAACGGTGGGAGCATCAACGACTCAATCCAACAGACACCCGTATCAAACATGATCCATAAACTGGCCCTTTCGGATGTAGTCGTCGATGCCGTCCTCCCTAATGTTCAGTTTTTCTCTCGTACTCCTATGAATCGGAATTACACTACTGGAGAAAGCTTCGAGTTCATGGTTCGCTTCTCTGAACCTGTGAAGGTTAACGGGACCCCAAGTTTGTCATTAATGGCTGGTGGCCGTTCGGTAGCTCAGGCTGTATATGTGCCCGACGCACCAGTCTCACAATCGACAGATCTCGTATTTCGCTACACCGTTCAATCTTCCGATAACGATGTTTTTATTGACGCATTAGGACTGCTTGACAGCACCAACGGATCGATCGTTGATTATGGAGGCAATACCAGCCAAGCCAGCGTGGGCAGTTATGCGAGTGTCCGAATGGTTCTAAATGCTGCCACTCCAACGATTACGTCAGTAGAGATGCCTGAGCCAAAATCGTATTATGAAGGCGATGAATTACTGTTTAAGATGCATTTCTCGGAAGCGGTACGAGCGTACACCAATCGTGCAATTTTACCGGTTACCATTGGGAGCAACACCGTTAATGCCATATATGACAGTGGTTCACGTACTGATACACTGACATTCAAATATGTGGTACAGGCGTCTGATCTGGATGCCGATATCATGACCGTAGGAAGCTCCTTGCTTTCCAATGGAGGAACTTTAATAAGTAAGGATGGTTATGGCATTCAAGCGGATCTGAGACTTAACAACGTAGGGAGCACGTCCGGTATTATTTTCGGACAGGCTGCACCACAAGCACTCAATGTAAGCATAACAGGAACAGCCCAGGTTGGTTCAACTTTAAACGGAAGCTATACCTACCAGGATAAGGACTCGGATGCGGAGGGTAAGAGCACATTCCAGTGGTACCGCTCCGTCGATGCACTTGGGACTAACAAGACCGCCATTCCAAATGCAGCAACACTTTCCTATACATTACAAGCTGCCGATATCGGAAAGTACATTAGCTTCGAAGTGACCCCTATCGCTCAGACAGGTAAGATTACAGGATTGGCAGTCGAGAGTGGATTCACCTCGGCTGTCACGGCATCGTCAGTCACCGTACCTACAATCCCTACAGCCCCTACATCGCCAGCAACGAACGGAAATTCAATTCCAACCCCAACTGCCGATGTAGATATTATCGTTAATGGCAAAGTAGAGCGCGCAGGAACAATAGCCACTTCCAAACGTGATGGGCAACAGTTATTAACAGTAACGATTGACCAGAAAAAGCTGGAGGACAAGCTCGCGACAGAAAAGCCGGGCGCAACTGTCGTCATTCCTGTGAACATCGAGTCCGATGTCGTCGTAGTTGAACTAAACGGGCAAATGATCCAAGCCATGGAACAGATGCAGGCAACTCTGGAAATGAGAACGAATGAAGCTGTGTACACACTTCCCATGCAACAAATCAACACTAGTTCGATCTCCGACCAAATCGGAAAATCGATCGCTCTTCAAGATATAAAGCTTCAAATTGAAATCGCCAAACTAACTGAAGATGCAGCAAAAGTGTTGGCGAATATAGCGGATAAGGAAGCTTTCACTACGGTCGTTCCACCGATTGAATTTACAGTTAGAGCCCTACATGAAGGCAGAACGATTGTTGTATCAAAGTTTAGCACCTATATCGAACGCATGATTACAATACCAAACGATGTTGATCCTAAGAAGATTACAACAAGCGTTGTTGTCGAACCTGACGGCTCCGTTCGTCACGTTCCTACCAAAGTCGTCTTAATTGACGGAAAATATTACGCAAAAATAAATAGTTTGACTAATAGCTCATACCTGCTCATATGGCATCCAATAGAATTTAGTGATAGTAAGAATCATTGGGCTAGAGAGGCTGTCAACGATTTGGGTTCACGCATGGTCGTGGACGGTTTAGGAGACGGTTCTTTCCGTCCTGATTCAGAGATCACTCGTGCTGAATTTGTGGATATCCTCATTCGAGGATTGGGAATTAAGCTAGGTAACGAAGTTTCTCCCTTCTCGGACGTAAAAGCTTCTGACTGGTATAATGATGCAATTCATACGGCCTACTCGTATCAATTAGTCAATGGTTTACAGGATGGTTGCTTTCATCCAAATGCTAGAATTACCCGTGAAGAAGCGATGGTTATAACCGCTAAGGCGATGAAAATTACTGGATTGAGCATTCCATCTGACCCGTCCATCGACAAGGTGCTACATCCGTATACAGATGCGGCAAAAGCATCACACTGGGCGTTGAACGGCATCGCTGACAATATACAAGCTGGCATCATTATGGGAAAGAGCAGTACAATTCTTTCTCCGAATGATCATATGACCAGAGCTGAAGCTGCAGTAATCGTCAGACGCTTGCTTCAAAAATCAGATTTGATTTAGTATGGAAAGATTATTTCTAATGGCGGTTATGGATTAATCAAGGTTGGCATACTGAGTCTAATTGTAAAAAAAAGATTCATCGAAATGTTAGCTCATTCTGCTCAGCAGTTCTACTAAATTCGTCACTACAAAGGACATCCTCCAGCATATCATACTGGAGGATGTCCTTTGTTTCATTTTGCTTTTGCCTGCAGCTACTCTATTACAGCTTAATGATCTGACCTGTTTTTTCGGATTCGAATGCTGCCAGGATCACTTGCAGAGAACGTAAGCCCTCTTCCCCAGAAATCGCAGGAGGTGTTTGGGTTACAATCGACTCTACAAAGGCGTCAATTACACCACTCGGCACTTGTTTCTCGTTGGTAGCCATGGCACCAACTTTGTACGTCTCAACTGTACCATTGGTCAGCTCAACAATAACTTCATCGCCTTCCACTGTTCCAATCTTCATAACACCATTCTCGCACCACAGCACTGTACTGTTGTCTCCAGCTCTGTATTGTGTCCAGCTTGCTACGAGCGTTCCGATCGCTCCACTCTTCATTCGCAGCAAACAAGTTGCGTTATCGTCAACTTTAGTGCCTTCCTTGTGCAGTGTGCTGATGAAACCAGCCACTTCAGATACTTCATCATTCAGCAAATAACGGATGAAGTCTGATTTGTGCACGCCCAGGTCGCCCATAGCGCCCATAATCGCTTCTTCTTTACGGAAGAACCAGCTTTCAGCTCCGTCCACACTCCATCCTTCCGGACCCGGGTGGCCAAATGATGTACGGAAATTCAGGACTTTACCGAGTTTGCCGGAGTCGAGAATTTCTTTTGCTTTTACGTGAGGAGGCATCAGACGCTGGTTGTGTCCAACCATCAGATACACGCCATTTTTCTTGGCAGCTTCGATCATTTGCTCGCCTTCTTCAGTGGATACTGCCATTGGTTTCTCAACCAATACATGCTTGCCTGCATTTGCAGCAGCAATCGCCATTGGCGCATGCAGATAGTTTGGTGTACACACACTAACGGCATCCACTGTTTCGTTTGCAAGCAATTCTTCGTAACTGGAATACGCTTTACCACCGTAAGTCTCGGCCATCTTCTCCGCACGCTCCACAATCGGATCGGCAAAAGCGACAAGTTCTACGTTCTCATTGGCAGCGTACTCTGGAATATGTCTGCGCTCGGCAATGGCTCCACAGCCGAATACAGCAACTTTAATTTTACTCATGTACATAAGTCTCCTTTGACAAATAGATTAGCATTTTAGCAGCGTTCAATGGTTCTATTAAAATTGGTTCAAATAGTTCTGTTTCAGCCAGTTGTAGCTATTGGATACGCTCTCAAGCGGTGGGTTCTGACATACGTCTTGTTCCACGATCAGCCATTCCACGCCTGCATTCGTAGCGCCTTCAATAACAGCTGGCAGGTCAACCGAACCTTGTCCCAATTCCAGCGTTTTCATCTGGCCATGTTCGTCTTTGCTGAAGTCCTTCAGATGAAGCAGCGGCAAGCGGCCCGCATATTGTTTAATATACTCGATCGGATTTTGTCCCGCAAATTGAACCCAACATACGTCCATTTCCACTTTCACCGCTTCCGGTGATGTTTGAGCGAACATAGCATCAAAGGCATTGGCATCGCCAACCTGGCCATGGAATTCAAAGTCATGGTTATGGTATCCGAAGATTAATCCTTGTTTCGCTGCTTCAGCTCCATATTGTTGCAATTCTTCGAACAGCTTGGTCCAGCCTTCTGCATTCTCGGGACGATCCTCAGGCATCAGGTACGGACAAATGATATATTGTGCACCAATCGTTTTCAGGTAATCGATTTGTTTTTGCAAGTCCTCGCGCATCGCATGTAGTGAAACGTGGCTGCTGAATCCTTTCAGTCCAAGTTCATCTAGTAGCGCTTTCATTTCCTCAGCTGGAATATCGCCATATCCGGCAAACTCCACACCTTCATATCCAAGGGCCGCTACCTTACGCAACGTACCACGAAAATCTGCTGCAGTTTCATCACGGAGTGTAAACAATTGCAAACCAATATTAAGTTTTTTCATGTAGGATACACCTCTGTTCTCAAATTTGCTTTCATTGCTCTATCTGGTATCATCCTACCGCAAAACAGGCTAGAATGAACATATACAATATAGTCAGAACATGAACTATCTGGTCAAATTTTATTTCCATCATTTTGCATCAATTGAATGTGGCTAATTTCAACTGAAGATATTTACACTGGCACTCCGATGACAGAACAACCTTCCGATCGCTGTTATCCCCAGATTTTTTCAATTTCCTTTTTAAAAGGATAAAATCCGGAGATAAAGGCGAGCTTATGCTTCCGATGCAGCTTTCTTTCAGAAAGCTTTTAACTTCGTTTCTTCAGGTTCTTTCTGTCCTCTCCGTTTTCGTGTAAATGTTAAGTTAAACTTATGATGTAAAAGGATGTACATATTGGGGGATTTTATCTTTGGATACGTTAGAGACATCTGTACTGATCTGTGACTACTCATATCACTATAAGGCGTTCACTCATAATATGAGGGGTGAGCTGCAAACCTATCTGTTCCGTCTGCAGACCGAAGGCTCGTGCAAAGTGTATGTACAGGAAGAAGAATTCAGGATGACTAGCGGAGATTTATTGCTGCTCAAACCTGGTGACGACTATCATCTCGTTGTAGATGAACCACATAAGGAAGGACGTTTGTCCAGCGGAGATTATTATCTGTTCTGCGAGGGCAGCTGGATTGAGAACTGGTGGAAACGGCAGCATCGATCTACCGTGAGCCGAATTGGACTTGATGATAAACTCATCAGCCTGTGGCGAAACATGTTACTTGAGAAACGTCGCGGACCTCTCGAGGAAAATGCGGAGCTAAAGGATGCGTTACTGCGCGGGTTATGTCTGTATATCGACCGGGCAATTAAAGAAAATATTCAGACTGATCGGGCAGTTTCCTCTGCGCTGAAGTTAAAACGTTTCATTGAGGAGCATGCCACGGTTACGTTTAAACTTGAGGAAGCGGCACGTTATGCAGGGCTCAGTCTGTCACGTGCAGTCCGTTTATTCAAGGAGCACTACAATCAGACCATGATTCAATACGCGATTGAGATCCGTCTGAATGCCGCGCTGGAACGCATGAAATACAGTGAAATGACACTGGAGCATATTGCGGAATCCTGCGGTTTTGCAAGCTACTCCTATTTCCACCGGGTATTCCGGGCGCACTTCGGTGTGTCTCCGGCGGAGTATCTCAAATCCAGACAGTATGAGCCTATCGATGATCTGGAGCATGTATGATGTTCATTATCAGAAACCCATGACCTTAAAGAGGATCATGGGTTATTTTGATACATTGAACTGCGATCAACTCTCAGTACGACTGGAAGTCAGAACGTTTTTTATAAGAATGATGTTCACTTCAATATTTCATGTGACTCCAATAGAACAAGACTGTACAATTATAGAGACTGTCATCTTACCCATCCATATATCTCATTGGATTCCCATTAAAAATACTGGAGCGATACATATGCTAACCCACCAGCGCAAAGTTCTCATCATCGAGGATGAATCAGATATTTCGCGCATTCTGCGAGATTATCTGACCAAAAACCAGTATGAAGCTGCCGTTGCAGCCACTGGGCAAGATGGGCTTCAGATCATGGAGCTTATTCAACCAGATTACATCATTCTGGACATTATGCTTCCGGACATGGACGGGATCGAGGTGTGTCGAGAGATCAGAAGGCGCAACAATATCCCCATCCTCATTCTGAGTGCCAGAGGCAGTGATACAGATAAGGTACTTGGTCTTGGCTTTGGAGCAGACGACTATATGACCAAACCCTTCTCGCTGAGCGAATTGTTAGCACGAATTAATGCCCACTTCAGGCGTTATGACAGCCTGACATCCGTTGGAGACAGAACAGATCTGCTGCATCTTGGAAACCTGGTGATTGATAAAAAAGCCTATAAAGTTACATTAAACGGATCGGAAGTTTCTCTGTCTGCCAAGGAATTCGAATTACTTTATTACTTGGCAAGCCATAAGAATCAGGTATTCTCCAAAGCCCAGTTGCTCGACGCCATCTGGGGATATGCAACCTACGGCGATGAAAATACCGTAACCGTATACATTCGCAGACTTCGCGAAAAAATCGAGGCAGATGCCTCGCGTCCGACCGTTCTGAAGACGGTATGGGGTGTCGGTTACAAATTCAATTACGAATAAGTGAGATTGGAGGCACCCACATGTCATTGAACAGGTGGTCCAAACGCTGGTTGTTAACAACACTTGGGCTTCTCATTATTATCGTTTCAAGTATCCTTGCACTGTCGATGATGCTGTTACAAGATCGAAATTCAGGCGAATCCAACCTGTCCCTGAATCAGGTTCGCCTCAAGGTCAATCCGATCTTACTCGCTTTGGAGCAAAATCATCAGCATCTCAATGAACAAACCATTCGTGAAGACATACGTTCCGCCGCCAGAGAGACCGGGGTTCTGCTTACTTATCTAAACTTGGATGGAAATGTCATTCTGTCCTCCGACCCTACCTCCGAAGAAACCCAAGTTAATCTGCGTTCATCGCTTCATTATGATCTACATCATGCCGCCGGGCAGACTGCGGATGGTAACGAATCCCTTGATATTGCGTTTCCCGTGATGGACGGACCCGTGGGAAGTCAGATCGGCAATGCCATCTTTTCCTTCCCCCAAGCCATGGTTACGGCTCAGAGACCAATAACTTTTCAAGTTATATTGATTAGCGTACTCTTGCTCCTGTCACTGATCCTGAGTTTATTTCTAGTCTGGATGAAACGAAAACTGAATAAACACCTGCTCTCTCCAATCCATCAATTGAAGCTTCATGCGGAATCCATTCTCAAAGGTAATTATGAAGAAAAGATTCAGTACAACCAGATCAATGAATTGGGCGAAGTGTTTGCCATGTTTGACCTGATGCGCACAGAAATCAAGCATATGAACGACCTGCGTATCCAGCAGGAACAAGCACAAAAAGAACTCATCACCAATATATCTCATGATATTAAAACACCAATTACCACGATAAAAGCATACATAGAAGCTATTGAGGAAGGACTATGCAACGATCAGGAAACGCTGATGGAATATATGGAAGTCATGCGGACCCATACGGATAAAACAGCCCGCCTTGTGGAGGATCTGCTGGTTCATGCACTTCAGGAATTGGGGCAAATTTCGGTGGAAACCCGTGAAATGTACAGTGGGCCTGTCCTGGAAGCTATGTTGAAACCTATTGAACATGTTGTCCTAACAAAGGGGCTTATCTATAAAGGGCCCAACTGCATCCCCAATGTGTTAATCGCCATCGACCCCACCCGAATTGAACAGGTGATCTCCAATCTTGCCGCGAATGCCCTCAAACATACAGCTCAGGGAGATACGATACGTATAGACACGGAACTGGAATCTGGGCATTTGAAAGTAACCATTACCGACTCGGGTCAGGGAATACGTGTACAGGACATGCCGTTTGTATTCCAACGTTATTTCAGAGGCCAAGCGAGTCATGCAGAACAACATGTTCAGGGAGGTACAGGGCTGGGTCTTTCCATCTGCCAAAACATTATTGAAACACACGGAGGTCATATTTCCTTTACTAGTGAAGAAGGACAAGGTACAACCTTCCGGTTCTATCTGCCGATCTGCTGAGCCCACACTCCACAGCTGTAATACTTTATTCATAATTTGATAAGGCTTCCTCAACATCCCTCCTCTAGAATGAATCCTATACTGCACTCGGGAGTGATTCAACTTGTCCAAAAAGGTGATTATCCGTGCACAGAATCTGTGCAAAACGTATAACAGCGGAAGTGAACAATATCATGCCATCCGTAATGTTGATCTCGATATCTATGAAGGGGAATTCACGGTCATCATGGGTAACTCCGGCTCTGGCAAATCAACCCTCCTATATCTGCTAAGCGGACTGGATCAGATCACAGCAGGTGAGGTTTATTTTCGAGACCAGCAGATTGACGCTTACAGTGAAAGGGAAATGGCCGACTTCCGCACCCGCCGGATCGGTTATATCTATCAGAGCATCAATCTGGTCCCTGACCTTTCCATCAAAGAGAACATTGCTTTACCGGGATATATCGCAGGAAACAAAAAGAAGGACATCCTATCCCGCGCTGCTGAGCTGATGAATGCCATGGATATCGATGGACAGCGTGACCGCCTCCCCTCCCAAACTTCCGGAGGACAGCAGCAGCGAGCTGCCATTGCACGGGCTTTGATCAATTCGCCGGATATCATTTTTGCGGATGAACCGACCGGAAGCCTGAACATGGAACATGGCACAGCTGTTCTCGATATCCTTACGGATATCCATCGAAAAGGACAGTCCGTAGTTATGGTGACGCATGATATAAAGGCCGCCTGTCGGGCAGATCGCCTGATCTACATTTTGGACGGCAAGATTGGCGGAATCCTTGAGTTTGACACCTATGACAAACATCAAATTCAGGATCGTGAAGCGATTATCTTCGCTTTGGTTACGGGGAAGGAATAACGATGGCGGTTATGTTTAAACTTTGCTTGTCGTATCTGAGTAGGAACAAAATACAAAATGCGCTTATTGCGCTGCTCCTGCTACTTTCGACACTTCTTGTATCTACAGCTATTGTCATTCTGGCGAACACAGGCAATCAGTTTTATGAAATGCATACCCGAACCCATGGATCTCATCAGATCCTGACAATTGAAAAGGGGTTCAATGACCCTGACGCTGTGCACGACTGGTGGGCTTCTCAGGATGGAGCTCAGGTGTCCCCGTTACTATCGTATCGCACACTGTCAGGCATCATTTTGAATGAAACTCACATCCCTAACATCTACCTGTACATGTTTAATACTCCGCCGCCGCCATGGGGTGTAGATGAACTAATTTTCTCAAGTGGGACACCCAGCATAACTCCCAAGCCGGGCTCCGTTTGGATTCCAACGTCCATGGCAAATGCCTATCATATTTCGGTAGGTGATACCATTGGCTTCAAAACCGGCTCAAGCACACTCGAATTGAATGTATCGGGTATTGTTATTGATGTACCATACGGGGCACCCTTCTCCAATACAGCACGGGTCTGGATGAATCCTATCGATTATCAACATGATCTCGCGACACTTTCTGGCAACGAGAATCGTATGATGGGCATCCATTTTAACGATTACAGCATGAATTCGGTGTATTGGGAACGATACAATCGTGAGACAGGTATTCCGTTTCTGGAATCCAAAATGGAGTTCGAGGCCATTGCCTCTTTCTATCTGATCATCAATCAGGTTATTGGATTTATCATGATATTTATGGGTGTTGTCATGCTCTCTATCGCCTTAATGACCATCGGGTTTACAATTTCGGATGCCATCTTGGCCAATTACAGAACGATAGGTATTCTCAAGTCACTTGGGCTAACTTCTCGGAGAACAATAGGCACCTATGTTATTCAATATGCGATGCTATCCATCGCTGCCATTATCCCCGGAATTGTACTTAGCGTATGGATCTCCAAGTGGATCATTAATATATCCGTGTCCTCTCTTCGAGTGGATCATCAGAATATTCCAGTCCAAGGACTGGACGCTGCCGTAATGGCTGGTGTGCTTTTATTTGCTATAGTGATTCTGTTCGTTGTGTTATATGCCAAAAAAGCACGCAGCATACAGCCTGTGCAGGCCATTCGTTATGGTATGTCGGAGACAGATAATAGCCGGATGGCGGGCAAAATGAATTCGTCCTGGGCACAATGGATCGGGTTCACACGACTGCCTGTGACTATGGCCCTTGGACTTCGACATTTGTTCAAAAACACCAAAAGTTCAATTCTAACCCTACTGCTGACCACGATGGCTTCCTCTGTATTGGTTCTAGGGTATGTTCTGCTAACCAGCATAACCGGAATTTATCAGACAGCAGCCCATTGGGGCTATGATAACGCCAACATCGCAGCAGTTGTAGTAAACAAAAGCACCTTCCCCAAGGCTGAGCTGAAGCACGTGTTAGAACAGGATTCAAGGATCAGCAATGTGGGCTGGCAAGGGAGCACAACGGGTGTCATTAGCCCGGAGTCTTCTGCAACAGTGAAGGGCCAATCCATCAGTCTCAACTTGAGTGTACTGGACGGGAGTTATCGGGAACTTGGATTCGAAACGTTAAAAGGGGTTAACCCACAACATGCGAATGAAATTGCCATTGGTGTAAGTGTAGCCAAAACATCAAATAAAGATCTCGGTGATCTTATCGATATCTATATTGAAGGAGAAAAGCGTACATTCCTCATCACAGGAATCTATCAGGCGATCGCCAACATGTCTGTTTCAGGCCGAATCACGATCGATGCCATGAAAAGTGTGAACCCGTCTTATGGTGAATTCGATGCCATTTTCATCAATGTGAAGGATATTACACAGGCGGATCTGGTTGCCGGGGAATTGAACGAACAATTTAAAGATTTTGCATCAATAGTCACTCAGAAGACATTGCTTGATTCGGTCTATGCAGAAGCTGCTAATATCCTGATCTATCCCATGAGCCTGATTGGATTGCTGTTCATCGTAGTGACGTTCATCATTATTTTCAGCACCTGTCGGATCAGTATCCGTAAAGAGAGCAGAAACTACGGGATATACAAATCACTGGGAATGACATCCCGCCAGATCCGATTCTCGGTCACGATGGGAATGATCATGCTGTCCTCCATGGGAGCGATACTGGGTATACTCGTCGGCGTATATGTACTGCCTCTTCTGCTCGAACTGGTCCTTTCCGGTTATGGTGTCGTAGAACTTCCACTGATCCTGAATTGGGGTGGAATGATACTGTTCGCTTGTCTAAGTATCATTGCAGCGGGTCTTGGTTCATGGTTCTCTTCGCGAATTATTCGTGAGGCATCACCGCGTATGTTGGTTATCGAATAAGGTAGCCAGGATTCTATAACGCAATAAACAGCCCTTCCATGCCTTTATAAAAGGTGGAAGGGCTGTTTATGATACATGTGATCTGCTATCGCCACTTCTTGGCAAGTTCACTAATCTGATGTGGCGTAGTGCGGCAACATCCGCCAATAATTTGCGCGCCCGCCGCAACCCACTGTTCCGAAGCATCGCTCATGCTGCCACATGTACCCTGCCCGCTCCACGTCTTCGTTACAGCATCATATGTCTCACCCGAGTTCGGGTAGACAATGACGGGTTTGGCGCTGGCACGACTCAGAATACCTACTGCTTCCGTTACCACTTCCATCGGAGCACAGTTCAGGCCAATCGCAGCAATCTGCGGCTCGGAACCAAACGTCTGTGCACATACCTCAAGCGGTGTGCCCTCGCTGATGCTTGTCCCGTCTTTTAAAGAAAAAGATAACCAGGCATACGCATGAGGAAACTCCTTCAGTAAATCAACCAGCACCTGGGCTTCCTGCAAGGATGGAATAGTCTCAAACGCCAGAATATCTGCACCTGCTTCAAGCAATGCTGCCATGCGCGGACGATGGAATTCAACCAAGGTTTCATCCGACACACCGTAATGTCCAACATACTCTGAACCATCCGCCAGATAGGCGCCGTAAGGTCCAATGGACCCGGCAATCATTGGACGTGGACGAAAATTGTCTCCTGCGCGAGCTACTGTACGATCTGTTATATGCTCCTCATTCTGCACGGTCTCGGAACGTACCGAAGGAGCTTCTACTAGCTGACCTGTCGAGCGTTCTCTCCCTCCTAAACTACTCTGCACTTCTGCCCATACGTCATCTCTCGCCTGTGCAGCCAACTCCACCGTCTTGCGGATCAGCTCAAGTGCTGCCTGTTCATCGATTCCTCTCTTGCTGAAGCCATCCACCGTCGCCTGATAACTGGATGTAATCGCACAATCGGCTCCTGCTCGAAAATAATCCGCATGGACCTGAACGATAACATCCGGGTTCTCAAGCAACACACGAGCAGACCATAGCGGATCATCCAGATCACAACCATGCTGTTCGAGTTCCGTTGCCAAGGCTCCATCCAGAATCATGACCGGATGTTCACGCAGGATCTGTTCTATGGGGTTAGTCTGTTGTGCTTGCGTCATGTACTTGTCCTCTTTTCTTATTCACACGTTCTGTCAGATAATAAGCAGCGTAACACACTGCGATAAATGGAACCCCACAATACAGCGCAATCCGCTGTGTCGGGTCAAAGGCAATACCTATGCATGAAGCCAGGCATAATATAAATGAAACAATCGGTACCACCGGATACAGTGGTGTGCGGTAGACCAGATCTTTGACCGCATGTCCTTCCCGGATATATTGTCTGCGGAACATGTATTGGGAGGCACTGATACTCATCCATACCGCAACGACAGCCAGACCCGAGATGGAAACCAGTGTAATATACACGGTACCTGGCGCAATGATGCTGGACAGCAAAGCCAGCGCACCACCGACCATACTGATCAGAAGTGCATTCAGCGGTACCCCGCTTTTGGTCAATTTGGCAAACCACGGAGAGATCGTTTTTTTGTCAGCCAGAGACCAGAGCATCCGTGAAGATGCATACAGACCTGAATTGGCAGCTGAGAGAATCGCCGTCAGAATGACAAAGTTCATAATGTCTGCTGCATAGGGTACACCCACCCGCTCCATTACCGCTACAAACGGACTTTCCAGTACACTGGCATCCGACATGGGCAGCAAAGCCGACAAGATAATAATCGTTCCGATGAAGAAAATAACCAGGCGCCACAATGTCGTATGAATAGCCTTCGGTATCGTCTTTTCCGGATTCTCCGTCTCCCCGGCGGCAATACCGATTAACTCGGTGCCTGAGAATGCAAAGTTTACAGCAAGCATGGTCATCAATATCGCTGTAGCCCCATGAGGGAACCACCCGGATGCAGTAATATTCGATAAAAATGGAGTCGGTTCAGAATCCGCCATGGGAATGATACCAAACATGGCCGCACCACCGATAATAATGAAGATTACGATAGTAACTACTTTTACAGATGAGAACCAAAACTCGGATTCCGCAAATAATTTCACCGTTAATGCATTGAACAGAAAGATCATCAGTGCAAAAACCGCGCTCCATATCCATACGTTTACCGATGGGAACCAGCGCTGCATCAACAATCCGGCGGCTGTGAATTCGGAACCAAGCGCAACAGTCCAGGTTAACCAGTATAACCAAGCCACCGTGTAGCCTGTTGCTGGTCCGATATATTTGGCTGCATAACTATGAAATGCTCCCGTCTCTGGCATATGAACAGACAGTTCACCAAGACAGAGCATCACCAGATATACAACGATGGCTCCGATCAGATAGGACAGAATGGTTCCCAGTGGTCCCGCCTGCTGAATCGTGTAACCCGAGCTGAGGAATAATCCCGTTCCAATCACTCCACCGAGAGAGAGCATGACCACATGCCGTGCCTGCATTTTCCGCTGAAAATGCCCTTTGTCGTTGTTGTTCTCCATACTGCTGCTCCCCTACTTCTTCATCCAGAAAAAACAAAAAAAGACCCACTCTTCCTAAAGAGTGCGCCGTTACTGACAAATAAAAACAAACGCTCCTATCTATCAGGCTTTCACCCGCTGGAATTAGCACAGTATCCTTCAGATCTGTTGCTGAGGTTTCCAAGGGCCAGTCCCTCCACCTCTCTGGATAAGAAAATGATTTTTTACTAATATAGCGATTGATCATGAGTGTGTCAACATTTAAATAAAAAAGCCCCCCTTTCCATGCTATTCGGTAGAAGACCCCGGATTGGTAATGGTTACCTTCACATCATACGTAATCGGCACAGTGCTAAAAATTTTGTCCCAATCATTTTTGACTTTCTTCCATGTTTTGGGTTCTTTGATCCGCAAGCTATCCCGAAAATCCGCAACATCTACTTTATAGGTTTTCTGAAGTTTGTATAACACCTGTCGAATCTGTTGTTCGGCCAGTTCAGCAAAATCTTTTTCCAACTCTTCGAGGTAAGCACCTTTTTCCTCTTTCTCGGGAGCACGCCAATCCTCCATTAGCCAACCTTCAGATTCAATCTTCACATGGAATGAAATATCATCACCAACCACCTTGGGTATGATTTTGACTTTTCTCTTCTTCATTTCGTATAACACGGTAAACCCTTGTTTGTTGTGTGTCTTCAAGACGCCCCCCTTTTTTTTGGGACTGAGCCACGATAAGCCTTCCAGATCCGTTTGACTGAGTTCCCCGATGAACTTGGTTGTTTTTCCATCAAAGATGCTGCCTCCCGAGAACTTGTCCTCTCCATCGGAGTTTAATACATTCTGGAGCAGGAAGCTCGATCCGGACTGCATTTGAGCGTCTAACTTGGATAGCATAACTGGATCAAGTATTTTATTAGATATATACGAATTGTTCGTAATGCCTGTGAGATAAAATGCTGGTATACGAGAAGGATCCTGTGATGTCAGCACATCTATCGCACGATGATGACTAATTAACACCAGACAGTTGGGCCGAATATCATTATCTCGAAGAACAAAATCAAGCAGTTGGTCCAAACCATATTTTTTGGCAATATCCTTGGAAACAACGATCACCTTCAGATGATGTCCAATGAGAGGCCGATCCCGTCTTAACGCAAACTGACGGAAGATTTGCAACAAGGAATCTCCGGAAAGCTGTTCATTGGAGTAGGATGTTTTGCCGGAAGAAGGCGAACCGGATTGCTGACTCGTTTGAGTATTGGAGGAGCCTGGAGCAATCTGCACCGTAGCTGTCATATAGTTCTTCTTTGGATATGAGCCTCCCTGAGCAGCGATGTCTTTCTCAAATTGAGTCTCTTTACCGACATCGATCCCAAGACCAACATAAAGACTTAGATCCTCTATTTCTCGGCTGCTCCAGCATCCGGATAGCGTCAACAGAATACACAAGGCAGAGACTACACGTAAGAGCATACGAAATGGAATCATGCATGCTTGCCTCCTTTTTTGCGAATCAGACTCATTAACAACAGAACCAGAGGTAAAATGGCGAATAGAAACACGGATGCATTGCCCAGCATATCTCCCAATGCAAAGGTATCTTCCACGGTTTTGGGCATCATGGCCGTCAAATAAATGAACGGTAGCAAACCGTACATAATGCCTTTGATTTTTGGGGTACGAAACAAATCACGAATGCCCACCGAAGCGCAGTAATGTGTAATCGCTGTAGTCGAGAAAATCTGCATGATCCAGATGACCAGTAATAAGGATTCGAATCGCTCGAATATCAGACCTTGAATTTCGAAGCTTCTTACCAGGTCCAACGTTGGCCAGGTTCGAGTTTTGATCCCATCGAGCGATAAACTGCCTACAACCATTACAACCGTGATCAAGTAGATCGCGGTGGATATGAGTATTCCCCAACTGATTGCCTTATTGCTTTTCTTCGGATTTTTCATATAGGCAGTCATGACTAACATCACCTCATATCCCGTATAAGACAATAGTGCAGGCTTCAGTCCTTTGAAAACGGGCATAATCCCATCTCCGAGTACAGGTCTCAGATTACCAATCTCGAATAGCTGGTTACTCAGCAAAATCTCAATAACAAATATAATGATCGTTATTGGCAGAATGATCTCAAATACACGGACAACAACGCTAAGTCCACCTGAGATCAGATAAATTCCGATCCACATGAAGACCATCACAATGGCCCAGGTCGGGGTGCGTTCGAGCAGGTACATTCCTGTGACATCCGCCAAGACTCTAATTTCAAAAGCAGCGATGATTATAAAATACATAATCATGGCACATCCCAATATGTAAGCAATCCAGCTCCCCGTAATTTCACGTGTGAACTGGAAAACGGTTTTCTCTGGAAATCTGCGACACAGGGTAACCAGAATAATGCCAACACCTGTGATAATCAGTCCAGACATAATAATGGATATCCATACATCCGGTGTTCCGACAGCCTTGCTGGTTGTTCGAGGTAGCGTCAATATCCCGGCACCAAGCATGTAATTAACAATAATTACAACGGCCTGTGTCGTGGTAAGCTTTCGTTGGGAGTCGTCCACTATAGTTCACCTCCAGAGCTTCTGTAGATGGAAAATTCGATTACTTTTTGCGATCCTCATCTATCGGATTTGACATTTTGGGACGCATTCTCATCATGTTCAACGGAGCACGGATAACGAAATCCTTCCATTCATTGATGTGATAAGGAACGGCTGGAGCTACATAAGGTACGCCAAAGCTTGAGAGCCGTGCCAGATGTGTGCACACGAGCAGGAAGAACATAACCACGCCATACAGACCAAGCACTGCTGCACTAAACATGGCAGCAAACCGCAGAATCCGAAGTGTTAGCCCTGCACTATACATAGGGATTGTAAAGGAAGATATGGCGGTAACCGCAACAACAATGACGAGAAATTGACTTATGATCCCCGCCTGCACCGCTGCTTGACCAATAATCAAACCGCCTACGATACCCATCGCGGGTGCGATTGGTTTAGGCAGACGAATACCCGCCTCCCTCAAAATCTCAATTGAAAGTTCCATGATGAGTACTTCAATGATTGAAGGGAATGGCACACCTGTACGCGTTTCAATAATTGTCAAAACCAGCTTGGTTGGGATAAGTCCCGGATGGAATGAGATAAAGGAGATATAGAGCGCGGGTGCAAGCAGAGCCAGCATGGCCGCCATAAAACGCATCATCCGCAGAAAGGTTCCGGCAATCCAACGTTCATAGTAATCTTCGGGAGATTGGAGCAACATGCTAAAGGTTACCGGCACAACCAGTACAAACGGTGTCCCATCCAATAAAATAGCCACCCGTCCTTCCAGCAAGGCACCCATAACCCTGTCAGGTCTTTCCGTATTCAGTACCTGTTGAAAAGGACTCAGGGTATTGTCTTCAATAAGCTGCTCCACATATCCTGATTCCAACATGGAATCCATATCCATCTCTTCAATTCGCTTGTGGACTTCAGCCACGAGATTAGGATCAGCAATATCCTGAATATAGGCAACAGCCAAATCTTTTTTGATCCGTGAACCGACTTCATACTTTTTAATGAATAGGCTTTGATTACTGCCATACCGACGTAAAATGCCTGTGTTATCACTTAGTTGCTCTGTAAAACCAATCCGGGGTCCACGGATCAATCCCTCAGACAGTGGTTCATTCACACCGCGTGATTTGACCTTATGTGCTCCGATTAACAAAGCACCTGGCAAACCATCAACCAACAGCGCATTTTTCCCAAAGAGTACGCCAACTGCAAGCTCCTGTAGAGATTTGGTTTCCTCGACCAGACTGACAGGAAGCAATTGATCTTGCAGGTATGCCGACAGTAAATGTGCATTATCCGGATGAAGGAAACCCTCCCGCTTAAGCTCTGGAACGCCTTCCAACATTAATGGTGTAATCAGGTGGTCATCAATTAAGTCTTGATCTACCAAGCCCTCCGTATAAATGACCGCAGCCTGTGTATTGGTTCCCCTAATGGTGAATTCCCGAATATGCACATCTGCATTTAATCCAAAGCTTTCTTTTACACTCGTCAGATTTGTATTGTACTTCTCCGTTAATTTAATATTGGCATATTGGCCAGTCTCGGTTCCCTGGCCCTGTCCTGAAGTTGCTGGCGAGATATCCTTCGAGGATATCAATGGTCGCTTCGAACGAGAGAAGCTTCCACGCTTAATGGCAGCATTGATCCAGCGCGTGGTCATGGTAATGACAATCGGAATGACGAAGACCAAAAATGCCTGAATCCATATGGACCCTCCCGGCACGTAGGATACAATTGTTGACCACATGTTCCCACCCCAACATTTCTCTGCATGACAAAGCTGCAGGTATTCCCAAGTATTGTGTCCCCGTTTGATCACAATAATTCCCGTTTTTTGTGTACTGAACGACAAAAAAACGGTTCCTGTGCACGGAACCGCTATTACTATATATTCTTATACGATTCTGGTTACATGCTCCGCCTTTGCATCCAGCAAATGAGCCGATGCAGCAATTGCCATAAAATCATGCAAAGCGATCTCAATCTGCTTCTGGCTCCGCTCAACGTATTCCTCTACTTTTTTTGTGCCGCCTGTAATATTACCAATTTCCTTGGTTATTCCAGTCACGCTATCACGAATCTCGTTAATCGAGCTCTCCACCATTGCGGATAGTTTCTTAACTTCCTTGGCCACGATATCGAATCCTCGTCCATATTCTCCTGCATGTGCAGCCTCAATGGCAGCATTCAACGCGAGCAATTGCGTCTGAGACGAAATTTCGCGTATCGTTCGTACCACGCCTTGAATCGATCCGGCCTGTTCCTGCAAATGAGTCAATGTTGCACGGTTCGTTGCCGATACCTCTGAGATATAGGAGATACTGGACATTAATTCCTGGCTGCGTTCAATACCTACATCTGCTTGTCCATTTAGCTCATGGGACATCGTTTTCAGTTCGTTCACTACGACCGAAATATTGTTCTGACGGTTGGTAATGTTGGTGGCGATTTTGGAGACACCCAGTATCTTCTGATTCGTCTCATCGTACACCGGCATATATGTCGCCTCAAGCCATACGGAATTTCCCTTTGCATCCTTACGTTCAACCTTGTCCTGGAAGCTGACACCATTATATATGCTATTCCAAAAAACTTCATAGTCCGGGGTATTCGCAAAATGACCGAAGCACAGTTGCTGATGCTTCATGCCGTACATCTCATCTACCGTGTATCCCATCGTCTGGGCAAAGACTTCATTCACATAGGTTACCCGTCGATCCAGATCGAATCGAATGATAGCCAGACTTTTCTCCATCGCCTTGATGACCAGTGC
This sequence comes from Paenibacillus amylolyticus, assembly GCF_050990605.1. GTDB lineage: Bacteria > Bacillota > Bacilli > Paenibacillales > Paenibacillaceae > Paenibacillus > Paenibacillus amylolyticus_H. Next base: position 5,566,973 of record NZ_CP158832.1, read on the forward strand.
ATCGGTGACAACATCTTTCTTTACCATATCTAATATAGGCACTTGATAACCCCCACAGTTCATTCCATAATAGACAGCCTTTTAACTAGTAAAACAACGATTACAACAACATATGTATCCATCAGGTTCTAATGACTCTACTATTGATACCCAATTTGCAGCATTTTGGATCACCTGTTACCGTTTATTTTTTTTATATGTCATTTCATTTGTGAATGCGTGTACATTTTTTTAGTAACTCATGAACTTTAAGGTGTCCGCAACATCGTCCAGAAGGATCAGAATTCAATTGAAGCCATGGCATTCATCATCGTGCTTTCGGAGCATGTTTTATACATGACTCGCATTTCGTCTGTTTCTAGTCACCAGCTGTACTATGTGACACAAGAAAACAGGCCGATTCGTCATGATCATCGCCCTGTTTCTTTATCGACATCTATTAATCGTTCTAGCTTTTCTACAGTCTTCCCATTCATCAGCCTCGCGGCAGCTTGTCTCCATACCGACTGCGAAGTTCAGCAAGCCGCTCCAACTTGGACAGCGCACGCTCTTTCTGATTTAATCCCACAGCCAGCACCATCTGCTCCATTAACAGCAGTGGAGTCACCATGGAATGAAATTCTCCCAGTTCTCCTCTGCTGACGTAAAAAGACAACTCCGTTGCCAGTCCATATAACAAGTCTTCCCGATCTGTTACAAGTATGGCTTTGCTTCCCGTATCACGGGCATAATCCAGAATGACCTCTGCTTCAGGCAACAAGCGGGTGAAACACATGAGCATGACCATATCCTCTTGCTGCATATGCATCAGCGATTCCAATAACTCATGTCCACCTCCTGCAAGGTGAATAACGGTCAATCCAAATCTGGACAAGCGAAATGATAACAGCTCAGCCAGACCGGCAGATGGTCCAGGTGCATAGATGTATACTCTTCGCGCTTCAGCCAGGATGGCTGCTGCCTGCTCCAGATCCCCTTGCTTCATATGAGATAACGTCTCCTGCAAATGGCTGACGGAGGCTTCCAATAATTGAATGGGCAAGCTCGCCGTATCCATACGGGACATGGTTTTATTTAACTTCAACGCGGGTGTTGTGTCTTCAGACGTGCGGAGCCGGATTTTGAATGCCTTGGCATTGTCATATCCAACTGCACGCCAGAAACGGGATACCGTCGCAATGCTGACCCCCAGCCTGTCGGCAATCTCCTGTTCCGTCAGGAATAGAATCTCTTCGGGATTACGTTCAACAAAGTCGGCAATTTTCAGATGGCCTGGCGATAGCTGCTCTTTTTGCGTAAACAAATTCATTCAGGACACACTCCCTTTCTCGCTCTCCAATTAGTATATCAGTGGTCTGGGAAAGAAGGGGGTTATCTATGTAATATTTTTTTCATAAAAATAAATTTATGTAATAAAAATTACAATCGGTTTACAAATGTCTTCTTTCCCGTTAATACTCTGCCCCTAGACTGTGGCTATGATCACCAACTTTCAGGGAGGTATGTATCGATGAAGAAGATGACTGAGCGTTATACGCTGACGTCTTCACAGAAAATGATGGTATTTGTGCTTTCCATGTCACTGTATGGCTTGTCCAACATGTTCACAGAGCTTATTCCCAAGTTACAGCTTGGACCCATTGAATTGTCCGTTGAATATTTTGCTTTTATTCCGCTGACCCTCTGTATTCTGTTTCATCCCATGATTGCCGCGCTTGGTGCTGCCCTTGGCGAAGTCATTTTCGGTGAGCTGATGCTGGGGCAATTTGGCGGACTTGGCGAGCTGGAGAAATTCATTACTTTTTCCTTCGCCATGTACGTCGCTGGGCGTATGGTACGTGATCCCCGTAATCGCCGGCAGGTCGGTATTGCAGCCATGACTGGAGTCATTATTCATCAATTTCTCAGTTCGCTGGTCGATATCGGCAAAGTATGGATCGGTGTGGAACAGCTTGAAGCAGTTCCGGGACTCGCTGAAAGTGTAGTTCTGATCGAAGGGGTTGGTTTCCTTAATGACGTACTGTTCTCGGGCATCCTCTTCGCTCTACTGCCAACGCTGTATCTGGTTCCCCTGCTCTATGGCAAAATTGAACCACTGCTCGGAATCAAACCTCGTAATCCTGGCATGAAGTATGAAGGCGTTGGCTTCTTCCGTCCAAAGCTCATCCTGATCGGTGTGTTACTGCTCGCGGTGGCTTTCGGCGCCGAATCCCTCTCCGAGCTGGATATTAACTTCGCGGTGTGGGAGACGGATTATGCGGATCAATACGGCTCTGCCTCCATCTGGATCAGTATTGGTACTGCGGCATTCGTCGCTGTGGTGACACTCATCTTCATGCGGGTCAGACGCAACAAGAACAACTCCATTGCAGATTCGGAGAGCGGTCCTTATGCATAATGTGATGTCCCAACCTGTTTCTATTTCCACACCGGAGTCCGCTATCTCCATTCAAAATGTGACCTTTACCTATCCCGGCTCGAAGGAGCCTGTTCTGAACGGGGCTTCACTTGAACTTCCACAGGGCAGTTTCACTGCAATCATCGGGAGCAACGGTTGTGGCAAATCAACGATGTGCAAATTGTTCAATGGTCTCATCCCCCAATTCTACACGGGTGACTTCTCTGGTGAAGTATATGTACTTGGTGTACCTGCCGAAGACCGAAGTGTTGCAGACCTGTCCAAAAAAATCGGTTATGTATACCAGGACTTTGATAATCAACTGGTCCGTCCAACTGTTCTGGATGAAGCCTGCTTTGCACCTCTGAACTACGGGTTATCCAATTACCGGGAGTTGGGTGAACAGGCGCTTGCCATGTGCGGACTGGATACCATTCACAACCGATACATCTGGGAATTGAGTGGTGGGCAGAAACATCTGCTCGCTCTTGCCGGTGCGCTGTCACTCGACCCGGATATTCTGATCGTCGACGAGCCGGTTTCCCAGCTCGATCCGCAGCATGCGAGACTGATCTACGAATGTCTGTCCCGATTAAATACGGAATATGGCAAGACGATTATCGTCATTGAGCACCATACCGAATTTATCGCCGACTTCTGCGAAGACGTGGTGCTGATGGATAAAGGCCGTGTGCTCTGGAATCTTCCCGTCAAGGAAGGCTTGAATCGAATTGCCGATCTGGAGCGGCTTGGCATTCAGCCACCCGAGGTGACTCGTGCAGCTATTCAAGCGGTTGAGCATTACAGGGAAGATGAATTACCCAGCAATACCCAGGTTTCTGCTACTCGATATTGGTTCCCCATTACGGTGGAGGAAGCCGTGGTTTACTTTGTACAACGACACTACCAGCAGGACTTACATGCTTCAGACAAACCGAGGGATGCTGCAGAACATGTGTTGCAGATGAAAACTATGAATACGATCCAGTCTGCCATGGAGCAGAACGATTCAGCTGTTTCGCGGATATCGAGGGGCATACTGACAGATTCTACTGCGGCGCCTGTTCCCATTGTCGAATTTCAAAATACGCGGCTACGGTACAGAGGACTGGGAAAAAAAGAGCATGAGGTTATTCGTGGCATTAACTTTTCACTGCATGAAGGAGAACGGATTGCCTTGGTTGGCAACAACGGAGCCGGCAAATCTTCACTGCTCAGACTCATGGCTGGAATCAGCTTGCCTCAGGAAGGCAGTGTCAGCGTTTTGGGCGAGGTTACCCATCGATCTTCTTTGGAACAGCTTGCAGGCAGAGTCGCGTATATTTTTCAGAACTCCTCCGAGATGTTCATCGAAGATAGTGTGCGCAAAGAAGTGGCGTATTTCCTGAAAACCCGTCGCATTCAGGACGCTGACAAGCAGATCGCTCATGTGCTGGATCGCTTCCGGCTGACGCCACTACAAGAGCGGGATGCCCGACTCCTGAGCGGTGGACAACAACGGCGGGTTACCCTCGCCATCGGTGCAGCCATGAAACCTTCTCTCATGTTGCTCGATGAACCTACTGCCAATCTGGATCTTGCTACAAGGGAAGAGTTGATTGGTGTACTGAATGAACTCGATCAGTATGTGCGTACAACCGTCATTGCCACGCATGACATGCAACTGGTTACCCAGTGGGCCAGTCGGGTCATCGTACTCCACAATGGCCGGGTAGAAGCTGACGGCACCCCTGCCGAGGTATTCGCCGACGAACCCCTTCTGCGGCGATCAGGGCTTGCCCTTACGCAGATCATGGAGCTCTCGCATCGTATCGGATTGCCTGCACTCTGCCCTACAACCGATGACTTTGTTGCAGGTCTGTTAAAGCAATCATTCATCAAGGAGGAGGCCCGTCATGCAGCTTGTCCGCAACTGGTTTGACAAACTATCGATTGAACGCATACAGCTGGAGCTAATGAATACCGTTTATGGCAGTGGTCATGCCAGCCTGTCACGGATTGACCCGCGTGCCATGCTGATTTGGTATCTCTTTTTTGCCATTGTACCCTGGTTTATTCATAACGGCACCGTGCTGCTCGGCATGTTCCTACTCATGGTCACCACCACGATTTTATCTCGGGCTGCTCCCTTTATTATCATCATTCTCTGCCTGGGGTTAATTGGTCAGGTGGGCTGGATGTTTATCATCTCGCTGTTCTTCGGAGGCAATTGGGAATCTGCATTCCCCCTGTTGCTGCTCACCCTCAAGCTGTCCATCGTCTCGCTGGCGAGTATCACCGTATTCTCGGGTATGGACCCGGAACGGATTGGCGATGGATTACTAGCTCTCGGCATGCCTGCAACATTCTCGTTCAGCCTTTCTTACGCTTATCGGATCTTGCCAGTGCTGTTCGGTGAGTTCCGGAATATCATGTTGTCCTACCGATTGCGGGGTCTTGTTCCTTCCCGGCATGGATGGCTCTACTGGCGGCTTGTCGTTTATTATATGAAACTGTTCGTCGTGTCCTTCTTCCCGCTCATGCTGGCTACAGCCAAACGCTCACGCACAACCGTTGAAGCACTGGAGACACGTGGCTTCTCTTACGGCATGAAGCATCCAGAATCCAAACGTCTGAAGCTGGCCCATCTAACAATTACCCCACGTGACATCGGGTTTCTCGCTGGATCGGCGCTTTATGTGGCTCTACTGTTTTGGTTCGGCGCACATTTTGAAATTTTGTAATTCATATACTTAACCATTCATGGAATAAAAGGAGTGTCATTATGCGCATTGATCTTCATACTCACGGCAAATTATCCAAAAACTCTGATTTCTCGATCGAGTATTTCACCGAAATGGTCACGGAAGCGAAAGCCAGCGGGCTGAATGCCCTCGCGCTTACAGAGCATTTTAACACCCGTCACTTCTACGATGTCTATGAGACGCTGGATCGTCTTTACCCCTATAACGGAGAGTACTACGATGCAGGGGGACTTCGCATTTTCCCCGGGATGGAAGTGGATATTCAGGAGACGGGGCACATTTTGCTGATTGGTCAAAAAGAACATATCCTCGCCGTCCGTGCCAGCTTGGAAAATTATACAGCCAAGGGGTCTTTCATTCCCTTTGCGGACCTCCTGGATCTGACCGAAGCATGGCCTTTACTCAAAATCGGTGCACACCCTTACCGCGAATCCACTCCGCTGCATCAGTTGGACCGTAACCTGCTTGGGCGTCTGGATGCATTCGACCTGAATGCCAAGGACATGTACAAAGTCGGTATCCAGACCTGCCGCAGTCAGGTCGAACCATTTGCCCAATCCCTTGGCAAGCCGGTTACTGCTGGAAGTGATACACACCAATGTCTGCAATACGGCAGTGTAAGCAACGTGTTGGATCGTCCATGTGCATCGGTCGCTGAACTCAAAGAGCAGATTCTCACCAGAGCGTACACCATCGAAATCTCCGCCGATCTTCCCTTACGCGTCAAAGCCTCTGTGATGCTTAAGAAAGTAATGAAACGTCTTGCCAAGCTGGAGGCCGCCAGTCTGCAGGAGGTTTAGAACGAGGAGCCACATTTAGACTCACTAAATGGCTGAATGAAAGTTATCAAGCTCAAAAGAGACATGCTCACCAAGAGCATGTCCCTTTTGTATTCCAGCATTATTCGTAGCCTATCAGACTACTGAAGTGCGCTTTAGTGACGAATATTCACTTGAGACATGAAGGAATGATTGGACTCCTCACCTTGATTAAAAATCGTGCACAGTGACACACAGCTGAATCGCAATGCCAAATGGGTCCCGCACAATGCCATAACCTGGGCTAAATTCATTTTGCTCGTACGGTACCAATACCTTCACGCCCTCATGTTGCATCAGAGAATGATACAGTTGATCGATTGTATGTTTATCCTTGGATTGAATACATAGTGATGTGCTGTTCCCCAGCTGCCATGCTCTCTCCGTGTCCATTGCTTCTTCCGCAATCATGACTTTGTTAACCCCAATCTCCAGCACCGAATGTGTAATATACTCATCTTGACCGGCAGGGTACTCGAAGCCCGGGTTCATCTCCTTCATCTCTTTATAACTTTTCTTGAATATCACCTTGGCGCCCAGAAATTCCTCATAAAAAGCAATGGCTGCGGCCGCATCCCCGTTCATCGACAAAAATGGTATCACTTCAAAATTCATTATATTGCCTCCTAGTTCCTAATGGATTACACTTATCACTATAACAACGAAAGGTGCCAATCTATGGCACCATTAAGAGGTTTCGATATGAAAAAATCAGAACGCATGAATCAGATGCTGCGCTATATTAATCAAAAACAACAGTTCACCCTGCAAGATCTTATGCAGGAGTTTCAGATCTCCAAACGAACCGCGATAAGAGATATCGCTTCATTGGAAGAGTTGGGTGCGCCCATCTATGTCGAATATGGACGCTACGGCGGATATCGACTGCTGCAGCAGATGCAGCTGCCTCCCATTTCGTTTAATACAGGTGAGCTTCATGCCCTTTATGTTGCGATGCAGGCTCTCCGCAGTTTCTCCAGCTTACCCTTTCAAGTCTCTTTCCGGACCATACATGAGAAATTTATGAGCGCGTTATCCGACAAGCAACGCCAGGATATTGAGAACATTCAACACCGGGTATCCTTCAGACATACGGAGCAGATCCGCGATAGTGCACATTTGGAGTTTCTGTTGATGGCTGCTGTGCAGAATATAGTGATCCAGATTACGTACGCTAATCAGCGGAGAACTACTGATCAAAGGCCATCTTCTGCACACACCAATATCCGCACGATTCAACCCATCACGCTCTATGCCATGAAAGGCTATTGGTATTGCCAGGCCTATGATCTGCAAAAACAAGCGTATCGTGTATTCCGCTGCGACCGCATCATTTCAGCCGAAGTGTCCGACATTGAACCTTTGGCTCATGTTATTAAACTTCATGCTAAGGATACCCATTCGTTATGGGAACCATCACCACATGCTATTCCATTTCAATGTCAGATTGATGAAGCCGGAGTTGAACTTTTCCAGCAAGAACATTTTCCATCCATGCAGATCATACACGTCAACGAATCGGAAAATGAGCCGGCACAAATGCTTCTTGTTGGTTCGTATGAAACTTATGAGCTTGATTTCATTGTTCGGTACCTCGCAGGATTCGGCAAATCCATTAAGATCATGGAACCAGAAATGTTAAAGGAATCATTGCGACAGTATTATATGGACTTGTTAGATCATATATAAAGACTATATTTTCTACACCCATTTTACTTCACATGACTTTTAGCTCCGCTTCTGGCCAACAACTTCCGTGCTATTCTTATTGCCAATAGCTATTTGCACGATGATCTGCAGCACAATGATAATAGCCAAACCATAGAATGCTTGCACAAAGCTGCCTGTCAGGTCGTGGAGCCAACCAATCGCCAGCGGCCCCAGTGCTCCAAGAATGTAGCCACCAGATTGAGTCATCGCCGACCAGCTGCTGGCTTCCTGAGCATTGTTTGTCTCATCAATTGGCAACATGAGTGCAATCGGGAACAGTCCGCCTGCACCAATACCGAGCGGAATCGCCGCGAGCCAAGGACTGACAGAGAGATTCAGCATCAGGACACCTGTTAACTCCAACATCGCACAGCCGACAAGCCAGAAGACACGTCTTTGGTACCGGTGTACAAGCATGGGAATGAATAACGTTGAGGGCAGTGATATCAATGTAAATAACGTTTGGATGTTGCCAGCAGTCTCTTGGCTATACCCATGGCTTTGAATGGCTGGCGCAAGCCAAGCGGTTAATGAATAGAAGATCGCGGCCATCAGTCCGAAGAACAATGTCAGTACCCATGCACGACTGTTCTTCACCGGAAGTGGTGCATGAATGACAGCCGAGGTTTGTCCGGATTGTCGCTCTGTACGCGCAGACCAGGCTAATTTTAACCAGATCGGCAATGCAATGGCTGCGAGTAATGCCCAGGTAGCCAAAGAACCTCTCCAAGATCCACCCAACGTATGCTGAAGCGGAACCGATAATCCCACACTAATGCTGGCCCCCATCACCATTGCTGTAGAGTAGATGCCGACCATCGCTGCTACTCGGTTAGGGAAATACTGCTTAATAAAGCTGGACAGCAGCGGACCTGCTAAAGCAATCCCTACACCTGACAGAAAAGAAGTGAACATCATCAACGGAGTTGCACCTACGAACAATCGTAATCCCGTACCAATTCCAATAAGGATTAAAGCCAGCACAATGGCACCTTCGTTCCCCCACCTTCTACTTAGTCTTACAGAGAATGGAGCGAATATGCCCATACATAATACCGGTAGTGTTGTTAACAGACTGGCGGTCATGCCGCTCAATCCCAGATCATTCTGTATGGTACTCATCAGAGGAGAAATGGAAGTAATCGGTGGTCTTAAGTTCAGTGAAGCCAGAATAAGCGCCAATACAATATAAAAAAGTTTCATTATAGATCACCTCATGGTAGTAGTCTCGTTGCCTTCACCAAAGATCCTATTCTTTAATGAGAAGATCTTCGGGTGGTGCAAGATTAAGTATAGGATCATTAGAATGATTGAACAATACTATTATTTCTATTAAAATGATTACTAAAACCAATGATTAGAGGTGAACTCATGGAGATTCGTCAGATGGAAAACTTTATTACCGTGTGTGAGGAGCTTCATTTTACGCGGGCAGCTGAGAAACTTGGCATATCCCAACCTACGTTGAGTCAACAAATACGTGGATTGGAGGATGAACTTGGTGTTCCTTTGTTTGACCGTGTCGGCAAAAAGATTGTGATGACCCAGGCAGGTACTCTGTTTCTGGAGCACTGTGTACAGATGATCCGGCATTTACAGAATACTCAGGATGCGCTAGCAGAATTCCGGAATGATCAGCGGGGACGATTGGTTATTGGTGTTCTTCCATCCGATTTGGATTACCGCATCACTCCATTGCTCGTTGATTTTCATGCACGATTCCCCAAGGTGCAATTGAAGGTTATTTCTTCGATCTATGTTGTCAATCAAGTGTTGGAAAATGAAGTCGACATCGGCATCGAGATCACGTCTGCTCCTGATGATCGGCTTGTACGCATTCCTTTGTGCAGTGAAGAATACGTACTTGTCGTTTCCGAGAATCATGATTGGGCTGAACGAAGCACAATTGAAATTCAGGAGCTACGTGATATCCAAACGGTGATGTTTCCCGAAGGATTTACAGGCAGAGAATTGGTCGACGGCTATTGTCGTAAATATGGATTCAGCCTAAATACCATCATGGAGACCAGTTCGGCAACCTCCATCATTAGCCTGGTCAAAGCCAACGTCGGAGGAACACTGCTGCCTTATCCTCTGATCCAAGCCATGAATGAGCCCACGCTGCGTTGCATCCGAATTACAGACGATCCGCCATACCGACACTTTGAGATCATCCATCGCTCCGACCGTTACCTGACGCAATCGGCCAAGGCATTTATTGAGAAGACAATTGAGTATTTCAATCAAAGGTGAGTTTAAAAGGAGGATATTGAAATGAAAATAAGAGAAGTTGGTTTGTTGACACATCAAATCGAGGCCATAAAGGAGTTTTACGGTACACTACTGGAATTGGAACTTGTGGAGGATGGTACAACATGCGTTTCATTCCGTACGGGGAACTCGGTCCTATCTTTTAAGAAAGCGCCAGAACAAGAGAAGCCCTACTATCATGTAGCATTTACGATTCCAACGAATACACTTGCTGTTGCAAAAAAGTGGGCTCAAGACCGTAACATTCCATTGCTCTCCAAAGATGGACAAGATGAATTCTATTTCCCCTACTGGGATGCAACCGCCTTCTATTTCTATGATCCAAGCGGCAACTTGATGGAATTTATCGCTCACCATTCACTCGATAATGCAGTTGATGAAGCTTTCGAAGCGAAGCATCTGTTATGTATTAGTGAAATCGGCCTGCCTGTTGATGATGTTCCTGAGACGATGAACACATTGAATGGGCATTATCAACTTGACCCCTTTGCCGGAGACGGAAAGAAATTCTCCCCCACAGGTGATGCAGAAGGCATGTTTATTGTCATTGATAAACAGATGCCCTGGTTCCCAGACGGGCGTATGCCTGGTGTTTTCGCTACAGAGGTGAAGGTGGAAACTGGGCAGCCCGGTAGTCTACATTTACAGGACGGCTTGTACTCCATTGTATCTAATTAAAGGAGAACAACTACAAAAGCCGAGTAAACTCAGGAATATGATCCTGATCTCACTCGGCTTCCATGACTAGACTTTATTCAATTCAATTCATTTCATACTAACCGTATACTCAAATGGACCAAAAATAATACGGCATACACCCAAGCCGGGTAAAGGATTAGAAAATAATATCAATAGCCTCTAGCTCATCTTGCTCCTGTTCGGATTGCCCGTTCAGGGAAATATCTTTGAGCAGCACCGAAGGCTGTTCGCCAATTTGCTTGATGATCACAAGCAGGTCCTGAGCGAAATTGTCGATCAGATTGCGCGTAAACAACTTCGTCGCATATTCAAACTGTCCGTTCATTCCCTCATCCAGTAACGAAATGACCAAGGTAAGGTCAAATTGGGAAACCGTATGCGTTTCCGGATAAGATTCGATCTGGATATCCCCAAAGCTTTGAACGTTATCTTCCTTTGTTTCCAGTGCAAACATGACATCGAATACAGGATTGCGGCTTTGATCTCGCGGCACCTGCAGCTTTTTAACAAGCTCTTCGAACGGATAATCCTGGTGGTCGTATGCCCCCAGCATCGTTTCTTTGACTTCGTTCAAGTAAGCAAGGAACGTCTTCTCCCCGGATGGATAATGGCGAATCGCCAACGTATTGACAAACATTCCGATGAGCGGCTCCAGGTCGGCATGGGTACGGCCCGAAACCGGCGTGCCTACAATGAAGTCTTCTTGTCCCGAGTACTTGCTGAGCAGGATTGAATAGGCCGCCGATAACACCATATAAAGAGTAGCACCGTTCTCATCGGCAATGCGCTGCAAACTGTCGGTCATCTGTTTGTCGATACTGAAAGGCAGCACATCTCCCTCAAAGCTGCGAGCGGCAGGTCTGACAAAGTCCGTAGGCAGCTCAAGCGTCGGCAGTTCACCTTCCAGCATGTCCAGCCAGTAGGCTTCCTGGCGTTTCAGCCGTTCTTTTACAGGTTCGGACTGCTGCCAAGCGGCGTATTCCTTGTATTGAATCCGAAGCGGTTCCAGCTTCTCACCGTTATACAGGCGCAGCAACTCTTCGACAAAGATACCCATTGACATGCCATCCGTGACGATATGATGAATGTCAAGCATAAGCAGATGACGTTCCGCTTCCCATTCAACCAAGCCCACACGCAGCAGCGGTGGCCGCTCCAAATCAAAGACACGTACAAAGACATCCGCAATGCGTTTTGTGTCACTTTCCGTCGCTTGTGTATACTCTACGGCAAACTCCAAGTCCGAATAAATCCGTTGTACCGGTTCGCCGTCGACCATTTCGAAGCCAGTTCGCAAAACTTCGTGACGTGCGATTAATCCTTGGAGCGCCGCCTCGAATTGATTTCGCTCCAAGCGCCCGACGAGAACCGTCATGCCGGACATGTTGTAGCTAAGCTCGGCGCCTTCCATCTGCTGCTGGATGTACAGCCGTTTTTGCACGGAGGAAAGCGGATAATACTCCCTTTTATCCAGAACCGGAATGGAGAGGAATTCCTGCTGCTCCAATCGGCTAATCACTTCAGCCATCGCTTCAATAGTCGAGTACCGGAATACATCGCGCAGTGGCAGGTCCACGCGCAGCTCCTTGTGCACCTTGCTGACCAGCGTCGTCGCCCGCAGCGAGTGACCGCCGAGGTCGAAGAAGTTGTCCGTCACACCAATCGTAACTGACCCGAGCACGTCCTGCCAGATGGAGACCAGTTTCGCCTCCAGATCGGTGCGCGGTGCCACGTATTCGCGCCCTGCACTTGCTCCCTCTTCCGGCGCCGGCAGTGCTTTCCGGTCGATTTTCCCGTTTGGTGTCAGAGGTAAATGCTCCAGCTCCACAAAGTACGATGGGATCATGTAACCCGGCAGTTCGCTGGAGATCGCTCGTTTCAGGTCGGCCGCCGTCAGTTCGCTTTCCGTTGTGTAGTACGCGCACAGCGCCTTTTGCCCGTTCGCATCACTTCGAACCAGCACGACCGCTTCGCGTATACCTACCACCCGCAGCAGCTGCGACTCAATCTCACCCGTTTCGATCCGGTACCCCCGAATTTTCGCCTGGTTGTCGATCCGGCCGATGAAGTCCACGTTGCCGTCCTCCATCCACCGTGCCAAGTCTCCCGTGCGATACAACCGCTCACCTGCGGTGAACGGACTGTCTACAAACTTCTCTTCCGTTAGCTCTGGACGGTTCAAGTACCCACGTGCTACGCCAGCGCCGCCGATGACCAGTTCGCCCAGCACACCGACTGGAACCGGATTTAGATGTGCATCCACGATGTAAAACTTCGCATTTAACCACGCTTTGCCAATCGGCACATGCCCTGTCTGCGGAAGTCTCGACAACTCCTCGTCATAGAAACTGGAGTCAATTGCCGCTTCCGTCACGCCGTAGGCGTTAATAATGCGGAACGACGGGCCGAACCGTTCCTGCAAGGTCCGGTAATCTGCCACGCTGCAACTGTCCGAGCTTGTGATGAGCAGCTCCATCCCGCTCAACTCCAGCCCTTGCTCATGCACGTATTCCATAAACGGCACGATCAGCGCCGGCGTTGATTCAAATATGGTGACCCGCTCCCGCTCTATCCAGTAGTGAAGACGAGACGGATCGATCCGGTCGTCCTTCGGTACAATGACCATGGTACCGCCGTTGTACAACGTCCGCGCGATATCGCCCACGAACACGTCGAACGAAAAGCTTGCGAGCTGCAACAGCCTTACCGGAAACTGATCCAACCGATATTCCCGTCGGTAACCCGCTGCCGTGTTCACCAGGCTGCGGTGCTCAATCATCACACCCTTGGGCTTGCCCGTCGTTCCCGACGTGTAGATCACATACGCCAAATCCTCTGGGCGGGCTTCATGGAAGCTGTCCATACCAACACCATCAACATCATTTGGATGACTCTCGCCACCACTGTTCACAGCCCCTGTTAGCTTGCCGTTGACTGGATCGGGAGCACTGCTGGAGCCTTGGCCGAAGCCCATTGGCGCATTGCTTCGTTCCTCGTTGTACGACGCTTCATCGTCGAGGTACAGCACCGTCGCCAGTGCCAGTTCCTCTTCACCGAGCCAGGCTTCTGCACGCTCTCGCAGCGGCGTTTGCGTCAGCAGCACCTTCGCTCCGCTGTCTTCGAGCATAAACCGCACGCGGTCCGCCGGATAATCCGGGTCGAGCGGTACATACGCCCCGCCCGCTTTCCAGACGGCCAGCACGGCCACCAGCAAATCGACCGAACGCTCGGCGAGAATGCCCACAATCTCATCCCGGCCGATGCCGCTTGCACGCAGCGTTGTCGACAGGCGGTTCGCCCTCTCGTTCAGCTCCGCATACGTCAGCCGATCGTTCTCGTATACGACGGCTTCCGCTTCCGGCGTGTGTTCCGCCTGTTCCTCGAACAGTCGATGGAACGCTGCCCCAGGAGCCACTTCCGGCTGCGCCGGGTTAAACGCGCCGACAATTTCTTCTTTTTCCGCCGCCGTCAAAATATCTAGCTCGGCAATCGTCGCTGACGGGTTGCAGAGAATGGATTCAAGCAACTGCAAGTAGTGGGCAGCCAACTTCTCCACCGTTTCGGTTTTATATAGAGCCGTGGCGTATTCAAACAGATATTCCAAGCCGTCCTCAATCTCCGTGACGTCCAGGCTGAGATCGAATTTAGAAACAATTTCTTCGCTGGCATACGTCGACAAATGAAGTCCCGGAAGCTGGATTTCCACATTTTCTGTATTCTGCAAAGCAAACATCGTATCAAACAGCGGATTTCGGCTTAAATCACGAGCCACGTTTACCTTATCCACCAGTTCCTCAAACGGATAATTCTGATGTTCAAAAGCACCCAGCGTTGTCTCCTTGATTTCCTTCAAGTAGTCAAGGAACGTCTTCCCGGCAGCCGGATAACTGCGGATAGCCAGGGTATTAACGAACATCCCGATCAGCGGTTGAACATCGCTGTGATTTCTGCCCGCAATCGGCGTACCTACCACCACGTCTTCCTGACCTGAATATTTATGCAGAAGCACGTTATACGCCGCAAGCAGAACCATGTACAGCGTTGCGCCGTTCTCAACTGCAAGCCGTTTCAGACCTTCGCTTTTCTCAATATTCATAAACAATTGCAGCGTGCGGCCCTCGTAGCTCTGCATAGCAGGGCGCGGATAGTCCATCGGCATTTCCAGAACTGGCAGTTCTCCGCGGAACATGTCTAGCCAGTAGACTTCCTGCTTGGCAAGCTGAGCTTTCTGGTTGTCCGATTGCTGCCATACTGCATAATCTTTGTACTGAATGCGGAGTGGCTTGAGCGGCTCTCCGCTGTACAAGTGCACGAACTCTTCGATCAGTACGTCCATCGATACGCCGTCAGATACGATATGATGTGTATCGAACATCAGAATGTGCCGGTCCGGCGCAAGTTCGGCAATGCCCACCCGCAGAAGTGGCGGCTTCGCCAGATTAAACCCACGAACGAATTGGCGCACCGTTTCTTCTGCATGTTCCCCGCTGATCTGCACATATTCCACCTGGAAGACAACTTCTTCGTAAATCCGCTGAACCGCTTCGCCTTCAACCATCTCAAAGCCGGTACGCAGCGTTTCATGACGAGCTACAAGCCCACGGAACGCTTCTTCAAACCGTTGTCGGTCGAGCTGCCCTTCGAGCAGCATAGCTCCCGGTATGTTGTAGCTGAGCTCTCCTCCTTCCAGCTGGTTCAAGATATAGAGACGTTTCTGAGCAGAAGAGAGCGGATAATACTCGCTAGGTTCCGCAGCCGGAATAGCCGTAAACGAGCCGAACTCCAACCGCTCCATAGCCGAGGCCATTTCCTCAACCGTCGAGTAACGAAATACGTCGCGAAGCGGGAATTGAGCGCCCAGCTCCTTATGCATTTTGCTGACAAGTGTTGTCGCCCGCAGGGAGTGTCCTCCGAGATCGAAGAAGTTTTCCGTTACGCCTACCGCCTTCTCCCGAACAAGCACTTCCTGCCAAATGCTGGCTAGTTTCGCCTCCAGTTCGGTGCGCGGCGCCACGTATTCACGGCCTCCGCCTGCTCCTCCTTCCGGTGCTGGCAGCGCCTTCCGATCCATTTTCCCATTTGGCGTTAGAGGCAATTGCTCCAGTTCGACGAAATACGACGGAATCATGTATCCCGGTAGCTCGCTTGAGATCGCCCGTTTCAAATCTGCCGCCGTCAAGCCTTCATCCACTGTATAATAAGCACACAACGCTTTCTGCCCTTCTTGATCTTCCCTGACAACAACGACCGCTTCCTTCACGCCACCTACACTCAGCAGCTTCGCTTCGACTTCGCCCGTCTCGATCCGGTACCCCCGGATTTTCGCTTGGTTATCAATCCGGCCGATGAAGTCCACGTTGCCGTCCTCCATCCACCGCGCCAAATCTCCTGTGCGATACAGTCGCTCACCCGCGGCGAACGGACTATCTACAAACTTCTCTTCCGTCAGCTCTGGACGGTTCAAGTATCCACGCGCCACACCGACTCCGCCGATAACCAATTCGCCCAGCACGCCAACTGGAACCGGATTCAGATGAGCATCCACGATGTAAAACTTCGCATTCAGCCAGGCTTTGCCAATCGGCACATGGCCTGTCTGCGGCAAATTCGCCAGTTCCTCATCATAGAAACTGGTGTCAATTGCCGCTTCCGTCACACCATAGGCGTTAATGATGCGGAACGACGGGCCAAACCGCTCCTGCAAGGTACGATAATCTGCCACACTGCAGCTGTCCGAGCTTGTGATCAACAGCTCCATCCCGCTCAACTCCAGCCCCTGCTCATGCACGTATTCCATAAAAGGTACGATCAGTGCTGGTGTTGATTCAAAAATCGTCACTTGCTCCCGCTCTATCCAGTAGTGCAGACGAGACGGATCGATCCGGTCGTCCTTCGGTACAATGACCATGCTGCCTCCGTTGTACAGCGTCCGCGCAATGTCGCCCACAAATACGTCAAACGAGAAGCTGGCGAGCTGCAGCAGCCGCACCGGGAACTGATCCAATCGGTATTCCCGCCGGTAGCCCGCTGCCGTGTTCACCAGGCTGCGGTGCTCGATCATTACACCCTTCGGCTTGCCTGTCGTCCCCGACGTGTAGATCACATACGCCAAATCCTCAGAACGGGCTTCATGGAAGCTGTCCACGTCAGTAACATCAACAACATCTGGATAACTCGCATCGCCATCGTTCACAGCACCCGTCAGTTTGCCCGAGACTGTACCAGCAATCATGCTGGAGCTCATCGGTGCATTCTCCCGGTCTTCGCTGTATGACGTTTCGTCATCGAGATACAGCACCGTCGCCAGTGCCAGTTCCTCTTCGCCGAGCCAGGCTTCAGCACGCTCTTGCAGCCGGTTTTGTGTCAGCAGCACCTTCGCTCCGCTGTCTTCCAGCATAAACCGCACACGGTCCGCCGGATAATCCGGGTCAAGTGGTACATACGCCCCTCCTGCTTTCCAGACGGCCATTACGGCCACTAGCAAATCGACCGAACGCTCGGCGAGAATGCCAACGATTGTCTCCCGGCCGATGCCGCTTGCACGCAGCGTTGCTGCCAAGCGATTCGCCCGCTCGTTCAGCTCCGCATACGTCAGCCGATCGTTCTCGTACACGACGGCTTCCGCAGCCGGTGTGCGGTCCACCTGTTGCTCGAACAGGCGATGGAAGGCGGCCACAGGAGCCACTTCCGGCTGCACCGGATTAAACGCGCCGACAATTTCTTCTTTTTCCACCGCAGTCAAAAGCTCCAACTCATGTACACGAATATTCGGATTAACCGCAACCTGCTCCAATGCACGGGCAAAATGACCGTGGATCTGCCTGATGTCTTGCTCTCTGAATGTCAGTGCATTGTACGTAAACCGCAGCAAAATATGCTCTTCCGGAATGACGGTAATGTCCAGGTCGTAGTTCGTTTGTTCCGGCGATTGGATATTGGCGATTTTCAGCGCTTCTTGTCCTCCGCCGACAACCTGCTCAATCTGTTCTTCCATCGGATAATTTTCAAAGACCATGATATGGTTGATCAAGTCGCTCTTTTGCTCGCTCAGCGACTGAATTTCGAACAGTGGGAACGTTTCATATGCTCCGGATGCCAGCGCTTGATCCTGGGTTTTTCTCAAGATATCGGCTACCGTCTCCTCGGCTTTACCTTGAATACGGACAGGGATCGTATTAATAAACAGGCCAATCATGCTTTCGATGCCCGGAATTTCAGCCGGACGCCCGGATACAACGGAGCCGAATACGACATCCTCGCTGTTGTTGTATATCTGCAGGACCAGTCCCCATACAGTCTGCATAAACGTATTGAGTGTCACCTGCTGCTGGCGCGCCACATGCTCAATTTGCCGAGTCAGTCCTTTGCTGAGTTCCACATCGATTTCAGCCATTTCAAAAGCATGCTGTTTCAGCTGCGTTCTCTCCTGCGGCAGCTTAGTCTGCTGATCGTAACCCGCCAAATACTCAGACCAGTAATCCGAAGCTTTCGTTACATCTTGAGCTTCCAGCCATTCGATATATCTGGAGTACGAGGTAACCGGAGGAAGCTCTAGCATTAGCTTCTCCTGAAACGCAAAGTAAGTGTCGAACACTTCCTTGATCATGAAGGACATACACCAGCCATCCATCAAAATGTGATGGTGACTCCAGATCACATGGTAGGACTCATCGCCTGTGCGCAAAACGGTCACACGCATAAGAGCGTCCTGGGCCAAATCGAACTTGTTCGCTTTATCCGCGCTGACAAAATCGGCTATCGTCTTCTCCGGGTGTTCATCTCTTGCAGAGCGAATATCTTCAAAGTAGACTTCACACTTCCGCTCGCGGAATACCACTTGAATCGGCTCGTCTCTCCAGCCGGTAATAAAGTTGGTCCGCAGCGCCTCATTCCGCTGCACCAGCGTATCCAATCCTCGGGTGAAGGCTTCCACATTCAGGCTTCCGTACAGATCGAAGGTCACCTGTTCGAAGTAAGCTTCCGAATCGGCATCCAGCAGGCTGTGGAACAACATCCCTTTTTGCAGTGGAGTCAGGGTGTATACATTCTCCAGTTCGCCGAGTGCCGCCGTATGTTCGGACAGCCGTTCCAGTTCCTCCACCGTCACATCTTGAAGCAGTACGTCGCTAGGCGTAAGCTCCGGCCGCTCTTTCGATATGCAATGGCTGATGACTTCACGCAAGCTCGATTGAAGCAGGGTTCCCAGACGCTCTACCGTTTCCCGTTTATACTGAGTTTCCCCGTAACGGATCGTGAGTTCCAGCGCTCCTTCTGACACCATACCGTTGATATCGAGGACAAAATCCATCAATGCATTCGGGCTTGAATCGGAGCCCGGGCTGAACGGAGAAGGCTGCGAGCCGCTGCTTTCGTAATCCTGGTCGAACTGACCCAAATAGTTAAAGCTGATCTCCGGCTCCAGAGTGAAGCACTCGCCGTCACGCGGCGCCGACAAATAACGCAGGATGCCGTAGCCGATTCCTTTGTTCGGAGTGCGGCGCAAGTTTTCTTTCACCTGTTTCACCTGATGACCGAGTGACTGAGCGTGACCCGACTCCAGAACGACAGGAAATTGGCTTGTAAACCAGCCTACCGTGCGTGTAATGTCCATATCCGGCAAAAGTTCTTCCCGGCCATGCCCTTCGAGGTTCACCAGTACGCGTTCCTGACCGCTCCAAGCTTGTACCGCAAGGCCCAGCGCGGCAAGCAGCAAATCGTTCATTTCCGTATGGTAAGCACGGTGAGCCTGCTTCAGCAGCTGTTCAGTTTCGTCAGCCGTCCATCGAACGGTCACGAGCCCGCTGTCCTTCAGCTTGGATCTACCTTGTTCAAAATCTTTCCGAAGCGGCTCATAGGTCAATTGCTCGATATGTTGCCAGTACACTCTCTCACTTTCCATCGCCGGCCCGTTCGCATAATCAGCGAGCTGTTTCACCCACGTTTGGAATGAATCCGTTTTGAGCGGCAGACGGATCGGCTGCCCTTGCAGCGCCTGCTCATAGCCGGCAGCAAAATCCTCAAGCAGAATCCGCCAGGATACGCCGTCTACGACCAAGTGATGGATTGCGATGAGCAGATGGTCGCCGTCTTCGCAGCGGAACAAGCCGAGCTTCACCAGCGGACCGTTTTCCAGATCGATGCTCGCTTGAATGTCATTTGCCTTAGCCTCTACCGCTTCTTTCACGTCGCGGGCTCCCTTGAAATCGACAACTTCCAGATCGAACAGCACCTCGTTCTCCCCGGCGCTGCGGTTCAAGGCAGTATAACCGTTCTCCGTTTGGCGATAAACCGTTCGAAGAGCATCATGATGCACGATAAGCTGACGCACCGCTTGGCGTAAAGCTTTTTCATCAAACCTTTTCTTGGAGAACTGCATGATCGCCTGATTGCTGTGATGAACGTCGGCCGGATTTTGTTCAAAGAACCAGCGCTGAATCGGGGTCAGGATAACCTCTCCCGTCACTTCGGATTGGCTTGCCGTTCTCTCCGCTGTTTGCAACCGCAAACTAAGGGCGGCAATCGTCGGGTAATGGAACAAATCTTTCATAACCAGCTTGTACCCCGTTTGCAAAAGACGAGAAGATACCTGTAAAGCTTTAATTGAATCCCCACCAAGCGCAAAGAAATTATCCATGGTGCCAACCTGATCCACGCCTAACACTGACTGCCAGACCAAGGCGAGTGCTTGCTCGGCAGGTGTACGCGGCGCCGTGTATGCAGCCTCGGCACGAATGCTTCCTTCCGGCAAAGGCAACGCTTTACGGTCGATCTTGCCGTTAGGTGTGAGCGGCAGTTGATCCAAGCGCATGATGCGCGAAGGCACCATATGAGTAGGCAGTACGGCGTCCAGATGGGCCACAAGCCCTTTCAGGTCGAAGCTGGAATCCACTACGACATACCCGCACAAATATTTCTGCCCCCGCTCGTCCGTCCGGTCGATGACAAGTGCTTGACGCACCTCGGCAACATTTTTCATAGCCGCTTCAATCTCACCAAGCTCGATCCGATAACCGCGAATCTTCACCTGATTATCGATTCGGCCGATGAAATCTACGTTGCCGTCAGGCATCCAGCGTGCCAGATCACCCGTCCGGTACAACCGCTCCCCAGCGGTGAACGGGCTATCTACGAATTTCTCCGCCGTCAAATCCGGGCGGTTCAAGTAACCGCGGGCCACACCCGCTCCTCCGATAACCAGCTCGCCGAGCACCCCGATCGGCACCGGCTTCAGATTTGCATCCACGATGTAAAACTTGGCGTTCAGCCACGCTTTCCCGATCGGCACGCTGCCCGTGTTCGGCAGCTTCTCCAGCGGCTCCTCATAGAAGCTGGAGTCAATCGCCGCTTCCGTTACACCGTAGCTGTTAATAATACGGAACTGCGAGCCAAAGCGCTCCTGCAAGGTGCGGTAATCCGCTACGTTGCAAGCATCCGAACTTGTGATCAGCAGCTGCATCGAGCTGAGGTCCAGACCCTCGGCATACACATGCTCCATGAACGGCATGATCAGCGCCGGAGTTGATTCGAACACCGTCACCGCGTAGTCGCGAATCCAGCCATAGAGGCGGGTTGGATCAATCCGGTCTTCCTTCGGCACGATGACCATAGTTCCACCGTTATGCAGCGTCCGTGCAATGTCACCAACGAATACGTCAAACGAGAAACTGGCAAGTTGCAGCAGCCGGATCGGGAACTGATCCAGGTGGTAGTCCCGCCGATAGCCCGCCGCCGTGTTCACTAAGCTGCGGTGTTCCACTGCCACGCCCTTCGGACGGCCCGTCGTACCGGAAGTGTAGATGACGTAAGCCAGATCGCCTGGCTTGTTCACATTTGCCGGATTTGATGCGAGATCCGCCACTTGTACGTTCTGCTCAGCTTCTGCCGTGGCAGATGTTTCGACAGCAGCCGTTGCCACTTGCGCCAAAGCCTCCGCCTCCGCACCCGCTTCGCCTAAAGCTTGTAGGCCCACAGCCGTTTCTGCCGCGCTGAGGCTGTACGTCGTGGCGTCATCAAGTGCAAGCACCGTTTGCAGCGTTAAAGCTCCGTTGCTGCGCCAAGTTTCCGCCTGTTCCAACAGGCAGGTCTGCGTAAGAAGCACCGACGCCCCGCTATCCGCGAGCATATATTCGATCCGTTCCGCTGGATAATCCGGGTCAAGCGGTACATAAGCGCCGCCAGCTTTCCATACGGCGAGCACCCCGATCAACAGCTCGGCCGAACGGCCGGCCAGAATGCCGACCACCTGTTCCGGCTTCACCCCGCGTGCCCGCAGTACATACGCCAAACGATTCGCTTTGGCGTTCAGCTCCGCATACGTCAGCTTGCTGTCTTCGTAGACAACCGCCAGCGCTCCTGGAGTACGCTCCGCCTGCTCCTCGAACAGCTCGTGGAATGTTCTCCCTTTCCACGACTCATTCGCTTCCAGACCTGTACCTTCTGTGGCAGATTGCTTCGCAACAGCCGAAGACGACACGTCAAACCCGACCAATAAATTATCTTTTTCGCTGTCGGTCAACATATCCAAATCCGAAATCCGCGCACCCGGCTGAGCCAGGATCGACGCCAAAAGCTGCTCGTAATGACCCGCCAGCCGTACCATCGTGTCCTGTCTAAACAACGAGGTAGCGTACTCGATCTTGCAAATCAACTCGTTACCCTCTTCCACGATATCCAAGCTAAGATCAAACTTTGCTGTCTTTTCCTCGATGTCAAACAGCGACCACTGCAAGCCTTCCAGGGTTAAATCCAGGCTTTCGTGCTTTTGCAAAGAAAACATGGTGTCAAACAGCGGATTCCGGCTTAAATCCCGGCTCACCTGAAGAGCTTCCACCAACTCCTCGAACGGATAGTCCTGGTGCTCGTAGGCTCCAAGCGTCGTTTCCTTCACTTCAAGCAAGTATTCCATGAACGTCCGCTCTGCCGTCGGACCCAAGCGAAGGGCCAGCGTATTGACAAACATGCCGATAATCGGTTGCAAGTCGGCGTGAGAACGAGCGGCAATCGGAGTGCCAACTACTATATCTTCCTGTCCCGCGTATTTATGAAGCACTACGGAGTACGCAGCCAGCAGAAGCATGTACAGCGTCGCCCCCGAATCACTGGCAAGCTGTTTGAGAGCTTTGCCTTTCTCCGCATCTAGCGTAAACGTGAGCGTTTGACCTTCAAACTGCTGAACGGCTGGACGTGAGAAGTCAAGAGGCAGCTCAAGAACCGGAAGCTCGGAGCTGAATACCCCGCGCCAGTATTCCTCCTGTCGTTTGATGCGTTGACGCTGTTCCTCGGATTGCTGCCAAACGGCGTAATCCTTGTATTGAATCCGCAGTTCCGGTAATTCTTCCCCATTGTAAAGCCGCACGAATTCGCGCAGCAGTACATCCATGGAAAGACCGTCGGAAGCAATGTGATGCATATCCAGCGCGAGCAGGAATTTTTCTTTCTCCAGTTCGATCAGCAGAGCGCGCAGCAAAGGCGGCTGGGTCAAGTCAAAAGGCTGAATGAAGCCTTCAAGAATGGCTGCAACCTGATCTTCGCTTGCTTGAAGCTTCTCGACCTTGAAAGCAACGAGCGGATGAATACGCTGAACCGGCTCCCCATTCACGATTTCATAACCGGTGCGCAGCATATCGTGCCGGGCCATCAAAGTAGTCAGTGCCTGTTCCACTTTGTTCTCGTTCAAAGCCCCTTCTAATTGCAAGGCGCTTGGGAGGTTATAATTCAGCTCCAAGCTATCCAGCTGGTGCAGGACGTACAGCCTTTTTTGTGCAGAGGAAACCGGATAGTACGCTTTCTCTTCCACTTTTGGAATCGAGCTGTGCTGCGATTCTTCTAAGCTGGTAATAGCCCCGGCCATCGATTCTACCGTCATATAACGGAACACATCACGCAGCGGAAGTTCAACGTTCATTTCCTTCCGAATTTTGCTGACAAGGTTTGTCGCCCGCAAGGAATGCCCTCCGAGCTCGAAGAAATTGTCCAGGACTCCAATGCCGGAGTAACCCAGCACTTCCTCCCAGATTTTCACAAGCAGGGACTCCGTAAGGTTACGCGGCGCTACGTATTCGACGCCTGTTTGCAAGCCGCCTTGCGGCTCTGGCAGTGCTTTGCGGTCCACTTTGCCGTTGGACGTCAGCGGCATGCGTTCCAGCTGCACGAAGTACGACGGGATCATGTATCCGGGCATTCCCTGGGCCAGCGAGGTTCTCATTTCGCTAACCGTCAGCGTCCGGTCCGCCACATAGTAGGCAACAAGCGCCTTTTCGCCCCCGTTGTCCTGACGAGCGAGCACCACCGCTTCTTCCACGCCCTCCACGTTCAGAAGCTGCGTCTCAATTTCGTCCAGCTCGATCCGGTACCCGCGGATTTTGACCTGATGGTCGATCCGGCCGAGGTATTCAATGTTGCCGTCCGGCAGCCAGGCCGCCAAGTCACCCGAACGGTACAGTTTCACTCCATCCGCAAACGGCGAATCAACGAATTTTTCCGCCGTCAAATCCGGTCGATTCAGGTATCCTCTTGCCAGGCCATCACCGGCTACATACATTTCGCCTGCTACGCCGATTGGAACAGGACGACGGTTTTCATCCAGAACGTACACACTCAGCGTTGGGATCGGCTTGCCGATATTACTTTTCGCCGCCTCCATCTCGATCCATGTAATTTCCTTATACGTCACGTGAACCGTCGTTTCGGTAATACCGTACATATTGACCAGCTTTGTCTCCGGGTACTTCGTCTTAAAACCCTTGAGCAACAGCGGGCTGAGCGCTTCGCCGCCGAAGATGACGTTGCGAATCCGCAGATCGTACGGATGGTCCACTAAAACCTCACGCAGCAGTTGGTAGAAATATGTTGGCGTCTGGTTCAAGATCGTGACCCGTTCGCGGCTCAGCAGTGCCAGGAACTCGGCCGGATTTTTCGCCGTAAGTGGCGGTACGATAACCAGCTTTCCTCCATTCAGAAGTGCTCCGTACATCTCCCAGACGGAGAAATCGAAGCAGAACGAGTGGAATAACGTCCACGTGTCGGACGGCCCAAAGTCGAACAGGTTCTTGTCGTTGAACAAAAGGCGCACAACATTTTTATGCTCGATCAACGTGCCTTTGGGTTTGCCGGTCGTTCCCGATGTGTAGATGACATAAGCCAAGTTACCCGGCCCGGAAATCGGTTCTAGATTCAAAGCTTCCAGCGCAACGGCGGAGTCCGTCCCTTTGTCAACCCAAACGAAATCGTCCAATTCGAGGCGTGCTCCTGCAAAGTCCGTCTTCTCATGCAAATGCTTTTGAATCAGCAATAACGATGCGCCCGAATCCTCAATCATGAAGCGGATGCGTTCCTCCGGGTAGTCGGGATCGACCGGCACGTAGGCTCCACCGGCTTTGAGAATCGCCAGAATGCCGACGACCATATCGAGGGAACGTTCGGCCAGAATCGCTACCAACTGATCCGCTTCAACTCCTGTCTCTCGCAGCTTACGTGCAAGGCGGTTGGATCGCTCGTTCAGTTCGTGGTAGGTCAACTGCCGCTCATTCATGACGGCGGCCACATTATTCGGGTAAAGCTTCGCCTGCTCTTCGAACAAGCCATGAATCGTCTGCTGCCGCGGGTAGTCTGCCTCCGAATCATTGAAACCGCGCACCAGTTCACGCATTTCCTGCTCCGTTAGCATTTCCAGCGAAGCAATATCCCCATCCGGCGCTGTTACGATAGTTTCGAGTAGCTTGTCATAATGTTTGGCGAACCGCTCCGCAGTCTCCTGTTTATACAAAGCCGTAGCGTACTCCAACCTGCATTCGAGCTGACCATCCAGCTCCGAAATGTCCAGAAGCAGCTCGAACTTGGACGTTCGGTTTTCCAACGGATAAAACGATTGCTCCAGCCCCTCGATGACAATTTGCTCATTCTCCGTATTTTGCAGGGAGAAGAACGTGTCAAAGAGCGGATTTCGGCCGGTCGCGCGCGGAATGTGAAGACTTTCCACCAAGTCTTCGAACAAATAATTTTGGTGTTCAAAAGCCCCAAGTGTGATTTCCTTCATTTCTTCCAGATACTTAAGGTACGGCTTGGAACGCTCTGGCTGGCTGCGAATGGCAAGCGTGTTGATAAACATACCTACGATCGGCTGCACTTCTTCCTGCGTTCTTCCGGCAATCGGCGTTCCCACGATCAGATCTTCCTGACCCGAATATTTATGCATAAGGATCGAGTAAGCAGACAACAGCACCATGTACAGGGTCGTCCCTGTCCGTGCGGCCAGTTCTTTCAGCTTCTCCGTCCGTTCTTTCCCAATATCAAACTTCAAGGTCCGGCCGTCAAAACTTTGCACCGCAGGCCGCGGGAAGTCCGTTGGAAGTTCCAATACAGGCAGCTCGCCCGACAGCTGTTCCAGCCAGTACTCCTTCTGCGGCTGGATCAACTGCCCGTAGGCTTCGGAATGCTGCCAAACGGCATAATCTTTGTATTGAATTTGTAACGGAGCCAACTCCTCGCCCCGATACAGGCGGCTGAACTCGTCGAAAAGCAACGCTGTCGAGATGCCATCCGAGACGATATGGTGCATATCGAACAGCAGAATTTGACGATCCTCGGCGACTTCGATCAGGCCGATGCGAAGAAGTGGCGGCTTGGTCAGATCAAACGGGTGATAGTATGCTTCCACCACTTGGTCCACTTCTCGCTCGCTCGCCTGGAAATAGTCTACAGCAAAATCCACCTCGTCATAGATGCGCTGCACAAGCTCGCCTTGAACCTGCTCGATCCCGGTACGCAGCGTCTCATGGCGCTGAATCAGCGCCCGGAACGCGTACTCTACGCGCGTGCGGTCCAGCTTGCCTTTGAGAAGAAGCGCCGCCGACATATTGTAGCTACGCTCGGCTGCGTCAAGCTGACGCAGGACGTACAGACGCTTTTGCTCGGATGAAACCGGATAATACTCGGTCTCTGCCGCCTTTGTAATCTCATACGTTTCCTGCTGCTTTAAACCGCCGATTCTTTGGGCCAGCTGTTCGATCGTGGTGTAGCGGAAAACGTCCCGCAGTGGAACCTCGACTTGCAGCTCTTTTCGAATCTTGGAAACAAGCGCGGAGGCCCGCAAGGAGTGACCACCAAGGTCAAAGAAATCGTCATGGACTCCAACTCGCGCAATACCCAGCACCTGCTGCCAAATAAGAGCAAGTCTTGTTTCCAGCGTTGTACGAGGAGACACATGCTCACGGCCCACTTCTACCTCTCCGCTCGGTTCAGGCAGCGCTTTACGGTCAATCTTGCCATTCGGTGTGAGCGGAAGCTGATCAAGAGACACCAGCCGGGCCGGAACCATATGCGCAGGCAGCTCTTGCTTCAATTGGGATAACAGATCGCTCAGCTGCAAGGAAGCATCCCCCGCCACGTAACCGCACAAATACTTTTGCCCCTGCTCATCCGTACGGTCGGTCACCACAGCCTGCTTGACACCCGGGAAACGCAACAGGGCCGTTTCGATTTCGCCGAGTTCGATCCGGAACCCGCGAATTTTCACCTGATAGTCGATCCGGCCGATGAAGTCAACGTTGCCGTCTTCCAGCCAGCGGGCCAAATCTCCTGTCCGATACAGACGTTCGCCAGGCACAAACGGACTGTCTGCAAACTTCTCAGCGGTTAGGTCCGGACGGTTCCAATACCCGCGCGCCACCCCGGCGCCGCCGATGACAAGCTCACCCGGAACCCCTACAGGAACCGGCTTTAACGCGGCATCGACAATGTAAAACCGGGCGTTCAGCCAAGCTTTGCCGATCGGCACATGACCCGACAATGGCAGCTTGTCCAGCGGCTCATCGTAAAAGCTGCTGTCAATGGCCGCTTCGGTAACGCCATAACTATTGATGATGCGAAATTGTCCACCGAATCTTTCCTGCAGCAATCGGTAATCGGTGACACTGCAAGCATCGGAGCTTGTAATCAGCAACTGCATGGAGCTTACGTCCAGCCCTTCTTCATAAATATGCTGCATGAACGGCAGGATAAGCGCAGGTGTCGATTCGAAAACCGTAATCTTTTGCTCCCGAATCCAGCCGTATAAGCGGTTCGGATCAATCCGGTCATCCTTTGGCACAATTACCATTGTGCCTCCGTTATACAGCGTTCGCGCGATGTCTCCAACGAACACGTCAAACGAAAAGCTCGCCAGTTGCAGCAGCCGCACAGGGAACTGATCCAACCTGTACTCGCGGCGGTACGCATCCGCCGTATTCATGAGACTGCCATGCTCGATCATAACGCCTTTTGGGCGTCCCGTGGTGCCCGAGGTGTAAATCACATAAGCCAAGTCTTGCGGAGCACTGTCCGCAGATTCAAATTCCACGGCTGAGGTATCCACGTTATACATCTGTTCATCGTCCAGCGCATAGACAGCTTGAAGCTTCAACCGGTCATCGGCCAACCAACCTCTGGCCCCCTCCAACAAATGACGCTGCGTAAGCAACACCGACGCTTCGCTATCGCTGAGCATGTACTCAATCCGCTCCGCCGGATAATCGGGGTCCAGCGGTACATAAGCTCCGCCGGCTTTCCATACTGCGAGCACACCGACCAGCAGTTCCACCGAGCGTTCCGCCCAGATCCCCGTAATCGTCTCCCTTCCCACGCCTTGTTCACGAAGGAGCACAGCCAGCCGCTCGGCGCGTTTGTTCAATTCGCCGTAGGTCAGCTTTTTGTCCATGTAAACGACTGCCGGGTGATCCGGAATATCTCGGGCAAACTTTTCGACATATTGATGAAACGCTATTCCCTCGCTCAGCGCTGCCACCGGTGGGTTAAACACGCCCAGAATGCGGTGTCTCTCCTCATCGCTCAGTAGAGAAATCTCGCGTACCCGCAGTTCGGGAGTCTTAAGAAACTGGTCCAAAACGGTTACATACTGTTCCATAATACGATCAATCTCGGCTATCTCGAACAGGCCGGTACGATAGGAAGCATGGAGAATGACATGGCCTTCATTCAGCATATGGTCGAAGCGCAGCAGTAGATCGTCCATCTCGTGCCTGGCAAAGTGAGCCTCCAGACGTACCTTGATTTCTTCGTACTCCACGATTTTCAAAGGCAGATATTCCAGAGACGTGCGGAACAGCTCCGAAAGATCGTTGCGGCCGTGTTGTTCGCGTAAATCCTGAATCAATTGGTTATACGGATATTTCTGATGCCGCAGATCTGCCATATTTTCCTTGGAAACCGTTTGGATCAAGGAAAGAACGGAC
This sequence comes from Paenibacillus amylolyticus, assembly GCF_050990605.1. GTDB lineage: Bacteria > Bacillota > Bacilli > Paenibacillales > Paenibacillaceae > Paenibacillus > Paenibacillus amylolyticus_H. The sequence goes on from NZ_CP158832.1 coordinate 5,595,840, forward strand.
TCATCTGGATTCAGACTAATTCGCGTAGCCACGGTGCTGACGAACATACCGATCGTTTCTTTTTCCTTCTTGCTGGTGCGATTGGCAAAAACAGTGCCGACCGGCACATCAGTACTGTCCGTCAACTTGTACAACAAGACGTACATGGCGGACAAAAATAACGTATATAAACTGACCTGATATTGTTCGCTAAAAGCCAGAATGCGGTCATACCGGGAACCATCCAAAGTGATAGCCAGTTTATTGGATTCGCTGCCGATCGAGAGTGGTGGATAGGATTTAATACCGATCGTTTCAGGCAAAGTGTTGTACTTCGTCAGCCAGTATTCCTTGCCTTTTTGATAACGCTGCGATTGCTCATATTCACACTCTGCGGAAATATAATCCAGATAGGAAGGGGCCTGGTAACTGCTGGAGATGCCTTTACGCAGTTCCAAATATTTTTCCATTACTGCATGCAGCAAAGCATTGACGGATAAGCCGTCGGCAATAATATGATTTACCGTCAAATTGAGCCATACTTGGCCGTTCGCAAAATGGATCACCGTAAATTGATAGAGGTGTTCGTCAAACACACTGGCCGGTCTTTCGGTTACTTCTTTCACCCAAGCATAGAATTGTTCGGTTGTGCCTATTTCGAGGTGGCTTATCCTGGCTTGAACATTCTTCGGCTCTTCGAACCACTGCGTTGGATTTTGCAAATCCCCGCCAATGCGAATTCGGAAAGCGTCATAGGTTTTGACAATCTCTGCCGCCGCTTGCTCCAACAGCTTTGTGTCGATCTCGCCCGTAATCTGGTAGGTCGCGGAAAGCATCGTGATGGATGTGCCCGGATTCATAATTTCCATGAACCATATCCGGCGCTGGGCTTGCGTTAATCCATATTGCTTGTTCGTATTCTCTCTCACATCGACACACTCCCGTATTAGAGATTGTTTGTAGAAAGGCTTTGTACCTAGATATCAGCAGGAAGCCGCCCGTCGTAAAGCGGGTCTATCCGTACAGCCGCGCGTAATAACCTCCGAGCGCCAGCAGATCCTGATGGCGGCCCCGTTCGACGACCGTTCCTTGGTTCATGACCGTAATCAAATCCGCATGTTCCACGGTGCTGAGACGGTGCGCAATCAGAATGGTGGTGCGCCCCTTCATCAATACATTCAGAGCTTGCTGTACCCAATGCTGGGATTCGTTATCCAATGCAGAAGTCGCTTCGTCCAGCAGCAGAATCGGGGCGTTTTTGAGAATCGCCCGGGCGATCGCAATTCGCTGCCTTTGTCCGCCTGACAACGACGCTCCTCTCTCTCCCACCGCCGTTTTATACTGTTCAGGAAGTTCCTGAATGAAATGGTGAGCGTACGCCGCTTTGGCCGCTTCAACCACTTCTTCATCCGTTGCCTCCGGGTTGCCATAGCGGATGTTTTCCTCAATCGTGCCGGTAAACAAAAACGGCTCCTGCGGAACGTATGCAATCTGCCTGCGGATTTCGTCCAGTGTGTAATGGCCGAACGGTTTGCCCTGGAGCAGGATATCTCCGCTGTCCACAGGATAAAAGCCGAGCAGCAGCTTGATCAGCGTACTTTTGCCGCTGCCGCTGGCTCCTACGATCGCAGCGACCTGACCAGGAAACACCTGCATGGTCATGTCGACAAGTACCTTTTTATCCGCCTGATAGGAAAATTCCACATCGCGAAACTCTACCACAGCCTCCGATACAAGCTCGCTACGAGAAGATCCCAGACGCTCTGGTTCCTCCTCCTCATTTAGTACCTCTTGAATCCGGTGAGCACCCGCGAGCGAATTTTGGGTCATCGACAGAACCATTCCCAAGTTCAACAAGGCGTGTGTCAGATTCACTTGCAAAACTGCCAGAGCAGCGACGCTTCCCATTCCCATTAATCCGTGTGCATAAAGAAGACTGCCGATGACGATGATGCCGCAGAACGTGACGTAGCTGATAAAATGGTTCACCGCAGCCTGCATACCGTTCTTCTTTGCCGTTTGCCGAAGCGTTTGCGTCATTTGTTCGTTCAACGCCTCGTACTGGCCATAAATCGTGCGGATACGGAACAGCTTCACAATTTGAATGCCACCCATAAAATCTTTGAATTTTTCGGTCATTTTACCGAGCGTTTGCAAGCCTTGTTCGGACAAGGCACGAATATCCCGTGCAAATTTCAGGCTGACCAGGGAGGACAGCAGCAGAATGACAAAGGATACGCCGGCAAACCGCCAATCGATCACCACCATGGAGACAATGGAGCCGATGCAGAAGACAACTTGAAGCAACAAAACGAAGTAAACCTGCGAGAATGTAAACTCAACGGTCGTTACGTCGTTGTTCACCCGAGACAGCAAGTCCCCATGGTGCGTCTGCTCCAGGAATCTCGGCCGCACCCGGCACAGCTTGTCATACAGACGTTTGCGGATATTCAGCACAGTCAGCTCGACACTGCGCTGGTATAAGTAAATGAACCAGGGAGAAATTATATTTTCCAGGAACAGGGCCGCGCCCAAAATAATAAAGGCTTCCACCATCAGGGACGTATCTCGGGACACGGCGAAATCAACCAAGTTATGTACGACCAAGCTGAAGGCGATCAGAAACAATGTCTGGGTGAGCGCCGTTACGGCAAGGCCAATCGCGTACTGGGTTTTGCGCTTGCGGTTCATAAACGTCAGCAAGTAGCCGAGTTCTTTCACTTGCGAGAGCCTTCCGCCCTTTTTCATGTGTACGACACCTCCCTGCGTTCGGCAGACTCGGTAAATTCCTGGTAGTACGACTGGGCGTACAGTCCCTTCCTCTCGAGCAATTGTTCATGAGTGCCCTTTTCGACAATATTTCCTTGTTCCATAACCCAAATCTCATCGGCGTTTTGTACCGTAGAAAGCCGGTGGGCAATAACCATGGTCGTTCTCTGCTTCATCAATACGTCCAGCGCTTCCTGAACCGCGCTTTCCGACTCCGGATCAAGAGCCGATGTGGGCTCGTCAAGCAGCAGAACGGGAGCATCCTTTAGAAAAGCCCGGGCCATTGCTATGCGCTGGCGTTGCCCCCCGGACAAAAAGCCCCCGCGCTCTCCGACATACGTCTGGTAGCCGCCCTCAAGCTGCATAATGAAAGAATGAGCCTGAGCAGCTTTGGCGGCTTCGATAATTTCGTCCATCGACGCTTCTTCCCGCCCATAGCCGATATTTTCGGCGATCGTACCGCTAAACAAATATGAATCTTGGGTTACCACGGAAAAATGTGACCGAAGCTGCTCCGGATCTGCGCCGTGAGTCAGGCTTCCGAACACGCGGATCTCGCCCTGATCCTCCGGAAGCGGATAAAAGCCGCATACCAGCTTAAACACCGTACTCTTCCCTCCGCCGCTCGCTCCGACAAGTGCAATTGTCTTGCCTTCCGGCACCGAGAAGCTAACATTCCGCAGAATCGGGGAATTCTCTTCATACCCGAAGGTTACGTTCTGAAACTGGATGGGTACAGCGCTTGCTTTTGGAAGCAAACGGCCATTTTCTGTTTCCGTCGGTTGCTCGACGATTTCGGAGACCCTTCTCAGGGCACCGCTCATTTCGAACGTGCGCGTGATGAGCTCGGGAATATGCTCCAGCGGTTCCAGACACAGATTAAGCAAGTACAGGAAGGCGATCAGTTCTCCCGCGCCTAGCTGCCCGTTGTAGATCAAATAGCTTCCGTAACTGACAGCGAAAATGATCGGGCTGATCATCAGCGTAGAAAGCAGCGGGTTGACCCAGGCTTCCCGCTTTTTCACGGCAAGCTTTTTTTGAGCCGTCAATTGTAGAAGCACTTGGTAGGAGCGAGATAACATACCGGATAGCAGGTAACTTTTTACAATAGGCATCCCTCCAAGCGTATCCTGGAGGTTGACGTTCATTCGGCCCATGTTCGCCTGGGCTTCCTCCGTCAACTGTTCCAACTGCTTGCCGATCCATTGGGAAACCAGCAGTGCTACGGGAAATAACAGCAGGCTGTACAACATCAGCTCCCATTGGAGGTAGATCAAATAAGCGAAACAGCCGATAAACAATAGCGGATGATAAAACCACTGGGCGAGGTCCCGAATCATAAATTGCTGGATGAGCTGCAGATCGTTGTTGATCCGCGACAACACGTCGCCGGAGTGCTGCTTTTCCAAATAGGGAACCGGGAGTTTGCCGATATGACGCATGACATGGTTGCGGATATCCTGCACCGCAGAGGCACTGCTTCGCTCCACACCAAAGCTCATGAAAAACTTCGCCGGCACACCGATCAAGATGACCACAAAGACCGTGTACACGATTTGCAGAACGATTGGCCCCGACCCATTCTCGGCCTGTGTGGTCAGCTGCTCGACCAAACGTCCCGTCCATATCTCAATAACCGCGGCAGCAATTGCTGACAGGATACCGACGATCATCCAGCCTTTGTGACGGCTTACATAAGACATCAGCCAGCGAAACGCTTTCCAGGTGGCATAAGCGGTTCGGCGCTTGGAAGGCGCCGCTGTGCCTTGTTCTTGAACAGATGTCTGCCGATCAGCTCCCATGCAGGACCCCGGCCTCCGCTTCGATCTGCTGCTTGATTTGCACTAAGATGTCACGGATGACAACAGCCGTTTCGTCCACGCGCGCGAGTTCCAGCAATTCCTCGTGTGCGCCCTCCAACCGGTAATCGGCATAAGCGTGCGTCGTTGCCCTCTGCCAGGACGGCAACTGGTGCTCCAGGCGAAACGCTTCGCTGTCCTTCGCAATCAGTTCGTAAATCCGGGCAGTTATCGTGCCTGAATTAATAAGCTGCGCTTCGTACGTCAAGGTCGCTTCGATCTTCCGATGAACACGCTCCCGCACGAGCGGATTGCTCATTAATTCCTTCTCTTCTTCGTCGAAATCCGCAAGCATTTCTTCAAGCTCTTTCTCAGACGTTTCATAAGGCGTGAGTGTGTCCTTAATCCACGAGTCCACCATGAGCACGTCCGTTACGGAATACCCTCTTCTTTCCATCGTTTTTGCTACCTCGAACGTCAAGTTGCCTCCGAAGCAGTAGCCGAGCAGCACGTAAGGTCCTTCCGGCTGGATGCTAACAATCTCATCCACATAACGGTTCAGCATGGCCTCGTAATCGATGACATCATCGATAAAATCAATGCCGTAAAGCACGAACCGGCCGTCTAGCCTGCTTGCAAGCTCTCGGTAACCAATGCCGAAGCCGCTGCCTGGAGGGAAGCAGAACACGTTCAGATCCCCTGTTTTATTCAGCTTAATAAAGGAGTCTCCCCCTTTATCCAGGCCCAGATCCTCCTCTCCAAAAGCCATGGCTTCAACGGTTACATTATGGAATTGGCGATTCAGCGGTATCTCGATGCCCGTTTCATCGTAAACGGCTTGAACGAGCCTCATCAGACTTAAGGAATTGCCGCCCAGCTCAAAAAAGTTATCTTTTACGCCGACCTGTGGAATGCCAAGTGTATCCTGCCAGACACGGGCGATCTTCATCTCGAGCAGCGTTCTCGGCGCAACATATTCCGCTCCTCCGGCCGCGGCTTCCTCCGGCACCGGCAGCGCTTTGCGGTCGATTTTTCCGTTCGCGGTCAGCGGCATCTGCGAAAGCTGCACAAGATGCGCAGGAATCATATACCCCGGAAGCTGCTTGGCGAGCTGCTTCTTGAGTTCATTCGCCGCCAGCTTTGTTTCCGCGACGTAATAAGCAACAAGTTGCTTATGGCCGTTCGCGTCGTCCCGGGCGAGTACCACCGCTTCTTCCACGCCCCGGGCGTTCAGAAGCTGCGTCTCGATTTCGTCCAGCTCGATCCGGTACCCGCGGACTTTGACCTGGTGGTCGATCCGGCCCAGGTATTCGATGTTGCCGTCCGGCAGCCAGGTCGCCAAGTCGCCTGAACGATACAGTTTTTCCCCCTCCGCAAATGGGGAATTAACGAACTTGTCCGCCGTCAGATCCGGACGGTTCAGGTATCCTCTCGCCAGCCCTTCCCCGGCCACGTACATTTCGCCCGCTACACCGATCGGCACAGGGCGGCGGTTTTCATCCAGGACATACACCCTTAGCGTAGGGATTGGCTTGCCAATATTACTCTTCGCCGCCTCCATTTCGACCCACGTAATTTCCTTATACGTCACGTGAACCGTCGTCTCGGTAATGCCATACATATTGATCAGCTTGGTCTCCGGGTACTTCTTCTTGAAGCCCTTGAGCAACAGCGGGCTGAGCGCTTCGCCGCCGAAAATGACGTTGCGAATCCGCAGATCGTATGGATGATCCGCTAAAACCTTACGCAGCAGCTGATAGAAGTATGTTGGCGTCTGGTTCAAAATCGTGACCTGTTCGCGACCCAGCAGTGCCAGAAATTCGGCCGGATTTTTCGCTGTGTACGGCGGTACGATAATCAGCTGGCCTCCGTATAGCAGCGCTCCGTACATTTCCCATACGGAGAAATCGAAGCAGAACGAGTGGAACAACGTCCACGTGTCGGACGGTCCAAAGTCGAACAGGTTCTTGTCGTTGAACAGGAGGCGCACAACGTTTTTATGCTCGATCAGCGTTCCTTTCGGTCTGCCGGTCGTTCCCGACGTGTAGATGACATAAGCTAAGTTAGCCGACCCGGAAATTGGCTCCAGATTCGAAGTATCCAGTGCACCTTCCGAGTCCGCCCCGCTGTCACCCCAAACGAAATCATCTATATCAAGGCGCGTTCCTGCGAAGTTGGTCTTACTGTGCAAATGCTGTTGAATCAGCAATAACGGCGCACCCGAATCCTCGATCATGAAGCGGATGCGTTCCTCCGGGTAGTCGGGATCGACAGGCACGTAGGCTCCGCCCGCTTTGAGAATCGCCAGTATGCCGACAACCATATCGAGTGAGCGTTCGGCCAGAATCGCTACCAGCTGGTCCGCTTCGACTCCCGTCTCCCTCAGCTTGCGCGCAAGCCGATTGGATCGCTCGTTCAGCTCGCGGTAGGTCAGCTGCCGTTCGTTCATGACAACGGCCACGTTGTCCGGGTAAAGCTCCGCCTGTCCTTCAAACAAACCGTGAATCGTTTTCCCCCGCTCGAACCCGGTTTCGGTGTCATTAAATCGATTCAGTAACGTCTCCCTCTCTTCCGGGGAAAGCACATCGGCTTGTCCAAGCTCCAGATCCGGCTGTAATACAAGCACGGACAGAAGCCGAACAAGATGGTCGGCTGTCTGTTCCACAAACGCCCGCTCGTATCGATTCCCGTCAAAGCTTATTTCCAGTTCGATAGAGTCGTTTCGGCGGTCGAATCGAAAAACCGTATCGGCCGCCACCCGGTTACCCAGCGGTTCAGGATGGATCGGTGCGAAGGATACGACGGTGTTGACGACCGGAAGGCCTTCCCCTGTATAGTCCAGATGGAGCGGCTCCACCATTTTCCGAAAAGGCAAGTGCTGATGCTCCAGCGCCTCGCCGATGGAGGCTTTGATGCCACCAAGCAGCGTTTTCAGCGTAGTCTGGCTGCTTACGGACGTTTTGATCACCAGGATATCATGCGGCGGCTGAGTCACGTCCGGGTCCGGGCTATAAGAAGGCATGCCGACCAGTACTTGATCCTGCCCGGTATATTTGAACAGCAGGCTTTTTACTCCTGCCAAAACAATCATGTACATAGCCAGATCCGAACCAATGGCGAGGCGAATAATTCTCTCCGAAAGTTCACTCGGCAGGGTACGGTGAAGCAAGGCCGGCTCTGCCGCAGCTTCGCCGCCCGCAGATAATTTGGAGGATTGACTGTAGGGAAGGAAGCTCAGGCTGTCATCGTCGTCAAACTTTCTGCTCCAGTACCGTTCTTCCTTTTCAAATAAAGATTCCATTCGTACCTCCCCTAAAAATGAAGTGACCGCATGCCCCGGCGCAGGTCCGAAAAAACTTACTTTCGGCCTGCGCCTTTACGGGCTTGATTTTACGGACTTGAAAGTTGTTCGCTGTCTTTCTTGGGATACGCGCCACTTTCGCTTGACGGCAGAGCACGCTTGTAATATTAGAACGCGAATTCGATCGTATCGACAGCACTCTTTGTGCCTGCCACCGGTTTATGACATTCAATCCGGCTTAGCTCAAGTTGTGGATTTTCCGCAATTTGAGAAAGTACCCGCAGGTAATCCTCGGTTAAGGTGCGAATCATCGTTTCTTTGAACAGCTTGGTGGCGTAGAAAAAGCCCCCGCTCAGCGCCCCTTCGTTTTCATACATAAACAACGTCAGATCAAACTTCGCTTCCTCCAAATGGTCAAGTTCATAATTCTTCAGAATAACCCCTTCCAGTGCGGCGTCTCGTTCTTCGATATTTTGCAGGTCGAAAACGGCATCGAACAGCGGGAAGCGGCCCGGCTCCCGCTTCACATTCAAACGCTCCACGAGCTCCTCGAATGGATAATCCTGATTCTCAAAAGCTCCCAAAGCCGTTTCCTTGACTTCATCAAGGTAGGACAGGAACGTTTTTTCGCCTGACGGGCGATTGCGGAGCGCCAGCGTATTAACAAACATGCCGATGACCGGCTCCAAATCTGCGTTAGTTCTTCCCGCCACCGGGGTGCCCACGATTAAGTCGTCCTGCCCGCTGTACTTGGACAGCAGCACGGTATAAGCCGCAAGTAGTACCATGTACAGCGTGCTTTCACGCTCGGCCGCCAATTCACGCAGCCGCGCAGAGAGAGAAGCTTCTACATCGAACTCCAGATGCGTGCCTTCGTAGTTGCGAACTGTAGAACGTTCGTAATCCATCGGCAGATCCCCACTCGGCAGCTCGCCTTCGAAGGTTTGCAGCCAGTACGCTTCCTGCCGCCCGATCCGCTCTCGGTGAACCTCCGACTGCTGCCAAACCGCATAATCCTTATATTGAATGCGTAGTGGTGGCAGTTCTTCCCCGGCGTATAAACTCGAGAATTCATCCATCACAATCGCCATCGATACACCGTCCGACACAATATGGTGCATATCGAAAAGGAGAATATACCGGTTCGGCTCCAGTTCGACGACTCCGGCGCGCAGCAGCGGCGGCTTGCCGAGATCAAACGGACGAACGAAGTTGCGGACGATCTGCTCGATTTGAGCTGCATCCTCTGTATCCGCTTGATGATGCTCGATAGCAAAATCGACCTGCGGGTAAATCCGCTGAACCGCTTCGCCCCTCACCATTTCAAAACCGGTGCGCAGCGATTCATGCCGTGTTATCAATTTCCGCAATGCGGCTTCCAACCGCTCTAAATCTAACTTGCCTTCCACCTGCACCAGTTCCGGCATGTTGTAAAGCTGATCCGCTCCATCCAGCGTGTGCTGAATGAACAACCGTTTCTGCGCGGAGGACAGAGGGTAATACTCTCTCTCTTCCGCTTGAGGAATAGCCTCATGCTCCCGCCGTTCCATCAAGGCGATCGCTTCGGCCATCGCCGCAATCGTGGAGTGACGGAATACGTCGCGCAGCGGGAGGTTGACGTTAAGTTCCTTGAATACCTTGCCTGCTAGTGTCGTCGCTCGCAGGGAGTGACCGCCGATGTCGAAGAAGTTGTCGTAAACGCCAATCTCCTTCGCAAGCCCCAACACCTCCTGCCAAATTACCGCCAGCTTCGTTTCCAGCTCATTGCGCGGTGCGACGTACTCCGTTCCGCTTCCTGCTTCCCCTTCCGGCGCTGGCAACGCCTTCCGGTTCATCTTTCCGTTCGGCGTCAGAGGCAGGCGCTCCAGCTCCACGAAGTACGACGGGATCATGTAACCCGGCAACTCCTGTGCCAGCGCGCGACGCAGATCGTTCACCAACAGCTCCGCACCGGTATCCGGCGTGTAATAAGCACACAGCGCCTTCTGCCCGTTCGCGTCAATTCGAACCAGCACCACCGCTTCGCGCACACCTTCCACCCGCAGCAACTGCGACTCGATCTCCCCCGTCTCAATGCGGTAGCCCCGGATTTTCGCCTGGTTGTCGATCCGACCGATAAAGTCCACGTTGCCGTCTTCCATCCACCGCGCCAAATCTCCCGTGCGATACAACCGCTCACCCGCGGTGAACGGACTATCTACAAACTTCTCTTCCGTCAACTCTGGACGGTTCAAGTACCCGCGCGCCACACCGACTCCACCGATAACCAATTCGCCCAGCACACCGACCGGCACCGGGTTCAGGTGCGCATCCACGATGTAAAACTTCGCATTTAACCACGCTTTGCCAATCGGCACATGGCCTGTCTGCGGCAGCTTCGCCAGTTCCTCATCATAGAAACTGGTGTCAATTGCCGCTTCCGTCACACCATAGGCGTTAATAATGCGGAACGACGGGCCGAACCGTTCCTGCAAGGTACGGTAATCTGCCACACTGCAGCTATCCGAGCTTGTGATGAGCAGCTCCATCCCGCTCAACTTCAGTCCCTGCTCATGTACATGCTCCATGAACGGCACGATCAGTGCCGGTGTTGATTCAAAGATTGTCACTTGCTCCCGCTCTATCCAATAGTGCAGACGAGACGGATCGATCCGGTCATCCTTCGGTACAATGACCATCGTGCCTCCGTTGTACAGCGTCCGCGCGATATCGCCCACGAACACGTCAAACGAGAAGCTTGCGAGCTGCAGCAGTCGCACTGGGAACTGATCCAACCGATATTCCCGTCGGTAGCCCGCTGCCGTGTTCACCAAGCTGCGGTGCTCAATCATCACACCCTTCGGCTTGCCCGTCGTTCCCGACGTGTAGATGACATACGCCAAATCCTCTGGGCGGGCTTCATGGAAGCTGTCCATACCGACAACATCAACATCAGTTGGATGACTCTCGCCACCACCGTTCACAGCCCCCGTTAGCTTGCCGGCAACTGGATCGGAAACTGTACCCGAGCCCATTGGCGCATTGCTTCGATCCTCGTTGTATGACGTTTCGTCGTCGAGATACAGCACCGTCGCCAGTGCCAGTTCCTCTTCGCTGAGCCAGGAGTCGGCACGCTCTCGCAGCGGCGTTTGCGTCAGCAGCACCTTCGCTCCGCTGTCTTCCAGCATGAACCGCACGCGGTCTGCCGGATAATCCGGGTCAAGCGGTACATACGCCCCGCCAGCTTTCCAGACGGCCAGCACGGCCACCAGCAAATCGACCGAACGCTCGGCGAGAATGCCAACGGTCGTCTCCCGGCCAATGCCGCTTGTGCGCAGCGTGGCCGACAGGCGGTTCGCTCGCACGTTCAGCTCCGCATACGTTAGGCTGTTATTTTCATACACGACGGCTTCCGCTTCCGGTGTGCGTTCAGCCTGTTCCTCAAACAGCCGATGGAACGCCACCGCAGGAGCCGATTCTAGCTGCGCTGGATTAAACGCACTGAGAACTTGTTCTTTTTCCTCTGCCGTCAGCAAGTTCAGCTCGGCAATCTTCGCATCTGGACGGTTTACAATTGTCACGAGCAACTGCTCGTAATGTTTTGCCAGCCGTTCAATCGTCTCCCTCTTGTAAAGAGCCGTCGCATATTCGAAGCTGTAATCCAAGCCGCCGTTCTCCTCGCCCACATCCAAGCTGATATCAAACTTCGCAGTATCCAGCACGCTTGGATAAGGAATCAGACGAAGCCCTTCCAGCTCAAACTCCTCGTTCTCCGTATTCTGCATCGTAAACATCGTATCGAAGAGTGGATTGCGGCTTAAATCACGGGTGACTTGCACCTTGTCCACCAATTGTTCGAACGGATAGTTTTGATGCTCAAAGGCGTGCAGAGTTGTTTCTTTGACTTCGTTCAGGTATGACAGGAATGTCTTCTCCGAAGCCGGAAAACTGCGGATCGCCAACGTGTTTAAGAAAATCCCGATTAACGGCTGCACATCTCCATGATTCCTTCCGGCAATCGGCGTACCAACGATCACGTCTTCCTGACCTGAATATTTATGCAGAAGCACGTTATACGCCGCAAGCAGCACCATAAACAGCGTCGTGCCCGTTTCCGAAGCCAGCTGTTTCAGGGCGTCGGTTTTAGAAGCGTCGAAGAAAAACTCCAGCGTTTGACCCTCATAGCTCTGTACAGCCGGACGTGGATAGTCAGTCGGCATTTCCAGCACCGGAAGTTCGCCTTGGAACATATCCAGCCAGTACGCCTCCTGACGCTGAAGCTGTTCCTGCTGCTCCTGCGAATGCTGCCAAACGGTGTAGTCTTTATACTGAATGCGCAGCGGCTCCAATTGCTCTCCACCATACAAACGCACGAATTCTTCAACAAAGATTTCCATCGAAACGCCGTCAGAAATAATATGATGCATGTCGTACATCAGAATATGGCGTTCCGGAGCCAGCTCGACAAGGCCTACTCGCAACAGCGGGGGCTTAGCCAAGTCAAACGGACGGACGAAACCGTGAACCACCGCTTCGACCTCTTGCTCATCAGCTTGATAGAACTCCACCGCAAAATTCACATCCTGATAAATCCGCTGTGATGCTTCGCCATCCACCATTTCAAACCCGGTGCGCAACATTTCATGTCGCCTCACGAGCTTACGGAACGTTTCTTCGAACCTTGCCCGGTCCAAAGCAACCTCCAGCAGCATCGCTTCCGGCATGTTGTAGCTAAGCTCCGCACCTTCCAGCTGATTCAGGATAAAAAGGCGTTTTTGAGCAAAAGATTGCGGGTACACCTCTCGGCCATCCGCCACAGGAATGGCAACGAATGTCTGTTTATCCAGCCGGGAAATAGCCGCCGCCATGCTCTCAATCGTGGAATGGCGGAACACGTCGCGCAGCGGCAGATCCACGTTCAACTCTTTATGAATCTTGCTGACCAGTGTCGTCGCCCGCAGGGAATGGCCGCCGATGTCGAAGAAGTTGTCGTAAACGCCAATCTCCTTCGCAAGCCCCAGCACCTCCTGCCAAATTACCGCCAGCTTCGTTTCCAGCTCATTGCGCGGTGCGACATACTCCGTTCCGCTCCCTGCTTCCCCTTCCGGCGCTGGCAACGCCTTCCGGTTCACCTTTCCGTTCGGCGTCAGAGGCAGGCGCTCCAGTTCCACGAAGTACGACGGGATCATGTAACCCGGCAACTCCTGTGCCAGCGCGCTACGCAGATCGTTCACCAACAGCTCCGCACCGGTATCCGGCGTGTAATAAGCACACAGCGCCTTCTGCCCGTTCGCGTCAATTCGAACCAGCACCACCGCTTCGCGCACACCTTCCACCCGCAGCAACTGCGACTCGATCTCCCCCGTCTCAATGCGGTAGCCCCGGATTTTCGCCTGGTTGTCGATCCGGCCGATGAAGTCCACGTTGCCGTCTTCCATCCACCGTGCCAAGTCTCCCGTGCGATACAACCGCTCGCCCGCGGTGAAAGGGCTGTCTACGAACTTCTCCTCCGTCAGCTCTGGACGGTTCAAGTACCCACGTGCCACACCGACTCCACCGATAACCAATTCGCCCAGCACACCGACCGGCACCGGGTTCAGGTGCGCATCCACGATGTAAAACTTCGCATTTAACCACGCTTTGCCAATCGGCACATGGCCTGTCTGCGGCAGCTTCGCCAGTTCCTCATCATAGAAACTGGAGTCAATTGCCGCTTCCGTCACGCCGTAGGCGTTGATGATGCGGAACGACGGGCCGAACCGTTCCTGCAAGGTACGGTAATCTGCCACACTGCAGCTATCCGAGCTTGTGATGAGCAGTTCCATCCCGCTCAACTTCAGTCCCTGCTCATGTACATGCTCCATGAACGGCACGATCAGCGCCGGCGTTGATTCAAAGATGGTCACTTGCTCCCGCTCTATCCAGTGGTGCAGACGAGACGGATCGATCCGGTCATCCTTCGGTACAATGACCATGGTACCGCCGTTGTACAGCGTCCGCGCGATATCGCCCACGAACACGTCAAACGAGAAGCTTGCGAGCTGCAGCAGTCGCACTGGGAACTGATCCAACCGATACTCCCTTCGGTAGCCCGCTGCCGTGTTCACCAGACTGCGGTGCTCAATCATTACACCCTTCGGCTTGCCCGTCGTTCCCGACGTGTAGATGACATACGCCAAATCCTCTGGGCGGGCTTCATGGAAGCTGTCCATACCGACAACATCAACATCAGTTGGATGACTCTCGCCACCACCGTTCACAGCCCCCGTTAGCTTGCCGGCAACTGGATCGGAAACTGTACCCGAGCCCATTGGCGCATTGCTTCGATCCTCGTTGTATGACGTTTCGTCGTCGAGATACAGCACCGTCGCCAGTGCCAGTTCCTCTTCGCTGAGCCAGGAGTCGGCACGCTCTCGCAGCGGCGTTTGCGTCAGCAGCACCTTCGCTCCGCTGTCTTCCAGCATGAACCGCACGCGGTCTGCCGGATAATCCGGGTCAAGCGGTACATACGCCCCGCCAGCTTTCCAGACGGCCAGCACGGCCACCAGCAAATCGACCGAACGCTCGGCGAGAATGCCAACAATCTCCTCCCGGCCGATTCCACTTGCGCGCAGCGTCGCCGACAGGCGGTTCGCCCGCTCGTTTAGCTCCGCATACGTCAGCCGATCGTTTTCGTACACGACAGCTTCAGCTTCCGGAGTGCTCTCCGCCTGTTCCTCGAACAGTCGGTGGAACGCGGCCACAGGAGCCACTTCCGGTTGCGTCGGGTGGAACGCGCGTAGAATTTGCTCTTTTTCATCTGCCGTCAACAAGTTCAGCTCAGCGATCTTTGCATTCGGACGGCTTACGATCGCCGCAAGCAAATGTCCAAAATGAATCGAAAGCCGCCGGATCGTGCTTTCTTTATAAAGAGCCGTTGCGAATTCAAAGTTGCACTCCAGTCCGCCATTTTCTTCCGTAACATCTACACTCAGGTCGAACTTGGCCATACCATATTCGCTAGGGTACGGGGACAATTTCAGCCCTCCCAGCTCAAACGCTGACTCCTCCAGGTTTTGCAGGGAGAACATCGTGTCAAACAGCGGGTTGCGGCTCAAATCCCGGCTAACCTGTACTTTATCGACGAGTTCTTCGAACGGATAATTCTGATGCTCGTAAGCGCCTAATGTCGTTTCTTTTACTTCTTCCAAATACGACAGGAAGGTTTTCTCCGAAGCCGGATAATTGCGGATCGCCAGCGTGTTGACGAACATTCCGATCAAAGGCTGCATGTCGCCATGTGTTCTGCCTGCAATCGACGTTCCAACGATCAAATCATCCTGACCTGTGTATTTATGCAAAAGCACGGTATATGCGGCAAGCAGCACCATATACAGTGTTGTTCCCCTTTGAGTGGCCAGCTGCTTCAAGCCTTCGTTTGTTGCCTCGTCCACGAAGGACGTCAGCGTATGTCCCACATAGCTCTGTACAGCAGGGCGCGGATAGTCCGTTGGCATTTCCAGAACCGGCAGCTCGCCCTGGTAACGGTCCAGCCAGTAAGCTTCCTCGCGTTTCAATTGCACTTTTTGCTCGTCCGATTGCTGCCATACCGCATAGTCCTTGTACTGAATGTGCAAAGGCTCTAATGACTCACCGCCGTACAGACGAACGAGTTCCTCAACGAACACGTCCATTGAAACCCCGTCGGAGATGATATGGTGCATGTCAAACATCAGTAAATAACGATCGGCTGCAAGTTCTACGAGCTCGGCACGCAGCAACGGTGGCTTCGCCAAGTCGAAAGGTCGGATAAAAGCCTCCACGACTGCAGACGCTTCTTCCTCGTTCGCATGTCGACACACGACGGCAAAATCAACGCTCTCGTAAATACGCTGTACCGCTTCACCTTGTACGATCTCAAATCCGGTTCGCAACGTTTCATGGCGTTCGATCAGTCCGCGGAAAGCTTTCTCCAGCAGGCTGTGGTAAATCGATCCTTCGAGCAGCAGCACACCCGGCATGTTGTAGCTCTGATCGGCTCCTTCCAGCTGATTCAGGATAAACAGCCGCTTCTGAGCTGAGGAAAGTGGATAATATGCTCTTTCGTCTGCCAACGGAATCGACGAGAACGAATGCTCTTCAATCCGGGAGAGGGCGAGAGCCATCTCTTCGATCGTTGAGTAGCGGAATACGTCGCGCAGAGGCAGCTCGACGTTCAACTCCTGATGCACCTTGCTCACCAGTGTCGTTGCCCGCAGGGAATGGCCGCCCAAGTCAAAGAAATTGTCATGAACCCCGATATGCTCCAATCCGAGCACGCTTTTCCATATCTCAGCCAAGCTGGCTTCCAACGGAGTTCGAGGCGGAGTACCTTCGCCCGGCTGCAAGCTCTCCTCCGGCGCCGGGAGAGAGCGGCGGTCGACCTTGCCGTTCGTCGTCAGCGGGAGCCGCTCCAACTGGATCAGGTAAGCCGGGATCATATAGGCCGGCAGTTCCTGGGAAAGCACACTCTTCAGCTCGGCCGCCGGGAGCTCACGGTCCGCTTCATAATAGGCGCAAAGCTGCTTCTCGCCGGAGGCATTTTCCCGCGCGAATACCGTCGTTTTCCGAATTCCCTCCACTTTCTGAAGCTGAGCCTCGATCTCGCCCAGCTCAATACGGAAGCCGCGGACTTTCACTTGGTCATCCGTCCGTCCCACGTATTCAATCGTGCCGTCCGGTAACCATTTCGCCAAATCCCCCGTCCGGTACATGCGCTCTCCCGGCACAAACGGATGGTCCACAAATTTCTCCGCCGTCAGCTCCGGCCGATTATTGTAACCCCGTACCAGACCTTCTCCGCCGACGCACAGCTCCCCAGCCACGCCGATCGGCAGAAGTTTATTCTGGCTGTCGACGATATACACCGTCGTATTACTGATTGGCCGTCCGATGGGTACGGTAACCGCCGATTCATCGACAAAGTCGACTGGAAGGTACGTCGTATAAACCGTGCTTTCCGACGGGCCGTACAGGTGGTTGAGCCTGCCCGGTCCGATATGGGCGAGCGCTTTACGCACATGGCCGACCGACACGCGCTCTCCTCCGAACAAAATCGCCCGAACATCCCGCAGGCAGTCGACGTTCACATCTACAAGGACGTTGAAGAAAGCCGTCGTAATCAGCATGACCGAGATGCGCTCGCGCTGGATGAGTTCCGCCAGCTGGCCGATTTCCAGCAAAGTCTCGCGGGGAACCAGCACCAGCCGTGCCCCGTTGGTCAAAGCGCCGAAAATATCGAAAATCGCTCCGTCGAACGAATAGCTCGAAAGCTGGAGGACATGATCCCGTTCAGTGATGTCGATATAATTCGTATTTCGCACGATCCGGACAATGTTGCGGTGCGAAACAAGGTTGCCTTTGGGCTTACCCGTCGTGCCTGACGTATAGATGATGCAAGCCAGATCTGTTGCTTCGTTGCCCGGATTTAGATTTGTGCGGTCCTCGTGATAGAAGGACTCGTCATCCAGTAAAATCACGGAGTCCGAACCCGCCAGGCGCTCGCGCAATCGGCTTTGCGTCAGCATGACCTGTGCACCCGAATCCTCGATCAGGAAACGGATACGCTCCTCGGGATATTCCGGGTCAATCGGTACGTAAGCCGAACCGGCTTTGTGTGCCGCCAGCATACCCACCACCATTTCGATGGAACGCTCAGCCATAATGGCGACCAGACGGTCTTTGGATATCCAGTGGCTACGCAAGGTATGAGCAAGGCGGTTAACACGTTCGTTCAACTCGCGGTAGGTCAGCTCTTGCCCATTCAAGGAGATGGCAGTTGCATCCGGGATGCGCTCCGCCTGCTCTTCGAACAATTGAATGAGCGTTTTCCCGCGTGGAAATTCAGTTGTGGTGTCGTTAAAACGTCCGAGAAGGTCAGCCTTTTCCGCCTCCGTCACAAGTTCCAGCTCACCCACGGTAATTTCCGGGTTTTCCGCCACCTGCTCCAGCAAATGAACGAGATGCCCCTTGAGCCGCTCAATGCTATTTTTATCAAACACTTCGGCGTTAAAGTCGAACCGAATTTCAATCTCGTCTCCCGGCACCACGGTAACGTTGAAGTTATAGTTTGTCTGCTCCTCCATCTGAACGTCAGCAATTGTCAGGTCGCCGTGCTGCTGATCGCCCGCCTGCTCCATCTGCTCGTCCACCGGATAATTCTCGAAAGCGATGATATGGTTGATCAGGTTCTGCTTTTGCACGCTGCGAGCCTGAATTTCATACAGCGGATAGTAATCGTAACGCCCGGACTCCAGCGCCCGCTCTTGAAGCTTCGCCATCAGGTCGGCGAACACAGTGTCCGCTTCACTCGTGACCCGGACCGGCACCGTATTGATGAACAACCCGATCATAGACTCAATGCCCGGGATTTCCGCCGGTCTTCCTGCCACGACGCTGCCGAATACAGCATCGTTTGTTCCGTTATATTTTTGCAGCATTACGCCCCAAATAGCTTGCAGCAATGTATTGACCGTAACCAGGCGCTGTTTCGCCACCCGGTCCATCCGCTCGCTCAAGTCCTTGCCCAGCTCGGCGGTGACGTGATCAGCCGTAAATCTGCCGTTGGGCGCCACTTCCTTTTGTCCAGGGAGTACGGTTTGCCCTTCATAACCTGCCAGGAATGCCATCCAATAGCCTGATGCCGCCTGATCGTCCTGTTTCTCCAACCATTCGATATATGCGCCATAATCCGATCCCTTATTTCCCGCTGACTGCTCGCCGGATGCCAAGGCCGAGTATATCTCAAACAGCTCCTGCGTCAGCTGAGCCAGGCACCAGCCGTCCATCAAAATATGTTGGAAACTCCACAGTACATGATAACTTTGCTCTCCGGTGCGCAGGATCGTGAACCGAACGAGCGCGTCATGTTCCATGTCGAAGCCGCGAAGCTTGTCCTCCTCAGCCTTTTTATCCAAGTATGCTTGTTTCTCGTCCACCTGCAAATGAAGCAGCTCTTCATATTCAAAACCGACCGGCTTGTCGCGGTATATGATTTGCAGCGGCTCGCCCGCCGGTTCTTTCACAAAATTCGCCCGCAGCACCAGATGACGTTTCGCAAGCTCCATCCAACTCCTCTCAAAAAGCTGGACGTCGAGCGCTCCCCGCATCGTAAACCGCGTCTGCTCAAAGTAAGCTGCCGTTTGCCGGTCAAGCGCGCTGTGGAACCACATACCCTTCTGCATCGGCGTAAGTGAGTAAATATTTTCGATTTCCCCGAGATGGCCCGAGCGCTGGGCGATTTGCTCCAATTCTGCAATAGTCAAGCCCTTAAATTGCACGTCGCTTGGCGTCAGTTCAGTGTTTTCTTTACCTGCACAGTGGATAATGAGGTCTCGGAGACTTTGCTCAAGTCGCTGAGCGAGGGCCTCCATCGTTTCCTTGCGATACTGCTTCCGGCTGTAGCTAAGATCGAGCGATAAAGCGCCGGCCAGCACCATACCGTTGATATCCAGCACAAAGCTGCGGGCCTGCCGGTCGCTAGCCGGGCTGCCACTGGAATAGGAAGATATGCCGATCTCGTCCTGGTTGACATCATTGTCGAACTGGCCGAGGTAGTTAAAATTAATTTCCGGCTCAACGCCCCAAACCAAGCCATCCTCCGGTTTCGAGAGATAGCGGCATATGCCGTACCCAAGCCCCTTGTTCGGAATGCGGCGCAAGTTTTCCTTGACCTGTTTAATCTGATAGGCCAAATCTCGGTCGGTTTCCGGCTCCAAGACGACCGGAAACTTGGTCGTAAACCAGCCAACTGTACGCGTGATGTCGATATCCGTTCCGATCGATTCACGTCCGTGTCCCTCGAGATTGATCCGCACCCGTTCGTGCCCCATCCATTTGCGTAAGGCTATTCCGAGCGCCGTTACCAAAATATCATTCATTTCGGTGTTGTAGGCACGGTGAACCCGCTTCAGTAGCAGTTCCGTTTCTTCGGGAGTCAAACGGACAAACAGCGATTCGCTGTCATGCTGCGTCGTAACGTCCGCCTCCATATCCTTCGGCACGGCCGGAACCTCCATTTGATCCACGGCCTGCCAATAGGCCCGTTCCTTCGCCATCTCCGGGCTTTGCGCGTAAGCAGCCAGCTGCTCGGACCAAGTGCGGTACGCATCTGTTTTCGCTGGGAAACGAATTTCTTCGCTTTTGCCGGTCTGCTCGTAACCTAGAGCGAAATCCTCCATCAAAATGCGCCAAGACACGCCGTCTACCACGGCATGATGAACCGCGAGCAGCAAATGATCACCGTCCGCGCACCGGAACAGTCCTGCCTTCATGAGGGGCCCGTTCTCCAGATCGATGCCCGCTTGAATGTCCGTTGCCTTCGCCTCCACAGCCTGCGTGGGATTCTCCGCATCCTTGAAGTCGAACACGTCCAGTGTGAACAGCCCACCATCCTGAATCGCTCGGGTTAACGCACTAAACCCTTGTTCCGTCTTGCAGAACACCATGCGCAAGGCGTCATGATGCTCGGCCAGCTTTTGCAACACCTGATACACTGTCTCTTCGTTGAAGCGTTCCTTCCGGTACAGCATCACCGACTGGTTGAAATGATGCGGGTCCGCAAAGGAACTCTCGAAAAACCAATGCTGAATCGGCGTCAATGCCGTTTCACCCGTTATTTCGCCTTGATCGATGGTACGTCTGATCGGTTTCACATGCAGGCTGAGCTGTGAAATCGTCGGATATTTGAACAAATCCCGGATTTCCAGCTTGTACCCGGCTTGATGAAGCCGAGAAGATACTTGAATGGACTTGATCGAGTCTCCGCCCAGCTCAAAGAAATGATCCGTTACCCCAACACGATCGGCGTTCAATACCGCCTGCCATACATCAGCAAGCGTTCGCTCAGCTTCATTGCGGGGAGCTACGTACGCACCACCGGTCAGTGCGTTTCCTTCCGGGGCAGGCAAAGCCTTACGGTCGATTTTGTCGTTCGGCGTGAGCGGCATCCGCGAAAGCTGAACAAAATGTGCAGGAATCATGTAATTCGGCAATTTTTGCGCCAACGCGCTTCTCAGCTCGCCCAGCGTAAGAGGGAGACTAGCGACCAGGTAAGCGCACAGTTCTTGCCCGCTTTTGCCTTCCCGTGCGATTACAATCGTCTCCTGCACGGAGTCGATCTTCAGAAGTTGCTCTTCAATCTCACCGACCTCGATTCGGAATCCGCGGATTTTCACCTGATGGTCGATCCGGCCCAAGTACTCCATATTTCCGTCCGGTAGCCAGCGGGCCAGATCTCCTGTCCGGTAAAGACGTTCTCCCGGCGCAAACGGATGTTCAACAAACTTCTCGGCCGTCAGCTCCGGTTGGTTCAGGTAACCTCTCGCAAGCCCCACGCCTGCCACGCACAGCTCGCCGTCCACTCCCGGAGGCACAAGTTGCAGATGGGCATCCAAAATAAAAATCTGATGATTAGCCAGCGGGCGCCCGATCGGAATGACTCTGTGCTCCGGCTGCTGCTCATCCGCATCCCAAAGCGTCGTAACAATCGAAGCTTCGGTAGGGCCGTAAGCATTGAAATAGTGAACCTTCGCTTTCCACTGCTGCACGAATTCGGCTGATACCGCTGAACCTCCCGTTATAAGCTTTGTTAAGCTGGGAAGACGGTCCGGGTTCAAATGAGCGCTGTACGTCGGAGGCAAAATCGCCGCCGTAATCGCATGCTCGTTCATATAACTCTCGAACAGACGAGTGTCAAGAATTGTCTCGGCCGTCGGGATGTACAAAGCTGCGCCAAAATAGAGTGCTTTGAACACTTCCCAGCAGGATGCGTCGAAGGACAAGCTCGCAAATTGAACGATCCGGTCATGCTCCGTGATGCCCAGCCTGTCTGCGAACATCAGCTTCAAGCTGACCAAACCACGATGCTCCAGCATGACCCCTTTGGGTTTGCCCGTTGTACCTGACGTATAAATGACATAAGCAAGATCGTGTGGACCACTGGACGCCTCCAGGTTCGAGCCATCGTCGCTATAGGCTTGTTTATCATCTAGCGCCAATACGTTCCCTTCGAATGTGACTTGCTGTAATAGCTCTTTTTGAGTCAGCAGCAGCTGCGCGTTCGAGTTCTCCAGAATGTAGCGAATACGTTCTTCCGGGTACTCCGGGTCGATCGGCACGTAGGCACCGCCAGCTTTCAGAACCGCCAGAATGCCAATGACCGTC
Source organism: Paenibacillus amylolyticus (assembly GCF_050990605.1). Taxonomy (GTDB): domain Bacteria; phylum Bacillota; class Bacilli; order Paenibacillales; family Paenibacillaceae; genus Paenibacillus; species Paenibacillus amylolyticus_H. Next base: position 5,617,848 of record NZ_CP158832.1, read on the forward strand.
TCCAGCGATCTCCTGACCATCAAGCCTACCAACTGATTGGGCAGCACGCCTACCGATCGTAACGTACGCGCCAATCGGTTCGCCCGTTCGTTCAGCTCTGCATATGAAAGCCGCTGCCCCTCAAAGACAACCGCCGTCGCCTCAGGCACACGCTTCGCTTGCTCCTCGACAAGCTGATGAATCGTCCGATCACGAGGATAGTCCTTCTCGGTATCGTTAAAGCTTTGCAGCAATTGAAATTTTTCGTTCTCTGACAGCATGTCCGTTCGCACGATGTCCAGCTCCAACTCATGAAGCCCCACGGACAGCAGGCGATTCAGATGACCGACGACCCGAGTCATGAACTCGGAGTCATATAAGTGCTCGTTATATGACAGCGCTAGCTGTATCGTCCCGCCGGTTAAACTGAATTCAAACGAACAGTCCGTGACCACGTTTTGCCCAATTTCGTCCAGATGCAGCTCCTTAAGGGATACTAGCGTATGGACGAAGGGTATCCCTTCTGCATATTGCAGATCCAGCTTCTCCGTCATTTTCAAGAACGGGATATGTTGATGCTGAATCGCTTCCGGCAAGGAAGTCCTCAGTTCGCTCAGTAGCGTTTTAAAAGTTGTGTCCGCCGAAAACGAGTTTCTCAAAATGACCGTATGATTAACGGATCGACGCATCTCCGCCTTTTTCCGCACAACCGGCATGCCAACCAGAATGTCTGAAGCGCCTGTATATTTATGCAAGAGTGCCTGAACACCGGCGAGCAAAATCATAAAAGCAGCCAGCGGAGCACCCTTGCTCATTTGAAGGACGCGCTGCGCCGCTTCCTCCGAAAGCGAACCACCGACGGTTTTCACATTGGGCACCAGGGAGTTTGGAGTTTTGCTGTAAGGCAACCGCGTCAAGGTATAATCGTCACTACCGAATTTTTCGTTCCAAAACAATATTTCTTTTTCAAAAGCCATCTGGATCGTTCCCCTCCTTTTCAAACATCTGACAACAATATCAATGGCTTGCGCCACGTCACCACTTCGATTGCCCGGTTGATCGCATGCGGCAATCCTCTGCCTAGCAGCTGTTCCGCTCGGCTCCCATCCGTAAAGGAAAACAACAAGCATCGCTCTACGCAAGAGATGCGGCTGCTTCGGACGAGCCGCCCGAAGACGTGCTTTGGTTTAACATAGGATTCGGAATTGGAATTGGTATTGGTATTGGTATTGGGGTTAGACAAGGAATGTTCCTCCCGTCGATGTATGGCTTGCCGCAGAGTTCCGGCCGTCCAGCAGAAAGTCGACCGTACCTCCGGATTTGGCACCGGAGCTGCCTTAGTCGAAGCCTATGTTTAAGGGGCATTGATACACTCTATGTACGATTTGCTTATTCCCCCACAGCCCTGGTGTGGGTAAGTATTCGGCTGCGGGGTAGTGAGCTTTTCCTTACGGCATAAACGGGACTGCCCTTGGATTGGCGAAGAATTCCATGCTGATTGGCGTTACCGCAGGTAGCATGAGGAGAAAATCTTCCACTGAAGTGAAAGCGTTATCTTAACATCAAGTCCGCACGCCCTCCGGAAGGCACTTTCGTGCCGATTGTCGGGGCGGCCATCGGCTTGGCTAAGCTTAGGTCGTTACTAGCAAATCCTTGGTCTCCTGAGAGATCACCTGCTGCATACTGGACTTGATAATGTCGCAACCGGCGGCCAGATGCTCCATCGAAACGGTCAGCGGAGGCATAATCTTCAGCACACAGTCTCCTCTGCCGGCTCTTTCAATGATGAGCCCGTTCTCGAAGCTGATATCCGTCACCCGCTTCGCCCCGGCTTCATCCATGAACCCTGAGACGTCAATGCCCCAGATCAGGCCGAGTCCGCGGATGACGATGGACGGATGCAGAGTCTTGATTTCTTGATCAAGGAACGAGCGCACAAACTCTTCCTTCTGCTTCACCTGAGCTTCCAGTTCGGTTCTATCCCGGAACTCGAGAGCAGCCTTCGCGGCCACAAAAGCCAGCTGGTTGCCGCGGAAGGTACCGTTGTGCTCGCCCGGCGTCCATATATCCAGTTCGGGCTTCAGCAGCAGGAGGGACATTGGCAGGCCGTACCCGCTGATCGACTTCGACAGGGTAATGAGATCCGGCTCGATCCCCGCACGTTCGAAGGAGAAGAATTCGCCTGTCCGGCCGCACCCTACTTGAATCTCGTCTGTAATGAGCAGAATATCGTGCCTACGGCAAATCTGTTGCAGCCCGCGTAACCACTGCGCGTCGACGACGTGAATTCCGCCTTCAGCTTGTACAGTTTCAAGCAGGATCGCAGCCGGCTTGTCGATTCCAGAGTGCGAATCAGTCAAGATATTCTCGATATAACCGAGCGTATCCATTTCTGCGAAAGCCCCGCTGGGGTGCGGCATGAACGTAACTCCGTCCAAAGGAAGCCCCGCCCCTTCTCTCATGGACTTGGAGCTTGTCGCCGACAGACTGCCGAGCGACATGCCGTGGAAGCCACCCATGAAGGCGAATACTCCGCTTCTCTTCTTCGCCTTGCGTGCAAGCTTCAGGGCCGCTTCCACCGCATTCGTCCCTGTTGGACCACAGAATTGAAGCTTGTAATTCAGCTTCTTCGGCTCCAGGATCCTCTCCGAGAAGCTCTGAATGAATTCACGCTTGGCCATTGTATACATATCCAGACCGTGCATAATCCGGTCGGAGGTCAAGTAATCGAGAACCCGGTCTTTAATATAATCGTTGTTATGACCATAATTCAGTGCCCCGGCACCTGCAAAGAAATCAATATATGCTTTTCCGTCCTCAGAATATAAAAGGTCTCCCTTCGCCCGGTCAAATACCACCGGAAAGCTTCTGCAGTAAGATCTTACGTTGGATTCCAGCTTTTCAAAAATGCTCACTCACTTCATCCTCCATCGGAATTGGGATAAGGTTGGCTCCATCTTTCTGAACCTTCCTTTCTGAACCTTCTGACGTCATGGAGCAACATATTCTCGGCTGTCATTTTCCACAATTGTTGGTCCCCGCATGCCGGCTTGTGGGTAGCCAGTAGACTAGTCTCTCGCACACAGCTTGGACGGGTATAAAAAATCCTACAATTCCAGTTTATAGAATAATAGGGAATAAGACCTAGGTAGAATTATATCAAAATATACAAGAATGTATAGTAAAATTTTTGTTAAATATAGTCAATCTATTGTTAAATTTGGTTCATAAAACATAATGTGTTAACATTCTTCGCTAAAAAGAGTGAATGGAGAAGAAACGTTGGGAATGGTTTGACATCATTCGAGGAATTCGACGCGTGTTGACATTCAGACATAAAATAGGATAATTTCACATATATCCCCTATAAATATTCTTTCCCGGTGTTCCGAATCCTTTCACTTTGCAATAACTTAACATGATTACCTGACCAATTTCTGAAAGCCTGGCTGGAAGCTGGCCGCATCGTCTGCACGGATGGCAGCCGCATAGTTTTGTATCACGCCTTCTTCACTGCTCCTCATCAAACCGTACGTGAGATTTTCCCTGGCACGCTCTCAGATGTCCTATTCATGTGTATGCAGATTACAATAGCGTTTTGAGTTCGAATTAAACGGACAATGATTTCACTTCGTGTACTAAGCTCCTCCATGGAGCGCATTGTTTCTTCTTGGCATACATTGTGAGTCGCCGAAGGATGGACCAGTCACGTATAGCCATCTTCCTTTATTTTTCTTTATTTTTTAATATTCAAATGATCTTTTATGTCGATCCGCATCCTTTCTTGGAGTTATATTGGCACTTTCGAGTTGCGAATGTTAATGACCCTCTAAGTTGATTACAATCGTGCACGAAGAATATTACAAATGAGAGTGTTTTAAAAAAGAGACTCTTCCTAAGGCACTCTATAGTCTCATGGATTTTCGTTGAATGAATCGCAATTTACAATGCACAAACACAAATAAGGTGATTCTAATATTCAGAACCACCTATTTTTACTTCTGGACCTATTATATGAATCATCTTATATTTATTTTGCTCTAATTCGCCCAATCACCTTGCGATACGTCTATAATTTTCTCAAATTCAATTTTGTTTATGTCGTATCCAAATTGCGTCTTATTCTCTCTCCAACAACTTAGATCATTTCCCCCCTCCTAAAACATCAAAAAAGCCCTGATGACTTAGAGTCATCAGGACCATTATTTTGTTATACTTTATTAGATTACGAATCTATTGATCAATCCGTTATCCATGTCATCGGACAACAGTTCATGTAGTTCCATACTTCCGTTAATGGTTCTACACTTATTTATCACTAGACAATAAAGTAATTTTGTACAGAATTCCTTACCTTACTCAACCGTTACGCTTTTCGCAAGGTTACGTGGTTTATCCACATCGTGACCCAGTGCCAGGGAAGCGTAGTATGCCAGCAATTGCAGTGCAACAACAGACAAAGCAGGGCTAAGCAGTGGCAGCGTCTTAGGAATGGCAAACGCTTGGTCTACGGATTTCAGCAATGGTGCTACGTGCTCTTCATACGTAATTGCCAGTACATCCGCGCCACGTGCTTTCACTTCTTTAATGTTGCTCACTGTTTTCTCAAGTACGTTCTCCTGCGTTGCCAGGGCAATAACAGGGATACCGTCTTCGATCAATGCAAGGGTACCGTGTTTCAACTCACCCGCAGCATAAGCCTCGGAGTGAATATAAGAGATCTCTTTCAGTTTCAAAGACCCTTCTTGAGCTACTGCATAGTCAAGACCACGGCCGATGAAGAAGAGATGTTCATGTTTGGAGATTTGCTCTGCATATCCTTTGATGCTATCTGCTTGCTCCAACATGGATTCCACTTGCTCAGGCAATGCTTGCATCGCTGCAAGTGTGTGTGCAATCTCTTCAGCAGATTGTGTACCACGAACTTGAGCAAGATACAGACCAAGCAAGTTGAACGCGATCAACTGTGAAGTATACGCTTTGGTAGAAGCTACAGCAATCTCAGGACCTGCCAATGTTGCGATAACATCATCTGCATCACGTGCAATGGAGCTGCCCACTACGTTTGTGATTGCAAGTACATGTGCGCCATGGGATTGTGCTTCACGCAATGCAGCAAGCGTATCGGCAGTTTCACCGGATTGGCTAACTACGATTACGAGTGTATCTTTGTGCACGATTGGGGAACGGTAACGGTATTCGGAAGCCACATCTGTTTCAACCGGAATACGAACCAATTGCTCAATCACTGTACGTCCAACCAGACCTGCATGGTACGCTGTACCACATGCAATGATTTGAACGTTACGGATATTTTTAATTTGTTCTTCAGTCATTTTCAACTCAGGAAGTTGAACTTTTTTGCTTTCATTATCGATGCGACCCAGCATTGTATCACGATATGCTTTTGGTTGCTCATGAATTTCTTTCAGCATGAAGTGCTCAAATCCGCCTTTTTCTGCGGTAACAGCATCCCAATCGACACGAATCATTTCCCGAGAAATAAAGTTGCCTTCAATCGTCATCAATTCGACAGCATCATGTGTCAATACAGCCATTTCACCATCATTCAGAATGTACACGTTACGTGTATGTTCCAGAATTGCCGGGATGTCGGAACCAATGAAGTTCTCGCCTTCACCAATACCAATAATCAATGGGCTTGCTTGACGCACAGCTACGAGTTTCTCAGGCTCATGCTCTGTCAATACACCCAGTGCAAATGCGCCACGCAACAACGTGATCACTTTTTGTACTGTTTTAACGATATCACCATTGTATTCACGTGCGATCAGGTGAGAGATAACCTCAGTATCTGTCTCGGAAGTGAACGTGTGACCTTGAGCCATCAATTCGTCCTTCAGCTCCAGGTAGTTCTCAATAATACCGTTATGCACAACAGAGAATTTCTGGCTTCCATCCGTGTGTGGATGAGAGTTCTCATCTGATGGTTTACCATGAGTTGCCCAACGTGTGTGTCCGATTCCGGCATTACCTACCAGTGGTGCACCATCCAGCTTGGCTTCAAGGTTCGCAAGACGACCCAGAGCTTTCGTTATTTGCAGACCATTCGGTGTGAATACGGCGATACCTGCAGAATCATAACCACGATACTCGAGTTTCTTCAATCCTTCGACCAATACCGATTGAGTGTTCTTATTACCAATATATCCAACAATACCGCACATAATTTATTTCCTCCGTTTGTATATGAATACTGTGTCACGAAGAGAAACAGGCAGAGGCGGCACCTCGGAAAAATGAGTGATTGCCTAGCGTTTCATGAATACTTGGTACTTATTCAATTATCAATGATCAGAGCGACCTCGTGTCGCCCCGCTGTCATCATAAGCTGTAATGAATGCAATCATGAATGTACATCATTTTCCCGTCCGCGTACTGTTTACGCTCTTCACGCACATTCATTTGAATTTTAGTTTAACTCTTGCACCTGCACCGGCGCGTTGTGTGGACAGTCACCTATCCATTTTCCGCAATCCGGTTTACGGCTCTGGTGCTTCACCGGGAGGTCCCCGCCGAACAATCCGAACACCTCCACCTCGTCAGCTTGATTGCCGTTGATCTTAATCAGCCGTTCTTCAACCCAGAAGAAATCCTGATCAACATCATCCCGCGCAACTCCAAGCTCTGGCGCTTGTGTAACTATAACCTTACGTTCCTCACTTTCTGTGTCTGAATGACGACTCCACTCATTATATGCACGTCAGGTCCATTTTGCAATGGAGCAAAGTACCTGTGACAATTTTAGCATATTTACCTACAATCCCGACCGGATAAACGGACCTATGGTCTCATCAGGCCGGGACGCAGGAATATTCATGATTAAGTCCTATACCAGTTCTTTTTGCACTACATCTGCGATTTGAGACACAAATTGTTCAAGTTCGTCTTTATCTGGTCCTTCCGCCATAACACGGATTAGAGATTCAGTACCTGAAGCACGAACGAGTACACGTCCATTATCGCCGAGTTGTTGTTCTACTGTAGTAATAGCTTGCTCGATTGCAGCATTACCCTCGTATTTACTCTTATCTTCAACACGCACATTCACCAATACTTGTGGGTACTGGGTCATTAGCGCTTTTAGTTCACTCAGTTTTTTACCGGAAGCCTTAAGTGTATCCACAAGTTGAATCGCAGTTAACATACCGTCTCCGGTTGTATTGTAATCCAGGAAAATAACATGGCCAGACTGTTCTCCACCCAAGTTGTAACCTCCGCGACGCATTTCTTCCATCACATAACGGTCACCTACTGCCGTTTTAGCTGTTTTCAGTGCAAGTTTCTCCGTTGCTTTGTAGAATCCGATGTTACTCATAACCGTTGAGACAACGGTACTGTCTTTCAACTTGCCTGCACGATTCATCGCATCACCGCAGATACACAGAATGAAGTCTCCATCCACTTCAGCGCCTGTCTCATCAATAGCAATCAGACGATCCGCATCCCCGTCAAAAGCAAGACCCAGATCCGCTTTATGTTTGAGCACTTCTTGTTTCAGATTCTCTGGATGAGTTGATCCACATTGCTCATTGATATTCAAACCGTTAGGCTCAGCGCCAATGGCAATGACTTCTGCACCAAGTTCACTGAATAGTTTCGGTGCCAGCTCATAAGCTGCTCCATTTGCACAGTCCAAAACAATTTTAAGACCAGAGAACGACTCATTGACAGTCGTTTTCAGGAAATCAAGGTAACGATAACGGGATTCTTCATCTGTCGTTACGGTACCCAGACCGCCACCAACTGGCCGTGGCAATTGATCTGTCTCCGCATCCATCAGCTCTTCAATCCGGTTCTCTGTTTCATCAGACAGCTTGAAGCCATCTCCGCCAAAGAACTTGATTCCGTTATCCTCAACCGGATTGTGGGAAGCCGAAATCATCACGCCCGCGTCAGCTTTCAACAAACGTGCAATATACGCCACTCCCGGAGTGGATACAACGCCCAGACGGATCACATCAGCGCCAATGGACAACAGACCTGCAACGAGTGCGGATTCCAACATCAATCCCGAGATACGAGTATCCATGCCGATAACCACTTTTGGTCTTTCCACACCACCTGCAAGCACATATCCACCACAACGTCCAATGCTGTAAGCCAGCTCTGCCGTTAACTCTTTATTGGCAACCCCTCTTACACCGTCTGTACCAAAATATTTCCCCATGATTTAACTCCTTCTATTCGCATCATATACGAGCACTATTATTATTTTTAAGAATTTTAGAAATTAGAACGTTTACGGATTCGCGCCACTTTTACTGCCTGTACCGCTGTTATTATTATTTAAATTACCTCGACTGCTTGTGCTCCCCTGTTGGCTCTGATCCTGAGTATCCGTATTCGATTCCGTTTCTTCTTCATCAGGAACAGGCTCTGTTTCCCCGTTTTCGACCTCGGCTGGTGAAGGGTCAGGTGCTACCGTTCCCTCGTCAGTCGGATCTTCGCCAGGAGTAGTTGTGGTATCTTCAGCCTTTTCGCTAATTTTGACCGTTGCACTCAGAGCAGTAGATGATTCATCCAGTTTGGCATAACGGGGCAGGTCGGCTTCAAGCTTGATCTCATGCGTTCCGACCGTAAGTCCAGCGAGATCCCCGGTCAACGTGAGATCATCACTACTTAGACCCTCAAGCATACTAGCTGAGCCTGTGAGTGTGAGGTTCAGACCGCCGCTTCTGGGCGTAACCAGCGTCCCTTCCAGTCCATTCCCCGCACCTGTAAGCGTAATGGGGACGTTTGGAAAAACTTTTGTTGTCTCCTCTGACTCGTCAAATGGGGATATGGTGACCTTAATCTGAATCGAACTAGGCTCGATTTTCTCAAAACCGGAAGGCGGCGTCAAGTCCACGTTAACTGTTGATGTACCCGATTGATCAAACTGCGTCAGATCAAGGGTTACTTGGTCGTAGGACTGTATACCCGCAAGTGCATCCTCTGATCCATAAACCGAGACTTCTTTCACGTTAGGCTCTACTGTGGAGAGAACCAGACCTTCTGGAAGCTGTCCCGAATATTTGATTCTTAAGGGTATAGATGTATAGGGCTGATTGACCGGAACACGGACTTCAACCGTTTGAGGCGTTATAATCGCATTTTCAAGGACCTTGCCCTCAGCATCGTATGCTTGAAGTTTCACTTTTTTCTGTATGACATCTTCCTTGGCATCTTTCATGCTCACACTGCCCTGGATCTTCGCTACAGCCTCGAGTTGCCCTTCGGGCAGAGTTACCTTAACCGGCGTCGAAGGTTCAATTACGGGCGTTCCAGCGCTGTATCCGGCGGATGGTTCCCCTTCGGCTACAATATTCACATTGAAGGATTTGGTGCCCAATTTTTCTACATTCACGGTAACCATGGAAGGCTCCATACTGACCACTTCTACCCCGGAAGGCAAATCAGGTACCAGCGGCAGTGTATTGGACCCATCTTTCACCTGACTTAGATCAACCAGTACCTTGTAATCGTCATTGGTAAAAATCGATGTTAGCATCGAGCGTTGCCCTTTGATCTCCAACCGGACCTCATCCGTACTTAATGAAGTAAGCACATAGCTGTTGCTGTCTAATCCATAAGGTTGAACAGGTACCGTACGTTCCACAACCTTATTGGTTGTCCCTGTTGTGATCGTAGGGGTGGTTGGTACTTCATCCAGATGAATCATGAACCAGAGCAGCAGGCTCACCGCAAGTGCAAGTATTTTGGCAAAGTTATTATTGTTAAACCACTTATCCATTGTTACGTCCTCCCTTCCGTTTCCAGAAGGTCTTCCAGCCATTCTTTTTCAAATTGGATGTAGGGCGCAACTCCTCATACAGTTTCGCAATCAGTGATTCTTCCTTAATATCACGAACGACCTGTCCATTCATTGCCAGCGACACTTGTCCTGTCTCCTCGGAGACAACCAAACAGATCGCATCTGCAACTTCGGTAATCCCGATGGCTGCACGATGACGTGTTCCCAATTCCTTACTGATAAACGGATTCTCTGATAATGGCAAATAACAGGCTGCCGCCGATATCTGTTTTCCTTGTATAATGACGGCTCCATCATGGAGCGGTGTATTTGGAATAAAGATGTTAATCATCAGCTCCGAGCTGACCAGAGAGTGCATCTTAATGCCCGATTCCGTGTAATCGTTCAGACCCGTTTCACGTTCAAATACGACCAAAGCTCCAATTTTACGCCGTGACAGATAATTAACTGACTTAATAATCTCACCAATTAACACCGTTAATTCTTCATCACTTGCTGCCGCTGAACGTCCAAACAGCTTACCGCGTCCCAATTGCTCCAGACCACGACGCAGTTCAGGCTGAAAGATAATAAACACCGCAACGACACCAAACGTAAACATTTGGTTCATTAACCATTTGAGCGTATACAGGTTTAGCCACGTACTTAATGCCCAGATCAGCACCAGGAACAGAATTCCTTTCAGGAGCTGGACCGCACGCGTCCCCCGCACAAGCAAAATCAGTTTGTACATAATATAGGTAACGATCAATATATCGATAACGTCCTTAATGGACTCTGTCCACGTTAAGTCAGCAAAATAATTCATAAGCCAGCCCCCGCTATCCCCATTGATGAGTAAACCCTGATCTCATATTAACCCATTAGGATTTTATATAATCCTTTGTCTCCGCATTTTTACATCATTCGATTTGTGTAAAATGCGTATCTATATGTAGTAGTATGTTCTCTTTAGTATCTAGGTTATAACGTTAACGTTCAGGTTGCAAGTTACGGCAGTCTCAAACTGCACATAAACATCACATTTACCATGAATTACAAAGTTTGCGTATAAAAAAAGAGTACCCCATGCAATCTGGAGGTACCCTGCTTGGTATATACCATTGAAGATTTTACCCTGTTCTAGCGATAAGCCACTTCATTTACCATATTGGTTATTTTGTACCAGAACCAGTCCAGCGCCTGATCAATACTTTTCACCTGACCTGAAATATGCGCCGTTGAAGCCTGAAACAGTTGTCCGTCGATAACCGTCAGATTGCCGTTCACATCACCATATACTTGTGCGGTTCCATTTTCTATCGTAAGATCGCCAGCAATTGACTTACCTTCAGGAACAATAACCGTGTTACCCTGAATCACGATCTGGTCCAGATTATTTCCCTTAACGACCATTTCGTTATTCTGATTCCAGAAATTCAAGGCGCTAAAGAGCATCACGACCAAAAAGAAGGCTGCCGCCGTCAGCGCGGGATGTCCTTTGACCCATTTGAGCCATACTTGCTGTCTCTTGGGCTGGGGCAGAGCATTCATAATTCGATTGGTCAGCTCATCAGAGGCAGACGGTGAATAGTGTTTCATGGCAAAGAGTAGCATTTCCGTCTGTTCCAACTCTTTAAAGCGCATGCGACAATCCGGACAGATCACAAGGTGACTTTTCAATTCAACCTTCTGGGCCGGGGACAACGACTCATCCAAACATTCATGCATTAAAGAGACGGCCGAGTTGCAATCCATATGAGAGCCAATCCTTTCTTAAATCACTTAGTCCATGAGCACTTAAAAAGCACGCATAAGACTTGCATACATTACATACGCATCCGTTTCGGATATGTTTCAAATATTTCGCCCATATTTCAAGGCGTTTAACATTTATAACTTATACTCCAATTTTTTACGTAGAAAATCACGGCCCCGATGAACGCGTGTCTTGATCGTTGTTACGGGCATACCTGTCACATCACTGATTTCCTGTAGCGACAAGTCCTGTAAATATCTTAGGATCATAACGGACTTATACTTGGCTGGCAAACTGTCAATAGCCTCACGAATGAGTGTCTGCGTCTCTGACAGGAGTGCTTCACTCTCCGGTGTACGATCATCACTCGGGAGCATCGCATAACCATCAGATCCTTCCTGATCATTCAGTTCAGCATCCAAAGAGTACGAAGGTTTCTTTCTGCGCAGTCGGTCAATACACAGATTGGTCGCGATCCGGTAGATCCAGGTTGAAAACTTCTGGTTCGGATCATACTTCTCCATATTGCGAAACACACGCAAAAACGTCTCCTGCACAACGTCTTCAGCTTCATGACGATTGTTCAGCATCCGATATGCCAAATGAAATAACTTGTCCTTATATAGTTCAACGATTTCTGCAAAGGCTCTCTGGTCGCCCTTGAGCACCAGTTTCACAAGCCTATTCTCCAAATTGTCCACCCTTATTCCCCCAGACATGCTGATGGGTCTTCCGTCTTCTGATACCCGTCCACACTTGTAATTCACCAATCAAATCGTAAATCAACTTTGGTCAAAAATCAAGACTGTATGACAAATATCCGCCAAAAACAGTAAAAACGGGAACTCCCGCAGGAGTCCCGTTTCATCTCTCACTCCTTAGAGGAGAGAATAGAGCTTTTATTCAACAAAGTAATGGCTACTTTGTTACATATAATCATTCATTTACAACAGATTGATAATCAACCTGTATTACGCAGTCCTGCAGCAATGCCGTTGATTGTCAACAACACTTCTCTGAGCAATTCCGTATCATCCTCACCACGTTCACGCATATCTCTAAGCTCGCTCAGAAGTTGAACTTGCATATAGGATAACGGATCCACATAAGGGTTACGAAGACGAATGGATTCTTGAATAACCGGTACATCATCCAGAATTTCAGCTTCTCCGGTAATTTTCAGAATAAGCTCTTTTGTAAGCTTGAATTCAGATTCAATTTGTCCATATATGCGATCCCGTGCTTCCTTGTTGGAAGTCATGGCTGAGTACTCTTTGGCAATCACCAGATCAGCTTTGGCTACAGCCATCTGAACCGTATCAATCAGCGTGCGGAAGAATGGGAAACTTGCATACATTTCTTTTAGGACAACCAGATTTTCCTCTTTATCCTGATAGAAACTTTGTAGCCCTGTTCCTGCCGCATACCATGCCGGAAGCAGATAACGACTTTGCGTCCATGCAAATACCCAAGGTATCGCTCTCAGATCTTCGAACTTGTCGCTACCTTTCCGCTTGGACGGACGTGAACCAATATTCAGTTCACCCACCTCTGGAAGCGGTGTGGATTCCTTGAAGAAGGTAAAGAAGTCCGGATCACGGAAAATCAAATCCTGATATTTCATCAGGGATACTTCCGAAATCTCTTTGATGATGCTATCCCAATGACGCTCGGATGCAGATTCTTGCGGCTCAAGACCATTCAGTGCTGCTGTAATCAAAGCAGAAGTTGCCTGCTCCAGACTACGGTAGGCAATCCCCTGAAGGGAGTAACGAGAAGAAATAACCTCTCCCTGCTCTGTAATCTTGATGCCTCCGCCAATGGTATGCGGTGGTTGAGCAAGAATACTGCGATTGAGTGGCATGCCGCCACGTCCAAGAGCTCCGCCACGTCCATGGAAGAACTTCAGCTTAACGCCGTGTTCATTACCTACAGCCGTGATCGCATTCATTGCTACACGCAGTTCCCAGTTGGCTGTAACCACTCCGCCATCCTTGTTACTGTCGGAATAACCTAGCATGATTTCATGTAGTTCATTCCGTCCTTTTACGCTTGCGCGGTATACAGGAAGGTTGAACAGCTTCTGCATTATGTCCGAAGCCGCATGAAGATCATCAATCGTTTCAAACAGCGGTACCGCTTGAAGTGTAGCTATAACCTCACCATTGTTTCCTTTGGTGAATAACCCTACTTCCTTGGCAAATACCATAACCTCCAGCAAGTCACTTGCGCCCTGCGTCATACTGATCAGGTAACTTGTGATACAGCCGGTCCCAAATTCGTTCTGGGCACGCTTAATGGTACGGAAAACATCCAGACACTCTTTGGTTCCCTCCGTGTATTGGTGATAAGGAGAAGTAAGCGGACGCGGATCATCCAGCAAACGAGCAAGCAGATCGATTTTACCGTCTTCAGTTAGACGCGCATAATCTTCTACAATGTTCATTTTCGCCAAAATCTCCGACATCGCATTTTCATGTTCCTGACTGTGCTGACGTACATCCAATGCTGCAGTGTGGAAACCAAACAACTCGACTTGACGAATCATTTTGCGAATAGTCGTATCCGCTACGTAATCGGCAAAATGATGGCGCAGACTTCGATCAATAATCATCAGATCATCAATCAAATCCTGAGCGCTATGATAACGGTCAGCCTGACCTAATTTGTTCTCATCCAGTACATTGTTCAACTTGGCAATCATATAGGCCAATTTGATGCGGTATGGCTCTTTTTCATTCCGCCACATATCCACTTTTTTCAACGTTACATAACTACGGTCCTGTTCAATCGACTGCACCAGCTCATCCGATACGTGGATGATGTTCGTGCTGAAGCTGAGATGTCCCATAAGTTCAATCATAATCCGTTGGTATTCACGCAAAGCGAGCTTGCGTTGCATCAACAACGTCTGCCATGTTACATCTGAAGTTACCGAAGGATTTCCATCCCGGTCTCCACCGATCCAGGAACCGAACCGCAAATACGTCGGCACATGCCAGTCATGGTCAGGATAAAATTTGTTCAGGCAGCGTTCCAGCTCCTGGTATACATCCGGAAGTACGTGGAACAACGTTTCATGAAAGTAGTACATTCCGTTCCGCACTTCATCAAGTACAGTCGGTTTGCGGTCGCGAAGTTCATCTGTCTGCCAGAGCGTAATAACCTCATTCAGCAGTTTCTCACGCAACTGTTCACGTTCACGCAACGTCAGCGTAGGATTATCAAGTAGCATGACATCTTCGGATATCCGTTTATGGATGTCCAGAATAACTCGGCGCATGGCTTCAGTTGGGTGAGCTGTCATAACGAGTTCCAACGACAAATCGTCGAGAATCTCTTCCACCTCTGTATGAGACAATCCACGTTCCTTCAGATCCTGTACTGCTTTCTCAATCGATCCTGGCTGCACGGCGTCCCCTGCAGAACGTTCATAATCCCGTTTACGCCGGATCCGATGGTTTTGTTCAGCAATATTAACTAATTGAAAATAAATAGCGAAAGCCCGAATAACCTGGTGACGATTGTCCGAGTCTAATTCCTGGATCATCGTTTTGAACTCTGCATAGAGTTCTGGCAGAAATTCTGCACGCAACGATTTGCTCGTTTCCCGAATCTTCTCAACGATATCTAGAAGCTCCGTGCCGCCTTGATGGACAAGAACTTCTCCGAGTATATTGCCCAGGAACCGCACGTCTCTACGAAGCAGGTTGTTGGATTGGCTTTTGCTGGCGGTTACCATAGTTTCAGTCATGCTTATCCTCCCATCTGATCGTTCCATTCGTACACGTAAAATTTGACACCTTCATAACATCATACAATAAAATGGTACGAAAATCTTTATTTTTCTACTAGAAAAAATGGGGATTATCCCCGATTTACAGCACAAAAACACGCTTTTTTATTCATTTTCTTGTTCTGCTTCAATTAATGGTCATATGCCGTCGCATGATACCTTTTTCACGTACTTTAGATAAATCAAATATCTCATACCTATGCCTAAAAATTCATAAATATACAGTCAATTTAGATATAATGTCATGTACCTGATCGTAAGGTTAAACCGCATAATTTCATTGTTTGAGAACAGATGATATACAAAGAAACATGACCGGCAAAGCAAGCTTTTGTATACTTTACCACAGTGACGCAATAAATTAAAGATGTAATTTATAATTTTCTTCCCACTACAGTCTGCTTACCAGGCGAGTTCCTTATGTATCGTATTAATCAATTGGACTCAAAGGTATATCTTAACAAACCATTTCTACATAATGTTCTTAGCTTTTTGGGCAGATTAATCTATAGCTCTAACAAAAAAGGAGGAATCCAAATGATGAAGAAAGGTACTACAATTATTGCTTCCGTGCTTCTGGTAGCCGCAATGGCTGGCCCTGCTGCTGCTGATGGTCAAATGTCTAAAGGAATGGATACTAACACCAACGGATCACGTGTCCGGTCTTATCAGGACACCAACTACATGGATCGCACAAACACCAACCTGAATATGGATGGAAACTACCGCAACAATAATGACTATCGTACCAACAGTGTTCGCGCTAACGCCACGACCAACCGTGACAACGGCATGGATTGGGGCTGGCTCGGTTTGTTGGGTCTGCTTGGTTTAGCTGGCATGCGTAAAAGAGTGACGGATCATAACGAACGTTAAATTGTGCTCTCGTCACGTTACAATAGCCTCTACGTTTTAGAAGCAGCTCATCTACAGAGATAAACTGAAGAGCCAAGACATCCTTATTTCAATAGTAAAGGAGTCTTGGCTCTTTTTAAATAAACCTGTACTGTACTTTACATAAAATAACTGTTGATACTTGCTTTAATGAAAATAAAAAAACCTTTGCATCTGCAAAGGCTCTTTCATTATGTCCTGTAAGCGGGTGATGGGAATCGAACCCACGCTATTAGCTTGGAAGGCTAAAGTTCTACCATTGAACTACACCCGCATAAACAAAAAAATCGGGATGACACGATTTGAACATGCGACCCCCTGGTCCCAAACCAGGTGCTCTACCAAGCTGAGCTACATCCCGATACTAAAAAAATAATGGCGCGCCCTGAGAGATTCGAACTCCCGGCCTTTTGATTCGTAGTCAAACGCTCTATCCAGCTGAGCTAAGGGCGCAAATATTGGAGCGGAAGACGGGAATCGAACCCGCGACCCTCGCCTTGGCAAGGCGATGCTCTACCGCTGAGCCACTTCCGCAAATAAAGGATGCGCGTGGAGGGACTTGAACCCCCACGTCAAAGACGCTAGATCCTAAGTCTAGTGCGTCTGCCAATTCCGCCACACGCGCATATAATGGTGAGTCATGAAGGGCTCGAACCTTCGACACCCTGATTAAAAGTCAGGTGCTCTACCAACTGAGCTAATGACTCATACTAAAATGGCTGGGGATATAGGATTTGAACCTATGCATGACGGAGTCAAAGTCCGTTGCCTTACCGCTTGGCTAATCCCCAATAAAAAATATGGTGGAGGCTGAGGGGATCGAACCCCCGACCCTCTGCTTGTAAGGCAGATGCTCTCCCAGCTGAGCTAAGCCTCCAACTATATGACCCGTAGGGGATTCGAACCCCTGTTACCTCCGTGAAAGGGAGGTGTCTTAACCCCTTGACCAACGGGCCCCATTTCCAAAGCTCTCAACCGGGATCGAACCGGTGACCTCATCCTTACCATGGATGCACTCTACCTACTGAGCTATGAGAGCAAATGGCTCCCCGAACAGGGCTCGAACCTGTGACAACTCGATTAACAGTCGAGTGCTCTACCAACTGAGCTATCAGGGAATAATATGCATTTGCAGGGCAAATGCAATTCATCGTACAACGTCCACATGCAGAGCCTGTTTTCTATGTATGATGAAAGAGTTCGCTTGGCGGCGTCCTACTCTCCCAGGACCCTGCGGTCCAAGTACCATCGGCGCTAGAGGGCTTAACGGTCGTGTTCGGGATGGGTACGTGTGGAACCCCTCCGCCATCGCCACCAAACGCGTAGCTTACATTTCAGAGTGTTGTTCTCTGAAAACTAGATTCGAAACGAAACATGCGAATTAAACTTGCTATTGGATAAGCCCTCGACCGATTAGTACTGGTCAGCTCCATGCATTGCTGCACTTCCACCCCCAGCCTATCTACCTCGTCGTCTTCAAGGGGTCTTACATACTGGGAAATCTCATCTTGAGGGGGGCTTCACGCTTAGATGCTTTCAGCGTTTATCCCGTCCGTACATAGCTACCCAGCGGTGCTCCTGGCGGAACAACTGGTACACCAGCGGTACGTCCATCCCGGTCCTCTCGTACTAAGGACAGCTCCTCTCAAATTTCCTACGCCCACGACAGATAGGGACCGAACTGTCTCACGACGTTCTGAACCCAGCTCGCGTACCGCTTTAATGGGCGAACAGCCCAACCCTTGGGACCTACTTCAGCCCCAGGATGCGATGAGCCGACATCGAGGTGCCAAACCTCCCCGTCGATGTGGACTCTTGGGGGAGATAAGCCTGTTATCCCCAGGGTAGCTTTTATCCGTTGAGCGATGGCCCTTCCATGCGGTACCACCGGATCACTAAGCCCGACTTTCGTCCCTGCTCGACTTGTAGGTCTCGCAGTCAAGCTCCCTTATGCCTTTGCACTCTTCGAATGATTTCCAACCATTCTGAGGGAACCTTTGGGCGCCTCCGTTACTCTTTAGGAGGCGACCGCCCCAGTCAAACTGCCCACCTGACACTGTCCCCGCACCGGATTACGGTACCAGGTTAGAACCTAGATACGATCAGGGTGGTATCCCAACGTTGCCTCCACAGAAGCTGGCGCTCCTGCTTCAAAGGCTCCCACCTATCCTGTACAGATCGTACCCAAATTCAATATCAAGCTGCAGTAAAGCTCCATGGGGTCTTTCCGTCTTGTCGCGGGTAACCTGCATCTTCACAGGTATTAAAATTTCACCGGATCTCTCGTTGAGACAGCGCCCAAGTCGTTACGCCATTCGTGCGGGTCAGAATTTACCTGACAAGGAATTTCGCTACCTTAGGACCGTTATAGTTACGGCCGCCGTTTACTGGGGCTTCGGTTCACAGCTTCGGGATTACTCCCTAACCACTCCCCTTAACCTTCCAGCACCGGGCAGGCGTCAGCCCGTATACTTCGCCTTACGGCTTCGCACAGACCTGTGTTTTTGCTAAACAGTCGCTTGGGCCTTTTCACTGCGGCCCCCTCGTGCTATTCACACTACCGGGGCACCCCTTCTCCCGAAGTTACGGGGTCATTTTGCCGAGTTCCTTAACGAGAGTTCTTCCGCGCGCCTTAGAATACTCTTCTCGCCTACCTGTGTCGGTTTGCGGTACGGGCACCTTCACCTGGCTAGAGGCTTTTCTTGGCAGTGTGAGATCATGACCTTCGCTACTATAATTTTCGCTCCCCATCACAGCTCAGCCTTACGATGTGCGGATTTGCCTACACATCAGCCTCACTGCTTAGACGGACATCCATCAGTCCGCGTCACTACCCTACTGCGTCCCCCCATTGCTCATAACGGCTTACGGTGGTACAGGAATTTCGACCTGTTGTCCTTCGACTACGCCTTTCGGCCTCGCCTTAGGTCCCGACTTACCCTGAGCGGACGAGCCTTCCTCAGGAACCCTTAGGCTTTCGGCGGATCAGATTCTCACTGATCTTTTCGTTACTCATACCGGCATTCTCACTTGTATAATGTCCAGCGCTCCTTACGGTACACCTTCAACCCTTATACAACGCTCCCCTACCCCTGGATCGACTTCACTCCAGCTTCGAAGCCCTGTGTTTATCCCCTGGGAAGCATTTGGTCATCCAAGAATAGAATCTCTTGTCAGACAAAAATGTCCTTGTGGACAACACGCCTCAAAGAAGCAGTGAAGTCGATCCAAGCCATAGCTTCGGTGGTGTGTTTAGCCCCGTTACATTTTCGGCGCAGAGTCACTCGACCAGTGAGCTATTACGCACTCTTTCAATGGTGGCTGCTTCTAAGCCAACATCCTGGTTGTCTGTGCAACTCCACATCCTTTCCCACTTAACACACACTTGGGGACCTTAGCTGATGGTCTGGGCTGTTTCCCTTTTGACAATGGATCTTAGCACTCACTGTCTGACTCCCGGAAGTAAGTCTATGGCATTCGGAGTTTGACTGAGCTTGGTAACCCTTGCGGGCCCCGCACCCAATCAGTGCTCTACCTCCACGACTCTGTTTTCCGAGGCTAGCCCTAAAGCTATTTCGGGGAGAACCAGCTATCTCCGAGTTCGATTGGAATTTCTCCGCTACCCCCACCTCATCCCCGCACTTTTCAACGTGCGTGGGTTCGGGCCTCCAGTGCGTGTTACCGCACCTTCACCCTGGACAGGGGTAGATCACCCGGTTTCGGGTCTACGTCCACGTACTCATTCGCCCTATTCAGACTCGCTTTCGCTGCGGCTCCGGCTCTTCACCTTAACCTTGCACGGGAACGTAACTCGCCGGTTCATTCTACAAAAGGCACGCCATCACCCCTAAAACGGGCTCTGACTTTTTGTAAGCACACGGTTTCAGGTTCTATTTCACTCCCCTTCCGGGGTGCTTTTCACCTTTCCCTCACGGTACTGCTTCACTATCGGTCGCTAGGAAGTATTTAGCCTTGGCAGATGGTCCTGCCGGATTCATACGGGGTTTCACGTGCCCCGCACTACTCGGGATCCGTCTCGGAGGGAACAGACTTTCAACTACAGGGCTTTTACCTTCTTTGGCGGGCCTTTCCAGACCTCTTCGCTTAACCGGTTCCTTTGTAACTCCATGTGAGACGTCCCACAACCCCAAAGAGCAAGCTCTCTGGTTTGGGCTTCTCCGCGTTCGCTCGCCGCTACTGACGGAATCACTATTGTTTTCTCTTCCTCAGGGTACTTAGATGTTTCAGTTCCCCTGGTATGCCTCACACTAACCTATGTATTCAGTTAGGTGTAACTGGAAATTACCCCAGCTGGGTTTCCCCATTCGGACACCCCCGGATCAAAGCTTGCTTACAGCTCCCCGAGGCAGTTTCGTTGTTCGCCACGTCCTTCATCGGCTCCTAGCGCCTAGGCATCCTCCGTGTGCTCTTAGTAGCTTAACCATATTGCTCCGGTTTTGACTGCTCGCTTCCCTTGTTTTGCTTGCGCAAAGCCAAAAGTTGCTCCCATTCAATACCATCGCAAAAGCAATTAACTACGTTTTTATTGAAACTTGTTTGCACAAGTTCAGCTAAAAAGGAATGTTCTAATTCGCGTTTGTTTCGTTTCGATATCTAGTTTTCAAAGAACAAACTTGTAAAACATTTTTTTGGTGGAGCCAAGCGGGATCGAACCGCTGACCTCCTGCTTGCAAGGCAGGCGCTCTCCCAGCTGAGCTATGGCCCCATATAAAGTTTAAAGGTATAGATGGTGGGCCCTGGTGGACTCGAACCACCGGCCTCACCCTTATCAGAGGTGCGCTCTAACCAACTGAGCTAAGGGCCCACATTATATATACTATTTGAACCCAAAATGGGTTACGCTTGGCGGCGTTCTACTCTCCCAGGACCCTGCGGTCCAAGTACCATCGACGCTGAAGGGCTTAACGGTCGTGTTCGGGATGGGAACGTGTGGAACCCCTTCGCTATCGCCACCAAACGTTTGAGAGTTTGAGCTCTCAAAACTGACCAACGAGTGAGTAGTTTGTGCTCTTCATTTCATCCACACCGAAGTGATGGACCAAAATGAAGAGCTGTCGCAGGCTCTAAGAACCTGCGTATTTGAATGTTTCCGCTACGGGAAACGATTCTCCATAGAAAGGAGGTGATCCAGCCGCACCTTCCGATACGGCTACCTTGTTACGACTTCACCCCAATCATCTATCCCACCTTCGGCGGCTGGCTCCTTGCGGTTACCCCACCGACTTCGGGTGTTATAAACTCTCGTGGTGTGACGGGCGGTGTGTACAAGACCCGGGAACGTATTCACCGCGGCATGCTGATCCGCGATTACTAGCAATTCCGACTTCATGCAGGCGAGTTGCAGCCTGCAATCCGAACTGAGACCGGCTTTGTTGGGATTGGCTCCATCTCGCGATTTCGCAGCCCGTTGTACCGGCCATTGTAGTACGTGTGTAGCCCAGGTCATAAGGGGCATGATGATTTGACGTCATCCCCACCTTCCTCCGGTTTGTCACCGGCAGTCTATCTAGAGTGCCCACCCGAAGTGCTGGCAACTAAATATAAGGGTTGCGCTCGTTGCGGGACTTAACCCAACATCTCACGACACGAGCTGACGACAACCATGCACCACCTGTCTCCTCTGTCCCGAAGGAAAGGTACATCTCTGTACCGGTCAGAGGGATGTCAAGACCTGGTAAGGTTCTTCGCGTTGCTTCGAATTAAACCACATACTCCACTGCTTGTGCGGGTCCCCGTCAATTCCTTTGAGTTTCAGTCTTGCGACCGTACTCCCCAGGCGGAGTGCTTAATGTGTTAACTTCGGCACCAAGGGTATCGAAACCCCTAACACCTAGCACTCATCGTTTACGGCGTGGACTACCAGGGTATCTAATCCTGTTTGCTCCCCACGCTTTCGCGCCTCAGCGTCAGTTACAGCCCAGAGAGTCGCCTTCGCCACTGGTGTTCCTCCACATATCTACGCATTTCACCGCTACACGTGGAATTCCACTCTCCTCTTCTGCACTCAAGTCACCCAGTTTCCAGTGCGATCCGGGGTTGAGCCCCGGGATTAAACACCAGACTTAAATGACCGCCTGCGCGCGCTTTACGCCCAATAATTCCGGACAACGCTTGCCCCCTACGTATTACCGCGGCTGCTGGCACGTAGTTAGCCGGGGCTTTCTTCTCAGGTACCGTCACCTTGAGAGCAGTTACTCTCCCAAGCGTTCTTCCCTGGCAACAGAGCTTTACGATCCGAAAACCTTCATCACTCACGCGGCATTGCTCCGTCAGGCTTTCGCCCATTGCGGAAGATTCCCTACTGCTGCCTCCCGTAGGAGTCTGGGCCGTGTCTCAGTCCCAGTGTGGCCGATCACCCTCTCAGGTCGGCTACGCATCGTCGCCTTGGTGAGCCGTTACCCCACCAACTAGCTAATGCGCCGCAGGCCCATCCCCAAGTGACAGATTGCTCCGTCTTTCCAGTTCTCTTCAGGCGAAGAAAACAACTATTCGGTATTAGCTACCGTTTCCGGTAGTTGTCCCAAACTTGAGGGCAGGTTGCCTACGTGTTACTCACCCGTCCGCCGCTAAGTATCAAGGAAGCAAGCTTCCTATCAACTCCGCTCGACTTGCATGTATTAGGCATGCCGCCAGCGTTCGTCCTGAGCCAGGATCAAACTCTCCAATAAAGTATTGAAAAGAGCGATAAGCTCATTTTGAATCTGACGAGATTAAACATCTCATTTGTGCTCCAGCCAATTCAAGCCAAGGCTTGTTTCAAACTTTCGCGTTCATTCTGCAAGCAGAATGTTTACTCACTCGTTGTTCAGTTTTCAAAGATCAAACTCGTTTTGTTACTGTTTTGCATATTGTCGTCGTTTCTGCGGCGACTTTTATAATATATCATGTTGAAGTTCTCTTTGCAAGCATTATTTTTCCGATTCTTTTCAATCGCTCTATTTTCATGCTTGTTTCCGTGAACCGCTCCTAAAAAAGGAACGAAAATTAATTTACCATATGAATTTAGAAAGGTCAACCCTTTTTCGACAAAAAGTATGTACCCCTCAACAATTTCACATGATCATGGTTCAGAGGTACAGCACCCGGTATTAAGAGCCGCACCTCACTTCCACTAATGTACATCGAATATATGACCAGCTTCTGCATTACGGCTTCGACTTTTTCAGCTTCCCACCTCTTGCATACTTGGACAACTCTTTTGGCGGGGCAAAGCGTGCATACATGCGGAACACAGTCTTATATCGGCTAGCAATAGCATATTTGATCTCTTGGTCAAGACGATTATCATTTAGATCGAACAGCATCTCATCTAATTCTTTACGCAGCACATAGTCTAGTTCCTTGCATTCCTTCTCGTTAAACAACATACCCAGCATTAGAGTTCTCCTTTTTGTGCATAGCCTCTTTATCACACTTACACAAGTTTCATGCAACACCCCGTGCATTCGCTTTTTGCGGGTGCTGCTGGAACCCGTTTTATTGTTATGGTCAACTTTCTGAAAATTTATGAATGCCAACCATCACAAAATTTTATCCTCTCACCAGAGTATACGTAAGTGTGCTTTCGATGATTGCTGCAACAAGAAGCAAGATGACAACCCAGAAGGATGCTGTTAGCGTCCTGTTCATAAAAGCTCTCCACCGGCTGCCCATCGTATTTCGTTTGTCACTTCCAAGTTGTACAAGACTTTTAATAACCAGACCACCAAACTTCAATCCAAATGCGCAAGCAATAATAATGACGGGAATCTCAATAATGCCATGCGGAAGCAAGCCTTTAACTACAATATCATAGAAGCTCGCTCCATAATTCATCGTGGTGTGCACTACAAATCCAAGGACCATTCCATTGATCAGCAGGAAGATGACTGGCAGAATACCGAAGAATATACCGGCATAAATGACAAGAACACTTTTGATCGCATTATTGAAAAAGATAAACAGGAAGAAGTTCCATTGCACATTGCCACCCTGCTCCAGCCGTTCACTGACTTCACGTAATCCTCCAATTTGATTCAACAATAATTCTTCTAGCGGTCCTGTACTCACCCATCCTGCCCCTATTCCAACGATAAACAATACCACAGCCCAGATTAATGCACTGCGGATGGAACCAAGATCTCTAAGAAATGTACTGAATTTTAACATAATAACCTCCTGTAGAATCTAAAATGATGGACAAACAAGGTTCGTTACGAATAACTGGGCAGTACGAGCATACATTGGAGAGTAAACAAGCATTTCTTATGGGAGAGGGGCGCTTATTGAAATGAACTCGTTCTATGTATTTAGCGGCAAAAAGATTAAACGGTACCTGATTGTCCTGGTTGCTGCCGTCTTTGCGATCGGTATTATTTATCTGGAGAGTGGCAATGTCTCCGTATTCTCGGAGGAAGCACCATCAGCCGTCTACAGCGTTCCAACCGAGAAGAAGGTCCTTGCACTTACCTTTGACATTAGCTGGGGAGATAAACGGACAGAACCGATTCTGAAAGTTCTTCAGGAGAATAAAGTGCAGAAGGCCACCTTTTTCCTTTCCTCCCCCTGGAGCAAGACACACCCGGAGATTGTCACAGCTATCAAAGATGCGGGATATGAGATTGGCAGCCATGGTCACAGACATGAGAACTACAGCAGCCTGACCGAGGAAGAAATTCGCAAAGAAATTTCGACAGCTCATAGCATTTTAACCGATTTAACGGGAAAAGAACCGAAATTAATACGTCTGCCCAACGGGGACTTTGACAAGCGTGTGCTTCAGGTAGCCAATAGTCTTAATTATCAGGTTGTGCAGTGGGATACCGACTCCCTTGATTGGAAAAACCCTGGTGTACAGACAATTGTTGATCGCGTAGTAAGTAAAGCACATCCAGGGGACATCGTACTGCTGCATGCAAGCGATTCCTCCAAACAAACTCATGAGGCACTGCCTGTCATTATCGACAAATTAAAAAACCAGGGCTATGAATTCGTAACTGTGTCTGAGTTGCTTAACCATTCCAGTGTGGAAGGTAAGGAAGTTCGTGATCAAGCCAGCGGTCAATAATTGGTAGATTGCTGGAGCTACAGCTCGAATACGAGTGTAAAAGTTGAAAAGAGCTAACCAGGTTAGCTCTTTTTGGTATGTTTTTTATGCGAAACGAATTCTATGCTCAGCTTTCTTTCAACTGTTCTGCCTTTCCACTTACACTCCGGTTCGTAGATACATCCACCAGCCTGTGCAATATCAGCATTTGGTATGCATTACACAGGAGCAAGGGAACCACAATAAATATGGTTGCAGCATTCACATCAATACGTAATACGCCGATCGTCTCCACTATGGTGACGGCAATCATGAAAAAGAGTGTAGGTACAAGCGCCGAGATATGAGTCAGCTTTACTTTAACGTAAGCGGTAACAATTGCAGCTGCCAAAATAATGATACCTAACACAATATCCGATATGCGCTCCCGGTCTCCCCCAACAAACAGGCGTAAAAACATCACGTCAAGCAGGGCTAACACCGTTAGTACAATCTGCACGATCTGCCAACCGCGCTTTGGAAATACACCTTTACCCATATAATTTAATATTAGATATGCAAAGAAACCCATTTGTGAATACACGCTGATCATAACCCCTGATCCAAACAAGATCAAAAGATACAGAAGAAAATCATTCAATCCATTTGTTTTCTCCCCGTTCACCAGCATCATAATCAATCCTGTACCCAATGCTCCCGCGGCCCCAATAAGCAAGGCTGTCCAAAACAGGAAAAACCATTTACGTAAATTCAAGTGTTTTCCACCCCCGAGTGTTTATTTTACCAACCTTCTCAGTAAAAAACCATCATTGCTCAACATATTTCCCCCATTCCCATCACATACTACATCCAGTATCTAATCAAGGAGGGATTGTACACATGAAACGGCCTTTGTGGCAGCTATGCTGTGTCGTACTGGGGCTATCCGTCATGCTTGCCGGCTGCGGTTCAGATCAGAGTTCTTCGCCTCCTCAGGGCAGTTATAAAGAGATGAAAACAATGGTTGTAGATATTTTGAAAAGTGACGAAGGCAAGAAAGCAGTGGAAGAAGCTCTTACAGGTCAAAGCTCATCCAGCGGTGAAGGCGGCGGTTCAGAAGAAGGTGGCGGCGGATCGGGTGGTGGTTCGGGAACCATTGGTATGAAAATGTTAATGCCTGTGCAATCTTCGGAACAAATACGTATTGCAGTAAAAGATACCATCACAGCTCCTGAATACCAAAAGGAATTCGAGAAGATCATGACAGATCCACAGTTTGCGGGTGAATTTGCCAAGGTGATCAACGCACAAAGTAAACAACTTCATATGCAATTGATTAAAGATCCCACATATCAAAAGTCTGTTGGAGAAATCATGAAGTCACCTGAGGTATCCAAGATGTTCATGGATATGACGAAAACTCCGGATTATCGCAAACAGACGATGACTGTCATGCAGGAAGTGATGCAAAACCCGTTGTTCCGCATGGAAGTACTCACTTTGCTCAAGAAGGTAGTGCAGGAGGAATTGCAACCCAAAGTAGAGAGTGGCGGACAACAGGGGAAAGAGCAAGGTGGACAGCAAGAGGGTCAGGGCGAAGGTGGTGGTGATGGCGGAGATGGTGGAAGCAGTGGAGATTCAGGCGGCGGAGGATCATAAACAGCAGGTGTTAATACGCACCAAAGATACTGAAAAGCCTGCATCCAAGTGGACGCAGGCTTTATTTGTATTTATTACACTCATACCATTAGAATTTGGATTCAATGGACCGGGCAACTTCATCATAGATAGCCCCTATACGGGAATCTGCTTTGTAAACAGAAGGTGAGAAATCAGGCTCGGAAGGATGATTATCCGGCGTGCCTAATGGAATCTGGGCAAGCAAGCTTGTATGCAGACTTTCCGCAAGTCTTCCCCCTCCTCCACGACCAAAGACATAATCCTTTTCTCCGCAACTGCCACACTCATAGTAAGCCATATTCTCAACCACACCAAGTAACTCATGATCGGTTTGAATCGCCATCGCACCCGCACGTGCTGCGACAAAAGCTGCTGTTGCATGCGGCGTGGTAACGATGATTTCCTTGCTCTGTGGCAACATCTGATGCACATCCAAAGCAACATCTCCCGTACCTGGTGGCAAATCCAGTAATACATAATCCAATTCGCCCCACTGGACATCCGTAAAGAATTGACGCAGCATCCGACCTAGCATGGGTCCACGCCAGATTACCGGGTTGTTCTCCCGAATAAAGAAGCCCATCGACATGACTTTGACGCCAAAACGTTCAACCGGTTGAATAACGCCATCTTCAACGACCGGATATTCTTCAATCCCCATCATGTCGGGTACACTGAAGCCATAGATATCCGCATCAATTAAGCCCACTTTCCTGCCTTGACGTGCCAAGGCTGCAGCGAGATTAACGGTTACCGTTGATTTACCAACGCCACCTTTACCACTGGCCACAGCAATAAAACGAACACCTGATTCAGGACTTAACAGCTCATGTCCATCTAAACCCGCTGCGTGACCTTTTACGAGCACTTCGTCCCGATCTGGCTCATCATCGGGTTGTCCCATATTCAGGCTCTCACGATCATGCTCAGAAGCTGCACGCACACGAATATGTACATCCTTCAGTCCGTGCTGGGACAACAGATTACGCGCTGCATCACTCAATGCCGTTGTATCCTCAGGTAGATTTTCCAGTGTCACTATGGTCAGAGCCACATGATTTTCTTTCACCATAATATCTCGAACCCATTCCAGTTCGGTCAGACTTACTCCCAATTGCGGTTCTTGTAATGGCTGTAATAGTTCAAGTATCTGTTCTTTTGATAACATCAGACAGCACCTCAGCTTTATCTATTGGCATGTAATTTAGGTATGCTGATCCAATTATATCATTACCTTTCTTGTTCTGACTAACTTTTAGGCCGTTCTCCTGAGGAATATCTGAGAATCCCATTATAGATCGATGCAGCTACCTTGCGTTGATAAGCTTCGTCGGCAAGCATACGTGCCTCTTCCGGATGAGAAAGGAAACCGACTTCTACCAGCGCTGAAGGGATCTTCAGAGCCTGTAACAGATAAACTGTATTCACCGTTTTCGCGATTCGATCTGTATTCTCCAGATTACGAACCATCTCTTGTTGAAGCAGATTAGCCAAACCTTCGTTATCTGGATGGTTAGTTGTATAGAAAACCTGCGCTCCACTCCATCGGTTGGATGGGACACTGTTCATGTGAATGCTAATAAAGAGATCTGCTTGCTTATCCTCTATCCGACGTACTCTTTGTTTCAGATCTTCCGTCTTGCGTTTAGAGTACCCCTTGGTGTCCGCTTCCGCCAGATCGGTGTCTATTTCTCGTGTCATCACCACTAAGGCCCCTGCCTGTTGCAAATAATCTCTCACATACAGGGCGATAGACAGGTTGATATCTTTTTCAATAACCCCTTGTTTACTTACCGCTCCTCCATCTGGACCTCCGTGTCCTGCATCAATGGCAATGACTTTACCTGCCATCGGCAAACTCCAATAACCTGACGTCTTTGCAGAAGGCAGTTCATAGGACATTACCACCACTAACATGGCAAGCAGACAGAGGCTCAGCATGACCCTTTTGATTGTTTTTAACCTAATCCAGACTACAAAGTGTTTCCCCATATTTTTACGCATAAAAAAACCACCTCGTCCCTATAAATGACTCTAATCATCTATATGGGACAAGATGGACAAATATACCGCTAGGACCGGACTTGCTCCGCCATTCCTCCAATCAGGACCTCAGCTACTTCAGGACGTGTAAATTCAGGAGGAGGACACTGACCGTCACGGAGCAACCCGCGTACTTTGGTGCCGGAAAGCGCCATATGGTGTTCTTTATCATGTGGACAAGTTTTGCTGGATGCCATGTTTCCACATTTGGTACAGAAGAAACTATGTTCGAAAAACAGCGGTATGATCCATATATTTTGGACTTCCTTCCAGCAATCCATAAGTGACTCCATCATGATCACCAACAAGTTTCACACGTTCACCAATCTGGAGCGATGTGGCTTGCTTGTCGTCAACAGTAAGTGTAATCGGTATACTCCAGACCGTTCCATCTGCCAGACGCATGCGAGACACCACTGAAAGGTAATCTTCCTCATTCAAGAAACCTTGAAGTGGTGAGAAGGCACCCACACCAATCAGATCCAAATCTGATATTGTCCAGGTATTAATAAGCAAAGAGGTTAAGTTTTAACTGTCTTGCAACAATTGCTCCCGTTCTTCTCCTTGTACGTACGATACGCTGAACCACGTACCTCAATGAGGCAGAATCGATGTCATTATGTCAGCTCCTTGTATATCTATTATTTATGAAGGCCACATTCCGTTTTATCATTACCAGACCAGCGTCCAGCACGAGGGTCCTCGCCAGGCATGACCTGACGTGTGCAATGCTCACAACCGATACTCGGGTAGTTCTGATCATGTAGAGGATTATATACAACGTTATTGTCACGAATATATTGCCATACATCCTCAGTCGTCCAATGTGCAATTGGATTAAACTTCATCAGGCCAAATTTTGAATCATATTCAACTTTTTTCGAGTTTGCACGAGTTGGTGCCTGATCTCTACGAATACCTGTAATCCAAGCATCATACTGAGAAAGAATACGTGTTAAAGGTTCGACTTTGCGAATGTTACAACACCCATTGGGATCAGACTTCCACAACTCTTCACCGTGTTGTGCTGCCTGCTCTTCCGGAGTAATCTTAGGCGAGACGCGTACAAATTCAAGATTGTAGTTCTCCTGCATCTTATCTCGTGTTTCGTATGTTTCTTTAAAGTGAAAATCTGTATCCAGATAAAAAATATCTGTGGATGGGCTGATCTTCTGCAACATATCTACAAGTACAACATCTTCTGCACCAAAGCTACATGCAAAAGTGATATTAGGAAATGTTTCTATAGCATATCGAATAATATCCTCTGGACTGGCGTGTTCCAGTTCCTCTGCCTTCGTCCGTGCCAATTCTTCTTTCTCCAACAAGTTCATCTGTGAATTTCCCCCATTCTGCATTTCAATACATCTTAAAGCCGACTAATCTAATATGAATTATGTTTAGTATAAATCTTTCATTGGGGATGTCAATGCCTTCCATATGGTAAAATAAATCAGTTTTTGCCCATTTTTGATCGTCGCTCTCACACAATATTTTGGTTCAATTTATCCATTTTTCTGTTAATGAGATAAAAACAATGATGTTGGTCCAATTCATTGGGCAGATGATAATACATCTCTTAGCCTTGGAAAGCTCTGCTGCTGCTGGGTTTAGACAGTTCTTGCAGGCATGAGCATCACCAAAAAATCACTAGTCGATTGAAAATGAAGGACGAAAAGCAGAAGATTTAAGGGGAGCAGCGTTGCGAAATTTAGCTGTTGATATGTAAGGGACTTTTATCGTTCCCATAAGAAATACTGATAAGGTTTGCAATAAAGAATTAAGTGCAAAAACACTAAGCCAAATGCATTCAAGAAATCCGGCATGAGTAATAATAGATGATTTTATAGGGAGGCACTATGGAACGCGTGGTAAGCGATGGATAAGAGCAAATCAAATGATCAAAACGATTAGAGCGGTTCAGTAAATGTAGATGTATTAACGTACATATTATAGGACTGTATTGAGGGATATTAAGAAAGCATTGAAAGAGCAATGAAGGAGCAATGAAGGAAAAATGCATAAACATGAGGAGAGATATCAGAGATACGAGAACTAATACAAAAACAGATACAGTATAAGGCTAAATAGTAATAAATATAAAAAAAAGCCTTTGACCGAGGCCAAAGGCTTTTAATATTAACGTTTGGAGAACTGAGGTGCGCGACGAGCCGCTTTAAGACCGTATTTTTTACGCTCTTTCATACGTGGGTCACGAGTCAGGAATCCTGCTTTTTTCAGGGATGCACGGTATTCTGGATCTGCTTTAAGCAGAGCGCGGGAGATACCATGACGGATTGCGCCGGCTTGACCGGAGATTCCGCCACCATGAGCAATAACAAGAACGTCATAGTTGTTGAGCGTTTCTGTCAAGTTCAGTGGTTGTTTTACGATCAGTTTGAGTGTTTCCAAACCGAAGTATTCATTAATATCACGTTTATTGATGACAATGCGTCCTTCACCCGGTACAAGGCGAACACGTGCTACCGAATGTTTACGACGACCTGTCCCATAGTATTGTACTTGTGCCATGAAACTGTCCTCCTTTTAATTAACCGCGAAGTTCGTAAACTTCTGGTTTTTGTGCTGCATGTGGATGCTCAGTGCCTCTGTACGCTTTAAGTCTCAACTTCATTTTCTCGCCCATGCGAGTTTTTGGAAGCATACCGCGAACAGCCAATTCCAACATACGCTCAGGTTTGTTTTTAACCATCTCTTCAGCAGTAGTTACTTTCAAACCACCTGGGTGCATAGAGTGACGGTAGTATTTTTTACCTTGCATTTTCTTACCAGTCAATACGATTTTCTCAGCATTGATGATAACAACGAAATCGCCAGTGTCCACATGTGGAGTGAATTGTGGCTTATGTTTGCCGCGAATCAAAGCAGCTGCTTCGCTCGCCAAACGTCCGAGGGTTTTGCCTTCAGCATCAATGATGTGCCATTGGCGCTCAACTTCGTTAGGCTTCGCCATGTACGTAGTACGCATGAAAAGTTCCTCCTTAAAATGTTCAAAATCATCATTTTCATTTATCTTCGTTCGTTAAGTTATAACTTTAGGTGTTGATGGATTGTAAATTTGATGTGAACCTCTTAATTGGGGCTGTGGGAAAGCCATTAAGAAAACACAACTTTTATATTACATGATAGGCGATCAAATCGCAAGTGTTAATTAAGCTTTTCACTCACCAAATTTAATCTTTTTTGTATTCAAGATCCCAGAGCATTAAACCGCAGCTAACTGCAGTAGGTCCTGCAGCAGATCGATTACACGCAGCAATCATATTCGGTACATCAGAGGCTTTCCGTTTGCCCTCTCCGATCTCCAGCAGTGTCCCAACAATGATACGAACCATATGCTGCAAAAAGCCGTTACCACTCACATAAATGTGAATGACACCCTGATCGCGTGGATGGTCTCTGCACATTGATCGGTCCACCTCCATCCATGCTTCGTATACCGAACGGACATGATTCTCTTTCTGAGACTTGCGTGAAGCAAAAGAGGTAAAATCATACGTCCCTATGAAATGTCGTAAGCCCTCCTGCATTGCCATAATATCAAGCTTCGCATGATGATGATATTGCAGTCTTCTGTTGAATACATCCGGAAATTGATTCGCATTGACTGTATAACGATACGTTTTCTTTTTCGCTGCATAGCGAGAATGAAAATCAGCCGAAACTTCAATCGCATCAATAACGACAATATCAGAGGGTAGTCTGGAGTTGAGCGCAATACACCAACGTTCAATCGGGATCTGGGACTCCGTAGGAAAATTGAAGATCTGTCTGCGAGCGTGAACACCTGCATCTGTTCGGCCTGAACCTGTAATTTTAACCTTCTCACCGGTTAAAGCACGAATCGCATCTTCAAGATGATCCTGAATGGTATTCCCACCCGGCTGTACTTGGAAACCGTAATAGGCAGTGCCA
Organism: Paenibacillus amylolyticus; assembly: GCF_050990605.1. Taxonomy (GTDB): domain Bacteria; phylum Bacillota; class Bacilli; order Paenibacillales; family Paenibacillaceae; genus Paenibacillus; species Paenibacillus amylolyticus_H. The sequence goes on from NZ_CP158832.1 coordinate 5,650,717, forward strand.
TCATAAGTTAACGTCATACATAAGTTCCGCATTAATACCACACCTTTGTTCCATACTATACATATCCCTATCCCGAACAGCAAAAGAAGCCCCTTACGGAGCTTCTATTACAGCACGAATTCCGAAATGAAGAGAAAAAAAGGGTTAATCCAGAATCGTTGATTCTGTCCCCTTTCCTCATCTCATCTGTTTTACGCGCGGTCTACCAGTTCCAAGTAAACCATTGGCGCTGCGTCACCACGACGAGGTCCCAGTTTCAAGATACGAGTGTATCCACCTGGACGCTCAGCGTAACGACCGGACAATTCGCTAAACAGTTTTTGGATTGCATCTTGCTCACCATCGATAGTTTCGCGGCGAACATAAGCTGCCACTTGGCGACGGGCATGAAGATCTCCCTTTTTCGCTTTAGTGATCAGTTTTTCAGCAATAGAGCGAACCTCTTTTGCTTTCGCTTCAGTTGTCTGAATGCGTTCGTATAAGAACAGGTCGGTTACCAGGTCACGGAACAAAGCTTTACGTGCGCTGGAATTACGGCCCAACTTTTGGTATGCCATTGTTTTCCCTCCTTCACTTCAAGCACTCGGCTGTCTATTCTTCTGTACGGAGTCCCAAACCAAGTTCCTCAAGCTTCTCTTGAACTTCTTCCAAAGACTTGCGTCCGAGGTTACGGACTTTCATCATGTCTTCTTCCGTTTTCGTAGTCAGCTCTTGCACGGTATTAATACCGGCACGTTTGAGGCAGTTGTAGGAACGAACAGAGAGATCCAGCTCTTCGATCGTCATTTCGAGTACTTTTTCTTTTTTGTCTTCTTCTTTTTCGACCATGATCTCTGCATCTTTCGCTTCGTCTGTAAGACCCACGAAGAGCATCAAATGCTCAGTCAAAATTTTAGCGCCGAGGCTTACAGCCTCTTCAGGACGAATACTTCCATCAGTCCAAACTTCCAACGTGAGCTTGTCATAGTTGGTCACTTGACCGACACGCGTATTTTCCACAGCGTAGTTAACGCGACTGATCGGGGTGAAGATGGAATCGACTGGGATGACGCCGATCGGCTGGTCATCGCGTTTATTCCGATCTGCCTGGACGTAGCCGCGACCGCGATTGGCAAAAATACGCATGTGAAGTCTCGAACCTGGTCCGAGCGTAGCAATGTGCAAATCCGGGTTAAGAATTTCCACATCGGAGTCAGCACGGATATCTCCAGCCGTAATTGCTCCTTCGCCTTCAGCATCAATCTCGAGCACTTTCTCCTCATCCGAATGAATCTTAAGCGACAAAGCTTTCAGGTTAAGAATAACTTCCGTAACATCTTCCATTACGCCAGGAACTGTAGCAAATTCATGCAGAACGCCATCGATTTGAACCGAAGACACTGCCGCACCCGGCAGTGACGAGAGCAAGATTCGGCGAAGCGAGTTTCCAAGCGTCGTACCGTATCCCCGCTCAAGCGGTTCTACTACGAATTTCCCATAGGTGCCATCATCGTTGACGTCTACCGTCTCAATTTTCGGCTTTTCGATTTCAATCACTGCAATACCCCTCCTTCAAAACGTCGGTCCTCTATGAAACATTTACCTTCTCTTGCGAAAACATGTAGTAGTATGCCTAAACAACCATTATTAGCAGATTGTGCCGGAAATATACCACACGCAGGGGCAAATCTCATTAGACACGACGACGTTTTGGAGGACGGCATCCGTTATGCGGGACTGGAGTTACGTCTTTGATCAGGTTAACTTCAAGACCAGCAGCTTGCAAAGAGCGGATCGCTGCTTCACGGCCTGCGCCTGGTCCTTTAACCATAACCTCAACGGCTTTCATCCCATGTTCCATTGCAGCTTTGGCAGCAGTCTCAGCAGCCATTTGTGCAGCAAACGGAGTCGATTTACGGGAACCTCTGAATCCGAGACCGCCGGAGCTTGCCCACGAAATTGCATTTCCGTGAGGATCCGTAATAGTAACGATAGTGTTATTGAAAGTGGAACGGATATGCGCCACGCCAGATTCAATATTCTTACGGTCACGACGTTTAGTACGTACGACTTTTTTCGGTTTAGCCATTTTCTCTTATCCCCCCTTATTATTTCTTCTTGTTCGCTACTGTACGACGAGGACCTTTACGAGTACGAGCATTCGTTTTCGTACGTTGTCCACGAACAGGCAGACCACGACGATGACGAACTCCACGGTAACAACCGATCTCCGTCAAACGTTTAATATTCAAAGAGATTTCTCGACGCAGGTCACCTTCTACTTTGACCTCTTTATCGATACTTTCACGCAATTTGCTGACTTCATCTTCCGTCAAATCACGAACACGAGTGTCCGGATTGATGCCTGTTGTGCTCAGAATTTTCTGGGAAGTCGTTTTACCGATTCCGAAAATATAAGTCAAGGCGATCTCAACGCGCTTATCACGTGGCAAATCCACACCAGCTATACGTGCCATTTTACGCTACACCCCCTTCTTTAACCTTGTTTTTGTTTGTGTTTCGGATTTTCACAGATAACCATAACATTCCCTTTGCGGCGAATGACTTTGCATTTTTCGCAAATCGGCTTGACCGAAGGTCTTACCTTCATGTGAATTACCTCCTCAAAGTTTTGCTAAGCAAAACCCTCTTCGTAAGCATTGACCTTGTTCTACTATTGTAAAACCGGCTTCGAAGCTTTCGCAAGTTTTGCCGGGCAAAACCCGCTACATAAGCTTCACAGTTCATTGCAACTGTCTACTACTATTTACGGTAAGTTATGCGACCTTTTGTTAAATCATAAGGCGACAACTGAACAACTACTTTGTCTCCAGTCAGGATACGGATAAAGTGCATCCGTAGTTTTCCGGAAACGTGAGCGAGAATTTGATGACCGTTCTCAAGCTCAACCTTGAATGTTGCATTCGGTAGCGGTTCGAGAACCGTACCTTCCACTTCAATGACATCTTCCTTGGCCATTAGTCAGTCTCCTTTCTCTTCAGCTTGAATGTTGGTGGATTCCAGAAATGAATGAACCGCGTAACGGAGCTTTCCATTTGTCACCCGACCACTCTCGTTTAAACTGTTCACAACCTCGCTGCTAATCATGGGATGGAGTTCAAGATGAAGAAGATTCTTCTTCTTTGGTTGATCAAACTTACGTTTGTCTCCATCCGCAATATATACGAACTTACTGTCCGCTATAGCAACAATTACTGCGGCTTGGTCCGCATTGCGGCCTTTACGGATCTTCACAAGTTGACCGAGCTGCGGATTAGACTGACTATTCATGCCTCATCACCTACGCATTCAGTTTCGTGAAAATTTCCATACCATCTGGTGTAACTGCTACGGTGTGTTCAAAGTGGGCACATAACTTTCCATCAACCGTGACGACAGTCCAGTTATCTTCCAACGTTTTCACATACCGTCTACCTACGTTAACCATCGGCTCTATGGCCAGCACCATGCCCGCTTTAAGCCGTGGTCCCCGATCGGGAAGACCATAGTTCGGAATCTGTGGTTCTTCGTGCAGATCTGCGCCTATGCCGTGACCGACATATTCACGAACTACGGAGAACCCTTCATCTTCAATATATTTCTGAATCGCATGAGATATTGTAAACAAGCGAACGTCCGGTTTTACCAGCGCCAGACCTGCGTATAATGAAGCCTCGGTAACGTCCAGAAGACGACGGGCTTCTTCGGAAATACGGCCGACCGGATAAGTCCAGGCGGAATCTCCATGATACCCCTGGTACTGCGCGCCAATGTCAAACGTAACGATATCGCCCTCGTTCAACTTGCGTTTGCCGGGAAATCCATGTACCAACTCTTCATTGACTGAAGCGCACACACTGGCAGGGAAACCGTTATAACCTTTGAAAGACGGCACAGCTCCTTGACTGCGGATATATTGATCGGCCATATGGTCAAGTTCTCCAGTCGTAATACCGGGAGCGATATGCTCTGCCAAGAGACGATGCGTTTCCGCAACAATTCTCCCTGCTTCCCTCATCAAGCCCAGTTCCGTTTCGGACTTACCAATGATCATCAATTAACCTCTCAGTAAGGACACGATTTCTTGAGAAACTTGATCGATATCCTGTTCTCCGTTCATTTGACGAAGAAGACCTTTAGTCTCATAGAACGTGAGGAGTGGTGCTGTTTTGTTGATATACTCGTCCAGTCGCGTACCTACACTCTCTTCATTATCATCAGAGCGTTGATACAACTCACCAGCGCATTTATCACAAATACCTTCCTGCTTAGGCGGATTGAATACCACATGATAAGTGGAACCACAGTTTTTACAAATTCGACGACCCGTCAAACGAGCGAGCAATTTGTTGCGATCCACTTTCAGGTTGATTACATGATCGAGACCTGAGTTCAATCGATCCAGAATGCCATCGAGCGCTTCTGCTTGTGAAAGGGTTCTTGGAAATCCGTCCAAGAGGAAACCTTCTCTGCAATCCGGCTGCTGCAAACGTTCTTCAACGATGCCAATGGTAACATCATCTGGTACAAGCAATCCTTGATCCATATATTCCTTGGCTTTCAGGCCAATGGGAGTTCCCTGTTTGATCGCGAGACGAAATGCATCGCCTGTTGAAATATGGGGAATACCGAACTCTTTCACGATGACGTCTGCTTGCGTTCCTTTTCCTGCCCCCGGAGGGCCCATGAATAGGATGTTCACGTTATGTCACTCCCTCCAAGACTACCCTACATCAACAAACAGCACAATAGGTGCCGGCAAGTAAATCTTCACTCGACCGGTACCTATTGCCTATTTATTGATAAAACCTTTGTAGTGGCGTTTGATCAATTGGCTTTCGATTTGCTTCATCGTATCCAGCGCAACACCGATAACGATCAGGAGGGATGTTCCTCCAATTTGCGCAGATTGAGGCAAACCAGAAAGTGCCCCTAAGAATACAGGCAGAACGGAAATGACTGCCAAGAAGATGGCTCCGGCCATTGTCAAACGAGTCATGACACGGGTCAGATATTTCTCGGTTGCTTTACCCGGGCGAATGCCTGGGATGTAACCGCCGTTCTTTTTCATATTATCAGCCATCTGCTGTGGATTCATCTGTACGAAAGTATAGAAGAATGTGAAACCGAAGATCATCACGACATACAGCAACATACCCAGAGGTTTGTGTGTAGTCAGATTCTGTCCGACCCACCGAGCCCAATCTTGATCTGCCCAGAAGTTGGCGATGATCGTTGGGAACATCAACAGCGATGATGCAAAGATGACAGGGATAACACCTGCTGCATTAATTTTCAGCGGGATATGTGTATTCTGTCCACCGTACATTTTGTTACCTACGACACGTTTAGCGTACTGTACAGGAATTTTCCGAATCGCCTGCTGAATGTAAATGACCCCTATGATGATCAACACAATAACAATTGCGATGATTACACCTTTAAGAATATTCATAAACAGTTGGTCAGGTTGGATGAAGTCAGATTCGATCGTTTGTTTGATAATGTTAGGCACCGTAGATAGGATACCTGCAAAGATCAAGATCGAAATCCCGTTTCCTATGCCCTTCTCGGTGATTTGCTCACCAAGCCACATCAGGAATGAAGTACCGGCCGTAAGTACAATCGCGATCAAGATATAATCTGCAAATGTAGCGTTAGGCACCATCTCTGTATTGTACAAGCGGTTGAATCCGATCGACGTACCAAACGCTTGAATCAATGCCAGCCCGATGGTTAAATAACGGGTCAACTGTGCAGATTTCTTCTTACCTTGTTCACCTTGCTTTGCCCACTCCGCTAATTTAGGAATAACGTCCATGGAAAGCAACTGTACTATGATAGACGCAGTGATGTAAGGCACGATCCCGAGCGCAAATATCGAGAACTGGAAGAGCGCTCCACCCGAGAACGTATTGAGAAGTCCAAAAACTTCTTTACCCGCAGAATTTGTCGCTTCGAACACATCTTTGTTAACTCCCGGCACAGGGACAAAGGAGCCGATGCGGTAAATGATCAGTACAAAAAGGGTAAATAATACCCTTTTGCGCAGATCTTCAACCCGCCAGATATTCTTTAGGGTCTTGAACATTAAATCACCTCAGTTGTACCGCCAGCAGCTTCAATTTTCTCAATAGCAGATTGAGAAAACTTGTTAGCTTTAACAGTCAGCTTCACAGTGACATCACCGTTACCCAGGATTTTGATTCCGGATTTAGCGTTTTTAACTACGCCATTCGTCATCAAGAATTCTGGAGTTACTTCAGTACCCGCTGCAAAACTGTTCAGGTCTTCAGTATTCACAACTGCATATTCTTTGCGAGTTGGGTTTACAAAACCACGTTTTGGCAAGCGACGATACAATGGATTTTGTCCACCTTCGAAGCCTGGACGAACTCCACCGCCAGAACGAGAATTTTGTCCTTTGTGACCGCGACCTGATGTTTTACCTGTACCACTACTTGGACCGCGACCAACACGTTTACGTTCTTTGCGGGATCCAGGAGATGGTGAAAGCTCATGTAACTTCATCGTTCGTTGCACCTCCTTAAAGATTTGTGGGATTAACCCGTTTTTAAGCTTCTACTTCTTTAACAGCAACCAAGTGGCTTACTTTGTTAATCATACCACGGATGGCAGGATTATCGTTTTGTACCACTTTGCTATTGATTTTGCGCAAACCCAATGTTTTCACAGTTGTTCTTTGCGTCTCCGGACGTCCGATCAAGCTGCGGACGAGGGTAATTTCTAATTTAGCCATGAGAATTCCCTCCTTAACCCAGAAGCTCTTCGACGGATTTTCCGCGCAGTTTAGCCACGTCTTCAGCACGCTTCAAACGGGACAAACCTTCCAAAGTCGCATTGACCATGTTCATGGAATTCGAAGAACCCAGAGATTTTGTCAAAATGTCACCTACACCAGCAAGTTCAAGAACCGCACGTACAGGACCACCAGCGATAACACCAGTACCTTCAGATGCTGGTTTCAACAGCACGCGTCCCGCGCCGAACTTACCTGTTACCAAGTGAGGAATCGATGTTCCTACGAGTGGAACGTGTACAAGGTTTTTCTTAGCGTCTTCAATACCTTTGCGAATTGCATCAGGTACTTCGCCCGCTTTACCGATACCAGCTCCAACCCAGCCGTTGCCGTCGCCGACTACAACCAGTGCGCTAAAGCTGAAACGGCGTCCGCCTTTTACTACTTTAGCTACGCGATTAATATTTACAACTCTTTCAGTCAGTTCCAAAGTATTCGGATCTACACGCAAGTCGTTAACCTCCTTTTGAAAAATATCTTAAAACTCAAGTCCTGCTTCACGAGCCGCTTCAGCCAATGCTGCGATACGACCATGGTACAGATAACCACTACGGTCAAATACGATGTTGGAAACACCTTTGTCTTTAGCACGTTTAGCAACGAGTTCGCCAACTTTACGAGCTGATTCAACAGAAGCACCATTTTTGATGTCAGTGCTCAACTCTTTGTCTACGGTAGACGCGGAAGCGATTGTTACACCAGCAACATCATCGATGATTTGAGCATACATATGTTTACCAGAACGGAATACGTTCAAACGAGGACGTGCTGCCGTTCCTTGGATTTTCTTACGAACACGAAGGTGTCTTTTCAGACGAGCCTTATTTTTATCTGGTTTCGTAATCATCTCAAAGATTCACTCCTTTCAGGTTACCTCGCTGGCTTCAAAGCAGAAGCCACGGGGTATATTAGAAACACACGAAGCAAGCAAGCCGAAAGCCGCGCAAAGGCGGTAAGAGAAATCTTATTTCTTCTTACCGGCTTTACCTTCCTTACGGATGATACGCTCGCCTTCATATTTAATACCTTTACCTTTATACGGCTCAGGTTCACGTACGGAACGGATTTTAGCAGCGTAGGCACCTACACGCTCTTTGTCAATTCCGCGAACAATGATTTTTGTATTCGAAGGTACTTCGAATTCGATTCCCGCTTCCGGTGTAATTTCAACCGGGTGAGAGTAACCAACGTTCAGAACGATTTTATCTCCGGATTTGCTTGCACGATATCCGACCCCAACCAATTCCAGAGATTTCGCGAATCCTTCAGTAACGCCGCTCACCATATTGTTTACAACGCTACGCGTTGTGCCGTGCAAAGAACGGTGAGTTTTGTTATCGGAAGGACGCACAACTGTGATTTCGTTATTTTCAACTGTAACCTTCATGTCTTTATGAAGCTCACGAGTCAAAGTTCCTTTTGGTCCTTTTACCGTAATAACGGTGTTGTCCAGGGTGATGTCTACACCACTTGGTACTGTGATTGGTTTGCGACCAATACGAGACATATGTTGCACCTCCTATCTTGTGACGTTATATTACCAAACGTAGCAAACGACTTCTCCGCCGGATTTCGATTGACGAGCTTCTTTGTCCGTCATGATACCTTTAGATGTCGAGATGATCGCGATTCCCAGGCCACCGAGTACACGAGGTACTTCGTTGCTTTTCGTGTAAACACGAAGACCAGGTTTACTGATTCTTTTCAGACCAGTGATAACGCGCTCGTTATTTTGACCGTATTTCAGGAAAACACGGATAATCCCTTGTTTGTTATCATCGATAACTTCAGCGTCACGGATGAAACCTTCACGCTTCAGGATATCGGCGATTTGTTTTTTCATTGTCGAAGCAGGCATTTCTACCGTTTCGTGACGAACAGTGTTCGCGTTACGAATACGAGTAAGCATATCTGCAATTGGATCAGACATAGTCATTGTGAGTTAACCTCCTTCCCGTTCAGGACTTTTTACCAGCTTGCTTTTTTCACGCCAGGGATCTGGCCTTTATAAGCTAATTCACGGAAACAAATTCTGCAAATTTTGAACTTTTGCAGGACCGAATGTGGACGTCCGCAACGCTCACAGCGTGTATATGCACGTACTTTAAACTTAGGTGTACGTTGTTGTTTAACTTTCATCGAAGTTTTTGCCACTTAGCCTGACACCTCCTAAATAATTTCGGAGAAAAGGGAGTCTTTCCAGACACCCGGAAACGTTATGCCAACATTACTTAACGAAAGGCATTCCCATTTGCGTAAGCAATTCGCGGGACTCTTCGTCTGTTTTCGCCGTTGTTACGATGACAATATCCATACCGCGGACTTTATCAACTTTATCATACTCGATCTCTGGGAAGATCAATTGCTCTTTCAGACCCAGCGTGTAGTTACCACGTCCGTCGAAAGCTTTGCTCGATACACCGCGGAAGTCGCGGACACGAGGAAGCGTAACGTTGAACAGTTTATCGAGGAAGAAGTACATACGCTCGCCGCGCAATGTTACTTTAACACCGATAGGCATATTCTCACGCAGTTTGAATCCTGCGATAGATTTTTTAGCACGAGTGATTACAGGTTTTTGACCTGCGATCAATTGCAAATCGCTTACTGCGGAATCCAACACTTTGGAGTTTTGGACAGCGTCGCCCACACCCATGTTGATAACGATTTTCTCGATTTTCGGCACTTGCATTACCGTTGTATAGTTAAACTTCTGCATCAAAGCAGGAGCGATTTCTTGCAGGTAACGTTCTTTCATTCTTGATGCCATGAATCATAGCCCTCCTTTCTCATTCGGTTCAATTAGTCGATAATTTCTCCGGAACGTTTAGCAACGCGCACTTTCTTTCCGTTATCCAAAACTTTGTAACCTACACGGGTTACTTTTCCGCTCTTCGGATCGATGTGCATTACGTTGGAAACGTGAATCGGAGCTTCCTTCTCGATAATGCCGCCTTGCGGATTTTGCTGGTTAGGCTTCTGGTGTTTTTTCACCATGTTAACACCTTCCACAAGGACGCGGTTCTCACGAGGATAAGCAGCGATGACACGGCCTTTTTTACCTTTGTCTTTACCGCTGATCACCATAACCGTATCTTCCTTTTTAACGTGAAGTTTGTTGTTATGGGATTCCAGAACTTTTTTCACTCTTGGCATTTCGTACACCTCCTGTTTCTAACATCACGAGATTAAGCTTTAGATAACTTCTGGAGCCAAGGAAACGATTTTCATGAAGTCTTTATCGCGAAGTTCGCGAGCAACTGGTCCGAAAATACGTGTTCCACGTGGGCTTCTGTCGTCTTTTACAACAACCGCTGCATTTTCATCAAAACCGATGTAGGAACCGTCTTTACGACGTACAGAACGTTTCGTACGAACGACAACCGCTCTAACTACATCACCTTTTTTGACAACGCCGCCTGGTGTTGCTTGTTTAACAGAACAAACGATCAGATCACCGATTTGAGCTGTACGACGTCCCGTACCGCCGAGTACGCGGATACACATCAGTTCCTTCGCACCGGAGTTGTCAGCCACAGTCAAACGTGTAAATGGTTGAATCATTTAGTATTCCTCCTTTCAGCAGTGCTGCTGAGCATTAGATGATAACCGCTTTTTCTACGATTTCAGTAAGTCTCCAGCGTTTATCTTTCGAAAGCGGACGAGTCTCCATGATTTTCACCGTGTCACCGATTTTCGCAGTGTTTTCTTCGTCATGTGCTTTGAATTTTTTAGTAACCTTAATGCGTTTATGGTACAAGTTGTGTTTTTTGTAAGTTTCTACAGCAACAACAATTGTTTTGTCCATTTTATCGCTGACCACTTTACCAGTTTGCACTTTACGTGCGTTACGTTCTTCGCTCATTGTTGGCCTCCTTCCTGATTCGGACGGATTGTCCATCCTATCCCTAATTAACCGATTCCCAATTCTCTCTCACGGATAATGGTTTTAGCACGAGCTATTTCTTTCCGCACATCACGGATGCGAGTCGGGTTATCCAGCTGACCGGTAGCTAATTGAAAGCGGAGGTTAAAGAGTTCTTCTTTAAATCCGGCAATCTTTTGCTCGATTTCAGCAGAGGTTAGGTTGCGAAATTCACTAGCTTTCATTTGCTTCACCACCCAATTCTTCACGTTTCACGAACTTCGTTTTGATTGGCAGTTTGTGAGCGGCAAGACGCATTGCTTCGCGTGCAATTTCCTCCGGTACACCAGCAAGTTCAAACATGATCTTACCTGGTTTCACTACTGCAACCCATTTTTCTACGTTACCTTTACCGCTACCCATCCGAACCTCGAGAGGCTTTTGAGTGATTGGTTTGTCTGGGAAAATTTTGATCCAAACTTTACCACCACGTTTGATGTAACGAGTCATCGCAATACGAGCCGCTTCGATCTGACGGTTCGTAATCCAAGCCGGTTCCGTAGCTTGCAGACCGTATTCGCCAAAGTTCAGAGTCGTTCCGCCTTTAGCTTGGCCTTTCATATGTCCACGTTGTTGCTTACGGTGTTTTACACGTTTTGGTACCAACATGATTAGTTGCCTCCTTCCTTAGCAGCTTGTTTCTTAGCCGTAGGAAGAACCTCTCCACGATAGATCCATACTTTTACGCCGATACGTCCGTAAGTAGTATGAGCCTCTGCTGTACCATAGTCAATGTCAGCACGCAGTGTGTGCAGTGGAACAGTTCCTTCGCTGTAGCCTTCAGAACGTGCGATCTCAGCACCGCCAAGACGTCCGCCTACTTGAGTTTTGATACCTTTAGCACCGGAGCGCATAGTTCTTTGAATTGCTTGTTTCAGAGCACGACGGAAAGAAACACGACGTTCCAATTGTTGTGCAATGCTTTCAGCTACAAGAACAGCGTCCAAGTCTTGATTCTTAATTTCAGAAATGTTGATGTGTACTTTTTTACCGCCAGCAATTTTCGTAATTTGGTTACGAAGATTTTCAACTTCCGAACCACCCTTACCAATAACCATACCTGGTTTAGCAGTGTGAATCGTTACGTTTACGCGGTTAGCCGCTCTCTCAATTTCCACACGAGATAAAGCGGAGTCTTTCAATTTATTTTTCAGGAATTCACGAATTTTCACGTCTTCCATCAAAAGATCACCGAAGTCTTTGCCTGCATACCACTTAGATTCCCAGTCACGGATAATTCCGACACGGAGTCCGACTGGATTTACCTTTTGGCCCACACATTTCCCCTCCTTCTACTTCTCAGATACCACCAAAGTAATGTGGCTAGTACGTTTGTTAATACGACTTGCACGTCCCATTGCACGAGGGCGGAAACGTTTCATTGTCGGTCCTTGGTTCACGTAAGCCTGCGAGATAACCAAGTTATTAACATCTAAAGAATAGTTATGTTCCGCATTCGCAATAGCGGAGTTAAGCAACTTCTCAACGATAGGAGAAGCGGATTTCGGAGTGTGACGGAGAATGGCAACCGCCTCACCTACTTGCTTGCCGCGAATCAAGTCAACAACGAGTTGAACTTTACGAGGAGCAATCCGGATAAACTTAGCATGTGCTTTTGCTTCCATTGTGTAACCTCCTCTCAAACATTAAAGATGTTCATTTATCTTCTTGTTTTCTTATCATCATCAGTATGGCCTTTGTACGTACGGGTTGGAGCGAACTCACCCAGTTTGTGTCCGACCATGTCCTCAGTTACATACACTGGCACGTGTTTACGACCATCGTAAACGCCAAATGTGTGTCCGATGAATTGTGGGAAAATTGTAGAACGACGGGACCAGGTTTTGATTACGTTCTTCTTACCTGAAGCTTCCATCTCTTCTACCTTTTTGAGCATGTAGCCATCAATGAATGGCCCTTTTTTCAAACTGCGACCCATGTGGAGATCCTCCCTTCAAACGTAGCTATTATGCATCCGCAGATGCCTCACGAAGTTATGCACAGTGTGTATTACTTCGTGCGGCGGCGAATGATGTATTTATCAGAAGCTTTATTTTTCTTACGCGTTTTGTAACCAAGAGTAGGTTTACCCCATGGTGACATTGGCGATTTACGTCCGATTGGAGCACGACCTTCACCACCACCGTGTGGGTGATCGTTAGGGTTCATTACTACACCACGAACCTCAGGACGTTTACCCAACCAACGGCTACGACCGGCTTTACCGATTTTGATGAGCTCGTGGTCTTGGTTACCAACAGATCCGATTGTCGCGCGGCAAACTTTCAAAATACGACGAACTTCTCCGGAAGAGAGACGAACGGAAACGTATTTTTCTTCTTTACCAAGCAATTGAGCTTCTGTACCAGCAGCACGAACCAATTGTCCGCCTTTGCCTGGTTTCAACTCGATGTTGTGGATAACGGTACCTACTGGAATGTTTTCGAGTGGCAGTGCGTTACCGATTTTGATGTCTGATTCAGGTCCGGAGAATACTTGATCTCCAACTTTCAAACCTTTAGGAGCGATGATATAACGTTTCTCACCATCAGCATAGTGAATCAGAGCAATGTTGGATGTACGGTTCGGGTCATACTCAATCGTAGCAACGCGGCCCGGTATTCCATCTTTAGTACGTTTGAAGTCAATGATACGGTATTTACGTTTGTGTCCACCACCATGGTGACGAACTGTAATTTTACCTTGGTTGTTGCGGCCTGCTTGTTTGCTCAACGGGGCCAACAACGATTTCTCCGGCTGATTTGTGGTGATTTCCTCAAATGTAGAAACGGACATGTTCCGTCTTGCCGGGGATGTTGGTTTATACTTTTTGATTGGCACTGGGTTTCCCTCCTTACTTCAAAAATTCAATTATACAGTTTCAAAGAACTCAAGCGTTTTGCTGTCTTTTGTCAGCGTTACAAACGCTTTTTTCCATTCGCTAGTATATCCGGAATAACGTCCGTACCGTTTCGGCTTAGCTGGAACACGAAGCGTGTTCACGTTTTTCACTTTTACATTGAAAATAGCTTCTACTGCCTTTTTGATCTCGGTTTTGTTTGCACGGATATCGACTTCAAATACATATTTCAAGTCGTTCATCATGTCAGCAGTACGTTCCGTAATAATCGGACGTTTTACAATATCACGAGGATCCTTCATTACGCGAGCACCTCCTCTACCTTCTGAACTGCTTCTTTCGTAATGATCAATTTGTCGTGCGAAAGCACGTCAAGAACATTAATGCCGTCAGCAGCTACGAATTTCACGCCTGGAATATTCCGTGCGGAAAGAGCTACATTATCATCATAGCTAGGAGCTACAATCAAAGCTTTACGTCCCACTTTGAGGTTACTCAAGATGGCTGCGAATTCTTTAGTTTTAGGCGTGCTCAATGTGAGAGCGTCCAAAACGATAATGTCATTGTCAAGCACTTTGGATGAAAGGGCTGATTTGATCGCCAAGCGGCGAACTTTCTTAGGCAGTTTGTACGCATAGCTCCGTGGTGTTGGACCAAATACGATACCGCCGCCTTTCCATTGTGGTGAACGAATTGATCCTTGACGAGCGCGACCTGTACCTTTTTGTTTCCAAGGCTTACGTCCACCGCCACGTACTTCAGAACGTCCTTTTACTTTGTGGGTACCTTGACGAAGGGAAGCGCGTTGCATAAGAACTGCATCGTACAGAACGTGTTGGTTCGGCTCAATTCCGAAAACCGCATCGTTCAATTCAACTTCGCCTACTTGGCTACCATCTACATTGTAAACTGATACTTTTGGCATTTTGTGTTCCTCCTTTCTTCAGTGGTTATTTTTTCACCGTTTCTTTAACTTTAATGAGACTGTTTTTCGGTCCAGGAATGGAACCTTTCACGAGCAACACGTTACGCTCAGCGTCTACTTTAACTACTTCAAGACGTTGGATTGTAACAGTATCATGTCCCATGTGTCCTGGCAGGCGTTTGCCTTTAGGAACGCGGTTAGCTTGGATCGAACCCATCGAACCAGGGCCACGATGGTAACGCGAACCGTGTGACATAGGTCCAGTGCTTTGTCCCCAACGTTTGATAACGCCGGCAAAACCTTTACCTTTAGACACACCTGTTACGTCAACGAATTCACCTTCAGCGAAAATGTCAGCTTTCAGTTCTTGGCCAACTTCATATTCTGCGATGTTGATACCGCGAACTTCACGAACGTAGCGCTTAGGGGCAGTGTTTGCTTTTTTAGCGTGACCTGCTTCTGGCTTGTTAGCATTTTTCTCTTTCTTATCGGAGTAACCGATTTGAATTGCTTCGTAGCCATCGTTCTCAATGTCTTTCTTTTGCAAAACAACACAAGGGCCTGCTTCGATAACCGTTACTGGAACTACGTTACCTTCAGGAGTAAATACTTGAGTCATTCCGAGTTTTTTTCCTAAGATTGCTTTCATGTTGACACCTCTTTTCCTCTATACATGGTCTTTGTTGTAGCTATATTACAATTTAATTTCGATATCTACACCGGACGGCAGATCCAAGCGCATCAAGGCATCCACAGTTTGTGGAGTCGGGTTAACGATGTCGATCAAACGTTTATGTGTACGTTGTTCGAATTGTTCCCGAGAATCCTTGTACTTGTGCACCGCACGAAGAATAGTAATGATTTGTTTTTCAGTAGGAAGCGGAATCGGACCGGATACACCAGCACCCGAACGTTTTGCTGTTTCAACAATTTTCTCCGCGGATTGATCAAGAATTCTGTGGTCGTAAGCTTTCAAACGAATACGAATTTTTTGCTTTGCCATTTTAGTCCCTCCTTCTATCGCCCAATTTTTTATCGGACATACTCCGTGAAAATTTTCTAGCCACTCTCCCATGGCAAAGGGGCCGGGTGTGCCAGTAACCTCTCACATCATCGCAACGTCACAGAACAACATTCATTATTATATAGAAAAGATAGGCGTATTGCAAGCATATTTAAGAAAAACATTTAAACTTATCTTTTCTGATGAAATGACTTCGTTTATTGCAGTGTTTATCTTCAATATCCAGGCTGCCTTGCCAATCCTTCTAAACTCGTAAATGATGTTCATTTCGTATGACGCAGGTTCCGAAACTTTAAACATAATAAAAGAGTTCCCTATCCGATGTCGGATAAAGAACTCTTCCGAAGCTTCGTTACAATACAATGTTACTCGTTCCAGTACACTGTTGCATATGCTTTATTCAGCGTTAAGCCGAATTATTTTTGGATAGATGCTACGGAACCTGCACCTACTGTACGTCCGCCTTCACGAATGGAGAATTTAGTTCCTTCTTCAATCGCGATTGGGGAGATCAAGGAAACAGTAACAGTGATGTTATCACCAGGCATTACCATTTCAGTACCTTCAGGCAAGTTGATGATGCCTGTTACGTCAGTTGTACGGAAGTAGAACTGTGGACGGTAACCAGTGAAGAATGGTTTGTGACGTCCGCCCTCTTCTTTAGTCAGAACGTAGATTTGAGCTGTGAATTCTGTGTGAGGCTTAACAGAACCCGGTTTAGCCAAAACTTGGCCACGCTCGATGTTGTTACGGTCAACACCACGAAGAAGTGCTCCGATGTTGTCACCAGCTTGAGCGGAATCCAGCAATTTGCGGAACATCTCAACGCCTGTTACAACAGATTTTTTAGTTTCTTCAGTGATACCAACGATTTCGATCTCTTCGCCGACTTTAACAGTACCACGCTCTACACGGCCAGTAGCAACAGTACCACGACCAGTGATGGAGAATACGTCCTCGACAGGCATCAAGAAAGGCTTGTCAGTTTGACGCTCAGGCAGTGGGATGTAAGTGTCGATTTCTTTGAACATCTCAACGATTTTTTGAGCCCATTCGCCATCTGGGTTTGCCAGTGCTTCACGAGCGGATCCACGAGTGATTGGAGTATCGTCACCTGGGAATTCATATTCGTTAAGAAGGTCGCGAACTTCCATCTCTACCAATTCCAACAACTCTTCGTCTTCAACCATGTCACATTTGTTCAAGAATACAACAATGTAAGGTACGCCTACTTGACGGGAGAGCAAGATGTGCTCACGAGTTTGTGGCATTGGGCCGTCAGCTGCGGATACTACCAAGATAGCTCCGTCCATTTGTGCCGCGCCAGTGATCATGTTTTTAACATAGTCGGCGTGACCTGGGCAGTCTACGTGTGCATAGTGACGAGTGTCAGTTTCGTACTCAACGTGTGCTGTGGAGATAGTGATACCGCGCTCGCGCTCTTCTGGCGCTTTGTCGATTTGGTCGAATGCTACAGCAGCACCACCGTAAGTTTTGGACAATACAGTTGTGATTGCAGCAGTCAGAGTTGTTTTACCGTGATCGACGTGACCGATAGTACCGATGTTAACGTGGGGTTTATTACGTTCGTATTTAGCCTTTGCCATTTGAACGTGGCCTCCTTAAAATTATAATTTTATGTTTTCACTGAATGAAGTGCTCCGAAATGAATTCTTATGCACTTGCATCCAGTGTGAGAAAACTACTCGGTGCCTTTTGTTTTGGCAACGATTTCTTCAGCGATGCTCTTAGGAACTTCTTCATAGTGAGAGAGTTCCATGGAGAATACGCCGCGTCCTTGAGTACCGGAACGAAGAGTTGTAGAGTAACCAAACATTTCAGACAGAGGTACCTTAGCACGGATGATTTGAGCTCCACTACGGGAATCCATACCTTCGATGCGGCCACGACGGGAGTTCAACATACCCATTACGTCACCCATGTACTCTTCTGGAACAGTTACTTCTACTTTCATGATAGGCTCAAGCAGAACTGGTTTACATTTGTCTTTAGCCGCTTTAAGCGCCATAGATCCGGCAATTTTAAATGCCATCTCATTGGAATCGACATCATGGTAAGATCCGTCTACGATTGTAGCCTTAACGTCAACAAGCGGGAAGCCTGCAATAACGCCGTTTTTCATTTGCTCTTCAATCCCTGACAGTGCAGGTTGAATGTATTCTCTTGGAACGGAACCACCGACAACCTTACTTTCGAACTGGCTGCCTGTACCCGGCTCGAGAGGTTCGAATTCAACCCATACGTGACCGTATTGACCACGACCACCGGATTGACGTACGAATTTACCTTCAACGCGCGCTGGAGCACGGAATGTTTCACGGTAAGCTACTTGTGGTTTACCCACAGTAGTTTCAACCTTGAACTCACGACGCATACGGTCGATGATGATATCAAGGTGAAGCTCACCCATACCTGCCAAGATAGTTTGACCTGTTTCTTCGTCAGTATGAGCACGAAGAGTTGGATCCTCTTCAGTCAACTTACCGAGAGCAACACCCATTTTATCTTGGTCAGCTTTGGTTTTAGGTTCAACGGCGATTTCGATAACCGGATCAGGGAAATTCATTGACTCCAGGATAACCGGATTTTTCTCATCACATAGTGTATCACCTGTACCCGTATCTTTCAAACCTACGGCAGCTGCAATATCACCGGAGTAAACTTCAGTGATCTCTTGACGGCTGTTCGCATGCATTTGAAGGATACGACCGATACGCTCACGTTTGTTTTTAGTGGCATTCAATACATATGAACCGGATTGAAGAACACCGGAATATACGCGGAAGAATGTCAATTTACCAACGTAAGGGTCAGTCATGATTTTGAATGCCAATGCGGAGAATGGCTCTTCATCAGAGGACTTACGAACTGCTTCAGTTCCATCTTCAAGATGACCAGTGATTGATGGTACATCTGTTGGAGCTGGCAAGTAGTCGATAACAGCATCTAACATCAGTTGAACACCTTTGTTACGATATGAGGATCCACAGATAACCGGGAAGATCTTAACATCTACAACACCTTTACGGAGAGCGCCTTTGATCTCTTCAATAGAGATCTCTTCGCCTTCCAGGTATTTCATTGTCAATTCTTCATCGAGTTCTGCAACACGCTCAATCAATTCATTACGGAGTTCTTCAACTTGCTCTTTGAATTCCGCAGGAATTTCTGTTTCTTCGATATTTTGACCAAGGTCATCTTTGTACATATGAGCCTTTTGTTCAACAATATCGATAATACCGATGAAGTCATTTTCAGCGCCGATTGGAAGTTGAATTGCAACAGCGTTCGCTTGAAGGCGATCACGCATGTCAGATACAACGTTCAGGAAGTCAGCACCGATGATATCCATTTTGTTTACATATGCGATACGAGGTACGCCGTACTTGTCAGCCTGTCTCCATACGGTTTCGGACTGAGGCTCAACGCCTTCTTTCGCACTGAATACACCAACTGCTCCGTCCAATACACGAAGGGAACGTTCAACTTCAACAGTGAAGTCAACGTGTCCCGGGGTATCAATAATATTAACGCGGTGGCCTTTCCAAGCAGCGGTAGTTGCAGCGGAAGTAATCGTAATTCCGCGCTCCTGTTCCTGTTCCATCCAGTCCATAGTCGCAGCGCCTTCGTGTACTTCACCGATTTTGTGCGTACGTCCTGTGTAGAACAAGATCCGCTCAGTTGTCGTGGTTTTACCCGCATCAATATGAGCCATGATCCCGATATTACGTGTATTTTTCAAGGAGAACTCTCTAGCCATGAAATGGGTCTCCCTTCAAAATTGAAGTTTTTTTATTGTGAACTGAATCCTACCAACGGTAGTGAGCAAACGCTTTGTTCGCTTCAGCCATTTTGTGCGTATCTTCACGTTTTTTAACGGAAGCGCCTGTGTTGTTGGAAGCGTCGATGATCTCAGCCGCCAAACGCTCTTCCATTGTTTTCTCACCGCGGTTGCGGGAGTAGTTCACGAGCCAACGTAGTCCCAGAGCAGTACGTCTCTCTGGTTTTACCTCGATTGGTACTTGGTAGTTGGCACCGCCGACACGGCGAGCTTTAACTTCCAGGACTGGCATGATATTCTTGATTGCTGCTTCAAATACTTCCATCGGGTCATTACCCGTACGTTCTTGAATCAACTTGAACGCATTATACAGAATGCTTTGAGCAACACCGCGTTTTCCGTCGAGCATGATGCGATTGATCAAACGAGTAACCAACTTGCTGTTGTATACCGGATCTGGCAACACGTCTCTTTTCGTAACTGGACCTTTGCGTGGCATGGATATCCCCCTTTCTTTCTTGTTCAGCAGACCCTGTACCTTCCAGACCTAAGCCAGAAGGCTTTCAGGTTCTCTGCTTATAATGGTTTAGGCTTTTTTAGCTTTTGGACGTTTTGCACCGTATTTCGAACGAGCTTGCATACGGTTGTTTACGCCTGCAGTATCGAGAGCTCCACGAACGATGTGATAACGAACTCCTGCAAGGTCTTTAACTTTACCTCCGCGGATCAATACCACACTGTGCTCTTGAAGGTTATGTCCGATTCCCGGGATATAAGCAGTTACCTCGAGACGGTTCGTCAAACGAACACGAGCATATTTACGAAGTGCAGAGTTTGGTTTACGTGGAGTCATTGTACCTACACGAGTGCAGACACCACGTTTTTGTGGGGCACTGATGTTAGTAGATTCACGTTTCAAAGCGTTGAATCCTTTTTGCAAAGCTGGAGATTTTGACTTCTCAACTTTTGCTTGACGTCCTTTACGAACCAGTTGATTAATAGTTGGCATGTGATTGCCACCCCCTTCCTCAAATATTCATGTTTCTTTATAAACCTCTTTTCGCTAAGTCCACAGACCCAGGCGGTTCATAAAAAGACAAATGAAAAGTTTTTGCCTTAGAGAATCCCTAAAAGTTCTCGGACAAAAACGTTCCTTACACTATCATTTTACGACAGCAGCCATAGCTGCTCCCACTCCAATCCCGCAAGCTTTGCCGAGATTTTTCATTGTATCCACTTTCGTGTACTTCACATTGTGTTGTTCACACAAAGCAATGATTTTGGAAGTGAGCTGCGGATCACTATCTTCTGCGACATAGACTTCAGAAGCCATACCTGTCTGCACCATCCGCACGGTCTGTTTGGTACCTATTTTGACATGAGCATCTTGCAAGGCTTTTTCATTAGACATTGTGCATTCCTCCGAATAGAACCATGTACAATCAGCTGCCCACGCACCTTTGATATATTAGCATCTAGCGCAAGCATTGTCAATGCTAATCCTAAAACATTTTTTAAAAGTTTACGCACATCAGGATTCGTCCGCCTGCATTGTACAAGCGTCCTCCTCCTGACGTACAAAACTTCCATTCCCCTCTAAATGAGGAGAAATCTATTTAATCAACCGAAACTGGCTCGAGTTCTTCTACTGAAGATTGGCCATCTTCTGGCTCAGCAAATTTGATGCTGCGGTAACGGTGCATACCTGTACCTGCAGGAATCAATTTACCGATGATTACATTTTCCTTCAGACCGAGCAACTGATCGACTTTACCTTTGATCGCTGCATCTGTCAGTACACGTGTAGTTTCTTGGAACGAAGCCGCCGAGAGGAAGGAGTCTGTTTCCAGGGATGCTTTCGTAATACCGAGCAGGATTGGTTTAGCAACCGCTGGCTCTTTATCACTAAGAATCGCAATTTTGTTAGCTCTTTCGTACTCATGCGTATCTACGAACGATCCTGGCAACAGCGTTGTATCACCTGCATCTACGATGCGGATTTTACGCAACATTTGACGGATCATAACTTCAACGTGCTTGTCATTGATTTCTACGCCTTGGTTACGGTATACGCGCTGCACTTCCTGCAAAATGTAGTTTTGTACGCCACGTACGCCTTTAATGCGCAGCATTTCTTTAGGATCGATTGAACCGTCTGTCAACTCGTCACCCGCTTCAATTTCCATGCCTTCGCTTACGCGCACACGGGAACCGTAGGTAACGGAGTATACTTTGGATTCCGCTTCACCTTGAATTTCGATTTCACGACGATCTTTCGCTTCGCGAATCTCTTTTACTACACCATCAATCTCACTGATCGTTGCTTGACCCTTAGGATTACGAGCTTCAAACAACTCTTGGATACGCGGCAAACCTTGCGTAATATCGTCTCCGGCTACACCGCCGGTATGGAACGTACGCATTGTAAGCTGTGTTCCTGGCTCACCAATGGATTGTGCGGCAATAATACCAACTGCTTCACCAATCTCCACGTGTTTACCTGTCGCAAGGTTACGACCATAACACTTCTTGCAGACACCATGACTTGCACGGCAGCTGAGTACGGAGCGGATTTGCAATTTGGTCACGCCAGCTTTGATGATCGCTTCTGCTTTGTCGGAGTCAATCAATTCATTGCGACCTGCAATGATTTCTTTTGTTTCCGGATGACGAACTGTCTCAAAGCAGTATCTGCCTTCAATACGGTCGTAGAGATCTTCAATAACCTCTTTACCATCCTGGATACGACTTACCGTAAAGCCTTTATCTGTACCACAATCATCATCACGCACGATTACGTCTTGGGCTACGTCTACGAGACGACGAGTCAGGTAACCTGAATCGGCTGTACGCAGGGCTGTATCCGCCAAACCTTTACGCGCTCCATGAGTGGAGATGAAGTACTCGAGTACCGTCAGACCTTCACGGAAGTTCGATTTGATTGGGAGTTCGATAATTCGACCGGATGGGTTGGCCATCAGACCACGCATACCGCCCAATTGGGTGATTTGCGATTTGTTACCCCGTGCTTTGGAGTCTACCATCATCATGATCGAGTTATAACGATCCATGGACTTCATCAGAATCTCAGTGATGTCATCTTTGGATTTTGACCAGATATCAATGATACGGTCATAGCGCTCTTCATTCGTAATCAGACCACGACGGTACTGATTCGTAACGATTTGTGCTTTTTCCTCAGATTGTCTAAGAATTTCAAACTTCTCAGGCGGAACGATAACATCAGATACCGCAACCGTTATACCGGCACGAGTAGAGTATGTGAATCCAAGTTGTTTGATTTTATCCAAAATAACGGCTGTTTCCGTTGTATGGTAAATTTCAAAACAACGTGCAATGATGGAACCGAGGTATTCTTTACCGACACCGCCAGCCAGAGGAGCATTCATAATAGCTTCTCTGAGATCAGCACCTTTTTCATATACAAATGAGTGATCTGCAGTACCTTGGTACAGGTTCGCACGAGTCGCATCATTGATATACGGGAAGCTTGCCGGGAAAATTTCATTAAAGATAATTTTACCGATAGTTGTCAGCAACATACCTTCTTGCTGTTCTTCCGTGAAGCTTGTTTTACCAAGCGCCTTAACCGGAATAGCTACACGCGCATGCAGACCAGCAGTACCACGTTGATATGCCGATACAGCTTCGTTAACTGTACGCAAGATCATACCTGTGCCCTTTTCTTCCTTGTTATCCATAGTGAGGTAATAAGAACCAAGCACCATATCCTGGGAAGGAGTAACAACCGGTTTACCGTCTTTCGGGTTCAAAATGTTACCTGATGCAAGCATCAGGATACGTGCTTCCGCTTGAGCTTCAGCGGACAACGGAACGTGCACGGCCATTTGGTCACCGTCAAAGTCGGCATTGTATGCCGTACATACGAGTGGGTGAAGACGAATTGCTTTACCTTCAACGAGAATCGGTTCAAACGCTTGAATACCGAGTCTGTGAAGCGTAGGGGCACGGTTCAACAGAACCGGATGCTCCTTGATTACTTCTTCAAGAACATCCCATACTTCAGGACTTACACGCTCAACTTTACGTTTCGCGCTCTTGATGTTGTGGGCAAGCCCTTTATTTACAAGCTCTTTCATAACGAAAGGCTTGAACAATTCAAGTGCCATATCTTTTGGCAGACCACACTGATACATTTTCAGGTAAGGTCCGACAACGATAACGGAACGACCAGAATAGTCAACACGTTTACCGAGCAAGTTCTGACGGAAACGTCCTTGTTTACCTTTCAGCATGTGGCTGAGGGATTTCAATGGACGGTTACCAGGACCCGTTACCGGGCGTCCGCGACGACCATTATCAATCAATGCGTCAACAGCTTCCTGCAACATCCGTTTTTCATTTTGCACAATAATATCTGGCGCGCCAAGATCAAGCAGACGTTTCAGACGGTTATTCCGGTTGATTACACGGCGATACAAGTCATTCAGGTCAGACGTTGCAAAACGTCCACCATCCAACTGTACCATTGGACGAAGTTCCGGCGGGATAACAGGAAGTACATCCATGATCATCCACTCTGGCTTGTTGCCGGAGTTGCGGAATGCTTCAATAACTTCCAAACGTTTGATTGCACGATTACGACGTTGTCCTTGCGCAGTCCGGAGCTCTTCTTTCAGGAACTCGAGCTCTTTATCTATGTCAAGGTCTTGAAGCAATTTTTTAACGGCTTCTGCGCCCATGCCAGCCTGGAAACCATAGCCGTATTTCTCACGATAGCTGCGGTATTCTTTCTCGGACAACAGCTGTTTTTTCTCCAGTGGAGTTTCTCCTGGATCCGTTACAACATAAGATGCAAAATAAATAATCTCTTCAAGAGATCTTGGAGACATATCCAGAGCAAGACCCATACGGCTCGGAATACCTTTGAAGTACCAGATATGCGATACCGGAGCAGCGAGCTCAATATGACCCATCCGTTCGCGGCGTACTTTCGCACGTGTTACTTCAACGCCACAACGATCACAGACAACGCCTTTATAACGGACGCGTTTGTATTTACCGCAATGACATTCCCAGTCCTTTGTAGGGCCAAAAATCTTTTCGCAGAACAGCCCTTCTTTTTCCGGTTTCAACGTACGATAGTTGATCGTTTCCGGTTTTTTCACTTCTCCGCGGGACCAAGAACGAATTTTCTCTGGGGAAGCAAGCCCGATCTTCATGTATTCGAAATTGTTGACGTCCAACAAGGAGCAACCCTCCTTAACCAATTCCTGTATTCTAGGTTACGCCCTCTCCGGCCGAAGCCGGAGCAAGACGCGAGCCTGATGAAAAACGCCGGTCATCATGCGCTCGAAGCGGTTTATTCCGCTCCGACCTCTGTACCCTCAAGGTTGAGGCTGAGCTTATCGCTCGCAGCGTCATCTTCATCGTCCATTTCTCTCATTTCAATCTCTTGCTCATCTTCACTCAAAATCTTTACGTCCATACCCAAGCTTTGCAGCTCTTTGATCAATACTTTGAATGATTCAGGAACACCTGGTTCCGGAACGTTCTCGCCTTTGACGATGGATTCATATGTTTTAACCCGACCAACAACGTCATCGGATTTAACAGTCAAGATTTCTTGCAGTGTATAAGCAGCACCGTATGCCTCAAGCGCCCATACTTCCATCTCCCCGAAACGCTGTCCACCAAATTGGGCTTTACCACCCAATGGCTGTTGCGTAACAAGTGAGTAAGGACCCGTGGAACGGGCATGGATTTTATCATCAACCATGTGTGCCAATTTGATCATGTGCATGACACCTACGGTAACTTCACGTTCAAACTCTTCACCTGTACGACCATCATACAGGACAGTTTTACCATTACGTTGCATGCCTGCCTCTTCCATCGTATCGAAGACGTCATACTCCTTCGCTCCGTCGAATACAGGAGTTGCTACGTGAATACCTAGTTGCATCGCCGCCATACCCAAGTGAACCTCGAGTACTTGACCGATATTCATCCGGGAAGGTACGCCCAGTGGGTTAAGAACGATCTGAACCGGTGTACCGTCTGGCAGGAAAGGCATATCTTCTTCCGGCAAGATGCGGGCCACGACCCCTTTGTTACCGTGACGTCCGGCCATTTTATCACCCTCGGAAATTTTCCGTTTTTGAGCGATATATACACGAACGAGTTGGTTAACACCTGGAGGCAGCTCATCACCGTTTTCACGGGTAAATACTTTCACGTCTACTACGATACCGTCGGTACCATGTGGTACACGCAAGGAAGTATCACGTACTTCACGTGCTTTCTCACCAAAGATCGCATGCAAGAGACGTTCTTCTGCAGTCAGCTCTGTTACACCCTTAGGTGTTACTTTACCAACCAGAATGTCGCCAGCGCTAATCTCAGCACCGATGCGGATAATACCGCGCTCATCCAAGTTACGCAACGCTTCTTCCCCAACGTTAGGGATGTCACGTGTGATCTCTTCAGGTCCGAGCTTGGTATCGCGTGCTTCTGACTCATACTCCTCGATATGGATGGATGTGTATACATCTTCCTTAACGAGTTTTTCACTGAGCAAGATCGCATCCTCGTAGTTGTAACCTTCCCAAGTCATGAAGGCAACAACAACGTTACGTCCCAGAGCCAATTCACCCATTTCCGTTGAAGGACCGTCAGCGAGGATATCGCCAGCTTTGACAGCAGCACCTCTTTTGACAATCGGACGCTGGTTAATGCATGTTCCTTGGTTCGAACGCATAAATTTGTGTAATTTATATTTAACGATATCGCCTTTAACTTCCTGACCGTCCACTTCTTCAACACGACGGAGCCAAATCTCGTTCGCAGAAGAACGTTCAATAATTCCGTCATAATCGGAGACAATACATACACCAGAGTCTTTTGCAGCTTTGTGCTCCATACCTGTTCCTACAAGTGGTGCTTTAGGAATCAAGAGTGGAACCGCCTGCCGCTGCATGTTAGATCCCATGAGTGCACGGTTGGAGTCATCGTTCTCAAGGAACGGGATCAGCGCTGTAGCGACGGATACGACTTGTTTAGGAGATACGTCCATGTAGTCAACTCGCTCACTCGGCATCGTAAGGATGTTATCCGACTGTTTGTTGTAACGTACAATGATCGCTTCTTCTTCAAATGTACCGTCTTCGTTCAACTTCGCATTCGCTTGCGCGATGACATAGTTGTCCTCTTCGTCCGCTGTCAGGTAATCAATTTGCTCGGTCACAATACCTGTCTTCGGATCAACCCAACGATATGGAGCTTCAATGAAGCCATATTCATTCACACGGGCGAACGTTGACAAGGAGTTGATCAAACCGATGTTTGGTCCCTCTGGAGTCTCGATTGGACACATACGGCCATAGTGGGATGGATGGACGTCACGCACTTCCATACCTGCACGCTCACGCGTCAAACCACCGGGTCCGAGTGCGGACAAACGACGTTTATGTGTCAACTCACCCAACGGGTTCGTTTGATCCATAAACTGTGACAACTGAGAGCTACCAAAGAACTCTTTAATAGATGCAATAACAGGACGTATATTGATCAATGCCTGCGGTGTAATGACGTTAGCATCCTGAATGGACATTCTCTCACGAACCACACGCTCCATACGGGACAAACCGATACGGAACTGGTTCTGCAGGAGTTCACCCACTGAACGCAAACGACGGTTACCCAGATGATCGATATCATCCGTGCTACCAATTCCCTGCAGAAGGTTAAGGAAATAACTGATGGACGAAATGATATCCGCCGGAGTCACGTTTTTAACGGACTTGTCAATGTTTGCATTGGCAATCAGTTTGACCACTTTACCATCTTCAGTTGGCGAGAACACATCAATCGTTTGCATAGGGATATCATTGGCATCCAGAACACCGTTACCCACGTGATACGTGCGGAATCCAACGCTCTTCTCCAGATACGGCATGATTTCATCCAACAAACGACGATCAACCATTTGACCTGCTTCGGCAATGATTTCACCTGTTTCAGCGTCAACAAGTGACTCAGCCAAACGTTGGTTAAACAAACGGTTTTTGATATGAAGTTTTTTATTCATTTTGTAACGACCTACATTAGCCAGGTCATAACGTTTTGGATCAAAGAAACGCGCTACGAGCAAGCTTTTCGCATTATCCAACGTTGGAGGCTCACCCGGACGAAGACGCTCATAGATCTCAATGAGTGCTTTCTCCGTGGAATCCGTGTTGTCTTTGTCCAGTGTGTTGCGGATATATTCGTCATTACCGAGCAGATCCAGAATCTCAGCATCTGTGCCAAAACCAAGTGAACGCAGGAGAACCGTAACCGGTATTTTACGTGTACGGTCGATCCGGACGTAAACAACATCCTTCGCGTCCATCTCCAGTTCCAACCAAGCGCCGCGGTTAGGAATAACTGTAGCGGTATACGTTTTTTTGGCGTTTTTATCTACTTTGGTACTGAAGTAAACGCTAGGAGAGCGAACCAACTGGCTGACAATAACCCGTTCCGCACCATTAATAATAAATGTGCCCGTGTTGGTCATCAGCGGGAAATCTCCCATGAATACTTCCTGCTCTTTGACTTCGCCGGTTTCCTTATTAATGAGCCGGACTTTGACCCGAAGCGGTGCTGCATAAGTAACGTCACGCTCTTTCGCGTCGTCTACTGTATACTTCGGTTCACCGAGACTGTAATCGATAAATTCCAAAATCAAGTTGCCTGTGAAATCCTGAATCGGCGAGATATCCTGGAACATTTCGCGCAACCCTTCCTCCAAAAACCAATCATATGATTTTTGTTGGATTTCAATCAGGTTAGGAACTTCGAGTATCTCGTTAATTCGTGCATAACTGCGCCGAGTGCGTCGACCATATTGAACAAGATGTCCTGCCAACTTAAACTCACCCCTCAATGTCTACTCACTTTAAAAATTTCGTTGCGAACCTCTGTTTGTAACCTTATAATGGTACACATACAGAGCAAAGCAATGCATCCACAAATAAAGAAAAGCCCTTACTCGAAATGTCGTTCGAAAAAAGAGCAACTTTGATCGGCGGATGTCTTTCCAAAACATTCTTATCCCCAGTTTGCCCAAAATGTACATATTATACGCCAAACGTAGGCATAATAAGCCCGTTCGGCGTAAAAAAAGGTTGACATTTTTAGTTAGCTAAAGCCAAGTAGGGCATCTTAATACTGACATTTTACAATAATACCACGGCCTGAATTTCAAGTCAATAGTCCTATTGCAAAAAAAATGATCCCCTGCTTACTTTACAAACTCGGATTCAGCTTTTAGTAGAACCCTCTTCCGATTTCATCGCTTTGAAAATCCGGTAGCCTTTATCCTTCGTCACTTCCTCCACTCTTCCAAACAAAGATTCCAACTTCGCTTTTGCTGATGGAGCCCCTTGTTTCTTCTGAATGACAATCCACAACGAACCGCCTACCTTCAGATGACGATGTGCCTGTTCGAAAATAGTATGAACCGTCTCTTTCCCAGCCCGTATAGGCGGATTGGTTAAGATAACGTCAAAATCTTGCTTTTTTACTTCAGCCAGTAGATTACTCTGCAATACCGTAACATTGTTAATTCCGTTCGCTTTTGCATTCTCCCTGGAAAGTTCAACGGCTCTCTCGTTGATATCGATCATGGTGACATGCCCATCCGGTACAAGTTTGGCTGCTGTAAGACCCATCGGTCCGTATCCACAACCCACATCGAGAACATGAGCCCCTGATGGCAACTCTATCGCATCAATCAATACTCTGCTGCCATAATCGATTCCGTTTTTGGAAAACACACCGGCGTCCGTCACGAATCGCAGACTGAATCCGCGAAGAACCGCTTCAGTTGCTCTGCGATCATGCGCTACTTGCGGTTTGTCCGAATAATAATGATTGGACATGCCCTCACTCACTTTCCATTTACAATTACAGCAACAAACCCCTTGATATAAGTCAAGGGGTTTGTTGTTTTGTTCATCTAGCTTATAAAAGCTAAATTATTTAACTTCGATTGTAGCGCCAGCTTCTTCAAGCTTAGCTTTAACCGCTTCTGCTTCTTCTTTAGCAACTTTTTCTTTCAATGCTTTTGGAGCGTTGTCAACCAGTTCTTTTGCTTCTTTCAGGCCAAGACCTGTGATTTCGCGAACTGCTTTGATAACGTTGATTTTGGAAGCACCAGCGTTAGTCAAGATTACGTCGAACTCGGATTGCTCAGCTTCAGCAGAAGCAGCGCCCGCACCTGCAGCAGCTACTGGAGCTGCAGCAGTTACGCCGAATTCTTCTTCGATTGCTTTAACAAGATCGTTCAGTTCCAGTACAGTCATGCCTTTGATTGCTTCCAAGATTTGCTCTTTACTCATGAGTGAACCTCCATATATAATATTATTTTTTTTAATTCATTTGCCGCCTAAGCAGCGTTCAGATCAAGTTGCTTACGCGCCTTGTTCTTCTTTTTCTGCAACTGCTTTAACCGCAAGCGCGAAGTTGCGCACTGGCGCTTGAAGCACGCTGAGGAGCATGGAGAGGAGTCCATCGCGGGATGGCAGTTCTGCCAATGCCTTAACTTCGTCTACTCCGATTACGCGACCTTCTACGACTGCACCTTTCAATTCCAGAGCATCGTTCTTTTTCGCGAAGTCGTTCAGAATTTTAGCTGGAGCCACAACGTCATCTACGCTGAATGCAATTGCAGTAGGACCTGTGAGAACACTATCGAGTTCTGTCAGTTCTGCTGCTGCAGCTGCACGGCGAAGCAACGAGTTTTTCAGCACTTGGAATTCGATCCCTGCTTCACGAAGTTGCTTACGCAACTCAGTTACTTGGGCAACGTTCAATCCGCGATAGTCAACAACAACAGTTGTCACGCTCTCGCGCAATTTTGCTGTTACTGCATCAACGGACTCTTGTTTTGCTTGAATCACTTTTGCGTTTGCCAATCTGTACACCTCCTGATCAAATTTATCCCATTAAGAAAAGCCTCCGTAGAATCACGAAGGCTTGATATATACTCATCATCGATTTACATCGTTCTAAGTTCTATAATCACACCTCGGCAGGAAATTAAGCCAAATGGCACCTACTGTCTACGGCAAGCATATTCAAATGTCAACGGTCAGTCACTCGGACTCACAACTTTTATATCTTATCAAGGACAGGACCAGCCTGTCAAGAGATATTATCTAAAAGCTGCTGCGTTCACGCGTGCGCCAGGGCCCATCGTGGAAGAAAGACTAACATTCTTCAGATAAACACCTTTTGCTGCCGCTGGTTTAGCACGATTCAGAGCTTCCATGAGAGCTTTGAAGTTCTCATTAAGTTGCTCAGAAGAGAAAGAAGCTTTACCAATCGGTGCATGAATTTGACCTGCACGATCCAGACGATATTCGATTTTACCGGCTTTAATTTCTTGAACAGCCTTAGTTACATCGAAAGTTACCGTTCCGGCTTTAGGGTTAGGCATCAGACCTTTACCGCCGAGCAGTCGGCCCAATTTACCTACTTCACTCATCATATCTGGTGTCGCTACGCAGACGTCGAATTCGAACCAGCCTTGTTGGATTTTGTTGATCATGTCTGCATCACCAACATAGTCCGCGCCAGCCGCTTCCGCTTCTTTCGCTTTGTCACCTTTTGCAAATACCAATACGCGTTGTGTTTTACCTGTGCCGTGTGGCAAGACAACAACACCACGTACAGCCTGGTCTTGCTTACGAGGGTCTACACCCAAACGAACTGCTGCTTCGATTGTTTCATCGAATTTTGCAGTAGCTGCCTTTTTCACAAGCTCTACAGCTTCTGAAGGCTCGTAAGTTGCTTCGCTGTCAATCAGCTTAGCAGCTTCCAGGTACTTTTTACCGTGTTTAGCCATGTTTTATTCCTCCTTTGTGGTGTTAGCGGATATACCTCCCACATCAACCGGTCGCGAATCGACCGGTTTTACGAAGCCATGTTTCTTATGAAAATTAGTCTTCGATGGTGATACCCATGCTGCGGGCAGTACCTTCGACCATACGCATAGCGGACTCAACGTCTGCTGCATTCAGGTCAGGCATTTTTGTTTCTGCGATTTGACGAACCGCATCACGTTTAACAGTAGCAACTTTTTTCTTGTTCGGTTCGCCGGATCCTTTTTCAACTTTAGCTGCCACTTTCAACAGAACTGCTGCTGGTGGAGTTTTAGTGATGAAAGTAAAGGAACGGTCCTCGAATACAGAAATTTCAACTGGAATAATCAATCCCGCTTGATCAGCTGTACGAGCGTTGAATTCTTTACAGAATGCCATGATGTTGACACCTGCTTGACCCAAAGCTGGACCTACTGGTGGTGCTGGGTTTGCTTTACCTGCTGGAATCTGCAGTTTTACCATTTTAATAACTTTTTTCGCCATGATTGACACCTCCTTGCAAAATAGTGGTTAACGGGCCTTACAGCCCTCCCACAAGAAACTTGAAGAAACTATATCTTCTCCACTTGTGTATATTCCAACTCAAGCGGTGTTTCCCGTCCAAACATGTTCACGTGCACTTTCAACTTGCTTTTGTCTACCAAAATTTCTTCCACGGAGCCTACGAAATTCGCAAAAGGGCCGACTTTAATACGTACGGATTCCTTAATATCGAACTCAATTTTCGGCTTAGGTTCAACCATGCCCATGTGCTTCAGAATTTGTTCCACTTCTTCAGGCAACAAAGCAGTTGGTTTGGACCCAGAACCTGTCGAACCGACAAATCCTGTAACACCTGGTGTGTTGCGCACAACGTACCAAGAGTCATCCGTCTGTACCATTTCCACCAAGACATAACCAGGGTAAACTTTACGCATAACGGTTTTTTTCTTACCGTCTTTGTTTACCACTTCTTCTTCCATAGGAACAAGAACGCGGAATATCTTGTCTTCCATGCCCATAGACTCGACGCGTTTTTCCAAATTGGCCTTGACCTTGTTCTCATACCCTGAATAGGTATGAACGACGTACCATCTTTTTTCCATATCAAGCCACCGGAACCCTTCTTAAATAATCGCTTCGATCACAAAGGAGATGCCAATGTCAATGACCCAAAAAAACAGCGTCATAACCACAACAGTACCAAGTACGATCAATGTGTAGTTGGTCAGCTCTTTACGATTAGGCCAGCGAACTTTTTTAAGTTCAGCCCAGCTTTCTGAGAAAAAGGAAATCAGAGATTTGAAACTTCGTTTCACGCCGACACCTCCAAAAACTATCTGGTTTCGCGATGAGAAGTCTGCTCGTTACAAAACTTGCAAAATTTCTTCATCTCCATGCGGTCGGGGTGATTACGCTTGTTTTTTGTCGTAGTGTAATTTCTTTGTTTGCAGTTAGTACAAGCCAAAGTAATAATTACCCGCATGATGTACACCTCCCGAAGACTTCCACATTCAAGCAGAGTCTCTAAATTGATCCTGAAAAAAAGCCATAAATTTAGGCCTACCTAAAACACTTTATCACAAGGGTATAACCATGTCAATGAAAGAATAGCCTTTCATTCATTGGGTATTACTTCCGTACAACGCACATTCGTTTCTCATCTCTGTTTTTCTCTTCTCCTGCATGGACCGAGCGATTACTAGTATGAACATTCTTAGATTTTATAAACTTGAGACACTAAAAAAAGACTCAAACACCGAGCCTTTTCCGTCAACGACAACATGTGTTTAATTATCTCGAACTTCCAGGTACTTTTCAAGTTTGCGCTTGACGCGCTGAAGTGCATTATCAATGGACTTCACATGTCTGTCCAAATCAACTGCAATCTCTTGATAAGATCTCCCGTCCAGATACAACATCAATACTTTACGTTCCAGATCACTCAGAATCTCGGACATTTTATCTTCCAGGCCCACAAACTCTTCCTGATTAATGATCAATTCTTCCGGATCACTGACCTGGGTTCCACAAATCACATCGAGTAACGTACGATCAGACTCTTCGTCATAAATAGGCTTGTCCAGAGATACATAAGAATTAAGTGGAATATGTTTCTGACGTGTTGCTGTCTTAATCGCCGTGATGATCTGTCTTGTAATGCACAGTTCGGCAAAAGCCTTGAACGAAGCCAGCTTGTCCCCTTTGAAATCTCGAATGGATTTGTAGAGGCCAATCATTCCTTCTTGAATAATATCTTCCCGGTCTGCCCCAATCAGAAAATAAGATCTTGCCTTGGCGCGTACAAAGTTACGATATTTGTTAATCAAAAACTCTAACGCTTCGCTTTCGCCTTCTCGGAAAGCTTCTACAATGTCTTCGTCACTTTGGTAATCATACTTGGATAACATGATATCTTTGAGGTCGACACTCACAGACAATCCCTCCGGCTGCAACGCAAGGTACCCCGTTACTCTACTCTATGAAATATAGGATCAGTATATATGATGGTACCTTACACCGTCAACCACGCTCTGCCTAAAAAAGAACATCAATAACATAAATGTCAAGAGTTACAATATTCTAAATTTTGTAAAAACGCGCTGTTATTCACGGCGCCATCGCTCAAACTCTTTCAATACATCCGGACTTAACTTGCCCCCAAGTGTATTACGTGTGGTCTTCGCCTGATCTTCTTCCAGTCGTTTCTTTAATTCTTTTTCGTTCTGCTCAACTTCAATAAGCAATTCCCTTGCAGATACGCGTAGCGCTCCCTGTCCAAAAATAACATGTTGCTCTACCATATCGCTCGTAGCCACATAGATTTGGCGTCTTCTCATGCTTAGTTCCCGAACGAGTCTCTCAATGCATTCGTCTGCCGTCTCTTTTTCCTTTGTAAAATAGATCTGCACTTTGCTCTGTGTAAAGGATTTACCGAGTCCAGGCACGAGGTAGGCGTCAAACACAACAATGACTCGCCGGCCGGAAAAAGCCTGATAGTCGGCAAGACGAAAGAGAAGCCTGTTGCGCGCCTCCTCGAGCCCACTTTCCGCCAGTTTAGTTAATTCCGGCCAGTCGCCAATCATGTTGTACCCGTCTACAAGAAGCACATCACGGGAATCAGCCATACCTTCTATTCCTGCGCTTGACGCGAGCGAAGCACTTCATACATGACAACACCCGCTGCCACGGAAGCATTCAAGGAGTTAATCTGACCTTGCATCGGTAATTTGATCAGTACGTCGCATTTCTCACGAATGAGTCGTCCCATTCCTTTATTTTCATTGCCGATAACCAATGCCACAGGACCAGTAAAGACGCCGTTACCAAAGACACCTTCATGAGCCGTGACATCTGTCCCTACAACCCATACACCTTCCTCTTTAAGGCGATCGATGGTCTGGGCAAGATTACTTACACGAGCCACTGGCACATACTCCACGGCACCTGCTGACGTTTTGGACACTGTTACCGTTACCGCTGCCGAGCGACGTTTGGGTACAATGACGCCATGCGCACCCGTGCAGTCTGCTGTCCGCAAAATCGACCCCAGGTTATGAGGATCTTCGATCTCATCCAGCAAAATCAGGAAAGGATGCTCATTCTTCGCTTTTGCTGCGGCAAGAATGTCTTCTACCTCCACATAAGCGTAAGGTGCAGCTTGTGCCACTACCCCCTGATGCTGAATGCCTGGTACCGTTTGATCCAGCTTACGCTTGTCCACGTGTTGAATAACAATACCTAGTTTTTTAGCTTCCGTGATAATAGGTTGAGTCAAATGTTTCTGTGCTGTATCGGCAATCCATATTTTATTAATGGTCCGGCCTGAACGCAGCGCCTCCGTTACGGAGTGTTTACCGGCAATCCATTCTTCTTCCATCGTTGTTCGATCCTCTCTGTAATGCGTTGTTTTGTTGAAATTTCTATTTTTTTGTCGGTGATGGCGATTGTTGTTCCGCGTGCTCAATGCCAAGACCAATCAGTTCAATCATGCGATCATGATGACCACTGCTGTAGAGGTAACCAATGAGACATTCAAACGCCGTGGCATGTCTGTACTCCAACACATCTGCATTTTTGGGTACACTACCCGACTTGGCATTCCGCCCTTGCCGGACGATATCACGTTCTTCCTCTGTCAGTTCAGCCTCAATCGTTTTAAGTATGCGGCTCTGTGCCTTCGCTGATACCAACCCGGTTGCACTACGATGCAGATGGTTGGGACGCATGTTGGCCTTCGACAACAGATATTGACGAACAGCCACCTCATATACCGCATCACCAATATAGGCCAGTGCAATAGGTGGAATCAACCTCGCAGGTCTGGAAGAAGGATACGGGAACCATCCTCCCTCTGTAACCTGCTCTTGTTGTTTTGGTGTATTTGGATGTCCTTCGCTCATTTGCGCCGCCATCTCATGCCCTGCGCCGTATCTTCAAGCAGAATGCCACGTGCAGACAATTCATCACGAATTTCATCCGCTCTTGCCCAGTTTTTGGACTTGCGCGCTTCTACACGCTCTTCAATCAGACGTTCTACTTCCTCATCCAGAAGTTCTGGCTCTGCGTCAGTATAAATGCGCAGCACAGCATTCAATTCACTGAACAACTCGAGGAGCGCGCGAATATCTGCCGCATTAACTACTTCTTGCTGCAACAGTTGGTTGGCTTCCCCTGCCCACTCAAACATAGCAGTAATCGCATCAGGAGTATTGAAATCATCCTGCATCTTCTCGTGATACTGCTGACGAATTTGGTCGAGTCTTGCCGCAAACGCTGCTGTGATATCCTGATCAACAGTTACCGCATTCAGACGATGGTTCAGGTTACCTACCGCATTCGCAATCCGGTCCACACTGTTCTGTGCCTGCTCCATCGTATCATCCGTGAAATTCAACGGGTTACGATAGTGGGTAGACAACATAAAGTAACGAATCGCTTCGCGTTTATATTGATTCCGTAAATCTTTAACAAGAACACCGTTACCGAGTGATTTCGACATCTTCTCATTATCAATCCGGATGAATCCATTATGCATCCAATAGTTCGCAAGTGGTTTACCTGTTAATACTTCGGATTGGGCGCATTCGCACTCATGGTGCGGGAACTGCAGATCCTGTCCACCCCCGTGAATATCCAGTGTATCCCCAAGGTACTCCCTAGCCATGGCGGAGCACTCAATATGCCAGCCTGGTCGGCCATCGCCCCAAGGACTGGACCAATAGATCTCACCTGGTTTAGCAGCCTTCCAGAGCACAAAATCTTCGGGATGCTCTTTGCGCTCGTCCACACCCACACGGATTCCGAATTGCAGCTCCTGCAAGTTTTGTTTCGAAAGTTTGCCATACTCGCTGAATTTGCCTGTACGATAATAAACGTCACCGCCATTTTCATACGCAAATCCTTTTTCAACCAGCTCACGGATAAAATCAATGATCAGCGGCATGTTTTCCGTTACTCTCGGGTTGCTGCTTGCCTTGGGAATACCCAATCCCTCAAGGTCTTCATAATAGGCCGCAATAAACTTTTCCGCGACATGAGGAACATCTGTTCCAAGTTGTTCTGCTTTGCGAATCAGCTTATCATCCACATCCGTGAAGTTCACCACATAGTTTACATCATGTCCTGTCTGTTCCAGGTATCCACGAACCGTGTCGAAAAAGATAACAGGACGTGCATTCCCAATGTGAATGTAGTCATATACCGTTGGTCCACAGACATACATTTTTACTTTCCCTGGTTCTTGGGGAACAAACTCCTCTTTGGTACGACTCATCGTATTATAAATCTGAAGCGTCATGGTCACTTATCCTTTCATCCTATACTGCCTTTAGTTATTGTATCACGTATCACGCACAGTCTCATTTTCACGGGCATTCTGCAGTGTACGTACTTCTTCCTGCAATCGTTCGAGTTCTTGTTGCATACTCCGCAAAGAGTCAACGACCGGATCGGGCAATTGTTGACTGAGGCGATCTACCCGTCGGCCATCCTGTTTAACAATTCTGCCCGGTATACCTACCACAGTACTATTGGAAGGGACCTCCTTAAGCACAACGGAATTTGCACCAATGTTGCATTGATCCCCCACGCTAAATGAACCCAGCACTTTGGCTCCCGATGAGATAACCACATTATTGCCAATGGTCGGATGTCTCTTTCCTTTTTCTTTCCCTGTTCCGCCGAGGGTAACCCCCTGATAGATAACAACATCATCGCCAATCTCACATGTTTCCCCAATAACGACGCCCATTCCATGGTCAATAAACAACCGATTCCCGATCGTAGCTCCAGGATGTATCTCAATTCCTGTCATGAATCGGCTTACCTGTGAAATGAACCTGGCGAACGAGAACCATCTTCGTTTGTATAAAAAATGTGCCATCCGGTGTGCCCATATCGCGTGCAGCCCTGAGTAGGTAAATACCACTTCAAACCATCCCCGGGCTGCCGGATCGTTCTCAAACACCGCCTGGATATCTGATCTGATCTTCTTGAACATGCTCGTTCCCCTCTTGTTCAGGTTCCCGTCCTCCGGCTTACCGGACGGCGCGTTCCTTGGTAGTGTACTGCACACTCGCCTAAACAAAAAACGCCCCTGCAGCATTTAGCTGCAGAGGCGTTTATCGCGGTCCCACTCTGCTCGGTTCATTCTCAAATAGAATGAGCCCTCAAGCGGTTTGGTAACGGAAACCAATCGTCACAACCTATCCTAGCGTTTTCCCATGTCATAACCGACAAAGGCGGGGCTGGATTCGGCTGTGCAGCTCACGGGTGCATTTCGACTGATGGACAGTGGATGGCTCACAGCCACCGCAATCAAAGAAATCTTTCTTTGCTGCGGGACCATCCTCTCTGAATCTGTCCGGGTCAGTCTACTTCTCCCGATCTTTGCTGTTCTATTAGATAAATCATATCAATTATTCGTTGTGTTGTTATTATAGCGAAAAGGCCCCAGACTGACAACAGCCGACTACGTAATCCGTACATCATATGACTGTGTTCAGATCCCAAATATGATCGAATAAGCTTATTTTACTTGTGCAAGCAAGCGTTCGATCACCGTATCACGGCCCAGAAGCACGATCGTTTGGTTCAGATCCCGTCCATGCGTCTGTCCAGTCAAGGCTACACGAATTGGCATAAAGAGCTGTTTGCCCTTAAAGCCGGTTTCTTTCTGTACTTCCTTGATTAATGCAGCCATTTTGCTTGGTGTGAACTCTTCACTTGTCTGCACTTTATCCGCAAATGCCTTCAGCACGGTCGGCACTTGCTCTTCAGCGAGAACCGCGGCACCTTCACTTTCCAGCTCAATCTCCGAACGGAAGAACACTTCCGACAATTCTACGATATCGGATGCCGCGTTCATCTGCTCCTGATAGAGATGTACGAGGGTATGCGCCCACTCTTTTTGCTCAGCGGACAGATCCCCAGGAAGACGTCCTGCTTTTTGCAGATGCGGAATGGCCATCTCAGCAATACGTTCCGGGTCAGCATGTTTGATATAGTGGTTGTTCAAGTGAGCCAGCTTGTGTGTATCAAATACAGCCGGGCTCTTGGACAGACGTTTCGTATCAAAGATGGAGATCAGCTGCTCTTGCGAGAAGATCTCTTCCTCCCCTTCCGGCGACCAGCCAAGCAGGGAAATGAAGTTAAACATCGCTTCAGGTAAATAGCCGAGCTGATCATACTGCTCAATAAACTGAATGACGGACTCATCCCGTTTACTCAGCTTCTTGTGATTTTCATTCACGATCAGCGTCATGTGACCGAATTGCGGCGGCTCCCAGCCGAGCGCTTCATAGATCATCAGTTGACGCGGCGTGTTCGAGATGTGATCTTCCCCACGCAGGACGTGGGAAATCTTCATCAAGTGATCATCCACAGCAACGGCATAGTTGTACGTGGGAATGCCATCTTTTTTCACAATGACGAAGTCACCGGATTCCTTGCTGTTGAACGAGATTGTACCTTTAACCATGTCGTCAAACGTGTATACGCGCTCTTCCGGCACACGGAAACGAATACTCGCTACGCGACCTTCCGCTTCAAATGCACTAATCTGCTCTGGAGTCAGGTCACGGTGTTTGCCTGAATAACGCGGCGTTTCTCCACGTGCTGACTGCTCCTCACGCTCTTGCTCCAATTCTTCTTCCGTGCAGAAGCATCGGTAAGCCAGACCTTTATCCAGCAATTCCTGCGTATATTTACGATAGAGGTCCAGACGTTCCGTTTGACGGTATGGTCCGTATTCTCCGCCCACATCAATACTTTCATCCCACTCGATTCCGAGCCATTTCAGGTATTTCAGCTGGCTTTCTTCACCACCGGCAATATTCCGTTTTACGTCCGTATCTTCAATACGAATAATGAATTTACCGTTATTATGTTTGGCATATAGATAGTTAAACAGCGCCGTACGGGCATTCCCGATATGCAGATGTCCTGTTGGGCTCGGCGCGTAACGCACACGAATTTCCGTGCTCATATGATCCCCTCCGTCATGAATTAATTGATGATATCACACACGAACCAGGCAAACAACGGATTGAGCGGCAATACCCTCTCCCCGTCCCGGGAATCCCAGTTGCTCTGTCGTTGTTGCTTTCACGTTCACCTGTGTTACATCCGCTTCCAGTGCTTTGGCAATAACCTCAGCCATCTGCGGGATGTAAGGAGCCATCTTCGGCTTCTGGGCAATAATCGTTGAATCGATATTCCCTAACCGATATCCGCGATCCTTCACAAGCTGCCATACATGCTCCAGCAATTTCAGGCTGTCGGCATCCTTGAATTCCGGATCGGTATCCGGGAAGTGCTTGCCGATATCCCCAAGTGCCAGCGCACCCAAAATGGCATCACTAATCGCGTGCAACAGCACGTCTGCGTCCGAGTGACCCAGCAGTCCTTTTTCATAAGGAATTGTTACTCCGCCAATAATGCACGGGCGTCCCTCTACCAGCTGATGTACATCAAATCCCTGTCCTACACGTATCATCGCTTCTTCTCTCCCCCCAGCAAAAACGCGGCGTATTGCAAATCTTCCGGCGTCGTTAATTTGATATTGGTATAATTGCCTTCCACAACCTTGACCGACATTCCCTGACGTTCAGCCAGCATGGCATCATCTGTCCCCAGAAATCCGTCCTGCTCGGCTGATGCGTAGGCGGAGAGCAGGGAAGAAAGACGAAAAGCCTGCGGGGTTTGAATGCTCCACAGACTGCTGCGGTCTGGCGTCGCCGTAACGACTCCTTCCGCATTCACTTGTTTGATCGTATCCTTCACGGGAACTGCCAGTACAGCTGCTCCACCACCGGATGTGGCAGCCGCCATGCATCCCTTGATCTGCTCATGGTTCACAAAAGGACGTACCCCGTCGTGAACGAGAACCCAATCCGTCTCAAGTGCCTCCAGGCCTTTATGGACAGAATGTTGTCTCTCTTTCCCTCCGGGGATAACACGGACACGTGAATCCAGTTGGTATTCTTTTACCCAATCCTGGCAGCGTTCAACATCTGCGGCTCCTGTGACCAGCACCATCTCGCGGATCTCGTCCAGCGCAGCAAATACCTCAAGCGTATGTATGAAAACGGGCTTGTCCTGCAGCAACAGAAACTGTTTGCTCTCGGTCGTCCCCATCCGGGTTCCGCGACCTGCTGCCACAATGACAACGCCCCACCCTTTATCCATGCCGCAATCCCTGCCTTGTCTGTCAGTTTATCGTCCAAAGATATACAATATCATTCAACGATACACTACCCATCATACCGCTTTATTGGGCTTTTTCCAACAGTTTCGGCTTGGCAAAAATCATTCGTCCTGCTGAAGTCTGCAACACACTGGTCACCAGCACTTCCATCATCATGCCGATATACTCGCGTCCGCCCTCCACCACGATCATTGTGCCATCATCCAGATAGGCCACACCTTGACCATGCTCCTTGCCATCCTTGATAATCTGTACCATGATCTCCTCACCTGGCAGAACAACCGGCTTCACCGCATTGGCGAGATCATTAATGTTCAACACGGATACCCCCTGGAGTTCGCACACTTTGTTCAGGTTAAAGTCATTGGTAACCACT
Source organism: Paenibacillus amylolyticus (assembly GCF_050990605.1). GTDB lineage: Bacteria > Bacillota > Bacilli > Paenibacillales > Paenibacillaceae > Paenibacillus > Paenibacillus amylolyticus_H. The sequence goes on from NZ_CP158832.1 coordinate 5,692,025, forward strand.
TTGCCCTGAAGCACTTTAGCCAGTTTAACCAGTTTGCTGTCCACTTCGGAAATTTCCTCGAAATCCCCCTCGTAGATCAGGACTTTTACATCAAGTTCCTTCTGGATTTTGTTCAAAATGTCCAGTCCACGCCGTCCTCTGTTCCGCTTGAGCAGATCCGATGAATCGGCAATATGCTGCAGCTCCTCCAGAACAAATTCCGGAATGACGATCGTGCCTTCAATAAATCCGGTTTTGCATATATCAGCGATACGCCCATCGATAATAACACTGGTATCCAGAATTTTATGTTCTTCCATCCGTCTATCCTCGTCCACCTCGGGATGACCCCATCGCCCTGACATCCAGAAGGCTCCCAGATCGTCTTTCTTCGCCATGGCAAGGGTGTAGCCGGAATAAGCACTTATCACCGTCAGCGCCACTTGCAGCACTTCTCCTGCCGTTCCCATCCATCCCACAACAGGGTAGAGCAACAAAGCCACCAGTAAGCCAGCAACGGTACCTGCGGCACCTGCAGCCAGTTCATTCATAGGTACTTTTGCCAATGAATCGATTCCACTATGCAGTCTGTCTGCCATCAATGTTCCACCAATATTACATACAGCCATAAACATTACAGCTCCCAGCAGCGTCGATATACCAGCTCCCAGTAATCCTGCTGACTGAATCCACTCAGCCATCCATGGGACCGATTTTCCTGCCAGATGATATGCCGTGTAGCCGAACCATGCACCGCACAATCCTGTAAAAGTTAAAATGCCTTTTTTCCACATTAGTCCCTGCACCTCCTTCAATGTATCTTGATCTTGATATCCAGTATGATCCAATTCCTGAATTGCTAATCCCATCCGCAAGAACTTTTTGGAAATGTTGCAATCGTCAGTTGAAAGTAGGTAAATTATTGGCATATAATGAATTCAATTCATATCCCGAGGTGAGTGGCAAAAATGAGTACGCTAAGTTTACAGGCTTTCCAGGATCAAGTTTCTGAACTGTTGCTGCGTCATCGCAGTCTGATTGATGTACTGTCCAAAACGGGACAAGCCGGAGCGTCTGTTAACCGTGCCGTGTCCAAAGCCATTACCGAATGCGGCTGCATCGAGCTGCACGCCACCAAGCAGAAATATGCCCCGGAGAGCGATATCGCTCAAACCAAGGGCCTGCTGGAAACGCATGTGGAAGGTGAGTTGTGTGAGAACTGCAGAGAGGTCATCAGCTCTGAGCTAGGGCGAAACCTGTTCTACATGTCGGCTCTCTGCAATCTGCTGGACATTAACATGGAAGAGGTCGTAAATCACGAATCACAGAAGTGTTCAACGTTAGGGATGTTTAATCTGTCGTAAGAAGATATGTATGTCGTCGTTCGCAAGGGTTTCTTTTACCGTAAATAGATCTGAATAAACAAAAAGCACGCATTCTCCAGTTCAGGAGAGTACGTGCTTTCTTTGTATCGTGTCCGTCCCCCAGGCTACTTAACGATCAGAAGGACGGGAAGACTTTTCATCCTTGCGCTTTTTCGCCCGACTACGCGAGGCCGCTGTTCGCACATTATGCTTCATTCCATACAAGGCGTATAACACCAGCGGAATAAAGATCAATTTGGATAACTGCTCCGGGAAAATAACAGCTACGGCTATAGCAAATAACACAACCCATGGTGCGATCCAGATTGCCTTACGCGGCAAACCCACCTTTTTGAAATTGGGATATTTAAGTGAGCTCACCATCAGATATGATAACAGCAACGTAGCGATCATCATGCTGACCGGGCCAATATCCTTATTGAACAAGGACAATGTAGCCAGCACTCCGCCGGCTGCCGGTATCGGCAAACCTGTGAAGTACCCGGGGATTCCCGGACGAACATTAAACCGAGCAAGACGAATGGCTCCACAGATTGGAAAAGCCGCTGTTGCGATCCAAGCGAGAATCGGCATCGAATCTTGAAACGACACCATAAATATGATCAGGGCAGGTGCTGCACCAAAGGAAACCATGTCTGACAAGGAATCCAGTTCTTTGCCGAATTCGCTTTGCGCATTGAGTGCACGTGCCACTCGGCCATCCAGACCATCCAGCAGCATCGCTACAATGACCATAATGGCAGCCAAACTGTAATTTCCATCAATCGCAAGCAAAATTGCCATCATTCCAAGAAACAGATTACCCAGGGTAAAGAGATTCGGAATGAATCTGGTTAGCATTGTTGTTTCACCTCATCCATTTCAAGCCTTTATATAGGCAAACCCTTACATCTGTCTGTCGATAAACATCTGCTCCTGCAAACGTTTGAGGCCTTCCTTAATGGTTCGGGCACGAACTTCACCGATACCGTCCACTTCGTCCAGCTCTTCAATTGTAGCCATAATCACATGAGGCAATTGTTCGAATTGATCCACCAGATTATGGATAATGACATTGGGCAGGCGGGGGATCTTATTTAATACCCTGAATCCACGAGGTGCAACCGAATCCTCTGAAGTAGCCGCTGATGAAGGATAGCCGAGCAGACGGACAATATGGTGTGCATCCAGCAATTCATCGTCCGACAATCTTTTCAGTCCCACGATAATTTCACGGATTTTGTCATCACTGTCATCACGGGCATAGTCCTTATACAATAACCAGGCTTCTTCTTCCGTTGTACCCACAAGCTCTTCCATTTGCATGGAAATGAGTCGTCCCTCATTCCCGAGTTCATGAATGTATCGTTTGATCTCCGTTTTGATCCGCATCACCATTTCGGTACGCTGAATCACATTAACCACTTCAGGAATCGTCACCAGTTCCTCAAATTCAGAGGCACTCAGATTCGTAAGGGACTGTGTTAATACAGCTTTGTATTTCTCCAAGGTTTGAATCGCTTGATTCGCTTTGGTCAAAATAACCCCGATTTCCTTGAGGGAATACCGAAGTGTTCCTTGATACAAGGTAATGATATTCCGGCGCTGTGATATGGATACGACCAATTTACCCGTTTGCTTCGCTACACGCTCTGCCGTCCGGTGACGAATCCCCGTCTCTGATGAAGAGATGGAGGAGTCAGGTATTAACTGGGTATTGGCGTAAAGAATACGCTTCAAATCTTCGCTAAGAATGATGGCACCATCCATCTTGGCGAGTTCGTACAGATAGTTCGGGGAGAAATCACAGTTAATCGAGAATCCCCCATCCACCACTTCCATGACTTCAGGGCTGTATCCTACAACAAGCAGTGCGCCCGTCTTGGCGCGCAGCACATTTTCCAGACCTTCGCGGAAAGGTGTACCTGGTGCGATCAGCCTTAACAATTCATTCATATTATCCAGTTGGCTCGAATCTTTCATCTTGTTATGCCCCCTAATCTAAAGCAACCGCTAGTGCATCTGCCACGGTATTCACACCGATCAGTTGTATCCCGCGAGGATGTTTCCAGCCCTTTAAGCTTTTTTCTGGTAAAATGACACGCTTGAAGCCCAGCTTCGCGGCTTCCTTCACTCGTTGTTCGGCTCGTGATACGGCTCGAACCTCACCTGTGAGACCGATCTCGCCAAAGATGACGTCATCCGGCTTGGTCGGTACATCTCTCAAACTGGAGGCAATGCTGACCGCAACCGCCAAATCTACCGCGGGTTCATCCAGCCTTACTCCACCAGCCACGTTAAGATATGCATCCTGGGTTTGTAAAAACATGCCCATCCGTTTCTCCAGCACGGCAATGATCAGATTTAATCGATGCAGGTCTACCCCTGTTGCCATGCGACGGGGAGAAGGGAAATGGGTGGTCGAGATCAACGCCTGCAATTCCACGAGCAGAGGACGTGTACCCTCCATGCTGGCAACTACCGTAGAACCCGCTACACCCAGTGGTCGCTCCGATAGAAACAGTTCAGACGGGTTGCCCACCTCACGAAGTCCATCCTCGCCCATTTCAAAAATGCCTATCTCATTGGTTGAACCAAAACGGTTCTTCACCGCACGCAGCAGTCGATACGTATGATGGCGTTCTCCTTCAAAATAAAGCACGCAATCCACCATATGTTCTAACATACGTGGACCGGCAATGGCACCTTCTTTGGTAACATGCCCCACAAGAACCGTTGCAATGCCTCTGCCTTTCGCAATCCGCATGAACCTTGACGTACATTCCCTTACCTGGGCTACACTACCCGGCGCACTGGTAACTTCGGGAAGATATACCGTCTGAATGGAGTCGATGACAAGAAAATGCGGCTGGATCTGATCCACCGCTTCCTCTACACGTTCCATATTGGTTTCACACAGCACATACAACTCGGCAGAGAGTGCCCCGAGACGATCTGCCCGCAATTTGGTTTGCTTGACTGATTCCTCACCGGAAACATATAACACACGTAGACCCGAATGCGTCAACGCATGGGACGTCTGCAACATCAACGTTGATTTACCGATACCCGGATCTCCGCCCACCAGAACGAGTGAACCCGGAACGATTCCGCCACCCAATACCCGGTTCAACTCTCCGATTCCAGTCTGTACGCGCGGTTCCTGACCGCTATCTATATCTATGATAGGAAGCGGTTTATCTTTACTGTCAAACAGAGGAGAATTTCTCCCTTGTGTTTTGACCACCGTCTCTGTCTCTTCCACCATCGAATTCCATGACTGACAACCCGGACACTTACCGTACCACTTGGGGGCTTCATAGCCGCATTCCGTACATTGAAACTTGGTTTTAACTTTGGCCACTTCAGCACTCCTATAATTAGTTTTATAACAGCATTTTGCATTATTCGACGAATTTTGCCCAAACTCCCTGACGTGCAGGGTTACTAAAAGTTTACCATTGTTTGAGATTTTTCGTAAAGGATTATCGCAAACTTTACACATGTTCCTGACATAATCATGTCCGTCTTCTGTCCAAAATGTAAAAAAACCTCCCCGACCGAAGCCGAGAAGGATTAAGAACAATACAAGCTGGAGTTCAACTCCATAGCTTGTTACATATTATTTGGTTTCGATTTCCTCGTTAGAAGGAATAATCACGTCTTTTTTCGTCACAGACAGTGCACCGTTCTCTTCGTCGATAAGCAATGAATCCCCTTTGGTTACGTTACCTGTAAGCAACTCTTCAGACAATTTGTCCTCGATATGCTTCTGGATTGCCCGACGAAGCGGACGTGCACCGTAAGCTGGATCAAAGCCGGCTTTGGCAAGGAAATCCTTGGCATTGTCGGTGAGTTCGAAGTCAACCTCGTATTCACGCAGACGTTTGCGAAGCTCCTCACTCATGAGTGTAACAATCTCTGCAATGTGTTTCTGTTCCAGAGAGTGGAATACGATAATTTCATCAATCCGGTTAAGGAACTCTGGACGGAAGCTTTTCTTCAGCTCATCCATGACTTTACCCTTCATGTTATCGTAATCCGCACCTGCATCCACAACTGCTGTGAAGCCAAGTGTAGAGTTACGTTTGATCGCTTCAGCACCCACGTTGGATGTCAGGATAATCAGCGTATTCCGGAAGTCAACCACGCGACCTTTGGAATCCGTCAGACGACCATCCTCAAGCACTTGCAGCAAGATATTAAATACTTCCGGATGTGCTTTCTCGATTTCATCGAGCAGGACAACGGAATATGGTTTGCGACGAACTTTCTCTGTCAGCTGACCGCCTTCTTCATATCCAACATATCCTGGAGGCGCTCCGACGAGTCGGGAAGTTGAATGCTTCTCACCATACTCGGACATATCGATCCGGATCACTGCATTTTCATCGCCAAACATCGCTTCAGCCAGAGCACGAGCAAGTTCTGTTTTACCTACCCCTGTAGGACCGAGGAAAATAAATGAACCCATCGGACGTTTTGGATCTTTAAGTCCAGCCCGAGCACGACGAACCGCACGGCTGACGGACTTCACAGCCTCATCCTGGCCGATGACACGTTCATGCAGAATCGATTCCAGATTCATCAGGCGCTGTGTCTCTTCTTCTTTCAGCTTGTTCACCGGAATTCCTGTCCAGTTGGCTACCACTTGTGCGATATCCTCAGGTGTTACTTCGGAATCCGTGCGACCTTGTTTTTCTTTCCATTGATTCTTCGTTACATCCAGCTCTTCACGGATTTTTTGTTCCGTATCACGCAGAGCGGCTGCTTTTTCGAACTCCTGGCTTTGAACTGCAGCGTCTTTTTCCTTGCGGATATCTTCCAGACGGCTTTCCAGTTGTTTCAGGTTTGGTGGGATCGTGTAAGAGTTCAATCTTACTTTGGAACCCGCTTCATCAATCAGGTCGATCGCTTTGTCTGGCAGGAAACGGTCTGTGATGTAACGGTCAGACAGTTTAACCGCCTGTACAATCGCTTCATCCGTAATTTTCACGCGGTGATGCGCTTCATAACGGTCACGCAAGCCGTGCAAGATTTGAATCGCTTCTTCCGGAGAAGGCTGATCTACAGTAATCGGTTGGAAACGACGCTCAAGCGCTGCATCCTTCTCGATGTATTTGCGATATTCATCCAGTGTTGTCGCACCGATACATTGCAATTCTCCACGGGCCAGAGCCGGTTTCAAAATGTTAGAAGCATCGATGGCACCTTCAGCTCCGCCTGCACCAATCAAGGTATGCAATTCGTCGATAAACAGGACAATGTTACCTGCTTGGCGAATCTCATCCATGATTTTTTTCAGACGATCTTCGAACTCACCACGATATTTGGTTCCAGCAACGACTGAACCCATATCCAGGGTCATTACACGTTTGTCACGCAATGTTTCGGGAATCTCATTCGCAATGATTTTCTGTGCAAGTCCTTCAGCAATCGCTGTTTTACCTACACCTGGCTCACCAATCAATACCGGGTTGTTCTTGGTACGACGGCTGAGCACCTGAATGACACGTTCAATTTCTTTGCTACGTCCAATGACCGGGTCAAGGTTATTCTCTCTGGCGTAAGCCGTGAGGTCGCGTGCCAGACTGTCCAGCGTTGGGGTGCTGACATTGGCAGGTGTCCCATTATGGCTGGATACAGCTTCACTGCTGCCAAGCAACTGCAGTACTTGTTGACGTGCTTTGTTCAAGCTAATTCCCAGGTTATTGAGCACACGTGCTGCAACACCCTCGCCTTCACGAATCAATCCGAGCAGGATATGCTCTGTGCCTACATAGGTATGGCCCAATTTACGAGCTTCATCCATAGACAGTTCAATTACTTTTTTCGCACGTGGCGTATATGCAATGTTGGTAGGTTGCTCTTGGCCACGGCCAATCAGCGTTTCTACTTCATCCTGAATTTTTTCCAATCCGAGTCCCAGGCCGATCAGTGCTTTGGCTGCGATGCCTTCACCTTCACGAATGAGGCCGAGCAAAATATGTTCAGTACCGATGTTATTATGACCGAGACGGACAGCTTCTTCCTGCGCGAGTGCGAGCACCTTTTGGGCCCGTTCCGTAAATCTTCCAAACATCATATCTCCTGCACCTCCATGGTTTTGGATAAAACGAGGGGTTTCAAACAATCCCCGTTGTATTCTTCATATCATTTTTGTTTGCAGCCGTGCTGCGAATAAAGTCATTTGGCATTTGTACATGCCTTATTATATAAAAGCCGCAATGCGGCATGAAACCATAATTCAATACAATATCAGGCTAAGCTAGGACTGCTTCGCTGCATTGATCGTATCACGAATCAACTGAGCACGATAGATGTCACGCTCATCTGTGCGCATATCTTCCCCGAATGTTTTCTGCAGGAATCCCGGCTGTGTCATCACATTCAACTCATTCATTACCGTGATGGACAGTCCATCCAACAAACCGAGATCCACGCCAAGACGTACATCCGATAAGCGCTGTGCAGCTTCCTTTGAATCCACAATAGCTGCATGAGACAATATGCCGTAAGAACGCATGACACGATCCGTAATTCGAAGTCTGGAGTCGCTCATTAACCGTTCTCTGGCAGTACGTTCATGACCAATCATCTGTAACACAACACCGTGCAGGTTCTCGATGACTTCCTGTTCGGTCTGTCCCAGTGTAATCTGGTTCGAGATCTGAAACAGGTTCCCCATCGCCTCACTGCCTTCACCGTATATCCCCCTTACAGTCAATCCCACTTGGGAAACTGCGGTTAAAATACGGCCAATCTGCTGTGTCATCACCAGGGCAGGCAGGTGCATCATAACCGATGCTCTAACACCTGTACCTACATTGGTAGGACAGCTGGTTAAGTATCCTCTGCGATCATCAAAAGCATAATCCACGTGCGCTTCAAAAGCATCATCTATTGCGGAAGCCTTCTCCCAGGCTTCTTTCACCTGGAACCCCGGATAGAGGCACTGGATACGAAGATGATCCTCTTCGTTAATCATAATACTGACAGACTCATCCTCACTGAGAATAACCGCACCATTCCTGGATTCATTCGCAAGACTTGGACTGATGAGATGTTTCTCCACCAGCACCCGTTTGTCGAGCTCGTCAATATCGATTAAATCCAACGTGTGGAAATCCCCAAAGGCATGAACGTCATCGTATTGAAGTACTTCGCTCAGCTTATTCAGCACCTCTTCCGATTGCTCATTGGAAGCCAGCATCGGAAACGGAACATGCTGAAGGTTGCGCGCAATCCGTACACGGCTGCTAATGACAATTTCGGAATCAGCCGCATCACTGCGCATCCAGTCGCTGAGCGCCTTCTCTGTAAAGCGCAGATTAGGCATTACGCATTCCTCCTACTCATGACAAACTTTACTCCTGAGCTATTCCTTTTTCAAGCCCTCTGATCTGGTCACGGATCTGAGCCGCCTCTTCAAATTCCTCTTGGGCGATGCTCTCCTGGAGCTCACGCTTCAGATCAGCGATTTGCCGTTTCACCTTGATGCGACCACCAGCTCGTGCAGGCACTTTGCCTACATGGGACGTATTACCATGAACCCGCTTGAACAAAGGATCCAGACGGCTGTCAAAATATTTATAACATGAACTGCAGCCAAAACGGCCTATCTTGCTGAATTGTGAGTACGTCATACCGCACTCTTCACACTGAAGTGCTTTTGCAGGTGGTGTCCCTGCCGATCCACTTTTGCCGGCTGGATCAAAATCAAGTAGCCCTGACAACAAGTTGTGAATGGAAAACCCGCCTGCTGTTCCAGGGATCATTTCCCCTTTTTCACGGGCACATGACTCACAAATATGGAATTCCGTCTTCTCTCCATTTACAATCTTCGTAAAATGAAGTGTCGCCGGACGTTTATTGCATTCTTGGCACAGCATATTGATGTACCTCCTTTGACCCCGATAGTTTTCATTTACCGAGCAAAGATATTAACATCGCCTTTAACATTCTGGCACGAATTTGATCCCGGTAAGGAAGTTTGACCATAATAACCTCTCTAGATACAGCAGCTCGCATCAACCCGGCTTCACGTTTGCTCAAGAAACGCGCTTCTTCCAGTTGATAGATCAGACCTTCGGCAGCTGTCTGCCCAATCTCATCACCAATACTATGGTGCAAATGGTTATGCAGAGCCGATTGGGCCGGTAATTCAATGCGCTGTATGCGAACATAACCACCACCGCCACGTTTACTCTCAACCAGGTATCCCTTCTCGAGTGTAAAACGTGTGCTGATGACATAATTGATCTGGGAAGGTACACATGAGAATTGATCTGCCAGATCATTACGCTGAATTTCAACCATTCCTTCGGGACTTTCATGCAAAATACTCTTCAGATATCGTTCGATAATATCAGAGATATTACGCATCCAATCATCCTCCACTGTCTGAAACGTTAAGTCAATAAGGACCCACACGCCCCCACAGAGTACACCTTCTCTACCCATTTAACCAATCAGGGAAACAGCGAATCTTGCTTCCACAGGTGTCATAAGGAGAGCGAAGGAAGCACGAAGGTCCTTTAATATTCCCTTGATCCTCCGATGAGATGAATCCCGTATATTGGCGATCATGCATCAGATTGTAGAAAGAAAGTTACTTCAGTATCAAACCTTTAGTTGACTTTGACTTTCTTTGACTTTATATACATTATAGCATATTTTGTAGGTTTGCCAAGTGGGCTCACTATTCATTTTTTACGATTTTACACGAAATATTCCCCAGACACAAAAAAACCTCTCCGAAATTGCTGGAGAAGTCCATTTGTCTTTCAATTACGTCGTATTTCTATATAGGCTCATCCAGTTAAATGGAGCAATGGTGAATAGGTATCAGAAGAAATCGAGTAAATAGGTTTCCCGTTCAGGAATCGCTTGTTCCAAAGCCTGGATTACTGTGTTCGGTCCGTGAATTCTTCCGATTTGTGCCATTTCCGTTGGTCTGCGATATCCCATCAGCACCGCAGTGAGAGCTTGAATATCTACCTTAATGGTCTGATCACCAGTAATTGGCTCCGAAGTTTTCCATATGGATGCCGTTCCGTTCATTGCTACGTTTAATTGCCATACCCCTTCATTCCACGGAGCGTGGGTATCCTCTACCTCTAGAACAATCTGCACCGGTGAGTCCTGGCTTGCAAATGGATACTGGGATATAAACTGCTCTACACTAACGATGCGTGCCATAAAATAAGGTACAATCTCCTGCTGAATGCGTGGGTTATCCAACTGGAAAGCAAGCGTATCACTGGCAGGCGCCTGCAAAGTAACTTCCTGAATCATGGAATCGTGGTTAGCAATGAAGGTCCACAGCCCTTGCCTAGCCTCTTCATTAAGATGGATGATCTCTTTAATGGTAAATTTATTTTCCTTAACCTCATATAAAAGATAACCTTGTGCTGCATCAGCCTCATCGTAATATACCGCCTTCTGGCTGGTCCCATGAACAAGAACGGAGTTCTCCCATCTCGCATCATCCCGGACCAAGGTTCCGTTATAACGCTCAGCATAAGCACTGTAAACTTCCTTTAATATGCTGAGGCCCGGATTCCCACGCCGAATCGTTCCAGGTGTCGCTTTTTTCGAAGGCAAATGAGCTGTAGGCACTTTATAACGTTTAAATTCAACATAAGTCTCCCATCCATACTTCCGATAGAAGCCAAATGAAAATGGATGCAAGAACGATATACTTTGTTTGTTACGATTCATTTCTTCCAACGCATGCTTCAGCAGACCCGCTACCCAGCCTTTGCGTCTATATTCTGGCCAGGTCGCTACACCCGCAATACCGCCCATCTCGAACGATCTGCCATGAATATAGGTTTGAAAAGGGATAATGTGAAGCTTGGCTCCTAGCTGCCCGTCCTCATATACACCCCATATATCCTGTGACGAAAATTGACTCCGTCGCTTTTCTTTTTGTTCATCACTCATTACTACTTGAAAAGCATATTCGGAGAGTGCCATCGCAGGCTCAAAATCATCTACCGTCAATTTTTGAATTTCCATGTCGTCCTACACCCCATTCGCTAGAGTTATTATCAATCCAGGTCATGGCCTGATATCTGATATATGTACCCCTTAGAGTGTGTCAGAGGATTCCTACAAAGTCAAATAAGAGATGCTTTCGCATCCCCTTAAATAAACAAATAAAAACCACCACCGAATAACATCGGCAGTGGTTCTTCGCTTGGCGGCGTCCTACTCTCCCAGGACCCTGCGGTCCAAGTACCATCGGCGCTAGAGGGCTTAACGGTCGTGTTCGGGATGGGTACGTGTGGAACCCCTCCGCCATCGCCACCAAACGCGGTGCTTACATCTCAGAGATCGTTCTCTGAAAACTAGATTCGAAACGAAACATGCGAATTACTTGCTATTGGATAAGCCCTCGACCGATTAGTACTGGTCAGCTCCATGCATTGCTGCACTTCCACCCCCAGCCTATCTACCTCGTCGTCTTCAAGGGGTCTTACATACTGGGAAATCTCATCTTGAGGGGGGCTTCACGCTTAGATGCTTTCAGCGTTTATCCCGTCCGTACATAGCTACCCAGCGGTGCTCCTGGCGGAACAACTGGTACACCAGCGGTACGTCCATCCCGGTCCTCTCGTACTAAGGACAGCTCCTCTCAAATTTCCTACGCCCACGACAGATAGGGACCGAACTGTCTCACGACGTTCTGAACCCAGCTCGCGTACCGCTTTAATGGGCGAACAGCCCAACCCTTGGGACCTACTTCAGCCCCAGGATGCGATGAGCCGACATCGAGGTGCCAAACCTCCCCGTCGATGTGGACTCTTGGGGGAGATAAGCCTGTTATCCCCAGGGTAGCTTTTATCCGTTGAGCGATGGCCCTTCCATGCGGTACCACCGGATCACTAAGCCCGACTTTCGTCCCTGCTCGACTTGTAGGTCTCGCAGTCAAGCTCCCTTATGCCTTTGCACTCTTCGAATGATTTCCAACCATTCTGAGGGAACCTTTGGGCGCCTCCGTTACTCTTTAGGAGGCGACCGCCCCAGTCAAACTGCCCACCTGACACTGTCCCCGCACCGGATTACGGTACCAGGTTAGAACCTAGATACGATCAGGGTGGTATCCCAACGTTGCCTCCACACAAGCTGGCGCTCATGTCTCTCAGGCTCCCACCTATCCTGTACAGATCGTACCCAAATTCAATATCAAGCTGCAGTAAAGCTCCATGGGGTCTTTCCGTCTTGTCGCGGGTAACCTGCATCTTCACAGGTATTAAAATTTCACCGGATCTCTCGTTGAGACAGCGCCCAAGTCGTTACGCCATTCGTGCGGGTCAGAATTTACCTGACAAGGAATTTCGCTACCTTAGGACCGTTATAGTTACGGCCGCCGTTTACTGGGGCTTCGGTTCACAGCTTCGGGATTGCTCCCTAACCACTCCCCTTAACCTTCCAGCACCGGGCAGGCGTCAGCCCGTATACTTCGCCTTACGGCTTCGCACAGACCTGTGTTTTTGCTAAACAGTCGCTTGGGCCTTTTCACTGCGGCCCCCTCGTGCTATTCACACTACCGGGGCACCCCTTCTCCCGAAGTTACGGGGTCATTTTGCCGAGTTCCTTAACGAGAGTTCTTCCGCGCGCCTTAGAATACTCTTCTCGCCTACCTGTGTCGGTTTGCGGTACGGGCACCTTCACCTGGCTAGAGGCTTTTCTTGGCAGTGTGAGATCATGACCTTCGCTACTATAATTTTCGCTCCCCATCACAGCTCAGCCTTCATGATGTGCGGATTTGCCTACACATCAGCCTCACTGCTTAGACGGACATCCATCAGTCCGCGTCACTACCCTACTGCGTCCCCCCATTGCTCATAACGGCTTACGGTGGTACAGGAATTTCGACCTGTTGTCCTTCGACTACGCCTTTCGGCCTCGCCTTAGGTCCCGACTTACCCTGAGCGGACGAGCCTTCCTCAGGAACCCTTAGGCTTTCGGCGGATCAGATTCTCACTGATCTTTTCGTTACTCATACCGGCATTCTCACTTGTATAATGTCCAGCGCTCCTTACGGTACACCTTCAACCCTTATACAACGCTCCCCTACCCCTGGATCGACTTCACTCCAGCTTCGAAGCCCTGTGTTTATCCCCTGGGAAGCATTTGGTCATCCAAGAATAGAATCTCTTGTCAGACAAAAATGTCCTTGTGGACAACACGCCTCAAAGAAGCAGTGAAGTCGATCCAAGCCATAGCTTCGGTGGTGTGTTTAGCCCCGTTACATTTTCGGCGCAGAGTCACTCGACCAGTGAGCTATTACGCACTCTTTCAATGGTGGCTGCTTCTAAGCCAACATCCTGGTTGTCTGTGCAACTCCACATCCTTTCCCACTTAACACACACTTGGGGACCTTAGCTGATGGTCTGGGCTGTTTCCCTTTTGACAATGGATCTTAGCACTCACTGTCTGACTCCCGGAAGTAAGTCTATGGCATTCGGAGTTTGACTGAGCTTGGTAACCCTTGCGGGCCCCGCACCCAATCAGTGCTCTACCTCCACGACTCTGTTTTCCGAGGCTAGCCCTAAAGCTATTTCGGGGAGAACCAGCTATCTCCGAGTTCGATTGGAATTTCTCCGCTACCCCCACCTCATCCCCGCATTTTTCAACATGCGTGGGTTCGGGCCTCCAGTGCGTGTTACCGCACCTTCACCCTGGACAGGGGTAGATCACCCGGTTTCGGGTCTACGTCCACGTACTAACTCGCCCTATTCAGACTCGCTTTCGCTGCGGCTCCGGCTCTTCACCTTAACCTTGCACGGGAACGTAACTCGCCGGTTCATTCTACAAAAGGCACGCCATCACCCCTAAAACGGGCTCTGACTTTTTGTAAGCACACGGTTTCAGGTTCTATTTCACTCCCCTTCCGGGGTGCTTTTCACCTTTCCCTCACGGTACTGCTTCACTATCGGTCGCTAGGAAGTATTTAGCCTTGGCAGATGGTCCTGCCGGATTCATACGGGGTTTCACGTGCCCCGCACTACTCGGGATCCGTCTCGGAGGGAACCAACTTTCAACTACAGGGCTTTTACCTTCTTTGGCGGGCCTTTCCAGACCTCTTCACTTAACCGGTTCCTTTGTAACTCCATGTGAGACGTCCCACAACCCCAAAGAGCAAGCTCTCTGGTTTGGGCTTCTCCGCGTTCGCTCGCCGCTACTGACGGAATCACTATTGTTTTCTCTTCCTCAGGGTACTTAGATGTTTCAGTTCCCCTGGTATGCCTCACACTAACCTATGTATTCAGTTAGGTGTAACTGGAAATTACCCCAGCTGGGTTTCCCCATTCGGACACCCCCGGATCAAAGCTTGCTTACAGCTCCCCGAGGCAGTTTCGTTGTTCGCCACGTCCTTCATCGGCTCCTAGCGCCTAGGCATCCTCCGTGTGCTCTTAGTAGCTTAACCAAATTGCTCCGGTTTCGACCGCTCGCTTCCCTTGTTTTGGACTGCGTCCAAAGCCAAAAGTCGCTCCCACCCGATACCATCGCAACAGCAATTTAACTACCGTTTTTATTGAAACTTGTTTTAACACAAGTTCAGCTAAAAAGGAATGTTCTAATTCGCGTTTGTTTCGTTTCGATATCTAGTTTTCAAAGAACAAGCCAAATAGATGAAATTGTTTGGTGGAGCCAAGCGGGATCGAACCGCTGACCTCCTGCTTGCAAGGCAGGCGCTCTCCCAGCTGAGCTATGGCCCCTCAAATTCCATCAAAACTGAACAAATGGATAAGTAACTGTGTTGCTGTTGCAGGTTCTAAGAACCTGTGTATTTGAATGTTTCCGCTACGGGAAACGATTCTCCATAGAAAGGAGGTGATCCAGCCGCACCTTCCGATACGGCTACCTTGTTACGACTTCACCCCAATCATCTATCCCACCTTCGGCGGCTGGCTCCTTGCGGTTACCCCACCGACTTCGGGTGTTATAAACTCTCGTGGTGTGACGGGCGGTGTGTACAAGACCCGGGAACGTATTCACCGCGGCATGCTGATCCGCGATTACTAGCAATTCCGACTTCATGCAGGCGAGTTGCAGCCTGCAATCCGAACTGAGACCGGCTTTGTTGGGATTGGCTCCATCTCGCGATTTCGCAGCCCGTTGTACCGGCCATTGTAGTACGTGTGTAGCCCAGGTCATAAGGGGCATGATGATTTGACGTCATCCCCACCTTCCTCCGGTTTGTCACCGGCAGTCTATCTAGAGTGCCCACCCGAAGTGCTGGCAACTAAATATAAGGGTTGCGCTCGTTGCGGGACTTAACCCAACATCTCACGACACGAGCTGACGACAACCATGCACCACCTGTCTCCTCTGTCCCGAAGGAAAGATACATCTCTGTATCGGTCAGAGGGATGTCAAGACCTGGTAAGGTTCTTCGCGTTGCTTCGAATTAAACCACATACTCCACTGCTTGTGCGGGTCCCCGTCAATTCCTTTGAGTTTCAGTCTTGCGACCGTACTCCCCAGGCGGAGTGCTTAATGTGTTAACTTCGGCACCAAGGGTATCGAAACCCCTAACACCTAGCACTCATCGTTTACGGCGTGGACTACCAGGGTATCTAATCCTGTTTGCTCCCCACGCTTTCGCGCCTCAGCGTCAGTTACAGCCCAGAGAGTCGCCTTCGCCACTGGTGTTCCTCCACATATCTACGCATTTCACCGCTACACGTGGAATTCCACTCTCCTCTTCTGCACTCAAGTCACCCAGTTTCCAGTGCGATCCGGGGTTGAGCCCCGGGATTAAACACCAGACTTAAATGACCGCCTGCGCGCGCTTTACGCCCAATAATTCCGGACAACGCTTGCCCCCTACGTATTACCGCGGCTGCTGGCACGTAGTTAGCCGGGGCTTTCTTCTCAGGTACCGTCACCTTGAGAGCAGTTACTCTCCCAAGCGTTCTTCCCTGGCAACAGAGCTTTACGATCCGAAAACCTTCATCACTCACGCGGCATTGCTCCGTCAGGCTTTCGCCCATTGCGGAAGATTCCCTACTGCTGCCTCCCGTAGGAGTCTGGGCCGTGTCTCAGTCCCAGTGTGGCCGATCACCCTCTCAGGTCGGCTACGCATCGTCGCCTTGGTGAGCCGTTACCCCACCAACTAGCTAATGCGCCGCAGGCCCATCCCCAAGTGACAGATTGCTCCGTCTTTCCAGTTCCCTTCAGGTGAAGAAAACAATTATTCGGTATTAGCTACCGTTTCCGGTAGTTGTCCCAAACTTGAGGGCAGGTTGCCTACGTGTTACTCACCCGTCCGCCGCTAAGCATCAAGGAAGCAAGCTTCCTATCAACTCCGCTCGACTTGCATGTATTAGGCATGCCGCCAGCGTTCGTCCTGAGCCAGGATCAAACTCTCCAATAAAGTATTGAAAAGAGCGATAAGCTCATTTTGAATCTGACGATTCATTGTGAATCAAAAGTTACTATCCATTTGTTCAGTTTTCAAGGAACTTGCATGTCCGTTTTTGTTGATGTTTGTCAACCGGACAGGAATAATATCATATCATGTTAACTAACTTACTGTCAACAGTTTGTTTTTGTCACCTTTCAAGTGATTATGACAATCATTCGTTTGAAGCGACAAGAAATAATATAACATGTCATGATTTATTTAGCAAGCATTTTTAATCAACCATTTGATATCATATAAGTCTTCATCAACAGTACCTTGCCTTCAACCTATATACGACACATTAACACAATATCTGAAACAAAGATGGAAACCTTATAAAGGCTTCGCTATATCAATGAAACGATCATTTCTATATACATTGTATACTTCTATAACCATAAATAATAAGGATCTAAATAAAGATTAGCTAGAGCCCCGATCGGTATAACACCCTTGCCCTCCTGTTGGTTTGAAGAAAGTGATCCAAAAACTCTATAATAAGGTATATAGATATAGGGATAAGGCTAAGTAATCAAGTGTTCTACTTTTATAAGTAGTCTATCAACTATTGTTTAACCATTACGCCTGCCTAAATCGATACTCAGATAACACGCACTCCATTCACAACTGGCTATTACATATCAAAGTTCTGAATAAACTCATTACCAACTTATGTGGGGTGATCGTACTTGAAACAATGGTTAAAGAATGTACGTAAAGGATACGGCAAAAAGTTGGTTTCCATCCATGCTTGGAATGCCTGGATTGTTGTGATTCTTGCTATATCAGGTCTTATGCTGGTAGGCGGCTTTTGGCGAGAGATACTCGGAATTGGTCGTGTCTGGTTAAAATGGCTACATATCGTCGTGGGGCTAGCTATGCTGGCACCCGTGGTATATTACTTGATTTTGGCCGGAAAGCACTGGAAGCAGCTTCGTAATAGACCTTGGCAAAGGGTGAATACCATCTTTGTTCTTGCGCTGCTGGTCGGATGGTTACTCTCGGGTATTGTATTATGGCAGTTCAAGCTAGCTGGACCTCGATGGTCGAATGCTGCGCTTTTGATCCATGACCTGCTGACTTGGGTGGGCTTACCTTATATCATCTATCACTCCATAACTCGGACCAAATGGTTAAAGGACCCTGCACGTCGTGCGGTTAAAACCACCACAACTTCAACACAAACTCAAAATGCAGCTCAGCCATCTGATTCAATATCGGATGAAAATGAAACTCCGGTTGCTATATCTTCTTCCCATATTGATCGCAGATCCGACAGAGATTCCCTCAAGCAGCCTGAGCGACCTGAACCTGTGTATACACGCCGAGCTTTCATCCGTTCTGCTGTAGGTGTTGGGCTCGCCGTCACGCTGGGACCTACATTTATATCCTGGGTAGGACGAAATCTCAAGATTGATAACAGTATTGATAGTATGCTGGAAAACGACCCTAACCGTATGGTTCCTTTGCCACAACCGCTGACGGCTTCCTCTCCTCCCATTGGCGGCGGAGCTGAAGGTCATTTCCGCGTATATACGGTTACGCCCATACCGTCCTTTTCCAATGCTAGCTGGTCTTTCCGAATTGACGGACTGGTTGAACGAGCACAGGTTTGGAATTGGGAACAGTTCGTGAAGCTCGCGCGCACCGTACAGGTTAGTGATTTCCACTGTGTAACGGGATGGTCTGTATATAAGAATACCTGGGAAGGCATTTCACTTGCACAGCTTTTGAAGCAAGCCGGGGTCAAACCAGAAGCTCATAGTGTGAAGTTTTATTCCGGTGATGGTGTGTATACAGATGCCATTACGATGGATCAAGCACAAATGGAGGATATCATGGTCGCTGTCATGCATGATGGCAAACCCATCCCGGCTGATCTTGGTGGTCCTGTAAGGCTCGTCATTCCTCAGATGTATGCCTATAAATCGGTAAAATGGTTGAATCGCATTGAACTCATCGACAGCGAACATATCGGTTACTGGGAAGAACGAGGATATGATAAGGATGCATGGCTTACAGGCGCATCTCAGCGCATCCCTAACAATATAAGTGGATCATGATCAGTTAAGACTGGTGAGTGCTCCTTTGTTGTATTAATCATTCAATAAACAGCAAAAGCCCCCGATCACGTATCCGTGTCTTCGGGGGCTTTCTAATATGAACTCTTTTGTACACTTATCCTCTAACCCTATGGGTTCAAAAGACGTACAAGTTCGTCCTCATCCTCAATCGTTGGAATACCGAGATCATGAGCTTTGGTCAACTTGCTACCTGCCTTCTCTCCGGCAATCACCAGATCTGTCTTTTTCGACACACTGCCTGTCACCTTCGCTCCGAGCGCTTCCAGTCTTTGCGTTGCCTCTTCCCGCGTCAGTTGGTGCAGCGTTCCGGTCAGGACGACGGTTTTGCCACTGAAGAAGGAATCTTCCACAACCACAACTTCTGATGCCTCAGGTGCCTGAGCTTTCACACCCAAGTTGAGCATTTTCTCAATTGCAGCCTGAGTAAACGGATCTGCAAAGAAAGTTACAATACTCTCCGCCACAATGCCACCGACGTCAGGTAGTTCAACCAATTCTTCTACGGTTGCATTCATAATGGCGTGCAGATCTCGGTAATGATCCGCAAGCATACGCGTGGTGGATTTACCTGTGTTCGGAATACCCAGTGAGTATAGGAACGAAGCCAGATCTCGATCCTTACTGTGCTCCAGCGCAGCGATAAGGTTGTTCGCTTTCTTTTCCCCAAACCGCTCCAGCTTTACCAGATCATCAAACTGTAACGTATACAGGTCGGCAGGCTCACGTACGTTCAATTCATCATACAGCTGAATCGCTGTTTTCTCACTGAACGTCTCGATGTCCATGGCATCACGGGAAGCAAAATGGGAAATACGTGCCACCGTCTGCGGTTTGCATGCCAGTCTGTTGTTACAGAACAGGTGTGCTCCACGTTGCTCCAGCGGGAATCCGCATGCCGGACACTGCTCAGGAAAGACGATCTCCTCACCATCACTCTCCTCCGTCACTTTGCCCAGAATTTCAGGAATGACGTCGTTGGAGCGACGGATAAAGACCCGTGTACCCAGAGCGAACTTCAGATTTTTGCGCTCAATGTCGCCGACATTATTCAGCGTACAGTTCTGTACCGTTACCCCGGCCAGTTCAACGGGTTCTACGCGTGCCAGCGGAGTTACTTTGCCAGTACGACCCACATTCCATACCACAGCATTCAGAACCGTCGTGGTCTCTTCTGCCTCGAATTTATATGCTACCGCCCAGCGAGGGAACTTATCGGTATACCCTAGCACCTCGCGTGTGCGCATGTCCGTAATTTTGATAACAGCTCCATCGATCAGATAGTCCAGTTGACCCCGGTTCTCCTGTATCGCAGCCAATTGTTCCATCACATCATCAAACTCATGGAAATAAGTAATCGATGGATTAACTTTGAAGCGGTTCTCACGCAGGAAGTCCATCATCTGCTGATGATTGGTAAACTGAATGTCATCCGAATAACCTACGTTATAAAAATAAGCATTCAGCCGACGCTCAGCCGTCGCCTTTGGATTAAGGTTACGCAGTGCTCCCGCTGCTGCATTCCGCGCATTTTTGAGCGGTTCTGCCGCGGTCTCATTGTATCGATCCAGGACAGACAAGTTCATGATACCTTCACCCTGTACTTCAATCGTACCAGTTGTGTATGGAATTTTGAGTGGAACGGATCGGATCGTTTTCACCTGTGCCAAAATCCCTTCGCCTACGGTACCGTTCCCTCGTGTAGAGGCTTGCACCAACTCACCGTTGGTGTACGTCAAGTTCAGCGTCAATCCGTCAAACTTCAACTCAATGACATATCCTGGTTCCGGTAAAGGCGTATCGGGATTTTTACTGTTATAGTCATTAATCAGTTTCAGTACACGGGTATTCCAGCTACGCAGCTGCTCAATATTCTGTGCTTTGTCCAGACTCCATAATGAGGATAAGTGGCGATGTGGCGTAAACCCCTTGAGCAATTCGCCGCCCACACGCTGGGTTGGAGAATCAGGCAGAACCATGCCGCTTTCCTGTTCCAGCGTAACCAGTTCATCGTACAGAAGATCATACTCCTTATCGCTAATCTGTGGCTGATCCATCGTGTAGTACTGATAATTATGCTGGTTCAGCTCGGTAACGAGTTGCTCCATCCGGTGCATTGGGTCCATACAGGGCCATCCCTCCGTTAATTTGATCTATGTAGAACGAACACTCCTATTGCACTTGAACGACGATAACAGAATAACTTTTCAATCACTGATATCACTATATAATTTCAATTAATGATTATCCACACTGACACTCCGATAACAGAACAACTTTCCGATCGCTGTTATCCCCTGATTTATTTTAATTCATGTTAAAAGGTAGAAATCAGGGGATAAAGGCGAACGCTTAGCTTCTTCAAGTTATTTCTGTTCTCTCCGTTACCGTGCCGATGTTACATTGAATTTATACAGATTTCTAATCATATCAGTCAAGCTTAGAAATGACGTGACAAAAACGATGAAGATGCTTAAGAAGCAGTTTTCCTTAGAAAAGTTATTTCTGTTCTCTCGGTAATCGTGCAAAAGGAAGTTTCGTTCTTATTCTACTTTGGTAATCGGGGCAAAACCGGCAAGCAAACGTTTCACGCCAACCGGAGCAGGGAAGGCAATTTGCAGTTCAGTATCATTCCCTGTCCCTTTAACTGCAACAATCGTGCCTGTCCCCCACTTGCCATGCTGCACTTTATCTCCTGCCTTGAATCCTGCTTCACCATTAGAAGCTACTGGCTTGGAAGCAGAAGATGGCGTAGAGTATGTTGGACGTGAGGTACTTGTGGTCACACGCGAAGTTGGCGTGGATGAGGTAGCAGATGACCCGCTCTTGCTTTGGTGATCAAAGAGCTTGGTACCACCACCGAAGTTACTTCCCCCACTGGAACCTAGTCCACGTCCACCATATGAGCCGCCTCCGCTACTGCCACGACGGTAACGATCACGAGCCATGGAAGTGTCTTCCTTCAGCTCATCCGGAATTTCGTCCAGGAAGCGGGAAGGTGGATTCGCTGTGGTACGACCAAACAAGGTACGCATCTGGGCACACGACAGGAAAAGTTGCTCTTCTGCACGAGTAATCCCCACATAAGCAAGTCGGCGTTCTTCCTCCAGCTCTTCATTATCCATAAAGGCACGGCTGTGCGGGAAAACTCCTTCCTCCATACCCACGATAAAGACAACCGGGAACTCCAGACCTTTGGCACTGTGCATGGTCATCAGGGTAACAGCGTCGCTCTGATCCTCTTCATCATCGTTCATGCTGTCGATGTCAGCAATCAATGCAAGATCGGTGAGGAACGATACGAGCGTTTTGTCTTCATTATTTTTCTCAAATTCCATGGTAACGGACAGGAACTCATCGATGTTCTCGAGCCGTGCACGAGATTCGAGTGTGTTTTCATTTTGCATCTCAAGACGATATTGGCTCATCTCCAGAATCTTCTCGGTTAATTCAGTTACAGACAGATATTCTACCATCTGATGCAACGCAGCGATCATGTCATAGAACTCCACGAGCGCATTACGCGTACGGCCAGCAAAACCAAGATCATCCACGACCTGCAGTACTCGGAAAATGGAAATTCCACGCTCTCCTGCCGCAGCCGCCAGCTTCGCTACCGTTGTATCCCCGATGCTACGCTTCGGTACATTAATGATCCGGGTGAGACTGATATCATCGTCAGGGTTGGATAACAGGCGCAGATACGCCAGAATGTCCTTGATCTCTTTACGATCATAGAACTTGATGCCGCCGACAATCTGATACGGAATATCAGACTTGATCAGAATTTCCTCTATAACCCGGGACTGGGCATTGGTACGGTACAAAATGGCATGGTTCTGATAGGATTTGCCGTTCTTCACATTTTTACTAATCTCGGAAGTAACAAAATACCCTTCATCATGTTCGGAATCCGCACGGTATACCTTGATCTTCGAACCACCCTCTTTGTCTGTCCACAGTTTCTTCGGTTTACGCCCCGTATTCAGGCCGATCACTTCATTCGCTGCATTCAGGATATTGGAAGTAGAACGGTAGTTCTGCTCCAGCAAAATGGTATTTGCTTCCGGGTAGTCTTTCTCAAAATTCAGGATATTGCTGATATCCGCCCCGCGCCAGCGATAGATTGATTGGTCACTATCCCCTACAACGCAGATGCGGTGGTGGCTGTCAGCAAGCATTCGGCACAGCATGTACTGTGCACGGTTCGTATCCTGATACTCGTCCACGTGAATGTACTGGAATTTCTTTTGGTAAAAGTCGAGGACTTCCGGCACTTCTTTGAACAGTTGAATAGTCTGCATAATAAGATCGTCGAAATCCAGTGAATTGTTGGCTCTTAACCGTTTCTGGTACATCTTATATATCTTCGCTACAATACCCTCGAAATAGTCTCCTGCCTGCTTCTCATATTGCTCCGGACTGATCAGTTCATTCTTGGCCGTGCTCATCATCGATTGAACTGCTTTGGGTTCGAATTTCTTCGTATCGATATTCTGGTCTTTCATACAGCTGCGAATAACAGACAATTGGTCGGATGAATCCAAAATACTGAAGTTGGAAGTAAAACCGATACGTTCAATATCTCGGCGCAAAATACGCACACACATGGAGTGGAATGTGGATACCCAAATGTCGCGGCCCTGGGAGCCACCTACGAGTTGGGAAACCCGGTCCTGCATCTCACGAGCGGCTTTATTCGTAAAGGTAATCGCTAAAATGCCCCACGGGGGTGCTTTCCGTGTTGCAATAAGGTAGGCAATCCGGTGTGTCAGCACCCGGGTTTTGCCGGAGCCCGCTCCGGCCATAATCAGCAGCGGGCCATCCGTTGCCTCGACGGCTTGCCGTTGAGGGGTGTTAAGTCGTGCAACGGCATCATGTATATTTACAGGTTGCATGCATGCATGCTCCTTTCGTTGGTGGTCTATAAAGCAAAATTAATAGGTTACACTCGCCACTCCGATGACAGAATAATCTTCCGATCGCTGTTATTCCCGGATTTTTCGATCTACTTTTTCAAAGGTAAAAATCCGGTAATAAAGGCGAACGCTCCGCTTCTCCAGCTTATTTCTGTCCTCTACGTTATCGTGTAAAAAATAGTTTAGCTTATATTTAAAGGTAGTAAAAATACAAGAGAGAACACTTCGTTTCTTCAGATTGCTTCTGCACTCTCCGTTTCCGTGTAAAAATAGCCTGTGTACGAATCGTTAATCGGTAAGGGCAAAGTTCTATTTTAACAGATCATAAGGGGAAAATGGGGGAATGGTAAACTAAACCGATTAAATGGTACCTTTTACAGCCAACACCGTCTCAAGTGCCTTATTCAAATCGCTGTACACAATGTTGCCTACCACGATGGTATCTGCCACCTGGGCAGCTTGCGAGGCTTTCTCCGGATCATCAATTCCACCGCCGTAGATAAGGTGTGCCCGCTCCAATTGTCTGTGTGTCTCACCAACAAGCTCCATATCTCCGAACGTTCCACTGTACTCCATGTATACGATTGGAAGATTGAGCAGACGCTCCGCTGCCTGGGCATATGCCACGGCAGCTCCTGTCGTCAGATCCGTATCTGCACCAGTCAACCGCGCTACCGTGGAGTTTGCATTAAGCACAATATAACCCTCGGCAATCAGCAGATCCCAAGGGATAAGATAACCATAACGCTCTATGGCTTGCTGGTGGTGCCCAATCATCCATTTGCTGTCCGTTGCATTCAGGACCATAGGGATCAAATATCCATCAAAGCCGGGAACAACAGCCTCCAGATCAGATACTTCAAGCACACATGGCAACTCATAACGACGCACACGGGACATCAGGTCTACCGTATTATCATAAGTAATTCCGGAAGATCCGCCGACGATAATCGCATCGGTCCCCGACATGCAGACCAGATCAAGTTCTTCGTCCGTAATCTCCCTGTCCGGGTCAAGCTTAAATACATGTCTCCACTGCTTAATCATGTCTATCAACGAACATTCCTCCAGAGGTTCTTCTGCATCCTAGAAAGCTTGTAAACTAAGTCTAAGTCAGCAGACAGTGAGTGTCAATGTTCGTATAAAAAGGGGAACAGAAAAACATGAATTTTTACGGTTTCCAGGCAAAACGTGTATTCATCTCATCCAACTTCTGCTCCGTCAGCACGTCCGAGTACACCCCGTACACGCCCCATTTCTCATAGTTAGCCACCTGTTCAGTGTCATTGATAGTATGCACGTAGGTGACTGAGCCTGCACTATTCAGCTTGGCGACGAAATTCTGGTTTACTTTATATTCCGGCATAGTCACGGCATCAATATCATTTTTTTGTACAAAATCAACAACCTGATCTTCTGTATCCTGTGTGGCATATAACGTATAGATAATGGAAGGGAATGCATAGACTTCTTTCACCGTTTCAAGCATCGGTTCGTTATAGATCTGTACAACCACTCGATCCAGCACGGATGGATCATGTTCTTTGGCTGCATCCACGAGGGATCTTAACACCTGCTGTATATCCTCATCCTTCTGTTCCTTGGTGTCGGTTACGATATACATATCCGGGTACTGAGCCAGTACATCTATAATGCCATCGGCATCCATGGGTTGGTACATGCCCAAGATTGGCGTATCCATGAATTCATCATGTGTCAACGCTCCGGCCTGTTTTTCCTCGGGAAGCTCTTGGTCCTGTCCTAGCATTTTACTCATATTAGCGGTCCACTCATGTCTGGCTACGGCTTTGCGATCCGATGTCAGCATAAAGTCGATCTCAAAAACACGTGTGCCTTTCTCGTAATTGGCGATCATCGCTTCATAGGCGTTGGTATATGGTTGATCACGAATGCTGCCCATGGCGTGGGCGATTAATCTATAAGCGGTAAATCCGTCCCGTTGTTCCTCACTCTCACTTTCATAGGCGAAAAAGAGTGTGCCCACGGTGACGATCAGTAGTATTAACACGGCGGCAATGCGTTTCATATGGCATTCACATCCTCAGTACCTTTTTGATAGCTAACTACCCGAATTGAGGAGGTGCAAAACAAAACAGCCGCCCGGAGGCGGCTGTTAAATGGTGGGATGAAATTGTAAATCAATACCTTCAGGTAATCCTAATATGCATTCTTGAGACCATTTCGAATGGTTTCCCATATGATTTTGATATCGAATAATAAAGACCAGTTTTCAATATAAAAGATATCTTGTTCAATTCGATCCTCGATTGAGGTATCTCCTCGTAATCCCTTGCTCTGTGCCAACCCTGTGATTCCTGGGCGGACATGGTGTTTGATCATATATTTCGGTATTTCATCTCGGAATTGATTCACGTAGTAAGGACGTTCTGGCCTAGGGCCAACTACACTCATATGACCAAGCAAAACGTTGAAAAATTGAGGTAACTCATCTAGACTTGTGCGTCTTATAAAAGTGCCAAAAGCCGTTCGTCGCGGATCATTCTTGGTGGACCACCCTGTGTCCATTGTCCCCTCAGGAATGACTTTCATCGAGCGGAATTTGAACATCATGAAGTTGCGTCGGTTAAGTCCTACTCGCTCTTGTTTGAAGATGATCGGACCAGATGATGTCAGTCGGACACCTAGAGCAACAACAAGCATAACTGGAGAAGTCAATACGATTGCGGTTAGAGAAAACACAACGTCAAATGCCCGCTTCATCAATCGGTTCACCGCAATATCCAGTGGAATGTCGCGAACGTTAATCATGGGCATACCCGCAAAGTTATCGAAATGCGGTCGTGCTGGCAAGTAGTCAAAGAAATCAGGAATGATTAGAGTTCGTACTCCTGCCTTCTCACACACATTGATAATATGCGAATACTTATCATGAGCATCCAGAGGTAATGCCAGAATGACTTCATCAACAAGATGCGTAGACAAGAACTCTTCCAGTTCATCGATTCGGCCAAGAATGGGTTTGTATCTTTTCTGTTCACTCTGATCCCAGTGACGATAATCATCCAGGAATCCAGTCACTTCATATCCAAGTTCGGGATAATTTCTAAGGTTGTCATAGAAACGCTTGCCTAGTGATCCAGCACCAAGGATGAGCACAAACTGACGGTTGAAGCCTTTTTTGCGCAAGCGTTTCAGTTGCACTTTCACTATATAGCGATAAAACAGTGTGAATGATACATTGCCTATCATATACATGGCGAGATATGCACGTGAGATGTTTACTTCTTTGAAAAAGAACATCAGGCTCAGCAACATGAAGAAGGCTATGCCATGAGACTGAACGATTTTCCAAAGTTCGTCTACAAATCGTTTTTTTCGCTTGGCTATATACAGAGAGGACATCAGTCCTGTGATGATGGCAAGAACTGCGTAAACCAAGCTCCACATCATATATTTCTCTATAGGTAGTGGATTTTGGTTCGTTAACAGGTCACTCTCAAATTTCAGCCACCAGGCTAGCAAGAATGAAAGCTGAATCACGCCAAAATCAGCCGCAATATACAATTGGGTTAGAAATCGTTGATTACGCCGAATCATGGGTTCACCTCGGAAGATGTCTCATTCTCCGCTCTCATGCGGGTTGCAGTCTGCCCTTGTCGAGAAGGAGGGGACAATTTGCTGCGCAGCAGGGACAAAGTAAATTTGAGCGAGATGCCCACACACACTGCCGTATTCGTGAGTAGATTGTACTTCTTCGCGTAGTGTTTGCGGTGGAACACCCACATCGCTCTATGAAACTCATACGTTATTTTCAAAGGTTTGCGACGGGCACTACCACCCTTGTAGTGCACAATATATGTACGCGGATAATAAAAAATGCCCCATCCCGCCTCTTTGATGCGATAACACCAGTCAATATCTTCTCCATACATAAAGAACGTCTCATCCAACCCGCCAACCTGGTCAATCGTCTCACGCCGCACTAGCATGAACGCACCGACAAGACAGTCCACCGGATATTCATCATCCGGGCTCAAATGTCCCAGTTGATATTGATTAAACTTGGGCCGATCTGGGAAAAGACGAGAAATACCGAATGCATAATAAAATGAAGCCGATGGTGTAGGAAATCCACGCTTGCATGCTTTGTCCAACGAGCCATCCGGCAGAATGACTTTGCAGCCTGAAGCCCCTATCTCTGGATGACGATCCATGAAATAGATCATGGTATGTAGCGTGTCTGGCTGAACGACCGTGTCAGAATTGAGGAGGAGGATATAGCGTCCTTTGGCTACTTCCATTCCTTGATTATTGGCTACGGCGAAACCTGTGTTGTTCTGATTAGCTATAAGATGAACTTGAGGATATGCCTCTCGGATCGCTTGTACAGAATCATCCCGCGAGGCATTGTCCACGACGATGACCTCGTAGCTGTAAGAGGTATTGGAGGCATAGACAGAGTCCAGACAATCCAGCGTCAACTGACGGGTGTTGTAGTTGACGATGATGATGCTGGTGTCGAACATTTGAGATGCCTCTGTTAATTGTAAACCGACCGGATGGGCGGCTTCTGATACTTGGGTCATTTGTAAAACTCCTGACTTGTGGTGCTTTATATAAAAACACGATCATGAAAATAAAATAGATTATGATGTAAACCCAATACTAGCATGGCTTTTATACACTTAACGTGAGTATAGCATATTTTGAATAGCAGAAGCAGAAAGCAATGCATACATTTATTAGAGTTTACCTGCAATAATAACTAATTTCAGAACAATATTATCCAGAAAAGACTGTCTGTAAAAAGGTGTCTTAAACGCGTACCAAGTTCTATCAATAACATTTTTTTCTAAGCAGTGAAGCAAGTTTCTTATTTCTTCAATTTGTGCATGGGTTAGGGAATCTTTATACATATCAAGAAATAATTTAGCCTGTTTGCTTAAAACATAATGGTTGTTCCCGTTCACAAATCGATTCACACGCTTGCGCCATTTCTGAACCCATCCATCACGCCCCCCACCAAGTACATTACCTTCATGCTGCCGATACTGTATACTGGGTTGCTCATCAAAAATCACCTCCCCGAAAGTAGTGACGTACAGAAAAATCCACCAATCGTGCATAATCACTTTACTTAATTCAGAAGGGAGGTTGCTTCTAACTTGATTAAATGTAATATCATTCATAACCATCGTGCACCCGACACACGAATTTTCCACTAATGCATTGTGTAGTTCAAGTGACTTTTGGGGAACCTTAGGCCATACACCAATAGCGTTTAAGTGCTGATCTACCATCTGAGTTGAAGAACAATAGAGCAAAGGAATTGCTGCGCTCCTGGTCTGTAGCAATGTAACTGCTCGAATAAGCTTATCTTGTTCCCATACATCATCCTGATCACAAAAAGCATAATAGTCAAACGTAGGTAGAGAAAACCTCATTAACTCGAAGAAACTACGAATAACCCCCAGATTGTCCTCTGAACGAAAATGGATCCGATCCGGATATGCTTCAACATATAGTCTCAACTTCTCTATTGTACTGTCTGTAGATCCATCGTCTCTTATATAGATTTGAGTCTCCACATTTATTTGGGCCATCAGGCTATCCATCTGTTCATTGATATAGCGCTCACCATTGTAGGTGGACATCATAATTAATACCTTGGGTTGTTTCACATCGCACCTCATTATCAGATAACGTTAGACATTCTCCTGTAGAGATTACTCTATTATAAACGAAATCTCCCGCTCATAAGTTACTGGGCGGGAGGTTTAAATGACTCAATTCTGCTCTATGTGTATTTCTTTCAAAAAATCGCGTAGTCCTTCACGCCAAGGTCTAAGATCATTAAAACCATTGGTTCGAATCGACAGATGCTCCAGCACCGAATTTCGCGGGCGCGGGGCAGGACGAGGAAACTGCTCTGTACCACAAGGATAAACTTCAGCTTGAATGTGGAAACCAGATAATAACTGAGCCTCCTCAAAAATTGCTTGAGTGAATTCGTACCATGTACATGCCCCACTGTTGGAAGCGTGGTAGAGGCCGTATTTTTCAGTACTCATTAAATCATGCAAGAAGTAGGCTAGATCAACCGTATACGTGGGTGATCCTTTTTGGTCGTTTACGACTTGAAGCTTCGGCTTCTCCTGACCAAGTTTCAACATGGTTTTCACAAAATTATTTCCGTAAACGCCATACACCCACGAAGTGCGGACAATAAACCATCGGGAAGATAAGGATTGCACCAACAGCTCTCCAGCACGCTTAGACTTACCGTAGACGCTCTGGGGATTCGTGTTATCATATTCTTGGTAAGGCGCATCGGAGGTACCGTCAAATACATAATCCGTACTGATATAAATGAGCTTTGCTCCAATACGCTCAGCAGCTACCGCAATATTTCGGGTTCCTGTGGCGTTGACTAGATAGGCTCCATCTACATCCGTCTCGGCGGCATCCACCGCAGTATAAGCCGCACAATGAATGACCACCTCTGGATGATAAGTCGATATAACATCGTTGCATTGAAGCTGGTCTGTAATATCCAATTGTTCGCGATCACAAGCCAGAACGTCATGCCCCTCTTTTTCCAAAAGAAGCACCATATCCTGTCCCAATTGTCCATTGGCTCCAGTCAAAAGCACCTTCATGCCTTGGCGTCTCCCAAACGAGAACCGTACTGCTTCACATAGTAATCCTGATAGGCACCAGACTGAATACGCGTCCACCATTCTTTGTTATCGAGATACCACTGGATGGTTTCTTTAATTCCTGTCTCAAAATTATATTTTGGCTTCCAGCCGAGTTCATTCATCGTTTTGGTCGGGTCAATACCATATCTGCGATCATGACCAGGGCGATCCTGCACATATTTGATTAGCGACTCGGGCTTGCCAAGCTGCTCAAGAATGGTTTTCACGATGTGCACGTTAGTCCGCTCGTTATTGCCACCAATGTTGTATACCTCACCATTGCGTCCCTGGTGAATGACTAGATCGATGGCACTGCAGTGATCCTCAACGTACAGCCAGTCTCGAATGTTTAACCCGTCTCCGTAGACAGGAAGAGCTTCATCATTCAACGCACGCGAGATCATGAGTGGAATGAGTTTCTCAGGGAACTGGAATGGTCCGTAGTTGTTGGAACAGCGCGTAATATTTACAGGAAGACCAAAGGTCTCGTGATAAGCACGTACCAATAAATCTCCTCCAGCCTTGGAGGCAGAGTATGGACTATTGGGCTGAAGTGGCGTCTCTTCCGTGAACAATCCTGTAGGTCCGAGAGAACCGTAGACTTCATCGGTTGAAACTTGGACAAACCTGGTGACATTGTGTTTTTTGGCGGCATCCAGTAATACCTGAGTACCATTTACGTTTGTCCTTACAAACACATCCGGTTCTAAGATACTGCGATCCACATGAGATTCGGCAGCAAAGTTAACCACCACATCCACGCCCTGACCGATCAGGTGGTCCATCTCCTTGGCATCAGTGATATCTGCTTTGACGAAAGTATGCCGCTTGTTGCCTTCAAGTGATTTCAAATTCTCCAGATTGCCCGCATATGTGAGTGTATCTACGTTGATGATCTCATAGTCTGGGTATTGTTGGAGCATATACATGACAAAGTTACTTCCAATAAATCCGGCACCGCCGGTAACAAGCAGTTTCATATGGTTGAAACCTCCTAATTACTTCACTTCGAAATTGAAATTGATTTCTGCGTCCTTCAGCAATGGGTGCCTTTTGTCCTTATCTGATAAGGTCGGATTTGATGTGGGCCAATCAATTCCAAGTGCCGGGTCACTCCATAGTATGCCTCGGTCCTTCTCCGGGGAATAGTATTCGTCTACTTTGTACAAGACTTGGGTGTTTGGCACTAGGGTACAGAAGCCATGGGCAAATCCTTTGGGTACCAATAGTTGACGGTGGTTCTGCTCACCCAGGATAAATCCTTCCCACTGACCAAAGGTTGGCGACCCTTGGCGAATGTCCACAATCACATCGTAGATTGCACCGGATATGACACGAATCAGCTTCGTTTGCGATTTAGGGCTGAGCTGATAATGCAATCCTCGCAATACGCCAGGCTGCGCAGACAAAGATTGGTTATCCTGAATGAAATGATAATGGAGTCCGTGCTGCTTCATAAGCTGGTCGTTATAGCTTTCCATAAAAAAACCCCGGTGATCTCCGTGAACCACCGGTTCGAGCAGAACAGCCCCCTGTAACTTTAAGGAAGTCACTTTCATCACTGAGCTCCCCTTTATTATAGTTTTAATTTTCCAAACTCTTCTCCAAAAAGAATCTCTTGAGATAACTCGTTTGCTCTGGCGAGAGAAGCATGAGTCCCTGCATCTGTCCACCAGCCTTGCAATATATCAAAAGTCAGCTGCCCATTTTGAATATATGCATTGTTCACATCTGTTATTTCAAGTTCTCCTCGTGCCGATGGTCTCAATGTTTTAATAATGTCAAATACCTGGCTATCAAACATATATATGCCAGTTACAGCATAATTGCTTTTAGGCTGTTGCGGCTTCTCTTCGATAGATATAATACTTGAACCTTCGATCTCGGGAACTCCAAATCGTTGGGGATCGGATACTTTTTGAATTAGTATTTTGGCCCCTGTCCCTTGAATTCGAAAATTCTCAACATAGGGGGCAATATCATCAGAAAATACGTTATCCCCCAAAATGACCACCATTTGATCGTCACCTACAAAATGTTCAGCAAGATCAAGAGCTTGTGCGATCCCACCCGCCTCGTCCTGAACCTTATATGTGAAAGTAACACCCATGTCACTTCCACTTCCAAGCAAGTTGACTACATCTCCCATATGTTCTTTCCCTGTTACGATAAGGATATCTTTTATACCTGCTCGCTTAAGCTTGTATACTGAATGGAAGATCATAGGATACTTCCCTACAGGGAGAAGATGTTTATTGGTAACTTTAGTCAAGGGATACAAACGTGAGCCTGTACCTCCTGCTAGAATTATACCTTTCATAAGTATAGCCTCCATTATTTGCTTTTTATAATCGTTTTGGTTAAGAGAAAGGTGATCGGAACTGTAATTATCATGGCAACTAAAGGCACGATTTGAACATATAATTGTAAGTACTCAACTAAAATATAGAGAAGCAGTAAATTGACTAGGTATTGTACCAAATAAACAATTGGGAATTTAAGGAATTTAATAAATGATACTTTTTCTTTAAAAACAAATACCGAGTTCAGATAATAGGATAGAAATATGCCTATTACATAAGATACGGAGTAAGATAAGGAATAATTAAAGAACAGAAGCAAAAGTAAATACATCAGGTATGTGACCAACGTATTTATTCCTCCACTGATCACAAATTTCAGAAATTCCTTATTCAAATGTTTCGTCAATAACATAGGAAGGCCGTTTCCTGCTCTCATCCAGAATCCTCCAAAGATATTCTCCAATAATCCCCAGCATTACCATTATGATACCTAGCAAAAAAGTGATTAATGCAATAATTGTGGTCCATCCTTGTAATTCAATGATTCCAAAAAACGTACTTATTACTACAAAAACACCATATAATATGCTAAGTATGGCCGTAGAAAATCCTATCATGGACATAAAGCGGATAGGCGCATATGAAAAGCTTACAAATGAGTCTACAAATAACTTCACTTTTTTCGCAAGCGTCCATCTTGATTTACCTAATTTCCGCTCTTGTCTAATATAGGGAATTTGAGCTTGATCATGCCCCAGCCAGAAAATCAGGCTCATCACATTTGTGTTTTTCTCTTCAATGTGAAGAATTTCCTGAACAACCTGCCGATCAATTAATAAAAAATCAAATCCACCTTTCGGATAATCCTTTAAGGCAAGTTTCTCCAGAAAGTAATAGTACGTATTTGAAAATAACTTCTGGGAAAACGATTCTTCCCGATCCGCTCTAGTTCCAAGCACAATCTTTTTACCCGTTTTCCAGTAATCCAGCATCTCTCTAAACATCTCAGGTGGATCTTGCAAATCAGCCGCAATAACCCCAACACATTCTCCAGTTGTATATTTTAGTCCGGCTTGAATAGCGGACATGGAGCCAAAGTTACGACTAAGTTTTATCACTTTAATTCTTGAATCTTGATTCCTCGCTTCAAGCAGTAACTCCAAAGATTTATCTTTTGACCCATCATCAACAAAAACAAATTCTAAATCACACTCAGGCATAAGATTTTGCAGTTTTTGCAGTCGCGGTATAGTGAGGGGAATATTTAACTCATTGTAGTAAATGGGCACAACAATAGAGAATTTAATTCGTTCTGTACTCATTTACAACCTCCACAACTCTCTTGATATCCTCTATTTCCATAACTGGACTGATGGGAAGACTAACCACTTCAGCATGTATTTTCTCAGATATAGGAAATACAAGATCATTCCATTCCTTATAGGCTTCCTGCTTATGAGGAGGAATCGGATAATGAATCATAGTCTGTACGTTATTCCTGTTCATGTATTCTATAAAGTGATTCCGATGTTCTACGCGAATTACAAAAAGATGCCACACATGAGATTCAGGACCAGACTGTACATTAGGTAGAGCAACGCTTGAGTTAGTAATATTATTTAGGTAATATAAAGAAATTTCTCTCCTACGTTCATTATCATGATCAAGCCACTTTAATTTTTCACTCAAGATGGGAGCTTGAATCTCATCCAGTCTACTGTTGTATCCCTTATATAAATTTTCATACTTTTTATGAGAACCATAATTTCGAAGAGCGCATAGTTTATTAAACAAAGTCTCATCATTTGTTGTGACTGCTCCGCCATCCCCAAGCGCGCCCAAATTTTTGCCTGGATAAAAACTGAAGGCAGCTGCATCTCCAAGATTTCCAACCCTTTGATCTCCATACATTGCTCCGTGTGCCTGGGCGCAGTCTTCTATAATCTTCAAATCATAACGATTTGCAATTTCTCGAATAGGATTCATATCACAGGATTGTCCATACAAATGAACTACTAAAATTGCTTTTGTATTCGGAGTGATATGTTTTTCTATTTTAGAAGGATCCAGATTGTATGATAGCAAGTCAGGCTCCACTAAAATGGGAGTAGCACCGTTGGCAGAAATCGACAATATCGAAGCGATGTAGGTATTAGAAGGCACGATAACCTCATCACCTGGTCCAATGTTGTAAGCATGAATAATAAGTTCAAGAGCATCCAAGCCATTGGCAACACCCACACAATAGTGTGTACCACAATATGCAGCAAATTCATTTTCAAAAACTTTTACGCTATTACCCAAGACGTACCAACCTGAATGAAGGACTTTATGTACTCCGTCCAAAATAGCCTGTTCATGGCGCAGATTAATTTTTTTAAGATCTAAAAAAGGAATCACCTTTGCTCACCTATTTTCCATGAAGTTTTAATCTTCTACAATGAAGCCGCCTTCCAAAAAGTACTGCTTGTGGCATTCTGAACATTGCAACATTTCGTTTAATTTTACTCCACAATTGCAAATATAACTTCTGAACTCCGCTGGATTTCCATACCATAAAGTATTATTAGGAATATTTTTGGTAACAACAGAGCCGGCTCCAACCATAGCATACTTACCAACAGTATTTCCAGCTACTATAGTAGAGTTTGCTCCTATAGATGCCCATTCCTCTAGAATTGTTTGAAGAAATTCGGGCGGGTACTGTTTAGATCGTGGTCTAAGGTCATTGGTGAAAGTTACATTAGGTCCTATAAAAACGTTGTCCTGTATAGTGACTCCATCCCAAATATAGACTCCTGATTTTACCGTTACATTATTTCCTATAATTACTTCATTTTCAATAAAAGTATGGTCGTTAATATTACAATTTGAGCCAATCTTAGCTTTAGGCAGAACGTGAGCAAATGCCCAAATCCGTGAATCGTCACCAATATCGTTGGTTTCGACAATGGCTTGGGGATGCACAAAATAACTTTTCACCCACCATACACCTCCAAAAATTGATCATAATCACGAATGTAATCTTCCGGGTCGTATAAATGTGAAGCAAGGACCAGCAATACGCAATCAGGTGAAAAATCATACATTTCATGCCAATCACTCGGTTCAAGAATAAGGACTTTCGTAGGAGAGTCTAGCAATACGTCTGTTTTTCTTAATGTATTGTCCAGATACACCTTACATGCTCCAGACACACACACCAATGCCTGTCTTGTCTTGTAGTGAGCGTGAAACCCTCTACGGACACCTGGAGAGGTTTTGTAAATGTAAAAAACTCGATTAATTTCGAAAGGTAACAATTTATTCTGCTCCAGGACAGCCAAATACCCCCTCTCATCGCCTAGTTCACCTATTTCAACAATTTTACTACTGCTAACTAACATACTTATCCACTCCGAACTTTATTATAATGAACAAACCGCAACCGGGTACTAAAGTTAACTAAAGCAGCCATAGGAAAAAATCCATTTGGTAATTATAATCCAAGCCAGTTGATCCAGTTGATTCTTCCTGTTTGATAGTCCATTAGGAACGACAAATAGAATATAACCAAGACCAGCCCTATACTAAATAGTATCGATATTGATAATTTAAGCATACTTATAGTAGCGTTTCTTTGGTGAATCTGAATATATTCCACTATTCTTTTGACCCCATATGCGAAATAAAACAACATCAATAAGTATAATGGGTAGCCAAATCTGGATTCAATAATTGTTGTCCCCAGGAAGGCCCAGTAGAGTATAAAAGAGGTACTTAAGGTTAAGGCAATGAATACTCCAATCTTTTGCTCTTTTTTCTCTTTGCAGCTTTTCAAAAATGAAGCTAGACCGTAAAAACTAACTATCCAAAAAACGTATAAAAACAATGAACCTAATATTCTGCTAGGTGGATAAAAATTCGATATATATATCTGAATGTATCCCCAATCCAGAACTCCGAATAAATGTGAGAGATACGTAATCAAGAAAGCAAAGAAATCAGTAAATATCAAACTATAGATGCTTTCAGCTTCCATGCTTTCTACGAACGGTGAAGCATAAAAAAGTTTTGGATGTTCCCCAGGAATAACTACAGTTCCATACTTTAAATTCGAAGCAGCAAGATTACTTTGAAATTCATATAGATTTGCATGCAGTAGTGGATTCCAATCATTATAGTATTTTACATTGTTAAATAGCTGAGGAAAAAACAGCACTGATAAGGCTAAAAAGCTTAAGATGCTTGTCCAAATACGGACGTCTTTAAACATATAATTTCTAACAAATAGCAATAATAAAACTATTGGGATGAAAATTAATGATGAAGGCCGAATCATAACACTAGCATTAATGTATCCAAAAATTTGAAAATAGGTAATTTTCTTTCCGAAATCACCAAACATCAACGAAGATAGTGCTAATAAAATAAAGCATGAAGCAAGCATATCTGTTAAGAGCAACGTAGTTGCATGAATAAAATATGGATTTAATAAACCAAAACATAAAACCGAGTAGTATGCTAAGTTGTTATTATGATAGTTTCCGAAATACTTCGCTAATTTAAGAATTGTATATGAATAAATTACATACTGAAAAATACTGACAACTACTTTAATTACAAAAGGGTCTCCATCAGTGAAAATACTGATTATTGAGATAACTAGAGGATAGAGATAAGTCCTTAAATCACTAATCAAACTGAATAATCCATTTTCAAGTATGGCTTTACTCAAGTTCATATAGCCAGCTTCATCATAATAAGAAACATTGTAATTTGTCCTTAAGTAATAAAAAAACATTAATATCGATAAAAAGAATATCGTTATATTTTTCCACTGTTTCACAAACATTACTTTCAACTCTTTTCCACGACTCAATTATTATATTAAATGAAAATACAAACTAGTATCTATCTTCAAGTTTTCTACTTCAATATTCGGAGAAAAAAAGAAAGGGTGTATTCACATCACTAAAGAATCAATTAATAAAAATGAATTTTTTCAATAGTAAAGTTAGCATTGTTAGGTGGATCGATTCGTAAAGAACCAATGTTATTCATTAAAACTTGTTTTTTTACAACAATTCTATTTAATCCTTTTTTAACCATCATATTAGTGCTAAATTTTCCTGAATATTGTTCATTTTCTTGTGCGAAGAATAGATACCCCTCACCATCAACATCGCTTATAAATTCCATCTCTATAAATTTATAATCATTTGATTTCATTGGCTGGCTTAAAACAAACGATACTTGAGGATCATATGAACCCGCCTTGTAAGTTACAGAATTGGTATCCTCATGTAAAACATTCATATCAAATACGCCAACTTCTTTTCTATCCCTTAATAAATCATAACTAACTTGAGATCCAGCTACTGCAGATCTAACTTTGTCACTTTCTTGAATTATACTTAATTTATATTTTTCTTGATTTTCTGAGAGGTTTACGATAATAATATCGTTTTTTATGGCTACAGACCCTTTATAGGGCCAAGCAGGCATATTTACAGCAGCTTCGTTACCAATCTTTCTCTGTTGTTCTGTTGGTGAAATATAATCATAGCCTAGGGATTTCATAAACAAACGGATTCTTTTTGTTTCAGAACCGTCCCATTCATAAAATGAGTATCCTAGAACCTCCTGCTTAATAACATTCTCATCTTGTTTTTGCGGATACTTACCTACAAAAAGCACGGGTAACGAGGGGTCTTCTCCTTGATTTAGATTGGATATTACTGCTCCAATTTGATTCGCCAGTCTAACGTCATTTTGATAACGCATATAATCGCCATAAAAAAGCCTAGAAAGTGCCAGCGCTTGAGATACGGCAAATATAATCAAAACCAGAAAAACTATAACTTTTAAGTATTTGCTCTTTATGAGAATATTTAATCCCATCCATATCACAGGTATAACTAATGCCCACGTTAAACTTGTACGTATTGGAACTGCACTTCCAAGAAGTATAGGCATGAGAAGTGGTGTAAAAAGGACTCCGATAAAAGTAATAAAAGTACGAATCATATATCTTTTGCGTAATAAAGATATCAAAAGTAACATGCAAGAAATCAGACCAATACAATACGAAATCGTGATGATAATGCCACCATGAGCCGATCTTCCAAGGAAAATCCCTGAAAAGTATGCCAATAAATTTCCAACGATCTCTTTGAAATCAGACTTACCCCAAACCATAAAATTGTCTACATAACCCGTAGAAGGATAATATAACTCCACTATAAAATTTATAAAGAAGTAAAGACCATACGCCAATACTACACCAAAGAAATATTTCAAGTATACGTAATATAAATTAGTCTGTTTAATTGCATTCATCTCACTACTCAGTAAAAACAAAAATGTTGCACTAAAAACTCCGCCCACATAAACAAACAAAAATGACTGATAAATTGAAATGGAAAAAGTCAACAACACAACACCCAAGACAAAATATAAACTACTCTTTCTCAATAGGATTGTTGAACAAATAAAGAAAAAAGAAAGTAAAACTAAGATCCATCCAACATACAGCTCAAAACTCATCATTGCGAAGCCAATATTTTCAGAATGAAACGGAAACGTTATAAACAAAAATATAAAAATATAACCCAAACTATTTTTCCCATTAATTCGGGTTTCATTAGAGAAAAAGCTAAAAATAAATGCACCTAAAATACTACTAAAAAATAAACATACGATTGCAAGGAATGTACTTGTTATTGAATTAGAGTGCCAATTAAAAAATATCATCTTTAACAGTACAATTCCAAATCTACCTTGTTCTCCCCAGTCTTTATCTACAGTTGTCGAGAACATTGCCTTTTCTTCATCAATAGATAGTGTATATTGGGTTAAAGGAATACCATACGCTATACCAATTAGAATTAAGCCAATAATAAATAAAAAATAATTTTGTTTAACATATTCTTTGAAGCATTTAAGATCCAATGCAAACTCTGCTTTAAACTCTTTCAAGTCAAACATAGCATACTCCTAACGTTGTCAATTCAATTCTATAAATATTTTCACATTCCGATGGATTTAGTAGATACACAGGAAGCCAAAGGAGATTTATTCTCCTCTGGTTTCCTCCACCGCTTCCTTCGTGGCCTGTAAATAGGCGTATCCATATTTTTTGTCCGGCTCAAGGTATGCCCCTTCTCCCCATTCATTCCAAGCGTTGATGAACACCATTCGG
Organism: Paenibacillus amylolyticus; assembly: GCF_050990605.1. Classification (GTDB taxonomy): domain Bacteria; phylum Bacillota; class Bacilli; order Paenibacillales; family Paenibacillaceae; genus Paenibacillus; species Paenibacillus amylolyticus_H. The sequence goes on from NZ_CP158832.1 coordinate 5,731,961, forward strand.
TCTTCGATGTCAGTTCTATTGGCGCCTTCATTTATAACATCTTTGAGCCATCTTTTATATAAGTCTGGTGTTGCGCCATGATAAATCATGCCTTTATTATTTCTCCTGGCAGTATTGTCCCACATAGGCATAACAGCCCGATAGAGTTTAGGGAGATTGTACTCAAAGTATCTCTGGTTCTCTACTAGGTCCCTATAATCAAACACCTGTCCTGAAAAATCTTTTCTTATATAATTTATCTCTTCCGTAATATTTTTCGAGTTCTGATACACTGTTCCTGGATGGAATTCCGATATGGCATCAAACCCTATTTCTAGAAGATCCATCTCAACCATATTTTCTTTTACTCCTATAATGTATAGCTCTCCCGCACCATTGTCTGCACAATACTTTCTCCAGTATTGAATGACTTTTTTTGGTTCAGGTATAAGGGAAGGCCTATATACTGTAATAACCTTTTTGTTTTCTACAGTAATATAGCGGTCATCTTTTAGAAAACGTATCATATCATGCATAACTTCTTGATAACTTTCTACAGTTTTCGGCTGTTCCATAAGAATATCTGTGTTTGTCCCATCAAAACGCCTAGTCCAATTTTCATTAGCCCAACAAATGGAAAAAGGAAAATTCATACTCCGATTCGAGAGGAACATTTCAATTGGCTTTTCGAGTAATCGTTCGCCATCGAACCAGTAATAGTAAAATGAAAACCCGTGTACACCATACATTTTCGCTAATTCAATCTGTCTTAACATATTCTCTTTTATCCTTAAATCATAGAAACCAAGTTCTCCTGGCAATCTAGGTTGGTAATGTCCAACAAACTGAGGAACAGCTCTACAAACATTATTCCATTCTGTTACCCCTTTCCCCCACCATTCCTCATTATGTTTATCCGGATGAAACTGTGTCAGGTAGTACGCAATAATTTTAGGATCACCTTTTTTAAATTGATAGGATTCGTCAGTTATCGGAACATATGAATCCTTTCCTGATTCAGGGAGACCTAAAATCTGAGAAATATAATCTGACTGGAATGCATTCTCAGGTGTTGCCGTCATTCTTATTTCAATTTTCTCAGTACTATCTTTGTTGGCCGCCTCATAGTTTAACAATTCAGGCTTGAATTTTCTCTTGACTCGATAAATGAATTTGCTTTTCAGACTATTAGACATAAAAGGTGTCTTCCAGAAAACTTTCTTCATGTTCTGATACCATTCAGTCTCCTGTACATAGTTAGGCGCACTTTGATATACTGCAACGTCTTGTTCAACATTAACTAATGGGACATGGTTAGAATTAACCAATGCTATAGTTCTCTCCATGATTGATTTCCAAGTATTTTCCAAGGCTTCATTTTTCATTAGGGAAAGATATGATTCATCAAAACGTAAAGATAACGCCTTGTTTAAATTTTTTACAAACTCATCCTCGGAATACGAAATAATACAAGATTTATACTTTAGACATTCTGGCAACGCATAAGTTACGATCGGTTTATTCTGTGCCATATATTCAAATATTTTTACTGGTGAGACGGATTTGGTTAAATCATTCATCACAAATGGTAAAATGGCTACATCATAAAAGGCACTATATTTGCTAAGTTCACTATAGGGTTTCGATCCTATAAAGTGAACGTTATCTTTTAGAAGTATTCTACTTTCTTTAAGTGAATCATCGTGCTCATATCCTATTAGTAATAACTCAAACCTTTTATCGTCAGCTATCCTGTTTAACAACTTATAATCTATCCACTGTGCAAGTGCACCGTGATAGCCGACAATGATTTTTTTCTTATCCAAAATATACTGAATGTCAGCAGGGCAAGGGATATCCCCCCCATCAATATTCCAATGCTCGTAATCCACCCCATTTGTGATCATTTCCATGTTGGTATTACGATAGGGCTCTATTTGACCATATAATTTATCTGAGGTCGCGACTACAGTTATCTGTTCATTCGCCAAAACATATTGATGTCGTTCCATTACAAACTTAGGTATATCACCCGTGATTTGAGGAGTAATTTCGTCGATGTACTCATAAACGATGTGATAACCTTTACTGAGATATACTTCCAGTTCCTCAATTGTGGTTGCTAAATCAATGGATTGGAGCCTTATTATTCTCATGCAGTTCTGTCTATCCAACAATTCAAATAAGCCCTTCTTTATTTCGTAGTTATCAAGATTTACTATACATAAGGTTGGCGATATAAATTTGAATACTTCAATATCCTTGTCCACTAAAGGGTGTGCTCCGTAAAAGGAGATCCCCCCTACGTTCCCAGCTTGTATCGACAAATGTTGGAATCTCTGGAACAACGGTGTGTTCCATCCCATCGGAACATGGAAAATGTCAATGAATTCATGCGGCGTTTCATTAATCCACTTTTCAATTACTTTCCATGTTGAATCATTGGATATATTCTCCGCTATTTCGTTGGATTTTTTAACATTAGAAAGTGACTCATGTCCTTTTGTTCGAATCTTGTGCACTGTTTTCTTCCATCCATAACTCTTGATATTTTGTTTCGTTTTCCTCAATAGTTTTAGACTTTCTCTATTAAGGTTTATCGTTTTAGTTTTGAACTTCTTTAGTTTATCAATGGTCAACCTAACTGGTTTGGTTATCTTCCACGTTGTTGAATTAATTAGAGTATGATACTCCTCCGCCAACTGATTTTTTTCAAGTGTTATGGCCTCAAACTTTGAATCCTTTACCACCTGTTGAGTCAAAAGATCACTAACTTGGGTATGCAGAGACTCGGTCTCGTTTATTAGATTGTGATTAACTTGCTTCAAGTTCTCATTTTCATCTTGGAAAATTTCTAACTGATTGTTCAAAGATTTTTCCACTTCAAGGCTGTTCTCAATTTCATCATTAATTTGACTAGCAACCAAAAAACGAATTGCAAATTCGATCTCAAAAACTACGCTTTCTGATTGAGGGCACGTAAATAAATACATCGGATCCGTGGTTAGGAACAAATCCCCATTGGCATGAAAAGGATACTTATTGTAAGCTGTTGCCTCAACAGGTTGTCCACTGACTTTAGCACTTATAATGTCACAAACGCTTAACTTTCCCTCTACAGGATCGAATCTTATATTCTTTATATTAGAGTAGGCAGCCAAATCAAATGTCAGGACTACTCGTTCAGAAGTAGCATCATAAATCGCATGCTCTTTTTCATTATCATTAAAACCACTTCCAGTATCCAAATATAAATTGGCACTACAATGATTAACATTAAATACTTCAGTCTCTTTGTGGAATTTTATTGTATTTTTTTGGAAAGGGATTTTGTTGAACATCTTTACATAATTCTCTGAAAAATGAGCCTCCCATTTGTAAAAGACGTCAATCATTTCATTAGAAATTCCAAAAAAATCGTAAACTTCTATGTCACTTACACTCCACTTTTGCTCACCATACTTCTCAAAAAAATCTTTAACTGAGCGCCAAAATATAAACTTTACTGGCAACTTACATTCGAGGATCCACTCATAATCGAAAATTTTAAAATGCTGCTGCTCATCATAAAAAACATTATCAAACAACACATCAATATTTTTGAAATTGGTAAATTCCAAATCCTCTTCTACTCTATGCAGACCAAAGGTTGAATGGAATTCCTTAGAGTAAGCATTGATTTCCTTATGGGTTGCGGAATCTATCATCTGATTAAATTGAGTTAACAATGTTTTAAAGCCTGCAACATCATTCACAGCTTTCTTTTCCAGAAGGACAACTTCTACCGTAGGGAACTGCACAAAATCATAGACCAAATCTTTATCAATGATCTCCACAGGCAGTAAAGTCATGTTTTTGAGTCCATCCATTTGTTTGTGGTGACTTTCCATATTTTTGAGATGCGTGATCGCTTCTATAGTGAGTGGCTTTTTCTTTACTTTAAGTGTATCACCATCAGTATACAGTACAGTACAAATTTTATAAGCATCGTCTCTATTTGAATTGACTTTAACAAAAAGTATATTGTTTTCATCTTTCATTACGGCCGAACTCTTACTTGCTGCAATTAAAAACGAATTAGCGAATATACCTTTTGCATTCTCATTTATAAGTTGGTTTTGCATTTGAACTTCTTCAAAAAACATATATCTATCTTCATCATAACTATGAGTATCATAAGATAAAGGAATTTTATCAAATCCATCATCCGTATAAATAAAATCCGGAAATTTGTAGTCTGGAAAAGGATAGTAAAATTGGTCAACTTTTAACCCTGATCTATCCATCAAATTTATAATTTCATTCTTGGAAAAAGTTTTTACAGATCGGTCCGCCGTCTTGTATCCGTCTAAACCCTCAAATAATTCTCCTGTATGATCTTCCTTGGCGCCCGAAAAATATTTCAGTCCTAAACGATTCTCAATTCCCACTAGAATACTTCCATCATCATTTAAATAGGCTGATAATCTTCCAAGAAATGTTTCATAGGGACTGGTACCTGAAATAAAAGATCCCGCGTACTCCAAAACTCCATTTACAATGATATAGTCGAAACGATCTTCAAATGTTATATTTTCTAAATTCCCAACGAAAATATCCAGATTATCAAAATGTTTATGTCGCTCATAATTAATGGTCGCTCTCGTTTTGGTGAGTTCTACTGAAGCAACATAATCTGCTTTCTCACATAGTAACCCAGTAAGGGCACCACATCCGGATCCAACTTCTAAGATGGAACAGCCCTCTTTAAAAGGATACCAGTTCAAAATATTCTCCCTCAAAGGAGAAAGATGATAGAAAATCGGCCAACTAACATTTTTTAACACCTCAAGATTCACATGACCTTGATTACGGACAATTTCTAAAATTTCATTTTCAACAGAAATCCCATCTGTATATTCATTTTCACCTTTATAAAATTCCATATTTAAATTAGCCATATTTTCTCCCTCGATTAGATTTCTCTACCGTGATATCACTAGGAATTGCGTCTCCATAAAGAAGAATCAGTGGCAGGACCGGCCTCGTAATATGAACAAACATCTATTATTTTGTCTCCATCCACTTTGAAGGAGATTATGCTAGAATAAGAATCAATCTCAGTTAAGAAAACCCGATCTTCAATAAATGAAAAGTTATATGGTACCCCTTCTAATCCTAATTCCGCATAAATGTCTTCATACTTGGACTCAGCCAAATCATCCAAGTCTTTTACCCTTACTAATCTAGGAGCAATCTCACCTGCTCCATTTTGATAAACGCTAATATAATAATACGAGCCGATCTTAGTGATATCATTCATACCTTGTAGTTCAAATGGAACTTTATACTCACGTAGCTTATCAAAAGATGAATTCATATAGTTAGCAACTATTATTTTCCCCGGGCCCGAAACGAAATACAATTCTTTGTCAATTAGACTAATAGATCTTATATATGAGCCTTCTTTTAAATAGCCCAGCCTTATAACTTTTTCACAAATTATCGTCTCATCTTCTTCATTACTTAATACAAATACATGTTGTGACATTGCAGAAATGCCATAATATTTCTTGTTATCACTATCATATATCAATCTGTTTGGTCTTCGTCCCAATTGTTCTATAATTTGTATTTGCCTGAAAATATTGTTTTCTTTCTTGAACACTTTGACTTCATTAAGTTGTCCATCTTCAACAAGATAGAATATTCCGTCACTAACTATAGAATGCGGATCACCTATATTATTCGATAGAGTTTTCCAATTCTCAATAGGATCTGTTAAATTACTGTTATATATAACACGATGATGCCAACAGTCCACAATAAAATATAGTTCACCTATTTTTTCAATTGATGTTGGTGTATACAATTTCGTTTTCCAGTTTGTGTTATCTTCCTTTTTACTCATAGTTTTCTGTTCATTTATTAGATAATCGTTTTTCATTTTATCGTTGTAAGCCCTGCATACATCCCGTGTATCTCCTACCATCTGCACTAAACCATCCTCAAGCCATATAACCTTTGAACACATTTCCCTAATTTGCTCAATACTATGAGAAACTAGTATTACTGTTGTTCCTCCGCTCATCAGTTCTCTCATTCGTTTCGCACTTTTTTTCTGGAAACTTCCATCTCCGACGGATAAAATCTCATCTACAATGAGAATATCAGGATCAACAAGTGTTGCTATTGAAAAAGCAAGACGCATGGTCATCCCTGAAGAAAAATTCCGAATAGGCACGTCCATAAAATCAGCTAATTCTGAAAATTCAACAATATCATCATATCTTTCTGTTAGGTATTTTTTAGAATAGCCCAGTACAGCCCCATTAAGAAAAATATTTTCTCTAGCTGTTAAGTCAACATCAAAACCAGCGCCTAACTCCAACATTGGAGCAATGGATCCTTGGACCTTAACAGAACCTGTTGTTGGTTCCATAATTCCCGATATGACCTTTAGAAGCGTACTTTTACCAGCGCCATTATTTCCTATTATTCCAACTACCTCACCCTTTTGAATAGAGAACGAAACATTTTTCAGTGCTGTAAATTCTTTATATGTTATCTTTCCTAATGTTTTTTTCACTACAAATTCTTTAAGACTATTAATCCTGTCATTTGCCATTCGAAATTTCATAGTTACATTCTCAACTTTTATCAAAATAAACCCTCACCTTATAAGTAATGAATAAATTTGTTCTGTGTTTTCCTGAAAACAAACGCACCTATTAAAAGACTTATACCAGAAAAGACTGCACACAAAAGCCACGCTCTAGGATCCGGAAAACCATTGTTTAGAATAATTACTCGAACAAATCTTATAAAATGGTACATAGGATTAAATTCAATGACTGATGTAATATACGAAGGTAAAATACTCTCTGGATAAAAAATGGGAGTTAAATATGTCCAGACAGTTAGAATTACACCATACAAAAATTGTGTATCTCTAAAAAAGACCATGACAGAAGCAAGAAATAAGGAAACACCATACGTAAATAAAAACATACAAACAAATCCATATAAAAGAGCCACGTGATGATAAGTAATATCCATTCCACTAAAAATAATTACTATATAAAGGGCTAATAACGAAAACAGAAAATTAACCCCGCTAGACAACACGCGAGAAAAAGGATAAATATATTTGGGCACATATACTTTGTTAATCAGAGAAGAGTTCTGAATAATACAAGTCATGGATTGCGATGTAGCTTCAGACATATAGTTAAACATAACGATTCCGCTTAAAAGATAAACTGCATAATTTGGTATATCAAAGCGGAATATCGTAGAAAACACCATAAATTGTACAGACATTATAAGAAGAGGATTAAATAAACTCCAGAGAACCCCCAAAGCCGATCTCCTATATTTATTTTTAAAGTCACGCTCCACCAGTTGAGAGAGTAAAAAACCGTAGTTACCTACCCCCAATAATTTCATTAACATAATACAAATCCCACACCCTATCATCTCTAAATTAAAGAATATATACGAACATTCCCATCCTGCCTCTAGTCTCAACGTTTTAACAAATTCAATTCTGTGCTAAAATATTGTCGTATCTACAAGCAAAGGAGACTCATATCTTGTCGAATCCAGTATACGGGAAACAAAAGAAGGCGTCGAGCAAAGACAGTACTAGCTCAACTTCTCCGCTACTATGGACCCTGACCATAGGACTCATCTTATTTCTACTCTGGTCCTCTTTCCAAGTTGCGCTATTCAATGGACAATTGCTTCAATTTGAAGGACCCATTTATTGGGCGGTAGCCCTAACAACCCTCCTGTTCGTGATGTGGGTTGCTGTTTACTTCAAACAGATGAAGTTAGAAACTCAGCAAGATTGGCTTAAGATCGCGGCGATATTGCTACCACTCACCTATGTCCTGTCACTCATCAGTGCAGCATCTGAATATTTGGCAGTTAACATGATCCTAATTCAATGCATATATGCCATGATCTTTGTAATGGCTATGTACCTGCTGCAAAACAACAAAACCAATCATATCATACAATCCTCCTTAATAGGAATTGCATATGTTATTGTCGGATTTGGTTTGTTAAACTGGCTGGGAGCCTTCAGTTTCGCGGGCAAGCTTGTTGGGTGGTTTTCAGCCGGTGTCGTGAATGGAGTCTATAATCAAGCGATATGGAATGATTCGAACGGTCCACGGCTTGCATCGGTGTTTCAGTATCCCAATACATACGCCGCATTCCTAATGGCATTTCTGTTTATTTCCATTTTCAGCATGATTCGTTCCAAAAGAGTGTACACACAGCTACTGCATGGATTCATGCTTGTACCGATCGTCCTGTCGCTGCTGCTGACGCTCTCCCGGACAGGACTTGTGATGCTGCCTATTGTATTTGTCATCCTGTTATTGCTATTGAAACCCGCCAAGCAAATTCTATGGTTCATCTATAGTGGAGTTGCAGCGATAGGTACACTGATTGTTCTGAACCCCATAAATACAGTTGGGCTTGAATTACAGAAACAATTTTCAGGTTCTCTTGCAACCAAGAGTTGGATGGTTCTGGTTGCAGCGTCCATCGTTGTTGCATTGTTATGTTGGGTTATCCAGCGCTGGGTTGCACCTCGCATTCAGGGCAAGCTTCAATCCTGGTCCACTCGAAAAGGATCAAGTTTGTGGATTCCACTAGGTTCTGTTGTTCTTACCGTCATTGTTGCCGTGCTTCTGTTGGGAACGAGTGTACGAAACATTTTGCCGCATAGCATCAGCACACGGCTTGAGAATATCAATTTCCAACAGCACAGTGTGCTGGAGCGGATTACATTTTATAAAGATGCTACAAAATTATTTGCAGACTACCCAGTCATTGGTGCGGGCGGTGGCGCTTGGACCGTCTTGTATGAGAAGTACCAGAACAATCCTTATATTAGCGCCCAGGCTCACAACTTCTTCATGCAATATCTGGTTGAGGTCGGGATCATAGGCTTTGTTGTATTTATGGCATTTATTCTCTTTGTATTCTATCAATATGTGCGTGCTTATTTAAAACGGAGTGAGGAAGAACGCGAATCGCATTTTGTGTACTTCATTCTATCAATGTCCATTCTGGTATTGAGCCTTCTCGATTTCAATATGAGTTATGTCTTTATTGGAATCTTGGTATTCCTTGGACTCGGCGGTATGATTGCTGCCATGGACCCCAAGCCGATGTATCGATTGAAGATGAGCGACTCCACCGCACGCGGAATCTACAGTTCGATTTCGGGAGTAGCTGTAATCGTTCTACTCATTATGTCTATTCGTTTCCTGCAAGCGAATCAATATGCCTACGAGGCTAAAGAGGTAGCTCAAACGAGCCAAGACTTCCAGATGATCAAAGCTCCACTGGAGAAAGATCTTTCGATTCGCAGCACACATTCAGACTCCTTGCTGATGCTGGCTTCCCTGTATCAACAAGGCTATGAGCAAACAAAAGATGATCAGTTCTATACAGCCTCAGCACAGTTGCTCCAGCGTGGTCTTGAAGCAGAGCCCTTTAATAAAGGTATGGTTAAGCAACTCATAAGTTTAGACGAATTGAAGGGTGAATTTGACCAGGCTTATGCGCTCCAAAAAGAATATGCCTCCAATTACGTCTGGGATATGGCTTGGTATGAGACACTGATCAGCCGTTCGTTCGATCTAGGATATCAAGCACTTGGACAAGGCGATACAGCTAAGAAGGAATCTTATTTCACTTCAGGTCTGGAAGCCTATCAGCATGTTGTTGATGGAGTAGAACATCTAAAGACTCTCCCTGAAGGACAGCTTCAAGGACAGCCGTTCGAGCTGACCCCAACAATGATTCTGAACGCGGGGAAAATAAAATACATGTTAAACGATTCTGCTGGAGCAGCTACTATCCTTAAGGGTGGGATTGCAGAGGATCTGACCGATGCTACCAACCGTGAAATTGCTCGTTGGTACCTTGCCGCTCTAACGAAGGATGGGCAACAAGATCAAGCTATATATGATAAACTTATCGCTGTCGCACCTAATGAAGCAGACGAGATTAAACAGATAGCAGAACTGAATTTCTAATAACAAAATGCACTAGTGGTCCTCAACAATTCCACACACAAAAAAGGTTTGCCCTCATCAAAGGGCAAACCTTTTTTGTGATCTAATTCATTAGAAATATATTAGTTCGACGCCACTATCTTCTTCAGGTACGCCAACAAATCTTCCCGCAAATCCGGGCGCTGCAACGCATAATGAATCGATGTCTCAATAAAACCCAACTTCTCACCGACATCATGACGCAATCCATCAAAGTGATAGGCGAGAATCTGCCGTTGCTCATTCAATCGGGACAAGGCATCCGTTAGTTGGATTTCGCCCCCCACGCCAGCAGATTGCTGACCTAGTATCTCAAAGATATCCGGAGTAAGAATATAACGTCCCATAATAGCAAGGTTAGAGGGAGAATCTTCGGTCTTTGGTTTCTCAATTAAGCGGCGGGCGCGAAAGACACGATCATCGGTAGGGGTCAGCAACTCTCCGTCTACAATCCCATAGCGAGATACCTCGTTCCAATCAACAGGCTGTACACCAACGATTGGAGACTGCAGCTCATCGTAGACTTCGATCATCTGCTTCAGGCAGGGATGGTCCGCTTCCACAATGTCGTCCCCTAACAGGACGGCGAAAGGTTCATTGCCGATAAACTTGCGGGCGCACCAGATGGCGTGACCAAGTCCCTTCGGTTCCTTTTGACGGATATAATGGATATCTGCCATCTCGGAGGGTTTGCGTACTTCGTTCAGCAAGTCCCACTTCTGTTTGTCCGCCAGATTCTGCTCCAGCTCAAACGAATAGTCGAAGTGATCTTCAATGGCCCGTTTTCCTTTACCCGTCACAATAATGATATCTTCAATGCCTGAAGCTACGGCTTCTTCAATAATGTACTGGATCGTTGGCTTGTCCACGATGGGCAGCATTTCCTTAGGCATCGCCTTGGTGGCAGGCAGAAACCGGGTACCCAGCCCTGCGGCTGGAATAATCGCTTTGCGAATACGCACACGAACCCACTCCTTTTGCTAGATACATATTTTAATATATTTAATGATTCTTATTGCTAGGATGCTTGGACTTCATTATACCATCAACAATTCCCTGATATCCTGTTCGGATAAAGTCGTTGATCCTCGGTCTCCCGGTTCGATCACTTCGGCAATTAAGTCCTTCTTCCGCTGCTGAAGTTCCAAAATCTTCTCTTCGATTGTACCTTCGGTAACTAAACGAATGACTTGCACCACTTGTTTCTGTCCCATACGATGGGCACGGCCAATTGCCTGTTCTTCCACCGCGGGATTCCACCACAGATCATATAATATAACGGTATCTGCCCCAGTTAAGTTTAGCCCTGTTCCTCCAGCCTTCAGGGAGATTAAGAACAGTTCAGCTTCACCCTCGTTAAATCTGTGGCACATCTCGACACGACTCTGCGCAGGAGTCTGACCATCAAGGTAAAACAGGTTTCTTCCCTGTGCCGCGAGCGTCTGGCGAATCAGGTTCAACATGCTCGCAAATTGGGAGAAGATGAGAATGCGTTTGCCTGCCGCCAAACAATCTTCGACCGTTTCAAGCAACTGTTCCATTTTTCCGGAATCGCCTTGATAGCCTTCGACAAAGAGGGCCGGATGACAGCACAACTGACGCAAACGCGTGATGCCAGCCAAAATTTTGATACGATTCTTCTGGAATCCGTTATCCTCCATATCCTTCGTTGCTTCATCCTGAAGCTGGGAAAGGTATGCGGCGTACAGTTTCTTCTGTTCAACCGTAAGCTCTGACCGCTGTACCGTTTCAATTCGATCCGGCAATTCTTCCAGCACATCCTTCTTCAGGCGACGCAGAATAAACGGACGTACCATCCGCGAGATCCGTTCCGGAGGAAGGTCGCGGAATCTTCTGTAGCTTGGAAACAGTCCAGGGAATACGGCTTCAAAAATGGACCACAATTCATCCAGCGAGTTCTCCACAGGTGTACCTGTGAGTGCAAAACGGCGCGGTGCCTGAATTTGTTTCACTGCCTGTGCAGTCTGGGAGGAAGCATTTTTAATCGCCTGAGCTTCATCCAGAATGAGCGTATGGAAGGTTCGGCCCAGGTAGGTATCCAAATCCCGTCGCAACAAAGGATACGATGTCACAATCACATCTGCCTCATCCATACCTGAGAGCATGCTGGCTCGCTCTTCTTTTTGCCCGGCTGCGATCAGGACTTTCAGGTGCGGGGCAAACCTCGCAAACTCATTAGCCCAGTTATAGGTCAGCGAAGCAGGCGCCACGACAAGTACCGGAGGATGTATGACCTTCGTTCGGACCGTCAATCCATCCTGCTGCATCGTAGACCATGAACCATCCGTATTCTCTGAAGTCATCTTATCCAATGGGAGCCCAGTTTCGGGATCGATGTCGGAAGTCACCAGCGTTTCACCGCCCCGTAATGATCCGCTCTCCCGGTACTTATCAACGCCCGTATGGTCGATGTTGTACTCAGGTTTCTCCTGAAGCACTGCTGTGATATAGGCGATGCTTTGCAACGTTTTGCCAAGTCCCATATCATCCGCCAGAATACCGCCAAAACGATAATAAGCAAGGGTACGCAGCCACTGGTATCCGCTGTTCTGATAATCCCGCAGAATGGGGGTCAGAGATCCCGGCAATGCAAAATCCATCCGTTCAGGATCGCGTAGATCATCAAGGAAACGTTTCAGGGAGCCTCCCCACTTCACATGACCGGAAACCTCATCCCTGCCCGGCAATTGTAACGCCCGAACAGCTGGCAGCCGGATATGGCTGCTCTTGATGTCATCTGCTCCCAGTCCGAGTGAATCGGCCATGTGAGCGAAGCTGTCTGCACCTTCATTTTCAAGCGAGAGAAAGACACCGCTCTTGAGACGGAAATACGGTTTCTTTTCCACAATGCGGCGCATGAGTTCCTGAAGCTCCTGCTCGTCCACACCCTCCATCTCGAATGAAATCTCCAGCCAGTCCAATCCTCTTCCCAAATCTGCTCGTACTTTCGGCGGTGTTGGATAGGATTGCACCATTGCCTTCACGGCGTTTGGCATATAGATGTCTGCCTGTTTCTCAAGCTCAGGCAACAGATGATACATGACATCATAGATGGCATCTTCCCGTTCGCTCGCCCATACACTGCCATCCCTTTCGAGAAAAGATCGATCAAGCCGTTCAATCAGATTCCGCTCTTTGTATCGATCACGCACCAAAATAACCTTTTTCTCTTCTTCATCGATCAAGTACTCCGCCAGCGGATTAATTACCATGACCTCATAGTCGAATTCCAGACGTGCTGTAATGCGTTCACGATAGAAGTCAATGTATAACTTCGGTGAAAGTTCCGGTTCCGCGATCTGTTCACGCACTTGCGAATCAATGGACAGATGTCCGAGCGTGCGCAGTTCTGGCACGACATGTTGCACAAACTCATCCACCTGCTGAGTCGAAATATCGATGCTTTCCTTGATTCCATATGAAGTGAGTGCACCACTCAAGTCCTCCAGACTTCGCATCTGCATCGGCTCCAACATGTGCAACTGCCCTTCCACCACAGCGGCATCATAAGCAGGGAGAAGAATCAGCTCACGCAGTCCGGAAATTTCAAGCTGATATCCTTCATTCGCTCCCTGGGCGATCCGGTAAAATAAAGGAAGTACACCCTCACCGAGCGTGAGTGGTCCATTGGCAAATCCTGTACCCTCCATCCGACTGTTGGCCTGTAGCAGCAATTCCAGCAATGGCTTCCATACGAATGGAGCAATCAGTATGTCCCTTCCATCGGAAGCTCCCAGATAACCGGAAATGGATTGGCGATATGCTTCTTCGCTCTGTCTCATTCGGATAAGCATCGAGAGAATGGCCTGATCCTGCGGAGTGAACACATGTATCAGTGGATCATAGTGGAACAACTTGGTGAATGACATCGGTTCGCCTTTCTCGATGCAGTTCAGGAATTGCTTCACTTTTTGCACCACATACAGACGTTTGTTACCCACTTTTAGTTCAAGAGCGAGTTTCCCTCCGCCCTTATGAACCTGTATCAGCTTACATATAAACTGGACCTGCAACTCTTCCCGCAGGGAGGATCGGTTGACAGGAGCAGTGTATTTACGGTCATTTCCATGCAACGGTCTCCGATCCTTGGCAAACATGGACAGAATCTGATCCGCCGTACGGTAAGAAGGTTTATCTGCCGAGCGCCCCCACCCCGAAGCTGAGCTTGGACGACCTGCCTGAGCAGAATGAACCGGTGGACGCTCTGGAGCAGCATTCCGTTGCTCTCGTTGTGAAGCAGACTGTGGGCGCTCCCACACGCTCTCTTCGACCAGCGTCCCGACCTTGGACTTGGAACCTAAGTTAGAACTGGTATTGGCTCCTTGGCCTGTAGCGGGTTGAGCAGGCTTCCCAGAGGCAATTGTGGCATTCCGCTCCTGCTGCTCACCCCATTCATGAATAGCCAACAGGACAGCAGCGACGTGCTTGCAGTAGTCATAATGCCTGCCGTCACCCGGACAACTGCAGCCTGCCACAATCTCGCCCGTTCCATCCACATCCACCGTCACCTGATAGCGCTCCGTTCCACGTACCTGTGCTTCATAGTGAAGCCGATCCTTACTGACCACCAAGTTGGTCACCCTGCCAGATTGGTTATAATCTTCTCCGCGCTTGAATGCCGTGACCCCGCACAGCAATTTGATATCCATGATTGTGAATGGCGCCACGCTTCTTCGCCTCCTGTGTCATGATGTAAAAAAAACCCCAAGAGCTCCGTAAAGCAGAGTTTGGGGTTGCTTCATGCTTGCTTGTAAATGTTGATGTAACATACAATCCGTTTATTTCACCAATTGACCACGTGTAACGCCCAGTTGGTTCGTTGCTTTGAGTGTTTTCCACACTTGTGTACCACTGATTTCGCCGCGCAGTGCACGGTTGTACAGATCAATAACTTCACGTACCTGCTCCGGTGTCTCTTCCAGGAATTCCACACGGTAACGGGATACACCCAGATCCATAAAGTTGGTCAGATACTCGGCACCTGACTGCTCCACTGCATTGTATACCGTATTACGGCAGCCTTCGTCCACACGTACCGGGTGAGACATGCCGATCCGGTCTTGCAGGGATGCACGCTGTTCCTCACAAGGACGGCCACAGTTCGTGAAGTCCGTTCCTTCACTCATAAACGTACAATATACACAGTGCTCCGTGTGGAACATCGGCAGATGCTGATGGATAACCACTTCAGTCTGACTTGTACGGGAGTGGCCCAGCAAATCAACCATTTGTTGAATGTTCAGGTCATAGGATGGGGTAATCCAGTCACATCCGGCTTCCAGGAACAATTCAACGGCTTTGTGATTGGCGATGTTCAATGAGAAGTCGCCGATCAGTTCCGGGTGCTTCGCATCCGGGTTTTCCATCCGGTGGCGCAGGTAGAAGTACAGTGCGCCTGTATTACGAACCAATACTGCATCTGGCTTCAGACGCAAGATATTGTTATGATATCCGTTCTCCCCAGGCATGTGAATACGCGGTGTTGCCAGCGCGATCTTGCGACCTGCGGCGTGCACAGCTTCCACGGCTGCCGGGAACTGCTTGATGAACTCGAAGTCGGCGTAGATCATGCCGATACCTGCTTCAATCGCTGCCTCCACTTGTGGCAGGCTGCGGCAGAGCGCGGTCAGTTCGGCTTGACCGCGAGCGACTGGCGATGCCGGTTTAACCGAATCGCCGTACACATCCACTGCCCGTTTCACGTAGACGGGTGGTTTCGGACGCTCGCCCGCGAGTTGCTCAACCGCCTGACGGCGAATGTTATTCAACTCGCGCATCGGGATGATGACGTCACCGTGCAAGTTAACGTCCATTCCTTCAAGCTGGAACACGGTGCCTCCCAGACGTCCGAACTGCTCTTCGAGCAATTCATGTGTCATTGGACGCTTCTGGGCAATGTCCAGTTCCATCTCGGAATCAATCCGAACGGTCGTGCCTTTCTGCACGTCTGTCCACCATGTGCTAAGCGGCTGCCCCGGGCTGCCGATGACTTTCACCTTTACCGGGAATACTCGGTACGGCTTCTCTGTCTCGAAGCTTTGACGCAGACGTTTGTCCAGCGCCGGGTCATTCGTTTTCCACACTTTGTCGCCAACTTTTACGCGGCGCAGATCTACGTCACTGCGGCCTGGCACAACGTCAACGATCCAGCCCTCTTCGGCTTCGCCTTCGAGTTTTACGCCTTTGCGACGTACATCGTATACCCGTCCGCCCTCTTCCTTCTGAGTCGGGTCTCCAGCGTCAAATACAATTCCATCTCCCCGTTTCACGGGTGCATCCAGCTTCAGGACCACACCATCACGCAACACTTGATCTACACGACCGAGGTAGACACCACGGCTTTTCGGGAACGTTCCATCCACCAGTTCTTTGTTGTTTGTACCGCTCAGGAAACCATGCGTGAATCCACGGGAGAAGCTTTGCTGCAATTCGCGAACTTCTTCCTTGCTTGGCGGTGTGTTATCTCCATCAAAATAACGGTCAATCGCTTTACGATATTTGCTTACTACGTTTGCTACGTATTCCGGCGTTTTGAGACGTCCTTCAATTTTGAAAGAAGTTACCCCTGCTTCGATCAGTTCAGGCATCAGATCAATCGCTGCCAGATCCTTCGGAGACAACAGATAAGCCACATCACCCATCGGCTTGTGCACCCCATCCACCATCAAGTCATACGGCAGACGACAAGCTTGCGCACACTCCCCACGGTTCGCGGAACGTCCTCCCCACATTTCGGAAGTTAGACACTGCCCGGAGTAGGATACACACAATGCACCGTGAACAAATACTTCCATTGGAAGTTTTGCCTGCTCACCGATCTTCTGGATCTGCTTCAGGTTGTTCTCCCGTCCCAGAACGACACGTTCCATATCAAACGGCTTTGTGAACTCAACCGCTTCCGGTGATGTAATCGTCATCTGTGTGGAACCGTGAATTGGGAAATCTGGCGAGATCTCGCGGATCATCTTCACCAGACCCAAATCCTGAACAATTACAGCGTCCACACCTGCATCGACACATGCATCAATGAGTTCTTTGGCATCCGTCAATTCATTTTCAAAAATCAATATATTAAAGGTCAAAAAACCTTTTACGCCATAACTGTGCAAAAACGCCATAATCTCCGGCAGCTCGTCCATGCGGAAATTGTTCGCCCGTGCCCGCGCATTAAACTTTTCGACTCCGAAGAAAATTGCATCTGCGCCATTGGCTACCGCCGAACGCATACAATCCCAGTCACCCGCGGGTGCCAGAAGTTCAACGTCTTCTCTTCGTATTGTTGCTGTTTTCATGTAGATCCTCCCCATAGCCGGCTTACGCCGGATTTCATCCCTATATCCTTAAACGCCTGAACATACCAAGCCTAAGACTGCACCTTATCGGGTACACCTGCATTGTCAACGTATTACATATCTATTTATTATGTTGTATTGCCTGAAATCCAAGCTTACAGTCATTCATAATCATCCGATCAGCAGTCATAACTCCTGAACTAGTATAGTGTACCACTTCTGCACCGACTCTTCTACGTTTTCCTGAAAAAACCGTTTACCATTTTCATTTCCAGCACGACGAAAAACCGAAAGGTCTCTAGACCCTCCGGCTTCACTACAATTTTATTTAATAAAAGTAAATGAGTTCACTGCTTTTTCCAAGGCTGCCGCCTGAACTTCTGTCTTGTTGGCATCATTCAGGCCACTTGTAATCGTATAGGTTGTTCCGTCCTTTTCAAAGACGATTTGCCGACCCGCATATGGCACGCCTTTGTCCAGTTCATGATACGTAAAGGAAAATGCAGGCACACCCGCAAACGTCAGCTCCTCACTGCGCAGCAGCTGGAAGTTTTTACGCGTTTTGGTGGCTTCGGCATAAGCTTCTCTCAGTTGACTGACCGTCATCTCGATCGACTTGTCTTCGCTCGCCGCAATGGAGAATTCTCCGCCCGTGAAGGTGTACACCACAGGTGAATATTCGAATCGATCACTGTAAGGTGTCCAGTAACGCGGAATATCTACACTGTATTTATAACGTTTGGACGTACGTGTAAGTGTCTTCGTTTTGTCTGTCAAATAAGGATCTTCATCCAGCTGACCGAAATTATCGGCAACCGTATCAAAATCAATCTCCACACTTTTCATGATCCGTTCAAACCATGCCCGATCTGCAACCTGATCCTCAGGGTACGTATACTCTGCATAATATCGATACCCATTCTTCTGCAAAAGAACATCGAACTCGGTCTGCCAGCCCCCGCCAAAGTTATAACGGAATTCATTCACCTCGGCAGTCTCTCCCGAGATATCCATCGTATATGAACCAATGGGCTCGTAACTCTCTGGTATAAATGTCTCGCGCATCCATTTATCCAGTTGGCCGCTCCAGTCTTTTACCGTAGTACCTGCCTTCGCCGACGTGACACGCCATTGCAGATAGGCACCATCCTTGGCTTCATAGATCATTTGATTGTTGTCCATTGACCAGCCGGCAGGAATCTTCAATTCAATACCA
Source organism: Paenibacillus amylolyticus (assembly GCF_050990605.1). Lineage (GTDB taxonomy): Bacteria > Bacillota > Bacilli > Paenibacillales > Paenibacillaceae > Paenibacillus > Paenibacillus amylolyticus_H. Next base: position 5,750,527 of record NZ_CP158832.1, read on the forward strand.
TAATCATCATTCCATGCGGAGCGCATGCCATTATCTACGGTGGACAGATCCTTGATCGTTCGATCCGATTCCGCAAAGGTTGGCTGGAATGAATTGAGCAGCGCCGCACGTTTGCCCAGATCCTTATAATTCAGAGCTTCGTAATCCGCGAGGTACACATCATATTGACGACCTTCGCTCAGATACTGACGCATCTCCCACAACATGCCGTCGACATCTTTCACGATAATCCGGGCATAAGGCGTTTTGCCTTTCGACACTGCTTCGCGATCCAGCACGGTATCTCCAGATTGTTTGGCCTCCTGGACAAGTTGCTGCAACAGATCATCCGCATCCAGAGCCACATCCTGATCGCTGACATATACTTCGAGATAATAACTGTTGTCCGCAGCGCCAAAGGTCATCATGCGCTCCTGCTCACCGGTCTGGAAAACCATAAGGTCAGCCGGATAGTTAATGGACCAGCCGTAAAAGCTGTTGCCGATTCTGGTTTTGCCTTCATCCGGATGAAGGCCACCCTCATCGTCTACCAAATCATCGGTTTGCAACAGACGAATGACCATTTCTCCGGAGCTGGTTGGAGCTAATGTCGCTCCGATACCGGCAGCAACCGGACGAAGTGGAACCATAAGTACGCCATTCACCATCTTGGGAGCGGCACCCATCTCATGTTTCACACCGTCCACCCAGGCAATTGAACTGCCAATCGTTAGGGTGACCGTGTGCGGACCTTCCTTGATTTTGACAACATCATTTTTCTCCAGCCGGATTTCACTGCCAAATGCTTTCTTGAATACACCAACAGGTACCATCGTTACACCCTTGACCTTGTATGGTTTGGCTATGGCCTGCTTATCGCCGTTAATGTAGGCGCTCGTGCTACCCGCTTTGACACGCAGTTCACTTGTCGTCAGATCAGATGCCCATACAGGCAATGCCACGCCAATGGTCAGCATTCCAGTTAATACACCTGTACTTAGCACACGTATCCATGACTTTTTCATTCCGCTCTTTCGTCCTCTCTCCATCCGGGCTGATCGCCGGGCTTTATTTTTCTTCATCTGCAAAGAACGCTTCATCTTCCTCGTCTACGATGTCTGCGCGATCAGCAAGCACTAACGTGCGGGTGACGATATCACCATCCGTTTGCATCAACAGCTTTACCTTTTGCCCAGGCAGATACGTTTTGAGCAGCTCATTGATATCTACTACGGAGGAGACTCGTGTACCTGCCACACTATAGATGAAGTCGCCCTCTTTGATTTTGGCTTTCTTCGCTTCAGGAGATAGCACGCCCGTAATCGTTAATGGATCATCTGTAGGCAGGGCCACAATCGCAGACCAGCTTTCTTCCAGCTGCAGCCCCAGACTTGCACGTTTTATTTTGCCATATTTAAAAAACTGATCGATGATATATTGAACGGTATCCACCGGAATCGAAAATCCCAAACTCTCTATGCCAACCGCAGAAAATTTCATAGAATTGATACCAACGACTTCACCCTTCAGGTTGACCAGCGGTCCTCCGCTATTTCCTGGGTTAATGGCCGTGTCGGTCTGAATCAACCGGTAGGTCGCCTCAACACCACGATTCAATCCGCTAATTACGCCTACCGTTGCCGAGTTGCGCAAAGAAAAGGAAATCGGCGTACCCAAGGCAATCACCGTTTCTCCAACAGTGGTTTGTGAAGCTTTGGCGAAGTTCGCCGGTTTGAGTGATTTGGCATTGATTTTGATTAACGCCAGATCACTGAGTGCATCACTGTATGTTTTCGTAATTTTGTATGTATTTCCATCCGTTGTTACGACCACCGGGTTTATTAATCCATCCACAACGTGAGCATTTGTTACGATCCATCCATTGGACCGAATAATGAGACCTGTACCATGTGCAAGATTATAGCGGTCGTCTGATGATGCGCCTTCCTGCAGTTCGGTAGATTTCCCAATAATGCCTACAACCGAAGGAGATACCTTTTCGATCACTTTGGGGATGGCTTCACTTCCCTTGTACGTGTACGTTCCAGATTTGGCATCATATTGTCCACTTCCACCAACCGCCTTGAGCAGATCCTTGGTGTTCACATAGACTTGACCGTCTACCACTTTCGCTTGCATCGCCGCTTTGGATTCAGCTGCACCGGCCGTTGCCGCTACACTAATCGAGAGTACAGCAGCCATCAGTATGGCTATTCCCTTTTTACCCAACACGCTCATATTCTCACCTGACCCTCTCTATACATCCTTCTTGCGCGACTCGACATCGGATTCATCGCTGAATCTATTCTCTCTTTCTCTCATCTGCAATTCCGGTATCCTTCAATGTATCATACAAAATCTGGATATACAATTGTTTTAAGTCCTATTTTAGTAGAGAAGGTAGAATCTTGTTCAATCGTTCGATATAAACGAAAAAACACCCTCCATGTCTCCCCTGGAAAGTGTTCCTTCATACCTCTTCTATTAGAGGTTGTTCAAAAAGTCCGCTTTTGATTACGAATCATGCCTAGTGGCATCATCAGCATCGAAGTTGGAATTCAGCCGAAATAAGCGCTTCCTACTGAGCAAACCAACCGGTTATCATCGCATAGTCCGTCATCAGAAATACCAGTAGGCTGACTACTGCAAATCCGATCGCAAACAGATTCTTCTTCGGTGCCCGAAGAAGCCGAACGACTCCGATGAAGATCAGGATCGTAAATAGGAGGACAAAAATATCAAATGCATTAAAATTCGATGTACTCGCCGTGGCAGCTTCTGCAAACAGCATGGATAGACAGACCTCCTTACCATAGTTGAATAGCTAACGCATACCCTAATATCTTCCTCTATGTTATCTGTACCCTGCTTGTAATGCAAGCCCTATCATCCATAAAAATGAAAAAAAGACAATTTGGCTGAATATTCCTGTAATGCTCGTCATCATGCATATGTAAACACTTTCACGAAACAACCTTAGTCCGAAGGAAACACTGTGCATAACTCAAAAGGAAAAGCCCTTCTTCTCGGAAGCAGCGCACATCAGATCGTAATCCAACGTCTCAACCTTTTCGAAAAGAAGGGCCAATACTGCCACTTCATATTGATATAACTACGGGTTAGAGGACCTTAGTCCACCAATTGCAGTGCCTTGCTCCGCTCGGTATCCCGCTCCAGAACCGGCTTCAAGTACTTTCCAGTATAGGAAGCTTCCACTTTAATGATATCCTCAGGGGTTCCCGTTGCAACAATGGTTCCTCCACCGCTACCGCCTTCCGGACCCAGATCAACAACATAGTCTGCCGTTTTGATTACATCCAGGTTATGCTCAATCACCAAGACTGATTCCCCTGAATCAACCAGACGGTGCAATACGTTCAGCAAACGGTCGATATCATCGACATGTAAACCGGTCGTCGGTTCATCGAGGATGTAGATGGTTTTCCCTGTACTGCGGCGATACAGCTCGGAAGCCAGCTTCACCCGTTGCGCTTCGCCACCAGACAAAGTTGTTGCAGGTTGTCCCAGATTGATATAACCCAGACCCACATCCATTAGTGTCTGCATTTTGCGATGGATCTTCGGAATGTTCTCGAAGAACTGGGTTGCATCTTCAACCGTCATTTCCAGCACATCGGAAATATTTCTGTTTTTATATTTCACTTCAAGCGTTTCCCGATTGTATCGTTTGCCTTTGCAGACTTCACAAGGGACATAAACGTCCGGCAAGAAGTGCATCTCGATCTTGATAATGCCGTCTCCACGGCAGGCTTCACAGCGTCCGCCTTTGATATTAAAGCTGAATCGGCCTTTCTTGTATCCACGTACCTTGGCTTCATTCGTCTGAGCAAACAGATCCCGGATATCATCAAAGACTCCTGTATACGTAGCCGGGTTGGAACGTGGTGTCCGCCCAATTGGCGACTGGTCAATATCGATAACTTTATCAATATGCTCCAGACCACGAATCTCTTTATGCTGACCCGGACGTACCTTAGCACGGTTCAAATCACGTGCCAGTGTTTTGTACAGGATCTCATTGATCAATGTGGATTTACCTGAGCCAGATACACCCGTTACCGCAGTAAATACACCCACTGGAATCTTCACGTTCAGATTCTTAAGGTTATTTTCTTTGGCTCCGCGCACTTCCAACCAGCGGTCTCCTACACTACGGCGCTCTGTACGAATTGGAATGAATTTGCGACCACTCAGATATTGACCGGTTAAGGAGTTCTCATCGTTCATGATCTCTTCCGGCGTACCTTGTGACATGATGGTACCTCCGTGGATACCTGCACCAGGACCAATATCGATAATATAGTCGGCAGCCATCATCGTATCCTCATCATGTTCAACCACGATCAACGTATTACCAATGTCGCGCATATGTGCAAGCGTTGAGATCAGACGGTCATTATCCCGTTGATGCAGACCGATACTCGGCTCATCCAGAATATACAGCACACCCATCAGGCTGGAACCGATCTGTGTAGCCAATCTGATCCGCTGAGCTTCCCCACCGGACAATGTTCCGGCAGCACGACTCAGTGTAAGGTAATCCAGACCAACGTTCACTAGGAAGCCGAGACGGCTGTTGATTTCTTTTAAAATCAGTTTGGCAATCGTCTGCTCTTTCTCCGTCAATTCCAATGTATCGAAGAATCGGCCAGCTTCACCAATGGACAAACTAGTCACATAGGCCATGTTGTGATCATTAATCGTAACCGCAAGACTCTCGCGTTTCAGACGCTGACCTTTACATGTACCACAAGGCTTCGCACTCATGTAACCCTCAATAAATTCACGGATACCTTCAGATGCTGTATCACGATAACGACGCTCCAGATTATTCACGATACCTTCAAAGGTAACCAGCGCTTCCTTCCGTTGTCCAAAATCATTCTCATAACGGAAGCGGATTTTCTCCGTACCTGTTCCCTGCAACAACTTGTTCATCTGCTCGGCGGGCAGATCTTCGACAGGTACATTTTGCGGAATGTTGAAGTGCTCACATACTGACTTCAGGAACTGCGGATAATAGGTGGATGTTCCACCTGTCCAGGCATCAAAAGCTCCATCTTCGATGGTCTTAGTCCGGTCAGGTACGAGCAGGTCAGGGTCAACGATCATCTTGACACCTAATCCATCACAATCCGGGCAAGCCCCGAAAGGGCTGTTAAATGAGAACATCCGTGGTGCAAGCTCTTCAATACTGAATCCACACACCGGGCAGGCAAAGTTGGAACTGAAGCGCAGTTCTTCTTCACCCATAATGTCCACCAGGAGTTGTCCACCGGACAAATTAAGTGCTGTTTCAATAGAGTCGGCCAGACGCGCCTGTACATCATCTTTAACGACGATCCGGTCAACAACGACTTCAATGGTATGCTTTTTGTTTTTCTCCAATTGAATATCTTCTGACAGGTCACGCAATTCCCCATTCACCCGTACACGGACAAAACCCTGTTTGGACACATCGGAAAACACACTTTTGTGCTCACCCTTACGACCCGAAATAATGGGTGCCAAAATCTGCAACCGGGTCCGCTCCGGATATTGCATAATACGGTCAACCATTTGTTCTACCGTTTGGGAGCTGATCTCCACGCCATGGTCCGGACAATGTGGATGGCCCACACGTGCAAATAACAGACGCAGGTAATCATAAATTTCGGTTACGGTTCCCACTGTGGAACGCGGGTTACGGCTTGTTGTTTTCTGATCAATTGAAATGGCAGGAGACAATCCTTCGATGGAATCAACATCCGGTTTCTCCATCTGTCCCAGAAACTGGCGTGCGTAAGCTGACAATGATTCGACATACCGTCGCTGTCCTTCGGCATAGATGGTGTCAAAAGCCAGCGAGGACTTGCCTGAGCCACTCAGGCCGGTCAATACAACAAAGCGGTCACGCGGGATGGTAATGTCGATATTTTTCAGGTTATGCGCTCGTGCGCCTTTAATGACAATGTTATCACTCGCCAATAGTATTCATCCTCTCAAATTTACTAATCCAAACCTTGCTTTTTGATCCCTCCCAAACCCTCCCTTCCAAGGGAGGGCCCCAGAGGGCGCAGCCCTCTGGACACCCGAAACAAGCGGTGCAACGGTGAGGGGTCGGGTCTTGCTATGTGAAGGGTTGTCGTGTGCCCGCTGTTTCCCATAAGATTCCGGCCTATTGCCGGAACCTTATGGGACCGCTCTAATGCGAGGTGACGCTCTCGGCTTCGCCACGTTCGCGGCAAGGTCGCCATTGCCTTCGCTTGGCTCCCTGGGGACACGACTCCCAATTGCTTTCCTATAAACCTTTTAACCAATTTCAACATTTCTATCAGTGTAGACCTGATTTCAAGATTTCAACATCACTTATTATCGGTAGATATGGACGATTTCCTTACTCAACAAGAGAACGGCCAATTGGCCGTTCTCTTGTTACAGATCCATCTTAACTGGAGCATATGAATGAGCTGTATCTTATTCAGCGCGAAGTTCCAACAACGCATCGCGAAGCTCGGCAGCACGCTCAAACTGCAGGTTTTTCGCTGCATCTTTCATCTCTACCTCTAGGCGCTGAATAAGCGCCTGGCGATCCTTCTTCGACATCTTCTCGGCAGCGCCTGTGAGATAGTCTTTCTTGGATTCGGCAACTTTGGTTGCCTCAATTACATCACGCACTTTTTTGCGAATCGTCTGTGGTGTAATTCCATGCTTCTCGTTGTACTCGATCTGGATTGCACGGCGACGCTCGGTTTCCTTTATCGCCTTATCCATCGAATCGGTCACTTTGTCACCATATAGAATAACGCGACCCTCACTGTTCCGTGCTGCACGACCAATCGTTTGGATCAGTGAGCGTTCGGAACGCAGGAATCCTTCCTTATCGGCATCCAGTATAGCTACGAGGGATACTTCGGGCAGATCGAGACCTTCCCGGAGCAAGTTGATTCCGATTAGCACATGGAAAACTCCCAACCTTAGATCACGTAAAATCGCCATCCGTTCCAACGTTTTGATCTCGGAGTGCAGATAACGAACCTTAATTCCAACTTCCTTCAGATAATCCGTCAGGTCCTCGGACATCTTCTTCGTTAATGTTGTAATCAACACACGCTCATCTTTGGCAATCCGGTCGTTAATCTCACCGATCAAGTCATCGATCTGTCCCTTCGTTGGACGCAGTTCAATAATTGGATCAAGCAGACCGGTTGGACGGATAATCTGTTGCACCATCGTGTCGGTATGCTCAATCTCATACGGACCCGGTGTGGCTGAGACATAGATAATCTGATCCATCTTGCCTTCGAACTCTTCGAATTTGAGCGGACGATTATCCAGTGCTGACGGCAGGCGGAAACCATGTTCAACCAATACCGTCTTCCGCGCTTGGTCACCATTGTACATCGCACGGATCTGTGGCAAAGTCACGTGAGATTCATCGACCACGATCAACATGTCATCCGGGAAGTAATCCATCAGTGTGTATGGGGTATCACCGCGTTCGCGGAAAGTCAACGGACCGGAATAGTTCTCAATCCCCGAACAGAATCCAACTTCCTTCATCATCTCGATATCGTAACGTGTGCGCTGCTCCAGTCGCTGAGCCTCCAGCAGTTTCCCTTGTTCACGCAGCACTTCAAGACGTTCCTCCAGTTCACGCTCAATGTTCACCAGCGCAACCTTCATCGTCTCTTCTTGCGTTACGAAGTGAGATGCCGGGAAGATAGCAATATGTTCACGTTCGCCAATCAGTTCTCCGGTTAACACATCAATCTCCGTAATTTTCTCGATCTCATCACCGAACAATTCAACCCGAATTGCATGTTCGCCCTTGGAAGCAGGGAAAATCTCAACAACATCCCCGCGAACACGGAACGTCCCCCGCACAAAGTTAATATCGTTCCGCTGATACTGGATCTCTACCAGACGGGACAAAATCTGATTGCGCGGTTTCTCCATGCCTACCCGAAGGGACAGCAACATGCTTGAATACGAGTGTGGCGAACCCAAACCATAAATGCAGGATACACTCGCTACAATAATGACGTCCCTGCGCTCAAACAACGAACTTGTCGCTGCGTGCCGCAGTTTGTCGATCTCTTCATTAATACTTGAATCCTTCTCGATATACGTATCGGAGGACGGAATATATGCTTCTGGCTGAAAATAATCGTAATAACTGACGAAATACTCAACCATGTTATTAGGAAAAAAATCTTTGAACTCACTTGCAAGCTGCGCTGCCAACGTCTTGTTGTGTGCAATAATCAGCGTTGGACGTTGCAATTGGGCTATCGTCTGGGCTATCGTAAACGTCTTACCCGTACCCGTCGCACCCAGCAGTGTCTGATACCTCTTCCCCTCCTGAACACCCTTCACCAATTCTTTAATGGCTGCAGGCTGATCACCTTGGGGAGAAAACTCTGATTCGATTTCGAACGTTTTGTCGCTCATTATAATATCGCTCATTGCCGTATCTCACCCTATCGTCTAAAATAATAGTCACTATATATTGTCGAAGTTCCCCGAATTTTCATATGGGAAAACTTATAGTAATAGGAATATTTGTTCCCGTTTAATTATACCTCGTTCGTTTTAGTGATGCAAACGTGAAATGAAGATAGGAGTGGGTTAATTTATGGATATTGCGACACTTATCGGTATTATTGCCGGAATTGCCGCAGTCATTAGCGGTTTTTTGTGGGAAGGCGGCCAATTGTCCGGTCTCCTGCAAAAAACGGCTGCTTTAATTGTATTCGGTGGAACAATTGCTGCTGTGGTTGCCAGTTTCCCGGCGCATCGCCTTCGTACGATTCCAGCTGCCCTGCGTATGGCTTTTGGACGTCACAATAATGAATCAGGCTTGTGGGTTGAAGAATTGGTCGAGATGTCTTCGATCGCACGCCGCTCAGGTGTGCTAGCACTGGAACGCAAAGTTATGGATCATCCGCATCCATTTTTACAAGACGGTATTCAGATGGTTGTTGATGGTACCGATCAGGATGTGGTTCGCCAGATCCTGGAGATGGAGATTGACTCTATTGAACAAAAACATGAGGGCTATGCCAAAATTTTCGAATCTGCTGGTGGTTATGCCCCAACCATGGGAATCATCGGGACCGTGATGGGACTTATTCAGGTCCTCGGCAGTTTGACCGATCCCACCGGACTCGGACCTGCCATCGCTGTTGCCTTTACTGCAACCCTGTATGGGGTCGCCAGTGCCAATCTTATCTTTTTGCCCATTGCCTCCAAGATCAAATCCAGAGGTGCTGATGAAGTGCAGACGATGGAGATGCTTCTCGAAGGTGTACTTGCCATTCAGAACGGTGAGAATCCCCAGCTTGTACGCAAAAGGCTGGAATCTTTCACCCTCACGCATCGTCAGCATATACGCCCCCTAGCAAAGGAGGGATTGGATGAGTCGGCGCAGTAAACGGCGCGGAAAACGTGAAACGATCGATCATCGGGATCGCTGGATGATTACTTATGCTGATCTCATCACTTTGCTTCTGATCTTTTTTGTCATCATGTATGCCATGAGCAATCTGGATTCTGGTAAATATGACGTCGTTACGCAATCGTTACAAAATACATTTAATTCATCCGACTCGATCCTTGAGCTGGGTAAGGGACTTGGTGAGAAGCCTGGTCAAACGATTACAGAGACTCCGCCATCCGGAATTCAAGGTGAAGATTCTTCAAAAGGTGAAGGAAACCCTTCCGATTCCGGAACTGCAACGCCAGACGATGATGACAAGCCCCTCACGGAACGGGAAGAACAATTCAGATCACAGGAACAGGAATTGCAAAATCTGTTCAATGTGATTACCCAATATATCGAGGATAATAAACTGGAAAATCAGATTTTTGTTGCGGACAAGCCGCAAGGCCTATCCATTACACTTAGTGACCGCTTCCTGTTTGATCAGGGACAGGCCGCTCTAAAGGACGGTGCAGCGCCAACACTCAGTAAACTTGCCAGCCTGTTCCGTGATCTGAATACCGTTGTCAGCATTGAGGGTCATACCGATAACGTTCCTGTCGGAGCAAACTCCGCCTATACCGATAACTGGCAGCTTTCCGGGGAACGTGCACTGTCTGTATTGCGATTCTTTCTCGATACAGAGAAGCTTAACCCGGACGGATTCCAGTATGCCGGATATGCGGATACTCGCCCAACGGGTGACAACACCACAGCAGCCGGAAGACAAAAGAACCGTCGGGTGGAAATAACGGTCCTGCGTCAACTCCAACCCTAATCAGCAATATCTCGCGTAATGCATCATTAACACTTTTCATTCTTCATTTTAAACAAAAAGCACGTACTTCCTGAATCAAACTCAGGTAGTACGTGCTTTTTATTACCCTTTTAGAGTGAGACTAGCACTCCAAAACTTCTCTTGATCTATAGCTTATGCCTCTACTCCTGGCTGGCTAGGACGCAGAATTGCAGAGCCTACAGTCAGCAAAATGGCAGCCATGCCAAACAAAATTAATAATGGCAGTGTAATATCTGATAACGTACCGCCAGCCGAGATTGTCTCCACCGCCTGAATCGCCCATTTCTGCGGAACAAAGTTGGCAAGCTTTTGCATATAATCAGGCATTAATGAGATCGGCCAGAAACAACCCCCTATCATGCAGGTTGGCATAATGACAAGTGAATTGAGCATATTCGCATTTTTCGGATTACGGATTAACCCTGCCACGGTACTTGCGAGCCCCATGGAGACCAGCATGAATGCTGCCAAGATGATGAAATGAATACCAAAAGGAATACCGGCATCATAATGAATCAGCCACCTGCTGACTCCCAGTACGATTACAATCTGAATCATACCAATGACAAAGCTGCCCAGGAAATTACCAAGCGCAATCTCATAGGCACGGACAGGTGCCGTATATACTCTGGCCATGGTACGTTTCCTGCGATCTTCCATGATCACCGCCACTGCACTGGTCAGCAGACCCATCATAAACATGATCGTAAATCCAGTCACATTGCTCAGGCCTGTCTTGGGATAGATCTGCAGAGCGGTGACTTCACCCGCTACCTGATGCTTTCCTATTTCCTGTAAAAGCTGTTCAAATCGCTTCTGTATACTCGATAGTTTATCAGTCTCACTTGAGACAGGCCCTGCCGCCACCTTAACAGCTGAAGCAGACTGATGCAATCCGCTCGTCAAACCTTCAACTGCTGCTCGCAGTGTGTAGGATGCTTCGCTGATCCGCAGCTCCACCAGTTGAATGTCGGCTGCCTTGCCTTGTAACAGATCTTCCGTATAGCCCTCCGGAATAATGATGCCTGAAGTGCCTTTTTGCTGAGCGATGGCTTCCTTCACTTCTGCTTCGTTAGTCATCGGCTTGAGCAGATACTCCTCTTTGCCAGCAAGTTCTTGAATCATCCATGCTCCTGCTGCCCCTCCATCTTCATTGACATAGGGAATAATAGTACGTGCACTCTGCTCGTTTCCAAAAAGAGCAACCGCCCCTGTGACCACCAGGCAAGGCAGAAGTAGAAACGTAATGAAGCCCATTTTACGGCCAAGTGTACGTCTAATCATCAACCAGGCGATGTGTAGACTATTCATACCGGTATCCTGCCTTTCTATAGATTAATCCTGAGATAGCCAGTAATACAGCACATACCACGCCTAACATCAGAATGCTATATACAATCTCGCTTACAGGTGCATCCAGCATCATTCGCAGAAAACTCTGGAGCGCCCAGTGGTTAACCGTAAATTGGCTAAGTCGTTGTACAAAATCAATCGGAATAGGCATGAAACCTCCGCTGATAAATGTCATGGCAACGATGATACCTTGAAGGGCTGCACTGGCCGATGCCGTACTTTTGCATACCATTGCCACGATTACACCAAGGGTCATGGACGCCAATGTGATTCCTACACAAGTCAGCACAATATACCAAGGATGCGTTCCCCAATCTACACCGTAGAACCAATACGTCATTAGTATAATCGTTGTTGCTTGTAAAAAAGCGAGCAGACTATTTCCTGCAATTTTGCCAGCAAAGATCACTCCGTTACCTATCGGCGCAGCCTGAAGGCGGATCAGCGTTCGGTTATCACGCTCTCCAAAAAGGCTGGTACTTGTTGTCATACCCGAGTACAACATGAACATCGCCAGCATGGATGCTGCATAGTATTGGGAGGCGCTATAGGACGTACCTGTTTTTCCGGGATTACTGACAGTAACGAAAGTCGAGTCCGCTCCATTAGAATCCAGGCCAGAGGTCATGGCAGCAGTCACTTCCGGACCCAGTACTTTGGTAATCGCCATCTGTCGATTCCATTCATCCGTAAAACGTGTGAACACGGTTTCGCCCAAGGTATTAAGCGTGCTGTCCTTCCCACGTATCCATTTTAACCGAGCCTCTTTCCCCATCCTCACGTTTTGCTCAAAATCCGAAGGAATCATTACAGCAAAGTCGAGCTTATCGGTACGCAATGAATGGACAGCCTCTTCTTCTGTCTTAAAGTTCTGCACCTTGATCATCTCAGCTACGGGTGTAGCATTCACAAATGAATCCAACGCTTGACTAACCGTATCTGATCCTCCGCCTGATTCCGAATTCATATGGATTATCCCTACGCGTACTGAATCCGGAATGACATCTTCCGCCGTCCCCATTGTACTGGAAAGGGCCGTGCCCAATATAAAAATCAGTAACAATGGCAGAATGAACAAGTTCAACACCACAGATCGAATCTTAAGAATACGTCTTAACTCAAAGATGCAAATATGCCATATAATCATCTCTTGCCCCCCTAGTCCCGAAGCGTACGCCCGGTCAGATTGAGGAACAACGTTTCCAGATCAGGCTCTTCGACCTTGAGCGACTGAATGGATAATTCATGTTTGCTGCAAATGAAGAGCAGATCCTGGAGATCCTGCTGTGCCGAAGGCAGCGTAATGGTCAGTGTATTCTCTGAAACTTCTACCGATCGCACGCGAGGGTGAAGTTTGAGTTCTTCCACGACGCCGGGACCAATACCGGAAGTGGATAGCACTACTTTTTCCTCCGATGCTACCCGTTCTCTCAGCTCTGCTTCAGTTCCACAGGCAATGATTCGCCCCTGATCCATAATCGCAACCCGGTGACTAATCGCCGCCACTTCCTCCATGTAGTGACTTGTATATATAATCGTTGAACCCATCTTATTAAGTGTGCGTACCGATTCGAGAATATGGTTCCGCGATTGCGGATCAATGCCCACTGTCGGTTCATCCATAATAATGAGATCCGGGCGATGTGTAATCGCACATGCGATGTTTAACCTGCGTTTCATACCGCCGGAGAAGGTCGCGGGGGCATCCTTTGCTTTATCCTGTAACCCTACAAAATCAAGAGATTCCTGTACCCTCTCCTTAAGCAATTTCCCACGCAGTCCATACAGCCGGGCAAAAAAAGTTACATTCTCCGCAGCCGTCATCGTTTCGTATAAAGCCAGATCCTGCGGAACCAGTCCAATCTTGCGCTTCACTTCAAGTGGTCGCTCTTTGACCGATATTCCATCTAATCTGATTTCACCCTGATCCATGTTCAGAAGTCCTGCAATCATGCTGATGGTGGTACTTTTCCCTGCTCCGTTGGGACCGAGCAATCCAAAAATTTCGCCTTTGCCAACACTCAGGTTCAAATGATCCACGGACAGCCTGCTGCCATATCGTTTCACAACATGATTCACTTCAAGTATCCCCATCCCTTTTACGCCCCTCTTCCGTTTCGGCCTTTGCCGCTGAATTTCATATTTGTATTGTAACGGATCGTCGTCTATGGCGAAGGTACGAAAAGTCATGAATCGAAGGTGACTTAAGTCATCTCCTGATTCGATTGCTGCTTGTGGTATAATCAAGGGCGCATTACCGAGAGATTTTCTACTCCACTTTTTATATAAAGGATGTCATTTACATATGCCGATGCGGTTTCTGCAATATGGATTAATTATCGTTCCAGCCGTGCTGTACATGTTGATGTTGCCCTTGGAAAACGAAGCCCTCTACACCCTGTATATCATTATTGCGCTTGGACTCTCCGTGTCGAAAGATTTCACTCGTTCAAATACACAGCAGTGGCTGTTGCTTCTGGCCGAAATACTCTGGGGCTGTTGGCTGATTGCTTCGTATGGACCCGTCCTGCTATTCCTCACTCTATCTGTGCTCTACGTGTATATATACAGACTGGAGGGAAGTCGGAGATGGTTGATGTTTGCAATTCAGCTTGTCGCTAACAATGTCGCTTTGCATTGGCATTATTCTGACCCACAGACACCGAAGCCAGAGTTAACCACACTAAATACAACCGCCACTACATTACTCTCCGCAGAGACAACTGCGATGGTTCTTGGCAACCTGCTTCTGCTCATCACAGCCGCTCTGTCCTGGCAGGGATCAAGAACAGCGAGCAGCCGCGGACAACTGGAACAAGTCTATGACGAGCTTCGCAGCAAACATTACGAGCTACAAGAAGCGCGTGCGCAGCTGCTGTTATTTACAAAGCAACTTGAAGGAGCGGCTCAGGCAGAGGAACGTACCCGTATCTCAAGACAGCTTCATGACGATATCGGGCATCGACTGATTCGCACCAAAATGATGTCGGAAGCCGCCCTGCTGACCCTCCCTCTCAATATGGAACAAGGAACGGAAATGGTGCGACAGATTCGCGATCAATTGGCCGATAGTATGGATGATATGCGCAGCACACTGCACAAACTGCAACCTAATTCCTATGCATCCGAAGCCTACGCCCTGGATCGTCTCCTAGAAGAAGTGGGCAGAGATACCGGCGTGAAGACAAATTATGAAGTTCATGGTCCATCTCATGTGCTGTATCCCAGCATACAGATTGTTTTGTACAAAAATGCCAAAGAAGCCTTAACCAATGCCCTGCGTCACGGAAATGCTTCTTCGATTACAGTGGAGTTGGTATTCGGGGCTCAGGAAGTCTGTATGAGTGTAAGTAATGATGGCAAAATTAATCCCCATTCTTCCAAGGGAAATGGCATAGGACAGGAGGGCATGCGTTTGCGGACACAAATGGTGGGAGGAACCTTGGAGGTCCAATCAGCTTATCCATATACAGTGATTACACGCATTCCAATAACGAACCAGGTGGATCTACTCTAATAAAAGGAAGTGAATGTGCTCATGTCCGAATGGAATAATGTGAACCAAAACAATGATTCAGCCCAACCCCCACTTATTCGGCTGATTCTCGCAGACGATGATTACTTCATTCGTGAGAGCCTTAAAGTGCTGCTCGGATTGGGCTCCGGCATTCGTGTTACAGGCACAGCCTCAAATGGACAAGAAGCGCTGGCACTGCTTGAAGCTGGCACACCTGCGGATGTGGTTTTAATGGATATTCGAATGCCGGAATGTGACGGTGTCGAAGGTACAAAGCGCATCAAGGCACGTTTTCCTGAAATCCAGGTGCTGATGCTGACTACGTTTGACGACGATGAGTATATCATCCAGGCATTACAGAATGGAGCAAGCGGTTATTTGCTCAAAAATGTGCCCCCCGAGCGGATCATTCAAGGCATCAAGACCGTACATAACGGTGATATGTTAATTCATCCGGATGTTGCCCGCAAATTGGCAGGCCTTCTTCGTCCCGCTGCAATTCCCCCGACACAGAATCCAATCGAAGCTTATGGACTGACACGTATGGAGCTAGCGGTTGCCGAGGCCATATCGGAAGGACTATCCAATAAAGAAATTGCCGCCAAATTGTTCCTCAGTGAAGGCACGGTCAAAAACTACGTCACGGATATTCTCGGCAAGTTGAGCTTGCGTGATCGGACCCAAATCGCCATCTTTATGTTAAAACAATAACAAAAAAGGTATTTCCCTTGCCTGTGACGGCGCTTGGAAATACCTTTTTCATGGCTTGATTATGCAAATATACTTCATCACGTATGCTAGTTACATCTCCACGGACCCTTTATCACTGGCCACCGGGGCTGGCGGTAATGCCAAGGGAGCTTCGTCCCTGTGTGGTTTTTTCAGACGGGCTAGCAATTTGAGGTTAATGATGTGGAACAACGTCAGTGGACGTAACCGAATCGCCCAGACCTCGTGATTATCCGGTGCCATAATGACCCCAAGCTGATGATGCTCCCCTTCATAGATCGCTCGTTGCATGAACTTGCTTTCTCCTTGGTGATTTCGCACCTCAAGTTTGCAAAAAGCCGGGTTCATCCGCAGAGCACGATGTAACTCTTCCGGTGAATGAACCAACTTGCCATTCACCTTGTACAACGTCTCTCCAGCTTCAATCCCCAAATCAGCTGCAGGACTCTCTGGAATAACAGCCAATACTTTCAACCCATGCTGCGGATGGACAAATACCGGACTGCGGTTTTGCTCTTCAAACGCGCTGTACCATACCAGGAACTCATGTCCAATAAATGCAATCAGCGCAGCAACCACCATGATTGGAGACCACCATGCAGCAAGCAAACTGAATACCAGCAAGGTTGTCCCATATAACATCAACCGTTTGGACGAGATCTGTACTTTCCGTCCTGGCAGCATACTCTGCGTTATTTCACCAAATCCGAGCATGATGGGCAATGCAAACAGCATATAACTCTGACCTGCATTCATGAGTGGATTCCATGCCAGCTCCGCGCCACCTCCTGTGACCGGCACAAGAACCAGTAAGGGAATGGCCCAGAACTGTTGCAGTTGATATCCACCAACCAGTTTCCCGCGTTTTCCCTCGAAGAGAAGCGGTGATGCCATCGATACCCCCTGCATGCGTACCAACAGGGCCTCACCCATATGTAGAAGGGCCGCCAAGACAAGCAGGGCAGGCATGTCCAGAGCACGTAGCGTCTCCGTTATACTCCCGATCCAGCCCGATGGTTGCCAGCCTGAAGCCAGATTCAAACCAAATTGCAGCACGCCCAGTAACCCGGCTGCGTAGGCAAAACACAGATACCGGATACGAAACAAGGATAGAATTAACGTTGCAGCCCATATGCATATCAGGCTTCCCAGTGTAAGATGTGCACCGAGGAATAGGGAGACAATCGAGACGATGGTACCAATGAGTATGCCTCCGAGCACGGCACGAATCGTCTGTGTTATTGAGCTTTGCAAACGAACATGGAACAATTTACGCTCCTGCAGTAACTGACGATGATAAATGAGCGCAATCAGGATCACCGCAATATAATAAAACGGCTGAATAAACAACTGCAACAATGCTTCGCCTAATGTAGTTAACCACGGCCATACCCATTCCATTGTGGCTCTTCACCCCTCTCTTTCAGCCGGTTTCAGAAAAAAAGAAGGCTGAAAATCAGCCTTCTTTATGGCTTCGACACAGCGGACGAAATATCCTTTGAGACATTTTCGATCGCGCGTTTCAGCTGTGCATCATATTGAGGATTGGCAATACGTTCAATCAGAGCCGCTTCCAGTGATTCAGCGGTTTTCTCGTCAATCTGGCCTGTAGCCTGAATGCCTTTTTGCTTCTGGAATGCCTTGACCGCTTCTTCTGTCTTCTGGTCGTAGTATCCGTCCACACGATCCGGTTTGAAATCGAGTCCTCTCAGCATCGTCTGCGCACTTTTCACATCCGTGCTATTGCTGTCATATTTAAGTGGTAACTTCTCTTTGTTAATCGGTGCCACCGAGAAATAATCCGGTTGGTCTACCGCAATATCCGGTTTGATTCCTTTTTCATGAATCCAGTCCCCGTTCGGCGTGAGCCACTTGGCAATGGTGATCTTCAGCAAGCTGCCATCACCCATCTGTTTGTCATAACTCGTCTGTACGGTTCCTTTACCAAAGGAATTTTCACCAATCAACTTCGCACCTGCTGACTGTTGCAATGCACCGGCCAGAATCTCCGACGCACTCGCACTGCCTTTGTTCATCAGGACTGTGACTGGATAAGCTTTGGCTGATCCATTGGATTTGCTTTGTTCCTTTTTGCCGTTCTTGTCTTCAACTTGCACAATAACCTTGCCTTTAGGAACGAATTGTTCCGCAATATCAATAACAACTTGCAGGACACCGCCCGGGTCATTCCGTACGTCGATGACGAGACCTTTCATATTCTGCTTCTCAAGCTTCGCCAACTCTTCCTTGAAGCGATCGCCTGTGTTCAAAGAGAATTGAGTAATGGAAATAACGCCAACTCCGCCATCCTCCATGTGAGCATATACGGTCTCCAGATCAATGTCATCGCGTACAATGACAAATTCAATCAGCTCGGAAGATCCGGCACGTTTGACCTGTACCTTCGCTTCACTGCCCTTGGGACCTCTGATTTTGTTAACAGCCTTGTTCAGTTCCAACCCTTGCAGAGATTCGCCGTTGACCGACATAATCATGTCTTTTGCACGAATACCCGCTTTCTCGGCAGGTGATCCTTTAATTGGGGAAACAACAACGACGTTTCCATCCTGTGAGGATACCTCTGCGCCAATACCGGTAAATGAACCTTCGATCGACTCTTCAAACTGAGCAGCCGTTTCCTGCCCCATATAGTTGGAGTACGGATCACCAAGGGATTCCATCATGCCGTTGATCGCACCGTCAATTAATTTGGTCTGATCCACGTCTTTATAATAGTTGCTTGAGATCAAATCCATCGCGGTTTCAATCTTCTTCAAATCGTTCTTCTGCTGTGTATTGCCGGTTACACTGGCTAGCAAACCCTCACCAGCTGTGGTCTGGTTCGCTATTCCTGGGTAAGTCATTAGTACAAGGGTTAACAAACTACCACCCAGGAGACCCACAATGACAAGCAGTAGCGCCGATCTTTTTTTCATCATCTGTTTGTCACCGCCTTTTGTTTTGAAGCGTGTCCGATTCCAATGTTGCTTGGATCCATTCCCTGAACATGCCAGCTTAGTATATGTCTAGCTTGTACGGAATATGTTTTTTCCATTCGTTTAATGGAGCAATAATTACAAATAGTTCATCGGATTTACCGCGGTACCGTTATCTCTTACTTCAAAGTGCAAGTGAGGTCCCGTGGAGTTTCCTGTATTCCCTGACTCAGCAATGGTATCACCTTTGCTT
This sequence comes from Paenibacillus amylolyticus, assembly GCF_050990605.1. Lineage (GTDB taxonomy): Bacteria > Bacillota > Bacilli > Paenibacillales > Paenibacillaceae > Paenibacillus > Paenibacillus amylolyticus_H. The sequence goes on from NZ_CP158832.1 coordinate 5,769,577, forward strand.
ACAGTGTCTCCCTTGCTGACTTTGAATCCACCTTCTCGCAAGTGACCATATAACGTCCATAGTCCGCCACCATGATCCACAATAACCGTGTAGCCATAACCGCTATACCATTCAGCCATAATTACGATTCCGCCAGAAGCCGCATAAACTGAGCTTCCCGTTGGAACAGCGAAATCAACACCATTGTGCATCTTACCCACTACACCCGTAATTGGATGGGTACGGGGACCGAATGGAGAAGAAATACGTCCTCCCGATACCGGTCTTGAGAAGATACCATTACCGGATGAATACGTGACCTCACTGCTGCTATCCGAGCTGACTCTGGTTGGTGTCTTGGCTGCAGCTTTCGCCCGGGCAGCTGCTGCGGCTTTTGCTTTGGCCGCTGCGGCTGCTTGCTGTTCACGCAATTTATTTTTCTCTTGAAGAAGTGCCGAACGTTTGCTGGCAATCTGCATCAATACATCTTCCTGCTCTTGTGTCAGCTCTTCTGACTCTTCAATTTTAGCATCATATGAAGCGAGAAGTACTTGCTTTTCCGCTTCTTTTTCATTCAATTGGGACTTGCGCTGTTTCTTCTGCGCATACAGGCTCTTGGCTTCCGCATATTGCACATCCAGTTCTGCCTTTTTGTCCACAACCAGTTGCTTGTCCGCTTTGTGCTCATCCAGCAAATGCTGATCCTGATCCACGATCGTTTTGAGTGAATCCGCACGGGTCAGAAAGTCAGTGAAGCTGGTGGAGGACAACAATACATCCAGATAGGATACAGCACCGTCCGTATACATCAAACGCACGCGTGACTCCAAAAGTTTCTCCCTTGCAACAATACGTTCTTCCGCCGCTTGAAGGTCTTTCTTGGTTGTACGGAGATCTTCCTCCGTGTTCTCAATCTGCAAGGATACGCTGGCCAGTTCATCACTAACGACATTGATCTGTTCCATGACAACCTTCAGATAAGCGTTGGTTTTGTTCTTGTAATGCTGAGCTTCCTTTTTGTTGGAAGCAGCTTTTTTCTGCTCCTGCTTAGCAGTAGCTGCCTTGTTCTCCAGTTGCTGAATCTGCTTGTCAATATCGCTGATGCTACTCTTGGCATATCCGTCAGAAGGTTGAAGCGTCAAACTGGCCAATAACGTAAAGGCCAGCAGCGAAGCGGTTTTTTTCAAAATGATGATCCCCCATCCTATGATTTCACAAGAAAGCAACCTGCACAGGTGGTGAACAGCATGTTCCTTTGCTTTCTTCAATCTTAAACGACTCCGTCTTTCCTACATATCGTCAAACAGCATCCATTAATGAACCCGCTTTACCATTCTTTTCGACATATTCTGCAATTCGATCGTTGAAAACAACATTAAACGTTGAGTGATTTCCGAATGGACAGCGTACTTCCCAAAATACCTACCAGCACACCGAGTCCGATCAACAGTGTTCCAAACAGCAGCCAGATTTCGCCGAGCGGAATCAAGTTAAGCATCTGCATGAAGACATCCTGACCAATCGTCTTCATCAACTGACTGTATCCAACAAACAGCACCCCAACCGTAATGACCGAGCCAATAAATCCAATGAGTGCACCTTCAATAAAGAAAGGCCAGCGAATAAAGGTGTTGGTTGCGCCAACCAGCTTCATAATTCCGATCTCCCGGCGACGTGCCAGAATCGTTACGCGAATCGTATTTGAGATCAGGAACATGGACATGAGACCCAGTCCACCGACAAAAATAAATCCGATGTTACGAACAAGTTTCGTGAATTTGAACAACACTTCCACCGTTTCCTTGCCATAGTTCACTTTCATGATCGGCTTCTCCGGGTGTTTTTCGTTCAAAGCTTCGATTTTTTGCGCCACAAAAGTGACGGTTTCCGGTTCAATGACCTCAACTTCAATGGTCTCCGGCAGTGGGTTGTTGTCCACATCGAAACCGCTAAGCACGTTATCTGCACTCTCTCCAAGACGCTCACGGAACTCCTTGAGTCCTTCTTCCTTGGAAACAAAACGAATCTCACTTACTTCAGGCATCGCGCTGATTTCTTGCTCCAGTGTGTTACGCAGGTTCTCGTCCACATTCAGTTCGAGGAACGTGCTGATCTCCACCTGACTATCAACCTGATTCGCCATGGAGTTCACATTAAGCACCAGCAGCATAAACACACCCAGAATCAATAGCGACACAATGATGGACATGATGGAGGCCACAGACATCCAGCCGTTGCGGAATACGTTTTTGAATCCCTCCCGCAGATGGCGCAAGAGAGTACTAAAATTCATAACCGTATTCCCCTCTCATCTGATCCCGTACAATCTGTCCACGTTCAATCGCGATTACCCGCTTACGCATCGTATTCACGATATCTTTGTTGTGGGTCGCCATAACAATGGTTGTTCCCCGGAAATTAATCTCATCCAGCAGTTGCATAATGCCCCATGACGTCTCCGGATCGAGGTTACCTGTAGGCTCGTCCGCGATAATAACCGATGGGTTATTGACGATAGCCCGTGCAATGGCAATCCGTTGCTGTTCCCCGCCTGAGAGCTGTGAAGGTTCGCGATTTGCCTTGCTCCGCAGTCCCACCAAGTCGAGTACTTCCATCACTCGTTTCTTGATATGACGCTTCGGTGCTTCAATAACTTCCATGGCAAAGGCCACATTCTCAAATGCTGTCATCCGGGGCAGCAGACGAAAATCCTGGAACACAACGCCGATGTTACGACGCACATAAGGAATCTTTCTTGGCTTCAACTTACCAATATTAAATCCGTTAATGGATATTTGTCCTTTGGTCGGAACTTCTTCTCTGTACATCAATTTCATAAATGTCGATTTGCCTGCACCGGACGGACCGACGATATAGACAAATTCATTGCGGTCGATCTTCACCGACACCCCTTGTAATGCGTGGGTCCCATTGGCATAGGTCTTCCACACGTCCTGCATTTCTATCACATCATCACTTCCTGCTCGCATAGTTAGCCATTATCATTTCGACACAATCCCGGCATTTCCTTTAAAAAGACCTGAATTTCATCAGGAAAAAATCCACTTCGTCCCTGTTTCGTTGGTGAAGCATGGATTCATATGAAGTTTATTGTAACAAATTTGTTACCTATTGAGTACCCGAAAGTTTTCCTGCATTGGATCATATATATAGAAAGTGTTACAAAGTGCGGAACAACAGAAGTATAAAGGAGCGTACGGTTATGAAAAAAATACATGTGACGGTCATTGTTCTATTCTCCATCCTCTTGATCGGCTCCGCGTCTTATGGATTGCTGTATATGTACGTGAATCAACCTGCCGTGCCCAAAGATGTTCACGTTGGTGGCATGCTGGTAGAGGGAAAGAACCGCAAAAACCTGTTGCATGAAGTGCATGAACAAATCCAAAAGCTGGAGGACTGGCCTGTCACCTTGGAAGTGGCTGAACCCGACCCCCAGACGATGACGTATACCGCAGCTCAGGTGGGGGTGAGCTACAACATTAACAGCCTGAAAGCCGCGATCCGGCAGTTGGAGGAAGGTAACCTGTGGGAACGCGCTTATGCACGTTATCATTTTCCGAAAGAGTTCTCTCTCGATATGAGCTACGACTCACGGTCACTTCAAGAGCATCTCAGCCCTGCCTGGGAAAAAGAAACCTTCGGTACACCTGCGGACGCTGTTCGCCGCATTACCGCAAGTGACAAAGTCCAGTACATCCCGGAAAAAGGCGTTCGCCGGATTGATTGGAATACACTCACAAATCTCATTCAAACAAAGCTGCACAGGGATTTCAGTGTACTGAGCCCGAATGAGAAACCCGCCCCATTGCTGATCCAGGTACCACTGCATACGCTGAAGCCTGAAGTAACCCTTGATTCGCTACGCCAGGAAGGCATTGACCGAAAGATCATCCAGTTCTCCACGGGTCTGGGCAATAGCAGTGAAGGCCGGATACATAATGTCAGCGCAGCGGCGGAAGCGATTAACGGCATGATTTTGCCACCAGATGCCACATTCGATTATGAGAAGGTCGTCCGTAAAGCGGAGAAGGATTATGGGTTTCGTGAGGCGCCAGTCATTGTTAATGGAAGACTAACTCCCGGCATTGGCGGGGGAATCTGTCAGGTATCCAGTACAGTGTATAACGCAGCGCTATTGACAGGTCTCGATATTATTGAGCGTCGCAACCACTCCCTGCCGGTCAAATATTTGCCAAAAGGACTGGATGCCACCTTTGCCTCGGGAGCCATCAACTTTCGCTTCAAGAATAATACGGGTAAGTCTTTGCTGATCCATGCAGAGGTGAAGAACCACCAATTGATGGTGAAATTTTTCGGCACATTCCCCGAGAACGTCAGCTATGCACTTGAATCCCGTACCATTGAAACATTAAGTGTTCCAGTGAAATATGTATCTAGTGCGGTACTGCCTGATGGTGCCCAGCAGGTGCTGCAAGACGGACAGCCTGGATATATTGTGGAGACGGTACGAACCAAGAGTGTCGACGGCAAAGTGGTTGAATCCAAAACGATTACACGGGATACGTACAAAGCTCAGAATCGTCTGATTGCACGCTCCGGTCATAGCAGCATGCCTGATCCACAGGAACCCTCTGTAGTCGAGGACGGGATTAGCGATACGAAACAGCCTTAGGCTCCAGCTGTAAATTCAATCATTCAAGGATAAGCTGATCCTACAAAGCAAAAGGACACACTTCCCGTCCCTTTTGCGGATACGCCAGAAGTGTGCCTTTTTATGGTTTAAGATAGGAGATAGGTTATTCGAGTTGTAATAAACTACGATTAGCCGATGTACCGCAACTTACAGTTAGCTGTATAACGGCTTAGTGACCGCCTGTGTATTCGCCTTGCTCTTCGCCTACGACCATCTTCTCTTTTCCCATGAAGAAGGAAGCGACCAACGCGAGTGCAGCCGGAATCACAGCCCAGGCAAATAACTGCACGATGGAAGAAGACAGGGCATGTGTGATAGTATCCAGCACCTGAGGGGGAATCGCCTGTCTGAGTTCTGGTGACAGTAATGCATGTGGATCGGTCAGATCCATTCCCTGAGGCATACCACCCGCGGAGGCACCACCTGCATCCGCAGCTGAACCAGCAGAAAGGGCATCATTCATTTTACGTGTAAATACCTGGCTCTGTACGATACCAAAGATCGTAATCCCCATCGTCATGCCGAGTGACCGCAAAAAGTTAAGCGTGGAGCTTGCTGCTCCGCGTCGTTGCGGTTCAAATGCGTTCATGGCTGCATTGCTGAGTACCGAGAACGAAGCACCGACACCCAGACCAACCATCACCATGTAAATCCGTATCGTCCAAAGGGAAGAACCCTCATCCAGTGTAGTCAGCAATCCAAGTCCAATGACAAGCAAGGCCAACGTAGGAATCATGATATTGCGATATTTGATTTTGGTCATCAGCACCCCGCCCAGGGATGCCGTCACAACGGACCCCAGCATCATCGGTAAAAGCACGAGACCGGAGTTGGTCGCTTTACCACCAAGTACCCCCTGTATGAAGATCGGAATGTAGACGGATGCTGTAATGAACGCCGCACCACTGAACATACCAATAACGTTACTGGACCAGTAGACCCGGTTGCGGAACATGCCGAAGGAGATGATTGGTTCTTTGGCTTTTGTTTCTGCAAAAAGGAAGAGCAACGCTAATGCTACAAATCCGGCAAACAAACCAAGAATCTGCCACGAATCCCACGCAAATGTTTTGCCGCCCAGTTCCAGACCAAAGATCAGGCATACAACAGCACCGATCAGTGTTACAGCACCCAGCCAGTCAATCTGTTGGGATTGATGCTGATGAGACTCTTTGTAGAAAAATGCAATAAACACAAATGCAATCAAGCCTAGCGGCAGGTTGATATAGAATACCCATTCCCATGTCGCATATTGGGTAATGTAAGCACCGAGCAGTGGTCCAAATACGCTGGACAGGCCAAAGACCGCTCCAAACAATCCACCCAATTTACCACGAGATTCTGGTGCAACGACATCAAACATGATCGTAAAGGCAATCGGCACCAGGGCCCCCGCACCAATACCTTGAATCGCTCTGTACATCGTCAATTCCACAATAGACGTTGCCGTTCCGCACAGTGCTGAGCCAAGCATAAATACAATAATACCAAATACAAAAAACTTTTTACGTCCATACATATCGGATAACTTACCGAAGATTGGCATCCCCGCCATCTCAGCCACCATGTACGCGGAGGTCACCCAGACGAACTTGTCGAGCCCACCCAGCTTCCCGACAATATCCCCCATAGCTGTCGCCACGATGGTGTTATCCATCGAAGCCATTAGTATGCTGAGCAATAACCCTGCCAGCACCAATCCAATACTGTTTTTACGTGCAACCATTGTACTCAATCTCTCCATTCACGCTCTATTCATATGACTGCATTAGTATATCCGAAAAGAAGTTTTCGTTAATCAGTCCAAGGACCGATTGCTTTGCAGCAAAACTTCCGATTGCGGATGAACTTGCAGAGATGAACGATATTCCACTGTGCCAATCCGGCAGCCTGGACCGATTTTTATTTTATCGCCACGCACAATCTCGGCCTCCGTATTCTCTAATTCAATGTCGTCACCTTCGATGATCTGTACCTTGAGAATCGACTTATTCCCCGTAAACAAGTCATTCAACCGGCCACTCTTCACCGAGATGATGGAACCGCCCATTTCCTTGACCTCGGATGGACCCATGATTTTGAGTGTCATGTGTTCAGCGCTGAGCATCCCCGCTATTGTCAGCCGTCCGTTCAGCTTGATATTTTCCGCCTGACAATCCCCTGACAGATGAAGCTCACCGACCACTTTTATATGCTCAGCTTTGATGTGCAGGCCAGAAGCCTGGATGTCATCCTCACCTTCGTTGCTGGCCACTCGCTCTGTCAGAGTAAGGGTTCCCGTGATTTTAATATCTGTGGATCCAAGCGATCCGTATATGACGGATGTACCCGTACATTTGAATCGATCACAAGATAGATTGTCGGTAAAAGACGCGTCCCCTACGACCTTGACCTTGCCGTACACGCCACCAGAAGAACTGCCATCACCAACGATGCTGATATCCATTTTTTTGTCCAATGAACGCCCCGGATTGTTATTCATGTCCATCCCATCCCTTTCTCTCCAAATCAAACTTTAAATTCGCTGACTGCTGCCCACCTTGGCATCCTGATCAACCTCGAGTTCACCTGAGTACTCGATCAGCCTGATGTTACAGCCACGACCGATATGAATGTTGCTTCCCCGCACAATATCAGCTTCGGTATCTTCCAGCACGATCTCATCGCCCTCAATTAAGGATGTTTTAAATGAAGGAGTCCCGCCCAGGCCAATACTTTTCCAAAATCCATTCTGTTGCTCCTTGCGACGAATATCGATACGCTCTCCGCCAATCTCTTTAGCCGAAGAAGAGGTGTGAAGCCTGATCTCCACAGTTCCCGCATTCAGTAAGCCGCTGATCTTGATATTGCCCTGTACATTCAGGGACTCACATTGCACATCGCCTTCAATATCGATTACACCGCCAATATCCATTCGTTCCCCATCCACTCTTCCGCGTACGGTACACTTCCCGTTCACTTCAATCTCTGGGCTATGGAGATCTCCGTTAATTGTCGTCATGCCATCCACACGAACACGAGAACTGGTCAAAGGGCCATTCAACGTGCACATGCCGTTAATCGTTGCACTCTCGGAGTTCAAAGCGCCGTGCATCTTCAATGTTCCATTCACTTCCATAGAGGTGCAGTCCAGGTTGCCGTTCACCTTAGCCATGCCATCAATAGATACACGGTGAAAATTCCCGCCTGCCGTTTGACTTATGCCTGCCACATTGAGATCATTCCGCTTATTCCGCTCTTCCATAGATGATCCTCTCCCTATCCCAATTTGAGTTTTAATTCTTCCATAAATGTTCCCATCGACTGCCTAAGAACCACTTTCACACCATTGTCAAAATAAAACTCCGTTCCTGCTGCAATCAGCATGAATGAAGGAACACCCATCTTGCGAATAAGCACGAGCTCGCTGGGTTTGCCTGTGAAACGATAATAATGTTCGGACATCACTTCGATCAGCAACGCACCCTCTTGCCGCGTAATATCTCCGCTCATTAACAGCTTATCAAGGACGTAGATCATCATAATCTGCTCCAAAGCATACAGCGATTGTTCTCGACCTGCCTCTTTCAACAGATCCAGCGAGATTTGTGAAACAATGTTTCGCTCTAGCAGTTGTTGTGCAGACATCTCCACGTCACCCAACGTAGGTGAGAACACGTCCGCCAGCTCATCCAGCGATAATCCGTCTTTCATATTGAGAATCTTGTCAATGCGCAGTAAAATCTGTTGTTTGGGAAAAAAGGTCTCTTGTCCGGTGTAGGACGACTTCCGAATAAACCACTCTTCCGGAATGAGATTTTTCCGTTTCCAGCGGTATAGCTGGCCGTATGAGATTCCTGTCAGGTCCAGCAATTCTTTTTTGGAGATCAAATCATCCGTCATATAGGGGCCCCCTTTATATTGAAATGAGTGTAACATAACATTGTTACGTTGTAAACTGAGTAGCAAAATAGTTGATCATTCCTCCAATAAACCATTCCACTCCTGTGAGTTAATTTGTTGAACAACATATGATTCGGGCATACTCATGCAAGGTTTCCTAGAGTGGATCTTGTTATTGCATTGGATGGGCATAACGTATAACCTGTTAAATATAGGCACTTAAAAGCCATTAGGGATTCTAACTCCCATCTATCTCTTTAGTCAGGACAATCGGTCAATCAAAATATGAAAGGGGTTTCTTTTACTCATGGCACTTATTAAATGTGATTTTTACTCGGATACACTTGGATTGAGCACCAGCATGCATGTCATTCTGCCGCAACAAACCCACAATCAGATCGGTATGGAGAATGTAACCGGTAAAGGACTTCATCCAACCCTGTACCTCTTGCACGGTCTGTCTGATGATGATTCCATCTGGCTGCGCCGGACTTCCATTGAACGTTATGTCGCCAACCTCGGGATCGCTGTTGTTATGCCACAGGTACATCGCAGCTTCTATACGGATATGGTGGAAGGAGGAAAGTACTGGACGTTTATCAGCGAGGAACTGCCAACACTCGCTCGCTCTTTCTTCCCCCTGTCGCATCAACGCGAGGATAACTATGTCGCCGGTTTATCCATGGGTGGATATGGTGCATTTAAGCTGGCCCTTCGCAAACCGGATCAATACGCGGCAGCTGCAAGTTTGTCCGGAGCACTCGATATGTCTGCTCATATGGATAGAAACGCATCCTCAGCATTACAGCAGACGGAGTTACAGCGGATTTTCGGACCCGATGTGACAGGTACAAAGAACGATCTGATCCATCTGTTAAAAGAAAATCAATCTGGCGAAAGCCCGCGACCTCTGCTCTACCAATGTTGCGGAACGGAAGATTTCCTGTATGAGGATAATCAAACGTTCCGTAAAGCCTGTGAACAAACCAACTTCGAGTTGACGTACGAGGAAGGGCCTGGTGAACATGAATGGGGCTACTGGGATACCAAGATCCAGGATGTATTGAAATGGTTGCCTTTGCCCAAGCGCGATTAGTAGGGCATTAATGGCCCCTTCAGACAATAAAGACGGTATTACGCTGACATAACAATCTTCCGTTGCTATGGAGTTGGAATGATCTTCATCACCTTGCTGTAAAACACAAAAAGCAGGCCGTTGAGAACAAAGTTCTCTGGCCTGCTTCTTTATTGTACTGTCGTATCTGTACGATACTATCGTAACCTTGGTATTAACCGCGGTTTGTAATCCATTGCTCGGTGATCTCCAGTACCTTCTCACTGCGTGCAATGGCTTCAGCAACTTGACCCGAGGCTGTTCCACCGTACACATTACGAGCGTTCACTACTGCTTCCGGTTGCAACACATCATAGATCCGGTCATCGAACAGTGGTGAGAACTGCTTGAATTCATCAATCGTCAGATCCAGCAAATACTTGCTGTTCTGGATGCAGTACAGCACCGTTTTACCAATCACTTCATGCGCCTGACGGAAAGGTAAACCTTCGCCCACGAGGAAGTCGGCAATATCCGTAGCGTTGGAGAAATCCTGGTTGACCGCTTGACGCATACGATCCTTGTTCACTGTCATTGTTGCTATCATTGGAGCGAACAGTTGCAATGCACCTTCCAGCGTGGCTACAGTATCAAACATACCTTCTTTGTCTTCCTGCATGTCTTTGTTGTATGCCAGTGGAAGAGATTTCAATACTGTCAGCAAACCAATCAGGTTGCCGTACACACGTCCTGTTTTACCACGAACGAGTTCAGGAACGTCCGGGTTTTTCTTCTGAGGCATAATACTGCTGCCTGTGCAGAACGCATCGTCCAGTTCAACGAATCCAAACTCCGTGCTGCTCCACAATACCAACTCTTCACTCAGACGGGACAAGTGAGTCATGATGAGGGAAGCGGCTGCCAGGAACTCAACGATGAAGTCACGGTCGCTTACTGCGTCCAGACTGTTCTCGTACACACCATCGAAGCCCAGTTGTTCCGCCACAAAATGACGGTCAATCGGGAATGTTGTGCCTGCGAGCGCACCTGCACCCAATGGCAGGATGTTAATGCGTTTGTAGCTGTCCATCAGACGCTCCGCATCCCGTTGGAACATGGATACATACGCCATCAGGTGATGTGCGAACAAAATGGGCTGTGCCCGTTGAAGATGCGTATAACCCGGAACGATGGTATCGAGGTTATCTTTGGCTTGTCCAATCAGGGCTTCCTGCAAGGAATGCAGCATGCCTACAAAGCCAACTACCCGCTCGCGCAGGTATAGGTGCATATCCGTTGCAACCTGGTCGTTTCGGCTACGGCCTGTATGTAGTTTACCGCCTACAGGGCCAATCGTCTCGATCAGGTTTTTCTCGATGTTCATGTGGATATCTTCATCCGATACGGAGAATTCCACTTCGCCCGCACGGATTTTGTGCAGAACGGTGATTAGACCTTCTTTGATGGTCTCTACATCTTCCGCCGGAAGAATTCCACATTTGCCCAGCATCGTCACATGGGCCAGACTGCCCTGAATGTCTTCCTCAGCCAAAGCTTTGTCAAAATTGATCGATGCCGTATATTCCTCAACCAAATGATTGGTTTGTTTTGTAAAACGTCCTCCCCACAGCTTGCTCACAGTGAGTACTCCCCTTTCGCTCATGGACAAAGCCGCCCCTGCCAGATGTGCAAGAACGGCCCGCCTTGTCAGTTATATTGGTGTAGCTCTAGTATGCAGGTTGAACTTAGTTTTTGTTTTGCTCCACACCGGAGTTCACTTTCAGACGCAGTGCATTCAGACGGATAAAGCCTGTTGCATCGCCTTGATCGTAAGCTTGCGTTGGATCAGCTTCCATCGTTGCGATGTCCGGGTTGTAGAGGCTGACAGGACTTTTCACGCCAGCGCCGATGATGTTGCCTTTGTACAGTTTCACACGAACCGTACCTGTTACGTTCTTCTGGCTTTCCGTCACCAGCGCTTGCAATGCAAGACGCTCTGGTGCGAACCAGAAACCGTTGTATACCAAGGTGCTGTAACGTGTGATCAGGCTGTCACGCAGGTTCATCACTTCACGGTCCATCGTGATGGATTCCATTTTGCGATGTGCGGTGAACAAGATGGTTCCACCTGGTGTCTCGTACACCCCACGGCTCTTCATACCCACAAATCGATTCTCAACCATATCTACACGACCAATACCATGTTTGCCACCCAGCTCGTTCAGTTGCTCCATCACTTGCAGCGGGCTCAGACGCTCACCGTTCAGTGCAACACAATCGCCTTGTTCGAATTCCAGTTCAACATATTCTGCTTGATCTGGTGCATCTTCAGGTGCACTGCTGAGCAGGAACATGTCTTTGTTCTCGTCCGCGCTTGGATCGAACCAAGGATCTTCGAGCACACCGCTCTCATAGCTGATATGCAGCAGGTTGCGGTCTGTCGAGTACGGTTTAGCCGCAGATGCGGTTACCGGAATGCCATGTTTCTCAGCATAAGCGATCATCTCGGCACGTCCCGGGAACTGGTTACGGAATTCTTCCAGACGCCAAGGTGCAATGACGTTAATGTCTGGTGTCAGCGCAGCCGCGTTCAGCTCAAAGCGAACTTGGTCATTTCCTTTACCCGTAGCGCCGTGAGCGATGGCTGTAGCACCTTCTGCACGAGCGATATCGACCATGCGTTTAGCGATTAGTGGACGAGCGATACTTGTACCCAGCAGGTATTGTCCTTCATAAAGGGCACCTGCCTGGAACATTGGATAGATGAAATCTTTGGCGAATTCATCACGCAGATCGTCGATGTATACTTTGGAAGCGCCTGTTGCCAGTGCTTTTTCCTCCAAGCCATCCAGTTCGTCCTTTTGTCCGATATCCGCTGTGAAAGCGATAATCTCTGCATCATACGTTTCTTTCAACCATTTCAAAATTACAGATGTGTCCAACCCGCCTGAATACGCGAGTACAATTTTTTCCTTAGCCATGTGTGATGGTCCTCCCCAAGATCAGTTAAGTTAAACAGAGCCTTCATACACTGAATCCTACGAGCTTCTTATTTAATTAACTTTTTAAAGTACATTATAGATGAATCTATCATCGCGAAATCTGAGCCTAAAATCAACCCATAAAGGCAAACAGCCTCTATTCGCTCATTAACGCAGCCATTAATGCCTTCTGTGCATGCAAGCGATTCTCCGCCTGATCAAAGATCAGGGAGTTCGGTCCGTCAATTACACCGGCACTCACTTCTTCGCCGCGGTGTGCTGGCAGACAGTGCAGGAACATGTAGTCCGGCTTTGCGCCTTTCATCAGTTCCTCGTCCACTTGATATGCCGCAAATGCCTGCTCCCGAATCTTCTGCTCTTCTTCAAAGCCCATGCTTGCCCATACATCCGTGTACACGATATCTGCATCTTTGGCTGCTTCTTGTGCACTGTAGGTTACAGTCACTTCAGAACCGCTCTCCTGTGCGATAATGCGTGCCTGTTCCACAACTCCACGATCCGGCTCATAGCCTTCTGGCGTTGCTACAGCAACGTGCATCCCCATTTTCGCTGCTCCGAGCATCAGGGAGTGTGCCATGTTGTTGCCATCTCCGATGTAAGCTATTTTCAGACCTGCAAGCTTGCCTTTATGCTCCAGCACCGTTTGGAAGTCGGCCAGTACCTGACAAGGATGCGCTGCATCGCTCAGTCCGTTAATAACCGGAACATCTGCATGCTCTGCCAGTTCAGTTACATTATGGTGTCCAAAGGTACGGATCATGATGCCGTCCAGGTAGCGGGACAATACTTTGGCTGTATCATGTGTTGTTTCCCCGCGACCCAGCTGGATATCATTTTTGCTCAGAAAGAGCGCATGTCCGCCCAATTGGAACATGCCCACTTCAAAGGATACACGTGTACGTGTAGATGATTTTTCAAAAATAAGGCCGATCGTTTTACCTTTCAACGGTTGAAAAGGTACACCGCTTTTCTGTTTGCCTTTAATCTCAATTGCGAGATCAAGCAGATAACGAATTTCCTCTGCTGTGTAGTCCGTGAATTCGATAAAATCCCGGCCTCTCAGATCAATCTTCTGAATCTTTTCCGTCTGTTGTGCTGTCATGTATAATGTCCTCCTTATTTCCGGTTCCCTGCACCCGCATGGGCAGAAGAGAGAGCAACGTTGACACTTTGGCTCGGTGCTTCTCAAGTTTATGCATGTCCACCTTCTGCAAGTTCACCACGCGGCTACAGGGATTCATCATCTCATTCTGCTTCGAGGCCGGTAAGGGCCCCGAGACAGAAAGGTTCTCATTTTTATGTTAGGCTTTCGCCGCTACGTGCTCTTCGATCAATGTGCCTACAAGCGATACCGCCTCGTCAATCTCTTCTTTGCTCACATACAGGTTCGGAAGCAAACGAATCACATTCGGTCCTGCAGAGACGAACAAGATCCCGCGTTTTTGCCCAGCAAGCACAATATCACCTACCGGCTCAGCACATTCAATACCAACTAACAATCCCAAACCACGAACTTCTTTCACAAAGGAATTGTCCACCAAACGATCCCGCAGGGAACTCATCAGGTATTCACCCATTTCCGCTGCACGCTCTGGCAAACGATCTTCCAGCATCGTTTCGATGGTTGCAATCACAACGGATGAAGCAAGTGGTGTTCCGCCAAATGTCGTCGCATGACTACCTGGCGTGAACGCATCCCGCAGGAAGCCTTTACCCAACATCGCGCCTACAGGGAAACCACTACCGATACCTTTAGCGACAGTAAACACATCTGGTTCAATGCCATAATGTTCGTGCGCGAACAGTTTGCCTGTACGTCCCATTCCAGTCTGCACTTCATCCACAATGAGTAACAATCCATGCTCGTCACACAGTTTCCGTACATGCTTGACGAATTCCGGTTCAACCGGATATACACCGCCCTCGGCCTGAACCATCTCCAGCATAATTGCTGCCGTCTTAGGTCCAATTGCCGCTTCAAGTGCAGGGATGTCATGCAAAGGTACAGTTACAAATCCGGCTGGCAAGGGCAAAAATCCCTCTTTCACCTTATCCTGTCCGGTTGCTGTAAGTGTTGCGAGTGTCCGTCCATGGAAGGACTGGGCAAAGGTGATCACTTCATAGCGATCTGTACCTTTCACCTTCTGGTGATAACGACGGGCCACTTTAATAGCTGCTTCGTTCGCTTCGGCACCACTGTTACAGAAGAAAACGGCATCAGCGCACGTATTGGCTGTGAGCAATGCTGCAGCTTTCTCCTGGCCCGGAATCTGGAACAGGTTGGATACATGCCACAGCTCATCAATCTGAGCTTTCAGCTTGGCTGCGACTTTCTCCGGTGCATGGCCCAGGCTGGTTACAGCGAGTCCGCACATGAAATCGAGATAACGGTTACCCTGATCATCCCACAGCCAGCTGCCTTTACCTTTGACCAGACTGATTGGATAACGTGCATACGTCGGGAAAAGTGAGCTTTCCGTCTGTGCCGCTGCACCTGTTGCTGCTGCGCCCGCTACCGCTGTGCCAGAACCTGGCTGTTCGTTGCCTTTTGCCATGACCATATCACTCCTTATTGATTGGTGCAACGGCAATCATATAAGAGTCCTGATTTACACTAGACCACTCCGATTGCAGAACCATTTTTTGAACGTTTGCATACTCCACTTCGATGACAGAACAACCTTCCGATCGCTGTTATCCCTGGATTTTTTTTATTCCCCTTCAATGGGGAAAATCCTGTGATAAAGGCGCACGCTCCGCTTATTCAGGTTATTTCTGTCCTCTCCGTTATGCAATTTTATTCTTCAGATTGGTTCTGCACCCTACGTTATTATGTGTGTAAAATTAGATTTCTTATATAAAAAAAGCCGTGCACATATTTTTTTATTTAATATAAGACTATTAAAACCCTAGCGCACTGAGAATAATTATTGCATACGGATAATTTTTGTTCCGATGACTTCTCCGCCGAGCACTCGGCTCAGGATCTGGGGTTCGCTGCCATCTACGATGATGACCTCACGTACTTGACCATGGATACATGCGATAGCTGCACGCACTTTGGGAATCATGCCGCCATAGATTTCTCCGGTCTGGATCATGTCCTCAATCTCCTGTACAGATACGGATGGCAGTACTTTTTTCTCGCCGCCTACGTTCTTCATGATGCCAGGAACGTCAGTCACGACAATCATCCGATTCACGCCGAGATGAGACGCCACTGCACCCGCAGCTGTATCTGCGTTGATGTTGTAGCGTTGTCCGGTTGCATCCACACCAACTGGCGCGATAACCGGCATGTAACCCATGTTCACGATGCCTTGGATAATCTCTGCATTCACACCAGTGACATCGCCTACCCAACCGATCTCCGCGTGGTTTGTAACAGGTTTGGCCTGAATCAGGCCACCGTCCACACCTGACAAGCCTAGTGCACGACCTCCCACACGCTGAATCAAACGCACGATCTGCTTGTTGATACTTCCAGCGAGCACCATCTCCACCACGTCCAGCACAGGTTCAGTTGTCTTGCGCAGGCCATTAACGAACTCGGTTTCGATACCAAGCTTCGCCAGGTTATCCGAGATCGCAGGACCTCCACCATGCACGATCACTGGCTGCGTACCCTGAGATTGCAAATCACGCAGATCCGCAAAGAAGGACTCTGGCAATGCCGCCAGTGTACTGCCTCCACATTTCATGACAAACATCTGTTTCTCTGTGCTCGCTTCCGTTGCGGTACTTTCGTTTGGCATTGTTGAATTCATGGGGCAAGCTCCTATCGTTCAAATATTCTAAAACGCTTAACACTTAATTGATGCGATATTCGGTGGCTGACCGTTTCGAATCCGGATCGTTCTTTTGATCGCTGTTGTCTCCAGGTTTTTTGATTCCCTTTTTAAAGGGGAAACCCGGAGACAAAGGCGAACGCTTCGCTTCTACAGAATCGATTCCGTCTTCTGCACTGCCTTCGCCAGTTATCTCAAAGACCAAATAAAGTTCAATCCTTATATAGATTTTCTATATATTTACGAAACAGCTCCTCATAGGGAAGCTGTTAGCTTCAATAGAATAAATACAAAATATCACGTACGGTATGCGGCGTTAATTCGGACGTAGTCATACGTCAGGTCACAGCCCCAGGCTGTTGCTGTTCCTTCGCCGTGATGCAGATCCACCACAATGCGCACCGTATCCGTCTGCAAATAGGCCAATGCTGCTTCTTCGTCGAAAACGACTGGACGAGATTGTTCGAGTACCGAGATCTCTCCCAAACGAATATTTACCGTATCCGGGTTCACCGGCTGTCCTGCACGTCCTACGGCTGCAATAATCCGTCCCCAGTTGGCGTCCGCTCCAAACATGGCGGATTTCACCAGACTGGACCCGATGACCGTTTTGGCAATTACTTGCGCGGATTCATCACTTACCGCACCTGTAACTTCTACCTCAACCAGTTTGGTTGCTCCTTCACCATCGCGAGCAATGGCTTTGGCCAGCACTTGACATACATAGGTGAAACCGGCTGCAAAAGCGTCCCAATCCGGGTGCTCTGTTGTCAGCTCTTCATTGCCTGCATATCCACTGGACATGGCTACCAGCATGTCGTTTGTACTTGTATCCCCATCGACGGTAATCATGTTAAATGTGTGATTGGTTGCCTGGCGCAGCAGGCGCTGCAACGCTTCTGCACCAATGACCGCGTCAGAGGTCATGAAAGCGAGCATCGTCGCCATATTCGGATGAATCATACCCGAGCCTTTGGCGGCTCCCGCAATCGTAACCGTCTTGCCGTTAACCATAACGGAGACGCAGGCTTCCTTTTTCACCAAATCCGTTGTCAGAATCGCTTGTGAAAATTGTTCCGCCTCATTCGACTCCTTGCCCATATGCGCCGGAAGGCCGGTAATGCCTGAATGCACAGCATCCATTTTGAGCAATTCCCCAATGACACCTGTGGAAGCCACCGCCACGTCCTCTTCTGCCACACCCAACTCACGCGCAGCAGCCGAACGCATCGCATACGCATCTTCTTCACCTTGTTGCCCTGTGCATGCATTCGCATTACCACTATTAACGATAACAGCCTGGAGTCGTCCGTTGTTCAAGCTTTCGCGCGTTACTTTGAGTGGCGCTGCCTGAAACACATTCGTTGTATACACAGCAGCAGCTGTAGCCGGTACATCACATCGGATCGCTCCGATGTCATTACGAGAAGTTTTTTTCAATCCGCAGTGAAGTCCACCAGCAGTGAATCCCCCAGGGGTTACAATTGTTCCGTTCTCAACCACGGTAAAGTTCTGTTGCTCCACATTCGTTCCCATATCATATCCCCCGTATGCGTTCAGCTATTTGCCGATGACCCGCCTGCTTAACCTGATCCGATCTCCCTAAGTGACTCCGAAAATGCACTTTACTTTTACATCGAATGTTCCAGTGCCTTTTGAATTCCAATCCTTATGGATATACCGGTGTCATGTTCAGCCCGAGGTTTTCCTCCCATCCCATCATCAGGTTCATATTTTGAATCGCTTGCCCGGATGCACCCTTCACCAGGTTGTCGATGACCGAAATAATCGTCAAACGCCCTGTGCGAGGATCCACCGCAAATCCGATATCACAATAGTTGGATCCGTACACTTCTTTCGTAGAAGGCCAGATGCCCGGTTCACGTACACGTACGAAAGGTTTGTTCTCATAATATTTGCGATACAACTCCACGATCTCCCGGTCGCTGTGTTCCCCAACGAGTTTTGCATACATCGTACTCATGATTCCACGTGTCATTGGCACCAGATGTGTGGTGAAGGTAACCGTAACAGGCGTTCCCGTTATGTTGCCAAGTACTTGTTCGATCTCGGGAATATGTTGGTGTTTGTTGAGTTTATAGGCTTTGAAATTCTCATTCATCTCTGCATAATGGTTGGTCAGACTTGTTCCGCGTCCTGCTCCGGATACACCTGATTTGGCATCAATAATAATAGTAGAAGGATCAATCCAGCCTGCCTCTACTGCAGGGATCAGTCCAAGAAGGGTAGCCGTTGGATAACAGCCCGGATTGGATATAAAATTCTGTCCCTTCACCTTCTCACCATACACCTCAGCCATGCCGTACACCGCTTGTTCCAGCAAATCAGCTGGAGGCGCCGGATGTTTGTACCACTCTTCGTACACTGTTCCATCCTTGAGTCTGAAATCGCCACTCAGATCGATGACCTTAAGCCCTGCTGCCAGCAGACTTGGTACGAGTTTTGCACTTACGCCGGACGGGGTCGCTGTGAATACCAGATCCGCACGACTCGCTATCTCAGCCGGATCTACGCCGTCGAGTGGCCTGTGAATCACGTCCGTCAAATGCGGAAATCCATCTGCGATGGACTCACCACTGCTCGATGATGAGATCACTGATGTGATTTCAACCTGCGGATGGTTCTGGAAAAAACGAATCAGTTCCACCCCGCCGTAGCCGGTGGAACCGACGATTGCTACTTTTAATTTGTTATTCACTCTCGCTCCCCCAATCTCGATGTATGCGCTACTTGTGCTATGCCCTTGCATGAATGAGGCCTGAACACAGCAATTCCGTCGCTTATATGCATATTTGTGTATTATTATACGACTCTGGTTATATAAATACAACACTCTATCATCAATTTCACATGGATTTCCATCCAATCCGAACATATCTTTTTAACATTCAGGACGAACAGGTATACTTCTGTTAAAATACGTATTAGTAGGAAACATTACAATCAGGGTCTCATTCATAACTAACCTGCTAATCAAGGACATATGAATAGATTCATGATGGTCATTATGAGACGTGGGGGACTATAGTGCATATCGAATCCATTTTACTTATTGTACTCCTGGGCCTGAATATTATTTTTGCGGCAGCAGTCGTTTTCTTCGAACGGAAGGATGCCAGCGCTTCCTGGGCTTGGCTGCTCGTCTTGAACTTTATTCCGGTGTTTGGGTTTGTACTTTATCTTTTAACCGGTCAGAATCTGACCCGATACCGGCTCTTTCAGTGGAAAGAACGCAAGAAGCTTGGGCTCGAGGAACGTATTGAAGCCCAACTCGCACAGTTGCATGATAACCGTACCCCCTTCCGCAACCAAGCAACCGAGAGTAGCCAAGACATGATCTATATGAACTTGAAACAGAATGGTGCCCTGCTGACAGAAGATAATGCGGTTGAGATCATTACGGACGGAACCGATAAATTCCAGCGGCTCTTGGACGACATCGAAGCGGCCAAGGATCACGTGCACGTGCAATACTACATTTATAGAGGCGATCGTCTGGGCAAAAGAATTCGGGATGCACTTATACGCAAAGCGCGGGAAGGCATCAAAGTTCGTTTGCTGTATGACGCGCTCGGATCACGGCGGGTATCGAAACGCTTTTTCAAAGAATTGCGCGAAGCAGGCGGATTGGTTGAAGTCTTTTTCCCCTCCAAATTCAGTCTGATCAACTTGCGTATGAACTACCGTAACCACCGTAAGATTGTCATCATTGATGGTAATCTAGGTTACACAGGCGGATTTAATGTTGGTGATGAGTATCTCGGCTTGAACTCGAAATTCGGTTACTGGCGCGACACACATCTGCGTATTCAGGGAAATGCTGTTCATGCATTGCAGACCCGTTTCCTCCTGGATTGGAATGAAGCGTCCAAGCAGCACGACACACCTTATGTTCCGGCACATTTCCCTCATATCGAGGGTACGGGCCACACTGCCATGCAGATTGTCTCTAGTGGACCAGATGCAGAGACTGAGCATATCAAGAACAGTTATCTGAAGATGATTAATGGGGCCAAACATTCGATTCTGATTCAAACGCCTTATTTTATCCCGGATGCCAGTGTGTTCGAAGCGATTCGTCTCGCGTGTCTGTCCGGCATTGATGTTCGCATCATGATTCCTAATAAACCCGACCATGCCTTCGTATATTGGGCTACGTTATCTTATATTGGTGAGTTGTTGAAGGTCGGCGCCAAAGTATTTATATATGATAATGGCTTCATTCATGCTAAAACACTTATCATTGACAGTTTGGTTGCATCCGTGGGAACCGCCAATATTGACTACCGCAGTTTCCGGTTGAACTTTGAGGTGAATGCCTTTATGTACGATGAAACGATTGCGACAGCACTTGTACAGACCTTTGAGCACGACCTGCATGTATCGCGCGAAATGACACTCGAGGAATACCAAAAACGCAGTCTGATTATCCGCTTCAAAGAAGCCATTTCCCGTCTGTTATCTCCGATTCTGTAGTGGTGGCAATACAAGAAAGAACCGCCTTCCGAAGTAGCTTTCTTTCAGAATGCTTTTAGGCGAATGCTCCACTTCTTCAGGATATTTCCGACCTCTCCGTTATGTGAAATGTTAAGTTGAACTTTTAATAAAAGAAAAGCAGGTACTCCCTCTTCGTTATCTCAGAGAAGGGTGTACCTGCTTTTTATTTTGAACTTTCAAACTTATGAGCCTGTATGGCTCACTCGCTATTTTCATACCCGTTCACACATGTTCTCCCCGCTTAAAGCCTTCGCCGAGCACTTCGTGCGCGTTACTGATAATGACAAAAGCTCCCGCGTCCACGGACCGGATCAACGCTTTGAGTCTTGGCACCTCATTTTGCCCAACCACTACCATCAATACTGTTCGTTGATCGTCGGTGTACCCCCCTTTGGCCTCCAGCTTCGTTAAGCCACGATCCAGGTCATCCAGAATTACTTTGCTGATCGCTTCCGTCTGGTTGGAGATAATATAAGCCACCTTGGAGAATCCGAGCCCCATCTCAACCGCATCGATCACTTTACCGGTAACATACAACCCAATCAGCGCATAGAGAGACTGCTCCAACGATAATACAAATGCAGCCATAATAATAACGGTGGCGTCCATAATTACAACACAGAGAGAGTAACTAAGCCCGCTGTATTTCTGCACGATTCTGGCCAGAATGCTCATGCCCCCTGTTGATCCTCGACCCCGATATACAATGCCGATTCCCAGACCCACGCCGATCCCGCCATACAGTGAACCAAGAAGTGGATTCGTTGTTGGAATGGCCCAATCCTTCGTCAGATAGACTAACAATGGCAGGACAATACTGCCGAGAACTGAACGGATACCATACTGTTTGCCAATGAGCAGAAACCCTGCAATCAGGAGTGGTATATTAATTGCCCACTGCGTATAGGCCGGCTCCCAATTGAGCCATTCCTTGCCCAGGATGGATAACCCGGACACCCCGCCGGAAGCGATCTGATTCGGTAATAGGAATAAATTAAAGGCTACTGCGATTAAAAATGAACCTATAATAATGGATAACGTATCCACGACGTTTCTCCAGGGCCCGTTTAGGGGAATGAGGCTGATTAACCCCTTTTTGCGTTTATTATGAAATTGTGATCGTTGTTGCATGTTCTCGTGCGCTCCTTTGTTATGACTGATCAGTTGTTCATTCATCTTCTCTGTATCTGTATCCTATTAAATAATTCAAAAAAAAGCTCCTGTACACACCAGCATACGCCTACACGTATGGGTCCATACAGGAACTTATATTAATCGGTTTCTACTTTAATCTGGCTGCGCAAATAACCATCGATGAATGCATCGAGGTCGCCGTCCATTACTGCTCCTGTATTTCCTGTCTCTACGCTTGTACGGTGATCCTTTACCATACTATAGGGATGGAACACATAGGAGCGAATCTGGCTACCCCACGAAATATCCGACTGATCTCCTCGGATTTCATCCAGCTGTTGTTTTTGCTCTTCAATTTTACGCTCATACAATTTCGAACGGAGCATCGTCATCGCTCGCTCACGGTTCTTAATCTGTGAACGTTCATTCTGACACGTTACAACTACACCTGTTGGAAGGTGAGTAATCCGTACGGCAGAGTCGGTGGTATTGATATGTTGTCCACCCGCGCCACTTGCCCGGTACGTATCGATCTTGAGGTCTTCTGTGCGAATGTCCAATTCAATCGTGTCATCAATCTCCGGTACCACATCACAGGATACAAAGGACGTATGTCTACGGCCTGATGAGTCAAAAGGAGAGATCCGCACCAGTCGGTGTACACCCTTCTCGGCTTTCAGATAACCATAAGCGTTATGTCCCTTAATCGACAATGTAACACTCTTAATCCCAGCCTCATCACCTGGCAGATAATCCAGTACCTCAACCTTGAAGCCACGCTTCTCGGACCAACGCGTGTACATCCGGAGCAGCATCTGTCCCCAGTCCTGGGACTCGGTTCCACCCGCACCCGGGTGAAGCTCCAGAATCGCATTCATCTTGTCATATGGTTGATTCAGCAGAAGCTGAAGTTCGAACTCTGCAACCTTATTCACGATCGCGGTAATACTGTTACCAATCTCGGTAGCAAGGTCTTCGTCGCCTTCTTCGTCGGCCAGTTCGATCATCATCACTGCGTCATCATAGTCCTGTTGGAGTTTGGTGTATTGATCCACAGATCCTTTCACCGCATTTAGCTCAGCGATTACGGATTGCGCCTTGTCACTATCGTCCCAGAAATCCGGGGCAGACATCTTCACTTCGAAGTTGCCAATCATCTCTTGCTTCAGATCTAAGTCAAAGAGACCCCCTAAGGTTTGTTAGTTTCTTGCCTATTTCACGCAGGTCATGCTTCACATTTGGATCGATCATGTGCAATTCCTCTTTTCATTAAGATAAGCTCCCCGCATCCAGGGTATTCCTCCAGATCAAGTATGCGATGCGTCAGCCGGGTGTTGAGACAACTGTTATTCCAGTATATCTCTTCTCCATGATCATGGTCATATGATTATAACTATGCACCATTCACCGGTTTTGCATCCTTCACTTCATCCTATGGAACACCCGGCTGCAAGGAGCCGTTCATGTCATGCTATATAAGTTGACCTAGTTAATGTTACACCTGTCACTCCGATTACAGTAGCATCTTCCGATCGCTCTACTCTTGGCCGTGGCAGTGTTTGAACTTCTTGCCACTACCGCATGGGCATGGATCGTTACGTCCGATTTGGTCGGAAACCTTCACTGGACGTTTCTCAGCAGGTTCACCGCTTGTCGAGATCTGACTTTCCTCCACAACCGCTTGACGCTCCTGATTGCTCTCGATCTGTGCTCTCATCACATAAGTCGCTACTTCTTCCTGAATCGAAGCGATCATCTGATGGAACATCTCGAAGCCTTCGAACTGGTACTCACGCAGTGGATCTGTACCGCCGTAAGCGCGAAGGTGGATACCTTGACGCAATTGATCCATAGCATCAATATGATCCATCCACTTGCTGTCTACTGCACGAAGCACAACCACTTTCTCGAACTCACGAACCATATCTTCGCCAATTCGCTCTTCACGTGCGTTGTACTTGTTCTGAACTTTCGTGAACAGGAATTCGATGATTTCTTCTGCTTCCTTACCCCACAGATCATCTTTTGTTATCGAACCATCATCCAGCAATTTGCTGTTCATGTAATCGGCAACTTCCTGCAGCTCCCAGTTTTCCGGAATATCGTCACCACAGTGAGCTTCAACGATACGTTCGATGGAAGGTTTGATCATATCCATAACGATCTGTTTGATGTTTTCGGACTCCAGTACCTCGCGGCGCTGTTTATATATAATTTCACGTTGCTGGTTCATGACATCATCATATTGGAGAACGACTTTACGCACGTCAAAGTTGTTACCTTCAACACGCTTCTGCGCCGATTCTACTGCACGGGTAATCATCCGGCTCTCGATCGGTTGGTCTTCTTCAAAACCAAGGCGCTCCATCATGTTCAGTACATTGTCTGCACCGAAACGTCTCATCAATTCATCACCCAGTGACAGGTAGAATTGTGTTGAACCCGGGTCACCTTGACGTCCTGCACGACCACGCAGCTGATTATCAATCCGGCGTGATTCGTGACGCTCTGTACCGATGATATGAAGGCCGCCTACTTCAGCTACACCTTCACCCAAGATAATATCTGTACCCCGTCCTGCCATGTTGGTAGCAATCGTTACTGCACCCGCTTGGCCAGCTCCTGAGATAATCTCTGCTTCTTCCGCGTGGTACTTGGCGTTCAGTACCTGGTGTTTTACACCACGGCGCTTAAGCATATCAGACAAGCGTTCAGAGTTCTCGATGGACACTGTACCTACCAGAACCGGCTGATTCTTGCTGTGGCGTTCCACGATTTCTTCTACCACCGCCTTGAACTTGCCATCGATGCTCTTGTACACGACATCTGCCATGTCATCCCGTTTGTTCGGACGGTTGGTTGGAATCTGCAATACTTCGAGACCGTAGATTTTTTTGAACTCTTCTTCCTCGGTTTTCGCTGTACCCGTCATACCCGCAAGTTTACGGTACATCCGGAAATAGTTTTGGAAGGTAATTGTAGCAAGCGTCATGCTCTCGTTTTGTACTTCAATGCCTTCTTTGGCTTCAATCGCCTGGTGCAATCCATCACTGTAACGACGTCCAGACATCAGACGACCTGTGAATTCATCAACGATCATAACTTCTTCATCACTGACCACATAATCCACGTCACGACGCATGATTGCATTTGCTTTCAAGCCCTGTACAATGTGATGGTTGAGCGTTACGTTGGCATGATCATACAAGTTCTCGATCCCAAATGCTTTCTCTGCTTTGGCCACGCCCGCCTCAGTCAACGCTACGGATTTCACCTTGATGTCTACCGTAAAGTCTTCCTCTGGCACCAGACGTTTCACAAAGCGATCTGCTGCATAGTACATATCCGTTGATTTCTGAGCTTGTCCGGAGATAATGAGTGGCGTACGCGCCTCATCGACCAGGATGGAGTCCACCTCATCAATGATACAGAAGAACAATGGACGTTGAACCATTTGCTCTTTGTACAGGACCATGTTGTCACGCAGATAGTCAAAACCAAACTCGTTGTTCGTTCCGTACGTAATATCACATGCATATGCATGCTGTTTCAAAGCATGGTCCATACCGCTCAGGTTAACCCCTACCGTCATGCCCATGAATTCGTAGATTTGTCCCATTTCCTGGCTATCCCGTTGTGCCAAATAGTCATTGACCGTGACCACGTGAACACCTTTGGACATCAACGCGTTCAGATATACCGGAAGTGTTCCTACCAGCGTTTTACCTTCACCCGTTTTCATCTCGGAAATACGGCCTTCATGCAGAGCGATCCCACCCAGCATCTGTACATCGTAGTGACGTTTGCCCAGTACACGGCGTGATGCCTCACGTACAGTTGCAAATGCCTCTGGAAGAAGCTCATCTGTTGTTTCTCCCTTTTCAATACGAGCACGGTATTCGTCCGTTTTACCTTTCAGTTGTTCATCAGACAACGCCTGAAATTGTGGTTCCAGTTTATTGATCACATCGACCGTCTTCATCAGACGTTTAACATCACGTTCATTCATGTCGCCGAAGATCTTTTTGACAAGTCCTAGCATGGTATACCCCTTTCGTGCAAAACAGAATAGACCCCCTGTTGCCGCCACGCGACACCATCGGATGGATGTTGCTCCACTTGCCCGGGGGTGACAAACATTATAAAAAGTAATATGGATGAATCAACTCCAGGCTTGCCAAGGGTTCCTCATGAAGCTGATTCGGTGTTCAGACGGATTCGATTATTAAAAACTAGCCGAAGCCCGCGCTTTGCGAATCATGTTCATGGTGCTGTGCCTGTCATTGATTATGATTAGCGATCATTCGTTGACAATTCCTCATCAGGACAATGATTCTCTTTGCATAAATTGTAACAGTTTGTAAGGGCCGCCGCAACACGCCACGGCACACTTCTTTGAACTTCTGAGACATATCAGATGGAGTTTAAGTGCAAAAAATCATAGTCGTTAGTGGAAGCGTTCCATTGCCATGTTTCACTTTGCAGGATAGACTGCCCTGTCAACGAATTTTGATGGTAAATTTGGATGATAATCTCAATATCCAGTTCTCGAATGTAGGTGTACAAATATTTTCGTAACCATCGGAATCTGGAGATAAAATTGTACCGATTGTGATTCTTCATACTATCTATTAGACGCAGCAGCATAGGGAATAGTTTCACCACTTTATTTCCAAAGGTGATTTCCCAGCTCCTCTACGCACAAAAGAGCCCCATCTCCTAAGGGATGGAAGCTCTTGTTAAGTCTAATCCAGGAAACTACAGTTCCTGTGTTCATTATTAAAATTTAGATATTCTTATTCAATTCCGATCCGGTGATCCCGTAAGTTTAAGATTAACCTTGTTCGATCAATCCGTACTTACCATCGTTCCGTTTGTAAACCACGCTAACTTCTTCACTGTCAATGTTGGAGAATACGAAGAAATTGTGACCAACCATGTTCATTTGGAGGATGGCCTCTTCCACGTCCATTGGTTTCAACATAAAGCGTTTCGTCCGTACAACTTCCAAATCATCTTCATCCGTGTCCGCATCCAGTTCAGCTGTAGCCACAGTACCTGTTGGATCTTCAACGAAGAGTGTTTTCAGGCTACCTTCCTGGCGGAACTTACGGTTAATTTTTGTTTTGTGTTTGCGGATCTGACGTTCCAGCTTGTCTACCACGGAGTCAATGGATGCGTACATATCGTCGCTCTCATCCTCAGCGCGGAGCACAATGCCTTTCAAAGGGATCGTCACCTCTACCGTATGCAAACCTCTCGTCGTGCTCAATGTAACAGCACCGTCAGAGTTAAGGGGTGCATCGAAATACTTCTCGAGTCTACTCAACTTTTTGTCGACATAATCCTTCAAAGCATCAGTAACCTCGATTTGTTGACCTCGAATACTTAAATTCATAGGGCACTCCTCCTTTTTCCTTTGCAACTTCATTATAACACGAATGTAAGCGCCATGTAAAAACTCCCGGTGACCGAATAATGACATCTGTTCAAGTCACATCTGCCAACATAGGAATAACGCCATATTTCGCGATATTTCATCATATTCAGCCATAATCGTATATTTGCATGGAACGTCTTATTAGGCGCTTGATGATGTATTTAACCGTTTTTGAGCTTGCTCAATCTAATATGTAAAATGAACTTCAATCGATCTCTTGAATCTACTGCTTTAATCTATTAAACTCACAAGAATACTGTTCCCGAACTGATCTAAATCTCGTATCTATTAAAACAAAAAAAGACCCCGGAAAGTACCGGAGTCTGATGCTAGCGATAATTCAATCTGGTAACCATCTAACCATATATGTAGGTCGGATTGTCCGGATGATTATAATTTGATTACGTTAGCTGCTTGCGGTCCACGCGCGCCTTCGACGATGTCGAATTCTACGGATTGACCTTCTTCCAAAGTTTTGAATCCTTCGGATTGAATTGCGGAGAAATGTACGAATACGTCGCCGCCATCTTCAGTCTCAATGAAACCGTAACCTTTTTCTGCGTTGAACCATTTTACTTTACCTTGCATGCACTAACATTCCCTTCGTCATCAAATGAAGTGAAGCTTTCGGCCTTAACCTCTGCCCACAACTCAGATAATACCACCCAAAGTTATCCATTGTCAATTGGTAAAGTAAATGTTTTCTTGGAATTTTTTGTAGATTAATTGGGGATTATGTTGAACGGTGAGATATCTTGAATATATCAGGTAATTGGCGGGTTGGTAAGTCTATTTTTGATGTATTAATGATGGATACGTTAGGAGGATTTATGAACGAAGAAGACCCGTACTGAGTACGGGCCATCAACTTTACTTCGTTCACTTTCGTTTATCCATAAGATAACTTTCAGATGCATACTTAGTCTCGTATAAACTACGTTGTGTCTTGGCTAAATTTCGCTGTAGTAACCATTCTTGTGCTTCATTTTTAATTGATAACATACGTTCCTGTATCATGAGGTCATACGTCAAAATACGCTTCAGTTCTTCTTTTTGCAAACTATTCATCTTTTGAACGTCCATAATACCCTGTAATTGTTGCACTAAATCTTGACGTTCACTAACGAAATCTTCAATATCTTTAGAAGCCTTGGTTTCCAATTCATCTGTAAAATTCAGCGTTAAATTTAATAGTTGGTAGAGAAGCCTATCCAACTCTGACTGAATCTCACTACTCATTTGGTATAATTCCCGCCACTTGTTTACTAGCAACTACCCATGTTTCCCGCAGTTCCTGCAAGTATCCCAATACTTCTTCTCCATATTTGGTTTCTTTTTTTATATTAGCTTGGATTAATAAATAATTCATATACTCATATAGCGAGAACAAAGTTTTAGCCACAGGATAGGATTGGTTTAAGGTAGACATCAATTCACTGATAATAGTTTGAGCTTTGCCAAGGTTTACATTAGCTTTGAAGTAATCCCTTGCTTCAATGCCTTCCAGACCCGTTTTTGTAAATCGAATCGCTCCATCATATAACATGATCACCAATTGACCTGGAGTAGAGGTTTGTACCGAAGACTGCTTATATTTCTCGTAAGGAGATGATATCATACTAAATTATTCCTCCTCATTCATTATTGAAAATAACTTGCTAAACTGGAAGATTGCGATTGAAATTGACTCATCGCTTTCTCCATAGCAGCAAACTGCTTATAATAGCGTGTTTCCCAATTTGAAACTTTTCGTTCCATCTCGGATGCTCTCTTGTTGTACTGCTTCAATTGCTCACCCATAATACTCTCTGTTTTCAGTGTCATACTAGCATTAGAGTCCAATTTCGATGTACCCACTTTTTTCACGAGCATGTCTAGCGTAGAATTAAGTTCACTACGCATCTCACTAAACAGAGGTTTACTATTTACGTCTGAAACTGAACCACGGAATATATTTAGAACTTTGTCAGGGTTAGTCGTTAGAGCATCTTTAAGTTTACTTTCATCAATCTGCAACTTACCCTTTTCATAATATTGTCCAGTAGTAATCCCTACTTCACTTAACATTTTCAAATTCCCTGTAACTACCGTTCTCATTGAGTTAACAGCTGCACTAAGAATAGAATCATTCTTTAAGAGTCCACTTTTGGCTTTTTCTTCCCAATTCTTAATGTCGTCTTCTTTCATATCTTTCTTTTGATCAGCTGTCAAAGGTTGAAAATCACGAAACTTTTGCTCTGAGATTCTTCCATTTAACAATCCAAGTAATTCATTATATGTGTCCACGAAAGATTTTATGGTCTCTACAGCCTTGGTCGGGTCAGATTGCGTTGTAATTTTGGAAGGATTAGTTGCAGTCGTTTCTTCTAAAAATGTTAAGTTAATACCGTTAATTTTTAGTTTATTATCAGTTAGTGCATATTTCACAGAATCTGTACCATTCGATATTGATACTTCACCAGCTTGAGGAGGAGTATACGTTAATCCTAGAGCAGTATTCAGTGAACTAGATTGCTGAGCACCACCTGTCCCCGTATCTGTGATTGCTTTCCCATGTTCTTTTGAAGTTATTGAAAGCTTCCCACTAATTTCATCAAAACTTGCCGTTACCGTTGGTATACTTGAATTAATGCGTGCAATAACAACAGATAGAGAATCTGTACTAAGAAAAGTTATCGACTTATCATTAATATTCAAATCGTATGAAGGAGTGGCTGTCCCTGTCAAATCTGCTAAAGTTGTATCAAGCGTAACCTTCGCGGTGGGCTGATTAGCGATTTCCAGTCTAGAACTATTTTGCATTTGAGCTTGTTTAGCCAACTTAATCTCAGTAATTGAAAAAGGAACCGAGCTCGCCTCAGCTGTGGCTTCCGCCCTGACTGCTGTTGTATTCCCACTTACTGTTGATTTTTGAGTATTTGTAGCATCAGAAAAGCTCATTTTCTGCAACTTATCACTCAACTGAACAATTTTGCTATTTATTTCTCGATAGCTATCACGTGTCCATTCGAGAATTTGTTTTTGCTGATTCAACTTGTCTAATGGAACTCGCTTCACTGTCATCATTGATTTAACCATACTGTCGATATCCATTCCTGAAAAACCATTAATACGCATATTCATCTCATCTAACCTCCTTATACTTTTTCATCGACTATAATCCCGGCTATTTCCATCATCTTGGCTACCAAGTCCAGTGTTTTCTCTGGAGGAATTTCACGAATCAGTTCACCTGTTTCCTTATTGAGCACTTTGACTAAAATCTGGTGACTCTTCTCGTGGACACTCATTTCCAGAGTTGTGGTAGGACCTGCCAGAGCTTTAACAGCTCTGTCTATTGCTTTAATAAGCTGCTCATCTCCAAATGGAATGTTAACACCTTGCCGTTCAAGCTTGGATAACTCTGTCCCGCTTCTAACAGCTTGTAACAGAGCGCTGTCTTGTTTGCCACGGGATTCAACTTGAGTGCCATTTGCAACCGATGTGCTATTCGCAGCATTGGTAGAAAGTGAAAACTGTATATTCATCGTTCATCCCCCGATGGAATTATTTATTATATTTATCGGTTAGCGAGGATTGAGATTGAATAGATATTTATTAGTACAATGAATGTTTCTAAAATAAACATAATAAAATGTGCTACATAATGAACGTAAATGATCTCCAATGGGGTGCGTGGAAAATAACTATTATCTAAAAAACATACTGGCATCCATTCCAATTCAGAGACTAAACACACTGAATAGAATAGATAGATTGAGGATGATCCGCTATATATTAGAGTTTAACTTTGTGTCAAACTATCTTTTTCATATTGGCTAATTTGAAACTCGCATACCTCCCTAACACTTCTCCCCACCAAGTAATCAACATACCACTGAACTGTATGATCCAGTGCTTTACCGAGAGACCACTTGGGAAACCAGTTAAGGTGCTTCAGAGCCTTCGAGCAGTCCAGTTTAAGCATGTTTGCTTCATGTTTTGAATCTTGGTTTATAATATGGTATCCCAAATTATCGTGAGGCCATTTGCTAAGCATCTGATTGATGATCCACTCAACAGATCTAGCATCATCATGCTGAGGTCCAAAGTTCCAGGCCTCAGCATAATTAAATTCTTCAGAGTATAAATTTTGACAAAGTAGTAGATAACCCGATAAAGGTTCTAGTACATGTTGCCAAGGACGAATAGCACCGGGATTACGAATCTGAATCTTATCTCCGTTAATCAGTGATTTAACAAAATCAGGGATGAGTCGATCTTCAGCCCAATCTCCTCCTCCAATTACATTGCCAGCTCTCGCAGTTGCTACATTTATCCCAGAGGATTGAAGAAAAGAACGACGATATGCCGAGGTGATGAGTTCTGAGCAAGCTTTACTACTTGAATAGGGATCATGCCCACCCAAAGGATCAATTTCCCGGTATCCCCACTCCCATTCCTTATTTTCATAACATTTATCTGTGGTAACATTTAGAATAACGCGGACCGATGAACATCTACGCGCTGCTTCCATCACATTAACAGTACCCATTACATTGGTTGCGTATGTCTCAACGGGGCTTTCATATGATTTTCTAACTAGAGGTTGCGCAGCCATGTGAATAATGATCTCAGGATTAGCTTTATTTATAGATTGAGTAAGATTTAATAAGTCAGTTACATTACCGTCTGTAGTGGATTCAACTAAACCTTCTTCAATATTACCTAGCTTAAATAACGAAGGACTTGAGGGAATATCTAAAGAGTAACCTGTAACTTTTGCCCCCATATTATGAAGCCACAGAGTCAGCCAACTACCTTTGAAACCGGTATGTCCAGTTATAAATACATCTTTCCCTAACCAAAAGTTACGATTCACGATGCCTGTTTTCACCATATCAACCTCTTGACTTTCATATAAATTTAAATTCCAACGAAGTTCATTTGATATAATCCATAAGTATGGTTTAGTAATGATTTCAGATATTCCGTTTCTTTTTCCTCACCATTAGCTAAAAAACGTGCTAAATTACCAACCATCTGATCACTATCAACACTTCGTTGTGGGGCATAGTTAATTATTGAAGTTGATTCAAAACCATATATCCTTGCTTGATTGCAAATTACTTCAGGGATGTAATGCTTACGACTATGAACAGAATGAGAAGAGTTCAACATTTCGTATAGCACTTCAATACTAATTCCGTTGTTAACCATAAAAATCAACTTGCCATTGGTATTCATCTTGTCAGCAACACTACTAAAAAGAGTATCCAAATCGTCTGAATACATATCCAATGGTTTTTCAATATAAACTAAGTCAACATTGACGTTTTCAACAGAATGGAGTTGAATTAAATTGTCAAGTGTAATGACTTGCTCAGAAATACTTCTAACATCCTGATCATACTTTCTCTCCGTAGAACAAACAGAAATCATTGGTTTATTCCCATAACTTGACCAAATACGATTCTTTAATTGCAGTAAAGTAGCCCCACATTTTACATCAATGCCCAGAATCGAATTAACTCCTGAAAGTAATTTTTCATCAATATCGAGATAGGCTACATTCATACGCGCATCCAACCAAGCATCCAAGTCGTATCTTTCCTGGAAAGTTACTCTTCCCTCTTCCAAGGAATTGGATTGGTGGTCAACTGCTGTAGTCAAACTACCGTAGTGATGAGTCACAGTATCACCACAATATACGAGCTTATATCCCGCTCTTCTGATTCTAAAGCTTATATCATCGTCCAAAAATTCACCACGGTAATAACGAGTATCATAATATCCAATTCGATCTAAAAGAGCTGTGGGACAACACAACACATTGGGTAATAATACTACACGTTCTTCCCACTTAGCAGGATCACTTACATTATAATCTTTAGCCCGCTCTTGAAAATCTTCTTTAGAGACAAATGGGACTGAAATTTGCTGCAAATTTGAAATAAATGTTGCACCTGGTGAGACAAAACCAATTTTTGGGTCTGATTCGATACAAATCATCAAGTTTTCTATCCAATTTGGTGTGAAAATAAAATCATTACATACAGCAGCACAATATTTACCTTCTGCTGCCATTAATCCAATATTAAATCCTTTAACAAGATGTATGTTATATTTTAGATGAATTACTTTTGCCCCATTAATAGAATTAAAATACTCTTTTGTTCCATCAGTAGAACCATTGTCTACCAAAATTAATTCATAATCTATATCACCAGTATTCATTAAAATACTCTCAACGCAATCCTTCGTATAACTGAGATTATTATATGCTAGTAAAACTATACTGACTTTACACTTTGAATTTTTACCCTTCATAATAATATCTTCATGGTCCACAATCCCAATCTCAGGATAATAATTCGGGTAGTCCCTCTTCGTAACTATGTTTTCTACCAAATAAGCTACCTCAAACTCTAAAACTCTAAACAAAGATGTAAAATGAAATTTGAAATTATATAAAAAAGATTCTACTTTATCAGTCATTATGTTTTCTTTAAGCTCATTAATATAAAAAATAATATTCGCATTAATTTCTTTGACTCTGTTAGGTATGGTTGACATGTTTGTTAAGTTTTCCACTACACGTATTAATCCTAGGATATCATCGAAAATGCCCAAATCCGAGAGACTCAACTCTTCTTGTTTAATACAATTTTCCAAATAAAATATTCCTTCACGTCCAACATGCAGAGACTCTAGAAGTTTTGTTGCGGTCAAATTATCCATTTTAGTCTCCCTTTATAATTCAATACCATCTGTTTTCATATTAAAAGCATTCCATGATTCATCTTTTTGTGAAATGAAGGTATGCTCTGACTCAGGCCACTCTATTCCGAACGCCTCATCATCCCAACGGACTCCAGATTCATGTGAAGGTGTATAGCTCTCACTTACCATATAATGAATATTTGTATTGTCTGTTAGGGTCTTATAACCATGTGCGAAACCTTTGGGGACATATAAAGATAAGCGATTTTCTTCCGACAGTGTCACCCCATACCATTTTCCAAATGTAGAACTTTTATAATTCAGATCTATAATAACATCGTATATCGCACCACTGAAGCACGTTACGATTTTGTCTTCGCTATAGGGTGGTTTTTGAAAGTGCATACCTCTGAGGGTTCCGGATTTCAAGTTAAAAGCTACATTCGATTGAGTCATATTGAAGTTAATCCCTTTTGCTTTCATTTCCGTCTGACAAAAACTTCTGGCAAAATATCCGCGACTGTCCGTAATAGGTTCTAATTCAATAACTGCCGCTTTATTCAACGGCGTAGGAAGAATCAACATGCATGTCCACCTAACTTTCTATTACTTAGATTGATGATTTTATTATTTGAATGTGATTATTTCCCCAGAAAATCCAAGTTGTTTAAGCTGAGTTTGTATTTGATTTATATGTGCATTAGCAAAAATAATAATAGTATTGAATTCAGAGACCGCTTCAGATGTAGGTTTTTTAATGAGAATGCGTGAAAGATAATGTCCATGCTTGGCGTTGTCACTATCAAAGAGACATTGTATCTGGGTTTCATTCCTTAACATTGCCAAAAAACAAGTGGCTTCCGCTCCTGCGCCCCAACCTGCAACCTTAGAATTCGGAGAGAGTTGAGAGACGATTCTTTTAATATCCTTTTGCCGCTTCGTGCTAAAATCCACTAGAGACTTCGGCACCTTTCTCATATAAATTTCCAGTAAATTAGGATCTGCTGATTCCTGCACACATACAACACTCAATCCAGCACGACAGGCCATTGCTGATAGACTGGTTACTGAAAAATATTGGATGTGGTCAGTACAAAGATTATTATACAATTTTTTCTCAAAAATTCGTTGTCCGTTAGGTACTTCAACCAACATCACACCATTTTCTTTTAGATGTGTCGCTGCTTGCTTTATCATCTCTAGCGGATCTTCAAGATGTTCCAAAACTTCTATTAAAGTTATTACATCGAATCCCGAGTCAAAACTTAATCCTTGATGGAAAAAATCATGAGTCACATTGAAGCCCTTTTCCCGAGCAATTAGAACACTAGAACTAGAAGGTTCCACACCCTGAATTTCTATGAAGTACTTCTGAGCCAACTCAAGATAGTGTCCAACACCACATCCAATATCAAGGAATTTATTATTTGATGGAGCAAGTAAAGATAAACGTTCAACTTGTTGCTCTCGAACACTTTTAAAACTCGCACCCCAAAAAGAGCCCATCGAATATTCTTCATAGTAGCTTTCATTTATATGAGACGGAATCTGAGTGTGTCCACATGAATTACAGTGATAAATGTCAATATCGCGCACCTGAACTTGTTCCGTATCATAATCAAGCATCACACTGTGTGGAGCACCGTTATATTTTTCTTCAAAATGACAGACTTGTCCACATATACAACATATCATGTCTAATATTTCCTTTCTGATGAGCGCTTAAGGAGCTCTCCCAGCATTTCATATACGAATATTTCCAAGCTCTCCGTAGGATACAATTCTGGACAATCATTTGAGCTTGTAAATTGAAAATGAACTACCTCTTCTTCCACTTCGGGATGAATAATTTGCACGGGCATATTGAATTTTTCTTGCGAAACTTTCTGAACAAGATACGCATAATTCAGAACACTCATCGTTTCTTCACCATAAGCATGTAAAATTTCATAAGATGGTTTCTCTCTAATAATCCAAGCTATTTTTCGACAAAGATCAGTAACACCTACGAAGTTACGAAGTTGTTTCCCTGAAGTACGTAGTATAATTTCATGATTATTTACTGCTTCTTCACAAAATGCAAAAGGTATGAGATTCCATCTTTTGAATTTAGCTAAATCCTTAGGTACACCAAAAACATTGGACGGTCGAACTATCCAAGTTCTAACTCCATTTGTTCTATTAAACCTAATTACTGTTCGTTCAGCCTCATAATGTGCAAGCCCATAACTATTAATTGGCATGGGAGGAGAATCTTCTGTTAATTCACCTTGGGATACTCCGAAAACATGAAAGCTTGATACATATATGAAACTAGGTATTTTATTATTCTCACAGAAAGTTAGTGCTGCACGAACCTTAGCAGTATTGTCAATTATAGCTTCATGATTTGATTCTGAGTACATGTTATCGCTAGGTGAAACCAGATGTATCATCACATCAATATCGCTGTATTTAATTTCAGCTACCTTATCCGGATCAGTAAAATCCATCAGGAGATCTCCGTGCGAATCTCTGGTAGCTTTAAGTACTCTGTAGTTCAAACTTTCAAGTAACGTGGCCATGTGAAGACCAATGTAACCATTTGCACCACTAATTAAAATTGTTTTCACTGTCAGGATTCATCTCCATGTCATGAAATAGGTACATTATAAAATGTCTGTGCCCAAGGAGTGTCTGTTGATTGATTTATATGCCTACCTGTGTCTATATGACGGTAGTACAATGAACCATCACTCAGATCTGTATTTCTGAGGAGTGCTTGATTCCCTATAGTGACTAAATTCCCCACATTACATTCACCAATTACTGTTGAGTTAGGAGCTAAAGCAACACCACGACCTAGTTTAGGGTATCGGCCCTCTATAGCTCCCACAGTACATCCCTGATAACATACGAAGAAGTTACTATAAGAAGCCTTGCCCAACACTACTCCGTTCCCATGTAAAACAAGAAAAATATCAGGTAACTCTGCATCATACATACACAGAAAACCGTTCAGCGCCTTATTTAGATTAAACAACTTAGCAGCTATTTCAGCATCTTTGAATCTTCTCCATATCGTATTAGATAAAAACCATAAAAAGACGGTATATTGATCGGAGTGCAAATGAGAAAAATACGTTGTCCCATCGCGATGATACGCTGGTAGTGAAACATGCTTGAAACAAACATGCGTGCGTTCAAGCGCTTCACTTATTGCCCCTTTGAATATATATTCTTTATTCGATAACCGGTTGTCTGGATAGAAATTATTTAATTGATGAATAACATACTTTTGTAACTCATCTTCAGTCATCGAAGTCTTAAACATATACCCTCCATTATCTGTATATATTCTAATCTGTCCAAACCTTCCAAGGCGCTTTATGTCCATGCCAAAGCTCATCCAATATAATTTTTTCACGGAGAGTATCCATTGGCTGCCAAAAACCTTCGTGTTTATAGACATTAAGTTGTTCATCTTTTGCTAAATTTTGTAACGGCTCTTGCTCTAAAATCGTACTTTCAAAATCTTCAATATAACTAAAAACTTGTGGTTGGCAGACCATAAAACCACCATTGATCCAACCGCCATCTCCCTTTACCTTCTCTGTGAAGCCAGTGACCGAATTACCGTCCAGTTCGAGTCGTCCAAACCTGCCATCTGGTTGTACGCCTGTAATCGTGGCTAGCTTCCCACTTTCACTATGACTTTTCACCAACTGCTCAATATTAATATCAGCTAAACCATCTCCATATGTTAGCATAAATGGATGATTTCCCACATATGGTTCAATTCTCTTAATTCTGCTGCCAGTCATGGAATTTAACCCTGTATCCACCAATGTAACTTTCCAGGGTTCAACTGAATTTCGATGAACACTTACTGTGGCATCCAATCCTGAAGAGAAATCATACGTAATTGCTTCAGACATGTGTCGATAGTAATTTGCAAAGTACTCTTTAATAATGTACCCCTTGTATCCTAGACATATAATAAATTCATGATATCCGAAGGAAGAATAAGTTTTCATAATGTGCCATAGTATTGGTGCATCTCCAATTTCAATCATGGGTTTAGGCTTCAAATGAGACTCTTCACTTATCCGAGTACCTCTTCCACCTGCTAAAATAACGACTTTCATTCTTCCACTTCACCTCCCGGCTACTTTATTCAACATGGCTTCCATCAAGTTCTGAATAACATTTCCAAAAGTCATTAAAACTTTCAATAACACTTGATTCTAATACCATGAGAGCTTGTGGGAAATCATTCTCATACGTAATCTGGTAATCTATCAAAGCACTTTTTAGCAAATTAGCTTTAAGCTTAATACTCTTATTATTAATTTTCCCACTAATTTCAGCCATTGTATTCTCAAGCTCTTGAGCAACTTGAACCAGATCAGTAAGAAGAATCTGGGTTGTTTCCGTTTTTTCATCCAAACTACTATTGTATATAAATTGTATAGAGTCTTTTATAGCTTTAACCAATTCATCCGTTCTCTGATAAGAAATACTCGATTTCTTTTCCAATTGAATTATCATATCTTTATCTTCTTGAGTTATTCTTTTGTACCAAACTAGGCTAGCATTAAAGCGGCTATAATCTCGACCAAAAATATCATCCAGAGCTTTGATAACCCCTGTATGGTATCCCTCAATACCATCCAAATGCTTATTGTCTCCATGTAAAAGATGAGGAGGTAACTCATCCGCATAGCATTCACAATCATGACCTATCAAGAGTCCGCCTACTTTAATTTTTTTGATTCCTTTAATAATATCTTGATATACATAATCGTAAGTGTGGTTAGCGTCTACAAAAATAATATCGAAGAAGTTTTCTTGTAGAATATCCATCCCTATCGTGGAGTCACAAACTATTGGTTTTATATTTTCGTAGACCCCTGCATATCGCATTACACTTTTAAAATGTTCAAATGCATTTTCATAATTAGCTATGCTGTGACTCATCGTATCTGGACTACCATTCCATGTATCCATACAAAAAAGTATATTATTCTCTGAAAACGTCTTTAAACTGTTAGCGAAAAAATAGCTAGAACAACCAAACCAGCTGCCCACTTCTAACGCTCTTATATTAGTGTGTTTACCATTCATTAGTTCATTGAAAACAAGACTTGTAATTGCCACAATATCAAGCAGTGTTGTTTCGCCATAAGTGTATTTCTTAATAACCTCATAGTTGTTTATCATACTGGTATATTCCTGATACAATCTTTGGGAGCTCAATGTAGTGTAGTTATTATGTTTTACCCCCAAATCTAAAACAACTTCAGACTCATTGGTATATGTGTTAGTCAGTTTCACTGTATTTTCTTGCAATGATATTTCAATCACAAAAGTTCCTCCACTTAGTTCAAATGTAATAATCGATCAATCTTATTGCCAATAGTGACCCAATCAAAATTCCTTTTAGAGACTTCTTGAATCTCACAGCACACTTTTTCAATTTGTCCTGAATCTTTGCATACTTCTAATAGTGTTTCTGCTAGCTTTTCTACGTCATCAATCGGAAAAAGGCTCCCCAGTTTGCCACAGCAAGTAATGTCATAAGCAGGATCAATGTCAGTTGAAATCACATAACATCCAGCTCTAGCCGCCTCTGTAAAAACAAGAGGGAATCCTTCCCATCTCGAGGTTAAACAGAACACTTTAGCTTTTCTGTATTCCTTTTCTAACTCAAATCTATCATTGATTGAGCCAGGTAATTCTACCTTTTTCATCAAAGTAGGATTTTCTGAAAAATAACTTTGTAGGTACTCCATAAATGTCTCTTCCATGTTCCCTATAATTTTAATTCTCCAATCAGGTATTTCCTCATTCACTAACTTAAAAGCTTTCAAAAGAACATCATTTGCTTTTTGAAAAGTTCCAATTCTTCCGACTGTTAGAATTACATTCTCTTTTTCTTCAAAAGCAACATCATTACTTTCATTAAAGTTGTAATACCCGTTAGGTATTAATTCAATTTTCAATGGCCATTTTTGATTAAGATAATGATGTAATCTGCTACTCTCTACGCTAATCAAGTCGCATTTATCCAATATTTCTAAAACGTCTTTCGTCATATCCATGCTGTTCATCCAATAAAGGTTTGCATCCAACTTAAGATATATTTTTCCATTCGGATTAAAAGTTTTATATACATTAATCCAGCTTAATGTAAACGAGTAGATCCCCATTAAGAATAATATATCGATATTATTCGCATTTTTAATGAGGTACTCGTCCCCATCCCGCAAAATATCGCCTGTATTTTCAATACGTTCAACGCCAAGTCCTTTAACTTCATTATCTAAATAAGGGAACTCCTCCATTTTGTAACAGGCTATTGATGAATTATAGTCATGGTACTTATACAAAATAAACGGAATCATTCCAAGATCCTTCGTCAGATGAACATTTTCACATTCGGGCCACAGAGCTACAAGACGTGGTTTTGTTTTAGCTGATAGATTACCCATAGTCGACTCCCTTAATTTGTTAAACTCTGTTTAGGTATCACTCTCAAAAAACTAATTCCCTTACAGCTTCTTATTACATTTTAAAATCTATCTTACCCATAAACACAGTTTAAACTTCTCGCTTATTACAGTTAATAAAGCATTCGTTTCTGTCTCATCATTGGATTTAAGATATACATTATACATTCGTTCATGTGAACTGTAATTATCATATAATTCAAGTAACTCACTGTAAAAGAGCTGCGCATCCTGCAGATAATTCGATCTATAGCACACATCACCTAATATCTCTATAATATTTTTGTTTCTTGGATGAAGCTTGAACAGCTCCAGTAATAGATCAATAGCAATTTCACCGAAACCATAATCCGCCAGATGCTGACACACTTTAATCTTAATTTCAACGTGTCCATGCCACATATAGCCAAGTATAGTTTCCATTACTTCGAACTCTTGTAAACGAATCAAATGAACTAACACTCTCTCTAAAATACATTCTGTATAAGTTGTTAAACTTAACTTATCGATCGCTTCATTCCTTACAACTATGGCTAAAAATTTCTTTTCTTTTTCACTTAGATTAAGTAATGGGCCAGCCTTCTTGAATAATACCTCGTCTTTAAGAAGTATTGCTAACAACAGTATATCTACTCCATTTTGCTCTTCTTGCTCGGGTAGTACTAGCCACTGCTCTCGGGCTTGGCTGTAATCCTTGGCGTATTGACTTGCAACAGCCATGACATGCTTCTGGACCGTTACCTCATACAAAGTTAGATATCTCTGTAATAGTGGATGTCTCAGTTGATAAAGTGCCTCTAGTATTTTTTCCAGCATTCTACTGTTGTTTATTGAAAATATATCATTAGCGTTTGTAAACATCTCTTCCAGAGAAAGACCTGCTTTTTCTACAATTTCAAAATACTTTCCAATCACGGGTAAAAAATCTGCTTTAAACCTGATCGCTTCTGTAATATGTTCATACGCCTTGTTATATTCATTTTGTGTTGTATGCCACTCTGCAAGCCTTAAATGTGCGATGTACGTGCCATTTCCTTCTGTAAACGAAATACCTTGGTCTCCAATCTCCAAACATCTGTTCATACACGCCAAAGCATCTTTATGATATCCAATTTCCATATAGTACAGTGCTTGCAGATGAAACAAATCAACTTCGAGTGGGTATAAATCCACAGCTTGTTCCAGAACCGTAAGCGCCTCATCATATCTCTTTAGTTCACCAAGGCTCCTGCATAAAGATGCAATCAACTCTGAGGCAATCGTGAGATTCTTACTTAATGGATATGCCTTTTGCAGATATTGAATGGCCTTTTCATGTTCACCAAGCCACATATAGGTTCTACCCATATTGAATAAATTATAGACAGAGGGATTTTCCTTTACTTCTACTAACATAAGAGCCAAATTCCTTTGAGCCTTTCCCCTGCCTTCCATTATCTCGTCGATGTAACCGGTATGCATAATGGTCAGATTGGAATAACCTGCTACTAACTGATCTTCTTGTTCCCTTGTATTCAAATGTTCGTGGAGGCGATTCTGATAACGCAGACCTATTTTATTCATAAAAATACGAATAGCTAGATGAGTCATCCCACGATCGCCTGACATTAAGTTAAATATTCTCGTGAAATAGTAATCTGCTCCAGACTGTATCACCTCAGCCAAATTCGTAGTCTGTTCCAGATATTCGTCTGCGTCCAGCACAAGAATGTAATCTGTGTTCGCATGACATATCGACTCATTACGAGCCGCTGAGAAATCATTGGTCCACTCCATTTGAAAAATATCAGTTGTGTACTCTTTGGCGATTGAAAGTGTATTATCAGTGGAACCTGTATCAACAATGACTATCTGATCAACTTTATCTTTTACACTATCCAAACATCTTCTAAGAAATTGCTCTTCATTTTTAACAATCATGCATAACGCAATAGTTTTCGACATGTATTCCCTCTCATTTCGCATTTACGAATCATATCCATACCTATGTATATCGGTAAAAGTATCTACAATATTTAGAATTCTTGAGGCATTATAACAAGTAAATAATTCCTTGTCTAATCCGTATAATCATCAAACAAAAAAACCACCGAGATAATCCTCGATGGCTCTTCGTGTAAGATTAACGAAGCAATTGCAGTACAGCTTGTGGCTGTTGATTGGCTTGTGCCAACATCGCTTGAGAAGCTTGTGCAAGGATGTTGTTTTTCGTTTGGTTCATCATTTCTTTCGCCATATCTACGTCACGAACACGGGATTCCGCAGCAGACAGGTTCTCAGAAGTCGTTCCCAAGTTGTTGATGGTGTGCTCCAAACGGTTTTGGTTTGCACCCAATTTGGAACGCTCAGCAGATACGGATGCGATAGCTGCATCCAAAGTAGCGATCGCAGCGTTCGCACCTGTTTGAGATGCAATACTTACTGATCCTGCACCAACGCCTAGGGAACCTGCTCCCATGTTGCCAATATTCAACGTAATGCTTTGGCCTGTGTTAGCTCCGATATGGAATACTACAGCACTTGCACCAGCACCATCCAACAATTTCTTCGTATTGAATTCAGTTGTTGTCGAAATACGGTTAATCTCAGCAGTCAATTCTGTAACTTCTTTTTGAAGTTCTGTACGATCAGCGTTAGTGTTTGTATCATTCGCCGATTGAACAGACAATTCACGCATACGTTGCAGAATGCTGTGTGTTTCGTTCAATGCGCCTTCAGCTGTTTGAATCAAAGAGATGCCGTCTTGCGCGTTCTTGGAAGCCATATCCAGACCGCGGATTTGTCCGCGCATTTTCTCAGAGATTGCTAGTCCTGCAGCATCGTCACCAGCGCGGTTGATCCGCAGTCCGGAAGACAATTTTTCGATCGCTTTGTTCGTGTTTGTTG
Source organism: Paenibacillus amylolyticus (assembly GCF_050990605.1). Lineage (GTDB taxonomy): Bacteria > Bacillota > Bacilli > Paenibacillales > Paenibacillaceae > Paenibacillus > Paenibacillus amylolyticus_H. The sequence continues at coordinate 5,813,131 of NZ_CP158832.1, forward strand.
TGTTGGTGTTCAGTTGACGATGAGTGTTCATTGCAGCAATATTGTGGTTAATAATCATTGAGTGTTTCCTCCCTGAAATAAGTTAGTTCCACATCCTTGTGGTAAACGCTACGACTTTAAGGCTGGCTTACCTTATCAGTGCAACATCTTACTCTATATATCGACAGAAACATCAATACTTTTTATAGTGAAATGAATTATTTTATTTTATTTTTTTAATCCATAACGACTGGGGCTTTTTTGAAATCTAAGATAATTGGAACAAAAAAAAGAACCCTTGGAAGTCCAAAGGTTCTTCTGTAAAGATTAACGAAGCAATTGCAGTACAGCTTGTGGCTGTTGATTGGCTTGTGCCAACATCGCTTGAGAAGCTTGTGCAAGGATGTTGTTTTTCGTTTGGTTCATCATTTCTTTCGCCATATCTACGTCACGAACACGGGATTCCGCAGCAGACAGGTTCTCAGAAGTCGTTCCCAAGTTGTTGATGGTGTGCTCCAAACGGTTTTGGTTTGCACCCAATTTGGAACGTTCAGCAGATACGGATGCGATTGCAGCGTCCAAAGTAGAGATCGCAGCATTCGCACCTGATTGAGTACCAATAGCAACTGTTGAAACCCCCAGGGAAGCGGATCCCATGTTACCAACATTTAATGTAATGCTTTGGCCTGTGTTAGCTCCGATATGGAATACTACAGCACTTGCACCAGCACCATCCAACAATTTCTTCGTATTGAATTCAGTTGTTGTCGAGATCCGATCAATTTCAGCTGTCAGTTGTGTAACTTCTTTTTGAAGCTCAGCACGGTCTGCATCTGTGTTCGTATCATTCGCAGATTGAACAGACAATTCACGTACACGTTGCAGAATGCTGTGTGTTTCGTTCAATGCACCTTCAGCTGTCTGAATCAAAGAAATACCATCTTGAGCATTTTTAGAAGCCATATCCAAACCGCGGATTTGTCCACGCATTTTTTCGGAAATTGCCAATCCTGCAGCATCGTCACCAGCGCGGTTGATCCGCAGACCGGAAGACAATTTTTCAATCGCTTTGTTTGTGTTTGTTGTGTTGGTGTTCAGTTGACGATGGGTGTTCATCGCAGCAATATTGTGGTTGATAATCATTGAGTGTTTCCTCCCTGAAATAAGTTAGTTCCACATCCTTGTGGTAAACGTTACGTCTCTAAGGCTGACTTACCTTATCGGGCAACATCTTACTCTATATATCGACAGAAACATCAATACTTTTTATAGTGAAATGAATTATTTTATTTTATTTTTTTAATCCATAACGACTGGGGCTTTTTTGAAATCTAAGATAATTGGAACAAAAAAAAGAACCCTTGGAAGTCCAAAGGTTCTTCTGTAAAGATTAACGAAGCAATTGCAGTACAGCTTGTGGCTGTTGATTGGCTTGTGCCAACATCGCTTGGGAAGCTTGTGCAAGGATGTTGTTTTTCGTTTGGTTCATCATTTCTTTCGCCATATCTACGTCACGAACACGGGATTCCGCAGCAGACAGGTTCTCAGAAGTCGTTCCCAAGTTGTTGATGGTGTGCTCCAAACGGTTTTGGTTTGCACCCAATTTGGAACGCTCAGCAGATACGGATGCGATTGCAGCGTCCAAAGTAGAGATCGCAGCATTCGCACCTGATTGAGTACCAATAGCAACTGTTGAAACCCCCAGGGAAGCGGATCCCATGTTACCAACATTTAATGTAATGCTTTGGCCTGTGTTAGCTCCGATATGGAATACTACAGCACTTGCACCAGCCCCATCCAACAATTTCTTCGTATTGAATTCAGTTGTTGTCGAGATCCGATCAATTTCAGCAGTCAGTTGCGTAACTTCTTTTTGAAGCTCAGCACGGTCTGCATCTGTGTTCGTATCATTCGCAGATTGAACAGACAATTCACGCACACGTTGCAGAATGCTGTGTGTTTCGTTCAATGCACCTTCAGCTGTCTGAATCAAAGAGATACCATCTTGAGCATTTTTAGAAGCCATATCCAAACCGCGGATTTGTCCACGCATTTTTTCGGAAATTGCCAATCCTGCAGCATCGTCACCAGCGCGGTTGATCCGCAGACCGGAAGACAATTTTTCGATCGCTTTGTTCGTGTTTGTTGTGTTGGTGTTCAGTTGACGATGAGTGTTCATCGCAGCAATATTGTGGTTGATAATCATTGAGTGTTTCCTCCCTGAAATAAGTTAGTTCCACATCCTTGTGGTAAACGTCGCAACATTAAGGTCGGCCGCCCTCCTGAAACAACATCTATACTATATATCGTCAGATATTCAAAAACTGTTATAGTAGACTGGAATATTCTTTATTTATCTTTCTCTTTAGTATCACGCACAAACTGCATAAAGGCTTCTACATCGGACACAGGCGGTGCTGTAGATTCACGATTGGCTTCCTGAATAGAAACGTACAGTTCTTGGCGAAAGATATCCACATGGTTAGGTGCCGAGATTCCGATCCTCACGGTGTCGCCATCCACAGCAAGCACAGTCACCTCAATATTATCCTGAATAATAATTGATTCTCCTTTTTTTCGTGACAGTACTAGCATATTTAATCTCCGCCTTTCACCGATTGCAGGTTATTTGACCAGATCCGATGTCTGGTTTCATATCCGGATTGGTGAAGCACGACTTGTTTGCCTTTTAGAGTAACAGGATTCATTACAAGCGGTGCCAACAAATTCATAGTTGATTTTACTGTTTCCGACTGAATAGTCACAATCGCATATACAGCTACCTTATCTTCAAGCTTCAGCTCATCTTTGTCCTCATTACTCAACTCAAAACTATAGTCTGTCTTGAACTCAAACGGACTAACGATTAAAAAAGAAATTTCTGATTCATTTATGGATTGAAGATAGCTGAAAGGGGTTCCCTCCCATGGAATTAAGGCAAAGTCAGTTTCCCGCTCAAATCCAGGCAATCCCTTTTCAAAATGATATACATCCTCTAGAGGTACATCGATTTCACCTAACATACTGGTTCTAATTAAAATAACAAACGCCCCCTTGGCAACAGTTTTGTACAAAAAAAAGCTATAGCGGATGCCGAACATAACCGTCTATAGCCCATTATAACCTTTATAGTCCTATATCTATAGCAGGTGGAGTAAACTGTATAGAAGCATACTGCTTAACGTAAATGTCCAACTTACCTCGTTGATATTCAATCTCCGGCCTGTTCACTATGACGTTTAAATTGGATACAGCCGACTCAAAGCGAACGTCTGGAGCCCTAGTCTCAATTCTTATATCAACATTGTCATAAGATGCTGGTGCTCTAGTCTCTGGAAAAGGTTTTGACTGCCAATTTGTACCAACAATATTCGCTATCGTATTACCCGGCCTATGAATGGCAGCTAATTGATTTCCTTGCTCAACTCGCTCAGCCATATTTCGCAAAAATTGCTGCTGAAATCCTGAGTATATCCTAGAATTCATTTCAAACATACTACCACCATTATACGCCGCAAATGCTTTACTTTGATCCACATCTAGTTTAATCGGATGACTCTCCACTATGAATTTAGCAGGTGTCGTGCTCATTTGAAGCTCAGCCTTAGGCTGGCGAATGGATTGTTGACCTAGATCAGCATCAATATGCAACACAGTAGGTGTTGTTTTAATTTGAACGATGGGAAGGGTCCTCAAATGTAACCACTCCCTTTATCTCAAGAAGTCCACCAAAGATGGAGAAATGATCTTAGCTCCTGTTGATAAAGAAGCATTGTATATATTCTCCTGAATCTTTGACTTTATTGACAGTTCAGCATAGTCCGCATCTTCCACTTTAGCTTGCAGTTCACTGAGATTGACACCAAGGTCATCCAAACGTCCCATCATAAGCTCAACACGATTGGTCTTGGCACCGATCTCAGAACGAATTGCTAACACTTTGTCTGTACGACTGTCTATGTTATCAAGTTGATTGGACAACTCTTGCTGATCACCATCCGTCAGCGCCTGCATAATGGTGTTCAAAATAACAAAAAGGTTGTCAGGTTCTGTTGAATCACCAAACACTTCATTCCCCGTAGTATTAATGGGTAATTGCACACTTTCTCCAACAATAAAATTGATTTTACCTTTATCTGTGACAATCGCATCTGCATTTGTTGTGTCAAGTGTCCCATCTGCATTTCTGGGAAAATCATATGGTTTGATATCATAAGTCTCTCCGTTAAAAATATATTTACCGTTGAGCTTACTATTTGAAATATCTATAAGTTGCTCCTTAAGTTGCTTCACTTCCTCATTAATACTATCGAGAGCAGACTGCGGATTTGTTCCGGTAGAAGCTTGTACCGTCAACTCTCTTAACCGTTGGACAACACTTCCTGCCTGATCCAGAACAGTATCATTAAAATCTAGCCAGGAGATGGTACTATCCACATTTTTCTGATACTGCTCATTTGACGATAATTCTGCACGATATCGAAGGGAGTAAGTAATCCCTACAGGGTCATCCGAAGGTTTATTAATTTTTCGTCCTGTAGCAAGTTGCGTCTGAGTATTGTTCATTTGTTGAGCATTTCGATTAAGGTTCATTATCAACTGTGAACTGAGCATATTATTCGTAATTCTCATGATCTTCTATTCCCCTTTTACTATCTACCCACAACACCAGTAGAATTGATCAATTTATCTAACAATTGGTCAAATGTGGTCATAAACCGGGCGGACGCACTATAAGCATGCTGAAATTTAATCATGTTAGCCATTTCCTCATCTAAAGATACGCCGCTAACGGATTGACGCCGAGTATCGACCTGTTCTACGAGAAACTCTGAATTGGAAGTCTGACGCGCCGCTTCCTGAGATTGAACACCCAACTGACCAACGATAGCACTGAACTGAGCACCAATGGGTGCATTACGCAAACCATCAGCTGACTTCATCGGTGTATCTTTAAGATTGGCAAGCAGATTCGCCAGCGTATTATTTCCTTTGATTACCGTTTCTGTTCCCGAAGAATCGGTAGTTGTGCGCAAAGAGGTTGCAATCTTATTTGGATCGGCTAGAATCGCCGCATTTAATGAAATATTTCCTGCTGTGATTGCTGTCCCACCACCAGATGCCGTGAAGAAAGGTAAACCCGGTGACGAAGTTCCGTCCATGCTGTATCCGAGTTGATGCAATCCATTCAGACCTTTGACTGTAACCTTCAGATCCGTTGCCAGTGTCCGTGCTGCACCTGTGTATGTAACTCCATCCAGTACAGTATTATCCGGCAAGACAGAACCCGCAGGAAGGGTGATCTCAATATTCCCATTGGCAAGTGTATTAGCTAAGTCGTCCATTTGCTTCTGATAATCAGTCACCAAAGTGTCTCTGGACTTAATCATGCCGTGGACCTCGCCGTTGGTGAGCGTGCCTGCTGTATATGCAGCATTCAGAAAAGCAGGATCAACCGCAACTTGTACCGCACCGCCTGTGACGAGTGCCTGTCCATTCATCTGAACCTGGTATCCTTGCGGAGAATCCGTAACTGTAACGTTCATTATTTTAGACAGTTTATCCGTCATCAGATCACGTTGGTCACGTAAATCGTTGGCGTTGTCGCCAAGAGACTCGACTTTTACAATAGCACTATTAAGGTTCGCAATATTACCAAGGTAGCCCTGAATTTCATTGCTTTTCACAGCAATGTTACTGTCCAAATCCTGACTGAGCGCATCCAGTTGTCGACTGATCTGGTTCATCGCGTCTGTTAGCGCCAGAGTTGTTTCTTTAACGATTCGACGTGCTGTGACATCTTCAGGATTCTTACTCAGGTCCGACCATGATTTGTAAAAATTATCCATAACTGTTCTGAATCCAGTGTTTGATGGTTCGTTTACAATAGCTTCAAGTTTCTCAAGTGTATCTCGTTGAATGGACCAACTCCCGAAGTTGGTATTCTCATTGCGATACTGATCATCCAGAAATTTCTCACGCACACGTGTAATGGAGTTAAATTCTACACCTGTACCGAGCTGTCCTGGTGTTGTGCTATGCAGAAATGCAAATGGTTCCATTGGAATGGATGCCTGCATGTTTACCTTTTGGCGTGAGTACCCTTCCGTGTTGGCATTGGCTACGTTATGGCCTGTTGTGCTAAGAGCTGTCGTCTGTGTGAACAAACTGCGTTTAGCCGTTTCGATTGAATGAAATGTAGATGTCACCTGGTTTCCCCCTAATTAATCAGGCACGCGTGTCAAACAGACCGATTCGCCCTGGATTACCGTTCTTATCAGCAGGATGCTGATATGTGGCATCCTGTTCTGGCCGAGAAGCGAAGATGTCCATTGAGAGATCAATAAACATCAAGGATTGCTCGATCAGCATTTGGTTCAATTGATTAATTTCTTTTAACTCCTGCAGTGTTCCCGCCAGCTTCTTCTGGACTTCAAGCAATCGCAGTTTGTCAGCCGGATCAAAAATCAGTTTCGAGATCTCAGTAATATTCAGGTTCAGCATGGACTTGATGCCTCGCTCCTGTAGCAGTTCGTGAACTGCGCTCTGCCGCTCAATCTCCAATGGCTCCTGTTGTTTCATGAAACGGGATTCTTTGTTCAGAACGGCAATGAGTTCATCCACATCGTTTTTGACAATGACCTGTCTCTTGACCTCGCTGAGTGCCAGCATATCGCGGTGACTTTGTTCCATTTGCTGCAAAACTGCAATTAATCTGTCCAGTGCTGCCATTACGTGATCACCTATTCCTTATCAAAAGACTTAAAATACGGCAGCAGCTTGTCAGCAAGCTTGCTACTGTCTACCTGATACGTTCCCGCACTGACCTGTTCTTTCAGTTCCTGTATCCGCTGAATGCGTCCTGCATCCTGTGTACGACTTTGTTCCTCAAGCATTTTCATCGCCTCCGGAGAAATGGATACTTCGTCCTTACGGCGGCTTTTCTTGGCATCAGCCTGCTGATTGGATTCAACGTTCCTCTGATATGAATTGATGGCGCCAATTCTACTCGGTTCATTGATTTTCATTTAACTTGCACTTCCTTCCAAATAAGGTTTTTAACGACGATATACGTTTTTCTTACTTTATCTTTATGCTCTAAAAATAATTAGGATAATTAAAAAAACCGATAATCTTTAATAAGTTTATCGGTACGTTTCAAAACATTTGTTATAGCAAAACATGTATTTGAGCCCTCGCTCCTATGAATCGCGTAGTTTGTCGACAGCATTGTAGGTTCGTCCGCCTACATTGTTGTTATCCTTCTGACCTACTTCACGAGCTGCTCCTGCCAAGTCTTTCGTCAAGCGATTACGGCAAGAGTCACACATATGACCTTCACGAATCAATGTTCCGCATACTTCACAAGGATACATCATATTTGGGGCGTTCTCGATGGAAATTCGTCCCTCACGGATGAACTTGGTGATGTTTTTAATTGAAACTTCTGTTGCATCGGATAGCTCCTGTATGTTGGTGCCCTTGTTTTCGCGCAAATAATCTACACAGATCTGATATTCCTGCTCTATTTCCTTGATACAATTCGAGCATACATCCCGAAAATTCAACGCATATAATTTACCACAGCGAGGACAATTACCTAGATTCATCGCTAAAACGCCCCTCTCAAACTTCCATTTCCGAATAGATAATAACTATACATTACCTTATTTTCTCTGATGAATCCATAGTCTATTTGTAAAACAAAAGAGGGGCGAAGGATGCACATATACGCAACCCTGCTCCCCAATTTTATATTCCTAATTCAATGTTCTAATACTTAGTACAGAAGACCATACACTTGTGTTCTGATCGTTGAATGCGCGAATGCGATATTTATGCAAGCTGGACGGTGACAGGTCAGAATGAATAAATGTTGCATCACTGACAGTCGCCACAATTTGCCCATCGGCTTCAATTTCGTAAGACGAGGCTCCCGCTACGGCGTCCCACGTCAGAATAACGTTTGTTCTGTCCGAAGTTCCCTTCAGCACAGGTGTAGTTAATTGAGTCATTCCCGTTATAATCTCACTCCAAGCTCCCACACCAGAAGCATTTTTGGCACGAATACGAAATGTATGCTCCGTATTTGGTGCAAGTCCGCTCTTCGTATAAGCAACTCCACTCACGGCAACCACCGTACCATCAATCTCCAGATCATACCCTGTAGCTCCAGTTACAGCAATCCATCTCAACGCGATAGCCGCTGTTGTTGCAGAGTTAATACTCAAACCGGAGACACTGGCAGGTAACGTAGTTTGCGACAATATTGCTGTCCATGCACTCACATTGGTGTCGGTCAGGGCACGAACACGGTATTTATGAATTGTGCCACCAAGTACTCCATTATGGACATACGAGAGATTACTCACAGTAGCAACTACTATGCCATCTGCCTCAATCTCATATTTTGTTGCACCCGCAACTTCATTCCATGTCAGCGTAACTGAAGTTTCTTCAGGTACAGCTTTCAGTGTTGTTGGTACATTTAATTGGGTAGAGGCGATTACGATCTCACTCCAACTCCCGATGCCGGAAGCATTCTTCGCACGAATGCGGAATGTATGATCTGTATTGGCTAGAAGACCACTTTTCGTATAAGCAGCTCCACTCACAGAAATCACAACACCGTCAATTTCCAAATCGTAAGCGGTAGCACCTGTAACAGGGCTCCATTTCATTGAAATAGCAACAGGTGTAGCGGTATTTAACATGAGACCGTTAACTGTAGCAGGAATGGTACTCTGCGTCAGTACTGCTGTCCATGCACTGGTGTTAGTGTCTGTTAGGGCACGAAGACGGTATTTATGAACCGTTCCTGGCAACAATGCTGTATGACTATAACTTGGTTCATTTACTGTTGCAACAACTGCACCATCCGCTTCAACCTCATACTTGGTCGCATCTGCCACCTCAGCCCAAGTCAGGTTGATTACTGTTTCTTCGGATGTTGCTTTCAATACTGGTGTATTTAATAACGTTGTTCCACTGATTAGGTCGCTCCATGCCCCTGCACCAGCAGCATTCTTTGAGCGAATACGGAAGGTGTGATCTGTGTTTGATCCAAGACCACTCTTGGTATAGGCTACTCCCGTTACGGGGACAACGGTTCCATCGATCTCCAGATCATATCCTGTTGCTCCCGTCACTGCTGTCCACTTCAATGCAATGGCTACATTCGTAGCCGAGCTAACAGATAATCCTGTAACTGAAGCGGGTATCGTGCTCTGCGTCAGAATTGCTGTCCACGCACTCGTATTGGTATCCGTCAACGCACGAACGCGATACTTGTGCGCCGTTCCTGGCAACAATGATGTATGGCTGTAGTTAAGTTCTTCTAACGTTGCCACTACTGCTCCGTCCGCTTCAATCTCATACTTCGTTGCGTCTGCTACTTCAGCCCACGTAAGGTTGACTTTAGTTTCTTCCGATGCTGCTTTTAGAACAGGTGTATTTAGAAGTGTATTACTATTGATGAGTTCGCTCCACACTCCTACACCAGCGGCATTCTTCGAACGAATACGGAAAGTATGATCTGTGTTGGCTACAAGACCACTCTTTGTATAGGCTACTCCCGTTACGGGGACAACGGTTCCATCGATCTCCAGATCATATCCTGTTGCTCCCGTCACTGCTGTCCACTTCAATGCAATGGCTACATTCGTAACCGAGCTAACTGTTAATCCTGTAACGGAGGCAGGGATGGTGCTCTGCGTCAGAATTGCTGTCCACGCACTCGTATTGGTATCCGTCAACGCACGAACGCGATACTTGTGCGCCGTTCCTGGCAACAATGATGTATGGCTGTAGTTAAGTTCTTCTAACGTTGCCACTACTGCTCCGTCCGCTTCAATCTCATACTTCGTTGCATCTGCTACATCAGCCCACGTGAGGTTGATTGCAGTTTCTTCCGATGCTGCTTTCAAAACTGGTGTGTTCAAAAACGTCGTTCCACTGATCAGATCGCTCCATGCGCCAGTGCCAGCTGCATTCTTCGAACGAATACGGAAGGTATGATCTGTGTTCGCTGTAAGACCACTCTTCGTGTAAGCTACTCCCGTTACGGGGACAATGATTCCATCGATTTCCAGATCATATCCCGTTGCTCCCGTCACTGCTGTCCACTTTAATGCAATGGCCGCATTCGTCGCTGAGTTAACAGTTAAGCCTGTAACTGAAGCAGGGATAGTGCTCTGCGTCAGGATTGCTGTCCACGCACTCGTGTTAGTATCCGTCAAGGCACGAATACGATACTTATGGGCCGTTCCTGGGAGCAACGCTGCATGGCTATAACTTGGTTCATCTACCGTTGCCACTACTACTCCATCCGCTTCAACCTCATACTTGGTCGCATCTGCCACATCTGCCCATGTCAGATTGATTACTGTTTCTTCGGATGTTGCTTTTAATTCTGGTGTGTTTAATAACGTTGTTCCACTGATCAGATCGCTCCATGCGCCTACTCCTGCGGCATTCTTCGAACGAATGCGGAAAGTATGGTCTGTGTTGGCACCAAGACCACTCTTCGTATAAGCTACTCCCGATACCGGGACTACGGTACCATCAATCTCCAGATCGTATCCTGTCGCTCCGGTTACGGCCGTCCATTTCAATGCAATGGCCACGCTCGTAGCCGAGTTAACTGTTAATCCTGTAACGGATGCAGGGATAGTGCTCTGCGTCAGGATTGCTGTCCACGCACTGGTGTTAGTATCCGTCAAAGCACGAATACGATATTTATGGGCTGTTCCTGGAAGCAGTGTTGTATGGGTGAAGCTAGGTTCCCCTACTGTTGCTACTACTGCTCCGTCAGCCTCAATCTCATACTTCGTTGCATCTGCTACATCAGCCCACGTCAGGTTGATTGCAGTTTCTTCCGATGCTGCTTTCAAAACTGGTGTGTTCAAAAGCGTCGTTCCACTGATCAGATCGCTCCATGCGCCTACTCCTGCGGCATTCTTCGAACGAATGCGGAAAGTATGGTCTGTGTTGGCACCAAGACCACTCTTCGTATACGCTGCACCCGTTACAGGAATAACCGTACCATCGATCGCCAGATCATACCCTGTCGCTCCAGATACGGTCGTCCATTTCAAAGTGACGGCTGCGTTGGTTGCTGCACTGACCACTAATCCATTAACAGCATCAGGCAACGTATTTTGTGATTTTACAGCTGACCAAGCACTGGTGTTGTTGTCACTTATGGCACGCACACGATATTTATGTGCTGTTCCAGGTTTGAGCCCCGTATGTGTATAGATTGAATCCTGTATATCTCCAACAACAACGCCGTCAGCCTCAACTTCATATGCTGTAGCACCATCGATTGGTGACCAGATGAGGACCACTTCTTCTTGCGAAGGGTTGGATTGGATGACAGGTGTGCTCATCTGAGTGATTCCAGTCATTTCTTCACTCCAGCTTCCTGCACCACCCGCATTTTTAGGTCTAATTCTAAATGTGTACTCTGTGTTAGCTGCAAGTCCTGTTTTGCTATATGTGGTTCCAGTTACAGCAACAACAGTTCCATCAATCTCCAAATCATATCCTGTAGCACCTTTTACAGCTGTCCAAGCCACTGTCAATTTATTAAATGTTGCATCCGTAACCTTTAACCCGTCTGCTCGATCAGGTACCGTTAACTGACTCACCAATTTACTCCACGCACTCTCATTATTAACTGAGAAGGCTTTTAGTACATAGGTATGTGAAGAATTTGCTTCAAGCCCTTCATGTATATAGGAAGTTACATTTCCTAATTCCATTGGCGTGCCGCCATCAATCTGTAACTGGTAACGATCTGCGAATTCAACCGCCTCCCACAGAATTGTGTTTTTGTTTTGTTCCGGGATGACTTTAAGAACGGGCTTTTCAAGTAGAGTTGTTACCACAAACGGCTCACTCCACTCACCAGCTCCCAACTGGTTAACTCCGCGGACTCTATAGGTGTATGTAGTGTTCGGTGCAGATGAGGAGTTCGTATAATTAATCCCATAGAATGGTCCTTTAACTACACCATTCTCTTCAATCTCATATTGAACAGCCTGTTTCGCTGCAGTCCAGTTCAGTTGAACAGTCACATCACTTGCCGTAGCGCTCAAATTAACCGGAGCAGCTGGAACTGTAGTGATTGGCGGGTTCGTGCCGGTTTCCTTTACAAAGCTGAATGATTCTGCTTTTCGTGTGTAATATGGATTAAGATCGGATACAAAATCAACTACAACTCCTGTATCGGCATTGATTACCAAGCTAAGTTGCGTTGCTTCATGGCGTTGTACATATCTGGGTGTTTCGTAGCCGAATACATCCTCATGAGATATATTCCACCCACCCACATTGGTTCCAGATTGGCTGAATTCCATTACTGTGTAATAATGCCAGATCTCTGAAAAGTCGATCAGAATTGCATTGTTCACTTTTCCTGCATAGGTAGATGTGTATGAGCCAAAGGATGCATTAGTCATATTCCCAACTGTCCCCAGAACTGACTGCCTTCTTGAAAACGAATATCCCGTTGCAGAAAAACTGTATTCTCTTACCCAGCTCAAATCAATCGGTTTCTGATTTACGTTCAGTCGTCCATTTTGTACTGATAATACGTAACGATAATCATAACTACTGGATACAACTCCACTACTCGTTGCGGCATGCGCCCGGTTCCCCCCGTATACGCCAAATTGTCCGAATACCAGCATGAATACTAGTAGACGGACAGTCCATAAGTAAAATCCGTTTTTTCTTTTACCTGCGACCACTTTTGTTCTCCCCTTCAAAAGATATGTTGTGCCACTCCCTATGCTGTCACCTCTATGAACGGCAAAACTATCTATTCTGCGCGAGAAAACCAATTCCTCTTTTTTACATGTAAAAAATTTCTTATTACGATTTCACTTATAATTTCATCAAAAAATTATATTTCACACGATAAACATGGAAAGGGAATACACACATATGTACCAACGATTAATAAAAGAACATATTTTCCTGTCTACTATTAATCATAAAGTATAGATCATCACCTAAAGTGACTGAAGGATGCTGGGCAATCATACACTATTCGGAATTCATTTCTAGGATCTTGCCAGTGTCAACGTGTAAATCTCAACCGGAATTCCCATGGTAAAACCAGCATTTAAGATAACCTGCCCACAAGCATCCAAGGTACTGCCTGTTGTGTATATGTCATCGATCAGCAGGATCTGTAGGGGTTTGACATGTGACATGCTCATTTGTGTTGGTAGGTGAAATGCCCTGTATAGCTCTTCAATTGAATACATGCCATCCGGGTGGATGGAAAAAGCGTTCTTCATCGTTTCGATACGCTCACCGCGTGATTTGAAACTTTGTTTGGTGGTGTTGATCCGGCGCTGCAACAGATCAACGATGGGGAGGCGGAAGACGGTGGCGAGCCCAGCAGCCAGCTGCTCCGCCTGATTGAAGCCGCGCTCGGCCAGGCGCTCCCCGCTCACCGGAACATAGGTGACCGCGTCTGGCCGCCATTGCGGCTTCGGTTGTTGAGCAGATGGGGCGGGATAAGCCACGGGGGCAGGGTGTTCTTTTGCCAAAGCAGAATTCTGTTCCTCGCTCATCGCCTGAAAGGCTTGAATCAACAACGCGGTTAAGAGCGGCGCGTATCTTTCGTGGCCTCTGAATTTGTACATGCCTATCCATTCTTTCATAAGAGGGTTGTACTGTACGGCGCTGCGGTTGAGGATAAAAGAACGGTTTTGCATGTGTGGACGAGAACAGTCCGGGCAGCCTACGCCCCGACCACAACGCAGACAGCGGATGGAACGAATCCATGGAATCTGCTTCACACAACGTGGGCATATACCCGGATAGAGCGAGGAAAGGACCGCCCGAGTGCCACATGTCAGACAAGTCGCTCCCGGTGGGGCGAGAAGATGATGGAGGCGCTGGGTAAGGTGCTGCGCGTGATCGGCGATGTTGCTGAGCCAGTTAAACATAATGGTGTAAACCTCCTCCAATCTGGTCTGGGGAATCTAATGATATGTACGGAAATGTACGCTGTGTGTAATTTGAAATATGGATGCTAATTCATATATTTTAGGAAAAAAACAATTAACAATTATTTCTGTGATGGCGGATGCAGGTAGCCTTTGCGACGAGCGATGGTATTCATTTTCCGAATCTGGGCAACGGCCTTCACCTGAGAACGTGTCCGACGAGACGATGCAAAAACCACTCTACCCGCCGGATCATCCATGGAACGCCCTGCTCTGCCCGCCATCTGAACTAGCGATGCCTCATCAAAAAGTCCATTGTCTGCATCCAATATAAAGACATCACTGCGCGGAATGGTCACGCCACGCTCCAGAATGGTGGTGGTTACGAGCAGACGAATCGTGCGTTCACGAAAGGCTGTAACTTTGCTAGCGCGATCAGGGTCCTGAGATGAAGTTCCTTCGATATGGATTCCGGGAAAAGTACGACGCATTAGATTCACAAACGCCTCAATCTGGGCAATGCGTGTTACAAAGACAAATACCTGAGCGTCACGCTTCAATGAAATTTGGATGTTAGTCCTCAAGGCAGAAGGAAAATTTCGTTTCTTAATAGATTCAGCAACGGTAACCATTTTGATCAATCTTGGCACAGGCAACGGATGACGGTGGAAACGTACTGGAACTTTCGCATGAGTGAGTTTGCCCTGTGCTGCTTCCCTCTGTAGCCGAGCTGGCGGTGTGGCAGACAGATAGACGAAGTTGCCCTCCGGTTTACAGGAGGATGCCGCCGCATGAGCGAGCATGGGATCGTTGTGATAAGGGAACGCATCCAGTTCGTCGATGATAACGAGATCGAATCCCTGATAAAAACGCATCAGTTGATGTGTGGTCGCGAGCGTGAGCTGAGCATCTTTCCAGCGTTCCTCACTGCCGCCGTATAGGGTAGCGAGTGAGGTGTCGGGAAATGCTTTGGCCAGACGCGGAGCCAATTCCAGTACCACATCCCTGCGCGGCGTAGCGACCAGTGCTCGTCCGCCGCGATCCAGTGTATGTTGGAGCAGGGGGAAAATCATTTCGGTCTTGCCGGCCCCGGTCACGGCCCACAGCAAGAACCGTCCCGGCCCATCCCCTGCGGGTGGCCGAGCCAAAAACGCAAGCGCCGCGGCAGCTGCCGCGCTCTGCGCTGCGCTAAGTCCCCACCGGGCGAGCCCGCCGCCGGTGGGGACCATGGCCGTGCCACGCGGTGCTTCGCCGCGTCGTGGCACGGCCCTTGGCGCTGCACTGCGTAGCAGCAGCGCACAAGCACGGCTGCGCCCCAGCGCGAGGCAAGCCTCGCAGTAGGCGCACGCCGCCAGGCCGCAGGCAGCGCAGGGCACGCGCTGCCTGGCTTCGCTGCCACAACGGTGGCAGCGGGGCGCGCTCCGCGCGCGTCCAAGCCACGCGTGCCGACGGCGCGTGGCAGGCCCTTCGAGGGCGGCTGTGATACTCAGCCGTCCGTGCAAGCGCGCGAGCTGCGCAGCCGCGCGCCACTCCCTTGGCGGCTGGGCGGTATCCGCCAGCAACGCCTCCGCTTCGGCCGCCAGCAATTGGCGGCCGCTGATCCGCTCAGCCAGCAGGGCCGCGTCCCGCTCCAGCTGAGCCCACTGCCCGGCGGGATATGGCTCTGGCATCCCGCCTACCAACGCAACTCTCACAGCGGCACTCCCCGCTGTGCCCGCTATACCTTTTCTCGCCTCAACTTCCCCTGAGGCCAGTTCATACACATCCAGCTTCCGTGCAAGATAACTCTGCCATTCACGCTGGCCCCACTGATCCATGCCTCGCTCCATCTCAAAATGTTCAACCAACCAGGATGCCTGACTTAACGGCATTGCCTTATCTAACAACAACCAGCGCAGCACATGTCGCCCACTTCCTCCCTCGAGCCACCAGGCCACATCCACTCGAATATCGAGGGACAAGATCATACTCCACCCTTCTCCTACACGGCACACATATAAAGCAACTTTCATTTACGCTCCTCCCCCATCCTAATTTAATCCGAACGCAAAAAAAGCACATGCCAACCCGGCTGTTCGCCGGCGCATGTGCTTCATGTCCATATTCCATTTTCTTATGATCAATCTACTTATCACTATACCAATTGAGTCTCTACATCACAAGGTTAGCCACGCATTATACAATTCTTCTAATAACCAGAATCTTTCTATAAAATGGCGAAACTTTTTCCAATCTGAATCGTCTATACTTTTAAATTAAGAGTTCTGACTTCGAAAATCTTATTTTCATGATCAAGAATTCCTCAAACCCAGGCAATAACCATAGATTGCATAAAAACCCATTTTTAATTTAAAAGCAGACTTGGCTACAATTACAAAAAAAGACTACAGCTTCTGCTGTAATCTTTTCACTGTAGATCTGCGAAATTTTATTCCCATTTCCCGTTCACATGATGATTTATTGCTCTGACTCACGCAAATCAATCAGTCGAAACGAGTGATCGGTCTGTGCTACCCGTTCAATATCAGCAGGGACAGCAGACAGATACGATGTCTCCAGGCCTTGCCTTTGCATAAGCTTTTCAATAATCGTAATCGTTTCCGCTTCTGTACGATCCGCAACAACGGTTAATCTGAAGCTCTTACCACGGTATAACAATTCCCGGCAAAGTTCTCTTACAATGCCTTCGATCCGCCCTGCCTGATTGGAAGGGATGAGCAGAATCTGCTCGAAACCTTCAGATTCCGGACGGGAAAGATGGCGCTGGTGCATGGCATGAACGGCCATTGCCGCCAGGAAGTATATGAGCAGAATCATAGTCAGATGAGCAACCATGGCAACTGCACCTCCTCGGAAGGTCATGCTCACCCATGGCGAACATCCCTGTATACCACAGTATATGCCGTACTTCCTGAAGGGTTACACTTGCATTTCCTATCACTCATATTCCACGCTGATCGACACCGGACGAAGAAAGACAGGCCAGGTCATTCATTCACGCCTAAGCTTGAACATATGTTCCGCATAACCTTACGCTTTGATCATTTGCAGTGATAAAGTCCATTAACCCGCAGACCAATCCAGCTTTCTGGAAAGGGCGCGAGTGAACACCAATCTATACTTCGTCAAGGTTGAATCAACCAATGGACTGACTTACCGTAAGAATACTGCTTTACGAGTAACATAAGGTATTAGAGCGTAACCCAACCATACTTGATCGAGTTGATAACAGCTTGTGTACGGTCATCCACTTCCATCTTCTGCAGAATACTGCTGACATGGTTTTTTACTGTTTTTTCACTGATGAACAGGAATTCACCAATCATTTTGTTGCTCTTACCTTCTGCCATTAAGCGAAGCACTTCAGCCTCACGACGTGTGAGCGGGTTATTGTCACCAGCGACAAATTTAACGCCCGCTTCCTTCGAAGCTCCTTCACTCATCGCCCCTGTTTCATTAAGATACGTCATACGACGCAGCTGCATGATCAGTTTGCCTGTCACTTTCGGATGGATGAACGCATGTCCTTCATGCACGGAACGAATCGCATTGATTAGAGACTCGGCCTCCATATCCTTCAGCAAGTATCCGTTAGCCCCTTTACGAAGCGTCTCAAATACATAACTTTCATCATCATGAATGGACAGGATAATCACTTTGACATCAGGGAACAGCTCACGCAATTTCTCCGTTGCTTCAACCCCATTTTCAATCGGCATGTTAATATCCATCAATACGATATCCGGTTTATCCTGATTGCAGAATTCGAGCACTTGAATACCATCGCCGCATTCGCCGATGACCTCAATGTCGTCCTCCATATTTAAAATGCGTTTCAGTCCCTCACGGAACAGCTGATGATCATCAGCCAAAAGAACTTTAATCGATGCTTTACCAGTATCACGGTTTTCCATCATCCTGCTACTCCTTTCCCTTATCCACGTTTGTCGGGATATGAATCACTATTTTGGTTCCTTGATTTTCTCCGGATTCAATCTCTATTCTTCCTTCTAACAGTTCAACCCGTTCTCTCATCCCAATCAGACCGAAGTGGGTATGATCCTTGCTTTTCTTCGCAAGAAGCTCCGGTTTGAACCCAAGCCCATTGTCCTGAACGACAATTTTGACGAGCTGAGCCTGATATGTAATTTCCACTACAACATAAGTGGGATAAGCATGCTTTGCAGCATTCGACAGACCTTCCTGCACAAGGCGGTAGATCGCAGCCTCCATTGCAGAAGATAAACGGTGTTCTTTACCTCTTGTTTCAAAAAGCGACCGGATTTTCGTTTTTACTTCAAAATCCTGCACGTACTTCCGAAGCGTCGGAATTAGTCCCAGATCATCCAGTGCCATAGGACGCAAATTGAAAATAACTTTTCTCATTTCTTCAAGACTGGAACGAACCTGGCCTTTCAAATCTACTATTTCGGCCTGGACCATCTTAAAATCCTGCTTAATGAGCATTCTTTCTACAATTTCCGTCCTAAGCACTAGATTTGCGAGCATCTGCGCCGGCCCGTCATGAATCTCACGAGCAATACGTTTCCGCTCTTCTTCCTGGGCCAAAATTATTTTCAAACCAATCATTTGTCGATTTTTGGCTGATTCGATGATCCGGGTCACTTGACCCAGTTCACCTGACAGGTATTCGAGTACAACACCCATCTGCGAACCGATGGTCTCGGCACGCTCTACAGAAGCTTCCACATTTTTGGCACGCTTCTGCAGATCATCCCGGCGAGCCTTCAGATACATTTCCTTCTCACGATAAATCATCAGATCCAGCTGCAGCTGTGTTGCTTTCTCGTACGCCTGCTTGATATCATGCTCGGAATAACGGACAAAGTCGCGGCTAACCTCCGTCAGCCGGATCCGGGAACGGCGGTAGTTCAGCTCCAATTGATCTACTTTCTCGATCGTTTCCGCCGTCTCCTTCAGTACCGACTTCAACTCCTCGTTGAGTGTTTTCAGCTCATCGCGAGTTGCGTCCATAATTTCGAACATTTGATATTTGCTGTTTTCCATGACTTGTATGGCGTTTTTAATGACGCGGTCTATGGCATCGGCTTGTAAATCCACGTTTGTTCGACTCCATTTCTATCGTTTCCGGTATATATCATACCATATCACGATGAGATGGTAACGGTCTTCGTTTTCTGTTCCCATTTTACAGTCAGTCCAAGTTGCTCGGAAACGAGTCTAAGAGGGACTAAAGTCCTACCACCCGTTACGTATGGTGCAACAGTTGCGCTCTGTCTTTTACCATTCAGAATGAATTCTTTCTGCCCTACAACCAGATCAATCAGCTTGCCACCACGTAATACCGTGATCCGCTGATTTTTGCTATCCCAGCTTGCCTGACCACCAAAAGCATCCAAAACATGTTTGATTGGCACATACGTCGTACCATTTTTCAGGACTGGTGCTGCATCAATTGTTTTTTTCGTTCCATTCACCGTCATTGATTTCTGTCCAAGCACAAGCGAAGCTGTTCCCATAGGCAATCCGACTTCGCTGGACTTGGAAGGCATCGTGAATGCGATGTTGTCAAAAGCAACCGTACCTGATTTCGCGCGCTCATCCTGACCTTCTTCCACGTTCACCACATAGACCCGCTTCAGCTTCGCCGGGTAGGCCATGTTCAGTCCGTTCAGGTCCACGCTCAGCTTCTTCCATCCATTCCAGTCAATCGCCTTGGCGAGATCAGCATATACCGTTTTGCCATTGGCATCCGTGAATTCGGCACGCAGCCAGTTCAGGCTCTTATCTCCCATAACATCCATCGACATCGATGTCGCCGCAGCAGATACCTCTTTACCAGTGGAACCGTTCAGTTGTGCATAAGCGTACATTTTGCCTGTTCCCGCTGTCATGTCATAACCGAGTTGCAGCACATTGGAGCCGGCTTTCTCACCCGTTCCAGCCGTCACGCTTGCCGAACCGGTTACACCTGCTGCATTCGTTGTGAAGTTGATCGGATAATTCACATTTTCGAAATTCTCCCAGATCGTTTCGCTGGCAGAAGCCGAAAGTACTACGACTGTGCTGTAACCATCATAACGACCAATCGCGTATCCCACTTGTGCACCAGCATTGACGGAAGATACGGTTAATTGGTCAGCCGTCACTTTACCTTTGAACCCGATAAATTCCCATGTCAATGAGTCCGCCGGAACCGTAACACTTTGCCCGCTCTTCGTCGTTGCCGTAACCGGGATGGACATCGTTGTGCCTGCTTTGAGCGAACCGAGACCTGATCCTGCTGTCAGGGAAGCCAATTCACTTCCACCCAGTACCGATACTTTAATGGAGGATGAAGCTCCATTGCTCGTTGCCGTCAGCGTTGCTGTACCTGGCTTCACGCCTTTGATCGTTCCGTTGCTAACACTCACGATGCCGTTGTTGCTGGACTTCCAGGACATGCTGATATCGCCTGTTGCAATCGGGTTGTAGTAGGTGTCATATCCCTTGGCTGTGTACTTCCCCTCTTGTCCCACCAGCAACGTTTGGCTGCCACTCACGGCAAAGCCCTTCAGTTTACCTGCAGGAGCCGTAGAGAACACCCCTAGCGTGTTTACAACCTGACGTTGCTCGGTGCCATACTCTGTATTGAACGTCAGACTGGCGGTTTGCTCCCCTAGCGGACGGGTTACCATCGTTGTGGAGCCGCCTCCGTCCAAGTTCATGCCTTTCCAGACACCCACACTGGTCATAAAGGATTGCAGTTCCGTCAGCGACATCCCGCTGCTGTTACTGTTTTTCTCCGCTGCAATGATGTAGACATACCGACCATCCTGGGAGTATCCTACTGCCGTTCTTGCACGAATGCCACCAATGCCGGAAGATGCGATATCACGGGAAAAGGATGCTGCCTTACCACTATTCACCAGAATGGTATGACCACCAATCATCATCTCCAGATTACTTGGATCAACCGATTGCCCGGTTGTTTTGGCTTTCAGCTTGTAATCCGCATCCAGGGTCTGCCCAACGGATAGATGGCTCATGATCCATGTCGCTGCTGTTCCATGCGCACGCAAAATATACCCGTCCTGCGGCACCGTCATGTTTAGCGCTTTTTTATCCGAGATTTGGGTAATGACTCCGTTCTGCACGAGGACCTCTGTCGGCGTTGTGGAAGGATCATTTGGACGTTTGGAGGAGGTCCATGCCGGTGTATAAATATACATCGAATTGGCATGACTATATTTCACCGCACCCGACTCTACCGTATAATCCTCTTTATTTATCCCACGCAAAACAAAGGTTGAACCATCCTGTGCCTTCACAGTCCCGTCAAATGAATACTCGTCGATCATCGGTTTGCCATCCTTGGTCACTGTGAGGGCATACATGCCCGACAGTTCGGAAGGTGTGGAGACCAGTACACCATCGGAGACCTGTCCACCGATCGGCGAGAGTTCCCCGGATACATTGAAGTAATCACCATTCACAGCAGCTACCGCACCATTTTCCTTAGCCATGGCACCTGTGCTCTGTTTACTGTTCAGATTCCCGCCCTTGCCTGTCATCACATCCAGCTTCACATACGGGTTCTGCAGATCCACCTGGATCACATCCGCCAGTACGTTGACCTTGGAACCGGAACGTGTTGTCGTATATCTGTATTTCATGAGCTTCGCACCCGAAGTCAGAATTTCCTCACTCAACTTGCTTGTATTCGTCGATGCCGCTGAGGCCACCGATTGCCACGAAGTGCCTGACCACATCTGTCCTCCCGCGCTCATCACCGGTGCAATCCAGATCACACCCGCCAGCGTCACTATTGCCCATTTCTTCACCTTACTGCCCTTAACGTCTTCCAGCTGTTTCCCATGTTTCCCCAGCATGTCTGAAACGTCTCTCCCATCTTGTATATCAATCTTAGACATCCCAACACTGCCAAGTAGGCAGCTGATCGCGAGATCTCTAGTATACTCTTCTATTAATAGACTGCTTTTTGTGGAAAAAGTTACGCCCATAGCTAACTTTGAGGATATTCTTGGCAAAAGAAACCCATGTATGCAATTAGCTACTCATACATGGGAATTTATCTGTATACTGATATTCGTTATATTTTCAATTTAACTCTGGGAAATGAATTTCGGGTAACATTCGATTGGGGTCGTCTTCGTTCTCACTAATGTCATGATCATAACTATAATTCCAGTGCCCATTGGCGTAATCGAGGTAGATCAGCGCTTCATATATAGAATGGTTCTGCTCTATGTTCTCTGAGATGTAGCCCCATTCCAAGGTTGCATGAACAACAGCTTGGTTCTCCCCAAGAAACACCACTCGTTCATTAGACATATGATACGTAGTGTCTCCATACTCAAAGGAAGCTCTTGTAATGTGCTCCCATGTTCTCCATTCATCAACTGCATTTGCGTTCATTCGTTCAATATCAAATGGCGAAGTATATTTATACGTTAAATCAAAGTCTTTCTGATTAAACGCTCTATAATATTGCCTGAGGTCAGATAGGACATTTTGTTGCTTCTCATTAAAATTCTCTTTTATCGTATGTACAGATTTATCGATATCTTCTGGAAGTGTAGTATTACTGGAAAGATATCGATCCTGAAGAATTTTCCACATATTATTTTCTTTCTTAATTCTGAATACGATCTCATGCTGGTCGTCCATTACCTGATTATTATGAATATAAGTAACGTAAAATAATGCCTGGTTCGCAGACTCATATGTAATGCTTGTGATATCAACATTGTAGATTCGATCAGGAATTTCGCTCACTTTGGGTGCTATCTTACTATCCGTCAAATAAGATCTCTGCATATGATCTGAAGCTAGTAGTTCTACAGTGAAAGCTCTATCATATGTTGTTATCAAATCAAGTACCTCTTTCTCTTGACCATACCCATACTGCACCATCCACGCCGTATTCGACTTTTGATCATACTTAATCGAGTGCTTGGTTAACCAGGCGGCATAACGGATAGGCAAATAGAATTTCCCATCAATTTGAATACCCGGCCTTTGTAATTCGTAGTAATCTCCCGATCCACTAATGTAACCATCATCCGGTAGGAAGATAAATTTTGAGTTCCCGATCTTAACTGAAATCTCTCGATCTACCACGGAGTAATCCGCTTGGTACCCCATTAATTGAATAAACTCTCGAAACGGAACATACAGCGTTCCTGATTTTGTCATCAGTTTGATGTCAGTAGGTTTTTCATTAACGTACAGTTGTATGGATTCTTTATTATTTTGAGCATAAGCCAGTGATGGTAGGGATATTAACCCCAGAACAAGGAAAATTACTAGCATTTTTTTAAACAAATTCACACCCTCTATCCATGAAATTTATATTTTATAATATAAAAAAGCGAAACCAACCAGTTGAACTTATTCCTCTGATCGATTTCGCTTCACTAAGATAAAAGAGCTAATTACTATTATAGATATCCTAACTTGTCCAAAACCCGTTTCAACATGACTGCTGCCTGTGCACGAGTTGCATTTCCCTGAGGTTCAAATGTTCTGGCTGTCATGCCTTGAATGATTCCCTCCTGCACCGCTTTGGCAACAGAATCCTTAGACTGGATTTTGTTGCTGTCCTTGAACTTGGAAAGAGTGGTGGCAGCTGAAGATTGAAGAGAGACTGTTTTCCCACCGTAGTTCATCGCACGTACCATCATAAGTGCCATCTGCTCACGCGTAATAGGGCGATCCGGCTTAAACGTACCATCGGTATTTCCTGTAATGATTCCCGCTTCAGCAGCAGCACCGATATAGGCACTTGTCACACTACCGCTGCGAACATCCTGGAAACGACTTGCTGCGGTAGGTTCTCCATTCAGTCCTAGACCTCTAGCGACCAATTCAGCAAATTCCGCACGTGTTATGTTCTCATTCGGTCGGTAGAAGGAACCACCCGGTGTGTTAATTATCCATTTGGCAGAGAGCTCCTTAATGACCTCACTAGCCCAGTGTGACGCCGTATCCGGATAACTAACGATGTTGTTAACAGGGACTACCGACTGATTGCCATTCAGTTGTCCTCTAACAACTACACCACCTGTCGTATTTTTAAAGGAACTAGGTACATTCGATAATCTAAACGTAACTGGATCGATATACGTAAATCCGGATGTTACACTTGGAGTATTGGCAGCCAATTGCATGGCCAGTTGGCTTTTGACATTCTGATCCACACGTTGATCGCTTGTTCCGTTACCGGCATACAAATATACGTCCGTATAGTTGCCAAGCTTCTGTGCTCCTGCACCTGCAATCAAGCCTTCCATCGTCCCCGATGAAGACACAGGTACCGTCTCTAACTGAACGTATAAGGATGGCACTGCTGCTCCTGTCGTTGTACTTGTGTTTGACGTTCCTACACTCCGAATCATAGCCGCCATATCTAGATTAGACAGTGGCACCGTCCAGAGAAGATCACCATATTTCACACCAATAGTGCCTGTGCGATAACTTGCAGCAATCTGAGTCAGTGCATTTAATGGGAATCCAACATACGCAGCCGATTCACTGTCCGAAATCTCGAATACTACCGGCTGAGTCAATTTCCCGTTTGCTCCAGCATATTCAAAGGACTGAATCAACTTGGTTGCATCCACGTTGAATTGACGAGTCGGGCGATTATAGTGGGACATCGCAGATACAGCAGAACCTGTAGTATTATTCATCACAAGTAAAGACTGACCATAGCTCGATGCATCCAATTCCGACAACCAGGAAGGACGATTTCCCGACTGATTATTGTTGTTGGAACTATTATTCGTCTGTTGTAACGTAAGTGGACCAAATGCTGTTATCGTGACATTCGACGCATCACGTAACGGCACCGCCCCAGGTACATAACTCACCGTTCCCGTCGGAGTAGCTGTCGATGCTACTGTTGAAGTATCCACTTTCAACGTCACCACAGATCCAGAAGCTGAAGCAGACGATACGGTTGTCGTTGAATTACCAATCACTACATTGAACTGAGATGCTGTTAGTGCAGCCTGGGACTGGATTGAATCACGGAAATTAATCTGAACCGTGTCTCCCTGAAGCGTAGCCGACAGGATTTTGCCATTCCCATATGTGTACGTTACTGGAGTCAGATTGAGATATCCTGCTGGGTTATTGTTCAGATCCGTTAATCGCAATGCTCCAGGCACATATGATAACGATATATTTTGCGTATCTTTCACCGCCGAAGCCAGCGTTAACGTGACCAGATCATTTTCGATCTCGGAATCATTAACGAAGACGGGCTTGCCATCGACCAGAACAGAATATTGGCTGTTGAGCGGTTTATTCGTCGTATTCAGTGGTTCATTATAACGTATCCATAACTTGTTACCACTCACCTCAGCACTCTTGAACTCAGGTGGTTTGGTATCAATTGAATTGCGGACATAGAAGCCGCTGAATCCAGCAAGAGCCTGTCCACGTGTATCTTTTACAGGCCATGAACCTGGCGTGTATGCAACCTGAACGACTTCACCATCCGTAATGGATCGACTAAGATTCAACGTTACCACAGAGCTGCCGTTGATCGATATGCTATTGATGCCTACAGCCGACTGATCCGCAGTTACACTGAATTGTCTTGCTGCATCACTTGAAGTGATATATACCGTCTCAGGATAGTACAACGTCATTGTACTGTAATACACGTTACCTTCTCGCGGCTTGGACATAACAGAATCTAAACCGTTCTCCACATCTCTTGCGCCAAAAGCAGCCGCAGCATTGGAAGACTGATCTGTAAGACGATTACCTGTAGTACCGGGTGCATATGCGATCCGCACAACCTGTCCTACCGCTACACCCGTATCCAAGACAACATATACACTGTCACCTGAGATATAAGTGGAGCTGACATTCCTCTTTTCACCATTTACAGTTACAGCATAAGTACTACTCAGCGAATTAGTGCTGTACAGCCACTCATCATACGTCAGGCGAATGGTGTTATTGCTATGCATCTTCGCATTCTTCAACACAGGTGCAGTTGTATCTGCACTTAATGTTTTAAAGGCCCATGATGTAGACCCATTAAGACCTGTAAATGTATTTCCTGCTTTATCACGAAACGCATTGGCTGGAATATCTACCACGTAATTTGTGTTGCTATCTAATGCGTTTGTAGGTGTAATAAGCAATTGTCTATTGTTTGCACTATTTATGACCGTCTTAGATGCAACGGTTGCTCCATTTGATTTTTTGAGCGTTACATTCTGAATGTAATTTGGATCAAGTTCTTTATTAAACGTAACTGTTAAATTTCCCGTTAAGGGTGCATTGGTAGTACCGTTTGCGGGAGATACAGTAGATACCATAAGGGATGTCGGATCGGATATGACATTGAATCCCCAAACATTCCCATTAATTGCACTGATATCATTCTCATTGCTATCCCGCAAATAACCTTCTGGCATTACGATGTAATATGTAGTGTTGTTGTTCCAGTTATTCGTGGGAACGATCGTAATCGTATTGGTTCCAAAACCTGTAATTCGAGGTGTTCCTGCGTTTACTGGAATCTGCTCAAATACAGTACCACCAACTCTTCCCTGATAAATAATGAGATTCCCTCTACCTGCGGTTACCGGCTTATCGAATGTCATCACTACCTTGGTTGAAGGGGATACTATTGCTGCGTTATCAGGAACTCTACTCACAAGGGAAGTTGAGCCTAGCCCCAGCGTACTGAAGGTCCACTCTTTGTTAGTCAGTCCCGGAAATGCAGTATTGTCCGCGTAAACAAATGATTTATTATCTATCTCTACGTAGTATGTTGCTCCTGGTAGAGTCTTGCCCAATGTAATCGTCACTCGTAGGCCAGTAGCTGGTACAGGTGTGTTGTCTCCCGCATCCGGTGTCGTAGGATCTGTAATCGGTGGTGTGGGATCAATCACGACTTGTTCACTGGATACTAGCACCGAACCCATCGTTGTGTTGTCATCCAAACGCTTAATCAAGATTGAACTTTGTGTACCAGTTGCTTTCTGAACAGGTTTATCAAAATCAATAACGAATGGTACTGAACTATCCACATTCGTTCCTTTCACAGCAGGAACAGTATTCGTTATTCCATTTGCACTTAATGCGTGTGCCGCATATGCTTCCCGCTCAACTCCACTCCAACCCGTAAGCCAGCCTTGAGCCGTCAGCATAACGATCAAGAGTCCAAGTATGCCTTTTCTGGCGATTCCCTTCAATTTCACTGATCTTCCCCCTTATCTGAATTTCTTCTCTTGTCTGATGTACAGACCTCATTATGTATTTCGGTTAGAGAAGGGATTTCATTTAGTTATTTGGGGATATATTCCATAATTTTTCCTTTGTTCATGACAAGCAGTGAAATCGATGGAAGCACAAAAAAGCCCTTAATTCCTTTAACGGAATCAAGGGCTTCATTACTTTTGAATCTAACTTACAGACCTGCTTGAGTTTTCAAAAGGTCCACTTTGTCCACTTGCTCCCAAGGTACATCCAGGTCTGTACGGCCGAAGTGACCGTAAGCAGCGGTTTGTTTGTAGATTGGGCGACGCAGATCCAGCATACGAATGATGCCAGCCGGACGAAGATCAAAGTTGTTACGCACAAGCTCAACCAATTTCTCTTCGCTGACTTTGCCAGTTCCGTATGTATCCACGTTGATCGATACCGGGTTGGCTACACCAATCGCGTAAGCGAGCTGGATTTCCACTTTGTCTGCAAGACCTGCAGCTACAAGGTTTTTCGCTACGTAACGAGCCGCATATGCTGCGGAGCGGTCTACTTTTGTTGGATCTTTACCAGAGAACGCACCACCGCCGTGACGTGCATAACCGCCGTAGGTATCTACGATGATTTTACGTCCAGTAAGGCCTGCATCTCCCTGAGGTCCGCCAATAACAAAACGTCCTGTTGGGTTGATGAAATATTTTGTCTGCTCATCCAGCAATTCAGCTGGAACGACAGGCAAGATTACATGTTCTTTGATGTCGTTTTGAATCTGCTCCAATGTAGTCTCTTCAGCGTGCTGAGTAGACACAACGATGGTATCCACACGTACCGGCTTGTCACCGTCGTATTCAATCGTTACTTGCGTTTTACCATCCGGACGAAGATATTCCAATGTACCATTCTTACGCACTTCCGCCAGACGGCGTGCGATACGGTGGGACAATGCGATTGGCAAAGGCATGAGTTCAGGTGTCTCGTTTGTTGCAAAACCGAACATCAGACCTTGATCACCCGCACCAATGTTTTCTGTTTCACGAGCGACTTGTTCCGGGTCACGGTTCTCAAGCGCTGCGTTAACGCCTTGGGCAATATCAGCGGACTGCTCATTCAGAGAAGTCAGGACTGCACAAGTGTTATAATCAAAACCGAACTTAGCACGTGTGTAGCCAATGTCCTTAATTGTATTACGAACGATGGACGGGATGTCCACATATTCAGAAGCTGAACTGATTTCACCAATGACAAGCACTAAGCCTGTGGCTACGGAAACTTCGCAAGCTACGCGAGCATTGGGGTCGTTTGCAAGAAACGCGTCCAATACGGCGTCTGAGATCTGATCGCAGATTTTATCCGGATGTCCTTCGGTTACAGACTCCGATGTAAATAGATGCCGGCCTTTAACAGACATGAAGTTTCAACCTCCCATAACTAGTAGTATGGCGATTGCCCGAACAAAACATGACAGCGATTCGTTCACTGTACCCTCGAAGCTTTCCAAAATGGAATAAGGACGCAGGGTCCGCAGTTGCGAAGATAAGGATTTTTCAGGTAATTGCCTCAAACGAAAATCAACCTTTCCCTACTGGAAAAGGTTGCATACCTCATATGCCATCTTAACGTATTTGTCAAGACGTGTCAAACGGATTGGGTGAAGGAAAATGCCCTATAAGTGCTGCTCTGCCTGGCGAATTAGCCTTTTGGTGATCTCTCCACCGACCGATCCATTCTCACGGGAAGTCAGATGTCCCCACCCTTTGTATTGCCCATAAGAGTGATCACTCACTTCACCCAGTTCAGATCCAAATTCTGTATCCGCACCAGCCAAACCTCTGCCACCATAACCCACATTCAGACCAAATTCTGCAGCAATCTCATATTTCATCTGATCCAGCATTTGACGACTCTCGGGTACTACTCTGCGATTGTTTCTAGCCATGGTTCCTGCACCTCCGTTAATTGGTTGTCGACAGTTATAGAGTGAGCAGGAACAAGGTTGGCTAGCCGTATTAATGTTTGTTAGAACTGGGTAATCTGAGCAAATGAAATGTATGACGAATGAATAATTCCTTTAACAGCTACAAATCCTATTTCAGAGTATATCCACCACGAACCATTACGGTTAGGCTATATTTGTTTCCTTCCAATACCGTGATCCCCCGTCCATCCCTTGGAAAAGAGAGCAGGTGATTGGTCGGCGCTGCCTGTCCATTTGTCAGATCAATCCCGTCCGTCAGATCAGCTACGCCATTCGTACCCTCACTGACAATCACAGCTTTGCCGCTACGTACAATGAACTCCGCACCGGACTTGCCGATCAGCTGTTGACCCGGCTTAACCGTTACGATCTCAACAGCATCAGATGCGCCTGAGACCAGTGGAGGAAGGGTAGTGTCTCCACCTGTGCTGCCTGAGTTTCCGGTTCCCGTAGAGCCGTTATTGCTGCCAGATGAGTTGCCAGAACCCGTACTTGTGCCTCCACCCAATGCTTTTTGAATCTGCTGATCTACATAACTCTTCGTTACAACCGGATCGTCTGCTGTTCCTGGCTGGCTTGTACCTGCACCGATAGCTGTGTTGCTGTGTACCGACCCAACCCACACGCCAACACCAATCGCTAGTGCAGCAATGGATACTTTCATATAAGGTTTCATGTGAATCATTTTCCTCCTCTGGTAATCTATTAACTTTAACTATAGAGAAAAAATAGGGATGCGACAAGCAAAACCTCGTTTCCGTGGAGGTGGAAACGAGGTTTTGTGGATAATTATAGTGCTGGCTGTTCTTTATCAAAACCCATCCGATGGGAACGTAGGGAACTCCGGTTCTTCTTTTGGAAGCTTAGAAATGTCGTATCCATAACTTTGCTCTGCAAGACGGATACGTTGTCCTTGAAATTGATCATATACTGTCAAACGATACGAACCACCACGCAATTTTTCGAAGAAGCTGTCTTCTACACTCCAGCTCAGCGTCTGGTTAGTTCCCACTTTCAGATCGGTTCCCAAGGTCAGTTCTTTCTCATATGTTTTTCCCGCTTGATCCGTCAGTGTAAGGATTAACTTATGCTCGTTCTCACCCATCTCAATCTCTTCATTACGTGATAAGCTGTAGTTCATCTCGATCTGTACAGACGAACTTCCTGCCAGATACGCTCTCACACTGTTGGCAGTCCAAGAGTAAGGATAGAGATCAATATTGGTCAACGAGCTTTGAACGCTAATTGAAGTTGGCGGCACTTCGAATGCCAGAGCATTCACATAAGCAGTCGCTTCCCCTTCACCTGTTACAAACTTGCTGTCTGCAATGCCTTCGCCCACAATCAGACGCAAGTCTGAGAAGGTAACGGACTTCGGAATCTTAGCCCAGAACGTAACGATCGACTTCTGACCCGGCCCAGGCAGACGCTCTGCTTGCTTCGCAGTTGCTCTGTAATATTGGCCATCCGATGTCTTAAAGTAACCTACAAGTTTGCCAAGCCCACTTTGACGCAGTGATTTATTCTTCATTTCGAATTCTGTATATACAATATCTGAAGACGTCCCTGGATAACGAATCGTTCTGCGTACACCCATTTCGGTCTCTTTATCCGCCGTACCCGATGTGTATGTCTTGCCGCTTCCAACATAAGATACCGGTGAAATCAGTCCAGACGTATTTAGCGTGATCCACTCATTCGTTTCTTCTTCACTAACTTTCTCGTTCAGACTAAGTTCAAGACGAGAGATACGTAATTCAGAAGGAATCTTGGTCAACAGGTAGGCCTCGGTGGTCATGCCGGCTCCAAGTAACTTGCCACTTTGTGTGTAGATTAACTTCTTGTCTCCTTCAATCTCAGCAGAATCAATCATAAACATCGCTTCAAGCTCAGGAAGTTGAACTGTTTTGTTACCTGCATTACGAATGGTTACTTTGGCAGCAACAATATCACTGTCCAGCCAAGGCAAACGCTGTAACGATCCAAAAGACACACCAAATGTACCTTTGTTATTTTTAATGACCGTTTCGGTCGTCAATCCATCTCCACTGGATACCGATTCAGGAATTGCGTAGACGCCTACAGGATAGGAGAAAACAAATCCATTGGTTGGAGAAGAAGCTGTTGCTGACTCTGTACTTTCATTTTTGTCCACCGGGCTCATTACATAGAGCTTGATCTTTTTTGTATCCCCATCACCCTGAAGGATTGCATTGAGCTTAATCGTCTTGATATCGCCTGGGTTCAACTTCAAAGTATCCAGTGCTTTGGTTTCGATCGGATAGACTGTTCCGTCAGTATTCCGTACCTCGAAGGTATATGTCGGCACCTTAATGGCTTTCTTACCTTCATTCTTGAGTTTCATTTGAAGGTTAAGACTGTACTCACCATCATCGATTCTGACTTTACTGGATTCAAGTAATGTGGACAGTCGTTGTCCTTCAACCGAAATAATGTTTGGCTGATTAGCAGCCACTTCTACATTCGTTTTGCTAGCCTCTGGTAATTGGAAAGCAGCAACAGGCAGAACACTCTTCTCTTCACCTTGTTCTTCTACCAGCAACAACTCAGACTTTTGCAGCTTCACTGACGTTGGAAGAGATGCCATCAGACTGAGAGCCATATTAGCTTGGGCTTGAATACTGACACTCGTGCTGTCTTCATCCGGAGTTAGCGGATAGTTCGTACCACTTGGCGTACGCAAAATCCATTTGATATTCGGATTTTCAAGCAATTTATAGCTGATATTGTTTAAATTCACGCCAATTTTCACATACTGTTTCTTATCTTCACCTGGAAACACTTTAATGCCTGATACTTTCACCTTCACGGCAGAATCACTAAGACGAACCGTCTTCGGCTTACCTACAGGTGTAGTAATACTATAGGATGCGGGCACGTTAAACTTACCCAACGTACGTTCATAGTTAGCTTGACTGAAATCCCACTTCACGATGAGGAAGTTCAGATCGCTCAGTTTAACTTCGCGACCCACTTTCATGACATAGGTCAATTCGACTGTTGATCCAGGCGCGACGGTTTTCTTTTCCTGATCTTTGGCAATCAGTTTTGGCGAGAACGATGTGCCACCCTTTGTCTTTACCTTGCTCCAGTAATCGAGCATCATCATTGGGGTGCTATCATTGTTCTTGTAAGACAATGTATACGTAACCACATTGCCATCATCTTGAGTCAAAATATTTACATCTGTTAATCTTACGGAACTTCGTGCTGTTACTTTAACAGCTGACAGGTTACCCAGGGTATGTACAACCTTCTGCGTTGTTGTCGTTTTCTTGCTATTTGAACTGGTGGCAGACGTTTTATTGGTTGTGCTTGCTCCCATGGCGATCCCAGCGGTTGAACTGATCAACATCGCACTTGCGAGCAAGCTCACAAACATTTTCTTTTGATCCACTTCCAAACCTCCCATAAGTTGCTTGTTACTTTATAGTATAAACGTTTAAGAGCAGGAGAAAGTTACGATGTTGTCGTGTATCAACAATTTAAAAGTTCTCTAAGTTAAATAAAATGGAGTAGGAGGACTCTTATTAATTGAGTAGCCTATCTCTCAAACCTCCGTACGTAGCATTCCGCATACGGCGGTTCAACCATTTGAGCGCAATCGACAGTACCTCAAGCGGGTGTTTTTCCTACTGTTAAACTATTTCGGACTTAACCGCCAAGATATTACCCCTCCCGGGCGAAAAAAACAGCCTTGCATCTATAAAGATGCAAGGCTGTTTTAGTAAGATATAAATTACAGCTCTTTACCGAATGAGAACTCATCCAATGCATTGCCGTTTGCGTCGTTAATAGCTTTTGCTGCTTTGTTTTTAGCACCGTCGAATTTAACAGTTGCTACTTTTCCATCTGTATTACCAGCTACTGTTGCAGTAACTGTAATTGTTCTTGCATCAGTACCGATAGAAGCACCTGTAACTGTTGTAGTCACGCCGCTACCTGCATCAATGCTGAACAATCCTTGGATGTAAGCCGCACCATAGTTTCCATCTTGAGTAAGAGCTTCAGAAGCGTATACAGTTACTGTAACAGTGTTACCAGTTCTAACGATATCTTTCAAAGTTACCGTTGGAGCAATACCATCTTTTACGGTTGCAGTGAACGCTTGAAGTTTGTTACCGAAGCTATCTTGAGTGCTAGGGTTAGTAGCTTTCAAAGTATAACCAGCAACATCATTGGAGATTGTGTTGTCAGCAAACTTCAGAACTACAGTTTTGTTAGAATCAGCCATTGTGTAGCTTGTAGGGCGAATTCCGTTCAGATCGAAGTCTCCCAAGTTAACATTCGACAACGCTGTGTTGAATTTAACTTTAACTTCGTTACGGCTTGTAGCATATACATCGTCAGTTGTCGCAAGTACTTCGGAAGAACCTACGTTAGATCCTACAGTGTAGTTACCACTGTTGAAGTATTTACCTTCGGAATCTTTAATGTAGCTTGCGGAAACTTTAGCTTTAGCCCAGTCACTGATCGCAACGTTATTTGTAACAGCGATTCTAACAGTGTTTGTAGAAATCAATGTAATGTCATTGTTTTCTTTAGCGATTTGATATGGAGTTCCAATAGGAGTACCATTGTTATCAACGTTTGTTACCATATATTTAGCTGCATCCAGAGCATTACCGTCACCGGAAGTAGCCAAAGTTTTGTTGAATTGAACATACACGTAACGAACACCGTTAGTCACATCGGACCATACACGTGTAACACTACCGTTTTGAGCTGTGTTAGCGTTCAGTGTCGCAGTGTAAGGCAACAATACATTTCCGATGTAAGCAGTATCGATAACACCAGATACAGTCAGAGTGTAAGTTGCATCAGATTTCAAGCTGCTTCCCAGGTTAACTTTAACAGTTTTATTGTTATCAGTATAAACTGGTGTGATTACTGGGTGACCTTTAGAAGTCAATCCAGAAGCAGTTACAACTTTACCATCTGCATCTTTAAGAACATAGTTCTCTGGGTTTTGTGCGGAATCCAATTTCAGTGATTTGCTGAATTGAACTTCAGCAATGTAGTTACCATTTTCCATTTTGAATTTAGTATCTACAACTGTTGGACGAACTGTGTCCAATGTTGGAGTTACTTTAGTGTCAACGGAAGCAGAGTTATTGCTATAGTCGGATACTGCAGTCAAGTAAACTGTGTTTTCCGATACATTCAACGGATTGTTGAATTTCAATGTAACTTTGTTGTCGTTGATTTCAATGGATTGTGCAGTGTTGCCTGTAGTGTTAGCATATGCACTTGCAACGCTTTTCACTGTTTCGTCGAACTCAACAGTTACTTCTTTCAAGTCGTTGGATTTAACACCAACTACTTTAGGAGCAGCTGTATCTTCAGTTGCTGTGAATTTGCTTTCCACTGGAACGATGGACAGACCAGAGTAGTCCTGTACGCCGCTCACACGCAATGTGTGCTCACCAGCAGTTAGATCTGTAGTTACAATTGCAGTGTTAGGATAAACGTATTTTACAGAAGCTGCAATTACGTTGTTATCTACACGGAAAGAAGTTGCGTTTACAGATTCTGGTTTAACTGGCTCGCTGAATACTACTTTGAAAGCTTTTGTTCCCAAAGCTTTAACTTCTTTTACTTCTGGAACTGCAACATCAAGTGGAGTAAACTCTACTTTTTGTGTGAATGTTTTAGTTGCATCAGCATTTTTAACATTGTTGATTTGAAGACTAGTTGATCTTTGGTTAGTCAAAGAAGTGTTACCTTCAGATACCAACAAAGTTACAGTAGTTTTGTCATCAGACAATGTAGCGCTTTTGAAAGTCAATCCGCTAACAACATAGTTATTAGTGCTTTCAGCAGAGTTTGGATCTACAGTACCATCAAACTTAACTGTAATTTCTTTCAAGTTTGTAGCAGATACGGAAGATACCGCTTGAGCTACTGTAGTTACATAAGTAACTTTTTCAGTGAACTCTTTATCTTTGTAAGTAAATTTCACTTCAGTTTCTTTGTTAGCTTCGAGAGCTTTATCCAAAGTTACTTTAACTGTTTCGCCGTCGCTGATTTTGAACTCAACAACTTTACCAGCTTCAGTTACTGTGTAAGAAGATACTTTCAAGCTTTGTGCTTCGTCAATTGCGTAAGCAGCGCCTACAAGCAATTCACGGGAAGCGTTAGCTGTGAAGTTAGTGTTTGCATCAACCAAACCAGCGTTGATTGCTGCTTGAACATAACCTTTAGCCCAAGCTGGTGCAGTGTTGTTTGTTTCAGTTGGGATTTCAAGATCCAATGCACGAGTCAGGATTGTAGCCATTTCGGACACAGTCACTTTACCGTTGAAGTCGAAGATTTTCTTCTCAACGTTTTTACCTTCCATGATACCCGCAGCAGTTACTGCTTCGATGTAAGGTACAGCCCAGTTTTTAGCTGTGTAGTTTTTGTCAGTGTAAGAAAGAGTTCCAGTGATCTCTTTCAGACCCAGCAATTTAGTGATAACTTTTGCAAACTCAGCGCGAGTCATGTCTTTGTCAAGACCTGCTGTACCATCCGGATAACCGTTGAAGATACCTTTTGCTTTCAATGCATCAAACTGTTGTTGCGCGGAAACTGCTGTGTCACCGAATGCTACAGATGCAAACATTGAGAATGCCATTGCTGTAGACAATGCTACGGATAAAATTTTCTTCATAACCTTTTTTTCTCCTCCTTGGGCGTTCATAACATTTGAATTTTCTTTTTTAATAGGGTCGCTCGTATTCCTCATATATTGTTGCACCCCCTTTCCAGAGTTGTGAGCAAGTTAATATAAATGATGTCTGTGAGCATATCACAGAAACTTGTAAACTAGTTTGTAAAGCAGAATCACACGTAAATAGAGTAGTTTCCTAATCCTACCTTACGTATTATACAATGGGTCTCTCGTGGCGTAAAGCAATTTTTTCTAATAAATAGACAAGATTCTTCACGAGGTCATTCTTGGTAACAGGCCCAATGTTTTCGACTATACACTTTAAACGCAGCAGATATCAAAAAGTTGCGGATTGCACAAAAAAAGTTTTGGTTTTTTTTATGTATAGATACAGTGCGGGTATTGAAGCCATCCAAAACCTTTTCAAACCGTTGATACAGCAGTGAATCTGGAATTGTGATCTCTGGTTTGTCTGTGCTACCAACGTTTATTTATACCCGCAACTTTAACCTATGAAGCGACAAAATTCACAAAAAATAAAATAAAAAAGCACCCCTATTGGGATGCTTCTGGTGCATTTCTGGAAATATAAGTTATTTAATCTTCATCGCGAGTTCAATAATTTGAGCACGCATATTTGGATCACTGTTCAATCTCAGATACATATCGTCAATTGGTTGTCTGTTCTCACGGTACGTTTTCTCATGCTTCATCGTTGTGTGAGACCATTCAATCAACTCATTCTCAGCCAGAACCAGATTGTTATACGCATCATGGAAGCCAGTGGACTGTACAAGCCCTTCCATAACTTCCTGAGAGATCTCCTGAGTCTTGCGTGTATCTTCCAATTTCTTCTCCAGAATGACTGCTTGCTTCTCGAACTGTGTCTTTGCCTTCATGTAGCCCAGCTGGGCTTTCGAATAAATCGGTTTCATTAGCTAACTTCACCCTCTAGATCATTGTGTATTTACCGTTATTGTATCTTAATCTCTAACAAATTACAAAAATAGTTATTGGTAAAAAACAGATTTCTTCTATTATAAAAGAGTTCTATATCAGTTGCTTCACAGTCATAAAAAGAACCCGCCCCTTTTAGAATGAGGGGCAGGTTCTTCCTAAAATGCATCCATTCATCTCAAAACTAACTTAAGTTTTTAGGGAATACTTTTGTGCTCTTTTTCAATAATTCAACAGCAATTTTACCTGCTTCTGCACGCGTCAGATTACCTTTCGGGTTAAATGCATATTGTGGCTTCTTCTGTCCAGCCACTGTAACCGGAGAACCCTCCATAATCTTAGCTTTGGTCACAGCTTGTACCGCTGGTCCAGCATAGCTCTCCATGCTGCCGGAATCGATGAATGCCTTCGCAAGTGCACTTTGAAGTTTGCTATCATTAGCAGCCATTTTCAGTTCTAGTGCCCGTGCAATCATCACTGCAGCCTGTTCGCGTGTCAGCGGACGATCCGGTCCGAATACACCATCTGTCAAACCAGTAATGATACCCGCTCTTGCTGCGGTCTCGATACTGTCATAATCCCATGTGAATGAACTTGTACCTGGTGCAACATCCGTGAATGTTCTTCTACTATCGGACGTAATTGGTAAATT
The DNA here is from genome assembly GCF_050990605.1 of Paenibacillus amylolyticus. Classification (GTDB taxonomy): domain Bacteria; phylum Bacillota; class Bacilli; order Paenibacillales; family Paenibacillaceae; genus Paenibacillus; species Paenibacillus amylolyticus_H. The sequence goes on from NZ_CP158832.1 coordinate 5,850,549, forward strand.
CAGACCTTTCACAAGAAGAGTTGCAAACTCTCCACGCGATGTACGGTCATCTGTACCGAATTGCTCAAAGCGCAATGGAGCCATGAATCCTTTAGCATAGAGTGCATTTAGAATATTTCTTGCCCACCCATGGTTCGTAATATCGTTATAACTTCTTCTCAGCTTCATTACTTTATAGTAACCAAACTCATCAAAAGGAACGGTCACTGTATGCTTCTTCGAATCCACTTCGCCACCAATCCGTCTCCACTCTCTGCTTGGTGAATAGTAAAATACGGAAATGGTTGAACCAGCATCATCTACTACATTCGGATCATAAGCAAGAGTTAATGTACCCCGTTGTGACGGCTTGATTTTTCGCTCTGCAGGTGTCAAAGGATTACCGTATAAGGAATCTACAGTATAAGGGCCAATTCCATTCGTTGGCTCTTTGTAATTATTATCTCCTCTTGTACCCGACTCCCCAAGGCCGCCGCTTACCCAGTAAATTTCGGAAACTGGACTAAAGTTTACAGAGTCCCCTACAATTGCGGAGAACCTTCTATAATAGTCATCGGGAACGCTTAATGGATTCGGATCCTCTGCTTCTGTTCTGAAACCAACGATGCTGCCATAGTCGTTCTTCCGCTCCACAATTCCTGTGTTCGGATCAGCAATACCAAACAACAGCTTGTTGTTCGGATAGAATTTAGCAATCCCGCTGAGGTCTGTGCTTTGCATTACCGTGCCTTTCGGGAAACTGAGTTCCAGCTGTTTATTGAATGCTGAATATTTGTTGGCTACCTTAGGCGCCATATACTGAGAGTCAACACCCGTGTTGCTTGTATAGTACACTTCCACTGTATCATTTGTTTTGACACCATTGCGATCAATCGTCAACTTGATTTTATTCACTTTGTCAGCCTTGAGCCCAACATAATCCAAAGCAAAACGATCTGTTTCTGTGCCCTGAAGCTTCTTAGCCGTTTCTTTGTCAATTACAACAGAAGTAGCTCCTTCAGCCTCAATATCAAAATGAACAAAGTTTTTACTTACAACAATTTGACTGCCTGAGGTAGGACGTGGAGCCAAGATGCGATAACCCGCTGCTTCTCTGACCACTTCTACCTTTTGGCTCGTTTTTGCACCTGTTTTGTTATACAAATCCAGTGTATAGATGTATGTTCCTGGTGTCTCCGCTTTTAGGTCTCTTAACCGCACCACAAAGTCCTTCTGACTTCCGGAACGATCCACAATAACATTACCATTGTTCAGTGCATACTCAGGAGCGATTATTGGATCTTCCCAAGTTGTATTAGTTGCCGATCCATCTGGTATGTTCAAGTCAAAAATCGTTTGAGTACCCATACTCAAGCTCATTCGAGTCGCCCCTGCGCCACGGATAGCCAAGTCAAAGTTTTTCAGGCTGGTCGTATATTTCTTGTCCGCAAATGTGAAATCCGTGGACAGGTTAAATAGGTTTTTCACCCATTGGTCATCCGGATTATATGGATCAAGGAATGTCGAGCGATTTTTACTTGGTGCAGGTTGAAAATTATTGATTGTAGATACATTGTTATCATTGATGTAAATACGCAATTCTTTAGTTACTTCATTTAGTTGGCCTTTATCTCCAGTTCCTGTTCCCGTTAATACAATACGGTTTTCCCCAAAGAATAATGGTCCTGTGTCCCCATCGATATCAATCTCAACATCCTCGAAACTTCCATCAGCACCCAAAGTCAATTGTTTTTGCTTTGTGTTCGCTGCAGGATGTGTTGAATACACTTTAACTCCGTTCGCAAAAATCTCTGCTACAAAGTATTTGCTATCTAATGTGGCAAAATCAACGTACTTACCTTCAAGCAACAATTTATCTGTTTTTTTGGAATTCATATCATATGTTTGGCCATCCGTCAGGTTGCTCACAAAAATATAGTTTTTGGAAGCAAACGAGATCGTTGCGTTTTTGCTTGATTTTGATCCAGTAAATTTAAACTGAACCGTTTGATTTCCGTTTTTGAAACCTTTAATTTGATAAATATATTTCGTTGGAGATACCTGTATAGGCGTTGTTGAAAGTTCAATTGGGCTTGTGCTCCTTGGAAGATATTCCGCTGTCAATAAGCTTCCATTAGGATTTCTGCTAGTCTCTACAAGGATATAGAAATCTGCAGAAGTGACACTAGAACCCGAAAGTGGTACCCCTTCTGGTGCATCACCAGAACCGCTGTAGTCTTTAAGGTATCTTAAATCCGTAATTACCGTTTCGTTCTCTAGATATTGAAAATTCATGTTTGCACTGGCTGTGTTTTTTCCATATTTGACAGTCAACGAATGATTCTGTAGAGAATCAATCGAAGTGACTGGAGGTGTGCCAGTTGCTGATTCTGTAAACTTCAAAGATGGAATTTCGAATGAAAACAGAGAATATGAAGGTGTGTTGATCCCCACACTAGGAATGGGTTCAATCTTGGGAACAATATTAGTCAACACACCATCCACAGAAATTTCAGGAACAGCAGTGGTTTTATCATCCGGCAAAAGCAACTCAACCATCACACGGGCTTGTGCAGGATCCCCCCCATACGTAGGCCGATCAGTTAACATACTCTGAGACAGCCCATCCGAGCCCTCTTTCAGATCGAGCTGAGAAAACGGGTTTTCTTCATCATAGTAAAGCAGAGAGTACGTGAATTTGTTTTTGTCTACGCCGCTCTCAATGGTTACAACTAGATCATTCTTACCTGATTTTAATCGAAGCATTGGTGAGAAGAAGGTACCATCTTGTGTAGATAAGGATGTTGGTAAAGCCTCACCATTATTCAGTGTTACTGTTACTTTGGAAGAGTTGTGAGCTACACCTTGAATCGTCACATCACCCGTATCCACAACGACTTGCGATCCTTCATTCAGATCGAGATTATCAGCTCCACCCAAAACCTGCAGTTTCTCGATGTAAGGTACAGAGTCATACAAAATATAAAAGCTTTCGGAACGCTCACTTGGACCTTGGGAACCGGTAAACGTCACTTTGTTCATTCCGGGGAACAAGGTAAGTGTTGCGTTAAAGCGATTATCCGGGCGATTAGGATCAACTGTGACAACAGCTGGTGCTAATCTTGAACTATCTGGAACCCATGTTCCATCTTTTAAATTCAATAGCTGTACGTTGGCACCCAACGTTGAGCCAGTAACATTCGTAAACGTACCTGTTACAGCTTGCTCCGCGCTAGTTACCACAAAAGCAGTCGAACGAGAAAGAACATCAGAGCCTGTTCCAGTCATCTTGAGTCCTACTGTACTTTTCAATGGAACGTTGGCTGTATTATCAGGAGTAAAATAACTCGTCTGTCCCGCCGCCGATGCGACTGGTGCAAGGCCAGCTGGTATTAGAGATACAACCAGTGCCACCATCATCAGCCAGATTATCGGCTTCTTCGTACGTTGCATTCAATCATCTCTCCTCTTTTTAAGTCAGTTACCTTTATATATCGGCAAAAGGTTCCAATTATTTAGTAAAAATCTCAAAATAAACAAAAAACCTTATCCACGAGGGATAAGGTTGGGTCTGGAATAATATTCAAGAATAGCTATAACCATTACATTTATCTATTTATGATTTCGAGCGGGTCTCCGGATTCAACTTGACGCGCATGCGCATCAGGAAGTTAATAACCGGTCTTCTCGTTTTGCTAACAAGTCCGATGACTTCTGCTCCCACTTGGAGGAAGAACATCATGATACAGATTACCACAAACGTTACCCAGTTCGCTTCAAACATGGCAGCAGAAGATTGGATAATTGCCAGAACTCCGAAGAATGCGGCAATTCCATAAATGATCAGTACCGTCTGACGGTGACTGAATCCAAGTTCACGCAAGCAGTGATGCAGGTGACCTTTATCCGGTGAGAAGATCGGCTTCCGCTGTACCGCACGACGAATGATCGCGAAGAAGGTATCCGAGAGCGGCACACCGATGATGATCAGCGGTGTAATGAAGGACACGACAGCGATTTGTTTGAATCCGAGCATGGACAGCATCGCCAGAGAGAAACCAAGGAATAGTGATCCGGTATCCCCCATGAAGATCTTGGCCGGGTGGAAGTTGAAGAACAGGAATCCGATAATACTACCCAGCAATACAAGACACATCAAGGCGATCATCATGTTACCCATCAGGAAGGACATCACGGCAATGGTACCAATGGCAATACCAGATACACCGGCAGCCAGACCATCCAGACCATCAATCAGGTTAATTGCATTCGTTACACCAACGATCCATAAGATCGTCAGCGGAATGGATACCCAAGCTTCGAGTGAAGAATAGGAATCCTGAAAAGGAATGTTAACGAAATCTACCCGGATATTAAATCCGAATACAACGACAGAAGCAGCCACGATCTGACCAAGCAACTTCACTTTGGCCGACAGTTCAAACCGATCATCGAGTGAGCCGATCAGCACAATAATGGTTCCACCAATCAGAAACGCGCTGACAAAACTCATGTCCCGAGTGGTAAACCATGCCGATACAAACGGAAGCAATGCAGCAACTGTAATAATAAAGGCCAGGAATATCCCCAGACCACCAAGACGTGGCATGATCCGTGTGTGTACTTTACGTGCATTCGGCGTATCCATTGCGCCAATGCGGACTGCGAACTTTTTGACAAGCGGTGTCAGGGCAAGAGCCAGTCCCATTGACACGATAAATCCAATGATAAAGATCGCTACCATTTGAACATTCGACCCCCAATTATAATACCTGTACGAAATTATAAATCCCCTGATCTCTTTTTATATATAAAAATGTTTTGTTAGTCACTTTTGAGGAAAAATTTTTGTTACACGATAACGGAGAGTGCAAGGAAAACCTAGAGAAGTGTAACGTTCGCATTTATCACCGGATTTCATCCTTTGGAAAAGGACAAAAGGAAATCTGGGGATAACGGCGATCGACAGGTTGCCTTGCAATCGTAGTGCCAAGTGTAACGCTTCTGTTTTCGTGGAGTGGCACACATGTAATCCGGAATGAATTATACGCCGATCCCACCCGAAAAGCTATCCTCAATTTCTAGCATAAACAAGCATTTATCTCTTAATTACCTGTTTTTAACGGACTTTCGTCACGTTTTCTTTGTCACGCATTACCTTAACAGCGAATTTCGGAAGCGCAAGCATCCGACCAGCCCGGCTTGGTTCACGCAATAAGCGATAGAACCACTCCAGTCTTAATTTTTGGAACAGCATAGGCGCACGTTTCGTTTTACCCGAAATCACATCAAAGCTGCCGCCAACGCCCATGGTTACAGGAACCTGCAATGCATCTTTGTGTTTGTGAATCCAAGGCTCCTGTGTATCGGCCCCACGTGCTACAAACAACAGATCAGGTGAAGCTTCACGAATGGAAGCGATGACCTGTTCATCCTCAGCCGGACCAAAATAACCGTCGCGATAACCCACAATTCGAATCGCCGGATATTGCTGTTGTAACCGAACTGCCGTTTCTTGAATCACCTCAGGGGTGGAACCGAGTAAATATACGCCCCATCGATAGTTTTCTCCAACACGCAGCAATTCATGTAAAAGCTCAAATCCCGGCACTCGCTCAGCTACTGGATCTCCACAATAGTTCGCCGCCCATACAACCCCTGTTCCATCAGGAACAATCAATTCCGCAGTTTGCATGACTTCCATAATTGCGGGATCTTCCAACGCAGCCATAACCATAATCGGATTGGCGGTAATGACTTGATGTGGTTGCTTGGACAGCACAGCTTCCTGGAGAACCTTTACCGTTTCTTTCATTGTCAGTTTGGAAAAAGGAATGCCGTAAATCGAAACGGTAGGTATTGATCCGGTCTGACTCATCTTTATCTCATCCTTTGCGGCCTAAATAGTTAATTATCTGCTGTGCAGGTACTCTGGCTTCCTGCTTCAGTTGGGTGATACCTTCTTCATGTTCCTTCAGCCACTGTGAACGTTGATCCAACAGTCCAACGACAGTCTTGGCGAGTTTGTCGCCATCGAGTGTATCCGTATTGCCTGCTGGTTCACTGTCCAGACGAAGCAGGAATTGATCGATTTTCGGATCATACGAGATACCCACTGGAGGCACATATTGCGAAGCTGCATAGATCAGACTGTGCAGACGCATACCAATCACGAGATCACACTTGCTGACTTCCTCCAGCATAAGCTGGGGGTCAGTCAGATCCTGTGTGATGCTAATCTCACTGCCTTTATTGGTCACATCACCGAGCATTTCCATAAGGAATCGTGATGCCTGTTCATCAACCGGTAAATGAAATGGCAGAAAACGCAAGTGCACCGCTCTTTTGGAGCACAGCTTTTTCAATCCGGCGGCAATAGCCGTAAGTTCCTTCCGGTCTGACTCCCAAAAACGTACCGATATGCCAATCACAGGAAGCTTGGTGTGTGCTCCAGATGAAGTTTCCACTTGGTTAGCTTGGGTAGCTCCATTGGTTGAGACTGCACCTGCGCCACTCTCAACTTTTGCTTCTGGTAATGGCAAACCCATTACCGGGTCAGGTACTACGTGGATCTGATTCCACTGTAGCCCGAGCCCACGTAGATAGTCTGCAGATTGTTCATCCCGAACGGACACATAGGTGCAGGCCTTGAAGACCGATTTGATCATTGGATTAAAAATTTTACGATTCACAGGACCAATCCCCTGTGCATAGATAAACGTTGGTTTTTTCAGCCACTGGGCCAGCTTGATTACACCCAGATAATAAGGAATGGATTTCAGTCCAGTTGCATCCTGCAATAGACTTCCTCCGCCACTAATTAACCCGTCGCTCTCCTTAAGTGCTTCACGGACTTCCTTCAATTTCATACGATGCACGGAACGCACACCGTACATGGCGGTTGTCGACTCGGGATCACCCGAGAGAACAATAGGTTCAATCGTTATGTTCGATCTTTGGCTTTCCTCTTCCAGCGCTGTCAAAATCGACTTTAGCACCGCTTCGTCTCCGCTATTGCGGAATCCGTAATACCCTGAGATGACTAACTTTTGAGAAGTGGTGACCATTTTTTCCAACATCCTTCCGCTACTTGCCACACACCCACAGCAATGATACCGAAGATTAAGCCAAGTCCCAATCCCATCACTCCACGAATGAGTGACAATACAGCCGGCGTATGAATATGCGCGAACGTATCCACCATGGACAATTGTCCAATTGCTGCAATAATGAGCACAAAGATGACTTTACGATATTTTAAAGCGGCGAACACGCCAACGATAAACAGCGGGTGTCCCAGCATAAATTCTTTGAATCTCGGACGTACACCGAACGTATCTTCCAACGTGGTACGAAGGAACATCTCAAATGGTGTTACTGAACCCGAGTTGCCTGTACGGCTCAAGTAATAGTATCCAACAACGGCAGCAACAAGTGCCAAAACAACCATCAAAACATTAATTGGCATACGAAGCATTTCTTTAATTTTCTGAATAGAGAATGAACCCGAACCACGATAAAACACAATATAGATCGCTACCAGTGCCATAGGTGCAAAGTGCAATAGACTTACGCCGCGGAACTGGTTAATCACCAGACTGTACGTAATACTGTTAAGCAACGCGATGACAAAAGGTACTGCCAGGAACGAAATAATTGACGTTCTTACATATAAAATTACAGTCTGCTTCAAACGCTGACCCGCAGATGCGTCGGGTTGACGCTGTTGCTGATAGTTCACGGTACGAACAGCCAGCACCATCGCTATGGTCGGCGCCGCTATGGCCACAAGCAAGGCAATTCCTTGCTCCAGCAGCGTTGGTTTCAAAAGGAACAATCCTGCACTGCCCACCAGAGCAACCACAAATGTGATCAAGGTCAGCAGTGGGATGAAATAAGAAACCATAAGTGCAATCATGGCAATCGCACCAACGAGAGCAACCAGTTTGGCATAACGCTGAATCGACGAATCCTTAACTGTGAATGCTTCAGCTTGTCCTAGCTCGAATCCGTGCTTCGCCATACGTTCTACCGCATGACCAGGTTCACCCAGGCTGTTGATCAGATTCTCAATTGGATCTGTAATCATAGCCTTTGCTGTATTCCGGCTTGGCGATGCATTCATATAGAGCATACGAATGTTGCGATCCTTGGTTGCGAGAACAAAACGGTCAGCAATCGTGTCCACATCCAGATTGGCATCTCCATCACTAAGTGAGTATAGACGCGTAACGTTGTAATCCGTTTTATAAGCAAGGGTCTGGAATCCAGACTGCGGTTTCTTCAAGTTCTCGATGGCTGCTAGACCAATATTGTGCTTGTTCAGCAACTGTGCAAATTGGTCGAGACTTTTCATCTCTGCATTATCATTGTACCCTTTCACAGCATCACCATCAAACAAGATGCGCTTTACGCCATTCTCTTCGAAGAAGGTAAGCAAGCGCTCCATCGATTCCTGGCTGTATGGCACACTGTCCGAGATCCGCGGCAAAATGTAAAAACCTTTATCACGCAGCATCTTCACGGCAACCGGATCGGGCTGCAAAGGCTGCATGTTGGCATTCTCCGGAGGAGTCTGCAATATTAAGCCGCTACGACCTTCATATTCCCATGGTACTACCGGAATCTGCCGATCAGCGAACGTTCGTTCAATAATAGGGGTATACGTCAGTGCATTTTCCTCCGATGTAAATAACACATACGTGTAATTTGCGTTAGAAGGAATCACATCTTTGGTCAGGTTCGCGAGATCCTGGCCATTGTACACCATCAGTCGGCGTGTCTTTCTCAGCTCGTCCAATGTACTTTCGAACACAGCCATCGTTGTTACGCCTGCGTCTTTTAGACGAGTCAATTGTTCATTCATGAAATCTTGCGGATGTGCCTGATACGCGGAGATATCCAACAGACCCCGATAGTTGAAGACAAGCTCTACCTTTTTGGCAGAAGATTCTGTCTGCACCCGATCACTGATGACAGGGATGGACGCAACCAGACCGATAATAACGACGAGCCACAACCACTTCCGAGAAGCGTTATTCCAATAAAGCCATTTTTGACGCACTACATGTACCTCCTCAAGTGTTGGAACCAAATGCACGTTCAGCTCAAGTAATTCGTTCATTTAACATTTATACAATAGGTTACAAACAGCTTGTGTCAACAAGCCCTGTTATATGCCATATAGATTGAACTAAAGCAATAATTACACTTGCCACTTCGATGACAGAACAACCTTCCGATTTTACGTTCTCGTGTAACTGTTCAGTTCAATTTATATAGATCCATCTGTATATTATTTCAAAGAAAAACCCCTCCGCCAACCAACCTTACGGTGCGGAGAGGCCTTCTCATGTTCTTGCTCATTGTTGCATTCGTATTATTGTGCGTCTACACGTGACATCACGGTAGTCACCAGACGCTCGATCCGGCTTTCCGCATCTTCCAAGTTCTCTCCACGTACGGCGAAGTATACTTTGATCTTTGGCTCTGTTCCTGAAGGGCGCAAGCAGAACCATGAACCGTCTGCCAAAATGAACTTCAGTACGTTTTCCTTCGGAAGACCGTCCAGACCAAGGGAGTAGTCCAGTACATCTTGTACCGCAATTCCCGCTACTTCTTGTGGTGGATTGGAACGCCAGTCCGTCATTTTGGCTTGAATCTGAGCTACGCCGTCTTTGCCTTTCAGCGTACGGGACTCCAGCTTCTCCAGGAAATATCCGAATTGGTTGTACAGTTCTTGCAAGACATCATAGAGGGTCTTACCTTGACTCTTATAATAAGCAGCAGCTTCAGCAATCAGCATCGAGGCAAGGACAGCATCCTTGTCACGGGCATAGTTGCCTGAAAGGTAGCCATAACTCTCTTCATATCCGAACAAGAATGTATGACTGCCTGTTGCTTCGAACTGGTTCATTTTTTCACCAATATATTTGAAGCCTGTCAGGGTGTTCATCACTTCTGCACCGTAATGTTCAGCAATAACAGCACCCATCTCACTGGTTACGATCGTTTTGACAACTGCACCGTTGCTTGGCAGCGTTCCAGTCTCTTGGAGGCGACTGAGCAGGTAATGTACCATAATGGCACCAGACTGGTTACCAGACAAGACGAAATATTTGCCATCGTTGTCTTTCACGACAGCACCCATACGGTCTGCATCCGGATCTGTACCGATCAGAATGTCAGCGCCCACGGATTCTCCCAGCTTCATCGCAAGCGTAAACGCTTCGCGTTCTTCCGGGTTAGGCGATTTCACGGTAGAAAACTCAGCATCCGGCTGTTCTTGTTCAGCTACAATGTGCACCTGCTCGAATCCAATCTGCTCCAGTACACGACGTACAGGGATGTTTCCTGTTCCGTGCAGCGGTGTGTAGACGATTTTGAAATCACGACCTACGCCGGATTGGATCAGTTCGCGACTCAGACTGCGGCTTGCTACAGTATCCACAAACGCTTGATCTTGGTCTTCACCCAGCCAGATCAGGAGCTCTTGTGCTTCTGCTTCTTCTTGTGTCAGCTTCTTCACGTCAGCAAGAGAAGGCACCTCCTGGATGTACTGAATGACTTTTTCCGCTTCATCCGGTACTAATTGACCGCCCTCATGATTGTATACTTTGTATCCGTTGTATTCCGGTGGGTTATGACTCGCTGTTACAACGATTCCGCCAGTTGCCTTCTGATGACGAACCGCGAATGACAACTCAGGAGTTGAACGCAGGGATGGGAACAGCTTGGCTACAATGCCGTTTCCAGCCAGTACAAGCGCAGCATCCAGTGTGAATTCAGGTGAGAAATGACGGGAATCATGAGCTATGACAACAGAAGGTTTACCTTCTTGGTCACCATGCTGCTCAAGCAAATAACGCGCAAATCCTTGCGTTGCCCGACCTACGGTGTAACGGTTCATCCGGTTGCTTCCCGCACCAATGACCCCGCGCAATCCCCCTGTACCAAACTCCAGGTTTCTGTAAAAACGTTCCTCCAACTCTTTCGGCTGATCCTGCAAGTCACGAAGCTCCTGTTTCGTTGCTTCATCAATCGAAGCATCCTCCAACCATTGCTGCAACGTCTCTGCTGCTGCTGTGCTTAACTGTTCCATTCCGATAAACCCCTTCCGTCTATATAAATTCAGGTGTGCTGAGTTACTTCAGCATCTTGCATCATTCGGTCCCTCTACGTCCCTGCATGATGTAAATGCTCACGTATGGTAATCAGCTTGGGTCAGACAGTGCAAACATAATCTCGCCTTCAGCGACTACTTTGTCGTCCACACGGGCGGTTGCTTTACCTTTACCAATCGAACCCTTCAGGCGTGTAATCTCCACTTCCAGGATCAACGTATCTCCAGGCACAACTTGTCCACGGAATCGGAAGTTGTCCAGTCCCGCCAAAAAGCCGATTTTGCCTTTGTTCGCTTCCAGGTTCAACATAGCCGCAGCACCAACCTGAGCCAATGCTTCGGTGATCAAAACACCCGGCATTACCGGATACTCAGGGAAATGACCGATAAAGAATGGTTCATTAATCGTTACATTTTTCAAACCAACAGCACGTTTGCCATCTTCCATCTCCAAAATTCTGTCCACCAGCAAAAACGGGGGACGGTGCGGGATGATTTCTTGAATCTGTTTGATATCGAGCACAGTGTAATCTCCTCTCGGGATGTTTATACGAGCGTTCTTCATCATGGATCGACTCTTAGCTCTACGATGGTCGTTACGGTTACGGATCGTCCCTCTGATCGCTGTTGTCTCCGAATTTTTTTGATCAACCTTATAGAGGTCTAAAATTCGGCCACAAAGGCAAGCGCTTCGCTTCTTCTGAACGATTCCGTCCCCTCGACTCACTTCGGAGCTGCAAGATCATTCTCAACATGACAAAGTCAAAAGCCCATATAAATGGTTTTTAATTTTAAAAGTTTGTATGGAAAGCATATTTTCGGTTAACACTAGTTATATCCTTCATGACTGCAGTATTGAAGGTTAAGATAAGGGGTCTCTCTTCGCGATGACGAATGTCTTTCGCAGGGGAGGCCTCTTTTGTGACGTCAAACGTCATCCATCATTATACTGTTTTCAACGTCAAAAAGAAAACTCCTGCCTGCGCAGGAGTTTTCGCTTAACTCGTTACATTATGGAGCGAACACCAGATTATATACATGTTCCCATGTACTCCATTGCCATACGGAACCGATATCCTGTTTGCCCAGTACCACATATCCAGCTACCATTCCACCAGCGAGGGCAAGAACAAGCAGGACCGGGACCAGGAACCATCTTGCGATGCGCCATCCACTCTTCTTCTTCTTGACTTCCTTTTTCTCTGGCTTACTGTTCTGCTGCTGTGTTTCTGTCATCACATTCACCTTTTATGCTCTCATATTGTTGGCAAGACCCAACATGGAATCACTTGAAGTTAGCGCCTTTGCCGCCAGCTGATATGTCCGCTGTCCTTGCATAAGCAAAGACATCTCCTGTGTCATATCCACATTGGATTGCTCCAGATATCCTGGACGGATCAAGGCAGCCGCTTGACGTGTAGCTGCATTAGCACCAAACACATCATCCTCGGTTAATCCCGCGCCCAGACCAAACAGGTTGTCCGCATATTGTACCAGCCCTTCAGGCCGTTCAATATCTACCACTTGCAGTTGTGCTCCAATAGTGGCGCTCGCCTCATTACCGCGTCGAATTAACAGATTGCCATTTTCATCAAAAGCAACCTTGCTATTATTCGGTGCCGTTATACGATTCCCTAGACGATCCAGGGCAAAGTGGCCTTCGCCATTGACCATCACCATCATATCTGGTGCATTTGGATTAGCTTTTGGTCTTGTATCTGGTACAAAATGAAATGCACCCTGACGTGTCCACATTTTCTCCCCATTTGCTTCAACCGCAAACATCGCATTTCCCTCAATAGCCAGGTCGGTCGGAAGACCTGTCTCGTTCAAGGGGCCTTGAGACATATCCTTCGTCACATCTGCCAAACGAGCACCAAAACCGAGGTTATATCCCATCGGTGTGGAGCGTCCATCCAGTTTGTACTTGTCCGGTTGTTGTTGAACACGGGTAAGCACATCCTCGAAGGCCGCTTGTTTGCTCTTATAGCCTGCCGTATTCACGTTGGCAATATTATCGGCAATGACATCCAGACGTTGCTGTATCGCAGTCATGGAAACTTTGGCACTAATCATGGAATTATTCATCGGTGGTTACCCTCCCGCTGTGCGGTTATATTTAAACGTCGGCGTTATACACGCCCGACTTCATTGACGGCTTTATCCAGACTGCGGTCGTAGAATTGTACAACCTTTTGGTTCGCTTCATACGCGCGGAACGCGGCGTTCATATCGACGGTGGCCTGTGAAGCATCCACATTCGAGCCTTCCAGGTAACCCTGACGGATCTGCACATTATCTCCTGCAGCCATCATCCGGGCAGTTGCGCCATTTTCATCGCTGAGACTGAAATTGCCATCACCTTGACGAACCAGTTGATTCGGCTGGTCAATGACACTAATGCCGAGAGTAACCCCTGTCGGTGCACCCGTTGCTGCATCCACCAAACGGCCTTGCTCATCCACTTTAAATTGCTCTACGGAACCTGTCAATACGATTGGTTGTCCATTATTATCCAACACTTGTGAACCTGTCGAACTCAACAATTGTCCCGTTCCTGTAATCTCGAAGTGACCATCACGTGTATATCCGGTGTTACCCTCTGCATCCTGAACTGTAAAATACGCCTGAGGCTGGTAAGTCACTGTGCCATCGGCCCGTACAAATTTGCCTGATGCGTCAAACGGGACAGGTTGTCCAGTCTGCGGATCGTTGACAGTCATATTGGATGAAATGGAAAAATCATTCTTCTGCCCCGTCTCCATAATGGTCCCCTGCAAATTCATGGACAAACTTTCTTCCGCGAACACTCCCGTGTTCAGCTTGCCCAGCCGCTTTGTCGGGAGATTTGCATCTCCGCCTACCAAGGTAATGAGCATTTCCGGGAAGGAACGGCTTACGCTGTTCACTTGTTTGTATCCCGTGGTGTTCATATTTACGATATTCTGTGTTGCTGTGTCATGGCGGCGTTGTTGCGTAATCATTCCCGCAGTAGCGGTGTACAGACCTCTTAACATGAATTAACCCCTCTCCTCAAGCGCTTGACCTGCATTGCAGGTTGGCTGCTTGTCCGTTCTGCTTCCCGAGCATGGCGAACCTTTGCTTTTTATATCGGCAGATTAGAACTTTTTCTTAACCACCTGATCCAAATTATTAAGCATAATGCCTGTCCCCTTCACGACACAATGCATTGGATCTTCCGCAACCCATACCGGTACATGTAATTCATTGGACAAAAGCTCGTCCAGTCCGTTCAGCAATGCACCTCCACCAGTCAATACAACACCACGGTCGATAATGTCCGCTGACAATTCAGGCGGTGTACGTTCCAATACCGATTTGGCTGCCACGATGATGGATTGCACGGAATCCCAAAGTGCTTCCTGTACTTCATTTCCCGATACCGTTACGGTAACAGGCAGACCGGATACCATATCGCGTCCGCGAATGTCCATCTCCGTTTGATGTCCACCCGGATGTACGGTACCAATCGCAATTTTGATATCTTCAGCGGTCCGTTCACCGATCATGAGCTTGTACTTGGCTTTGATAAACTTGATAATGGCTTCGTCGAACTTGTCCCCTGCGACTTTAATAGAAGAGGCGGTGACCACGTCGCCCATAGACAGGACTGCAACGTCAGTCGTACCGCCGCCGATATCCACGACCATATTGCCGCTCGGCTGAAAAATATCCATTCCCGCACCGATCGCTGCCGCTTTCGGCTCTTCTTCCAGAAACACTTCTTTGGCACCACTGCGTTCTGCCGCCTCGCGGATGGCCTTCTGCTCCACGGAAGTAATGTTCGTTGGTGCACAGATCAAAATTCGAGGGTGGCTGTACCAGCTTCTTGCACCCACACGATTAATGAAATGTCTGAGCATCGCTTCTGTAATCTCGAAGTCCGCAATAACGCCGTCACGCAGCGGTCTAATGGCAACAATGTTACCTGGAGTACGCCCCACCATACGACGCGCTTCTTCCCCAACAGCAAGGACACGCTTCGTATCTCTTTCAATGGTCACGACGGAAGGTTCATCGAGGACTACCCCACTTCCTTTCACGTGAATAAGCACGTTGGCCGTGCCAAGATCAATACCGATATCCTTGCTAAACATAAAAGAGCCCCCAAAGTGATATTATTTGGTCAGCGTATCCTGTGAAAAAGAGTCCCTTATCACGTCACCGCTCGTTCGACAAAGTGCAACATATATATGTAAAAATCGGGCTGATAAGATGTCATAATTCGATCCTGTACCAGCTTTTAACATATCATACTTCAGGGGAGGGATTCAATGCATGTGTGAGCTTTTTGACCTACGTCTTTGTGAAGATGCTTACGATTTGGCGGAAGCCAACACCTCACGTTTCTTGCCACTCGTTTTTTTGTATTTAATTTTGGTCGCTTCACCGCCCCGCAAATGGCGAATGGACTTGTGATACTCCAAGATGTGTTTCACCTGGTCAGCAAGATCAGGGTTGATTTCCGGCAGACGCTCCGTCAGATCCTTATGCACAGTACTCTTTGACACGCCGAATTCTTTGGCTATGGTACGGACCGTATTCCTCGTCTCAACAATGCAGCGACCAATTTTGATGGTCCGTTCCTTGATGTAATCGTGCACGCTCCCGCCTCCCTACTGTGTGGATAGTTTGGTACATTATATGAGGAGCATGCCTATATATTCGCGGTTTAGAGGTGTGACAAGCTTCGAAGGTCCCATTATTTTCTGAAAAGCACAAAAAGAGCAGAGGTTCAACCCCTCTGCCCATCATGTTGCTGCGGTAAAATTCATTTATTTTTCCGGAAGATATCCTTGCGGGTTAACCGGCTGTCCGTCCTCGTATACTTCAAAGTGAAGGTGGTTGCCAAGCGTTTTACCCAATTCATTGACGCCAGCGGATGCAATCGCATCTCCCTGTTTCACTTCGTCGTCCTGTTTCACTTTGACGTCTGCCAAGCTTTGATATACCGTCTTCAGGTTATCGCTGTGTGTAATTTCCACAACCTGACCTGTGAGCGGGTTTTGCTCAACCCGGGTAACTTTACCGGCAAGCGCTGCTTTGACTTCAAACGTTTTGTTATCCCCACGTGCCAGATCCACACCCGTGTTCGGGATAAATGTATCATTGTACTGCACCATTGCCGCTTCATGTTCCTCGGTTGAAGCTTCGCTATCATAGAATGGTTTCACTACCGAAATTTCGGACGGTACCGCTACCGGCCATACAAAATTCTCCGACTTTGCGACAACTTCCACACTTTCTTCTTCTCCGCCTACTGCTGTTCCTTCTGTACCCGCCGATGCGCCTGTTTCTACTACCCCGCTAGCAGGGTCCGAGTTCAGCGTTTTGTCGCCTGTGCCCTGATAGACCCACACTAAGGTTAGTATAATGCCTGCTGCTGCGATGTAGGCTGCCGGGAAGACCCAGCGTTTGGACATTGCTCTTTTCCATGAAGAGGGCTGGCTAGCCGGTACTCCTTGAGTTGTTTTAGGAGTTTCTTCTTGGACTGTTTTTTTGTTTTGTTCATTCATCTTGATCACCTCAGTAACAAGTGTTACCGGGTGCAACTCTTTTATACACGCGCGACTCTAATTATTTTCACGGAGGTTTCAGAGAGTGCTATATATGTGTGGTGGTGGGTGATTAGTTCGTGTGCCCCTTCGTGGCCAGAAAACCTTTCGACCGGCTGTTACCCCCGGATTTCCTGATTATATTCTCCCAAGGGAGAAATCGGTGATAAAGGCGGACGCTTTGCTTCTACAGGCCTTTTCTGTCCCCTGCGCTCCCCACACGCTAGCACTCTCCGCATATATAGCCGAATCTCGAAAGCTCCGGAATCGGTGGCTGGTAGAGAAGACTGGATTGCTGGTTTGGCTGTGATGGTCAATCCTCCTATGAAGTACATTTATCGGTGAGAGCGAAAAGATATAGGATGTGACTGAGATACCACGCTTCTGAGATTCGTTAGCGTATCCATTCGAAATTAATTCGCCATCCATGTTCATCTCTCCTACTTGGATGCCAACATCTTGGATGCCTGTCCGAATGAAATGCCGGTATAGTAGTGTTTGAGAATCTGGGTGGCCGTGTGTCCCTCCTGCGCCATGCCATTTGCTCCCCATTGACTCATGCCAACCCCATGCCCGTATCCATACGTTGTAATCTGGACCTCGTCACCTGTGGTCTTCCAACTGAACTGGCTTGATCTTAATCCAAGCAGCTTGCGAACCTCGGGACCGCTGAATGTTTCACCTGCGATCTGCATTTCCTTAATCCGATGTCCTTTGGTTGTAGACAATACTTCCATCCACGATCCACCCTTCTGGGCGGTAACCGGTATGGCATCCAGGTTCAACTTCTGCAGAATCTCATTACGCTTCATGGTAACGGTCTGCTTGAATCCCGGTGCCAGGTTTTTGTCCCACGGACTATCTACACTTTGCAGATACGGCACGGCGTTCCCCCATACATCCTCGGCATTCTCGGTATACCCATTACTTGTGGAAAAAAAGGATGCGGTGATCGCCTTGCCCTGATATGTCATAACCGTATCTCGACTTTCACGTACAGCCTGTTGCAGCTTCTCCCATTCCTTTGCCTTCCCGAGACGTGTCCAATCCGCTTTAACCTGATCTGGTGGAATAAACACCTGATGGCTGACCGTATCCGTCACATCTGCCGCACCTGATGGAACACCGCTTGTATCACTCGCAGCTAACCTGCGCACGATAAATGTGCGAGCTGCGATCGCCTGCGCTTTTAACGCCTCCAGTCTGAATTCCGCAGGCATCTCAGCTGCGACAACCCCGATAACATAGTCTTCCAATGGCAGATTCATCGTTGTGCCCGTTGCAGACAGGTATACGCGCACTTGGGGTTCAGGGTAGGTAACAGGAACGGCTGGCGCAGGAGCTGGGGTTCTTGTGCTGCTGGAATCGGTTGGAGCAGGGATCGGTTTTGGTGACTCGCTTGTCCGCGGCCATACCAGAATGACCGGAATCAGCAGCGCCATTGCCAATAAGGCAGATACAGCGGCAGCAGGTTGCCAACGTGTCGAGTTGCGTCCCCACCGGGGTTTTCGTCCAAATGTCCGCATTCGGCGACGCTTCACACGGCGGAACTGGTCCAGCTCAATAACAGGTATATGAATGTGCTCGGTAGTCTGTCGGTTCAGCTCATCTGTCGACACCCGTTCTGGAGTTGATAATCTTGCAGGCTGTGAGGAAACAGTCCTCAGTTTTAATGGGGCGGACTTGTCTTTTTCCACTCCAGAAACGGTATTTCCCTCCGGCTCTTGCATACCTGAACGAGGGACAAGGGGTACCTTTACCTGTACACGAGCTTCTTTCATTCGACTATAACCCTCCGTTATCTATGGCCGGTCTTGTGCCGGTCGTGTTGTTCAAATCCATAGTTTAGGTTATGAGCTGGCTTGATCTGATAGAACCTGATTTAAGAGAAACGAGGCCCTTTTCGTTATGTTCAATTTCCTGTTTTCTTTTGCTATGTACATCTCAGAAACGTTGATCTGTCGCTGAATACCGGTGTTTAGCTGGATCCGACACCCTATATAAAGTACGCTCTTTCATTTGGTTCAGAATCGATACAGAATACGATGTTATGTTATACAAGTTAGGACCAGCTATTAATAGAATCAGGTATCAAATATCTCGTTATCTTCTTAAAAGTAAACACAAAAAAAGCCAAGCCGGATGGCTTAGCTTTATCATTTTTTACAATATACGTTCCATCGCATTCATAATCCACACAATCGTGTGACTCATAATTGGGGGACCATATTTTTTCTATTCAATCCAGTGTTAAGCCAAAGTGGGTTGCACCTTAAACATCGGTACTTCTTTCTCCACTTTTTCACTAGGTGCTTTGGTTGCTTCCAGCTTAGGCTCATCAACCGAGATCCGATAGATGTCAGCGCCAAGTCCGTTAAGCTTCTCAGCGAGATGTACATAGCCACGGTCAATGTGATGAACACCGCCCACTTCCGTTGTACCTTCAGCAACAAGACCTGCAATAATGAGTGCGGCACCCGCACGCAAATCGGTAGCCGTTACTTTGGCACCCTTCAGTTTGGCACTACCTGTGATGATGGACGAACGTCCTTCAACTTTGATCTCCGCATTCATCAATTGGAATTCATCCACATGCATGAATCGGTTTTCAAAAACAGTCTCTGTCACGACACTTGTTCCTTCAGATGCGAGCAAGAGTGCCATCATCTGGGATTGCATATCTGTCGGGAATCCTGGGTAGGGTAATGTTTTCACATCTACAGCTTTAAGAGGACGATCTGCAATTACACGCACGCCATTCTCATCCGGTTGGATCGTTACACCCATCTCTTCAAGCTTCGCGATAACGGAGCCCAAATGATCAGAGATTGCACCTTCAATGTACACGTCACCACCAGAGATTGCAGCAGCAGCCATATACGTACCCGCTTCTACCCGATCCGGAATAACCGTGTGTGTTACGCCTGTCAGTTTCTCCACACCTTCAATGCGGATAACTCCAGTACCGGCACCACGTACGATGGCGCCCATTCCATTCAGGAAGTTGGCAAGATCCACAATCTCAGGTTCTTTGGCCGCGTTCTCCAGAACAGTTACACCTTCAGCCAATGTTGCAGCCATCATAATATTTTGAGTGGCACCTACGGAAGCCACATCCAGATAAATTTTCGCGCCACGCAACCGACCTTGGCTACGAGCTTCGATATAACCTTGGCCCAAGCTGATCTCTGCGCCCATGGCTTCAAAACCTTTCAAATGCTGATCAATAGGCCGTGTACCGATGGCACATCCACCAGGAAGTGAGATTCTTGTATGACCCATACGAGTCAACAAAGGCCCCATGACCAGGAAAGACGCCCGCATTTTACTTACCCATTCATACGGGGCTTCACAGGAAGTAAGTTTCTCCGCATTTACGGTAATCACTTCGTCCCGGTATGTAACTCCCGCTCCCAGCGATTCCAACACCTTGTTAATCGTCATCACATCGTCTAGAGGAGGTGCGTCAATAATAACGCTTTGTCCTTCTTCCCCTAAGAGAGAGGCAGCGATGATCGGAAGAACAGAATTTTTAGCGCCGCTAACTTTGACACTTCCGGTCAACCTTTTGCCACCGCGGACGATAAATTTGCTCATCATGGTTCCCTCCGCGCTTTTATTCCCTTTTCTTCATTCCGGAATACGTAAGCCCCACTGTGTGTAGAAAGGACTGTTGCTGTGTGTGGAATTTCGACATATTCTGGCATATTGCCACAGATGTCTATTCAGAAAAGAATTGGTTTTTATAATCCATATCAATGATACCATGTGCCGTGCGTCTTGCTAATCAGCATGTAAAATTAGTGTCTTACAAGCCAGCAGAGCATCAGAACAGACAGAGTGGGATGGTTATTAGCCGGCATGAACCGGATATCCCGTTTATAACTACAAAATAAGTGAACAATTGTGAATTCCCTAACTTCCATCATAACATTATTGAATTATACGATACAAGCATTTTTACATAAAACATCTCAGATTCATCCAATTTTACGTCACACTTTTTTCTTAATTTCTTTACCGACAACTCATACTCTAATTGTTAACACAATTAATCGATGTTATTCGACAATGAGCAGCTTGAAGAACCTAACAGATGATTAACCAACCATCTCAACATTAAAACAAATTACGCAACATTTGTGTCCAGGACAAGTAGTCAATGACAAAGCCAGCAACGGCATGCCCCAAGATAATGGCGAGCAACAAATGTAACAATCTTCCCTGAGCACCTCGTGGCTGTCTGATGATTAAATCCAGTTTGAGATTTGTCAAAGCCCACCAAGATAATGCAATACATAAAAGGGAGACGATGATTGAGACCAAGCCATTGGTACTTAACGCCTGATTCACCTGATTTGTCAGATCAGTATCCATATATTCTTTACCTCCACATTTGTTGCAGCGATCAGCATATCATATGCCCGGCACCCATAACTTGTTAGTATACTGGAATGACTTGAGCATAACATACTGAGCGTACTGTCAGATTTATTCCTGCCAGGCAGGAATCTCCTGATGCCCAATCACCGAGCAGCAACAATGCGGCTGTGCATGACTATGGAATCTACTACGCAGCTTCCTGCTTCTGCTGACTCTATGGAATATAGGCTCTTTCATCATACATTGTCAATTACATTGATTTCCACTTCTAAAATATTCTAATTTTAAAATGCCGGGATTTTGTGACTAAAACGACATAAAAGAGCGCTATTTCGATATCGATTCTGTCATTTCCTCGGAAATAATTTTAAATCTCTTATGAAAAAAATGGTTCTCTTAGTGGTAAATGCGCCCACTACTTTAGTCCTACATTCTATTCAAATCCTCATAATCGGTGATTAATTTGCTTAAGAATGCTTCTATAAACTTCTCTATAATGAAAAATTTCTTGAATGGTTCAAACTAATAATATTGCTATTTTCGAAAACAGTTCTATCAAACGAACTCAAAAAAGCCCAGCAGACTAAGCCGCCGGGCTTCTAAGAATCATTTATTTGCCGAACACATTAATCCGGTTAACCGCTTTTTGCAGTGCAATCTCTGCACGACGGTGATCAAAGTGGTCCTGATTGCTTTGGCTTGCAAGCCGACGTTCTGCCCGCTCTTTCGCCGCACGCGCACGATCCACATCAATGTTTTCCGGGAATTCAGCACTCTCTGCGAGTACAACAACCTTATCTTTACGTACTTCGATAAACCCGCCACCGATAGCAACTCGTTTATTTTCTTTTCCGTTATGGATATAGATTGGTGCAATCTGCAAAGGTGTAA
This sequence comes from Paenibacillus amylolyticus, assembly GCF_050990605.1. Classification (GTDB taxonomy): domain Bacteria; phylum Bacillota; class Bacilli; order Paenibacillales; family Paenibacillaceae; genus Paenibacillus; species Paenibacillus amylolyticus_H. The sequence continues at coordinate 5,872,500 of NZ_CP158832.1, forward strand.
CCATAGGAATATGACCAGGCAGAATGCCCAGCTCCCCTTCAATACCACGAGCTGTAATGCTATCCACTTGTTCTGAATAGACCAGACGCTCGGGTGTTACAATCTCCAACAAAAAGGTGCTCAATTCCATCCCTCCTGAAACTATCCGAAGGATAGCCCACCTAAGGACAATCCTGGATTCAGACTAAACCAGTGTTTTGGCTTTCTCCACTGCCTCTTCAATTGTACCAACAAAGAGGAAAGCTGCTTCCGGAAGATCATCATACTTACCTTCGAGAATCTCTTTAAAGCTGCGCACCGTTTCTTTAACCGGAACGTATTTACCCGGAATACCGTTAAATGCTTCAGCAACGTGGAAAGGCTGGGACAAGAAACGTTGGATTTTACGAGCACGGTATACAAGCGCTCTGTCTTCTTCACTTAACTCGTCCATACCCAGGATTGCAATGATATCTTGCAATTCATTGTAACGTGCCAAGATACGTTTAACGCCTTGAGCTACGCTGTAGTGTTCTTCACCTACAACTTCAGGGGACAAGATCCGGGAGCTGGAAGCCAACGGATCTACCGCAGGGTAGATACCCATCTCCGAAATTTTACGCTCCAGGTTCGTCGTTGCATCCAAGTGAGCAAACGTCGTTGCAGGAGCCGGGTCAGTGTAGTCATCCGCAGGCACGTAGATGGCCTGGATGGATGTTACAGAACCTTTTTTCGTTGATGTGATACGTTCTTGCAGTTGACCCATTTCTGTTGCCAGCGTAGGTTGGTAACCTACCGCAGAAGGCATACGTCCAAGCAAAGCGGATACTTCTGAACCCGCTTGGGTGAAACGGAAGATATTATCGATAAAGAGCAACACGTCACGGCCTTCTTCATCACGGAAGTATTCCGCCATCGTCAGACCTGTGAGGGCAACACGAAGACGTGCGCCTGGAGGCTCGTTCATTTGTCCGAAGACCATTGCTGTTTTGTTGATAACGCCGGAATCACTCATCTCGTGATACAAGTCATTACCTTCACGCGTACGCTCACCAACACCCGCAAATACGGAGATACCACCGTGCTCTTGTGCGATGTTGTTGATCAATTCCTGAATCGTTACAGTCTTACCTACACCGGCACCACCGAAGAGACCGATTTTACCACCTTTAGCGTAAGGAGCAAGCAAGTCGATAACTTTGATTCCTGTCTCCAGCATCTCTGCTTGGGTAGTCAGTTCATCAAATGCAGGTGCTGAACGGTGAATCGGGTTCTTGTGTTCAGCAGCTACAGCACCGCCAGTATCAATTGCTTCGCCGAGTACGTTAAATACACGACCCAGTGTTGCTTCACCGACAGGTACAGAGATTGGTGCTCCTGTATCTAAAGCTTCCATACCACGAACAAGTCCATCCGTGGAGGACATCGCAATACAACGTACTCGGTTGTCACCCAGATGTTTCGAAGCTTCGAGTGTAAGGTTTACACTAACGCCGCTCTCACTTACTGTAGTGATCGTAATGGCATTGAGGATTTCCGGCAGACCGCCGCGATCAAACTCGACGTCAACAACCGGACCCATGATGCTCACAACGCGTCCTTTGTTCATCTTAACGTTCCCCTCCTACAAGCCTGCTACTTTTGCAAAAATAATGTACCGTTCGTTTATCTTTGCTCTGCAAGCCTTCATTAATAAAAAAACGGTTAGCCTTGTGCTGCGTTGGCACCTGCCACAATTTCCGTAATCTCCTGCGTAATCGCCGCTTGGCGGGCACGGTTGTATGTCAATGACAAGTCATTAATGAGTTTGGATGCATTTTTGGTTGCATTACCCATTGCCGTCATTTTCGCACCCAGCTCACTCGCCTTACCGTTCAGAAGTGCACCATAGATCAGTGTTTCCGCATAACGCGGAAGCAAAACTTCAAGTACAGCTTCAGCAGACGGCTCGTATTCGTAGCTCGCCGTTGGTCCTTCCGCAGCAGTTACCTCAGGTGTTTCCATCGGAAGAAGTTTTTCTACCGTAGGAATCTGGGTCAACGCATTCACAAAGCGGTTATAACAAATGTACAATTCATCAAATTCAGCCAGTTCAAACCCATGAACAGCTTCGTGTGCGATGGATTTGATGTCTGCAAATGAAGGCGAATCCGACAGATCCGTTGTTGTGGATGCCATCGCAATTTCACGACGTCTGAAGTAATCGCGTCCCTTACGTCCAATGACGAACAATTCGTAGTCATCCTGGGAGTTGTGGCGCTCTTTGAGCGTCTGATTAACCTGACGCAAAACGTTCGCATTGTATCCACCTGCAAGACCACGGTCCGATGTAATGATCAGGTAAGCTGTCTTTTTGACCGGACGGCTCTCCAGCATCGGGTGCTGTATACCTTGCGTGCTTGATGCAATACTAGCTACAACTTCTTTCAGTTTCTCCGAATAAGGACGGGCTGCTTCCGCTTTTTCCTGCGCTTTACGCAGTTTTGCAGCAGCTACCATCTCCATTGCTTTGGTGATCTGCTTGGTGCTTTGTACGCTTTTAATTTGCCGCTTAATTTCGCGCATGCCTTTTGCCATGATTTCACCACCTTAAAGTTTTGACAAAGTCAAAACTACATCGTAAGCACAATCCTACTTTGGCAGAGCCAAAGTTACTTCGTAAGCATTCACTAGTTTTGACTCTGTCAAAACTAAGTCGTAAGCACAACCCTGTTTTGACAGAGTCAACGTATTACATGCAGACATGCGGAATCGGTTAGACAACTCCGCACCTGCAATCATTTATTTAGACAGAGACAGCAAAGCTCTTTCTGAACTTCTCAATTGCACCTTTCAGTGCATTTTCGTTGTCTGCAGTCAATTCTTTAGTATCACGGATGGATGCAAGAATCTCCGGATGGCTGCTCTCCATGAACGCGAGGAACTCACGCTCAAAACGAGTCACATCACCTGTTGGAATCTCATCCAGGAATCCTTTAACCGCAGTGTACAAGCTGACAACCTGTTGTTCTACAGGCAGAGGCTGGTTAACACCTTGCTTCAGGATTTCCATCATGCGCGCACCACGATTCAGGCGGGCCTGAGTCGCTTTATCCAGATCGGAACCGAACTGGGAGAACGCTTGAAGCTCACGATATTGAGCGAGGTCGAGACGCAGGGAACCTGCGACCTTTTTCATCGCTTTGATCTGAGCAGAACCACCGACACGGGATACGGAAATACCTACGTTGATCGCCGGGCGTTGTCCAGCATTGAACAAGTCAGCTTCCAGGAATATTTGTCCGTCCGTGATGGAGATTACGTTCGTTGGGATGTATGCAGATACGTCAGAAGCTTGTGTTTCAATGAACGGCAGTGCGGTTAAAGAACCACCACCAAGCTCATCATTCAGCTTCGCAGCACGCTCCAGCAAACGGGAGTGCAGGTAGAAGACGTCACCCGGATAAGCCTCACGGCCTGGTGGACGACGAAGCAACAAGGAAAGCTCACGGTATGCAGAGGCTTGTTTGGTCAAGTCATCATAGATGACCAGAACGTGCTCGCCTTTGTACATGAAGTACTCACCCATCGAACAACCGGAATACGGTGCGATGTACAAGAGTGGTGATGGATCGGAAGCTGCTGCAGTTACAACGATTGTGTACTCCATTGCGCCTTTACGACGAAGAGTTTCCACAACTTGAGCAACCGTAGACTGTTTCTGACCAATAGCCACATAGATACACTTCATGCCGCTACCCTTTTGGTTCAGGATCGCATCAATTGCGATGGATGTTTTACCTGTTTGACGGTCACCGATGATCAACTCACGTTGTCCACGACCGATTGGAACCATGGCATCAATGGCTTTGATCCCTGTTTGCATCGGCTCATGAACCGATTTACGATCCATTACGCCCGGTGCTTTACCTTCAACCGGACGGAATTCCGTTGTAGCGATTGGCCCTTTGCCATCTACCGGAATACCGAGCGGGTTCACAACGCGTCCAATCAATGCTTCGCCTACAGGCACTTGCATGATTTGACCAGTACGTTTCACTTGGTCACCTTCACGAATATCGTAGTAAGGTCCCAGGATAACGACACCGACATTGCTTTCTTCGACGTTCATGGCGAGTCCCATAACACCGCTTGGGAATTCAACCAACTCGTTGGACATGACGTTCTCAAGTCCGTAAACACGAGCGATACCATCACCAACCTCGATTACCGTTCCGACTTCGACTACATCGATATCGGTCTTGTATTGTTCGATTTGGCTCTTAATTAATGTACTGATTTCTTCTGGTTTGATACTCAAGTGTCCTCACCCCAATCTACTGTACTCGTCTGTTAAAAGACTGCTCAAGACGTTCGAGCTTGCCAGCCAAGCTGCCGTCATAGATCGTATCGCCAATGGCGACTTTCAATCCGCCCAGCAGAGTCGGATCAACAATGTTCTCGATACGAATCTTTTTATTCACACGGCCACCAAATTCACGGGCTACCGCTTCTTTTTCTTCATCATTCAACGCATAAGTCGAGTAGACACGTGCATCAGCGATGCCCAACGACTCACCTTGGATCTTCCGATAATCATTCAGCAAGTCTCCCAGCAATTCAACGCGTCCGCGCTCAATCAACAACAAGACTGTACGAAGGACTGAATCGGATACCTTGCCATCAAGACTTGAGTGAATCACGTTCTGCTTGGCTTCATCAGAGATATTAGGGGATACGATAAATTTCTCGATATCTGCATCTCCGGTCAATGCACTGACTACTGCAACCAGTTCCTGTTCAACCTCAAGCACCTGCTGTTGCTGAAGAGCAACTTCGAACAATGCTTTCGCATAACGTTTGGCAACAATCGTATCGCGGCTCATTGTCGGCCTCCTACCTCATTGAGGTATTGGTTCACAAGCTCTTCTTGTGCAGGACCGTTCTCAACTTCTTTTTTGATCAACTTGGATGCAATCTGAACGGAAGCTGTACCCAGTTCGCTGCGAAGTGCTGCGACTGCTTTGTTCTTCTCGCTCTCGATTTCGCGTACTGCATCGTCTTTCAGACGATTAGCTTCAGCTTTTGCATCAGCCAAAATCGATTCAGCTTGTTTGCCACCTGTTTGTTTGGACTGTTCAATGATGTCGTAAGCATCTTGACGCGCTTGCTCAAGAGCTTGTTTTTGTTCCTCCACATAGGCAATGGCCTGTTCCCGAGTCTGTGCAGCCTCATTCATCTGCGTCATCACGAGTTCACGACGTTTTTCCATAATGGAGAACAAAGGCCCGAAGGCATAACGGCTAAGCAGCCAATATAAAATTGCAAATGCAACAATCGCAAGAAGCGTATTTTCCCATATGAAACTCAATCTGTTCACTCCTTCCTGGAGGTATCCTTGAAACGTCATCCGTTCGAACGGACATTACCTAAAAAGAAGGCGCGGATGGCTATGGCCTTCCCCGCCAAACCTTTAAAATTTAATTAAGCCATACCGTAGAACATGAACGCGAGTACCACACCGATGATCGGCAATACCTCGATCAAACCTACACCGATAAACATTGTTGTTTGAAGAGTGGATTTTGCTTCCGGTTGACGGGCAATACCTTCCACCGTTTTGCTGATTACCATACCGTTACCAATACCTGCGCCAAACGCGCCCAGTCCTGCAACAATTGCTGCTGCGATTAATGCCATTGCTCCCATTTGTATATCCTCCTTAAAATGATAAATCGAATTTTTTATTGTTCAGCCTGGTGAAGAAATCTTCGTAGGGCTTGAAACTTAATGCTCGTCGTGCGTCTCGATGCTCTGTGAAATGTACACCATCATCAAGATAACAAACACAAATGCCTGGATCGCGCCGATAAAGATACTAAAGCCTTGCCAGACCATAAGTAGCGGAATCGCTGCAATAGCACCAAACACTTTAAATGTGGTCAGTTTCAGGATCGTTGCGATCAGTACCTCACCCGCGAAGATATTCGCGAATAGACGCATACCGTGTGTCAACAGCTTGGATGCCGTCTCAATCAAGTTGATTGGCAAGAACAAGGCGAATGGCTTCAGGTAATGCTGGAGATATCCTTTGGTGTTACGGAACAATCCAAGTCCATGAGATACAAGGAACGCTACGAGAGCAAGTCCCATCGTTACAGACAAGTCGGCTGTTGGTGATTTCCACCAGGCCAGTTCAACGTGTGGGTGTGCTTCAGGATCCTTGGCATGCGCTTTTTCAAACGCCTCCACCGCGGTAACAATCGGCTGACCGAACACTTGCGCATGTTCTGCACTGTCCACTGCAGTTACTGCTTGGAATGGAAGTCCGAGCATGTTTCCTACAAAAATGAACATGATCATGGAAAGAGCGAGAGAGATAAAATGTTTACCTTTCTTCATATCCATTGTGCTGGAAATCAGATTGCGGACGAATTCTACTGCCCACTCCATAAAATTTTGCAGCTTGCCGGGATTTTCAACGGATAATCTCCGTGTTGCCAGTACAGCAAAAATAAAAACAAGGGCACCTGTAACTACCAGCATCAACAGAACCGATAGATCCAGTCGAAATCCGCCAAGCATAATAATTGGAGCTTCATGCATATTTTTCTCACCCCTTTCTCGACTTGAAAGCTACAGCCCTTAACATCATTCTGCTCTGCGGGAATGGACAATCCCTATAATCAGTAAGGAAAATTGTGCAATGACGAGACCGCCTGCAACCGCATATGTATTGAAGTACTGCGGAAAGCGCATCGATATGAATATACCGAGCACAGCGAGTGCCGCTCTTGTCAAAAATCCCAGGTTCACACGCTTCAAGTTACCCTCTGCCGCATCATCAGACATTTTCCTTACTTTGTAGCCCAAGTAAAATGCATTGATCCAGCTAATTCCTGTACCGAGGGCCAGTCCCAAAGCAATTGTCTCCACACGTGGCATAAAGGCCGCTGCGAGAAAACAAATCATAAGAAAGTACATGATGAAAACAGTCATCGATCTGCGGTATCTGGTTAGTTCACTCATCACTTTCCCCCATGATTTTTTTCGCGATAAAGTAGATGCTTACACCGCCTGCCGCAAGAAAAAAGAGAACGCTTACGGCGATCCATATTCCGTTACCTCCGATGGTCTTGTCCAACCAGGAGCCAGCGTAATATCCGGCAACAGCGAGAATGGCAATCTCGATCCCAAAAGCTGTCACGAGCCCCATCGCTTTCCATACATTATCGTCATGGTTACGGGATGAATTTGGTTTGTTCGAATCGGCCATTTTCCACGCCACCCTTGCAATCCCAGTTAATTTTACTGAATGATGAGAGCCTTTGTCAATTGAATGATTTTAGCGTTTTAAAGGGGAAAACGACGGGAATACAGACCCTCAAAGCCCATAAACCCGCGTAAACCGTACAGTTTAACTGTATGCTATGCCCTTTATAAATCCGTCAGAAAAAATGTATTATTTTTTGAATTTTCTGTGAAATGATTCCGGACGCTCACTATTTACACCGAAATGGTGCAAAATCGCATTGACAATTCTTTCCGAAGCATGTCCATCACCGTATGGATTGGCAGCCTGACTCATGCTTGCATACAGGGTTTGGTCTGTAAGCAGAGCTTTGGTCCGTTCATACACACGTTCCTCTTCGGTACCTACCAGTTCCAGCGTTCCGGCTTCAATACCTTCCGGGCGTTCTGTTGTATCGCGCAATACGAGCACAGGCACACCAAACGAAGGTGCTTCTTCCTGCAAACCGCCTGAATCGGTCAAAATCAAGTGAGTATGCGGGTAAAAGTTATGCAAATCCACCACGTCTAGTGGATCAATTAATTGAATACGGGGATGATTCCCCAAAATCGCGTGAGCCGGCTCCTTCACAGCAGGACTTGGATGCACCGGGTACACGATGGCAATATCTTCAAATTCGTCGGCAATCCGTTTGACGGCCTGGAAAATGTTGCGGTGAGGCTCGCCTTGAGATTCACGGCGATGAGCTGTCATCAGCACAAGGCGTTTGCCTTGGGCCCAATCAAGTACCGGGTGTGTGTAGTCCTCCCGTACTGTATATTGAAACACATCTGTTACCGTGTTGCCTGTGACGTACGTACTAGACTCCGATTTATTTTCTTTGGCAAGATTGGAAGAAGACCAGTCCGTAGGCGCAAAATGTAGATCAGCCAGTACTCCTGTCAGCTGACGGTTCATCTCTTCTGGATATGGAGACAGCTTGTTCCACGTCCGAAGTCCTGCTTCCACATGTCCTACCTGAATCTGTTGCAAAAATGCTGCATAACTCGCTACAAAGGTAGTCAATGTATCTCCGTGAACCAGTACAATATCCGGTTTAGCTTCCGCTAACACCGGCTCCAGACCGCCAAGGACACGAATTGTAATCTCATTCAATGTCTGGCGGTCTTTCATTACATCCAGATCATAATCGGGATGAATGTCGAAAACTTCAAGTACCTGATCCAACATCTGGCGATGCTGCGCAGTTACGCAAACAATAGATTCAATAGACTCAGGGTGTTTTTGCAATTCCAAAATAAGCGGAGCCATCTTGATGGCTTCCGGACGCACCCCGAAGATCGTCATGACTTTAATTTTGTTGGACATTCGAGCAAAGCCCCTTTTCTATAAGTTCCGATTACAAGCATGCGATATGCTTATTTAGTGCCGTATAGACGGTCTCCTGCATCTCCAAGCCCTGGAACGATATAACCATGATCATCCAGACGGTCGTCCAATGCTGCTACATAGATGTCCACATCGGGATGTGCATCCTGTACAGCTTTAACGCCTTCCGGTGCTGCTACCAGGTTCATCATTTTGATTTGGGTACAGCCGCGTTTTTTGAGCACGTCAATGGCTGCAATTGCCGAACCGCCAGTCGCCAGCATCGGATCAATTACAATCAATTGACGCTCCGTCACGTCTGTAGGCAGTTTGGTGTAGTACTCTACCGGTTGCAGTGTTTCCGGGTCACGGAACAGACCAACATGTCCAACTTTTGCGGCTGGCAACAATTTCACAACGCCATCCAGCATTCCGAGTCCTGCACGGAGAATCGGCACCAATCCGAGCATGCGTCCAGAGATGACTTTACCTTGTGTTGCAGCTACAGGTGTCTGTACATCAATCGTCTCCAGTTCAACATCTCTTGTAATCTCATAAGCCATCAACGTTGCCACTTCATCCACCAATTCACGAAAATCTTTCGTATTCGTACGCATGTCGCGTATAAACGTCAGTTTGTGTTGAATCAAAGGGTGATCACATATTACTAATTTTCCCATCTAATTTGTCCCTCCGGTAAGTTCTTCATGTTCAGCATTTCCAAATATACCTAGCCACCATTCATGGGCTCGATAAATCCTGTATATTATATCATCACCAACAACGAATTACACCATCAAAGGGCACCCAATCATTACAGAATACCGAATCCTATAAAAAACAGGACCGGAAAATGATCCATCCGGTCCTGTTTTGCTCCTGCTGTTATGTCATTGAGAAAATGAAAATGATGAATACAATAGCACTCCGCCTACAGAATGATCCTTCGATCGATGTTATCCCCAGATTTTTTTTATTCTCCTTTTAACAAGGGAAAAATCCGGGGATAAAGGCGAACGCTTCGCTTCTGCGGTCTCATTCTGTCTGCTTCGTTTTTTTGTATCCCATTTTAAGAACATCTCAAATACAAACACCATAAGCAAAGTTTTTTAGTATTTAAGGTCGGTATACAGCGGGAATTGGTCTGTCAGGGCAGTCACTTCTGCACGAGCTTCATCCAGCTTCGCTGTATCTTTTGGATTTTTCAGCGTTTTGGCAATGATCTTACCGATCGCTACCATCGCTTCTTCGTTCATGCCACGGGAAGTTGCAGCAGGTGTACCAATTCGAATACCGCTCGTCACAAACGGGCTTGTCGGGTCGAATGGAATTGCATTTTTGTTCACGGTAATGCCGATGGAATCAAGCACATGCTCAGCTTCCTTACCTGTGATGTTTACACTGCGTGTGTCGATCAGCATCAAGTGGTTATCTGTACCACCAGATACGATGTTCAATCCTTCAGCGATCAGTGTTTCAGCCAGAACCTGTGCGTTTTTCACAACGTTCTGTGCATATGTTTTGAACGAAGGTTGCAAAGCTTCTCCGAATGCTACCGCTTTGGAAGCGATCACGTGCATCAGAGGTCCACCTTGGGAACCAGGGAATACCGCTTTATCAATCGCTGCTGCCCATGCTTTGCGGCACAGAATCATACCTCCACGAGGTCCACGCAGCGTTTTGTGTGTTGTTGTTGTTACGAAATGCGCATGTGGAACCGGGTTTGGATGCAAACCAGCAGCAACCAGTCCTGCGATATGAGCCATGTCCACCATGAACAAAGCGCCTACATCATTGGCGATGGAAGCCAGCTTTTCAAAATCAATGGTACGCGGATATGCACTTGCACCTGCAACGATCAAACGAGGGCGGTGTTTGAAAGCCGCTTTGCGTACTTCATCATAATCAATCAGGAATGTATCTTCCTGTACACCGTATGCTACAAAGTTGTACAGCAAACCAGATGCGTTAACCGGGCTACCGTGTGTGAGGTGTCCACCATGGGCAAGGTTCATACCAAGCACAGTATCACCAGGTTTCAACGCTGCAAGATATACTGCCATGTTCGCTTGTGCGCCGGAGTGAGGTTGAACATTCACGTGTTCTGCTCCGAACAATTCTTTTGCACGATCGCGCGCGATGTCTTCAACGATGTCCACATGCTCACAACCGCCATAGTAACGTTTGCCTGGATATCCTTCAGCGTATTTGTTGGTCAGAACAGATCCCAATGCTTCGATTACTGCTTCACTTACGATGTTCTCGGATGCAATCAGTTCGATGTTGTTCTGTTGACGTTTCAGTTCAAGATTCATCGCTTCCAGTACTGCCGGGTCATTCTTGCGCAATTGTTCCATGATTAAATTCCTCCCAGTTATAAGTGAAGTTATAAAGTTAAACTACAGTGGTTACACTCCTGACTTCGATTGCATCACCATCTTCCGATCGCTGTTATCCCCGGATTTCTCTGAACTCCCTTATAATAAGGGGAAAATCCGGGGATAGCGTATGCTTCCGATGTAGCTTTCCTTCGGAAAGCTTTCAGACGAACGCTTCGCTTCTTCAGATTGGTGTTGCACTCTTCGTTTTCGTGTAAAGTCTAAATTTAGCTTTATATTGGTTGAAGATATCAGTCACAAAATGTCGAATCTGGTTGTTGTTCTTCCATACGATACACCGCGCGTTCGCCGCCAATCAACTTCGGACGAGTCAACGCTGTGGTTACACGTGCATCTCCAACATAACGGAGCGCTGTACGATAGGGTACGGCTACATGCCGGAGATGCATCCCAATCATCGTCTCCCCAATGTCCAGTCCCGCATGGGCCTGCACATGTTCAGCCAGGCATGGATCGGTCAGCGAACGATATGCTGCGGATGCCATTGAACCTCCGGCCTTGGGCACGGGTACTGCACCAACCTCGGTCAATCCAAGACGAGTAAGCACAGAACGTTCCATGACCAGCGCACGGTTCAAATGCTCACAACATTGGAATACCGTGTCAAAACCGAATTCCTCCTGCACTTCGCGTATACCCGCAAGAAGCTGCTGCGCCACTTCAATGGCACCACTCGTACCAATCCGCGCGCCTGCGACTTCACTTGTGCTTGTACCGATCACAACGATCTGTCCAGGCCCAAGCTGTCCTGCAAGCGCCAGTTCATGCAGAATGGATGCGGTCTGTTCCTGCAATCCGGGTTGTTCCGAATCTAACTCTATAGTCATCCTATCATCGCCTCCCGATAAAATCATGCCCGCTGTCTCTTGGCTGTCCTTCGTATTCTTGCACGGCATCTCAGGACCTATTATAGCGAATAATCAGATGAAAGACGAAAAAAAGAGCAGTCTGCGGGTAACGCAGAAGTGCTCTTTTGCCCAGGCGACCGGCCGTTTGTTCCGGTGCTCCATCGTGGTTATGCCCACTTCGTCGCCAGTTACACCGGATCCCTGTTTTCCCCTTCATCATAAAACAACCCGCGGCTAAAATCAACGGTTAATTTACATCACATGTCCTATATAACCTGTCCCGCAGGATCAGATTTATCCCAGCTTATCCAAAAGCCGGTCCAATGCCGTCCGAATCTCAGCTGCAGCTATATTGTAATCATCACGACTTCCCCCAAACGGATCGGAGATGTCGAAACTTGGAATTCGTTGTCTAATCTCAATAGCTCGCTCACGCTCCGATGGCAGGATCTCTTGCCCAAGGGCACGTTTCATCTCCAGCGTTGCAAACAGGCTGTCCAACTCCTGAACATCACTTAATACCTGTTCATCATCCTCCACATATTCTTTCAATGTATAGGTTTTGTGGACTGAATCGGGAAAAACCTGCATGACATGCTGCTTATGACTTCGTGTTAATGTAAGAACCAGATCGGCCCAACCTACCAGATTGGAGCTAAGTTGTGTGGAATGAGGTGGACCCTCGACGTTATGATCTCTCAAAACCGCTTCCGCATGACGAGAGATTGGCATACCCGACGTTGCTGCCACACCTGCGGAGCGAACCTCTACCTGAATGCCGCGCTCCGATGCCAGTTTGCGCAAAAGCCCCTCTGCCATGGGGCTGCGGCACGTATTTCCTGTACATACGAATAAAATATGTTTCATTGTGTTAGCCTCCCCATTTTACATATGTGCGAATGATATGATATCTCAAGTTTTATTTTAAAATATAAACAAAAGTCCAAACGCAAGCAAGATTGCGCCACCAATAGCTTCGCCGTAATCCCCGAGATTCTGGCTCACCCGACGGCCTAATAGCAGACCCATAACCGACATCACCCCGCCACACAAACCGAAAGCAAGTACGGTTAAAATCAGATCACTGCTAAACATCCCTAAGGAAACGCCAACGGAGAACGAATCCACACTTACACTGAGGGAGAACAGCACAACGCCGAGCAGGGAACGGTGGTCCACCAGCTTGGTATCGCCTTCACGGAATGCATTCATAATCATATGAGCACCCAACAGAACAAGTAATCCACCTGCCGCATACGTCGTAATGTCACCGAGCAGGGAGCTGACGTATTTGCCCATATACATGCCGATGAGCGGCATGATGATATGAAATAGCGCCGTTACAATACTGATTCGCAATACATCCCGCAGCCGAATGCCCTTCATGCCAATTCCGATCCCGAGTGAGAACGCATCGAGGCCAAGCGCAACAGCCATGATCAAAATGGTTACCAACTGCCCTACATGGGCAGACACATCCCACATCCCCATACCCCCAAGTCACGTAAAGGTTCTTGTACACGATATGCGGACAAGGACCTAAACATGACCGATGAAAGGCAAACGGCGACGGATCTACTCGATGCCCATGGTGCATAAAGTTGGATTGGCGTGCCAGTGGATATGGTGGTTATGATGGTTCATTGATTGTTTTGAAAAAGAGTGCGCAGCTCTCCTGACTGTATGATCAGGAGAGGTTATGAGGGTTGCTGGTTGCCAACTTGTATGAGTTGGTTCCCTGCAGCCTTGAGCAGCCGATTCATGACGGCTGCTCCCAGCCCTTCGCGTGAGCAGGCTTCTGCCACAATATATGTGGCGCCTTGCTCATCGCAGCTGCGCAGCGCGGCGTATAGCCGGCGCGCTGCTTCCTCAAGCTCGCTGGCGTCGCCCAGCGAGAACACGGCATCGGCGCGGTACTGCTCCGCGTGCTCGGCGAATGCCAGCACCGCGGTGCGCTCTCCGCGCTGCGCCGCCTCTGCGAGGGCGGCGCTGATCCAGGCCGCCACCGCTGCGGGCGGCCCCTCCACCACGCACAGCGCCCCTGCGGGTGCGTAGTGCGTGTACTTCATGCCCGGCGAGCGCGGCGCCGGGCTTCCCACGCCAACGGCCCCCTCCGCGAGTAGCGCGGGGTCCGTGGCGACACGGGCGGCAACGGCGGACAGCTGTTCCGCCGTAATGCCGCCAGGGCGCAGGATGGTGACGATACCTTCGTCACCGACCTGCACCACTGTGGACTCGACGCCCACCCCGGTGGGGCCGCCGTCCACGATGCCGCCGATGCGGCCATCCAGATCCTCGCGTACATGAGACGCGAGTGTCGGGCTTGGCCGCCCGGAGCGGTTGGCGCTTGGCGCAGCCACAGGGCATGCTGCCGCCGCGATCAACTGCAAGGCCACCGGATGATCGGGCATGCGCACGGCCACCGTGTCCAGACCGGCGGTGACACGCGGTGACACCGCCCCCGGCCTAACCGGCAGCACCAGCGTCAGCGGTCCCGGCCAGAAGGCCGCCATCAGCGCTTCCGCTGTCACGTTCACTTCCGTGACAAGAGCATCCAACTGGTCACGGTGCGCGATATGCACAATCAGTGGATTGTCAGAAGGTCGGCCTTTGGCGACAAATACAGCCTCCACGGCTGCTGTGCTACGCGCATCAGCACCCAGGCCGTAGACCGTCTCGGTCGGAAAGGCCACCGTCTGACCTTGACGAAGGCAGGCTGCGGCCGCCTGCAAGTCGTCGAGCGCCCTTTGATGGGCGCTCCCCTTTTTCACATCCGCTAATTCAATATTACCCAATTCATGATGATGATCAGCGTTCACCAAAACGCGCACATCCCAATTGGCTGTGACCATCTCTGCTGGAGTTCCCTTGTCATGAACCTCCATGTCATTTCCCATTTCTGGGATGAATTGCACTTGCTCATTCTCTCTATTCATATATCCATCATTCCTAAACTTCATAATAGGTTGCTTGTGCACGTAAGAAATACACCTTACACTCCATGCACATCTCGTTTACTTCGCTTCAATATCCATATTCAATATAAGTAATTATAACATACCTGTCCCGCCTCGGATGCCCTTCACACTTCGCTCCAAGCATGAGTCGCCCTGTAACTTCGCTACCAGTTCATATGTAAAGGGCAGCCTCCTGAATCGAAGTCGCCCTTATTGATAGTATATATACGTTGTTATACGAACAATCCAGTTATCCAACTCCACAGTTTCACAGCCATATCCCACAGAAAGAATCTCGCTTCCGGTGTATCCCCCTGAACAGATGCCTCGGCATCTCCAGGTTCAGCCGCTGCAGCCGATACCGTTGAAGGTTTCGCCAGTGCATCCCCGGTCCCTGCATCAATGAAACACAGCGGGGGGAACAACACACACCACCAGTTCTGACCTTTGCCTTCGCCCAGCGTGATCCGAACCGCTTCATAATCTCCGGCAGGATAAACGGTACCCCCATATAGTTTGGTCGGGAACGGAACAGAACCCAACTCCACCTTGTATGCATAATGCAAGCCACGACTCTCCAGCTCTTCTCCTACTCTATTCTCAATCTCGGACAGATGCTCACGAATGACCTGGCGCGCTTCATCCAGACTTTGCGGATTCTCCAGTTCGGCTACCCAATCGCCCATCTGAGCAACAACAGCATCCCGGATCTCCCGTTTCACCAATTGATCTCCCGGTGCATCCGAGTTTGCTAGAATACGCAAGCGAATGGATTGTTCAGGAATTGCTGCGGCCGCCACAGCTGCATCCGTTTTCTGACCTTCCCACATCATGATCATCATCATAAGACATACAATAATAAGTCCAATTTGTTTTACAATTCGTCTGCTCATTCCGTTCTCCCCCTCGGCTCTCTGATCACGCGACCAGCAACTCTCTCATGTCTATCAGTATGCCCGGGAGAGACGGAAGTAAACCTAGCATATACAATAAATCTACTAAATCGATTCTATGATATACATACGCTCACCAGTCATGTTAAAAAAGGCTGATCCGCACCTGGTTACAGGGCAAATCAACCTCGTTATCCTTATGAACAATGAACAATCACGTTAGTCGCTCCACCACTGTGCTTTTCATTAAACTATTTCAGCAGTTACACAGCACTTTTCTCTTTCTTGAGCATACTCCATAAACGTTCCGATAACCGGGGCGGCTGCTCCCCCATGAGAAGTTCATCCTCCTCTTCTTGCCCGTACAACTTAATGCTCATGACCACTCCAATACAAGCCATATTAATGAGCAAAGAGGTGCCACCGTAACTGATGAACGGTAACGTAATACCTGTGAGTGGCATCAAGCCGAGGAAAGCCCCTACATTCTCAAATACCTGATACAACAACATTCCGATAATACCTACAATGATGACGGGTCCCGCGCGATCTCTGCAACTCAGAGCAATCCACACCATACGTTGAATCAGAATAAAGTACAACAGAATCAGTACGGATGCACCGACAAAGCCAAACTCCTCTGCGATCACGACAAAAATGGAATCGGAGTATGTATAGGGGACTCGTCCACTCTGAACGGATGTTCCTTGCAAATAACCTTTGCCGATGATGCTTCCTGAACCAATGGCTAAACCCGCATTTTTTGTATGCCAGGACGCTTTGGAGGTAGCCTTTTCGGGCACAAGCCAGGGATCAATTCGCTCCGCCCAATGCTCCCTTTTTATCTTTTCAAGAAAAGTAAATACTTCATCATGGTAGAACGTATAGGCTTTAACAAAGCCAAAGAAGGTCACTCCCACAATCGTCAGCACAATTAATACATGCTTCAGTCTCATATTGCCGATCCAGAATACCGCAGCCAGAATCACCACATACCCCAATGCATTGCCCAGATCATTCTGAGCCATAACCAGAGCAAATGGAATAAACGCCCAGCAGCCAATCGGCACAATATCTCTCCAAAATTGCAGCGTGCCTCGTTGTCTCTTCACAATTAAATGAGCAAGGAACAGAATCAAAATCATCTTGAACAGCTCTGCCGGTTGAAAAGAAAATTCCCCAAGCTTCAGCCAACCGTTGGCATTATTGATCGAACTGCCCAGGACATTAGCGAGAATCAGCAGTATAATTCCAAACCCATACAAATAAAACGCATAATTCACGTATAACTTGTAATTCACAAGCCCGATGACAAGTACCGCAATGAATCCAGCCACATAGAAATAAATCGTTTTGACATGGTGACTCGCCAGATGAGCATCTGTTTGCGTTCCGCTGTAAATTGCAAATACACTAATAATCATGAGCAACAGCATGATGAAGAGAATCACACCATCCATCTTTTTCAACATTCTCAACATGACTCCGTCCATCCCCCTGAATCTAGCATTCTACGATTTCCAATTAAACTCAATATTTCCATTGTATATAATTGGATGATAAAATGGAAATCAGATTGCTTCAGGATGAATATCAAACAAATCAGCGGCCTGTCTCCCACCGTAAAAAATAAAAACCCCGAAACATTCATCCCTAAGTGAATAGGGCTGATCTGTTCCAGGGTTCTGTAGTTATATAAGTTAAACTAAGGATTATTAATACTAACACTAAGATGACAGAATAAACTTCCCAACGCTGTTATCCCAGATTTTTTAATTCCGAGAACGTCATTGCTCCTGCTGGGATGGCTTGCGTCTTAGCAATTTCATCACCAGATCGGTAATACTCGGTTGTTCCGCAGAGCCAAGAATATCCTCGTTCTCTTCCGTGTGGACCTTAATACTCATCACAAGACCCATGCTGATCATGTTGATCATGATGGAGGTACCACCCGAACTGATAAACGGCAGCGTAATCCCTGTCAATGGCATCAGGCCAATGAATGGACCAATATTGACAAAGATCTGGTAGAGCAGCATCGCTATAATCCCAACAATGAGATAAGGCCCCGCGCGATCCTTACACTCCAGTGCAATCAGCACCAGCCTGTGAATCAGGATAAAGTACAGGAGAAGCAGTACCGAAGCACCGATGAAACCAAATTCTTCCCCAATCT
Source organism: Paenibacillus amylolyticus (assembly GCF_050990605.1). GTDB lineage: Bacteria > Bacillota > Bacilli > Paenibacillales > Paenibacillaceae > Paenibacillus > Paenibacillus amylolyticus_H. Next base: position 5,890,351 of record NZ_CP158832.1, read on the forward strand.
GCACAAAGATGGAGTCAGCATAGGCCAGCGGCACCCGATTCGACTGAATCGTTGTGCCTTCCATATAGCCTTTGCCCGTAATACCGCCAGAACCAATCGCAAGCTTTGCATTATACGTCTGCCAGAGTACATCTCTTGAGGTCAACTCCGGTACAAGCCATGGGTCAAAACGATCCGCCCAGTGCGAACGTCCAATGTCATTCAGGAATTTTACAATCTCATCATGATAATGAATATATGCCTGTGTACCACCGATAAAAGCAGCCACAGCAATAATAAAACCAATGAGGGCATGCGTAAATTTAATGTTGCCAATCCATAAAAGGCCCACAAGAATGACAACATAACTCAACGCATTTCCCAAGTCATTTTGGAGCAATACGAGTAGTAATGGCGGCAAAACACAGAGTGAGATCGGAATAACATCACGTCCGAAATAGAGCGGACGATTTTTCTTTCGAGCCAAAAAGGCCGATAAAAACACAATCAGGCATAACTTAAACAACTCAGCAGGCTGCAAACTGACCCCGAAGATGGACAGCCAGCCTTTTGCACCGTAATACTCTTTACCAAAGAACATTACGAAAATGAGCAGCAGCATACCCACACCATAGATATATAAATAGTTTTTGATTATGAATTTATAGTTGATCATCGACATCCCAAAAAAGACGACGAAGCCCAAAATATAAAAGATCACCGCACTTTTTGGGAGTCCCTCCAGCTTCGGACGACCAAACGTTGTACTGTAAATGGACAGAATACTGATAACCATCAGAATAACAAGTATAAACACGATAGAATAGTCTATCTTTTTAAATTTGTGCAGCATGTAATTATGTTCCCCCAAGCATTCAGAAATCTTCGGTATATCTCATTGTAGAGGATTTCACGGGAAAAAGAAAACCCGCGGAACCTTACATTTTCGTCACCTGTTCCGAAGCACGAACACCCAGGACATGCCGCTCGATTCCGGCAAGGTCCGGTACAATGATGATTTCCAGCCAATGTCCCGCCGATTCAAGCAGATCCGCGATGTCGCGAGCCTGCCCCTGGCCTAGTTCAAAACCAATGATCTGCGGCGGTGCAGGCAGCAGCGCCAGTTGCTCCAGCATGATACGGTACGGTGCAAGCCCGTCCGGACCGCCGTCCAGTGCCATGCGCGGCTCATGATCGCGCACCTCTTGCTGTAACCCGGCGATATCTGCCGCCGGGATGTATGGCGGGTTGGACACCAGGATGTCCACCCGAGCCCCGGCGAACGGGGCCAGCAGATCGCCTTCACGGAAGTCGATCTGTACCCCGTTCGCGGCCGCATTCCGCGCGGCCACTTGCAGGGCGGCCGCCGAGAGATCCCCGGCGCCGACCTGCCAGCGCGGGCGTAGTGAAGCCATCGTCACCGCGATGGCACCACTGCCCGTGCCAATATCGACGGCGAGCGGAGCGCCGTCAGGAAACACACGGTCGGCTTCGCGCAGCACCGCCTCGACCAACAGCTCGGTCTCCGGCCGCGGGATCAGCACGGCCGGCGTGACCTCGAACGGCAGCCCATAGAATTCCTGGCTGCCGATAATGTATTGCGCCGGCTCACCCGCAGCCTTGCGCGTGACGGCGTCCTCCCAGCGGCTGCGATGCTCGCTGGGAAAAGGCTCCGGCTGCATCATGTAGTACTGGGCGCCATAGACGCCGAGTACATGTTCCAACAGCAGCCGGGCATTGTTTTGCGGCTCGTACACGCTGCACTTCTCCAAAAAAGAGGAAGCCTCCACGAAGGCTTCCCGACAGCTCTGTTCCGGCGTCATGACAAACTGCGCGCGGGTCACAGATTATTCTCCTCTATCCATCATCTCAGTCTGCTGAGCAATGGTCAGTGCAGACAAAATATCTTCAATCTCTCCGTTCATCACCTGGTCCAACTTATGCATTGTCAGGCCAATACGGTGATCCGTCACACGGCTTTGCGGGAAGTTATACGTACGAATTCGCTCACTGCGGTCACCCGTTCCCACTTTGCTCTTCCGTTCAACAGAGATCTTTGCTTCTTCTTCCATACGTTTCATATCGAAGATACGTGTACGCAGAACCTGCAACGCTTTTTCCTTGTTGGAGTTCTGTGACTTTCCATCCTGACACGTCGCCACGATACCCGTTGGAACGTGTGTTACCCGTACTGCGGATTTTGTCGTATTAACCGATTGTCCACCGGCACCACTGGAACAGAACGTATCCACACGGATGTCTTTGTCATGAATTTCGATATCAAAATCTTCGGCTTCAGGCATAACCGCAACCGTTGAAGTTGACGTATGGATACGTCCGCCCGATTCGGTTGTTGGGATACGCTGCACACGGTGTGCGCCGCTTTCGTATTTCATTTTGCTGTAAGCGCCACGTCCGTTAATCAGGAAAACAACCTCTTTGAATCCACCGAGATCATTGGTGTTAACATCCATCAGCTCTACACGCCAGCCTTGTGCATCTGCATAACGTGTGTACATCCGATACAGATCTGCCGCAAACAATGCTGCTTCATCTCCACCAGCTGCTCCGCGAATCTCCACAATAACGTTCTTGTCGTCATTGGGATCTTTTGGCAGCATGAGTACACGGATCAATTCGTCCAGTTCCTTCTGGCGAGTGCTCAGTTCGTCAATTTCCATTTTGACCATTTCGCGCATCTCATCATCCAGTTTCTCCCCCTGCATTTCCTTCGCAGCTTCGAGATCCTGACTTACCTGTTTATATTCATTGTACGCTTCATAAGTTGGTTGCAGATCGGATTGTTCTTTGGAGTATTCCCGCAGCTTTTTGTTGTCACTTGCCACATCCGGGTCACACAAAAGCTCGCTCAATTTGTCATAACGGTCGGCTAACGCCTGTAATTTATCCAACATGTATAGTCACCTCACGCATTATTTTGTCCAAACACATCACATTCTCAATTAATATTTCAATTCATCATTAATTGCATCTATAATCTATATTCCACAACGCACAGGATTCTCATTGAATCCCCTGACCGCAGCATGTATTCACATTCATGTATGATCGACGTATAACATCGCTACAACGTCATCAAATCCTTTACTTTTAAGTTATATAAAAGAAATCGCGTACCCGGTATCAAACCCGCTTTAACTCATTAAGACGAGTGTGACATTCAACCTAGGTATACGACTCTTAATTATAGCATATTCTTATGCTTCTGGATAGCAAAAGTTCATCCGACAGACAACCAATATTGCTTTATATCATAAAAGCGAAACATGATATCATTCCGCTATAATATCTCGTCCTCCAACTGTTCAAGCACAACACTCCACCACGTATCCTCTTTTGCAACACTCGCCGGATCACTATCCGTATAAAACAACCGTAGCTGCTTGATTGCTTTCTTCCTAGCTTGTGGTGAATATTTCTGCGCAGGAGGTGTAACTTCACCTCGCCGAAAAGCAGCCAACTTGGCTTGGGCTTGCTCCAGCGTCATCACACTCGGCTCATATGACCTGGAATATTCGTTGACAAATGCATCATACTTTTTTAGAAATGTAAGAAACAGGCTCAAACTGGAGTTTATTACACCATACTCACCGGTATGAACATTCAGCGTGTAGAGCAACCCCGTATCCGCTTCAAGGCCCAACAATGCGGTGATTTCATCCCATTCATAACCGATAGGAAACATGGTTTTACGTCCATCTTTCGTGCGAATGAGACCCTGATCCGTCCTTGCTTCAAAATGAATGCCCATGAGAGCTTCCTGATTCATATGGAACTGAGGTAATCCGGACAGAAGTAACAGGTCCCGTGTCTCTTGCGGCAATTGCGCAGCTTCCACAAGCGATCGGTCGTATCGAACTGTATTCTGATTCTCCATCATTCCGCCTCCTTCTGCTTCCTCATTTTTATTATATCCACCGCTGGCAAACAATCCAGCAAAATTAAAGTATGCGGAACGATCAGAATATAACAAAAGTCCTGTTGTCTTCACGGGAAGACAACAGGACTTTTGATTAACATTATATCTAATTGTAGATTGAATTGATTTTATACGTTGAAGCGGAAGTGCATAACGTCGCCGTCGTTGACAACGTACTCTTTACCTTCAAGACGAAGTTGTCCGCGCTCTTTGGCACCGTTCATGGAACCCGCTGCAACCAGATCGTCGTAGGAAACAACTTCTGCCCGGATGAATCCACGTTCGAAGTCGGTGTGAATGACACCCGCTGCGCCAGGTGCTTTGGTACCCTTACGGATTGTCCAAGCACGAACTTCCTGCACACCTGCTGTGAAGTATGTGTACAGACCGAGCAATTTGTAGGCTGCTTTGATCAACAGGTTCAGACCGGAATCCTCAATACCGAGCTCTTCCAGGAACATTTGTTTATCTTCGCCTTCCAGCTCAGAAATCTCTTCTTCAACCTTCGCACTGATCGGCACCACTTCTGCATTTTCAGCAGCTGCGAATTCTCTTACTTTTTGCACGTAAGCATTGTTTGCTACGTCGCCGATTTCGTCCTCAGCTACATTGGCTGCGTACAGAACAGGCTTTAGAGTGAGCAAGTGCAGATCGCGTATAATCAAAAGCTCGTCATCGGTAAGTTCCATGCTGCGTGCCGGCTTGTCATCATACAGAACAGCCTTCACTCTCTCCAATACTTCTACTTCTTGAGAGGCAGACTTGTTGCCGCCCTTCATGTTTTTCTTGGAGCGATCGATTTTCTTCTCAACACTCTCGATATCGGCCAGGATCAGCTCCAGATTGATCGTCTGGATATCGCTTACCGGGTCAATTTTGCCATCGACGTGTGTGATGTTCTCATCTACAAAGCAACGTACCACGTGTACAATGGCATCTACTTCACGAATGTGGGCAAGGAACTTGTTACCCAGACCTTCGCCTTTGCTCGCACCACGAACAAGACCAGCGATATCTACAAACTCAAACGCCGTTGGAACTGTTTTCTTAGGTACAACAAGTTCTGTCAGTTTGTCCAAACGCTCATCGGGTACTTCAACGATCCCCACGTTAGGGTCAATCGTACAGAACGGATAGTTTGCCGATTCGGCACCTGCTTGTGTAATTGCGTTAAACAACGTAGATTTTCCGACGTTCGGAAGCCCTACAATTCCTGCTTTCAAAGCCATGTATATGACAACTCCTCATTGATTACTTGTTCGGTATGGATAATCCTATACATTATATATGACAAACCTCAAGGCATCAAGGAACTTCGCCAATTCGACCAGCGTCCCATCCGCTATTGGTTTAACCTTTGATTTCCTTGTACATCGTCAGATCCGTTACCTCATATCCCATCTTGCGATACAGGCTGCTCGCCCGCACATTATGTCCAAACACATGCAAACCAATGCGATCCACGCCAAGACTCAAGGCCGTCTGTTCCAGCGCCTGCATCGTCTCTGTTCCATACCCTTTACCGCGGTGTGCTTCTTCAACCACAATGTCTAGCAAAAATGCATCTTTGCCACGACGATTATCCGTGATGTTAAACCAGATATACCCCACATTGCCGTCCACAGGATGCACCAGATTGTAGAGATACGCTCCGGGTGTGTTCAAGCCTTCTGGCAGATAACGTTCATAAGATTCCTCCGCCAGTTGCTGCGCCTCTTCCTCCGCCCAAGTGCCCGCTTCTACTTTTTCCTGTGCAAAATCCTTAATCGATCGAATGCGAAAACTCACATAATCTTCCTGATTCATTGAAGAAAGTTTCAATTTATTCCCCTCCTTGTTTCGAGTGATCAACATTATGTAGTATCCCTGTGCAGTCCTTTTTGCACTGCTAGTATCTTATTGTATCCTGTTCTCCTGCTTGGCGCATGAAGTAATTCTGACGATTTGAACTTCAATTTTCATATGTATCCATTTTATCTATAACTTTTGATCTCTTCCCATCGTTTATACCTCATAGGAAAGGAGTGGATCATATTGAACACACGTCGTCGATTCTCCAAAAAGAAGATGATTATCTTGTCCACTATTATAATCGTCATAGGCATCATCGCCTATAGGAGCTTGCTGAATGCAATCGATCCCTTTCGCCACCTGAGGATCACGATCCACAATCAGTCTGACTATGACCTCACCAATATTCAGGCTAGCCTGGTCCAAGGCGACAACTCGTTAAACAACAATGAGAGTGGCTCCTCCTACGTATTCGATAAGAACATTCCCAGCGGAGCAAACGTGAAATTCGCCCCGCAGCTGAAACTTGCCGGGGAGGGGGTTGTCTCCTTGGCGTTCACGGACAGTCGTGGAAAAACCTATAACAAAACGGTTTGCGGTTATACGGAATACTTGTCGGGCAATTCATACGTCACTGTAACCAATGAGAATGTCACTGTGAAAGAGGAATGTATGTAATAACGATACTTCGCTCTGTGGACTTATGTTAAAATATATGGGCGAGCGACCCGCCAAAGTTTCTCGCCCAAAGTCGATTGAATTATCCAATCGGCTTTTTTATTTTAACCTGATTGTATTGATTAATTAGATCATCCAGGACCATAGATTGCTGTATAACATGAGGATAAAGCAGATCTCCATAGTCCACCTTGAGTTGATAGAGCCTTTGTCTCGCTGCTTCGATCTGCAACTTGAGCTCACCACAATCCATATTCACCCCTCCCTGTTGTAACATTCTAGTCCATTCTGCTAATTAGTAGGAAATCAGGTGAACTCCAACACGAAAAAGCTCCCTTCAAAGTAGACAATTCACCATTCTACTTGAGGGAGCAGCTCATATTAATTTAAGAAACGCTGGTTAACTTCCCATGCCATGGCCATTAGTTGTCATGATCACTGGACGGTCTTTTTCAACGGGGATGGGTTGAGTTATAGGAACAACTACGCCTACTGCGATACTGCATGTAACTATCAATACTGCCAATTTCATCTTCATTCGTCATCAAACCTCCCGAATCATTTTTTTATATCGTAGTTTAGCTTCTTCAACTGCAAAACACCGAAATTCTTCAAATATTTTTATACACTCTAGAACACCATCTTTATTCTTAATTTTAATTACAAAATCCAAACCGTTAAGAATCAACTCAAATCCTCTGTTATAATCTTGATGTTTTAAATAGTATGTACCTAGGCCCACAAGCAAAGTACCATATTGATCATTCGTAAATTGCTCGCTGATTTTCCCAATACGGCTACTCTGTTCTTGGTACATGAAATACGCGTCATATGCTTCAAGAACTGAATCAATGTTGATATCAAACCGATTTGCCGCATTCACAATTGCACATAAAGCAGGAAAAATTTCGTTCTCTCTCTCCGAGATGTAGTTCATATAACTTGGGATAACCTCTGTTTTGCCTGACATTAATTTATATAGATAACGGTTGCCTTCTGCCCATTCTTCGAACTGACGAATAACAACATTTTCCTCGTCGCTCGGATTATTTACCCAGCTATAATCGGTGTACAACGAGACATATTGAAGTGCCTTTTCATATTCTTCATAGTAGAAACAAGCTTCTCCAAGCGCTAAATATGCGTACAAAACGTAAAAAACAATCTGCTTTTTGGGTTTAGCCTCGGGCTCTTCAGATGTTACCCCTAATTCATAATGGATCATTGCTTTTAATTTTAACTGATCAGCAAGGTCCCTCACCTTATCCCATCGGCGCAGTGAAGCATACACATTCATCAAATCATTCAATCCATCAAGCTGGTAAGGCTCGTCCAGCCGAACTACAAAAAATTCAAAATGAGTAGCCAGTGCAAGATTGCTCATCTGATCCTTGGAAAGCCCGATTGTGAACAAACGATACTGACTTAGAGCCAACCGTTCAGAATGTTGCATTTTCTCACCCTCAGCTACACAAAGGTACAAGGGCTTGGCCGCTTCAAACTTCCCTTCACGATATAACTGTTCAGCCAACTCGAACAAAAGCGGTGCATAGGAAAGATTATCCATAATTAGATTAACCGCTTCTTCCATATAATCGATCTTGCCGAGTTCGGCACAACGGTATAAAAAAGGCCCAAGTCTTCGCCAATCCGGGCTTGTATGTACAAAACACTCATTTATGTATAATTCATAGAAGTAACCCTCTGTTAAACCCATCCCGGCAGTTAGTCGATCCAACTGCTGCATGCCTATGGGACGCAGCCCGTTCAGCGTACCACTCAACGTCCCTGAGTTAATTCCCGATACCTCAGAGAATTGATTGAGTGTCATATGATTCGTTTTTAAATAGTCTGCTAAATGATCACGTATTGTGGCTACTGAGTTCAAAGGTACACCACCTTTCCAAGCAAAATTAAGCAATGGTCAATTAAATAATACTATATTTTTGAATTTAATATCAATATTTTACTTGTAAATAATTTACTTTTATTATAAAGATATTTATCTGCTTTGCTTAAAATGTTGTAAAAAATAGCCTGTAAGAGGGCTGGAGAGCCTTGTCATAGTATGCGATCAAGCATCAAATTCATATCCACACGGTCGGGAGTCCACAATAAGACATCCGTGAGAAATGTCATCGCATCCATACCACTCAATCTGTCCACGATTGACTCTAGCATCTCTCTTGCATTTCCTGTGATATGCTCAGCCAGGACTAACCCTCCAGTATCTCCATCAATATATAAATGATCTATATGTGTAACTCTCTGTACATGCCGAAGCCATAACGTACCTTCATCTACATAAATGATATAGCGCTCATTCATGACATAACCTTGGTAAATATACATTTCTCGATCTTGGTCAAAGGTGTCGAGGATTAACAAAGCACGTTCAAAATGGTTTGAGATTTTCATGACACTATTGCCCTCCCTTAAAAAGAATGAGACTCATTATTCATAATCATTATGAGAAATAACCATTAGGTAAATTTAAAACATTATTGATTTTGATTTTAAACCACAAACAATTTAACGCCAAAAGTTTAACGTCTATTGATAATATACCCAAACTTTATAACGTTTAACGATAAACGTCAAGTGATTATTTTAAAACATTTAACGTTAGGTTATCATTAAAGTGAAAGGTGGAATTGGCTATGTCTATAAAAATAAGATTGGGCGACACTTTAGATGCAGCCAGCGTCACTAAAAATGCACTGGCTAGAGAAGCAAAAGTTAGACCGAACCTTATCTATGATTTGTGCGAAGGAAAAACGAAAAGGCTTGATTTAGATACCTTGAATAATATCGTGAACACTCTACGGGCACTGACAGGAAATGACTACACTCTTAACGATGTGTTAGAGTACATACCGGATGATCACAAGGGATAAAAAAACAAACTGGACAAACATTCTCAATGGAGCGAAATGTCACTTTTAAAGAAAATCAAAAAAATCCGTCCATTTTTACTTTGGACGGATTTTTGTATTGTTACTGACTCCTGATAAATGTGAACCCGTATTTAGCCATGTTTAGTACGGCTAAGTACGAGTTCACATTATGGCACTCTGACTACGGGAGGAAACTTCATGGTAACCCAGTCAAAAGTATTTCAATTCATGCTCTCAATACGTGGTTTGTAACTACAAACCCCCACAGCGGACTTTCTCCGCCTAGTTAATCGCCATGCATGGCGCACAAAAAAAGAAGCTTAGTTAATACTAAGCTTCTGATTACGATCTATGGTTATACCAAACACTCAATGACTATACTCTGTAATTCGTTGCTTAATAACTGTTATCCGTATAAACCCCTGACATTCCTAAACCATCATAGACATAACTATATTTCGAAAAAACTTCTCCTGTCTTTGTACCATTATAAAGATAATTCCCTTTATAAATCCCTTCTACGCGAGCATAACTTTTTACTCCATTGTTTGCGATGGAATACACCAAGCCTCCACTATCACCACCGATTAGCCCACCGTACTCAGTTCTCACTAAATGCATTGGGTTTCCAGGAATACTTAGATCAGAATCTATTACTTTCAAAAGGGAAGTACCCGTACCACCTTTAGAAGTAGCATGAATTTTAACGTAATCACCGACTTGTCTATACGCCCCGGAATAATCAGTAGTACCAACGGTCATTGTACTTCCGTTAAGGAATACACTTGGCTTCACTCCTGATACATATTTCACAAAACCAGCATCATAGCTCGAACTTGAGCTATTATTTGCATTTGACATTGTACCAATAGAAGCTGATCCATCTGACAAATCATAGTATGTGCCGTTTGAACAGTGTCCTGCAGTCACACCAACATCATTTCCACTCGCTCTTCCATTAAAACCAAGACTACACACTCCCCAGGAATTTCCATCAACGTATCTTTCAATACGTTCACCTGGGAATAAATCATAAGCATTGTCTTTAATTTCAACATCGCCAACTATCCAATTAATCATATCTTCATTTAAATAGTTGCTTACAATCTCGTCCTTTTTGCTATCTAAATTCTCTTGCGTAATGTAAACATTGACTTTATTCTGTGTGGTATCGATTCCCACGGCTTCAAGGTCTAAAGATTCCGCATTTTTAAATATTTTTTCCTTTCCCTCGTAAAGTTCATTTTCGCTGTACTTTACATATTTGAATTTCAGTTTATCTGTCTTTTTGCTTTTACTCTTCAGCACTGTTTCGAGGTTATTACCCGCAAGGCTTTTAGCTTTGCTTTCGCTAGTTAGAAGTATTACATTGGTTCCATCTTCTTCGGTATACGCTCCAGCATAAGCATCTTTAAAGTTAGCAGCAATGTATTCCTGCAATTGGACACGATCATTCTGTGCCAGGGAAAACTCCTTACCCTCGGAATCCTGAGCTACCGCTACTGTATTAACTGGAGCAGGTCCGGCATCAATGGGTATTTCAAAATGATTTGAAGCAGGATTCGGCCCCCCCCCAAGTTCAGGACCATTTGCAAAAGCTGAAGAAGATAAAAGCATTATTGACATGGTAAACGTTGTAGCAATTGAGATCAGCTTTCTTTTCATTCTTAAACCAACTCCTTTTCAACAAAAAATTTCCTGGATATGCAGCAGGGGTACAACACATACCTCAACTTTTTTCCAGGTATACTTTTAATAACGTTGCTTCCAAGCAAAATGTTCCATAAAATACAAAAAATGGTATAAAATGTGTTTTATATACTTTCCGCTCTGACCGTCAGCTGGTTAGTAATGAATAAAACAATTGAAGATCTGCGCGATCGTATTGCAACATCCTTACTGAATATAGCGTCAAATATATATCAACTAATCGATCGGAGGCTGTTAAAGATGAAAACTGCGGGTATGCTGAAGTTGATCGCCCCTTTGCTCCTATTCGTTATTTCAGGCTGTTCATTTAACGAAGCGAATAATAAGCCGCTTTTCCTTCTGGATGTAGATGCACCAACTGAGGTCAAAATTAATGAACCGTTTAATGTAGAGGCCTTCTTACGGAATAAAGGTACAGATACGATTCAATTGGAGCATGGAGTAAATATGTTTACCTATACTCTTTTTGATGAAAAAGAGAAGGCTATAGATCTTGGAACAGAAAATTCGATAGTAAATGGTATTGGAATCAGCACATCCATCAAATCGGGGGGCAGTTATAGTTATGATGGTAGTGAGTATGTACCTTCGCCACAAAATGTACTAGAGTTAAAAACTCCTGGGACATATACTTTGGTAGTTCGTGCAAAGTTTAGGGCACAAATTGACGGTCAATGGAAAGATATCGAATTAACCTCCGCCCCTGCTTCATTAACTGCAAAGTAAAAAAATACTGACAAAAAGCGGATTCCGCTTTTGCATTCGGCTAGGTCACCCCAATCATCTGTCTGATTCCTGTATTTAGTTTTTTGAACAATCTGCAGGAAATGATAGGAAATGACTTTACTCTTTCAGATGTGTTAGCGTACATACCGGATGATGATGGGTAAAAAAACAAACTGTGCTAAACATTGTCAACGGAGCGTAACGCTTTCTCACTTTTAAAGAGAAACATAAAAAATCCATCCATTTTTCTTGAGGCCACTGAAAAAGTTCTAATTTAGAAAAAGGTACAGTTTTTCAAGAAAAATTGAGTTATCATGAAAAGTAGGTGAGAGCAGGTGATTCGACAACAACAAACTTTAGTCCTGAGTCCTTATGCGGTACTGTATGACATCGTCGTTCCGAAGGACAATATGCTCCGTCAAATCAGAGCTCGTGGACTTTACTTTCATTTATGAAGAACTCGAAGCGAAATATTGTTTGGACAATGGACGTAACGCCATTGATCCTATTCGCATGTTTAAATATTTACTGCTCAAAGCGATCTTTGAACTGTCTGACGTAGACATCGTTGAACGCTCGAAGTATGACATGTCGTTTAAATATTTTCTCGGTATGGCACCGGAAGATTCTGTTATTGACTCCAGCTCTCTGACCAAATTCCGGAAATTGCGATTGAAAGATATGCTCATTGGTAAAACGGTGACGCTTGCGATCGAGCAGAGTATTGTGAAGAGCCCTGCCATTATCGTCGATGCTACGCATACAAAAGCGCGCTACAACCAGAAGTCACCGCAAGACATTCTACAAGACCGTGCGCGGAAGTTGCGCAAAGCGATATATACCTTGGATGAATCAGCCAAAACCAACAAGCAAAAAGCTCGAAGATGAAATAGAGTATTGCCAGAAGCTTGTCACTTTCGTTGAAACCGAATCTGGGATCGCACAAGTACCGAAAATTCTAGAGCCTCTGAACCTGCTGAAAGAAACGATCTCAGATGACGTCGAGCAACTTCGCCTGGCAGCAGACCCCGACGCACGAGTGGGACACAAGAGCGCAGACTCTGCTTTCTTTGGATACAAAACACACCTGGCCATGACTGAGGAGCGGATCATTACAGCGGCCGTTATCACAACAGGAGAGAAGAATGATGAAAAACAATTACAGGAATTAATCAAATAAATCAAAGCGGCTGGCATGCAGGTGAAGACCGTCATTGGAGACGCAGCTTATTCCGAGAGGGATAATATTGTATACACCCACAAAAATGAAATTGCACTTGTAGCGAAATTGAAGCCACTGATTACGCAAGGAAACCGTAAAAAGGAAGATGAGTTTCTGTTTAACAAGGATGCAGGGTTGTATGTGTGTCCAACTGGGCATATGGCCGTCCACAAGGCTCGGCAAGGCAAGAAAAGTATCGGTAAAAACCAAACAGATACTTATTATTTTGATGTAGAGCGATGTGTGCGTTGTGCACTGAAGGGAGGTTGCTACAAAGAAGGTGCGAAAAGCAAGACATATTCCGTTTCGATAAAATCGGAAGAACATTCCAAACAAATGGCATTTCAAGAAACAGAATATTTCAATAAGAAATCCAAAGAGCGTTACAAAATTGAAGCGAAGAACAGTGAACTTAAGCATAGACACGGGTATGATATAGCCACATCCTCGGGTTTACTTGGCATGCAATTACAAGGTGCAATGGCCATATTTGCTGTAAATTTAAAACGAATATTGAAGTTAGCAGAGTAAGGAGAACAGAGAACACAAGCGAATAATGCCAAAAAAAGAAGACATCACTCCCAATACTTGGGTGTAAATGTCTTCTTTTTTGGCTAAACGTTATCCACTACTTGAAAAAGTAAAGTTCTTCAGTGGCCTCATTTTTCTTTGGACGGATTTTTTGTATTCTCATAACTTCTAAATTGTATTAAAACAAAAAAAGTCTTACGTACTTATCCATGCTAAAGCATGAGATAGACAAGACTTTGTAAGGATTTGATTATATTTGGCACCCCATATACAGAACCAAATATAGATGACACAAACAGAGTTGAAACGAGGAATTTCAATCCACGCACTGGTCTGGCGTTTGAAATCCCGTTCGGCATGACTTCAATCCACGCACTCCACGGAGTGCGACTGCGAAAAAATACGTAATAAAGTCATCAAATTCAAACATTATCACGTATTCTCAATCATTATACCAAATTACAGAAAAGTTTGTGATAAAAAACATCCTTCAACGAACACATGTGTTGCCAAAAGGTCACGAAAACGATGTTTTCGACAAAATTCGAGGTGCGAATCCCCCAAGGAAATCATGTGAGCTTGGGGTTCGCACCTGCATTTCCACCCTCACTCTACCGCCGTTCCACCAGACGTGATGTCTGCTTCAGATCCTCAATCCTACCTGCGCCAATGCCAAACATCACGGTACGCAACTCGAATTCCACCTGTTCCAGGCGCTCATTCAGCGCATCATCGGAAGCGACTGCGGATTCGAGCAGAGATCGGCCAAAACCAGCCAGGTCCGCGCCAAGCGCGAGGGCTTTGGCCGCATCCACGCCAGTGTACAGTCCACCGCTGCCGATCAGGGCACCAGTAGGATTCAGCGCTCGTACTTCCTGAATACACTCCGCTGTGGGAATGCCCCAGTCGGCAAAAGCTTCCGCAGCCGCCCGGCGTACCGGGTTATTGTTGCGGTACTTCTCCACCTGTACCCAGCTTGTGCCCCCTGCTCCGGCTACATCAATGAACGCGACACCCGCTTCATATAGGCGTTGAGCCGTTACGCCATCGATGCCAAAACCTACTTCTTTTACGCCAACAGGTACATCTAGCTCACGACACAAGTTCTCAATCCGTTGATATAAGCCGCTGAAGTTGGTATTGCCTTCCGGCTGAAAGACTTCCTGCAACGTGTTCAGATGAAGTACGAGCATGTCCGCACCCGCAATATCTACCGCACGCTGGAAATCAGCTGTTGTGAAACCATAGTTCAGCTGCACCGCGCCCAGGTTGGCAATGACCGGGATGTCCGGTGCCCAGCGCCGTACATCGAAGGTACTCGCCAGTTCCGGCTGTTCCACGGCAGCCCGGATCGAACCTACGCCGAGCGCCCAGCCTCTGGCGTTTGCTACTCGTGCGAGGCGCTCATTGATGGCGCCCGTTGTTTTGCTTCCACCCGTCATCGAACTGATGAGTAAGGGTGTGCGCACTTTTTTGCCAATAAACGAAGTCTCCAGATGCACCTCTTCAAAATCCAGTTCCGGCAGTGGGTGATGACGAAACGCATACCGCTCCATGCCGCTGGTTACCCCTTCTCCTGCCACATTCTCCTCAAGACAGAGGCGCACGTGCTCCAGCTTCCGTTCTCCCGTAGCCACTTCGGGAAGCAGCCGTTCGCCGGCTCGCTCTTGTTCATTCATGATGAGACCTCCTATGTGAGAATCGTGCGGATCGACAGGATAACCTGCCTGTTCCTAGCTTTTATGTATATAAGTCTTTTGTATAAAAGACACAACATTTAGTAAATAAGCATTACAGCTCAACTCTATCCAGTATAACGTTCCAAACCAGCTATGGAAAGGATGCCCCGACACATAATGTCTCACTTAAATCTCGGAGCACCACGATCTTATGCCTACTTATCTCAAAATTTCCGATGCCAGTCGCTCACCAACAAGCTGCCCGGACAACGTCACAATCGGTGTGCCGCCGCCTGGATGCGTTGTTCCGCCAACATACCAAAGTCCTTGTACATCTCTGCTTCGGTTGCCCGGTCGCATGAAGGTCTGTTTCACGGAATTGGACGAGATACCGTAGATCGATCCTTGATGCGCCAATGTATCCCGTTCGATATCTCGCGGCGTGTATCGGATCAGCACATCCGATTGGTTCAACCCGGTAATTCCCCGCGCTGCCAATTGTTCCAGTACAAATGCACCGTATCGTTCCGTCTGCTGCTCCCAATTCCATGAATCCGACAAGTAGGGGGCATTAACCAGAATGAACAGATTGCTGGCTCCCGCCGGAGCCATGCCTGCTTCCGAATAACCGGAATAACAGATGTAGATCGTGGGGTCGTCGGGCATTTTGCGATCAAGGAAAATATGGTCAAACTCCGGTTCATAACGTTCCGGGAAAAACACCGTATGGTGCAGCAGTGCATCATATTGTCTTCGCACACCCGCCAGCGTCACAAATCCCGAAATGGATGGCTCATACTTCCGTATGCGGGCATCGCTCATCTCTTTCCGATGTTCCGGTGCGAGCAGCAGTCGATTCACGCTAAGCACATCGCCATTGGCAACCACCTGATCAGCTTCGCGGAAGCCTTGATCCGTATCGACGCCAGCCACTTTGCCATTCCGAACAACAATCTGCCGGACCTCTATGCAGGTAATGATCTGCACGCCTTTTTCCTGTGCCAGACGAGTCATGCCTTCGATCAGTTGATAGGTTCCACCTTTAACTCCGTAGATGCCCACCTCTGCTTCCACATGCCCCATCATGGCAAAGATCGAAGGCGATTGATACGGCGATGATCCCACATAGGTCGCGTACCGTCCGAACATAGCCAGCGTATGCGGATGCTGGAAATACGAACGCAGCAGCTTATCCAGCTTCACCGTTGGCCGCACACGGAGCAGGCTGCGCAGCATTTGGAGATTGTATTTGTCAGAAGGAGACAGCAGCAACTTACCGAGAAAATGACGATTGGCTTCCGCATACAGTGCAGCAGACTCATCCATAAATGCATCATAACGAGCCGCATCCTCTGGACTGTACGCCGCGATCTGCTCTTTCATCCACCCGCGATCACCTGACAAATCTACCACTGTGCCATCTGCAAATACATTACGTGTGCGCGGCTCTAACTCATATAGCTGTACGTAATCTTCCATTGTTACACCCGCATGGTCGAAGACGGAACGAAAGGTGGATGGCATCGTGATCGTGCTTGGTCCCCGGTCAAAATGATACCCGTCCCGCTCAATCTGCTGCAGCTTGCCACCTACGTGTTGCTGCCTTTCCAGAATGGTCACCTGCACCCCTTGTGAAGCCAGTCTTATCGCACACGACAGACCTCCGAATCCTGCACCGATTATAATGACGTTACCTCTCAACTGTACCGCCTACCTTTCCATACATACCCCTTGCCGGAACGGCCTGCCTGCCAGGAAGCAAGTCCAATGGCAATGACACAGGCCATGCTGACCGGTTGCAGAAATGCAAGCCACCAGGGTTGTCCGCCAGCATGATCCGCTACTCTTTTCACAGCCATACCTAGTAATGTTCCTATCAGTCCATACAGCATGGGCACCAAACTACCCGTCATGAGTCCAATAATCAAGCCCAGCGGAGGCACAATATACATTAGTGTATACATCAACATCGTGCCAAGCAGCAGTACGTCTTTGCGCCCCATACCTTCATACATGTTTTTTTTATATCCGTTCCATACTTCTGCCCCGTTCTGATACATGCGGGTATTGGTGACGTCATGCACGTCGGTCAGCATCACCGGATGACCTGCACGTTTAACCGCTTTGGCAAGACTCATGTCATCCACCAGATGTGCCTGAATGGCAGCATGACCGCCGGAAGCCTCGTAACTGAAGCGATGAATCAGCAAAAAAGCCCCCGTAGCGGCCACAAACATCGGACTGGATGATCTGCGGATCATGAAAATGGGCAGATGACTGATGATGGTGAAGACCATCATGGGCACTACAAGCTTCTCCATCCATGTCTTTGTTACCTGATAAGGAAAACCCGTTACCAGCCCCCCGCTCTGCTCACATCCTGCCGCGAGAGTCTGCCGAATGGCACTTGGCTCCAGACGCACATCCGCATCCACGAACATATACCATTCTCCCTCGGCTTCCTGAACCAGCCTGTGACACGCATGGGATTTCCCCATCCAGCCCTCGGGAAGATCAACACCATGCAATAGACGCACACGCACATCCCGATCCGCAATCGCTTGTACCATGGCTGCTGTCTCATCTTCGGAGCGATCATCCAGCACCAGCACTTCCATCCGGAATCCCGTTGTATTACTCGCGAGTACACTTTCAAGACATCCTTTGATATGTAGTCTTTCATTTCTGGCCGGAATCAGTACCGAGACCAGCAGGTCTGGTGGTTGTATCCTGTCTGGTCGGGATGAACGTACTTTGGGCAGACAGGAGACGTTCCATAGAGCGAACAGCAACTGTATGCCCAGTATGCATGTAAGCACAATCCAGAATATTTCAGATGCATTCATCCTAACGGTTCACCCGCTTTCGCGTGGCATCGTATTTTTCACTTGTTGAACGTACATGACGAATTAGCGGAAGCGCATCTGGCAAACTTCCCTGCCCCATCCGTACAAGCGCTGATCTGTGATCGTCTAACTGCTTTTCCAACATAAGGCCGAGTCTGGAGGCAATCTCTTCACTCTTCAACGCTTTCCAGTCTTCTATCACAGGCGGGCCTGCCTGCATCGATATTTCCGGCAGATCATGCTGGACCATCCCATGGCACAAGGTTACGGGTACGGCGATGGCATTTGGGGAACGTCGAAGCAACAACCCGATGCCTGGACGGAACCGAATCGGTCTGGCCTCCTGATGCAGAATTTCTCCTTGCGGAAAAATCCATACCCTTTTGCCTGAATCCAATAATTCACTGGTGTACTGTAGAGAGGTCCGAATACCGGACGCACTCTCCTTATTGATCGAATACGCACCCAATTTACGAAAAAAAGCATATTGCTGAAGCTGCTGCTCCTCCATCATCACATAATGATCCCCCCGCGATGTCTGCCTGGCCGCATGATAGAGCAGCAGACCGTCCCACCAGGAGCTGTGGTTCATGAAGTAGATCACCGGACGAGCCGGATCAATCGGGGAGTTGTCCCTGATGTCCGCCTGCGGGTCCAGTGAACCCGTGAGCGTGAAGGAGCGGAAGCGCCGACGCAGCAGATAATAATGATTGTATAAGGCAAAAATACGATTAAACGGTTTTGATTTTACGGCGCGAATCATAGAGCCAGCTCCCTTCGGCAAGAAGCACACCAGCAATGGCGATGATAAAGCTGCCCGTAATCCCTTCCTTTAGGGCAAGCAGGCCGAACAGGAGAATAAACAGCTGATACAGCCATTTTGCACGCAGTAATGAGCTACGGTCATTAGGCATGGCCGGAAGGAAGAGGGACAGGAATGCACCCATGATAAACCAGCTTATGTAATTGGTCCACGGAACACCGTAGAATCCACCTGGAGCCTGCCACTCCCAGAATCCTCTCGCATGTGCAACAGGATCAAGTACCAGATCGAGTACAATCGCCCAGAACCCGGTCTTCACTGCTCGAAGCAATTTGCCAGTCCAGGTTGAACCACCACCACTTAACAGTGCCGAGTTACCAACCACTGCGATCCAGGCAAACCCTAGCGTAACTGGTACACTGAACAGATGTATTCCGAAGAAGTCAGAGTAGGCATACTCACCAAAAGGCCAATGCGTATGAACCCCTACCCACTCCACGCCCATGCCTCCCAGCCAGATAATTACGGAAGAAATCCAGAGTCCGGGTTTCATCCAGATGACTGACTGGTCGGACAGACCTGTCCGATTACGCCCCTGATAGATCAGATCCAGCACATACAACGCATAGAAAATTAAGAATAAACCATTGGAAAAGGACAACACGTCCGGCACGCCGATTGTCAGCATCAAGGTTGCTCCAATGACATACCACGCCCAGTAGAGCCACTGGATCATCAGGATACCGCCGTTCGGGAGGCTTGATAGGCCAGCATCGGGTAACGTTTCATAATCGCACCCAGCATCTCCAGTTTCAATTCATCACTAACATATGCCCGTTTGGTATATACGTCATAGTCGTTGCGTTCAACCGCGTGGAGAATGGTGGAGTAAAAGGCTGCCGCCAGCTCGATGGAAAACGCACTTTCCGTTGGGTACGTATCCAGACGGTCCATGCCAATACGGAACCAGTTCAATGCTGCAGCTTTTAATTCATGAATAATGGCAATAAAACGTTCGTCCACGACCCCGTCTTCAAAATCTTGCTCGGAGTAACCATGCTTCTCCATGATTTCCAGCGGAACATACCGGCGCACTCTGGCCCGATCTTCACCAACATCCCGAATAATATTAACGATCTGCATCCCTTTACCCAACGCGATCCCGTTTACGGCTACTTCCGCGCCGTTGTCATCCCGCAATACAGGCAACAACATCTCGCCTACAGTGCCCGCTACCAGATAACAATAATGCTCCAGTTCCTGCATCGTTGCATAATGCGTCACTTTAAGATCCGTGAGCTGACCTTCCATCTGACGGAAGAATGGTCCCTTATCCAGATGAGGGAAACTGCTGAACAACCATCTCAGTGCTGGCCAGATAAAGTGTCCTTCCGCTTCATCCAGACGATCAAATAAGTCATGGATCTCGTGAATCGTATAAGCCGATTGTTCCGGTTCATCCACACTGTCATCAATCATGCGGCAGAAAGCATAAATGACATATACCGCTTCCCGACGTGGACTAGGCAGCCCTCTAAAAGCCTGATAAAAAGAGGAAGAACCCTTTTGCATCAATTCTTCACACCTGCTCAAAATCGCTTCATTCATGTTCCCATCTCCTTCATGAGTTGATTGACAGCCATACGTGCACTCTGCATCACAATTGGCACTCCGCCTCCAGGATGTACAGATGCTCCTGCGGCATATAATCCCTGTATATTGGGGAATGGTTTGGGTTGTGGCCGATAGACACCGGACTGGAACAATACTGGCGCAATTCCGAAGCTTCCGCCCCCATAGAGTCCGTCTCGCTCTGCGTCAGCGGGTGTACGCACCTTTTTCCACTTGATCGCTGCACGAAGTCCCGGGAATCCACGTTGCTCCGCTTCTTCCAGTACCCGTTCTGCCAATGCTTCGCTCTCTTGGTCCCAGTCGACACCTTGAGCATCGGGCACCGGAATGAGGAAATATAATACACTCTGCCCTTGAGGGGCTGCAGTTTCATCCAATGCGACCGGATTAAATACGTAAAATGACGACTTTGCCGGAATGCTTCGCTGATTAAACACTTCCTGTAAACTGCCTTCAAGACTCGGTGGCAGGAAGAACTGGTGCGTCGTTGCGTCTTCCCAGGTTTTGTCTACGCCCACATAGAGCAATACACATCCGGAGGAGGGACGATACGGCTTTCTTTTGCGCGCTACCTCTGGTGACTGTCCAAGCAAACCTGACAGATGGGGGAAATCACCATTGTAGATAACTGCATCCACATTTTCTGCGCCTGCTGCCGTTTCTATACCTTCACATACACCATTTTTAATCGTGAGCCCGGTAACTTCCGCATTCAACACGACCCGTCCACCACGCGCTATCAGTTCCTGTTCCAAAATGGCCGGCAATGCTGCATATCCGCCTTTGACCATCCAGATCCCATATTCATGCTCTGCATAGGGAAGCAGGGAATAGATGCCTGGTGTCCCGAACGGTGATCCACCGATGTATAGACTTTGTAACGAGTACGCGTCAAGCAATTCCTCATGCTGAAAATAATCGCCTACCGCTTTCCGGACACTTTTGTGTGCACGCAATCTGCCCATGAGTGATATGAGTGATGGTGTGAAGAAATCCCTTTTGCGCGGAAAAGCCCTTTCCAGAAACGCTGCGCGGCCTGCCGGAAACAACGTGTCCATATCTTTCATGAATCGTGTGAATCCCCGGCTCTCTCCCGGGAACAAACGTTCAATCTCCGCCGTCTGCTCTTCACGTGACGTCATCTTGGTCATGACCCGACCACTGTGGTAGTGCACTCTGTATAGCGGATCACAGCGAAGCAACTCAATCTTCGAACGATCTACGCCTGCTTCCTCCAATATACCAAGTAACATCTCAGGCAGAAGCACAATGGTTGGCCCCTGATCGATCCGGTACTCCCCTTCCTGCTCATACCCAATTCGTCCGCCAACGCGGGAACCCCGTTCATACACGGTGACATCCCATCCCTGACGGTTCAATAACAGTGCAGAAGTAAGTCCGCCAATCCCTGCGCCTACAATAGCGGCCCGCTTCATGAATGTCCTCCAGCTTCTGCCGTCTTCACATACGAGGAAGGTTTGGAGCGTGTGCGCGCGTCCTCTTCCTGAATCAGTCTCACACTGATCCGTGCCGATTCGAAGATCGTCGGCAACCCGCTGCCCGGATGTGTTCCGCCGCCTACCAGCCATACACTTTTCAACTCTTCAAACTCGTTATGGGGACGCAGGTACATCATCTGACCCAGATTATGTGCCATATTAAACGTTGCTCCGCGATACACATCCAGTTCAGTCTCCCAATCGAGTGGAGTGAACAGCATACATTCTTCAATTCGGCTACGAATGTCGGCCAGTTCAGGAATGCCTTCCATGCGTTTCATCATGGCCTCCTGCACATTCTCCCGCTCTGCATCCCAATCAATGTCTGCGGTTAGGTTAGGCGTAGGCATGAGAACATATAGAGCCGATTTCCCTTCCGGTGCCAGCGTCGAATCAAGTCTGGAAGGGTTATGAATATATAGAGATGGATCGGCTGATAACATTTTATGCTTCGTAATCTCATCAACGTTCAACCGGTAGTCCTCGGGAAAATAGATCGAGTGATGCGGCAGGTCCACCTCACCATCCACACCCAGATACAGCATTGCTGTAGAGCAGGAATACTTTTTGCGTTTCATTTTCTCAGGGGTATATTTCTTAAGTACGCCCGGTTCGAACAGATGATTCACCGCATGTGCAAAGTCGGCGTTCACCACCACATGGTCGGCTTCGATGCGTTCACCGTTCTCAAGCAACACACCTTCTGCACGACCATTGCGAACGATGACCTGTTTCACCGGGGTGGAAGTATGTATTCGTCCTCCGTATTCTTCCACGACATCGGCCATGGCTTGGAAGATCCGATTCACGCCGCCAATGGGGTGGAACAATCCGTAGTGATGCTCAATAAACGATAATATGGTAAAGGTACCCGGACAATCCCAGGCAGACATGCCAAGATATTTGGATTGGAATGTAAATGCCCAGCGTAGACGCTCATCTGTAAAATAGCGGGACAAGATTCCATAGACTGTATTGTGGACATCAAGCTTGGGTAGAGCTGTTACCGCATCCTTGCGTAAATAGTCAGTCAGCTTGCCAAAAGGACGACGGAGCAAAGGCATGACTTTGCCAAACTTCACTTCCTCTTCTTGCATGAACCGAAGGTAATTGTCCTCATTGCCCGGAAACAATTCCTTAATCTGTGCAGCTGTATCTTCCCGATTACGAGAAGGCGTGAACACCTTGTCTCCAAAGTTCAGGGCATACAGCGGGGTCAACTCTTTCATATGCACATAATCGGATAACTTGCGTCCTACCACGTCGAACATCTCTTCAATCAGTTGAGGCATCATCAAAAATGTAGCGCCCCGGTCGAATCGATATTCACCCAGTTCCAATCTGGCAGAACGCCCCCCGATGACTGGCTGTTTCTCATACACATCTACCTCGTACCCCTGACCGGACAATAACATCGCTGCTGCAAGTCCACCCGGACCTGCGCCAATAACAGCTGCACGTTTGCGTTGTTGATTCGGTATCATGCCACTCACCTTTCTATGTAGGGAATTCCTATAGTTCTCTAGCCCCTAACCTATTATTAAACCGCCTGAGAACACTTCAAGCGGGTAACAGCAAAAACATTATACAAATATAATACAAATATTATACGACCTTGTAAACCAAAAAATGACCAACGGGTCAAATTACTCTACCAATCCATATATAAACACAAAAAACATCCCTTGATCACTTTCGTCAAAGGATGTCCTGTACACACTAGCTTATTCATTGTGATTTAAGATTATGTTTAATTATTGGCCTGTCCGAACCTTGCACCCGGTGGTCGCTCGGAGAGATACTCACGCTCCATCCACGACTGCCAATCCGCAGAACTCTCCGGCATAATCCATTGCGGGTAACGAGCATGTTCTGCACGCTCATAGCCCTTCCCACCAAGTACGAAGCGAATATGTGGAAATTCATTTTTAATCCGCTCTATAAGTTGATCGCACCGTTCAAGCAGCCCCGGACTTGTGATCGAAAGACAGACCAACTTAATCTTTTGCTCCCGGATAATCGGGAAAATGCCTTCTTCCGGCGTGTTCGCACCGAGATACAATACTTCTGCTCCATTTTTACGCATAAAAAGAGAGAACAGCAGCAACCCGACCTGATGATGCTCCCCTTCCGGACACAACGCCAGAACTTTGGGCAGATGCGGATAGATCGGGAACAGATGGAAAAACTGATAAAACCGCTGTGAAATCAGCTGAGTCATGAAGTGTTCCTGAGCCACCGAAGCCCTGCCTTGCTCCCATGCATCTCCAACCCGAACCAGTATGGGCACCAGCACATGATAGAACATCGAGTCGTACCCATACATGGTGAAACCAAAATCAATCAAACCATTGGCACGTTCACCCTGAAAGTTGTAGAGCGAGTCATAGATCTGATCTGCCATGCGTTCGTATGCTTCTTCCATTGAAGGCACCGGAGCCATGATCGGAATAGGCGCAGCCACCTCGGGTGGGTTTAATTTGTTTTCTTTCAACATCCGTACCGCTTCCGAAATATTGGTCTGATGCAGCTCTACCTGTTCTTTCAACCAGCGCAGATCCTCAACATTCTCTTCGGTATACATTCGATAACCCGATTCCGTCCGCTCAGGGGTGACCGCATTATACCGATTCTCCCAAGCCCGGATGGTTACCGCCCTGATATCGAGCATGGCTGCGACTTGTTTGATGGAATACACCTTATTACCCACTTTCTTTCCTAAATGTCCAGATTTCACAGGTTATATCACTGATTCCCCGTCCTTGTCAGGCATATGAAAACCCTAACATTCTACAAAAATAATACACTCATTATACACAACGCTCAGACACCTGTCGATTACATCCTGCCAATTATGCTATATGTACTATTCGGCTACATTCGTTATTCTATGGGGTTATCCTGCGTCAACGTGATCATCCGTGTGGTAATAGAAGTCAGCAAGTAGAGAAGGGGGAGTCCACCGTTGGTCTCATTACGCCGCCATACATCCAACCGCAAGTCTTCACGCGGCAAATTTCCATACATACGAACAGGGCTGGTCCTATTAGTCCTATGGCTCATCGCAGTCATGCTCTATCAGACTTATAAACCTTTACCAACGGGCATTTCATACGAAAGTCCGGAGTATCGTGTGGATCAAGTCGAGTTCCTGTATGACCTCACTTATCCTTCCTCCGACGGACAGATGGAGCACGAACAACAGATCTTCCAACGCATGATGCAAATTGTGGAGGAAGCAGAGCAGTTTGTCCTGGTGGATATGTTCCTGTTCAATAATTATCAGCACAAGGGGCAGAACTTTCCTCCCGTGAGTACTGAATTCACCGAAGCGCTGGTTGCCAAAAAAAATCAACATCCTGATATGGACATCTGGTTTATTACAGATGAAGTAAATACCAACTATAACTCAGCACCCAATCCGCTGCTGGAACAATTCACACAAGCAGGCATTCATGTGATCATCACGGACGTGGACCCTTTGCGTGATTCAACTCCGGTATACTCTGCGGTCTGGCGGACCTTTTTCCAATGGTTCGGGCAGTCCGGAGATGGCTGGATCAAAAACCTGATGGCCACGGATGGTCCGGATGTCACTGTGCGTTCCTATCTCAAGCTGCTCAATGTGAAGGCAAATCATCGCAAAGTTGTTGTCAGTGAGAAGACGGCAATTGTCTCTTCTGGCAATATTCATGATGCGAGTGCCTACCACTCGAACATTGCATTTGAAGTAACAGGCCCAATCATTGGCGATATTCTTCAGTCAGAGCAAGCTGTTCTCGACATCTCAGGCGGAGGCCAGGTTCCGACCTACAGAGCACCTTCCACAGATTCAAACACGGGAGACCTACGAATTCGCTATTTGACTGAAGGCAAAGTGAATGACGCTGTACTCCATGAGATCAATCAGGCTGGCAAAGGTGACACCTTATGGATGGGCATGTTCTATGTGGCCTCTCCAAAAGTAGTGGAAGCCCTGCTGGAAGCCGCAAAACGAGGAACCGAGATCCGGCTTGTACTGGATCCAAATGAAAATGCCTTTGGTCAGGAAAAGATCGGCATCCCGAACCGTCCTGTTGCCGCCGAATTGCATGATAAATCCGACGGTAAAATTCAGATCCGCTGGTATAACACCACCAAGGAGCAATACCATACCAAGATGATCTATCTTGCCAAAGCAACCGGAGATCATATTGTCCTCGGTGGCTCAACCAACTTCACACCAAGAAACTTGAATGACTACAATCTGGAGAATGATCTATGGGTTGCTTCACCTCCAGACAATAAGTTCACGCGCGATATCGCGAATTATTTTGAGCGCATTTGGAATAATGATGATGCGGAGTTCACACTAGACCTGGAAGAGTTCCAAGAGAAGACAACGTTTTTGAAAGGTATCCTATATAAGCTGCAACTGATTCTCGGTTTTACAACCTTTTGATCAGAAACCACATTCACACCTGTCATATCCGTCTGTACTCTATTGTGCAGACGGATATTTTCATCTTGACAGCCGATGTGAAGTGTGAAAATATAATTACCTAACGACCGTTAGGAAGGTGATAGAATGACTGCCCAATCCATTCGAGATGCAGCCCTGTTCCATTTTGCGAGAGATGGCTATGAGGGAGCTTCTCTGAGAGCTATTGCTGATGAAGTCGGGATTAAAAAACCGTCCATATATGCGCATTTCAGCTGCAAGGATGACTTGTTTTTACACACACTGGCCTTTGCATTTCATGAGGTAAAACGGCACACACTGGAATATTTCCGTGATCATGCGGATCTGCCATTGGAGCAGAGGCTGAAAGGCTTGTTGATCTGGTTCGAACAAGAATACTATGCCCATGCTTCGGCTCGTTTGATGCTGCGCAATTGTTTTTACCCCCCCCTTTCTCTGTATGGCGAAGTGATGGATCAAGTGTATCCCTTTATCGATGGCATGGAACGTGCACTGAATCGTCTGCTGCAAAGGGCAATCCGTATTGGAGATATCCCAACCATTCCCGCAGAACAAGCCGCCATTGCATTTATGACGTTGCTCGACGGCATTACCGTGGAGATTATCTATGGAAGCTCACGTCGGTACAAGAGACGATTGGAAGCATCCTGGCCTGTCTTTTGGCATGGCATTCATCATTTGAAGGAAGAGGCACAAAGCGTTGTGCCGGAAGGAGATTCAACATCATGAATCGCAACTGGTTATATGTATTTATCGGTGGAATTATTGAGATTGTCTGGGTAAGCGGGCTGAAACATGCCTCGAATGCCTTGGAGTGGACTTTGACGGGGATTGCCATCGTGATCAGCTTTGGACTGATCATTGCCGCTTCCAAAAGACTGCCTGTGGGTACGGTGTATGCCGTCTTTACGGGAATTGGTACGGCGGGTACCGTCCTTACGGAATTGGTCCTGTTTGGTGAGCCGTTCCGCTTGGCCAAAGTATTGCTCATCGGGCTGCTGCTCTGCGGCGTAATCGGACTGAAACTGGTTACGGATCAGCAAGAAGCCAAAGGAGGTGCAGTATAATGGCTTGGATGGCGATTGTAGGTGCAGGGATATGTGAAATTTTCGGCGTAATCGGTATTAATGGTGCTTCCACCAAGAAAGGATGGCCATACATCGTACTGATGCTGGTGTCGTTTGTGTTCAGCTTCTCGTTGTTGTCCTACGCCATGACGTCCATTCCCATGGGCACAGCGTATGCCGTGTGGACCGGGATCGGGACAGTCGGTAGTACGTTAACAGGCATGTTCCTCTTCGGCGAACGGAAAGAAGCGAAGCGCATCTTGTTTATCGCGATGATTTTGGTGGCAGCTGTTGGTCTGAAACTGATCACGTAACGGAACAACTGAATTACACTTTATAACTCCGATTGCAGTACCACTTTCCGATCGCTGTTATCCCCAGATTTCTTTGATTTCCTTTGAAGAGGGATAAATCCGGTGATAGCATATGCTTCCGGAGTAGCTTTCTTACAGAAAGCTTTTAGGCGAACACTCCGTTTCTTCAAGTTGGTTCTGCAATCTCCGTTATCGTGTACTTCTTAGCTTCCATTAGGATATCTATTAAATTTAGTAAAATAAAAAAGGCGACTTCGATCAGGAAGTCGTCTTTTTTCGGATATGATAGAAATAGGGAACCTCCCTATACACTGCTACGTAAGAAAGGAGGGTGTAATGTTGAAAAAATTATTGGCACGCTTTGGCTCTTATACTGGGTATGCCCTGCTGATCGGCATGGCTATCTTCTATCTCATCGCGCTAGTCGCCATTATTATACTCGCCTTGTACGCCTTCACTGGAGGAGCCTAACTTAAACGTTCTTGATAGCAACACTCAATCGTACATACAGGCTACACCTTGTTACATGTTGTTCTTTTTCCCTTTGATCATCCTCTTTCCTCCATATTAATTTTCCAATTTACTCCCATTTGAATTCCTTTAACCAGATCGTTTATACTTGGTTTGACCTTATAGTCAATTCAAGAACTCACAAGTTCCCTGATGAGGTGAATGTATCGTTAATGAACCCTATACATGAGATGAATGAGAAGAAAAAACTCATCATTACTACAGCACTCAAGCTATTTTCATCCAAAGGCAGTGCTGCAACATCCATGCAAGAGATTGCAGAATTATGCGGGATGTCCAAAGGCAGCCTCTACATCATGTTCAAATCCAAAGAGGAATTAGAAGCCAGTACGCTGGAGTACTGCATGTACACGCTCATGGACGAGATGACACAGATTGAGCATGAAACCAGCCTTACCTCGCGTGAACGTCTTCACAAGCAGATTGAGACACTGTTGATCCATGTTGCCGAGCTCAAGGAATTTTTGCGAGTACAGATGCGCAGCATGATGATGGATGATGAACAGCAACGCAAGGAACAATGCCATCCGCTGCAAAGAGATCTGGAAGTTCGTACCTTACATTGGTTTAAGGATAAGCTGGAGGAGCAGTACGGATCGGAGATTGAACCTTATACGATTGACCTTATTTTGCTGATACAAGGGCTGTTCCTCTCCTACGTCAAAATCTGGTTTACAGAGATGCCGTCTCTGACCGTTACCAAAATGGCAACCAATTTACTGCAAATGATGGACTACGCAGCGCACGGATTCCTTAAGCAGCGACCTTTGCCCTTGATTCCTTTGGAGGACTGGCCTGCCTGGATTACCGAGGCCCAACCGGATTCCACGGTGATGCGGCATCCTATCCATATCATCAAGCAAATGCAGGATATTGCTGCCTCCGAACTGCCTGCCGGGCAACCAAAGAATGATGCACTTGAAACCATTGCCATTCTCAGGCAGGAGATGATGGAATTCACGCCGCGGCGTGCCATTATTCTGGGCATGATGCACAATCTGGAGAACGTAACTGCCATTCAAGCCTTGCACTCCGAGCTTCAGCATATTTTGGATGCCATGTATAGCCGGTTCATCCCTGCTGACTCGTCACACACATAAACAGGAGAAACAGAGAGGAGAAGAAACCATCGTATGAAAGGTATTATTAATTTTTCACTGAACAACAAGTTTGCGATCTGGATTCTGACAATCATCATCTCATTCGCAGGTTTGTACAGCGGATTGACGATGAAACAAGAGACGATCCCGAACATCAACGTACCGTTTCTGAATGTCACTGCCATTGATCCGGGGGCTGCACCGGAGGGAATTGTTGAGGATGTCACGAAGCCGCTGGAAGTAAAACTACGTAATGTAGATGGCGTGAAGACGGTGACCTCCACTTCCATGGAGAATGCAGCATCGATCACACTCGAATTTGATTATGGAACAGATCTAACCAACGCAACGGCAACCGTTCGCGAGGCATTGAATGAAGTTCAATTGCCTGACAGTGTGCAGAAGCCGACCATTTCCAAGTTCAGCATTAACTCTTTCCCGGTTGTATCTCTGAGCCTGTCCGACAAGGACGGCGGTGACCTGGAACAATTGACACGACTGGTTGAATCGGATATTCAGCCTGCACTCGAAGATATTGATGGTGTAGCTCAGGTTCAGGTGTCAGGTCAATATGTGAAAGAAGTTCAACTGAAGTTCGACCAAGCCAAAATGGCCGAGCTGGGCCTAACGGAAGATACGGTAAACGGCATCGTTCAAGGTTCCTCCATCCGTGTGCCTCTTGGACTGTTTGAACTGGATAAATCCCAGAAGGCCGTTGTCGTGGACGGAAACATCGTCGACATCGATGATCTGAAAAACCTTGCCATTCCAGTTGTACCCGGCGGTGCCGGTGCTTCCACAGGCAATGGTTCAGGCGCAGCTGCACAAAGCTCTGGAGCACCAACTGGTGAATCCTCGGCAGCTGGCCAAGCAGGTCAAGGTGCCACTCCTGGCTCTGCACAAGGAACAGACCAGTCCACAGGTCAAGCTGCTGGCGGTAACGCCAGTGCAGGTAGTCCTTCAGGTGCTGCCAATTCACCTGGCATTCCAACTGTAAAACTAAGTGAAATTGCCAAGATCGAAGTCATCGGTCAAGCGGAATCCATTTCCCGGACAGACGGCAAGGAATCGATCGGTATTTCCATTGTAAAATCCAACGATGCCAACACGGTTGATGTCGTCAACGCAGTCAAAGACAAAGCGGAAGATTTGCAAACGCAGTTCAAAAATGCTGATTTGACTGTACTGCTTGACCAAGGTAAGCCCATTCAGGACTCGGTGAACACGATGCTGGGCAAAGCCGTTTTTGGCGCTTTGTTTGCCATCCTGATCATCCTGTTATTCCTGCGTAATATCCGTTCAACCATTATCTCCATTATCTCGATCCCGCTCTCCTTGCTCATGGCATTGACTGCGCTCAATATGATGGACATCACCCTGAACATGATGACGCTGGGTGCCATGACGGTTGCCATCGGACGGGTTGTCGATGACTCCATCGTTGTTATCGAGAACATCTACCGCCGATTAACACTCAAAGGAGAGAGACTGAAAGGCCGTGAACTGGTCCGCGAAGCAACGCGCGAGATGTTCATTCCCATTCTTTCCTCCACCATCGTAACCATTGCTGTATTCCTGCCACTGGCATTGGTAAGCGGTATGGTCGGTGAGCTATTCATGCCATTTGCACTGACCATGGTATTCGCCTTGCTAGCATCCCTGCTTGTCGCCATTACCATTGTACCGATGCTTGCGCATACCCTGTTCCGTAAAGGGTTGAAGAACAAACAGAATCACGAAGAAAAACCAGGCAAAATGGCTGAAGGTTACAAACGCCTGCTGAACTGGACACTGTCTCACAAACTCATCACGGTCAGTATTGCAGTGATCCTGCTGGTCGGAAGTTTGTTCCTGTACCCGTTCATCGGTGCAAGCTTCTTGCCGGAACAACAAGATAAATATGTGACCATTACGTACAGTCCACAAACCGGATCTTTGCGTGAAGATGTAGAAAAAGAAGCACTCGTGGCCGAGAAGTGGTTGCTGAAACAACCGGGTCTGGAGAAAATGCAATATTCCATTGGCGGCACGAACCCACTGAGCAGTATGGGTGGCGGTGGCGGAAACTCAGCGCTATTCTATATTGAATATAACGAAGATACGAAGAACTTTACTCAAGTGAAAGAACAGCTTGTCGAAGGTCTGAAGAAGGAAGTTACCGTAGGAACCTGGAATGAGCTCGACATGTCCGGCGGTTTGGGTGGCAGTGGCTTGAGCCTGTCCATCTATGGCGATAATGTAGAGCAACTCAAACCTGTATCAGACGAAATTCTGAAACTGGTTGAAGCGGATAAGGATAATTTTGAAAAAGCAGATACAACACTCGCTGACACCTACGGGCAGTATACGCTCGTGGCAGATCAGGAGAAATTGAGTTCCCTGGGCCTGACTGCAGGCCAACTGGCTATGACGCTCAGCCCGGTACGGGAACGTCCTGTGCTTACGGAAGTCGATATTGATAACAAAACGTACAAAGTATATGTAGAGACAGACAACAAATCATTCAGCAGCATTAAAGAGATTGAGAATGAAACCGTCACTTCACCGCTTGGCATTGAAGTACCGATCAAAGATGTTGCCAAAGTGGAAGAAGGTACGTCCCCGAACTCCATCATGCAAATTGATGGTAAGGTTGTTGTACAAGTTACAGCCAACATCCTGGCTTCGGATGTAACGAAAGCCTCGAGTAACTTACAGGCTGAGATCGACAAACTGGATCTGCCTGATGGCGTTGAGGTGAAATTCGGCGGTACAACCGAACAAATTAATGATACGTTTACTCAACTGGGTCTCGCCATGCTGGCAGCCATCGCCATTGTATACTTCGTGCTCGTTGTTACATTCGGCGGCGGATTGGCACCATTTGCAATCCTGTTCTCCCTGCCATTTACGGTGATTGGTATTATGGTAGGTTTGTTCATCGCTGGGGGTACGCTTGACGTCTCCGCCATGATGGGTGGACTGATGCTCATCGGGATCGTGGTCACCAACGCCATCGTGTTGATCGACCGTGTTATTCACAAGGAAAAAGAGGGGATGCCTACCCGTGAAGCCTTGCTGGAAGCCGGTGCAACTCGTCTGCGTCCAATTCTGATGACAGCTCTCGCAACGATCGGTGCCCTGTTGCCACTCGTAACGGGTCTCGAAGAAAGTGCGGGTATCATCTCCAAAGGACTCGGAATCACCGTAATCGGCGGTCTGATCAGCTCCACGCTGCTCACACTGGTTATCGTACCGATTGTGTATGAGTTCCTGATGAAATTTAAAAAGAAAAGAATCGAAGATTAACAAGTAGAGAGTCGTTCTTATATAACGGTTCGAGTACAACTTAGATACAGACTATACGTTCTAACCTCTCGCCCCTTAGCACTTATTGGAATGATTGAATTCCGATGGGATGGTAAGGGGCTTTTTTATGTGAGTTTACACGAGATATAAACTGACATTATAAATAATTCATTTAATCAAAATCACAAAAACAATGGTCTGGATTGTCATTTAAAACAAATGAACGTGAGATTTCAGCCCATCTGCTGTAAATCGACTTATAATATGGATTAATTATGCAAGTTGACGGATTCCAGACTCCAGATAGATCACATGTGATTGGGGAAGGACGGTGGTTGTGTGGGGGAGACAACGCTACATATTCAAGTCAGAGACATGTTAAAACGTCCCGTGTTTCGCAAGGCAGAGGTTCTGGCCAGTGATCGTGCGCTGGAGCGGTATGTTCGCTGGGTTCATATTATGGAGGTGCCTGAGGTAGGGGACCTGCTCAATGGCGGGGAATTGGTGCTGACGACAGGCATTGGCTGGCAGGAAGGTGAGCAGCAAGGTCTGTCTTTCCTGCGTCAGTTAATTGCACGCGGGGCTGCCGGACTCTGTATGGAATTGGGGGATCACACAAGGTCGCAGCTCGGTGCCATGAAGGAAATCGCAGTCGCAGCGGATTTCCCCTTGATCTGGTTCCACGAACAAGTCCGATATATCGATATTACGCAAGATCTTCATTTTACCTTGATTCGCAGCCATCAGCGGATGATCGCCGAACTTGATCACCTCACCACCTCCTTTAACCAACTTCTCCTGAATGGAGATGGCGTACAACCTTTGCTTCGATTATTGTCACGAACAACCGGATGTGCCGTGGCGTTATACCCATTTGAAGGAGAAGCAAGTCGTGTTCCCTATTGTCCTCCAGAGGAGTTAGAGACTCGTAGGCAAGATTGGTTTTCGCAGCGAAGACATTCGGAGGGGGAGGATCGTACAGCGTTAAAAGCATACACGGAGAGCACATTGGATGTGATCAGCATGCCTGTTCAGGCGTTGGACTACACCTTTGCGGATCTTGTACTCATGCACCAAAAATTGCCGGATCACGATTCAAATATACCAATCAAACCTTCGGATGAATTCGTCATCCAGGCACTGGAACGCTGCGCGGCTGCGATTGCCCAGGACTGGATGCGAACCAAATACATGGAAGAGAAACGCCGCTACAAGGAAGATATGTGGGTCATTGACTGGCTTAACGGACATCACTCCACGAAGGAAATTCATGAATATGTATCCGCCGTTAATCCCCTTCTCGCAACGAGCAAAGCCACGATTATTTTATTCGACAGTAACCCCGCATATACAGACAGCCTCAAACTTCAGAAATTATTGATCCAACGCAACATCGTCGCCCGTTCCGTGTTCGCTCGGGAGAACTTCACCCTCTACAGCACCGTTCTGAATCACCAGATCATTCTTATCATTCTCGACCCACTACCTGGATCTCAGCGTAAAAGCAGTCTCTGGCGCTGCATTGAACAGCTGCAGCAGCACGAGCAGGAACAGACCCACTGCCTCTTCTCAGGCATGTTCGGTATTGGTCATAGCTGCGCGGATCTCTCACGACTCAAGGATAGCCTGGATTCCGCGAAGGAGACACTTCGGATTCAGAAGGACATCGGCGAGATGCAGCAGCCCTTTTACAGTAACCTTCATTGCTACCGTATTATAGCCAGCATGAAGCAGAGTGGTAATCTGAATGATTTCATCGAAGAATATCTGGGGCCGCTCATCCGTTACGATATGGAGAAAGGAGGTCAGTTGCTGCGTACGCTCAAACAATATTTGGTCCTATGCTGCTCCAAGCAAGAAACGGCCACCGCGCTATATATCGTTAGACAGACGCTATATCACCGTTTGGACAAAATCGAAGCCCTTTTGGGAGAGGACTATATCCTCCCTGAGAAAAGGGTTGCAATTGAATTAGCGATCTATGCGTACGAGTACGTTAATGGCCCCCTAGGGTGAGAGGAACTTTACTCTTGTGCTCTGTCCTCACCTCACAGTTCTATGCTATTCCAGCTCCCCGCTGCTCCTGAAGCTGGCGAATCAGGATATGACTGAACCACTTCCGTCCAGACGCCGTGCCCACGTATTGCTCTTGTTTCTCTTCGGGAAGATCCGGGTGCCCCCATATGACGTGAGCACCCTCCAGATGTTCCCGGACCGCATAGATCCGATACCCCTGTGCAACCATTCGCTCGATGGCGATCCTCTCGGCCTCAAACACATCATGATCCGACATCAGCTTCTCCCTCCATTCACTGCCGTCACAGGCTGTTTCATCGGTATGGGTGCACCTGCATCATATTTGTTGCGCTTCACATATTGGCCTGCTCCCGCTGTTCCGGCATACTGCCGATCTCGGATGACATACTCCCCGCGGCACAATACCGTCACCGGACACCCCTGTACCGACATACCTTCAAATGCACTGTAATCGACATTCATATGATGCGTATCTGCCGAGATTACCCTGTATACAGATGGGTCAAAAATAACGATATCCGCATCTGTTCCTACAGCCAGAGTGCCTTTCTGCGGAAATAATCCAAACAACTTGCTCGCTCTTGTCGAACATAGATCGACCCATTGATTGAGCGTAATCCGCCCCTTGACTACACCTTCCGAATACAGAATGCTGAGGCGATCTTCGATGACAGGCCCCCCGTTCGGGATTTTGCTAAAATCATCCTTGCCCAGGTCCTTCTGGCCTTTGAAATTAAACGAACAATGATCGGAGCCAATGGTTTGCAGTTGGCCACTTTTCAGCGCGTTCCACAACGCTTCCTGATGAGATGCTTCCCGTAGCGGTGGTGACCAGACATACTTTGCACCCTCAAAATCCGGCTGATCCATAATCGACTGATCCAATGTCAGATATTGAGGACAGGTTTCCCCCCAGATCCGATAGCCCATTTCACGCATGCGCGCGATCTGCTCCACCGCTTCTGCACAGGTTACATGCACCACATACAGCTGTGAATCTGCAAGTGCAGCCAGTCGGGCCGCCCGGCCCGTCGCTTCTCCCTCCAGCATGGATGGACGAGTCAGCGCATGGTGGATTGGCTCCGTGCGCCCTTCGGCTAACGCCTGTCGAACCAATAGATCAATGACATCCCCGTTCTCGGCATGAACCATGACGAGTGCGCCGTACTCTTTTGCCTTCTGCAACGTCTGGAAGAGAATCCCGTCGTCGGCCTGGAACTGATTTTTGTACGCCATGAACACCTTGAACGATGACACCCCCTCCTCTTCAATGATTTGCGGCAATTCTTCCAGCACCTGATCATTCATCTCGCCGATCATCAGATGGAAGCCGTAGTCAATGGCGGCTTTCCCCTCGGCTTTGGCATGCCACTCCTGGAGGGATTCGATTAATGGACGGCCTTTTTGTGTCAGGCAGAAATCAATGATCGTTGTTGTACCACCAAAGGCTGCTGCTGTCGTTCCCGTCGCAAAATCATCCGCCGTTACCGTTCCACCGAAGGGCATATCCAGATGCGTATGCGGGTCGATACCACCCGGAATGACGTAACACCCCGCTGCATCCACCATTTCCGTTCGTTCGTCAGGCACCAGTCCGATGCCAATCTGTGTGATTTTACCCTTTTCGATCAAAATATCTGCTTCAAAGGTATCTGACGCTGTCACCAAAACACCGTTACGAATCAATTTGCGGGTATTCATGATATCGCCTCCTTGGTTGATTGATCTCTAACGGATTGCAGCATGGCAATCGCAGACTGACGTTCATTCCAGGTTACAGGTTCCTGCTCAGGTACAAGCTCAACCATCTCAATCGCCCCATCCACCGGGCAAACGATTGAACACAGATTACATCCAACACAATCTTCTTCCACTACTTCCAGATAGGAACCGGACGGGTCGGTCAACATATCAATACACTGATGCGAGGTGTCCTCACAAGCAATATGGCATTTGTTGCAATTGATGCAGACATCGCGGTTGATGCGAGCGACCACTTTGTAGTTCAGATCGAGATTGCCCCAATCCGAGTAACGCGGAACCGTCTGACCTACCAGTTCTGCTACACTGCTTAGACCCTTTTCGTCCAAATAATCGTTCAGCCCATCAATCATGTCCTCCACAATACGGAATCCATGATGCATCGCTGCGGTACATACCTGCACCCCTGTAGCGCCCATGAGCAGAAACTCTGCGGTATCCCGCCAGTCGGATATGCCGCCAATACCTGAGATCGGCACACCCACCTCCGGATTACGTGCGCACTCAGCAACCATGTTCAGTGCAATTGGCTTCACCGCTGGGCCACAGTATCCACCATGCGCTCCTTTGCCGCCCACATGGGGCACGGTATTCCACGAATCCAGATCCACACCTGCCAGGGAGTTAATCGTATTGATCAGGGAGATCGCATCCGCGCCGCCACGTACAGCTGCCCGGGCGGTCGCCGTAATATCCGTGATATTCGGCGTGAGCTTCACGATCACCGGTGTGGTCGCCACTTCCTTCACCCACATCGTCTGGAGTTCGACCAGGTCAGGCTGCTGACCAGAGGCCGCTCCCATACCACGTTCAGCCATGCCATGCGGGCAGCCAAAGTTCAGCTCCAAGCCATCCACACCGACGGCTTCCACCTTTTTCACAATCTCATGCCACTTCTCCCGCGTAGGCTCCACCATCAGTGATGCCACAACCGCACGATCCGGGAAGCGCTTCTTGGTCTCGGCAATCTCTCGCAGATTCACTTCCAGCGGACGATCGGATATCAATTCAATATTGTTAAACCCCGCCACCCGCTGCCCACCAAAATGGACCGCCGCGAAACGGGAGGATGTATTGATAATTGGTTCGCCCAGCGTCTTCCACACTGCACCGCCCCAGCCCGCCTCGAACGCACGCTGGACCTGATATCCCGTATTGGTTGGTGGGGCAGAAGCCAGCCAGAACGGATTGGGTGATCGAATACCTGCCAGATTAATGGATAAGTCAGCCATAACGATCCCTCCTTGGTGTTGTTTGAACTCACTAGTTACACTGGACACTCCGTACCTTGTTCCCCTCACAACTCACGCCGTCTCTTCCTCCTGTCCAGGCAATGCCTTCATGACTGCCGCAGCAGCGAGCTTACCCTGCTGTGCAGCCGAGACAACCATCGCCTCACCCTGACCCTGACCAAATATAACGTCTCCTGCCGCATAGATCTGAGGGTGTGAGGTACGGTACGTATGCGGTTCGATCTCAACGACGCCCCAGTGGTGACGCAGACCAAACGCTTCGATTAAGGGTAATAACCGCTGCTGTCCAATCGCCCGGATGACCGTATCACATTCAATCATGAACTCCGATTCCTCGACAGGTACAGGCAACGCGCGCCCACCACCAGGCGGGGTAATTAGCTCCATTTTCACACATTCCACAGCCTGAACCCGACCTTTCTCGTCTCCGATAATACGCTGCGGCATCGTAAACCAGCGGAACTCCACACCCTCCTGCTTGGCAAACGTATATTCAAACGCATATGCCGTCATGTGGCTTTCCCCGCGCCGATATAACATTTGCACCCGCTCTGCACCCAGACGTACGGAACAAGTTGCTGCATCTACCGCCGTATTGCCCGCGCCAATCACGGCGACCTTCAGACCATTCAGCGCGGGCGGAACCCCCTGCTTGGTAGACTCCACCAGTTCAATCGCATCATAGACACCTTCCAGTGTCTCCCCTTCAATGCCCAACATGGGTACTGAGCCCATGCCACAGGCCAGAATGACCGCTTCATGCTGCTCCAGCAACTGCGTAGCAGGAATATCCACACCAATGCGTACCCCGTAACGGATCTGCACACCAAGTGCTTCCACCTGCTCCACTTCCCATAGCGCAACCGATTCGGGCAGACGGAAAGATACTATGCCATACGTATTCAGCCCGCCGCCTTTGGGTTTGGCTTCATAGATCGTCACCTCATACCCTGCGCGCCCCAATTCACGTGCCGCCGACAGTCCCGCTGGCCCTGCTCCCACAACAGCGACGGTTCTCCCATTGGCAGGTGCCGCTTGGAACAACGGCTCATTCTTCGTCCGTGCCCAATCAGTGGCATAACGCTGCAAGTCACCAATTCGAATCGGTTTTGACGATTCGTTCAGCACACATGCGCCTTCACACAGTTCCTCTGTGGGACAGACACGTGCGCAGCTGGCTCCAACCGGATTCGCATCCATAATGGTGCGGGCCGAACCTTTCAGGTGCCCTGTGGATATTTTGCTAATAAAAGAAGGGATGTTGATGTCGGTTGGACAGGCCTTGATACAAGGTGCATCGTAACAGTACAGACAGCGGTTTGACTCCTCCATCGCTTCCTTCCCTGTCATGGCGGGTTTCATCTCGGCAAAACGACTCTCCCACCCATAATCGGATAACGTTGTTCCTGAGCTGTTCATCAATGTCATGCACCTCCTGGAGAATGATTCGTACTAGCTTCCAGCCACTTTTACAGACTAACCAGATGTTCGTACGTTTCCGGTCTGCGATCCCGATAGAATTGCCATACATTACGTACCTCACGAATCATCTCCGTATCCATCTCGCCAATGACAACCTCATCCTGATCACGGCTGCCGATGGCTACCATTCTGCCTCGCGGGTCCACCAGATACGACTGCCCATAAAATTCACCCATATTCCACGGCGCTTCCACGCCAACCCGGTTAATGGCTGCAACATAATAGCCGTTAGCTACCGCATGAGCAGGCTGTTCCAGTTTCCACAGATATTCCGATGTACCCGCAACTGTAGCGGATGGATTGAACACAATCTCTGCCCCCGCCAATCCGAGCAATCGTGCCCCTTCCGGGAAATGACGGTCATAACAGATGTACACGCCAACTCTGGCATAAGCCGTATCAAATACTGGAAACCCGAGGTTCCCTGGTTTGAAATAATACTTTTCCCAGAACCCGTTCGTACCCTCACCTGCTTCCACATGCGGGATGTGATGTTTGCGATATTTGCCCAGATATGAACCATCTGCATCAATGACGGCCGCCGTATTGTAATACGAAGCAACGCCCTCCACCTCGTACACCGGCAAAATAATCACCACCGCAAGCTCCTTCGCCAGCTCCTGAAAAAGCTTGGTCGTAGGTCCTTCCGGCACCGGTTCAGCGGATGCATACCATCTGGGATTTTGCTCTGTGCAAAAGTAAGGTCCATAGAATACTTCCTGCAACCCGATGATCTTCGCCCCTCGTGCAGCCGCTTCTCGAACCAGCGCAATGTGTTTCTGAACCGCAGCTTCTTTGTGAACCTCAACGGGAGCCGAACCTTCAATCTCATGAGAAGCCTGGATTAATCCGATACTGATTTTGGCCATAACGTCACAACGCCTCCTCAGGTAAAATGGTTGGTTCATTCTCTCCACTGCACATCCTCCGAATGGTGCGATACAACACTTCCGTACCCAATCCAATATCCTCGGGGGTGGAATATTCACTGGGATGATGACTGATGCCGTCCTTGCTGCGGACAAAAATCATGCCATAATCACATACAAAAGAAAGGGCTAACGCATCATGGAACGGACCACTCATCAGTTCTGGCAAAGGAACCCCGATCTCTTCCGCGGATGAACGAATCACCGACATGATTGGCTCTGCACAATACCGCGGCTCACTGTTCGTATCCTCTGTCAGCGAATACGTTAGACCATAACGGGAACTCACGTCATCCAAAATGTTCATCAATCGAGCTTCAAGCCGGTTCCTGCGCTCCATCTCCATGTCTCGCAAATCCACTGTGAAGCTGACTTCCTCCGGGATGATATTCCGCGAATCTGGAAACACCCTCAGACTTCCCACCGTACCTACAGTTGGAGCTTCCGGGTCTTCTCTCACCATATCGTCAAAAGCAGAAATGACTTTGGCGCTGCCTGCCAAAGCATCATGCCGCATTGCCATCGGAACGGAGCCGGCATGACCCGCCATCCCTTTCATCGTCACCGTGAGCCATAGCGGGCCCGAAATGCCCGTCACCAGACCCACAGGAGCATTCAATGCTTCCAGTACCGGCCCCTGCTCAATGTGCAGCTCCAGATAACTGCCTATGGAACCTGGCGGATAGATCGCTTCTTCAAAATCCGAAGGAGAACAACCAAAGGCTTCCAGCGCCTCACGGCGGGTCACTCCGTTTTTATCCTGTCGATCCAGTTCGCCTTCTTCCAACTGACCGGTTATGCCACGTGAGCCGAACAGGCCTTTATTAAAACGGGAACCCTCCTCATCGCAAAAAGCAATCACCTCAATTGGCATACGGGGCTGAATGCCATTTTCGATCAGGCATTGCACCGCTTCGAGTGCGCCAAGCACACCAATCGCTCCATCATATCGTCCGCCATAGGGCTGAGAGTCGATATGGGAACCAATCATAAGGATCGGCAGGGCCTGATCCACACCTTCCAGACGACCAATCAGATTGCCGAAGGCATCAAGTCGAGTCGTCAGACCGACCTTTTCCATCCAGAGACGAACCTGTATGATGCCGTCCATATCTTCCGGGGTCAGGGCAAGTCGGCAGACACCCGTCTCTGCGATTCGGCCAATACGTGACAACTGCTCAATTCGTTCATTCAGCCGAAGCTGATTAATGAGTGTGCCTGTTGTGGTCTGCATCGTCCCTTACCTCCTTGCACATATTTATCGTATTAACCTGCGTCCAGACTACGTAGTGCAACGAGTAAACTTCCAGCGATCAGATCCAACTCATCCTCATTGGTGACAAACGGTGGGGAGATCGTCAAAATGTTTGCAAACCCTGGCACGCTATCACCGTTCTTGCCAATCAGAATACCGTCCCTTTTACAACTGGCGAGTACCTTCATCACTTTATCCGCTTCTGCAGGAGACCCGTCTGCTTCAATCAATTCCACCCCACAGGCGAATCCGAATGAACGGATATCCCCCACAATGGACAGCTCTAGCAAAGGTTCCAGCTTCTCACGAAGCAGATAACCCAGTTCCTCCGCGCGGCTGACCAGATTCTCTCGTTCCAGAATCTCCAGATTCGCCAGTGCCACCCGGCAGGACACCGGATTGCCACCAAATGTGTTTACGTGGCGAAAATGGGCATCCGGCCCGGGTTCCCGGAACGTGTCATACAGATCGGCTCTCACAGCCGTTGCTGATAGCGGCGAATACGCACTGGTCATGCCTTTTGCCATCGTCACAATGTCTGGCTGTACACCATAATTCTGATGACCAAACTTCTGCCCCGAGCGGCCAAAACCACAGATGACCTCATCGACAATGAGCAGCACGCCATAGCGCTGACAGATCTCTTGCACGGTCCGCATATAATCCGGCGGG
The DNA here is from genome assembly GCF_050990605.1 of Paenibacillus amylolyticus. Taxonomy (GTDB): domain Bacteria; phylum Bacillota; class Bacilli; order Paenibacillales; family Paenibacillaceae; genus Paenibacillus; species Paenibacillus amylolyticus_H. The sequence continues at coordinate 5,932,395 of NZ_CP158832.1, forward strand.
GGCACAATCATGCCGCCCCCTGTAATCACCGGCTCCATAATTACTGCGGCAACCGTCTCAGGACCTTCCCAACGAATCACCTCTTCATAGATGGATGCGCACTCGAGTCCGCATCCATCTATGTTCCGTCCAAACGGACAGCGATAACAATACGGTGGCGGAACATGAGAGAAGCCTACGCCGAGCGGCTCGTACTTGATCTTGCGGGCGGCTTGCCCGGTCGCGCCCAGCGCACCCATGGAGTTGCCGTGATAGGCACGGTGACGGGAGATGAATTTGTGCCGAGTAGGCTCACCATTCTGATGGTGATACTGACGGGCTATTTTGAAAGCCACCTCATTCGCATCTGAACCCGAGTTGGAGAAGAATATTCGATACTCCCCCTCCAGCCATTCATTCAGCTTCTCCGCCAGCAAAATCGCCGGTTCATGACTCTGCGTCATCGGTACATAAGCGAGGGCTTTCATCTGTTCGTAGGCACTCCTCGCAATCTCCTCACGGCCATGCCCCACATTCACACACCAAAGTCCAGACATCGCATCCAGATAACGTGTGCCATCCTGATCAGTGATCCAGCTGCCCTCCCCGCTTACCGCAATCATCGGATGATCGTTATGAGGCGAGATGTGATGCCATACGTATTTACGATCCTTCTCCAGCCATTCTTCCTTCGTACCGCCAAGCGGCTGCGGCTGCTGATCTACAGAACTCATTCGTCATCCTCCTCAACGCTTATTTCACCGCTTCTTCATAGATGCTTTTCTCCAGCGCTTCATCCAGGTTGGCGGCTTTTTTGATTAGTCCATAGTTCAGAGCAATATCCGCAGTTCGGGTAAATGACTCATCTACAAAACTGCCAACTTGCTGCTCCGTAAATCCTTCCGGGCGAATCAGCTTTGCAATCTCTTCCAGCATCGTGACCTGATGTTCACGGGTGGTGCTGCCCTCCGTCACATTACTCATCACGATATCCACTGTCTCCTCCTGATTGTCGATGGCATAATTCCAGCCTTTCAGAATGGCACGAGTCACTTTAACCGCCAGCTCACGATTACTGTCTACCCAATCTTTCTTGGCAATCAGCGTATCCTCCAGCATGCCAACACCGGCATCTTCAATGTTGAACACATCCAGATCGGATTCTTTTGTTCCACTTTCCAGCACCACGTGATATTCGTTATAGATCGTTGCCGTCGCCACATCTACCTGATCGTTGAAAAACTGATCCATCGTGAACCCCTGCTTCACCAGTTCAATGTCTTTCTTTGGATCCAGGCCGTTCTTCTCCATAAACGCGAGAACCTGAAACTGCTGACTGCCGAACCAGGTACTGACCTTCTTGCCTTTCATCTGAGCGGGATCGGTGATACCCAGGGACTTCTTGGCAATCAAGCGATAACTGCTTTTCTGTGAGATCTGGGCGAGCGAGACGAGCGGCAGACCGTTATCCCGGCTGACCAAAAGACTGTCTACCCCCGTGATCCCCACATCGGCCGCGCCATTGACCACCTGCTGCTCAATCACGATATCCGGCCCACCTGGAATAATCTCGGCATCAATGCCTTCATCTGCAAAAAAACCTTTTTCCTTCGCTGCGTAAATCCCGGCAAACTGAGCCTGCGGCACCCATTTCAGTTGAATTTTCACTTTGGTTAAGGGTTGATCTGCTTCGCCCGCCCCTCCTGAACTTGCAGCAACAGGCTCAGTAGCCGGCTCGGACTTCGTAGAACATGCGCTCAGCACCGTAACCACCAACATAACCATGACCAACAGACCCAACTTCAACGTTTTGTACATGGACAGAACAACCCCCTGTGTATATACGATTTTTCAATTAGGTAGTGTGAGGCTCTACTTCACCAGCTCTATCAATCTATGGTTGCTATCCTGATGTACGTTATGGATCTGTGCGTGCACGATTCCACGGAATGAGTCGTTTTTCTGCCAGGACAACCGCTTCATACAACACAATACCGAGCGCGGCAGCGATGACAATGCAGGACCAGGCCAAGGGCATGTTCGCCAGTCGAATCTGATCCGAGAGCAAGTACCCCAGCCCTTGTGAGGCGATGAAAAATTCACCCACAATGGCCCCGATAATACTGGTCGACATGTTGATTTTCAGACCCGCAAAGAGGGAAGGTATGGCGTGAGGCAGTCTCAGCTTCCAAAAAAACTGCATCCTGCTCGCGGCAAGGCCACTCAGCAGATCACTGTACTGCGGCTGAATGGAAGTCAACCCCTTAAACAGGCTGACCGCCATAGCCGCCATCGTAATGACGGTGATGACTGCAATACGTGACCAGATCCCGTCACCGAACCAATTGTTCATAATCGGGGCAAGAGCCACGATTGGAACAGCATTCAGTGCTGACAGAACCGTAACTGCCGCCCTGCCGCTTGTTGGAAAGAACGATGCACCTGCTGCTGCCAGAGCGCCGAGCAGTGAGCCGAGCAAGAAACCTCCCAGCATTTCGGTTCCGCTGTACATCGCATAACGAAAGAGCATATTGGCATTTTCCTGAATGGATGCCGCAATCGCGGAAGGTACAGGAAGTTGGTAGCTTTCCAGCGAGAATATCCAGTGAAACAACCTGAGCTGCCAGAGAGCGAGAAACATCACACCTGCACCCCAGGGAAGCATGCTCAGTACAATCGAGCGCCCGCGAACGCCAGTGCCCGAGCTGGCCTTTTCGGCTTGTCCCTGTTGTCCATGAATTTCCGATCCGGGAGCAGAGGTCATCTGTGAACCCGTGAGGGGTGCAGCCGCGCCATTGATCGCAGCAATTGCCACACCTTCGTCCCGCTTCCGCTGCATCACTCTCCCTTCACTCACGTGCCATCGCCTCCTTTGGCCCTAAATTCAGGCTGCCAGGGGGTTAGCCAACGTTCAGCCAGACTGATGGCCAGATACGAGATCAAGCCAATGCCAATGCTAAGCATGATGGTGGCCCAGAACATGCCAGCTTGGGCATGACCGTAATATAACGAACTGACCATCAGAACGCCGAGTCCGTCGGGAGCGCCCATCAATTCCACAACGATAGAGGAGGTCACCGCCAGCGGAGCAGCTATTTTCAATCCGGAAAAAAGTCCCGGCAGTGCTGAGGGCAGCAGACATTTGATATATCGCGCGGTCAGTGAAGCCCCGCAGGAACGCATCAGCTCCAGATGCTCTGGTGCTGCACTTTTTAATCCTTTTAACGTATGGATAATGATCGGGAAGAAGGTTACATACGCCGCCATGACAATTCGGGCCCACTCCGCGTTGTGGATAATGCCGTACACAATGGGTGCAAGACCAATAACCGGAACCATCTGTGAGGAGACTACATATGGCGATAATGTGCGCTCCAGCCAGACAGCCGCGCTCATGAGCAGAGCCAGACCCAGGCCGAGCAGCGTTCCCCCTGTAAAACCAATGGCGGCATTGCCAAAAGTGACAGCCCCCTGCTCTGCCAGCGTACCCGAGTAACGAAACAAGGCTGCCAGGACATCGTGCAGATAAGGAAGACGAGACGCCGCCTGCTGGGGTGACAGGAACAGTTGCAGCATCCAGGCGATTCCTTCCCACAGCACCAATACGGCCATAATCCAAATGAAGACCCAGGATCGATATCCTGGTTTAAGGAATCGCAGGGACATGAGATTCATCACGCTCCTCGTAAAAGCAATTGCGAATAGTCGTGATCATGTTATAGTAAGCTTCGGTTTCTCTAAGTTCACCATGACGTTCAGAAGGCAGATTGACGGAATGAATGGAATGCACCTGCCCCGGATGCGCCGAAAGTACGATGATCCGGTCGGACAGAAATACGGCTTCGGGGATACTGTGTGTGACAAAGAGGAAGGTCTTGCCTGTCGAGCGTTTGATCTCAAGCAGCTCCAATTGAAGCTTTTCTTTGGTGAATTCGTCCAGGGCCGAGAAGGGTTCATCCATGAGCAGCAATGGTGGATCAAGCGCAAGGGCACGCGCAATGGAGACCCGTTGCTGCATGCCTCCACTGAGCTGCCATGGATAATGGTCGGCGAAGCGGGTTAGCCCTACCATTTCAAGCAGTTCACTGCTAATGCGGCGGCACTCCTTCCGGCGGGTACCCAGCAGTTCCAAGGGCAATTCCACATTGTGACGAACGGTGCGCCAATCGAACAGGGCTGGTGTCTGGAAGACAATACCGAACTGTCGCTGTATTCGAGCCCGCTCAGGCTCCTGACCCGCAATGCGAACGGTGCCTGAGGTGGGCTGAAGCAGATCACCCACTAACCGGAGCAAGGTCGACTTGCCACAGCCGGAAGGGCCCAGCAGAGAGACAAACTCATTGGACTCGATCTGGAATGTAACATCCGACAAAGCAGTGACTTGTTGTGTACCTGTGCCAAAGACAACGGACACATGATCTACATCAATATGGCAGGCTTCAGGGACTGTAGCTGAGGGTGCGGAGGACATGGGCATTCTCCTTTGTGGAAGTTATTTTCATGGCACACAAGGCTGAATGGGAGGTTTATATACACGAACGTAACAGGTTTTGCTTGTTAGATAATACTATATCGCTTTGGGCGGGGATTACATTATACAGTATGTTTTGAGTATGGGCCTGTTCATGTTACACAATGTAAAATGAGACGGATTCTCAGATCCATACATGTGAGTTTTCTTCGTAGATAGCTAACATGCATTTCACTTAACAACAAACGCACGATCATTTGTATTTATTGAATAAATATTCGGAAAATATGACATATGCCCTCGTATTCTTGTCCATTTTCTTGTATAAAGATTGAATAGACGTACAAGGGCTCCACCTCCACGTGTCATGGCTCCTGAATGATGAAGGCGGTATCACTAATTCCGGATCAATCACCACGCAGGCTGGCTTCCTTTGTCATATATCACTTTGAAAACCACATATGTAGGTCTATCCAAAGATCAGTAGAACGAAGCTTTCAAATCCAGAAATCGGGGTGGTTATGATGTTTGATTGGCTGGGATGGAGAAAAGGATTGCCGCTCTGGCGAGCGTATCGGTTGAACGCACATATAAAGGAAGATGTAGAACAGATTTTTGAAGGAATTGCCGAAACACGGCGGCAGCTTATGATGGACTGGGCAGATGAACAATGGAATCACCTGGATCGATTGCTTCAACAGATACAGTCCGTTCCATTACAGGATGTATTAGAAGGTACACAGCAACGTAGCAAACTAGATGCATGGTTTCAATCCAGTTATATTCGAGCCGTTGACAGTACGGAGCTATTTATGTTGAACGAACAGAATCAGGTGGTATTCTCTACATACAAGAAACATGTTGGACAGATCTATGAAGATCACGAAGCTTTAATTGGACCAGGATTGAAATACTCCAGAGCAGATCGTCATGGAAAAAAATGCTTGTATGGTCCTTATTCCGATCCACTGACGTTGGATATTGGTCCACGCTCGTCCGCCTTTCACGATAATATCACCTTGCTGTTTATCAACCCCATTCTACAGGAAGGTCGATATGTTGGTTCATTATGCAGCCGTGTTCCCGGAGATGTCCTCGGTGACCTGATTCAGCGGGAGTCAGGCCATATCTATCCCGATTCGGGTGACAACTATCTCTTTATGGCTGAGTCAACATTACGACCCCATCTACAGCCCGGCACTGCCTTGTCCAGAAGCCGCTTCGAAGATCGTACCTTTACACATGGAGAAAATCTGAAAGATGGTGTCACCACTGATTGGGGCATCGTTTCCGTTAAAGAACATACCGAGCTGGAGCTTATGTTTACTGATCCGTCGACCGGAGAACTGCACCCCGGTGTAGCTAACACCATTCAGAATGGTTCCAATCTGTTTGTTGCCTTTCCCGGCTACTCGGATTACCGCCATATCTCTGTCATCGGTAAAGGCATCACCTTCCAGCTGCCACACTGTCCCGATCTCTGGGGAATGATGTGTGAAGGGGATCTGGAGGAAGTGTATCGGATACGAAGCATCGGCTGGCGCCAGTTCAAACAGCACAGTTTCTTCACGATCTTGTCAGGTGTTGCAGGAGCCGCGCTCGTCTATGCTCTCACTGGTAGTGGGTGGAGTGCGGCAGCAATGGCGGCTTTTAATATGTTATTCGGATTTTTCACTGCATTACAGCTGCATCGCAGCCAATATCGACGGGTTCATGAAGACTTGCGTCGAATAAGTCGATTTATTCGAATTAACGCCGAAGGCAGGGGTGATCTGACCAAGCGCCTGGACACGTCTGCTTTTGCCCAAGACGAATCGGGTGAACTGGCCAAGTGGATCAATAACATGATTGATTCTCTGGAAGGCATTATGCTGAAGGTACAACTTGCCACGGTAGACGTAATGGATAATCAGGTTCAGATGCGAACCTCAACAGAGACAACCCAGGGTACGACTGAGCGTGTGAACTACAAGCTAGGTTCGATGATTCAGGCTATCCGTACCCAACTGGAAGATCTCGATCAAGCCAAGATCGCTGCCGACCACATGCGCATAACGCTGCACCAACTGGAGACCACTGCAACCGAACAGATCGGCGTGGCCCAGCAGGAAGTGGAACGAATCGGCGACAAAATGACCCAAATCTCAGGAGCGGTATCCGATACCAACCGTACGATCTTGTCTTTCATGGATACCATGAAAGAGATATACCGTGCACTGGCTGTCATTGATGAGATTTCGGCTCAGACCAACCTGCTGGCTCTGAATGCTACCATTGAAGCTGCACGCGTGGGCGAACATGGCCAGGGCTTCTCGGTTGTGGCAGGGGAAATTCGTAAGCTGGCTGATTTATCCCGTTCTTCTACGGAAAACATTCATCAAATCCTGGACCGAATCTCAGCTGCAGCAGGAGCTGCGTCCCAGTTAATTACAGAGGGAGATCAGGTTCTGGCTGAAGGAACAACACTGGTGCAGGCCGCTTCGCAACTTTTGCAAAATGCTACCGCTGAAGAAACCGAGCGCACACAAGTCGTGGATCAAGTGGTTATGCTGATGGAGAATATTGCTGCAATCAGCCATCAAAACCGGGCTACTTCTGCAGAGGTGGAGGCTGAGATGATGGAGCTGATTCGTGATATGCTGCAAGTTCAGCATTCGTCGCAAAACGTGGAAGCCATTACGGTCTTCCTGCAGCAACTCGTGGGACAATTCCATCTAAACCAGCCTGCCAAAAATGCTGTCATCTGACGTCATCATTGACGCGGATTGGAGAAATAGCTAAAATTTGATGCAACTGTTCCTTTTGAAATTGTCGTATCATTTATAATAGAAGTGAGTGTTCAAAAAGACCGGTTTTCAGTACCAAGAAGATGGGATGAAGCTAGAAATGGAGTAGCGGAGCGTAGATGGAGCTACGTGAGCAACGGAGATTTCGGCTGAATTCCATATTCGATGCTGATGATGCCTGTAGGCATCCTTCGTAATCAAAAGCGGGCTTTTTGAACAACCTCTAGAAGATTTCCAATCTGAACCGATGAAAGGGTGGTCTGCATGGAATTGCTTCAGGATTCATTTGGCCGAATACATGACTACATCCGTATTTCTGTTACGGACCGCTGTAATTTACGCTGTGTGTATTGCATGCCTGCGGAGGGCATGGAGTTTGCTCCACATGATGAGATTATGAGCTATGAAGAGATCGCACAGGTGCTGAAGGTGCTCGCTCCGATGGGCATGCGTAAAGTTCGGCTCACCGGGGGCGAACCGCTGGTGCGCAAGGATCTGTATAAGCTCGTCGGCATGATCTCAGCGATTGACGGGATTGACGATATTGCACTGACGACCAACGCTCTTCTACTGGATAAGCAAGCTCAAGCATTGAAGGACGCTGGTTTGAACCGGATTAACATCAGTCTGGATTCCCTGCGCGCTGATCGTTTCTCCATGATTACCCGGGGCGGGGATGTGAACAAGGTACTGAAAGGCATTGAAGCTGCAACAGCCGCTGGCCTTGCTCCGATTAAGCTGAATGTCGTGCTGATGAAGGGTATCAACGATGATGAGATCAAGGATTTCATTGCCATGACGATGGATCAACCTCTTCATGTGCGTTTTATTGAATATATGCCGATTGGACACGCTTCGGATTCATGGCGCAAATCTTATTTGCCGCTGGAAGCCGTGACAGATGTATGCGCTGAAGCAGGCTGGACGGTAGAAAATACAACAGGCCCTGCGGGTAATGGCCCATCACGCAATATGAAAATTGTGGGCTCCGAAGGCACATTCGGATTGATTCATCCCGTGAGCGATCACTTCTGTGATAATTGCAACCGACTTCGGTTGACCGCTGACGGACATATCAAAGCCTGTCTGTACTGGTCGGATGAGTATAATGTTCGCCGTTTCGTGGACGATCCGGATGCCATGGCGGCACTCTTCCTCAAAGCACTGGGTATGAAACCGAAGAATCATGAAATGGCTCTGGCTTTGGAACAAAAAATGCAATCTCATACGCCGACTGTACGACGCATGTCCCAGATTGGCGGATAATAAAGCAGACGAGAACTTGATTGTTCTCGCCTGCTTTTTTGTCATATTTTCATAAATTTCTGAAAATACGCAATCCTCCTGTTTCATTTATTAAAAATTTAATTAATATATCTTATTGCCCTTGTTGGGTCTTCAAGATTCCCATAATTCTGACGATGTATATACAATACATCTGGATGATATGCACATACATTATAGGAGCTGAACCTTATTGAACATCGTTGAAGCACTCGTTGCAGCAAGTCCGTATTTTAAAATTATGCTGAAAGAACACGATATCATGATTGCTGTAACCGATACCGAGAAGTTTTGGTATTATGTTCCCAGCAACGAGCTCGATCTGGGCATCAAGGCAGGAGACCCCGTTTCCCTCGATGACCCTACACTCCGCCGGGCACTTATACACGGAGAAACTTCAGCGAACCGAATTGATGCGAAATTCTATGGCACATCCATCAACTCCGCGGCCACCCCTCTTCGGGATGAGCAAGGGAATATTGTGGGCACACTCGCCATTGGTTTCTCTCTTCAGAATGAGGAGAAACTGGAGTACTTCACTGAATTGATCGGCGGGATCAGCGGAAAATTAACCGATATGGTACAGACGGTAGCGGCCCAATCCGAGCAATTGACGGCCTCTTCCACGCAGATTTTGGATAATACCCGCATGGCTGTGCAGAACTCAGGCGAAGTAAACAAAGTCGCTGCATTCATCCGTGAAATCTCGGAACAGACCAATCTACTCGGCCTGAATGCGGCTATCGAAGCAGCCCGAGCAGGCGAAGCAGGCACCGGATTCAGCGTTGTTGCATCTGAAGTGCGTAAACTTTCTACGGGCACTAAAGAAGCTACAGTGAATATCGAACGTTCCTTGAAGGATGTTCAGCATTCCATCCAGCAGATGCAACAAGAGATCACCTCCATCTCACAGTCCAGCAGCCAACAGGCTGTACTAGTAACCGAGTTCAGCGAGGTCATTGATCAGTTGAACAGTGTAAGCCGTGATCTGAAATTGTTTATTGAATCCATGCTGCTGAAGGCAGAATAAATTCGTACGATGACTCAGATGGTCGTCCAGATATTGAATAATCCCGATGCATTATCGATCACTACATATTCCAACTCGGACTCCATAACTGGATCAACAGGCCATGCAATTTCCAGATTAACACTCACATTGAACTCCCGCGATTAACGTCATAGGGAGTTTCTTTATTTTTACAAGATGAGCCACACCACAGTCTTCTATTCAGCGATAAGCTTCCACAGCATCATACACGCCAGCCCGACCATGACCACAGCGGACAATCGATTGAACACCAGACTGATACGTCCAGTTCGATCCGTTCTCCCAATTACTCTGCCCGCACCTGCAAGTCCAAAGAACCATACCCATGACACAACTGCGGCTGTCAGGGCAAAATAAATACGCTCCACCCCTTCATACTGAAGTGAACTGGTGCCAATCACGGCAACCGTGTCCAGCAGCGCATGGGGATTGAGTAGAGATACCGATCCAGCGAACGCAATCTGTCGCCCCGCTGACATAACCGTCTGCGGACCTTCCACAGATTCGGACGACCTCCAGATACTCCATGCCATATACAGTAAAAACAAACTTCCTGCGGCATACAACACATTCGCCAGCACTGGCCATTGCAGCAAAATAAGCGATACCCCTCCAACGGCTGCCCCGATTAACAACGTATCACTGACTCCTGCCGTTATTACAGCAGGCAACGCATGTATATAACGCCTCTGGCTCATGCCCTGATTAAAAATAAATACATTCTGCACACCCAGTGGCAAGATCAGGCCAAACGCCAGAATCACTGCGTGAATAACAACCTCCATCGTTCTTCCCCCTTCTCTCTGTATTCCATAGTAGGACAGATGAGGGCTGACGTAACCAACCACTTGGATGGCATTAGACCCAACCAAATGTTATAGTTAAAAATAAAAATTTACACTTTAACGGAGAGGGCAGAAATAACCTGAAGAAGCGAAGCTAAAAGCTTTCTGAAAGAAAGCTGCATCGGAAGCATACTCCTCGCCTTTATCCCCAGATTTTCACCTTTATAAGAGCAATTTTAAAATCTGGGGATAACAGCGATCGGAAGGTTGTTCCGCCATCGAAGTACCAAGTGTAAATTTAAACAGAGGTGATTCTGCCTGTCATGGAACGTTCTGATTCTCGACTACACATGGGATGGAAGCCGAATCCTTCTCTCGACCTGCCTTTATATCGCCAGATTGAAGCCTATATCCGCCAGAAAATCACAACAGGTGAATGGTCGGCAGGCTACCGTCTCCCTTCACAGCGAATATGGGCTGAATCCATGGGGGTGAACCGCAGTACATTGGTCACTGCCCTTGATAATCTGGCCGCAGCGGGACTGCTTGAAGGCAGACATGGTGGGGGAACTTATATTTCCGGCTCCGGTTGGCATGGCATGGCTCATGGAGCAATGCCCAACTGGAATGAGGCCATCGAGGAGGGCTGGTATTATCCCAACCTGCCCGAGATTCAGCAGATTAATCAGGCTGAATTCAGGCCCGGCATCATCCGTCTTGGTACAGGGGAGCTTGCCCCAGAGCTGATGCCTCACGATGCTTTTAATGACATTCTGCGCTCACTGTCCCTTCGTTCTCGTACACTGAACTACCTGGAACCTCAAGGAAGCCTGGAGCTTCGTGAGGCTTTGTCCGTCCATTTGCAGACAATTGGCATTCAGGCTTCTCCAGATTCCATACTGATTGTATCCGGCTCTCTTCAGGCCCTGCACTTGATTTCGGTCGGACTTCTCCCTCGCGGATCAGCCGTTCTGCTGGAAAAACCATCGTATCTCTATTCGATTCACGCCTTTCAATCGGCAGGATTGAAAATGAGCGGGATTCCGATGGATGACGAAGGCCTGCATATTGCACGTCTGGAGGGCGCAGCGCAGCATGTAAAAGATCAAGACCACATCTCGCTTCTCTATACGATCCCGAGCTTTCACAATCCCACCGGCTCTGTGATGAGTGATCGGCGCCGGGAAGAACTGATGACCACCGCTCGAACAATGGGCATCTCCATACTGGAGGATGCCGCCTATTGTGATCTGTGGCTGGATAAACCTCCTCCGTCATCGCTAAAAGCAAGTGACCAGGAAGGACGGGTGCTGCATATGGGCACCCTGTCAAAGGCCGTCAGTCCCGGGCTGCGCCTCGGATGGCTTGTCGGACCAGAGCCGGTCATTCGCCGGCTCGCAGATATCAAGATGCAGACCGATTATGGTACCAGCTCACTCGCGCAAGAAGCCGCGGCCTTGTGGTTCGCAGAAGGATATCATGCAGAACATATGGAGCGCATTCGCCCTCAGTTACGCAGACGCAGAGATATTATGCTGGAGTTGCTTCAACGTCACTTCCAGGGAATTGCGGATTGGGAAATACCCGCTGGTGGATTTTACATCTGGCTGCAATTCACCGTATCCCCTCTCTCTATCCGCCAATTGTTCCATACCTGTCTGGAGCAGGATGTGCTTATCCACCCGGGCTACCTATATGACCGGCTGGATGCAAGTCATATTCGGCTGTCTTACGCCTATGCTACTCCTGAGGAGATGGAGCATGGACTACAATGCCTCGTAGAGGCTGTACACAAGCTCATGGATGCTGGCTCCTGAGTTCGAATGCAGGTTCCAGACTTGGCAACCAAAAAAACAGCCTTGACCTGAAAGGACCATGTCCTTTAGATCAAGGCTATTCGCATAAGTATCGTAAGTTTGGTCAGATAACAGAAACGGACAGATACCATCTGTGCTGCAGGAATACTTTGAATGTTTTACCCTTTAACCGCACCCTCTGCAATCCCCTCCATGATGAACTTCTGGAAGAAAGCATAGATTAGAATAACCGGAATCGCAGTCAGTACCAGGGAGGACAGAATCAACGGCCATTCCTTGTTATATTCACCAAACAACATGTTCGTGGACAGAATCAGCGTATAGCGGTTCACATCGGTCAACATGAGCAGTGGCAACAAGAAGTCATTCCAGATCCACAGGAAGTCCAGAATCGCGATGGTGACTGTGATCGGAAGCAAGAGCGGGAAGATAATCTGGAAGAACGTCTGGAACTCATTACATCCATCAATCTGAGCCGATTCCTCCAATTCCCGCGGGATGGACTTCACAAACCCGTGATAGAGGAAGATGGCCATGTTCACACCAAGCCCGATATAGATCAAGGCCAATCCGTACGTGCTTCCTTGTACACCCATGCCTTTGGCTACCCGTGTCAGTGGAATCATGATCGAATGGAACGGCACCAGCATGGATGCCACAAACAGGAAGAAGATCAGGTTGCTCAATCGACCAGAGGTACGTGACAGCTTGTATCCCGCCAGTGAGGCACAGAAGACGATACCACCGATCCCCAGAAAGGATACAATCGCCGAGTTCATCGAACTGCCCAACAGATTGATTTTATTAAACGCGTCCGAATAATTCTCCCAGTGAAGCGTCGTCGGCAGCGCGATAAAGGATTGGAACATCTCACCTTGGGTTTTAAAAGAGTTCACCACCGCCATGTAGATCGGCAGCATGGCCACGAGAGAACCCAGAATCAGCAGCAGTCGAATCAGATAACTGTTCAGTCGTTGCATCCTCATGCTTCCACCTCTTTCTTCTTCATGACGGTGATCTGGATGAGTGTGAAGATGAGTACGATGATGAACAGCACAACCGATTTGGCACTCGCATAACCGTATCTGAAGTTGTTGGAGAACGCTTCTTCATAGATATTCATCGTGATAACCTGCGTCGCACGGCCCGGTCCACCACCCGTCAGTCCATACACCACTTCGAACACCTTGAATGCTCCGTTCAACGTCAGGAAGAAACAGATCGTCACAGCATGAGTAATCATCGGCAACACTACATTGCGCAGTACCTGGAATGCATTGGCTCCATCAATAACAGCCGCTTCCTTGAGACTTTTTGGCACACCTTGAAGGGCGGCAAGATAGATGATCATCATATACCCCACGCCGTTCCAGAGCGATACGATCAGAATGGAGTAAAATGAAAACTTCGGATCTCCCAGCCATTGCTGATCCAGGAACGAGACGGCCAGTTTCTGTGCGAGCTGTGGCAGCACCTGAGAAAAGATGAATGTCCACATGAAGGCACTAATGATCGTACTGATCATGTTAGGCATGAAGAACAGGGTCCGGAAGAGCCCTTTGCTGCGCGTCCGTGATTCAATCAACACGGCGAGCAGCAAGGCAATTCCATTTTGCAGAATGAGCATAAATATTACATATTTCATCGTGAACCACAGGGAGTTCAGAAAGTCCGGATCTTCTTTGAACAATTCCACGAAGTTGCCCAGACCGATAAAGCTGTAATCCCGATTGAGCCCGTTCCAATCCGTCAGACTGTAGAACATGCCGCTAAACGTAGGGTACAGCAGGAAAATCGCATAGATGACAAAGGCAGGCGCAGTGAACGCGAGCAGTGACAGATACTTCTTGAACACATTCGTAGCCATTGGTTCTCCCCCTTTTCACTCGAAGCGGATGATCGTAAACGAGGGAACGAAGAACGTTCTGCCTGACGTATCATCTGCTTGGAGACTGCGACGAAATAAAGTACCGCCTATTTGTTGACAAAACCCCAAAACCGTTGAGATTTTGCCAACAAAAGCGGGTACTACATTCCTCGCAACTCCTTACTTGTTGACTTTGTTGTACGATTTCCACGCTTTGTCGAGTGCATCGATAACCTGCTGTTGATTTAATTGCCCCGAGTAGTAGCCTTGCAACGCTTTGCCCGATTCGTCTTTCACCGCTTGCGGGATGGATGGGTCCTGATAGGCTTTTCCTTCACTCACATATTTCTGGGCATCGTCTACCCATGGGAAGCTCTTGAAGTCATGGATCTTGGCAACCGGATTGAACTTGAGTGCTTCGTAGAATGCACTTGAATCCTTGTCATCGAGAATGTAGTTTACGAAGTCGAGTGCCACTTCTTTATTCTTGCTGGATGACGATACTGCCAATGATGTAGAGGTACTCAGATTGATTTTGGTATCATCCGGATTGTCATTGATCGGCATTGGTGCTACACCAAAGTTCAAGTCCGGGTTGGACTTCAGAATGGTTTCGGCAAACCATGGTCCCTGAATCCACATCGCGGCACTTCCTGATGCAAAGGCTGCTGAACCATCATCTCCGCCCACTTCCAGCGCTTTGTCCGTTCCATTCGCATTTACCAGATCGAAGACATCGAACAACGCTTTCATATCCGAGAAGGAGCCCTGATCCTGATTCATCTTGTCGATGAAGTCTTTGTGCTCCGACTGCGTTAATGCCCCAACGGTGAGTGGCAGGAATAATTGCGGAATCCAGGATTCTTTGTAGGACAGTTCAAATGGTGTGATGTTGGCTGCTTTCAGTTTCTCCACGACCGCCTTCATTTCTGTTAACGTCGTTGGTACTTCCAGCCCTTGCTCTTCGAAGATATCCTTGTTGTACAGATAGCCCCATGATAACGTTTCCAATGGAACAGCTACGACTTTGCCTTCCGCATTGGTTACGGAAGGTTTCACCGAATCCAGTAATTTGTCGACAAAAGGTTGATCCGACAGGTCTTCCAGATAACCGGCTTTACTGAATGGTGGGATCTCATTGACTGCATGCAGGGCGAACACATCCGGTGCATCATTGGAGGCGAGTCTTGTCTTCAGAATCTGCGGTGCATTGTCCGCTGGCGGCATCTCCAGTTGCACGTTCACCTCAATATTTTTCTCTGCTTTTTCCTTGGCTTTGAACTGTTCTATATATTTATCGTAATGTTCTTTCAGCCGAGGTTGTGCAATGAATACTTTGAGTGACACCGTGCTGCCTGATGCAGATTCCTCCTGCCCATTGTCCGTTCCTGCATTGGAGCCGCAACCTGCGAGCAGAACACTGACCAGTACCGCACTTGCTACGCTTTTCCATACTTTCATCTCTTATGACCTCCCGGTGTGACTGGTTTGTCTTTCATAGGCTCATTATATATCAGAAAATGAAAGCGCTTCATTGGACAAAATTAGACTTGTGTATTGGATTATTTTAAACCTTAATCCAGCCGCAAATGCTCTCTCGAACGGCTTATTCCGTGCTCCTGTCTGAATTGCCTCACATACGAGGTTGTCCCTTTCTCATCTCCCCTGGGGAAACTCCGAAATGTTTCTTGAATACCCGATAGAAGTAGGACACATCTTCATAACCCGCCATCTCGGCAATATGCTTGAATGGAATCTGTTCGTCCATTACCCACTCTTTCGCTCTCGTCATACGTAATTGGACAACATAGTCGGTCACGTTCACATCGTACTCTTTCTTGAAGACCTTGCTGAGGTATTCCTTGCTGACAAAAAAGATCTGGGCGAGCTGCTCCAGCGTGATCATCTCCATACAGTGCTGCTCCATGTATTGCTTCACTTCCTCCAGGTTCAGCTTGTTCTTGAATTTGCGCTGCGCAATCAGTTGCTCCAAAGCCTGGTAGTACGGTGCGGATATCCAATCGATTGTGGATTCGATGGAAGCCAGCGCTGTTGAAGGAGGTAACGCCGTGGTTTCAGGCCGCTCGTACAAACCATTGGAGACACACAACTCATCCAGCAAGGCCTGTAGTTCATAGGCTACTCGTCCAAGCTGCCGGGGACTTTGGATCTCGCATCGTTCCAGCTTCTGCTGCAATTGCTGGAACCATTCACGTAGACTCTGACCGTTCAGGTCATTAAACCTAAGACGGGCCTGCTGTTGGAACAGGGAGAACTCACTAGCGAACGAAGAGGGGTATGCCTCCCATGATTCAGGCGCAGATTCAACCTTTTCCAATTCTCTTGCACATTTGGCCAGCACACCATTCAGTTCATCCGGATTCACCGGTTTGAGCAGATAATCTGCAGCCCGATGACGGATCGCATGTTTGGCATAATTGAAGTCATCATACCCGCTCACCACGATCACCTTGATCTGTGGATACTGTCCGCTCAGCGTCTGTAGCAGTTCCACACCGTCTGTGCCGGGCATGCGCATGTCCGTAATGATAATGTGAGGCTGATGCTGCTTGACCAGTTGTATAGCCTGCTCACCATCCTCTGCCTCACCAGCAACGGTCATGCCAAGTTCATTCCAATCTCCCAGGTTGCGCAATATGTCCCGGTTCCACGGTTCATCGTCCACCAGCAGCACTCTATACAGTTCCTTGTTCACAAGGCTTCGCCTCCTCTATTGCAGGGAATTCGTACCGTAACGCTTGTCCCCTGTCCGTATTCACTTTCCATGTCCATTCCATATTCAGGTCCAAAATGCATGACCATTCGTGAGGCCGCATTGACTAGTCCAATACTTGTACCTGAACTCCATACCCGATCTGCCTGCCAGGTGAGCCGTTCCAGTCTGGACTGCATCTCCGCTAGTTTCTCAGCATCCATACCCACGCCGTTATCACGAATTCGAATGATTACCTCTCCAGGTTCACAGATGATTTCAATGCCCAGCTTCCACTCGCCCTGTTTCTTCTCGAGACCATGCAAAAATGCATTCTCCACAATCGGTTGCAGAGACAACTTGGGAATATAACACTCCCGAAGTTCTCCGGTAATCTCCAGTGTATATTCAAGCTTGCCGCCAAAACGCTGCTTCTGAATGAGCATATAATGTTCCAACTGATCGAGTTCAGACTGTAAAGGGACAAGTCCATCCGGCGCTCGCACAATATAACGAAACATCTCGCTCAAGGCTCGAATGACCTTATAACTGTCTGCCGGTTTTTGCGAGTAGACCATGCCGCCAATCATCTGCAACGTATTTTGCAGGAAATGCGGATGGATCTGGGATTGCAGTGCTTTGAGCTCGGCCGTCTGCTTCTCCAGATTCATCAGGTAATTGTCGCGGATATGTTCCCGAATACGGCTAGCCATTCCGTGCAGATTTTTCTCCAGCAGGCCAATCTCATCCACCCGGCCGCTTCGTACCACTTCCCTGTCCTTGATTAACTGGATACCCTTCATGGAATTCGCCAGTCTGACAATGGGCTTCGATGTACGCCAGGCCACGAGCGCAGCGATTGCAATAGAAATGAGGGTTGCCAAGCCACCCACAACCAGTCCGTATTTCATCGTTTCCAAGGCACTCTCATTAATGACATGGGCAGGTACAATCTTGATCACACGCAGTCCTGACGGCTCAATGGAATGATAGAATACGTATTCCTTGGCCGTACGGATGAAGCCCGAACTTTCTTTCGTGCCTGCCAGTTTCTCCAGGGCTTCCGCCGATGGCTGAATCTCCTGGTTTGGCTGATAGACGGGACTGCCCGCGCTGTCAGCAATGTATACCCCATAATCCCCCCTGCTATCCAGCAGCTCCAGGGTCTGATTGAACTCAGCCCACTTGACCTCCAGACTGATGGCGCCGATCTGTGCCTGATCCTCGAAGCGGTTCATGCTGCGAGTCATGTGAAACTTTTGCGGATCGTCCGGATCATTGATAATTGTAAAATCTTTATGTTGTGCAAAAAGCTCATGATATCCTTCCGGTATTTCCGATACCGCTTTGATGCGAGAATCCATGGAGTTGAAGGTGAACAAGGTGTCCAATTCCTTCAGATACAGCTCAACGCCAAATACATAATTGCCGGCAGAATAGTATACACTGTTCAACATATTGAACATGGCCTTTTGTTCATCGAATCGGCTGGCTGCCGGTGCTTCCTGGTTCAGCGCAAGATATTGATGCAATTCGTCACTGATCTGAATGGAATAGATGATATTGTTCATGCGAGCGAACTGTTCTCCCAGATAGATGGAGGCCCAGTTCATATTGGCTCGGTTGGTCTCCATAACCTCCTCTTCCATGGAAGAGCGGGTATTCTCGGCTGCCATCGCGGTCATGGCAATGACGGGTAGAACAGCCAGCAGCGTCATGGTAAGAATCAATTTATTACGAATGCTGCGTTTGAAAGGATCTGTCAGCTTCCGATAACATTCAGTAAACACAGCGCATCCACTCCTGAGCTAAAATAGACAAACGCCCCAGCATGGAAGCTGAGGGCGCTTTGGTCTTTATATTCGTTTGGCAATGTTAAAATATCACGTTATACAATAGAATGAATGGTTACACGAGATCACTACGTGGTCAGAACAACCCTCTGATCGCTGTTATCACCGGATTTTTTGATTCCCTTTTCTAAGGGGAAAATCCGGGGATAAAGGCGGGGTGTATGCTTCCGATGCAGCTTTCTTTCAGAAAGCTTTAGCTTCGCTTCGTTAGGTTATTTCTCTCATCTCCGTTTTTGTGTAAATTTATAGTGCAACATTCCTTGCCTACTCTATTATTTCCTATTATTGTTCAATAATCCGTATGCCCCATGGCTCCAGTTCGATCTTCTCTCCCGCAGCGATTGGTGTTCCAGCCAGAAGTTCGGTCCCTTCCCCATAGGCATTCACGAAGGATGTTGCCTCATCCGCATAATTGAAATAGTAGCAAACTGTACTTCCCTGATCGTTCACACCAGTCTTCACAATGATCGGAAAAGCCAGTTCCTGATCGGCTCCCCATACGCCTGCTTCCTTCATCACACGCTCGAACACCTTACGGATCACCGCAGAACTGGTGTAACAACCGACATAGGTTGCTTTGCCTTTTCCATAGGCATTCTGGGTAATTGCCGCATATTCACCCCAATGTGGATGATCATACCAAGCGAGTACTTCAGCAGTTGTCGGTGTAATTAATTCCATCCAGGTATGGATCTGATTTTGCTCTTCACCAACCCCAAATGGATCATCGCGTAGCGACACATGCTTCGGTTCTACAAAAAGGTTATAGCTGATCCCGCATGCCTCACTGATCAGGCCAGGCTGGCGGGTAGAGCGTACCTTGATATGCTCATTTGCGAATCCGCTTTTGAACGAGTAGACGATATGTCCGCCATCCTCTACGAATTGATTTAACTTTTCCAGCAACGCATCCGAAGCAGCATACAAAGCAGGTACAACGAGCACATCATACGCCGCATAACTCTCAACAGACGGGTCGATCAGGTCACAGCCAATATTCATTTTATATAATTCATCGTACATCCAGCGCACCACATCATTATAATTCTTGTCACTGGTGAAGTTAAACCCAAACCACTTGATTGATGTCAGCGCCTCATTGCTGAACAGCACAGCCACCCGATTCTTTTTCTTCAGATTAACGAGCTTTGGACTTAGACGGGCAAAATCCCTGCCAATGGTCTTCGCTTCGTTGTACACCGGATTCGGTTCAAAGTCATGACTGAGCAATCCTTTCCAATACGTCTCAAACGAATTGTGCAACGAATGCCAGTGCCAGTAGGCGACCATGTTCGCACCGGATGCCAGATGACTGAATGCCTGCAAACGCAGCTGACCCGGATAGGGAACCCAATGCCAGAACGCCTGTGCTTCGGTCTCCAGTACCAGATAATTCGATTGTTTGGTCGAACGTGCCACATCCCCGCCGAATGAAATCTCAATGCCAGTCAGATCATCCTGAGAAGGATGATAGATGTCCACACTGGTGATGTCAAAAGGTTTCGATGCGGCAAAATGATCCACATCCCCTTGAATGCCGTAGGAATACCCACGCCAATCGAAGTCAAAGTTCTGGGTAACAAACTGTCCTTCCTGTTTGTATTCATTCACGATCCCCACTTGCCAAGCCAAAAAGTTGGTTACCAGCTGTCGCTGGAATTTGGCAAATTCAGCGCCAAGACTGCCGTTGATCGTTCCTATCACAGACGGGAAGTCCTCCCAGCTATTGATCCGATTGCTCCAGTAGTCGAGGCCAAATTCCTTGTTCAACTCGTCGAGGGAGCTGAACTTGTTCCGCATATATTTGACAAATTGCAGTTGTACATTATCGCCTGCGGTATTGTAATGCTTCGTCTCATTATCCGTCTGATAAGCGATTACCGCTGGGTGTGTGCTTACCCTGGATATCAACTTGCGGATGATCCGCTCGGCATAGAATAGATAGGTTGGATGGGTAATATCCATGATCTGTCTTGCACCATATTTGCCAGGCCCTTGTGCGGTGATAGCCAGCACGTCCGGATGTTCCTTGACCATCCACGTTGGAACAGCATACGTTGGTGTTCCAACGATGACCTGAATCCCTGCTTCATGCATGGCATCCAGCACACGGTCTACGGAAGAGAAATCAAATATGCCATTCTGCGGTTCATGAGTACTCCAGGTGGATTCTGCAATACGGACCACGTTAATGCCTGCATCCTTCATCATCTGAATATCCTTGTCCAATCTTTCATAAGGCATATATTCATCATAGTAGGCTACACCATATAATAATTTGTCCATGATTTAAGCTCCTTTTTAAGTGGAAAATATAATGTTCTTGACGTGTGCAAGAGTTGACATCTTCCAATTCATAATGGTAGCGTTTACATTATTATCAGTCGAAGAACTTGGATTGTTCAACAACCACTTCAAACGCTGATGGCGTTCCATGGATTATCCATGCTTGCGTTAAACTGATTATAATGAAGTATACTACGGGTGCCGATTGTATAAGGCAAGTTGTTTTTACCCTTTTCCGAGGTGAATATGATGGATATCCGATCACAGCTCCGAGAAATGCCTCACCATACGCTGGCTCACTGGCTGCCTATTATCGACTGTAACATCAAATTCTATGGCGCGCACAGCCAACAAGTTCCATATGGATGGGCGATGCCGGAGGAATCACATCCGGGCTTTGAGATTATGTTGATCATCGAAGGTACGCAGGAGAGTGTGATTCATGGTTATACCTATACCGTGGAGGAAGGTTCCATTCTTCTCATTCCTCCCGGGTTCAAACATACGAATCGATGTGTATCCATGAAAGGCATGACATATTTTAGCGCTCATTTTAATGTGGATGATCCAGTCTTCACCCTGAAGCTGATGTCACAGCACAGCCGAATCTACGCAGCAGGTACGGAATATAACAGGAAGATGCGCGTTGTGCTGGAGAGTTGGATGGGGATGATTAACGTATCTGGGGCCTACACATCGACTGACAAAATGATCATGCAGGCCCGCATGTTTGAACTGTTCGCCCTGTTGTCCCAAGCCACTGACAATGAACCGGAGTCCACCACTTCCGTTGCTGCTTCACATGCACCAGCTCCAACAGCCATGCATTATGCGGGAGCGATAGCGGAGGCAATCAAGCAGGCATTTCATGCCCAGCTTCGAACCAAGGAAAGCAGTGTATCCACGGTCAAAGTAGAGCAGATTATATCCTCGTTTGGCATCAGCCCGGGATATGGTCTACAGGTCTTTCGCAAGGTGTACGGGCGATCCCCCAGAGCTTACCTTTCCAGCTTGAAGTTGCAGGAGGCCAAAGTACTGATCGAACAGCCAGAGCTGTCGCTCGGGGAAATTGCATGGAAGCTCGGCTACACCCATCTGTCCCATTTCAGCAGACAATTCAAACGTTGGACAGGCCAAAGCCCGCTGCAATATCGCAATCATCATGCAGATACATCAGATGATCCTGTATCCTACAGATCGGAATCGAGTCCAGAATCTTGATTACGGATACGTTCGTACTCTTCTGGCGTGTTCATATTACTCATTTGCATCGCTACTTGATGAACACCCGCTCTCTCAAGCTCTTCCGCTTCGACATAACGGCAACCGATCTCTTCAAGCCATCGGATGACTCGAAGATGATCCTGGTTCAGACGCTCCTCCAGATCAGGGAGCACTCGCTTGTGATAAGCCCCTGCAAGAGGGTGGACATGTCCATCCACGCGTGGAACGACGGCAGAATAAGAATCATGCGACTCGGCCAGCTTTTTCATTCCATCAAAGAAAGACGTTTGCAGGAGCGGCATATCACAGGCGCAGATCAGATTCCATTCTGTATCCGAAGCTTCCAGTGCCGCATGAAGACCGGCGAGTGGCCCCTTCCCTGGATAGAGATCCTGAACGCACTCGTAGCCCATTGCACCGTAGGTTGTCACATTGGGTCCGGCAGCCACGATGATACGGGATACTGCGGGGCTCATGGCCTTCGTGACATGTTGCAGTACAAGGGAACCGTTCAGTTCCAGCATGGCCTTGTTGGTCCCCATGCGGCTGGATAAACCTCCTGCCAATATGATGCCTGTCCATTCACGCGTGTTCATGTCATCTTGCTCCCTCCTGGTAACGATATGGGCATGTTATATTAATCGATCAACATTTTCTATAGATTGAATCCCCTTTCAACAAATGATACATTGAACAATATGCATTTGAAAGGAATGGCTTAATTGGACAGACCTGCACCTTCAAGAGGCAATCCCTCATTGGTTTCTCTGAAACTATATAACTTTTTCATATATGGAGCCATCTCGATCTTCGCCGGATTCCTGCAGCTTTACCTGCAAGAGATTGGCATGACCAAACTGGAGATTGGCAGTCTCATGGCGATTGGACCCTTTGTATCCTTGTTCGCCAACCCGTTCTGGGGCTTCTGGAGCGATAAATCTCGCAACATTCGCATCATTCTGATGATTATGATGGGAGGCACATTTGTGCTCGCCCAGGGTGTATTCTACGCGCCCACTTATACATGGATCTATGTAGCCATGATTTTCTTTTATTTTTTTCAAAGCCCATTATTTGCTCAAACCAATAGCCTGATTCTCGGGTATATCGATGGTACAACCCAGAAATTCGGGTCATTCCGGCTCTGGGGTTCACTCGGTTGGGCGCTGACTGCCGTCGCAGCCGGACCACTGATTGACCGTTTTGGTATCGGCAGTGTATCCATTATATTTGCGTGCATGATTGCCACCGCCTTTGTATTATCCGTATTTCTACCCAGACAGCCGATCGCTTCGGATACACCCGTGGTTACTTTTCGGCGGTTTGGCAAAGTCATGTTCAATCCGTATTTTATGACATTTATCGGCCTGGGTGTACTCGTATCGGTGCCCAATGCGATGAACAGTACATTTATGTCGCTATATATTGTAGAGATGGGTGGCGACAAACAGATGGTCGGCTGGGCCATCTTCACCTCATCCATTCTCGAAGTCGGCGTATTCCTGTTGCTCGACCGCTTGCTCAAACGCAAAATGAGCATGCTCCTGGCATCTCTCATTCTGATCAGTGTGCTGTTTGCACTGCGCTGGCAGCTCATGGCACTGGCCAGCAACCCGATGGAGATTGTATTCATTCAGCTGATGCACTCCATTACGTTCGGTGGGTACTTCTATGTAGGTACACAACTGACCATGCTATTCATTCCAAGACCTTACCGTTCCTCCGGTCAAGCGGTGTATACAATGGCCTGGGGCGGTCTCTCAGGGGTTATTGCGGGTCTGTTCGGCGGCTGGTTGTTCCAAAGCTTCGGTGCGGAAATCATGTATAGCGTTGGTGTATTCTTCTCGCTCATTGGCGCTGTCGGATTCAGCATCATGTGGTTGTCGAACCGTCGTAACGGCTATCAGCCGGTTGTGTTGACGGAGATGGGCAATATGGATGAGGACAGATAATCTTTTGTTAGAAAAAGTTGAAAGATTGATGATTGATTTACACAAGAGCACTACGATGACAGAATACCCTTCCGATCGCTGTTATCCCCGGATTTTTTGATTCCTTTTCAAAGGGTAAAATCCGGGGATAAAGGCGCACGCTCCGCTTCTTCAGGTTATTTCTGTCCTCTCCGTTATCGTGTAAATTAACGTTCAAACATTCAAACAAAAGATTATGGATAGTAGTAGTAAAGAGAAAGGTGTCTAAGGTTTGTTGCTCCTAACGAATCTTAGGCGCCTTATTTGCAGCAATTTCACGAATTTCTAAAGCTAAGGAATCTCAGACACGTTATTTCGCATAAAAGACGCTAAACATCAAAAAAAGACAGACCGAACGAGGAAATAAGGTGTCTACGATTCGTTACGTTGCTGGAACGTTCAAATACACTTGAATAACGTGTCTTCGGTTCGTTAGATTCTTGCCTCATATGCACATATATGTTTCAGCTCATGTTCATGTTTATGTTTATGTTTATGTTTATGCGGAATTGTATTACTAAGTCTAAAACTGGACCTGGCTAGATCCAGAAAAACAAAAGGGCATCCTTCGCCATGATCATGACGAAGGATGCCCTTCCTTTACTTATAACTTGGCTACTTACCAGCACGCTGATAAACAGACCCTAAATTCATCCATTAGCCTTATGCCTTCGGCAGTTGGAATGAGCTTTTCAGGGATACAACCCGGTTAAATACCGGACGACCTGGCTCGGAATGTTTCGGATCTACACTGAAGTAACCGTGACGGAAGAATTGGAACTTGTCCTGAGCGTTCGCTTCCTTCATCTCTTGTTCCACATACCCGTGAACAACTTCAAGGGAGTTCGGGTTCAGTTGATCCAGGAACGTTTTCTCCGGTTGCTCTTCCACAACCTCAGTTTCAGCCCCAGCTACAGCCACTTCCACCTCAGCTTCCGGTGCTTCATCCAGGATCAAAGGCTCATACAGACGGAATTCAGCAGGTACCGCTTGAGTCGCTTCTACCCAGTGGATCGTGCCTTTAACTTTACGGCCTGTGAATCCACTGCCACTCTTCGTCTCTACATCATAAGTACAATGAATCTCAGTCACATTGCCTTCTGCATCCTTGATCACATCGTTACATTTGATGAAGTATGCATGTTTCAGACGAACTTCGTTGCCAGGGAACAAACGGAAGTATTTGTTCGGTGGATTTTCCATGAAATCATCTTGTTCAATATAAATCTCACGAGAGAACGGAATTTGGCGATTGCCCATCTCCGGATTCTCCACATTGTTCTCTGCTTCAAGCCATTCCACTTGCCCTTCCGGGTAGTTGGTAATAACCACTTTGAGCGGGTGCAGGACAGCCATCGTGCGTGGAGCTTTCAGTTTCAAGTCTTCACGTACAAAGTGCTCCAGCGTTTGCAGGTCGATGACCCCTTGGCTCTTGGAAATGCCTGTCTCAAATACGAAATCACGAATGGCTTCCGGTGTATATCCTCGGCGGCGCAGACCCGAAATTGTCGGCATACGCGGATCATCCCAACCATCCACATGGCCTTCGTCCACAAGAAGTTTCAGCTTCCGCTTGCTGGTCACCATCTGGGACAGGTTCAGGCGGCCAAATTCGTATTGACGCGGCTTACTCTCCATCTCACATTCGGCGATAACCCAATCATAGAACGGGCGTTGATCCTCGAACTCCAAAGAACAGAGGGAATGTGTTACACCTTCAATGGCATCTTCGAGCGGGTGAGCAAAAGCGTACATCGGATAGATACACCATTTGTCGCCCGTATTATGATGGTGTGCATGTGAAATCCGGTAAATCACCGGATCGCGCAGATTGATATTCGGTGCAGACATATCGATCTTGGCACGCAGCACTTTCTCTCCATTCTGGAATTCGCCTGCACGCATACGTGTGAACAGGTCGAGATTCTCTTCCACGGAACGATCACGGTACGGGCTGTTCTTGCCCGGCTCCGTCAGCGTTCCACGCATTGCACGAATTTCGTCGGCGCTTTGGTCGTCGATGTAGGCTTTTCCTTTTTTAATCAACAAGACAGCACGGTTGTACATCTCATCAAAATAATCCGAGGCAAAACGTTTCTCGTTCCACTCGTATCCGAGCCATTTCACATCTTCCTGAATCGATTGAACGTACTCCACATCTTCCTTGACCGGGTTCGTGTCATCAAAGCGCAGATTCGTTTTGCCGCCAAATTCGCCGCCCAGCGTAAAGTTGATCCAGATCGCCTTGGCATGACCAATATGCAGATAACCGTTCGGTTCCGGAGGAAATCGGGTAATAACTTCCTGGACTTTCCCAGACCGGAGATCTTCGGTAATAATATTTTTGATAAAGTTAGGTGGGGTTGTACGATTGTCCACAGGTATCAAACCTTTCATGAATGGATTGGAGCTTTCGGGAATTGCAACAATTCCGGCTATAATTCCTTGATAACGAAGTCATTTCCTGAAAAAATCTATTTTCTTGGAAAGTTTCGTACGCGTTTCATTTAAATATACCTTTAACGGGGGAGGAGTTCAATAAAGAAGGCACCAAAGTCAGGATCAGCCATGAATAAATAGGCCCAAAACCATTTTGACGGGTTCGCTCGAATCATGTAGCATGATAGTAAAAACAAATTAAAGGGAGGGTTTCCCATTCCATTAAATTCGCTTAAACTGACCAAAGAACAGCAGGATGAAGCCATTCGCACCATCCAGTCGTATTTCGAAGAGGAACGTGGCGAAGAACTGGGTGATCTGGCCGCTTGGGGTGTCCTCGACCTGTTCATGACACAGCTCGCTCCCTACATATATAATCAGGCACTCCGTGACGCACGCACAACGGTTAATCAACGCATGGCCTCGATGGAAGAAGACCTGTTTGCACTGGAGCAAAAGTTACCCAAGACTTCCCGTTAATCCACTACAAAATAAACCTATACTATACAAAGAAAGAAGGTTGCATTCATGTTTACCTATTCATTGGATGAATATACCGAACTCCGGCCGCTGGCCATGGAACATACCAAACCGCTGTTTGAACTGACGGATCGTTCGCGGGATCAACTGAGACATTGGTTGCCGTGGGTGGATCATGTGACAGAAGTGGAACACACCTCAAACTTCATTACCAACGCATTAAAACAAGGTGCTGAAAATGGCGGATTCACCGCCGGAGTATGGTTAAAAGGGGATCTTGCAGGCGTCATCGGATTCCAAGAGATTAACTGGACCAACCGCTCGGTGAGCATCGGATACTGGCTCGGAAAAGGCTTCGAAGGTCAAGGCTTGATGACAAGTGCTTGTCGCGTTCTGGTCGATTATGCACTGGTAACCCTGGATCTGAATCGCGTCGAGATTCGCTCGGCAACAAACAACAAACGGAGTCGCGCCATCCCTGAAAGACTCGGATTCGTCCTCGAGGGTGTCATTCGTCAGGCAGAGAAGCTGCCTAAAGGTTACGTGAACCATGCAGTATATGGCATGCTTCAGCATGAATGGGAACTTTTGCGCTAATTTGCCTACATAATGAATCGGGAGTGATCTCTCCCATCATATCAGAATAACAGGAATACCCTCTATCTCCACGGCATGTGGTGACAGAGGGTATTTTATTGTATCCATGACTTTTATAGGGCTCGTACCATACCACCGTCCACGATCAATGAGGTGCCGGTAATGTACGTATTGGCCCCGGATAACAGGAATACCACTGCTTTGGCGAACTCTTCCGGTTGACCATAACGGCCGAGTGGAATCTCTTTACGGAACTGGTCAGACACTTCTTCCTCACTGATTCCGTTCTGTTCAGCCCGTGCTGCATCCAGTTCACGAATACGGTCTGTTGCAATGCGTCCTGGCGCCACCGTGTTGATCAAAATACCGTATGGAGCCAGCTCCTGAGACAAGGTCTTCGCCAATCCGAAAACGCCGGTTCTGAACGTGTTGGATAGCACCAGACCCGGAATGGGCTGCTTCACCGAAGTTGAAGCGATATTCACAATGTGTCCTCCGCGTTCTTTCATATAAGGAAGTGCACCCCGAATCAGCCTTACATAACTGAGTACATTTAATTCAAATGCACGTTCCCAATCCTCATCGGTCAGTGACTCGAATGAACCCGACGGTGGGCCACCCGAGTTGTTCACCAGAATATCAATCTGCTCAAACAACTCCGCTGTCTTGTGAATCAAAGCCTCAATATCTTCCTTGCGTGTCACATCCGTTGCACAATATTCCACACGTCCGCCACCACCAAACGCCAGAAGCTCCTGCTTCACAGCTGCGAGCTTTTCTTCACTCCGGCTGGCAAGCATGACGTCAGCACCTTCTGCCGCCAATTGAGCAGCTACCGCTTTGCCCAGCCCACGGCTGGAAGCCAGCACCAGTGCTTTTTTACCTTGAAGTCCCATCTCCATCGTTGTTCCTCCTTCTCAGCTACGTTTCTATTTGGTCTGAATAAAATAACCCATAAGAATATCGTCCACATATTTGCCGCCGATATAAAACTCGGATACCAACCTGCCTTCTGTCACAAATCCACACTGGGTATAAAACGTAATCGCTCCCGGGTTGCTGGATAGCACGCGCAACCTGAGCTTGCGAATGCCTTGTTGGGCCGCATGCTGCTTGATGGCCTCCATCAAAGCTGTAGCAATGCCACAACGCCGATCATGAGGATGAACTGCAATATGAATCTCGTAGACATGACGGTTAACAGGCATACCTGTGGCTGGCTGAAAGCCCACATAACCACATACCCGCTCTCCCTGTACGGCAATCAATTGACTGCCTGGCGGGCAATGCTGTAGGTATCGCTGTCGTGAACGCCACTGCATCGGTGCAGGAGAGGTGTATTGGTCCCATACCAAGGTGTCCAACTCCATTAGCTGGGATGCATCCTTAATCTCGGATGGACGAATCGTAAATGTATGGCTGGTAAGCATAATGATTCAACCTTTCGTGCTATAGTCGACCACGCTGTACTTACAACGTTGGGAAAGTTTAGAAAATCAAGAGTGTTAAGAGACTTGGAATATATCGTTCGTTCGCTTCACTTTTTAAATTTCTTTGTTCATATATTGTAGCATAGCCACACCTTTGACTAAAATTCCACCCGGGATTGAACCTTTTCGCATAATGAAATGAAATAAACACTTAACCTTGCCGTAACGTCATGGTTTATACTGATTCGATAAGGAGGGGATACATGATGAATATCAAAGAGGCAGCAAGCAGGCTCGGTATATCGGCGAGAGCCATTCGCTTTTATGAGGAAAAAGGATTAATTCTACCCGCCAAACAGACCACTAATGGGTATCGCGCATACACAGAAAATGATATCTGGCGGCTTCAGACCATTGCTGCGCTGCGTGAGATAGGCATGTCCCTGCAGGATATTACACACGCGCTCGGAGAGATTGATCAGGGGAACCAGCAGCGGCTGGAAGAATACCTGGAGCTGCAACAGGCCGTCATGTATGCCCAATGGATTGAACTGAAACGGATGATGGATACAACCCAACGCATGATTGACCTGAATCGTCAGGATGGGCCGCTGGATGTCAGCCATCTGCACGATCTCGCAGACAGTGCGCGTCGCCTGCGCGAAGCACGCCAGAACTGGCATGATCGGTGGAATTATGACACTCAGGCAGCCATCCACGATCAGCGAGTGCAGGTAGAAAGCAGAGTCAGTACTGGACAAGGACAAACCAACTCAGAGGACAGGCATCGTTCGGACAACGTCTCGCCTATAAACGATGAGAATTTAGTTTCACATCCATATCATAATGCAGATGAGTCCACGTCGAGTGATTCCAATGATACGTTACAATCTTCCTTTTATCTGTATCACAACTATGATGAGGGGCTGGAACAGACGGCTCAATGGATCTCGCCCGCCCCAGGCGAAAAAGGACTTGATATCGGTACAGGTACGGGTAATCTGGCTGGGAGACTGCTACAACAAGGCGCAGACATGACTGCAATCGACCAGTCCCGAGAGATGCTTCGCAGATGTCGTACCAAATATCCCGAGATGCATGTGAAACTTGGTAATTTTCTGGCTCTGCCTTTTGCCGATCAATCCTTTGACTTTGTTGTGTCCAGCTTCGCCTTCCATCATCTGAGTCCAGATCAGCAACTACTGGCCTTACAGGAGATGCAGCGAGTTCTAACCTCGCGCGGACGTATCGGTCTAACCGATCTGATGTTTGTCGATGCTGCTCACCGCGAGGCGTATGTCCATGAAGCTGAGTTATCAGGACACGAAGAACAGCTGCGTGCCTTGCGCGAACGTCACTTCCCTCTGCTGAGTGAGTTATGCGGCTGGCTGGAGCAACAGGGCTACGTAACAAAGCATGTACGGCATAATGAGCTGTTGCACACGTTGCTGGCGGTTCCGTTGCGATGACCGATCCATCATGAGCATATGCCAAAAAGGCCATCCCGCCTTCAAGAAAGGAGGATGACCTTGGTGTACATCATGCTACGAAATTACATATAAATATCAACAACCGTACGCTCAGTTTCACTGCGTGCCTGTCTGAACTCATCCAGTGAGATGCTTACCCCGCCCTGACGGTAACGGTTCGCTGTACGCTCGGTGCGAATGTCCTTGCCGTTCACCGCTACACGGCTCACAGCACCTTCGTTCAAGTGATAGATGAACGTCACCGGCTCACCTGCATACTCGAATTCGAATTGCATGCCGTTCAGCTCAGTCGGTAATACCGGGTCAATGACCAGATCGCCGCCCTCTTGACGAATGCCAAGCGCGTTGGAGATCAGCTGGTTCATGTAGATTCCAGGGCCGCTGGAGTAGATTCTCCATCCGCCTTTCACCTGTACAGTCCCTTTACGAAGCTGGTCAAAATGTTCCTGTGCCTCGTAACGTGTATTGAACTTGCCGTCCGAACTACTGAAGTACGAGTTCGCTTGGCGAATCTCCGCGTTAGGTACAACCTCGCCGATCCCAACCGGGTTGATCATCGCGAGACCATTCCACACCTGATCTGTCTTACCGAGCTTCGCCATCGCTTCCACGTAACGGATATGGGCGTGCACATATTGCAAACCAATCTCACGTCCGAAGTTGGATGCTTGCTCTGCACGTTTGAAGTGTGTGCTTACGCCGCCAGCATATTGAGCCGGACGATTCATTAGACGCACGCCATCCGGGCACAGGAACTGTTCACGGATCAATGCATAATGCGATTCTGCTTGCTCTGCATTCAACAATTCACCGATCATGCTGCGCGTCATTGGCAACAGGCGATATTGAATGCCTGTCTCTGTATCCGTTGGATGAAGCATCAGCTTCGCTTGGTCGGCTTCTTCCATGTACACAAAGCCTGGAATCACATCTGTGCCCAGCATGTAACGGTTAAAGTCCTCACGAATGCCTTGTGCGAGTACGTCAAGCTCCTGTGCAAAGTCCGCATCCTTGAATTTCAGCGCTTGCGAGAGCACATTCACGGATTGATACGTCAACGCCACCGTCCAACTGCTCACCATGTACTGCTTGAGCTGTGCATTGGCTGGCTGGAGCGTATCATCCCAGTCGCCATCTCCGTAAGAAGACAGGAACGTATCGTGCAGGAAGTGCGAACGGATATATTCGATCTCTTTTTTCGCGTGATCCAGTACCGTTGCCGTCTCTTCCGTGAACCCAAAGCTATGTTTAACGGTATAAGGTACTTTCTCATCCAGGATTGCATAATCGCGAGTCGCTGTCAGGTAATCCGCCAGCACTTTCAGCGGCCATACGATGATGTCACCATGACTCTCTTCCTGTTGAATCGCAAAGTATTTATCAAACATGAACCATTGCGGCCAGTTGCCATCATCTTCATATTGGTGAGTATAGACCATTTTGATGATATCGCGAACTTGCTCATATTTTTGCGTTGCCATAAAGTACTCTACCGGACCTTGGCACACATCCCGTGTACCCCAAGCCGCGCCGCCATACTGTTCCAAACCGTGAGGCACGGAGTAGTGAACCAACATGTTGTGGGTGTACCACCAAGCCAGCGCGTTTACTTTGAACAGATCCTCTGCACGCTGACCTTCTCCACGGGACAAACGGAACCCGTTCATCACACCTGCGAAGAACTCGCGATATGCCTGTACTTCCTCTTCAAACGTCAGACTTGAACCTGCTGCCGCTCCGCTATCCGCTTGACCTTCCAATACCCCTTGTACCTTCAGCGTCCATTCAGCACTCGCTTCCAGACTAAGTGTAACGAGCGATGCGGAACCACTGCGGATACCACTTGCCAGCAGCGTTTCGTCACCTACATTTACAGTCGCACCATCCACCGACATACGGTATTGCAGATCCGGATACGTTCCAGCACTAATCGCTTGTGGGTCCGCTTTGAAGATCAAAGTATCGCCATCCTGCGTCATATGCAGCGGATACTCGTATTCATTCACATTCATCGTAATCTGGTTCGTTACCAGGTAACGGTATGCCTTGCCACTTGTGGAGCGTACATTCATGCTTACTTCTGTCGTATGTGCCCCTGTGTAATTGGTCACGATGATCGTGTCGGATTCGGTTTTGTAGATCCAGCGTGCGTAGTTGAAGCCAATCTCGAACAGGGATGGCATCGTCAGCAGACGATATTGCCCGTCCATTTCCACATAGATGCGTTGTCCAGCCGTCTTCGGCACGTTCAAGGCATTGCGGGCATTACTGATCATTTTATTAAAATTGGTGTTCCCAATAACGAGCTGTGAGTTGAAAATACCGTACATATACGATGTTGTTGTAATAACCTGTGCCCCAAGTTGCACGTTGCCACCACTCATCAGAATGTGACCGTGCGGACGCTCTACAAGCAATTCTTTTGCTTTCAGAACGATATGTTCGTAGCTGCCTGTGAAGAAGGACAACAGTTCCTCACCGCTACGCTCTTCCTGATGACGATCAGGGAACAGATCATGAATCTCATCTGGTGTCAGGTCTAGCGTAACCAGTGGGTCACACAGGAAGGAGGACAGTTTCACCTGTTCCAACGTGTCGCCATGGTCCACAGACTGAGCCTGCACTTCATTCCATGCTGCTGTAATTTCATCTCCGAATTCCAGTGCAGAGATTCCTTCGGCATGATTAGGCTTCGCCAGTCCGTAGAAGACCACCTGAGCTTCTCCGTTCAGATTGAGCAATTCAGATTGCAATGCCGTGTAGGCAAATTCGTACTGATATGTCTCATTCGCCAGCGTTGGGCGATTCAAGCTCTCTGGTTGATTGGTTTCCTTGTATGACAGACCAAAGAATTGGAATCCGTCTGTGGAGTAACCGATAGCTTTCGTCAGGGAACCCTGTTGCATATACGGAAATGCACCGCCCTGAGGCTGGTTTTGACGGGAACATACCACATAACCTTTCGCTTCATCTTCAAACACCGTATGATCAATGTATTGTGACAGATATGCTTCATTGCTGCGTACCGCCCCTGGATCAGCAAGACCCACATCCTGTCCATATACCACGTCTACGTTTTGTTGTTGTCCTGTGAGCTTCACATCCCAGAACCAGACACCTTGCGGTGTAGCCGTAAATACGACCTGGTAGCCAATGCCCTGTTCACTGCCTTCGAGCTGGACCGTACCCTCCCAGATCAACTGGTTGCTGGACTGCGCTTTGCTTGTAATCACCTTGCTGTTCGAACGTACACCGAGCAATGGGAACGAGCTGATTTTCTCTCCGTCGTGTACACGCAGGTACAGGTTATTGAGAGATCCATCAATCTGGTTGCTGAGCAACTGGTTCAACATCGTTGTACCAGAAGTAGCCTGGTATAAGTCGCCACTGTTCAAAAAGGTAAAGGATAACTCCCCGGCATTCAACCGGATCGGTTCATTAATCATCGTTGTCATAAGGTTCACTCCTTGAATTAGTATAGAATAGAATCGAAACGTTTCGATAAACTTGAAAAAGAATAGGGGCCTCTTCAAACCGGCCTTTAACAGCCCGTCTGGACGATAACCCCTTCATTTAACTTTCACTTCTGCATAAAGGTAGTTCTTCAATTAAAGACTCAGTTTAAACCGAACGTACAGAGCTGCGCTCGATCATATTAATCGTTAACGTATATGAGGGGTCAACCGCTTCCCCATTGAGCATCTGGAATAACAGATGTCCGGCGAGCGATCCGGCTTCATGCTTCGGCTGGCGTATCGTTGTCAGCGGTGGACGAACATACTCCGACAACTGAATATCATCAAATCCGATTACGGAGATATCATTTGGCACCGATATACCACGCTCTTCCAATGCCTTCAGGCCACCAATCGCCATCTCATCGTTACCGTAAAATACCGCTGAGGGAAGCTCACCCTGCATGATCATCATTTTGGTTGCACTGTATCCGCCCTCACGCACAAAGTTGCCGTTCAGACGCCATTTGGACTTTTCTTCAAGTCCCGCTTCCCGCATCGCTCGCAGATAGCCTTGGTAACGGAGCGCATTGTCATACGAGTTGGATGGGCCACTGATATAAGCAATCTTCTGATGACCAGCCTGGATCAGATATTGTGTAGCGAGATAACCGCCCTGCTCTCCATCCACCAGCACATTTACCAGATGATCACTCGACAGCTGACGGTCCATCACAATGATCGGAAAGCGAGGACCGGCAGATTCCACCAGAATATCATCATGAATGTTATGCGCCAGGATGATGGCTCCATCTACTCTTTTTTCACGCAAAAATCGCACTGCCGTTGAATCCCGTCCACCCATGGAGCTGCAAGCAATCAGGTCATACCCGTTTGCAAGTGCTACATCCTGTACACTACGGATCAACTCCGAGTAATACGGGCCCGACAGATCGGTAAGGATCAAAGCGATCGTGTTCGTCCGGCTCCGCTTCAGGTCCATGGCAAAGCCGTTCTTGCGGTAATTCAATTCTCGTGCTGCCTCAAGCACTTTAGCCTTGGTCTTGGCACTAACCTTGCTATCCCCGCTCAGCGCATAGGAAGCCGTCGAGAGTGCTACACCTGCCAGCTTTGCCACATCCTTAATCGTTGCCATTCCACGTGCGCTCCTTCTAAACTAAAACAAATTCTAAGGTTATCTACATTTTATACGATACATGGTTAGAACAACCACTAAATCCTTCATTATCGTTTATTAATCTTTATACATATCATAGCGATGGATGTCAATCGAAACGTTTCGAGGTGTTCTCAAAAAAAATCCTCGTTCCCATCCTTATGGGGCCACGGTTGAATGCGTCCCGTTCCAATCCATACCATTAGTGATGGTCATGACACGTCTTTCAATCTGGCGCTCTATAAACAGTTCGTGCCTAATACAGTGAAACTGGCAGTAAACGCAATATTGAAACGTTTCGACATTTTCATTATAGTCGGTGTTGATAGCGATTTCAACCACTTTATATATTTTTCACAGAAAAAGTTGATTTGTCCATTCTGTCCATCCACGTCAATTCATTTATAGTATATACTGCATAATAGTTGAGATCCGAGAATTACGCCAGTATACCAAGGGCATAAGACGAATAATGACCCTGCCGGCTTATGTAAGGAGACCGTTATCTAATGAATATTTCCAAGCCCACGTATCATCAAAAATCGCTGTCCCGCTCCATTTCCTTGCAGAAGATTCAGTCTGTACCCGTTGCCCTGTTCAAGCTGTGTCATCTGGTGCAGCTTCACGACCGCGAGGCCTTCTCCCGCATAGATGAATTGTGGAGCACACTTCATGTACTTTACGTCGTTACTGCTGGTCAGGCCAGGATAATTAGTGCCGAGGGAAAATTGACATTAAATGCAGGCTCCGCCGTTGTTCGGCAAGCCGGAAACCTGCTTCAGCACGAGAACAAGCGCGGCTCCCTGTCGCCAATACAGGGCATTGCTATTGCGTTTGATTCCACTGAAAATGAACAGCTGTTCTGGCCGTTCGGGATACCAGCACCCATTGTGAGCCGCAATCTCACGGACAAGGCAGTTGAGCTGGTTCAAGCCAGTTCGGAGGGCCATGATTCCAGCCCCTTCAAGCCACATATGCTTTTCTATGAAATACTGGACACCATGCAAGATCATGTGGTTCATTCTGCTCATGAAGATCACTCCTGGCACGATATCGTGCTTAGACATATCCATCAGATGTATACCCATCCGTTAACCCGCGAACAATTGGCACGGGATGCAAATGTGAGTCCCGAGCATTTTTCACGGGAGTTCAAGAAGCATACAGGTCTTACGTTTGTTGAATATGTGACCCGTCTCAGAATCAGGATGGCTCAGGAACATCTGCTGTTCTCGAACCATACGCTACAGGAAATTGCACAATTGACAGGCTATAGAGACACTTTCTATCTGAGCCGCAAATTCAAACAGTTGGTTGGATCAGCACCGACACACTACCGGAAAATGCCCAAGAAGATTGTATCTTTGACTTACAATTATACGGCCTCACTTCTGGCATTGGGCCACACTCCCCACATGGGCGCCGTAGCCAGCTGGATGGAAGAAAAACGTGGTGAACATGGTCATGATGGTCATGAACAATTTCAGCAACATTCCGAATATGAGCTGGTTAAACATACGAATCTGATTGCAAACGTTCAGCCCGATGTCATTATCGGGTATGCACCACATCCCGCTTCCGATGAACTACGTCTGATCGCACCGACCATTCTGATGCCCTTTGAGGAACTCGATTGGCAGGAGCAGCTTCTTCATTTGGGCCGAATTACCGGGCTTGAGTCCAATGCACAGGCATTATTAAATCGTTATTTTCAACTTGAACAAGAAGCCAATCATACGTTGGATCAATGGATGGAAGGGACACGCGGGTCCGCCGTTTGCATATTTATGATTGGAGAGGATGGCGCTTATATCTATGGTCATGGCTGGGGCAGAGCTTCTCATGTGCTGTATCAATCGCTGGGCTTCGCTCCACCATCACGAATGGAGCAGGACGGACAGTTACTCACGGGGTACATTCATGTCCCGTTGTCCGAGATTCACTTATATGCGGCAGATCACATGTTTGTCGCCTTCCCTGAGGAACCTGCCAAGCGAGAACGATTGGACGACTTGCTGAATCAGGAATCCTATGCCACCCTACACGCCGTCCAAGAAGGACGTGTATACGAGATTGATGCCGACATGTTCTACGGATTTGATCCTTTGTCCGTTATGGAGCAATTGCAGCATATCATGCATCACCTGACATCATAGTTGTCCATGTACAAAACTGACATCTTCCTCTATGTTATTAATGAGAATAATAATCATTATT
The DNA here is from genome assembly GCF_050990605.1 of Paenibacillus amylolyticus. Taxonomy (GTDB): domain Bacteria; phylum Bacillota; class Bacilli; order Paenibacillales; family Paenibacillaceae; genus Paenibacillus; species Paenibacillus amylolyticus_H. Next base: position 5,969,766 of record NZ_CP158832.1, read on the forward strand.
GATTACACATAGGGGGAACAAGAATATGTTTGCTGCAGAAAAACGCTTTCCCGGCTTGCTGCTTATGCTCGCCATCATTATGATTCTGGCTGCTTGTAGCAGCGGAACGAGCTCGACTGCCACTGAACAGACATCAGCAGCGGGAGCCGAAACGACATCCGCCTCTTCCGAGACGAACACAGACACGTCGTCCGGTGCAGATAATTCAAATGCTACACGAATCTACAAGTCATTAAGCGGGGATGTTGAAATTCCGGCTGAACCGAAACGAATCGTTACCGATATGTACGTAAGTGATCTGCTCGCACTGGGTTTGAAGCCCGTTGGTGCTGTTCAATACTTTTTGGAAAACCCGTTCTATGCCGATCAGGTGGCGGGCATAGAGAGTATCGGTGATCGGGCAGCGGTATCCATGGAGAAGGTCATTTCCTTGAACCCGGATCTCATCATTACCTACTCTGACCAGGCCAGCGAAATTGAGAGTTATCAAAAAATCGCACCTACCGTAGTCATCCCTTATGGTACATTCACGAATGTACACGAAGAAATCCGGGGATTCGGAGAGCTGATGAACAAATCCGAAGCAGCCGAAGCTTGGCTGAAAACGTATGATAAACGGATTGAATCCGCTCGTGCCAAGGTGAAAGCCGTCATTAAACCGGAGGAAACCTTCTCCATCCTTGAAGTTTCCGACAAGAGTTATTATGGATATGGAGACAATTTTGGTCGAGGAGGACAGGCCGTATACCGCGCTTTGGAACTTGCTCCACTCGAAATAACCAAAAAAGAACTGATGGGCGATACCCAATGGAAAGAAATCTCGCGTGAAGTCGTTGGTGATTATGCAGGGGATCATATCTTCTTGACCGTTGGAGAGAACAATAAAAATTACCAGGGTGACTCCATTTGGCAATCTCTGCCGGCTGTGAAAAACAATCAGGTGTACGAATTGCTGGAAGACCGTTACTGGTACTTCGACCCGATTGCAATTCAAGGTCAGGCTGAAGAATTTGCCGATATGATCGTAGAACGTGCCGAGCAAAACCGCAAATAACATAAGCATGAATACAGGTGTCCGGACAGGCTGATTTAGCCTGCTCGGGCATTTGTGTCATATTGAGATTGAGGAGGGCTTAATTGGTCCATGATCTTAGAACCTTTAGTTCAATTTATATAACTTCCCACCCAGAATGGCATTCGCCCGCTCACGAAAATCCTTTGCCGCCTGCTCTGGCGTAACTTTGCCAAACAACAGCAGATCATACAACTCACGCAGCACCGCAGTGACCTCGGGTGCACCTACAGGATCAGGCGGGTCCATCTGGCTGCTATGATCGGCAACCCAATCAATATAATCAAACACCTGCGCCAGCTCCGGTTCAACCACCAGCTTCATCCGCTCTTTGACACGGGATGAGACAGGCACCCCCCGCTCCCCTTTGAGTAACAGATTGGCATCCAAATCATTCACGAAAAAGCTGATGAACTTGGCCGCCTCCTCCTTATGCCTGGAATTGCCCGCCATGGAGAAAAACATGCCTGGCTTCAAAAACAACCCCTCCTGGCTGTTTGGCCCAGGCATCGAGGATATGGTTAAGGGTTTGCCATAACGCTGAGTAGTGCTGATAAATTGGTTGGAATACCCCCAGCTAAATAGAGCCTCTCCCAGATAAAACGGGTCGTTGTCGGGTTTGCCAATGTCGGATGTCCAGATATCCGGTGCAAAAATAAGCTTCTCTTCCGCGAGCTGCTGCATCCTGCCAAAGTAATCAATAAACAATCCATCATCCTCATAACCCAACCTTCTGCCATCCTCGGCGTACAGCTTGGAACCGTACTGTCTCAAGTAATACGCGAAAAACTGTTCCGGCGTGAAATAGGTTCCCAGATAGATGCCTTTCCCGAGCAATTGCTCACCCATCCGATCAAAATCCGCCCATGTCCACGTATCCGTTGGCAATTCAATAGCATTGGCCTTCAACACTTCCGGATCATAAATGCTAAGCATGGCGTTAACCCCCAAACTGAGACCATAGGTTTTTCCATTCAGGCTACCACTCTCCAGCTGTTGCTTCTCAATATCTGTCGTGTCAATCAGTCCGCTCTGCATGTACGGCGTCATATCCTCCAACAGTTGCAGCGAACTGTACTGGGACAGATAGGAGATGTCCATCTGGATAATGTCGGGCAATGCATTGCCAGCTGCATGTGGGGCAAGTTTTCTCCAGTATTCGTTGAAACTGCTATATTCGTATTCAATGTTTACATGTGGGTTCAACTTCTCATACAGATCGATAACTGCGATCGTTGCATTGTTGCGAAACTCCCCACCCCACCAAGCGATTCGCAGCGTTATCGGCTCTTCTTCCACAATCATGCCTGGCCTTTGATCCAACTGGTTCACGCAGCTAGGAAGAGTCAGCAGAAGACAGATCATGCCTATGGATCGCAATAATCTTCTCATGGCCTATCCTCCTTACCTGGTGATGGGGGTGGCAGCAGCACCGTTACTCTCGTTCCAAGCCCCGGCCTGCTCTCCAGCAGAACATCATATTCTTCGCCAAAAGCCAGACGTACCCGCTCCCTGATATTCAATAGACCAATACCTGTGCCTCTGGTTTTCACTTCACCGCGCAGCACCTGTTCCACATATTCGTGTTCCATGCCGGGACCGTGATCCTCCACGATAAGAGCTAGCATGCCACCTGAAATCTCTGCATACACTCGAATCAGACATGATCCAACCTGTGGCTCCAATCCATATTGAATGGCATTCTCCAGTAGCGGCTGTAGAGTCAACTTGGGAATCGCACACCCCAGGTAAGGAGCAGGCACATCCATACGGAAATCCAGCCGCTGCCGGAAACGGTAGGTCTGAATGGTGATATAGTGGTTGACGATCTCCAACTCTTCGGCAATGGTAATGATATTTTGCTTGAAGCTGATGGAGGAACGCAGCAAATATCCGAGTGACAGCACCATACTGGAGATTTGTTCCTGCCTGTTCTTTTTGGCGAGCCAATGAATGGAATCCAGCGCATTATACAAAAAGTGGGGATTGATCTGCGCCTGCAGCGCCTTAAACTCTGTTTCTTTAATAACCAGCTGGCTTGCATAATTTTCTTTGATCAATGTATTAATATGTGTAATCATCATTCGATACGTACGCTGTAATAACCCCAGTTCATCCATGTGCTGGTGTGTTGGAATGGACAGATTGGCATCCATATTCTCCAGATCCCCATACTGAACCTCCTTCATCTGACTGATGAGCTGCCTGATCGGCCTTGTCAGACTGCGAGCGAACACCATACCAAGCGCGAGGACAACCAGAATGGCGATAAGATATACGACAATCAAACTATTTTTCAACCATATAATACGTTCAAAAATCTCATCATAAGAGGCCATATTATAATAAACCCAGCCGGTGTAGGCGGATTTTTTCTGGGAAAGGAATATCTCCCTCCCATCCATATTTTTGATCTCATATCCCCCACTGCCTGGAAGAGGATTCAGTCCCGCGGACACCGCATCTGGAAGCTGGCGATAAGGATAGACCACCTCACTGCCTGCTTTTAAAATAATGTCACTGTCCCGGCTATCCATGCCCGCATACTCCTCAACGAGTCGCTCAATATGAATACGCAGAAACAGTATGCCTACCGGTTCCAGGGTCATCGGTTCGTAGGCTCGCACCTGACGCACCATAACCAGCATCGGGTCATCGTCATCCGGGTACAGCCAGCGTACTGCACCATTAGCCTGCTCCGCCGCCTCAATCATCCGATCATATTTTTCAGGGGATACAGTTAGTGTTTCACCATATTTATTCACTCTCCCCTTGGAATCAATCAGATGAACGGACTGCACATATCGTGCAGCCCCACTAATATGCTCCCATAACCGATCCGTGATCTTCTTCCGTTCAATAAAGCTTGAATATGCGCTATCGTCATCCAGCAATGACTTCAAAGCCCTTTGAATCTGCATATCTGAGATCATGTTTAATGATAACGCTTCCAACTTTTGAAGTTCAACATCCACTGTAGACGAGGAAAGGTTCAGTAGACGGGATGACTTATCAAACAGCTGTTTGTCATACACCGAATACGTATAGTACAAGGACCCAAAAGCCAGGATGATGATAAATGCCATCATGACCATGATCATCAGAAACATTTTCATTTTGATGCTGAGTTTACGGTAGGCTGTCATGACCAAAGCGCTCCTTTGAACCACGTGATACTACTAGGTATATCACATGCAGGAAGGTTTTCCCAAAGTTTTAGCGCTCCATTTCTCACCTACTATTTGGACTGATATCGGTCATAGGCTGCCTGATGAACCTCAATGGCCCGTTCAATGTCCATGCTCTTGATGGTTTCGGTCATCGTGTCAAATTCGGTGATTGGCTTCTGCCCGCTAATGATGGCTGTCATCGTCTCATTCAAATACGTATTCACCTGGCTCATGATGGACGTACTTGTGGTCACCTCTTCTGTGGACAAACGAATTGGGGGAAGTGTTAAAGCCGAGCTTGCTTTCATCCATTCCGCATTCGCCGCACGCTGTCCGTCGTCAAATAATAAGGCATCCAGGTAACGGCTATCCTGATTGATTGGACCGTCCATGATGGACAAGGCATAGGACGCCAGCGCCTGGTCGTACGTCAGACCGTTCGGATTATCAATAATGGTATCTGTGAACTTCACACCTTGCCCGTCACGAACGTAGCTGTCATTTTCAATACCGAAGTTGAACAGATCACTGCCCTCTTCGCTATAGTTATAGTCCATCCACTGTACAATATATTTCAATTTGTCTTCGTCCGCAGAAGCCGTTATGGCCTCACCATAACTTAATACCTTATTCTCCAGATTGAAGGTAGCGTAAGAAGTTCCATCCGGTGATACGGGCCACGGTACACCGGTTACGTTAAAGTTCGGATCGGTGTCTCTCATCAGATTGAAGTATTTCCCCATACCACTGAATACACCGCCTTGATATGCGCCTGCCAGATTGCTGGTGACCTTATAGTCGAACGCTTTACCGTCATTGGTCATGATCTCGGGATCAATCAGCCCTTCCTTGTACCACTTGGCCATGGTCTCCAGGAAATCACGGTAACCCGGCTGAATCGGTCCGAACTCCACCTTGTCTCCATTCATCTGAAAACCACCAATGACACCAAAGGCCGCCGCAAAATCATGGAGTTTGGTCAGGTTGCCTGGTCCCCAGTTACCGGTGAATGGCAGCTCATCTGGCTTGCCATTGCCGTTAGGGTCCTGTTCCTTGAATGCCTTGAGTACCGTATACCACTCATCGATGTTGGTGGGTACCTCAAGGTTTAATTGATCCAGCCAATCCTGACGCATAATTAATCCGGATGTGGCATTCAGCTTCAATGCATCCAGCTTGAGTAGCGGGAACATATAGATTGTGCCATCATCGAGTGCAATCTGCTTTTTCACATCCGGATCAGATTCTATGATCCGCTTCAAGTTCGGTGCATAACTGTCGATCAATTCATTCAACCGGATGATTCGTCCGTCCTTGATCATTTTTTCAGGACCGCCAACCGCATCTGCCCAGTTGTAATATATGACATCCGGAAGCTCCTTCGTGGAGATCAGAAGATTGAACTGGTCACGCTGTTGTCCAAGCGGTGGATGTGTGAACTTCACCTGGATGCCCGTCAGCTTCTCCTTTTCCTTGTAAGCGGCCATATCGCCAAAGTTGTTCAAAGAAGCTGTCAGTTTGGCGTCATTGGCGCGCCAGTAGTCAATAGTAAATGGCTCATTTGTAATCGGTAACGGAATCTCCGTTAATGCCTGAACCGCAGGTTCTGTTTCCTCCGCCGGTTCTGCGTTACCTGGCTCCTTATCCCCCGTACAGCCCGCCAGTAAAGACATTGTAAGTAGCGATGACAACAAGATAGACCCCATTCTTTTTTTCACACAATTCGCCTCCATAGGATACATTTTTTATTGTTTCACAGCACCGATTAGAGCGCCCTGAACAAAATAACGTTGGATGAACGGATATACCAGCATAATAGGCAGGGTAGAGATAATGATGGTTGCATATTTGATGTTCTCTCCAATGGCGAAGCCCGTATCAGCGCCAGCGCCCATGGCCTCCGTACTGCTGCTGATCAGAATATCCCGCATAATAATCTGGATCGGATATAACTCCTGACTGCGCAGATAGAGCATCGGCCCGACATAATCATTCCAATGGTCAACTGCATAATACAGCATCATGACCGCCAGGATTGGCTTTGACAAAGGCAGTACGATTCGGAACAAAATCAGAAAGTCATTGGCACCATCAAGCTTCGCCGATTCGATCAGACTGATCGGAATGCCCTCAAAGTTTGTTTTCATAATAAGGAAATAGAATGTACTGATGGCACCCGGAATAATAAGCGCGAAACGGGTATCCACCATGCCCAGATTCTGAATCAGCAGAAAAGTCGGGATCATGCCCCCGCCAAAAAACATCGTGAACGTAATTAATTTCATCAACGTTTTTCTGCCCATCAGATCACTGCGTGATAACCCATAGGCTGCCAGCGAAGTCATGAGCAGATTGATGGCTGTACCCACCACAACATAGAACAAGGTGTTCATGTAACCCGTATAGATGCGCGTATCCTGAAATACTGACTTGTATGCTCCCAGCTGGAAACCTTCAGGAATGAGCATGAGTGACCGGGAACGCAACATCTGATCCGGATCGCTGATGGAAGAATTGAACACGTACAGCATCGGGTAAAAGCATAAAATCATGATCACCAGGAGCAGCAGTGTATTGAATACATCAAAAAGTCGTTCCCCTATAGACTGTTTCATCGCTTCACCTTCCAATTACCAGAGACTGGTTGAGTTAAGCTTTCTGCTGATCGCATTCGCGATAATGAGCAGTGCGAAATTAATGACACCGTTAAATAGTCCGATGGCGGTTGAATACGTATAGTTCCCTTCCAAAATACCGGATCGATAAACAAAGGTGGAGATGACATCTGATGTCTCATAGGTCGGAGCCGTTTGCATCAGCAATATTTTCTGAAAATCAGCGTTCATGACCGCCCCCATGCGCAGAATTAACATGATCACAATTGTTGGCATGATGCCCGGAAGTGTAATATGTAACAGCTGTCTCCAGCGGCCTGCACCGTCAATTTTGGAAGCCTCATACAACTGTGGATCAATGCCACTGAGTGCCGCCAAAAAGATAATTGAGGCCCACCCTGCACCCTGCCATATGTTGGACAGAATATACATCGGACGGAACATATCCTTCTCCGCCAGGAACATGATTGGCTGCAGATCGAAAAAGTCACGAATGACATTAAACAGTCCGCCATCCAGGGATGAGAACGTTTTCAACATTCCAACCACAACGACAACCGAGATGAAATGCGGCATGTAACTGATTGTCTGCACCGTACTTCTGAACCACTTTTTACGGACTTCGTTCAGTAACAAGGCCAGGATGATTGGAGCCGGAAAACCAAACACAATGCTGTAAAAACTCAAAATCAGCGTGTTCTTAATCAGTCGCCAGAAATAATAACTTTCGAAAAACATCGTGAAATTGTCATATCCGACCCATTCGCCTGCCAAGATTCCTTTGACCGGGCTGTAGGATTCCTGAAATGCCATCAGCAGCCCGTACATCGGTCCATAGCTGAAAATCAGATAGTAGGCTACAACAGGAACGAGCATCAGATACACGTATCTGTTTCGTACAAGCTCCTTTTTCACCGAACTCCATTTGCCAGCTGGCTTCAAACGCCCAGGTCCGATCCCCCGGCTTCGCTTCAGCTCCATCCACTCAACCTCCACTCTCGATGTTCATTCATTCACTTGACACTTCTAATGATAGAATCGAGCGCCTTTTCTTCCCATGCTCATTTCCGTTAAATGCATGTTCAAAACCGAGTTCCGTCCGACAAAAAAAGACCCTGTTGCCGATGAATGGCACACAGGGCACGATCGCAGATCGAATATAGAGGTTGCTATCTATATAAATCGAGCTAAAGTATATTTACACTTGCCACTCCGATTCGTGTAAATGTTTAGTTCAATGCTATAGAAGCGACAGAAACGCTGGCCTAGGGTACTTTTTTATACTCGGAAGGGGAGAAGCCCGTGTATTTCTTAAACATTTTGCTGAAATAAGGCCAGTTGGCACCAAACCCCGTCTGCTCGGCAAGCCAGGATACAGTGCAGTTACCGTCCTGCTCCAGAAGCTCCAACGCTTTGCGAATGCGGTAGCTTACCACATAGTTCGTAAATTTCTCACCAGTTTCTTTTTTGAACATTTTGCCGATGTAGTCTGGATTCATGTATATTTCCCCGGCAATGGACTGGAGTGTCAGCGTCTCGTCCCTGTAGCGTTTCTCTACCAACTGTTTCACACGGCCTACCATCTGCGATTGTCTGGAGCGGTGTTGTTCGTAGCGGCGCAGGGTGATTTCTTTGGCGACGGCAAGCAGAAACTGTTGAAAAGAATGCAGCGTGCTGGATTCAATCATTCCTGGCAATTGGTCCATATACCTTTTCATCTCGGCAGAGCCACTGAGTCGAATCATCTCCATAAACATCTGAATAAGATAGGACTTCGTTTGAGATATATCGTATCGCAAGCTGGCAAGCAGCTGAAACATCCGGTTCAGCTCTGTTCCAACTTCCTGCCAGTGTCCCGCCTTGATTGCAGTAACCATCCGCTCCGGATCGTATTCGAATTCAGGAAGACTATGCTCCCCGGGAGAGTAGATATCCCGCTCCATAATAAGACTGCCCTCACCGAGGTAAAAGCGGTAATTGAGATAGACCAGCGTCTGCATGTACAAATGGCGTACCTGAGAAAGATCTCCTGGCTCGCTCAGCGCAATCGTGAGATCATCATGATAATATCGGGTAAATGTGGCGCGAATCTCATCGATATTATGGAACAACTGCGTTTCAGATAACTTGTCCTCCATGATTAGTAACACATGCCCCCCAACCGTGGCACTTAAGATTGGATTATGAAAAATATCCTCGGCAATGTTCTTGACCGCGAACAAGTGCAAATACTCATGATCCCCCTCAATCTCCACCAGCAGCACTCGCACACGCTGGTCCTGAAACTGTACATCGAATAACTCCTCGAAATACTTCCATTCCTTGACGCCGTATGTTCTGTTCGTGACCAGTTCCTTCAGAAAATATTCCTTGGCATGCGGCAGTACACGCTCCAGATTATATTGGATCGACTGTACAAAACGCTCCTGATCGGTTAACTCCCGCTTCTCACTGACCAGTTCACTGATAGCCTGTACAAGATGCTCCTCGCTGCAGGGCTTGAGCAAATAATGCTTCACCCCATACTGCATGGCGGTCTTCGCATATTCGAATTCGGTGAAACCCGTGAGCATGATGAATGAGATATGCTGATACTTCTCTGCCACAGCTTCAACCAGCTGTAAGCCATCCATTCCCGGCATGCGAATGTCCGAGATGATGATATCAGGGCGTTGCATCTCGATCTTCGCAAGCGCTTCCAATCCATCTTGAGCAATACCAATCAGTTCTGTTCCTAAGCGGGACCAGTTCACAACACTGGAGATTCCGTCCGAGATCATAAATTCATCATCGACCAACAAAACCTTGTACATCGTATGCATTCCCCCCTGCCTTTCACCCGATCCATTCTATTATATGAGCATTATGCACAAATAGAGGGGAGCGCATGGAATGACATGGAATTGCACTCTAACAAGTCTGATTTCTAAACATTTGTATCACATGCGAAGTTATTGGCTACCGAATCATGATCTACGTTAATCCTTGGTTCAAACCAAACAACCCTCACCCTGCCACAGGGTGAAGGTTGGTCGTTGTTATGCAAATGCGGGCTATATAAGTGACTATGCATGCCCGGATCGATTTATTTTTTTACCGCGTGAATGAAATGTATCGTTTCAAATGCCCTTAGATGATCGGTTCGCTCCTGGAAAAACTGTTCCTGAATCGCCTCCGGAGTCAGATGCTCATAGATCAGCAGTCCCGCTTCATCAAGCAAGGCCTCCATCTCCGCATATGCGTACCCGGATTTCATCGGCTCACCACCCATTGCAGCCAATTTAACCATATTTTCAACCCGATTAAACATTCCTTTTTCCTCAAAAAGGTGCTCATCTGCATAATCCAGAACTATAGAGCTTCCGGTTGGCAGGTTCGCAAACACATGACGAATCACGTTAAACAGATCCTTTTTGGGCAAATAATACGAAACACCCAAGAGACTAGCCAACGTCTTCCGTTTCTTCAACCCTTCAAGAGTCAAGCTGTCATTCGAAAGCTCATGCGTAAAATCCATGGGTACAAAGTGAAGATTGTCCGGAATAGTCAGATCGGCCTGATTCAGCCGCTCCTTCTTGAATTGCTGTGTAGCCGGATAATCCACTTCAATGATATCCAGCGTGTCCTCCAAATCCGGATGCCTCCAAGCAAACGTATCCATTCCGGCGCCAAGAATGACTACCTGCTTCAATCCCAACGCGACTTCATGCAAAAGTACATGCTCACAGTAAGCGGCCCGAGCCAGAGTAATTGGAGATAGCTGTACCTGGGTAATCCATTTTAGAACCTTTTCCGGGTCTTCCTTGAGCTGGTGAGCCATATCCGGGTTGAAAAAATGAATGCCTCTAACCATGTTATTGCTGATATCCGAAAACTCTTGAGGAGTGATAAGCGCACTGGCTATAAAATCATTGAAAATAAGAGGTGTATCATATTGGCAATGGTAAGATCGACCAAAAGCCGAAATCAAGGATGTAATGCTTGACTCATTTTGCTTCATATTTCATCCTCCCGTACAAACAAAAATAAGATTCCCCCTGGCCAAGAGAACCTTAGTATATACGGAATATGCTAATATGTAAATTATAGCATAAAAAGTTTTTTTTGTCAATATAAATCAACGGGATGATCTGACAGATTAAAGTAGCTTTCTTTTCCCCTCCACTCTAACCTGTCCTCTCACTTCATCATACGGTTCAGCCCCAAAAGGCTACGTATCCATCCCATACTCCTTCACTTCACGATTACGGTTCAACACCGCATGCAGCACAAAACCCAGTACGGCAATTGCGGCTGTGCCCGTTGCCAGCCACGCTACAGGAATAAGCCCTTGCTTGTCATACATGACTCCCATGGCATAGGGCCCGATAACCCGACCAACCGCACCGATCCCACCCGATATCCCGATGTAAAAGGGGGCCGCCCTGCCTGCATGCTCCGATATGAAGGCAGGTGTTGCAGGGGAGATCAACATCTCTCCAAACGTGGCCAGTACCATGGCAAGAACCATGCCTGGATAGCTGTACATGGTAATCATGACAATGTAGGCCATGCCATAGAATACCGCACTCGCGGTCATCTGGGCAGTGGAGGTACGGGCCATGGTCCGTTTCACCCAGCTGGTAAAAGGTTGTCCCAGAAAGATCAGCACCCCGTTCAGGGTCCAGAGCAGACCGTACATTCTTTTTTCCATACCCTCAGAAATGATGTACGGCGACACACCTGTGTTCCAGATGGAATTGCCGAATAACAGGAACAGCACGCCCAAGCTCATGAACAGATATAACCGGGTATTGCCCAGCAGTGCCCAGACGCCCGGCCCATCGGTAACGGTTTTGCGTTTGGTCAGATGCACTTCCCCCTGATCTGGTTCAACCCGCGACAAGTAATACCAGAAGAATATCGCAAATCCGGCTGAGGTCACTCCGTTCAGTACAAAGCTGAGGTGATAGGAAAAGTCAGCCAGAAAACCACTCAGCGCCGTACCAATCGCCACCCCGATATTGTTCGCTACATAGATGATATTGAATAATTCCCCACGTCGCTCCGCAAACCGGAATCCAATAAAGGCCTGAATCGCTGGCAGGGACAATGAACTGAACAGACCAATCCAGCCCATGGCACATATAAATACGACCCAATACGCGCTAATCCAGGGCAACGCAAACAAACCTAACGCATTAAGCGCCAGTGAGCCAATGATCAGCTTCTTCACGCCCACCCGGTGATATAACGAACCTCCAAGCAGTTGTCCAAAGATACCACCCAGGGACTGAATGAGGATTACAAAACCCGCGTTAGCCATCGTCCGTCCTAGCTCATCAAACACATACATCGTGGTCAGCGGCCACATCAAGGCACTGCCTGTTGCATTAACTAAACTTGCCAGTAAAAATACTCTCACTTCTTTTGGATAGTTATCCAGCCATCTCATCATCGTTAATTCATTCTCCTTAGTACCTCTGCACAAACAAATAGCCATAAAAAATAGACCTTTGCCCTGACGGCATGACTATAACCAGCCAGAGCGAAGGTTTTATGATGTGTCACATCTATTGCTCTTTAATCCTGCTCAAATTCTAGCCTTTGTTCATCTTACCTCAAAAAAGTCATGCTGCAAGCACACTCATTGACGCTTCACTTCGACAGTGGCTGAGAAGAATGTAGCCCCGTTGCCCATGTCCGACAACCGATTGGACGTGAGCGAGTTTGCCCGCTGCTTCTTCCCATCACCATCCCACCATAAGCCTTGGCTGATGACGGTTCCCGGCAGCATGGCTTCACTGACCTTGGCGGTAAGTTCAATACGCCCACGATCATTCCATACGACCACTGCATCTCCATCCTCCACGTTTCTGCGGGCAGCATCCTCTGGATGTATTTGTAACAGAGGCATCTTTTCCAAACGCTGGTGTTTGGCTGAATTGCCAAAGGTGGAGTTCAAGAAATTATGGTTTGGCGGTGACAGGAACATCAATGGATAGGTATCGGCAGGTCCAGCCGGATTTTCGCCATCATAGCCTTCAACCAGAGCGCTATAGGTAGGGAGCGGCTGAAGCCCTCGCTGTTCCATCGTCTCCGAATATAATTCAATTTTGCCTGAAGGTGTGGGCAGCTGATCCAGAAATGCAGCATGTGGCGTCATATCCAGCTTCACGAATCGATGTTCCTTCAGTCCTTCCAACGTAACTCCATTCATGTAAGGATTGCCTGTATTCTGGAGTGCGTCCTTAATCATCTGTTCCGGCGTTTCTCCGAAGATTGCAGGATCGTACCCCATGGCCTGCCCAAGCAGGGAAAACAATTCCACATTGCTCTTGCTCTCCCCAATCGGTGCAATCACCGGCTCTTGCAGATGAACATACTGATGCCAATAGGAGGCATACAGGTCCGTCGCTTCAAATGAAGATGTGGCCGGCAATACGATATCTGCATATCTCGCTGTATCCGTCATGAACAGATCATGTACAACCGTGAACAGATCTTCCCTTGCAAAACCTCGCTCCACTCGTTCCGTATCCGGTGCCACCACCAGTGGGTTGCTGCAGTAGACCATCATGGCCCGGATCGGCTGCTCCGCTTCCAGCAGCGCTTCACCAATCCGGTTCATATTCACCACTCGCGGCTCCGTATTCTGCCGCAGCTCCGGACGCTCCAGCGCATCGCTATTCGTGCTCGCGTAGCTATTGGTACGCACGGCACCACCGCCTTGCTTCAGCCATTGCCCTGTAATGGCAGGCAGACAAGCTACGCTACGCACGTTCATACCCCCATTATCATGGTGCTGGAGGCCATTGCCGATGTGAATATGAGCTGCCTGTGCGTTGCCGTATAGTTCGGCCAGCTCCACAATCGTCTCTTCCGGCACGCCCGTAATGCGTGCAACGCGTTCAGGGGTATAGCTGCGGACATGATCACGCAGTGCCTCATGGCCCACCGTATACCTTTGCATAAACGCTTCATCCGTCAGTCCACGTTCGAACAGCACATGCATCAAACCCAGCGCCAGTGCACTGTCTGTGCCAGGGTAAAGCGGAATAAACCAGTCGCCCCATTGGGCCGTACGATTACGATGAACATCGATTACGACAATCTTGGCGCCTTTCTTGCGGGCTTTCTCCGCCAAAACGACCTGATGCATATTCGTACTGACGATATTCCCGCCCCATACCAGAATCAGATCCGCATGCTCCGTATCTTCCGGCACCGTTCCATGGTTGGCGCCCATCGTATATTTCCAACCTGTATTCCCGGCCGCATTACAGATGGTCTGCTCCAGCACACTCGCACCTAGCGCATTAAAGAAACGTCGATCCATGCCGTCTACACCAAGAATGCCCATGTTACCGTAGAAGCTGTAGGGCAGGATACTCTCAGGCCCGTAGGTCTCGGACAATGCCGTGAATTGGGTCGTAATCTCGCGAATCGCTTCATCCCAACTGATTCGTTCGAACTTGCCTTCACCCTTGGCTCCAACACGTCTCATTGGATATTGCAGACGCTCGGGGTGATACACCCGCTCCGTCATATTTCTAACTTTATTACAGATGGCCCCCTTCGTTATCGGATGATCCGGATTGCCTGCCACCTTCACAATTTTGCCGTTCTCTTTATGTAGTAACAGACCACAAGTGTCTGGACAATCGAGCGGGCATACCGCTGCAAATACCCCATTCTCCTGATCGATCATCGTATGGCTCCCCCTCTTTAAAAGCTATCCCTATATCATATCTTCTTCGAGGTTATCACGTAAAGAGAACAGTATGTTTTTGCTTCATATTCGTCGCTATAGCGCCTTTAAAATATTTTCAAAAAAATGTTTGGTCGTTTGATTCAACTTCAGAATTCAGGGGTAAATTAAAAATAAGGCATTAGGCTAGTGTTTCCCCACTTCCTCCTCATGCCATATCATGGACCACTCCCGAAATTCGCCATGAACAGGTTTCGTTCCCCCGAACCTTGTCATGGCGAATTTGCTTTGCGTTAAAATCCATAAGAACACCACACAAAAAACGATCCCGACCTTCTCCGTCACAGCATATTTGCCATGAAACGAGTAAGATCAGAATCGTCTTCTCTTCTATGTGTACATGATGTACGTGTATCGAGTCATGCATTGTAGTGCTATATTCCGCTACGCCTGCTTGCTCAACATCACTCTAGCATCCGTCTCCACAGGTTCGGCCGACGTTGCTACCTCTGGTTTCACTTTCGGCTCAGCTTGGCGCAGGTACACCACCCAATAGGCTGCAGCTACAAACAGAGCACCTCCAGTCAGATTCCCGAGCCATACCGGAATGAAATTCATCACATATTGGCCCCATGAAAAATGTCCTTCAAAGATTGCCGCCGGGATGAGGAACATATTGGCCACAACGTGCTGGAATCCAATGGCCACAAATGCCATCGTTGGAAACCAAATGCCCAGTACCTTGCCACTCATCGTATCCGATGCATAAGATAGCCACACGGCCAGCGCCACTAACCAGTTACAGCCGATGCCAGAGATAAACGCCTGTAGGAAGCCATCATGCAGCTTGTGTCCAGCCATATCCACCACTTTCGCCAGATATACTCCCTCTCCGGTCAGACCAAGCACATGTCCAAACGCGTACGCGACAAAGATTGCTCCAAGAAAGTTACCTATCGTTACGAATGTAAGATTCTTCACCATGCTACCTATCGACAGCTTGCGTGCGATCGTAGCGAGCGGAACAGCCATCATATTCCCTGTCAGCAGCTCTCCACCACCAATGAGCACCATAATTAGTCCCACCGGGAACACTGCCGCTCCAATCAGATTGACCAGACTCCCCCACTCTGCCGGGGCAGAAGCAATCACCCGAATATCCAGCAGAAACCCCAGCGCAATAAATGCCCCTGCCAGAAAACTGAGTACCAAGACAGAAGACACCGGATATTGAGCCTTCTTCATGCCTGTTTGCGCCGTATATTGTGCAACCTCAAGAGGTGTTTTTGCTGCCATATCATTCATCCTCTCCTTCATGGTTCATGAACAAATTCATTTCATGGGTTTTGTTGATAAGTTCATTGTAACGTGAAGATATCGGCAGGTTTGTTACTTTTATCACAAAGTATGGAGGTGAACTCTTCATGGTTGAATTTTTGATATAAAATAAGAGATTTCAATGGAAAAAATATTTATTTTTTGTACATTTATAGTACAATTACTATGTATGTCCAATACAGATAAGGAGATCTACTATATATGAAAAAAGTATTTTTATTATCAATTTTGTCCTTATTACTAGCCGTATCCGTATCTGCCGCCTCTGCTTCATCCGATCAAAAAACCGATCCTCTTTTTGAGACTGCTTTGGGTGGGAAGACTGTGTCCACTAATTTAAATGTCGCAGGAGGATTTAGTCACGTCAAAGTCTATATTAACAACTCTGGGCAACATACAATTAGAGCAGTAATGGTACATAATGATTCAAGAAAAGAATACATTAGTAAATATATAGCTCCCGGTGATACTCTGGATTGGAGGAGCTTCACAGATACTCCACAAGGAGTTAAGAGCGGCAAATACACGATAACTTATCGTGCTAGTGGAAACAACATGAGTGGAGAAGCTTGGGGGATATCTGCTAAAAATAATAATGAGCTACAGGCCGCATCCGTATCTGCCGCCTCTGCTTCATTCGATCAAAAAACGGACAGAATTCCAAACGTTAATCAACCCGTAACTCCGATTACTGTAGAAGAACCTGACCAAATCATCACGCCAATGGCAATAGACCCGCTTTTTAATACGGTTTTGGGTGGTACTAATGCCCTCTCGAATTTTAATGTTCAGGCAGGCTATGGACATGTTAAAATCTTTGTCAAGAACACAGGAACAAAAACAATCACAGTAACAATGAAACACATCTCTTCTGACAAATATTATATTGAAGATTCCGTTCCTGCTGGAGGCACTTTGGATTGGAGAAGCTATACCGATTTCCCTCAAGGCGTTAGAGGTGGAAAGTATGAGGTCTCCTATCGAGCAGGTGGAGACCTCATGAGCGGACAAGCTTGGGGAACATCTGCTGAAAATACCAATGAGCTATAAAATCTATAGGTTCGAAGAATGAAAAATAATCATTGATCCTATAATCCTAAACGTATTAGAAATATCAATTAAACAAAAGGCTGGCGAATCACTCGCCAGCCTTTTATTTGTGTGTCTTTTTTCATATTCGGTAATAACCATTACTTCTTCCTTACACCATTGCTGGTGCTTTTACTTCTACTGGTGGCAGTGCTTGCAGACCCGCCGTGTTCAGGAAGTTCCATGGTTTGTTGTAATGTGGCTGGAAGAAGAAGTCGATGAAGGCCAGCTCATCTACGGTCATGTTGTTTTGGATGCAGACCGAGATCGTATTAATCGATTGGGTCAGATCAACCTGAGACATCACCTGTGCTCCAACGATCCGACGAGTAGCCTGCTCATATACCACTTTGAGCAACAGTTTCTCCGCCGTTGGCATGAACTCCGGACGATAGCTGTCTTCCAGTACTACCGACTCCACGATCAGACCTTCGTCAGCAGCAGACGTTTCAGTCATCCCAGTACCCGCGATATTTTGCTCATAAATTTTGATACCCGATGTTCCTTGTGTACCCAAATACGGTGTCGTAGGACGAACCAGGTTACGGGCTACGAGTGTACCCATCCGCACGGCGTTAGTCGCGAGTGGGATGTAAGATGCTTTGCCTGTAGGGTTGTAATGAATAGCACAGCTGTCACCTGCAGCGAAGACGTCTTTTTGACTGGTTTGCATATATTTATCCACGATGATTGCGCCGTTTGGCAGCATATCCACTTGGCCTTTGAGCAGCTCGGTATTGGGACGGAAACCAATGCACAGAATAACCAGATCGGTTTCGAACTCCCCTTTGGACGTGATTACCTTGGTCACTTTACCATTCTCTCCAGTAAACTTCTGTACCGTTTGACCGAGAGCCAGCTTGATGCCGCGTCCAGTCAGCGTATCTTCGATCGCATCCGTGAATTCAGGGTCCAGGTATTTGTTCAAAATCCGATCCACACTGTCAATCAGGGTAACTTCCTTGCCGTTCATCTGGAACGCCTCAACCAATTCAACGCCGATATATCCGGCTCCTACAACAGTAACGCGTTTCGCATCTTTAGCTTTTTCGATAATCGTGTTGGAATGATTGTAGTTTTTGCATAGCAGAACGTTGTCCATCTCAATGCCTTCAAGCTTCGGAACGACAGGCCATGACCCCGTTGTCACGATCAGTTTGTCAAACGTATCTTCAAATTCTTCCCCGGTTTGCAGGTTTTTAGCCTGAAGAGTATGACCCTTGGCATCAACTGCTGTAACTTCATGAAGCATCTTGGTCTCAACACCGAGATCTGCCAGTTGATTAGGCGAAGAATAGAACAAGCCGTCAGGGTCTTTCACAACTCCACCTACGTAGAGCGCAATGCCACAAGATAGGAAGGAGATATTGTCATTGCGCTCATACACCGTGATGGTAGCATCCGGGTACAATTTGGCGGTATTTACGATGGCTGCGGTCCCTGCGTGTGTACATCCGATAACTGCGATTTTCATTAAAAGTTCCTCCTCGAAATATATAAATGAGTTTGAATATAAAGTTATTTTAGTTGTGAAATATTTCACTTCTCGTTCGAAACTGTATATGTGATTTATTTCACTTTATACACTCATTATAATGTGATCTTTTTCACATTGCAATAGGTTGTGCAAAAAAAGTTTGTCGAAAGAGGTCTTTTCGCTGTATTTAAGCCTTTCTTCCCTTCATTTTATTGATTTCATTGTCCCCGGATTTGAGTCGGTTTATGCTATCCAATGGCTTCCGCGAATTGAACAAGCCGCCAGAGGGGCTCTGCGTTGGTCCGATACGGTGTGAGAGAATGGAACCAAGTATAACCGGCAAGGACCCGTATATTTTGAACCGGATGCAGGAAGTGGGTACCGTTTCTATAATGTCGATGAAGATGTGCCTTTCTACGCAAAGAAGCCTATCCTTGCACATGCAAGGACAGGCTTCTCAAACGTTTATGGTTTAACCGAGCAATTTCTCGATATCTGCAATCATTGTCTCTGGTGATTCTTTCGGTTCAACACGACCTACCACTTCACCTTCACGGTTAACAAGGAACTTGGTGAAGTTCCATTGGATGTCACTTGTTTCACCTACACCAGGTTGTTGCTCCTTCAGGTATTGGAACAGGGGATGAGTTTCCTCACCATTCACATCTACCTTGGCAAACACCGGGAAATTCACGCCATAGTTAATCTGGCAAAATGATTCCGCTTCCTCACTTGTGCCTGGCTCCTGCCCTCCAAACTGGTTACAAGGGAAACCCAGTACAACCAAGCCTTGATCGCGATAACGATCATAGAGCTTTTGCAATTCACCGTATTGCGGGGTCAGCCCACACTTGCTCGCTGTATTGGCAATGACCAATACCTTACCTTGATACAGATCCAGTGAGACTTCTTGGTTAGCGGTGGTTACCGCCTGATATGAATATACGGACATGACTGATTCCTCCCATGACATATGTTGGTTTGGGCTGTTGCGAGCACGTTGGCATAATCAATGAACCCACAGCCTGTCCTATTATTATAGACCTGATCCGATGAGATTACCAAATCTCGGGTCTACCCGTCCCCTTTGCTCCCATGAGTTGCAAAATCGCCATGAATGCAAAAAGAGCCGCGTGCAATAGCACACAGCGGCTTCATTCTATAATGTGAGGACCACGTATGGCCCATTTCGTTAACTTCCTGTCGCTTGAACACGTGGTTCAGTCCGTACTCCAGCATGAACCATAGCACTGTTCATGACCATCTGCTCTGGCGCCTTCGATTGCTGACGTTCGCCTGCAAGAGCGTATGGCAAGCAGAGCGGTACACCGGAACGAGGATCAATCACGATATCTGCTTCAATGTTGAATACTTCACGAAGCACATCCGAGTTCATGACTTCCACAGGTGAACCATGAGCAATGGCTTTACCTTTTTTGATACCAATCATGTGATGTGCATAACGGGAAGCATGATTCAAGTCATGCACAACCATAACAATGGTACGGTTGGCTGTGGCATTCAGTTGCTCCAGTAATTGCAATACTTCGAGCTGGTGAGCCATATCCAGGAACGTAGTCGGCTCGTCCAGGAACAGGATATCCGTCTCCTGAGCAAGTGCCATGGCAATCCAGGCACGTTGACGCTGTCCACCGGACAGTTGATCAATCGGACGATCGTGGAATTCTGTCATGCCAGTCACTTCAATAGCCCATTCAATCATGCGCTTGTCTTCTGCACGCATGGAGCCAAATCCTTTTTGATAAGGAAAACGACCATACGATACCAGTTCAGTAACGGTAAGTCCTTCTGGAGCTGTTGGATTCTGTGGCAAAATCGCAAGCTGCTTGGCAACTTCACGCGTGGACTGTTTATGGATGGACTTCCCGTCGAGTAATACATTACCTGCTTTTGGTGCCATAATGCGTGCCATCGTTTTCAGGATGGTTGACTTCCCTGATCCATTGGCTCCAACAAGTGCTGTAATTTTCCCTTGGGGAATCTGAATATTCAGATCCTCTACAATTAGTCTTTCCTCATAAGCGATATCCAGCTTGGTCGTCTCCAGACGAAACATGCGATCATCCCTCTCTCATTTATCCCGGTTATGTAATCCGGCTATGACAACGAAAACGAAATTGTAATTCTGTGTATTTCCGACGCAAATATCTTATACACTAAAGATACTGATAATCATTATCATTTGTCAACAAGAAAATGCAACTCTTCTGCTTGTTCCAAGCCTTATTCGGACCTTTTTAAGCACATTGGAGTGCTTATTTACAAATACATATGAGAGCTTTTCTCATTCAGCACGCGCATTTCATCACTTCTGCTCTTCTCTCGAACTATTGAATCGCTAATTTTGTGTCAGAATTGTGAATGCTTATTTTTTTGTCCTGTGATTGCTGCATCCGGGTTGTGGATCAAAAAAAGATGACCTTGAAATCTAAAGTCCAAGGTCATCTCACATACGCTCGTTTAATAAGATATGAAGTCAGCATATTCAATAATTGATGAAAAGGTACTCAATGAATCTATGCAATATGCTTATATAAAATAACTTACAGTTTCGGCTGAGGCATCAATTGGATTACAGTCATCCCGCCCTGAGTACTCTGCACACCGGCAATACTCTCGGTATCAAGATCTGCTGGAAGATCGATCTGCAATCCATACGGATAGAGACGATCTACCTCTTCAATAGACATCTGGGCAGAAGTGGTTGCATCCTCTTCATTGGATACGGATGTGTCAGGCGAAGTCGAGCCTGTATCCATTGTTGTATCGGTAGCAGGATCTGAAGTGGAATCATCCGATGTTGAAGGATCCACCTGCTGACTGCCACCCTCCGTTTGCTCTGTGTTCTCCACGTCTCCCGCTGCTGCCCCGTCCGTACTTCCTGAACTGCTATCGGGAGGATCTTGGGTATCCGGCTCTTCATTCCGATTAAAACTCTCCCACTTGCCTGTAGTATCCAGCTCCTGAGTACTGCCATCTTTCATTGTCAATTGAAGTTTGCCTTGCTTATACTCAGTGCTTCCCGTATCGTTCCGGAAACGGATCACCAGCTTTGCAGGTGATTGGGCACCCTCCTGTTCGCTCGCAGGAATCAAATAAGCAATCTGCTCCGCGATCTGTACCTCGGGTTCTGTCGGTATGAGAGGCTCCTGAGTAGATGGAGGAGATGCCACTGGCGGCTCTACAGAATTTTTCATCCATGCATATGTACCGCCAGCAATACCCAGAACCAGGATCAAAAGGAGTAATCCAAACAGATTCTTCCTTTTACCCGTTAGCATCCGTACCAGTGGAGAGGACAATTCCGTCTTCGCACGGTCATAGACCGGCTTCATTGTCTTGCTGGCTCTCACGTAATACGGTTTGAACGCCGACTTCGACTTGAATGCTTCACGGTCATGGGCCTTGAAATACGCCACGATGGCATCTGCGTATCCTTTATGCGCATTGGCCCCCCGGACAAACATTCGTTGATCTCCTGACCATTCGAAGAATGGATACAGACCTTCAGCACGACTTGCATTGGTACGGATGAATTCAATCAGGCCAGAATAATCCAACCGGTTACTACCGCTTCCTCCCCGATAAAAAGCCATCGGCAAAGCTTCATAGGCCGCAATCCCCGGTTTAGTCTGTAATTCTTCGGCAAGCCAGCGGCGCGTCCAGCGTTGAAGTTCATTGCGTTCTGCCAGGGAGAGCGCCTCCAATGCCTCTTCTTCGTTCCCCTCGCCACTAAGCCAAGCTCTCGCAGCCAACATCATGTTCGTTCGAGTCGATACATCAGAGCCCTGACGTGCCGCCCAATCCCGAACCTCATTGTCATGCTGCAAAATATCAATGCTTAACAGTTGTTCACGGTTAACCCGTTCCAGATCCAGATCCTGAATCATAAACAGGTTAATGACATAAGCGAGCTTGTCTGCAAGGCGGGTTAACTCCCCCTGATATGCCAGATCTTGACTGGCAGACGGAGACTCCCCTTTCCGATTAGGGCGGGCTGAAGATTCAGTCTGACCAATTCGTGCCGTAATGCCTGTATCATAAGTACCTTCCACAGATACCCTATCGAGCACACTAACCCGTTGGAGTGCTTCATTCGCAGACTGTACCGGATTAGGCGCAGAACACAACCGTTCATGCAGCTCATTGGCTGTCCGCTCCTGCAAGAAGCTGTAGTGGATCGCAGATGGATGGGACGTAACCCATCTTCGGATCACTTCCACAACGTTCGCTGCCGATTCCGTGCGTTTCAGCTGATTGTCCAGATAAGGCTCGAACAACAGCTTGCTAAGCGATTCATTGGCCAGCACTTTATCAAAGAAAGCCCGATTCAGCTCCGGATCCTGATCCAGCACAGCATACAATTCCTGCACAGCACGCATACGCTTCTGGGCGCGGGCATTATTCACACCGTAGATGAAATAGTCCACAATCCGGGATTGCACCACGGACGCGGCAACACGGAAGTATTCTGCAATACGAGCCGCGACAGCTTCTTCGGGTACATTCTCACGCTTCACGCTGTCCAGCTCCCGGCTGAGCAAGGTCAGGAACAGCTCGTTTAGACGCGAACGCTGCTGTGCTCCACCTTCCGGCTTCAGATAGCTTAGCAAACCACTAAGGACATGGCTTTTGTTATCCAGATACAGGTCTTCCATGCCTTGTTCAAGAGCATAAAACACCGAGAGTTCGCCATAGGCTTCAATGGAAAGCTCCCGTCCAGGCTCCATGCCGGACAACATTTCATCCGCAAATGTATAAAACGCATCCGCTGCACCAGGTTCCTGCAGTAAGGCCCAGGCGAATTCCGCATAAGGTAACTTCGCCACAGATGCATCCGCATGTGTCACTCTGCCGGATACCAGATCAAAGGTGAAATCCTTCTCCGTATTCCGGTCTTTCGGACGCAACGTCCCGCGCTCTACAAACTGAACGTGAATGCCCTTCTTGGCCTGTGGCTCCTTGGCAAATGTCATGAATCCCAGTTGCCGCCGGAATGCGTATGGTAACGCTATGTAGAGCAAACGTAACAACCCTTTGGCTCCTGCGGTCACTTCCTCTGCGGGAAGGTCCAGCGCAATGTATACTTTTCTGCGTGTCGCTACTGACTGCATTACCGCATAGAGCAGGCGCTTGAACAGCACTTCGTTCATCTTCAAGGCGCTCAGCACTTGGGTTGGTGATGGATCTGCACCCAGACTGGCGCCAGTTTGAGTCCATCCCTCACCCTCACCTCTTGCCGCGCCCTGTCCGCTTCCAGGTGATATAGGCAATTCAGCAAGCGTAGGCAATACTGTACCTTGTTCGATGTCATAGGACGTGGCGAATACGGCATCCAGCCAGCCGCCTTGCTTCATCTGCTCTTCCGAGCGTTCGGGAGACAAGACGTAATTATGTGCGAAAAAGGCACTGCGCAGCCCGGTGAAATCCGCAGCTTGGTACACATTTTGCCCAAGAATCGTCTCTCCACTCTCCAGATGAAGCAGGTGAATGGACGCCGGAAACTTCGTCTCGTCCTTCTCGCTACGGCCCGTCAGCTCCGCTGGAGCGTCATAGACACAGTAGGGGTGAAGCACTTTTTTGATAAAAGAAGGGTCCAGTCCCGGCGATGCCGCAACCGTATCGAACCCCTCTGTTGTGCGAAACACCCCGCGCCGCTCTCGGGTATACAACTGTTGTTCAATGGGCGGGGTTACGGAAGAACGCATCATCCCACTCTCCCCTCAATGTACTTCAGCTTGTACAGCAGCCACAGGAAGGGTTCATCCACACGAATCGGGCTAACCACACCCTGCAATTTCATATCCACCGGATTGCTGCCCAGCGCAGATACTGCGAAATAAGCTGTATCCTTGAAGTACACATCCATCGTACCTTTGAACGGACGGTCCACCTTCTCGATAAAACGGCGGATTTCCCCGTCAATATTCTCGAACTCGGTTAGGTCGAACCAATCGCGGTGCACCATGTTGCGGAACACATTGCTGTTGGATTTGATATAATCCCCCTCTTCATCCTTGAGGGAATGCAGCATGTCGCTTTTCGTGAGCACCACGGCTGTTGGAATATTCGTCTTGGCTTTGTCCTGATACGCAATAAAATCTCCAAACATCGTCAGCACCACATCGCGCGGCTCATCATATCGTGGTGTCCACTCTCCCGGCTCGTTGCCGAGGTTAATACGAATTTTGTCCCGAATCGAACGAATCTGAAGTGGGTCCACCATGAACAGGATACCTGCAGAGTTCTTGATGTGCTGCCCGTGAAGTCCGAGATAATCCTGCTCCACCATACCTTCACCTGCAACGTCAAAGAACACCAGCGTCAGCGGTGCTTTATCTTCGTCCTTGAACACAAATTGGAAGATAAACGGCTCCTGCAGCTTCTCCTTTTGGGTGGAATCCAGCAGATCGCCCCGTTCGAACAACGGTTCTTCATAATCCGCACGGAACCGGCGGCTGATCTCCGCATTCAGTGGCATGCAGGCCGCGTCAAAATGATCGGCCGTATAATGCTGCAATGTATGAATTAATGAAGTCATGTAGACGGATTTCCCCACCTGGGATGCACCGATAATGGAAATGATATTGCTCGGTGCTTTACCCGCCGTAACAGGCAGCTCGTTATGACACTCTGGACACAACCGGCGACGTGTAACGACACCATAACGATCGTTAAGACCCATCACGATGTTATCGGAATAAATCCGATGTTCCTCCGGTACATCATGCGGAGCCAATACGGCCTCCATATCAAATACCGTATCGAGTCCGAATCTTTCGCGATATCGATTCAACTTCGCATCTTCCCCGAGTGCGTAGTCCTCATCATCATCGCGGTGATGGGCGGCGCGGAACACCACCTCTTCCGGTGAAAACTTGCTGAAACAATAAGGGCATACAATATCGTAAAACAGCGGGCGTTCCTCCGGCTGTTGTCTCTTCAAAAACCGACTAAAAAAGCTCATAGCCACTCCCCTCCCCTGATCAGTCAGACTAAGGTGATTTACACTCGCACTACGATGACAGATTAACCTTCAAATCGCTGTTATCCCCAGATTTTTTTGATCCCCTTTTCTAAAAGGGAAAATCTGGTGATAAGCGTATGCTTCTGATGCAGCTTTCTTTCAGAAAGCTTTTAGGCGAACGCTTCGCTTTTTCAGGTTATTTCTGTCCTCTCCGTTTCTGTGTAACAAATTAGCCTAACGATCTAGTCTGATATTAATCTATAGGCGGCTCCATATTTCGGTCCGTCCGTGAAGAATAATCGCACATGATCATCCTTGGCGACTTCAACGGGCGGCATCTCATTTCTTCCGGGAGCAAAATCACTCACAAAAGGATACACCGTACCATCTTCCTTATTCAGCGGGACCCCGCCCTGCTTGCGAACATAACAGAGGGCTTCCTTTGGAACAGGTACTTCCGCTGTGACGGTGATCAATACACTTTTTCGTTTCTGAAAAAAACCGCTCTTGTAGCGAATGGAAAAGCGGATATCCGCCTTTCCTGCGCTTGCAATCACCACGTTGTCCTCGTCTCGCTGACGGATCAGCACGGGCCCGTCTTCCTGCATCTGACACACATACACCGTGTACTTGATGGCACCAAAACCCGTGATCCGATCCGTGTAACCATTGCTCGCCTTATATTCCTCTCTCGTGTACAGCTTCAGCTTGCCCTGTGCAGGCTCTTCCCCGGTACGATCATCGTTCATCATATCCAGCTCCAGCCGTTCCACATATACAGCTTCAACCCGTTCGGGCCAGAGCCAGCGAAGTGTACAACGCCCTTCGTCCACCGCAAGTGTCAGTTTTCGAATCAAGGGTGTCGAAGGGTCTGCATCCGTAAACCGCATTTCCATTGACCTCCCGACGTTAGAATCCTTTGCTGCGTGAATCTCTTGCTCTCTGACCGAATCCTTCGGCTGAAGAAGTTCCGCCGCCAGCTTCACGGCGACCCCTGCTCTTCCGCGGCGTGTTCTCCTTGATCGGAACAATCCAGGAGAAGAGGGTCAATACGCCAGATAAGATGAGCATCGCACCAAGTCGTACGAAGGTATCCCCCACGTTCGAACCGTCGAGGCCCCATTCCAGCAGTAACCCTGCCAGTAGACCCGATACCGCACCGCCAATACCAAAGCTGAGCGCGAGATGACGATTATCGAATACGAGTCCAAGGGATACCCCCAGTGCTACGCCAATCAGCAACACGGCAAAGACACGGAAAATCGCCAGATAAACGCTATGCTCCATCATGCCTGTACGCTCCGTCACCAGCGTCCGTTCATCAATCGTATCGTAGATCTGCTGGAATGCCAGATTCAGACCACCGGAATCCGGTACATCATAGTACATCCCACCCGTTTGTTGGGCAATATTACGCAGCAGATCCGTACCTGATGGGTCCACCAGGCTCAAGCCAACCGTATTGATCGATATCTGTTCACTCGCATATTGGGACAAAATATCGGCCGTATCCGCTTCACTGAAGCCATCGGATAACAAGATGACGACCGTACCACGTTTCGGGTCCTGTTTGCCCTGAATCTGTTCCATGCCTTCCCGCAGCACGGCATCAAAATTGGTGCCGCCCGAAGTCGTGACAATACCATCGATTTTGCCATAAACCTCATTCTTGGCCGCTTCACTATCGAGCGCAATAAACGGTTGCAATAACTGCGGCTGGTCATCAAACGTAATGACAGCTACCTGTTTGTCACTCTCCATTTGACTGATCAGTGTCTTGGCTGCTTCAAAGCGTCCGTTATCCGGATCTGTCTCGCTCATGCTGCCCGAGTTGTCGATCATCAGTATAATATCTTTTACTTGCTTCACACCGCCCGGATTGATCTGATACAGCAATTGCAGGCCGAGTCCAACAACAAACAACAGAGCGAGTGTTGCTGGAACAAGCAATTTCCACGACAGTCCCAGATACCGGAGCTTCCATGAAGCACCATTCAGCTTGGGTGAGATCATCTCTGCGATCAAACAGAACAATCCAACGCTCAACGCCAGTACGCCAAAGTACAATCCCATCAGCAACAGACGTGGCATCTCCCCAAGCCATTGACGCAGCATGATTTCTCCTGCCGCAAAGCCCACCGCTCCGCCAATCAGGCTGAACAGGACCAGGAGAAGATTAATTTTTCGCTGCATGTGTGCATGCATCCTTTCCAAACCAGCCGTAAGCAGGCTGAGTTAATACAAAATTGTAGCAGGGTGTCATGACACCGCCGGCGTCTTAACGAATGGGTGACAACTTTTCCACCAGACCTGCGGGGTGAAGTTCATAACCATTCTCCGTGTACGAGTCATAATATACCTTGCCGTTCCGATACACCATGAGATCCTCCAGATGGAAACCTCCCATCAGATTCAGCTTCTCCACACCACTGCTGCGTTCTTCGTACACCACACCCAGCTTGTAGATGCGTGACGTCTCTTCGGCATGTGCCGCGTAGTCCATAAAAGCACTATGATGGTCACCAAAGAAATACTTCTCTTCATACCGATGTTCCTGCGTATAATCGAATACCCGTACCCGAACAACCGCCTGATCCTCCAGCGTGTGGTACAACCTGCGGAACAGATCATCCCGGGTTAATACGTCTTTATCTCCGTAAGCAATCGTAACGTTGGCCCGCTGCAACAGCTCTTCTTCAAATGGTAACCGCAACGGCTCGGCTGTAAGCAGCAACGAGTGACATACCTCCATCAGCCGTTTCAGCAGACGGTCATCGCCTTCTGTGGCAAGCCGGTTCATATCTCCCATGTAACGGTCCTCAAACCATACATCCCGTCCGCGCTTGGCTTCCAGGTCGATGATTAGCTCTTCCGTCACTTTGCCGTAGTACTCCATCACGTTCTGACCGATGTATTCATCCGCAGCGGCGATACTTTGGGCAGCCGTCTCTCGCAGTGTGCGTTCCAGTGCTTCAAGTGCTGCTGTGACGTGCCGACTATAACGGTGGAGCTCTTCCATCTCCGTATCGTAGATGCGCAGCAGATGTAATTCATTTTCCAGTCGCAGCAATTCTACCTTCGGTACATACACTCGCTCCAGCATGCAGTCAATCAGATTGCGTACATTCTGCTTATCACGGAACAACGCTCGTTTGAACGACTGATCTTCCACTCGCTCTTGCTGACGTTGCTCCAGCAGGGCACGTGCCGATTCAAGCTGCATCGATTTATCCCGAATCAGTCCAAGCAGTGCTTCACGTACACTGCCAGACTCACTCCCACTCCAGGCTGCCCACTGGAAGTACCCAACCTCTGGATGCTGCCCTCGGGACTGTTCGGCCTGACGGCGCAGGGAACCGCCAGAGCTGCGCTCGCGCACACGTTCCTCCACAAGACGAACGACGTTATCGCGGAAGTACGCTTCGGCTCCTTGTCCAAACAACGCTCTCTCCGCTTCACGAAGTGAGAGCGGCTTCAGATCAGAGAAACTGAGGTTATGCGTCATGATGCCGCTCATGCCACTAACCAGATCTTCATCGGGCAGCAGGCCTTCGACTTTGCGTTCCACCGAGGCCGCGTCCAATCCGAAGAAAGCAAGCTTGTCCTTAATGCTCCAATCCGGCTCCTGCCGCATGCGTGCGAGCAGATACCGATACATGTGATATAACACCGCCAGTGCAATCGGCTTGTTTGGCCGCCTGATCTCGGCAAAACCCGCACTTGCATAACCATGCTGATTAGAGGTGGTACGAATATTGTTTTTAAAGGATGTATTGTTGTACGTGTTCGCTCCCGTGCTTGAAACGGTACCCAAGCGATTCCCATCCTGCTTCCTGTTCTTCAACAGGCAGATCCGGCAAATGATCTCGGCATTTTCGATCCAGCCACCGGGAACGCCGGTTCCACGCTCATTTTTGTCGGACAACAGATATACCAGATCAAACAACGGTGACGCGTGATGTGTAACGGGAATGGAGATCCCATCCTCCGTCACCAACAGATTACCGCTGAACGTGTAGTCCAGCGACTGCATATAATCCAGCTCCCGTAGGAAAGCAAGGCCTGCTGCGCTGGCATACCCGAAAGAATCCACCTGTTCCATCTCGCTGACCAATACATGCAGATCCGTTTGCACCGACTTGAAGGCTTGGGACAAAATGATCTCCGTCAGCTTGGTGAGCTCTGGCAACAACACATTCAATGGATCATCGGCTCTGGTTACCACCGTAACGTAAATCCGATCAAATGACGAGTACAGCCGTCCATATTCGGCAATTCGGTTACTGACCCGCCGAAGCGTACGATTCAGGTCAAAGAGAGCCTGATCCGATTCGTGGAAACTGCGATGTACATCCTTACGCCGTGTTTTGGACGGTCGCTCCGTCTGCCCAGCGGACAAAGGCAAGCGGTGACGAGTCACCTGACCATCATCAGCCGAGCCACCATTCTTCGTTTCACCCGGACCCGTTTCCTGATCTTCTGTACCAATCTGAATGTAGACCACACCGTCCCCGTTATCCCATTTCAGCCGATTGATCTCCTGCACGGCAGACACGGCAGGTGCCACCAGATCACCCACAAACAGGAACAGCGCCGGGTAATGGATACTGCTGCGCCCATCACCCAGGCTGCCTTGACGCTCCTGCTCTATTGCATACCGTGTTGCATACTTCTCCAGATCACGCTTCAGGGTATTGTTCGAATTGAACTCCATCCCGGCCGCCACCCTTACTTCAGCCTTCTGCGAATGTCGTTCAGCTTGGACGACATCGTTCTGTAGAACTGATAGATGTCTTCTCCGTTAGCCAGTTCTACACGCTCATATTCCAGACGATCACGTGATTCCATGAACAGCGCAGCCAGATCATCCAGCTTTGTCAGCAGTGGGGTGATATCCTCAGAAGCTGTAAGATCATTATCCCGACGGGAGGCTTTGCGCAGCAGTGTACTGCGGTCTTTTTCTGCCAGGCCGCGGAAGTTGCCAAACACTTCATACTCGGCAAAGTTACGGCTCTTCATCAGATTCGCGAACGGCTCCCAAGCGTCCTCTTCCGGATCACGGTCATAGACGTAGAGCGCACCTTTTTTGACGATAGTGTCGGTATATAACGCTTCGATGAAGCGGTCATACCACTGCTCTTCGTCCTGGTACTGAGCAAGAATGCCTTCGAGTTCGACAACTTTGGCCGAGATGGCATTCATCTTCGCCAGTTCCTCACGTACACGTGCGATCAGCTGCGGGGAGCGTACCAGGTTTTCTTTGGCCATATCTTCATTAATACTGCCGAAAATATCCTTAACCCCTACACGCGGCAACCCTTCGGATTGCAGACGTTTCAGCTCCATCACGGCCCGCTTCACTTCGCCAAGGTTCGGCGTGGTGGACGTCAGACGCATATCGTAGGCTCCCAGTTTGGCAGACAGGTCAAACGCTTCTGTCGTCACAATCGCATACCGGTTACTTGTATTCTCATCAATGGATTTGGCTGTCACGATGTTGTATCCGAGCGCCTGCTCGAATTCGCTACGTACACGGGCGTTGTACTGTTTCACGCGGGCATTCTCGTAAACATCTCCCCATGATTTCTCCGGAATCGGGGATGGCAGATAGGTCCAGTTGTTTTTCTCCGTTTGCACCAAGTGACGACCAATGCCTTCTTTGTCCAAAATGGTACGTTCATAACTTTCCTCATATACCTTGAGCGGTGTATACACAAAGAGTGGTACCCCGTTGCGAGTATTCAGCCAGAAGATCCGGTTACGCACTTCACTTTCCTTAACGGTAAAATGAGATTTACCTACCGCATTGTTCTGATAATTGCGAATCCCTTTCAGAATGCCCGGCGCCTGTGCAGGTACCGATACAAATCCCCATGAAGGGAAATGCAGACTGCCTGTACTGTTGCTCAGATTGAACACCGGAACGGCCTCATCATCCAGCTTGCCGGCAATGAAACGTTCCACGAATTTCTCAACCGACTCATCCTGACCGTATTTGATCACCAGGAAATCTTCCATGGAACGGGTAATCAGATCACCGAATTTCTCACTCAGGAAGTCCGAAATGGAGCTGACGATATCAATCTCGTTTTCTTTCACCCATTGGCTGGAGTTTTCCAGCAATTCACGGGAGAAGTCGCGGATTAGATCATCTGTATCGCGCTTATCCAACAGCCCGTCCACCACACTGACGATATCCGGTACACTTACGACGTTCCAGTAATATGTTTTGTTGCCTTTGTGATCGGCTTGCTCTTCGCCGCGTGTCAGCAGATCACCGTTCTTCGCGAATATCGAGCTAAGGGCGTTCAGCGTTTCGGTAAATACGTTATAAATGCGGCTGTTCTCCTGGTTCAGCAATTCATACAGATCTTCATAGAACTCGATCATCTGATCGTTGCGTTCCACGTCGGCGTGCAGCCAGTACTCATGAATTTTTGCTTCAATATAAGCATTCTTTTTCTTCTCTTTGGAGACAAAAGCACTCTTCGCATCGCCCAGTTTCTCTTCGGACTGCTCCTGAGCCGCTTCAATATCACGCGGAATGCGGAAGGCATTCTCTCGCAGGGTTTCGATGTACGACTGAATCATCTTCAGTACACAGAAACCTTTTTCCGTATAAATCAGACGGGAGACATAGAACGGACCTTGTTCGGGGTGCAAAAACATACGCCGGATCTGTTCGGTGAACTGACCGGCAATCTCGCCCGGCAGCTGTTTCTTCGCCTTGATATATTCTTCACGGGCACGCGCCAGGAAGTTCTGTTCCAGTTCGGTGTCCATATTTACAACCTGTGATTTCACCACGTTGCCATAGGATAAGCGCTCGCTGTTCTGATAACCAGGCAGCGGCTCTGGCACGCGCGCTTCAAAGGACTTGACCACACTTTCGAGATCAATGCCCAGCTTGCGGGCAAACTTCTCGGTATCCTCCTGGTTCGGTGCTTTGGAGAACATGGTGTTCATTTTGTCGAACATGCGATACGCCAGATACGTGGTCATCTCTTCGATTGGCAGTACAGCCGAAGAGGCACCGATGATGTTGTAATCATAGTTGGCCGGGTACACCTTGTTCATCTGTGCAATGTTGGTCCGAATGTTGCTGATATAGTCATGGATCGCGAACTCTTCACCTGACTGCTTCTCCTCACTTGCCATGAAGTTGGTAATGTTCTCAGCTGTGACGTTCATGCAGTAATCGTAGGCGTTCTCCAGCAATTTGCCTTCGGTATTCGTCGCAGAGATCAGATGACACAGGTTAAATGGCGGCAGAGGTGAGTTGACGGTTAAAATATTGCCGTATTTCTGTGTAAACCGCTCACCACGGCTATCCACGTTCATCCAGTAATCCAGCTCTTTGAGCGCCGCATATCCGTTCTTGCGAATGTATTCGCGCGTGTGTTCGCTCAAGCTTTTGTTGGACAGGTTCACGTCTGGCGTGAACAGATATCCCAGCGTATTCACGCGGTCAATCCCGGCAGAGCCGTGATCCCGTTCGATAATGCCGCGCACGATATAGGAAATATCGAGGAAACAGCCGCTGCCTGTACCACCGGACAGACCTGTCAGCAGGAACACCATCAGTTTTTTGTTGGTGCCTACGGACAAGGTTTTGATCTTTTTGTCGATGGCCTGTACAACCTGATTAATCTTCGTGAACAGCAGCAAACGTCCAGCCTGACGCACACCTGCTGCGCCATTCATGCCGTCCGTGATGCTCAGTTCCGGAGACAGCCAGTCCGTAATGTACGGCTCCAAAACGCTGCGGTTCTGAAGCAGTCCGCCAATCTCGGCGTTGGACAGCAATACGAATTCATTGATCGGATCGAGTCCGATTCCTTTATACTTTTTGGCGCGATCCTGTTCGTTCGTCTCAAAAGCCAGAAACTCCACATTGTCCGGCTTGTCCATTTTTTTCTTGGATACCGGATCCTGTGGCAGCTTGAAACGACGGTTGATCTGATATTTAAGGCGTAGCAGTGCATCAATACCTGTTCCTCCCAGACCGATAATCAGAATGGGGTTATCAATCGTATCGACCCGGATCTTCTCACTGACAATCCCTCCGCCAAGTGATACATCCAGTTGCTGAATATGTTCTCTAACAATCGGTTTCATTCGTTGTCCTCCTTTATTTAAACCAGTTGGGCTATAGGCTCATTACACTTGCCACTCCGATGACAGAACAACCTTCCGATCGCTGTTATCCTCAGATTTTTTTGGTTCCCTTTTCTAAAGGGAAAAATCTGAGGATAGCGTATGCTTCCGATGTAGCTTTCTTTCAGAAAGCTTTTAGGCGAACGCTTCGCTTCTTCAGGTTTTCTCTGTCCTCTCCGTTCTCGTGTAAACAATTATACCCAACCTAAAATTGCATTCCTTTTAAACCAAATAAACCTTCACACCAAGTACTCGATTAGAATCGTTTTGTCCGCCTGTTGCAGCGGGATGCTCAGTCGGTCACCGTTCTTCAGTTCAACGCCTGAGCTTGCATCAACTGCACGACCGGATTTCTCCAACGTACCGCCTGCGGTGTTACGAATGATAATTCGATCCCCATTGCTGGGGGTAAATACATATTTTTCAGTTTCCTTCAGCTCCGGGTCCAGTTGCAATAACTGATGCAGATGGAATCTGCCGCGGAAGGATACCAGCTTTTTATATTGTGGATATGACTTGTCGCCCGTGTTCTCATCACGAATCTCAACAATCATCTGACCTACAAATCCCCGATTTTTGCGTTTCAACCAGCCCATCAGGAACCAGGCACCAACACCGATCACAATCAGAGCTATAACACCCAGGATGACAGGTAACCAAGGAAACGGCTTGTCCTGTTCACCGCCTGACGTTGTTGGTTGAGTTCCACTTCCCGCTGCTCCGCTTGCGTTGATCGTGATTGGCGCACTTTCACGGTAGAAACTGTCTTCTTCCGCACGGATGATCAATTCATAGTTATGATTGTCCGGTACTTCAAATGTTCCGGCAAAACCAGAACCTGTGTTTTCCAGCGGTTGTTCCTCGCTTTTACCTGTATCTACATCTTTCACAACCAGCGTGGCCTTCATATCTGTATACAGATCATTATCCTGAAGTGGCTGACCGCCATTCTCCAGTTTGGCTGCAAGATCAACCTTGTCCCCTTTGGTATAGGACTTGGTCTTAATTGGGTCCACAACGAGTTGAAGATCATAGTTGAATAACAGGTTGATATCGATGCTGTCTTTCGGAGCCCCTTTTACCCGAAGTTTCCAGTCTCCCTCTTGGGGTTTCAACAGCTTCACGAGCGAATAACTCTTCGATGTCGAGAGCTTGGCTGCATCCGAGTTCAGGTCCACGGCTTGTCCGGAAGGGTCCATCAATTGCACTTCCACCGGCTTCGAGGACATGATCGAAATGTTTGCTTCCAATACACTGTCATTCGGCACGTTCACGGTAACTTCCTGATAACTGCCGTTTCCCGTTACAGAGGGCAGCTTCACCACATTCAGTTTGGCATGATCGGCGAAAATCTCACTCAGAATCTGTGGCAGATCATCCGGCGTATCGGTAATGAATGATTTACCTCCGGTCTGCTGGGCCAGATCGGCGAGTGCATCCTTGTTCAACTTGCCATCGGCGTTTAGTCCAATTGTATACACCGGGATGCCCTGATCCTGTGCTTCCTTCACGGCTTTCGCCAGATCAGCGTCGGATTGTGCCTGTGTACGACCTTTGGTTTTGTTAAAGTCATTGTTGCCATCCGCCAGCAGCACGATCATCGGCGAGTGGGATGGGTCTGCACCATGATTCAGTATATTTACGGCTTCGGTAACACCTACAGAAACATCGGTATATGGCCCCCGGCCGAGCTGATCAATAAAATCCTTCAGGCTGCTCTTGTCCGCATCGGACTGAATCGTAAGCATTGCTTTTTCCCGCTCCACCTGATCGGTATAAGCAACAATTCCTACCTTGTCCCCCTGGACGGGCAACATATCAATAAACATTTTCATGGCTTCATTACTGATCTTGTCACGGTCACTTGTATTCATCGAGTTACTTACATCGGCTACAAGTACCGCATCGATTCCGCTCGTCTGTGCCTGAGCCGCTGCAGCTTGTGGCAGCAACGCTTGAGGTAGCAGTAGCGTTAGAATAGCCAGCAGAACCATCGTCCCGCTGAGCCAGCGTATTTTGCGTGTCCGCAGCATTGGGTGTACTCCTTCACGTTTGAGATTAAAATGGGAATAGTTTATTATAGGCGTCAAGCCTTAAGGAAATCTTAACAGTCTACTAATAATTTCTGAAAAGCACCCCTATCTTGAGTTACAGTTTTGTAATGACTGACAAAAATCGACGATTTCACGCCTGTCACTGGCACAAAAGTACCAACTATGGAAATATGATATAGTTATTGCCAGCAAACTGCAATATAACAGCGCTTGTTCACCAAGCCATAGAAGGGAACGGATTATGGTTACATACGGATGCCTCGCCATATTGTTTCTTTTTGTCATTATAAAGGTAATTTCACTTCAGCTTCATCGGCGGAAACCGGTCTCCCGCGAAGACACGGATCGTACCCTCTACACTATTCTGAATGGTGAGCGTGATTGAGCATGAGTACTAAACTAGTTGTATCCATACGACCATTTCAACGAACGACCCATGCCTATGAAAAGTTGCAAGTCTGCACCCGTTGTGGACAGTATACCTGCCTGTGGGAAGAGGAGTGCACGGCCTGTGGCCGGGGTACACTGAACTCCGTTCAGGCGAAGGCAACTTCCCGAGTGAAACGCCGAATTGCACGCGACCTGTTCATTACGATCTTGTTCGGTGCAGCGGCCACCTATTTTGGTGAAACCATAGATCAGACCATGGCGGCAGCCAGCGTTTCCTTGCTGCTTCTGGCCTTACTGATCTTCATGCAGAAACGTTCATTCGAGGTAGAACAGCAGCGCGAGTTGAAGCGCATGTTGGAGCAAGATGAGGAACTCATCCGCCAGGGCATTAACCGCAACTGGGCTCTGGTCGCCGAAGCCCGCAAGCAGGATGAAGCACTCGCCTATGAGATGCTCCGCGAGATCGGCTCACTCGTCTACAATGACCGGATTCGACTGCAACAGGTTGCGCTATTACAATCCTTTGTCCTGCGCAGTGATATGGATCTGCAGCTCAAGCCCTTGCTGTTACACAGTTTCGAGCGGCTGCTGGCTGAATATATCGGTGAGATTGCACGACTTAAGCCGGAATTGATCCGGGAAGACGCAATTCGTTATATCGCGACCTATGAAGTGAACATTTTACAGCTCCACAACGGAATTCAGATTCTTACAGCCGTAGCTGCTGCTGCCGTGCGCAAGAGTAAATATATTGAGTTATTCCCTAGTCTTATTACCCGCTACGCCCGCTTTATGCCCAAGGATCGATTCATGCGGCTCTATCATACGATTGAACGCTATCCAAGCAAGGCACGCGGGGGGCTGGCGGAGTCGGTAGGCCGGGTGTATAACGAGAAATATCGGGATCAGTACGCAGATGTTCAGCTGTAGGGATGATACATTGAGAACGAAAAACGTAGTAAAGTGCAAACTCATTCCCTGTATATAGACGAGTGCAATTTCATCCACCCCTGCATGCACGTCAGCACCACAGATCGAAGGTTATGCTTCTAATGATATAAGAATTCAGCCAAAAACACCCCATCCTTAGGTCTAGGATGAGGTGTTTTGAATTTTATGGAAGCCTGCCAAGTGCTATGCGCAGTACACGGACAAAAAGAAAAACTAGATGGGGAATACCTAAATGGCATCTTTCATGGAATCAAGCAGGCGCGCAAACAGGCACTCGCAGATGACAAAAAGAATAAGCGGAAACAATCATCCGTCCTGTTGAAAAAGGGCCGCGACGTGGTTCCGTCGCGACCCTTGATCTGAGGGTTCGGTACATCCGTACCCGAACCCTCTCATATGTGCCATGCCAAACGCTGTGGCATGGCGTGATGCCTGCGCAAGTACGGCTATATCGCCGCTTGCGTCAAAAGCTTTACCGTCCGCGACGAGATTCGCGACGGTCGCCCTTCGCCGGTCCGCGTCCTGCGGATTCCGGACGGCGAGAACCTTCACTGCTGCGCCCGGAGGTGCGCTTGTCGGCACTACGGCCAGCCCAGCCGTTGCTGCGCTCATCGCCACTGCGACCTGCATTGCGTCCGCCTTGGCTCGCACCGCGGCTACTGCTGCGGCCACCTTGACCTGCTGCACCGCGACTGCTGTCGCTGCTGCGCGCAGAACCACGGCTTGCGCTGCGCTCGTCTCCACTGCGGCCGCCGCTACGACCACCGCTGCGTCCACCTTCGCCACCGCGGGAACCACGACCCCCACGTCCGCCATCTCTGCGGTCGTTACGGCCTGCACCGCGACGGGCACTGCCTGTTCCGGAAGAGCGTCCGCCTGAACGTTCGTCATCCCCTTGACTGTTGATGGAACGTCTAGCTGCTCCAGTTGAAGCAATTGGACCTTCGCTCGTCCACTGGATACGGGACAGCTTCTGGTCGATACCTTGTTCAATACGTGCAAGTTCCGGTCTGTCGTGCTCTGTTGCAAACGTTACAGCAAGACCTGTACCCCCTGCACGTCCCGTACGACCAATCCGATGAATATAACTTTCCGCATCATGCGGCATATCGTAGTTAAATACATGCGTTACGCCTTCAACATCAAGTCCACGTGCAGCTACATCTGTAGCAACGAGCACTTGCAGTTTGGCATCGCGGAACGCTTTCATTACGTTCTCACGCTTGGATTGGGATAGATCTCCATGAAGTTCATCACTTGCATAACCTGCTTCACGCAGATCTTGGTTCAGCTTGGATGCACGACGCTTGGTCCGGCAGAAAATGATCGCCAAGTATGGGCGATACGTATCAATCATGCCGCGAAGTGCTTCTAATTTACCGCGATCCGTACATTCGAGCACTTGCTGACGAATCTGCTTGATTGGAATAACAGATTGGGAAGATACCTTCACATCTTCCGGATCTTTCATATAGGTCTTCGCCAGATTACGAATACCCTTCGGCATCGTTGCTGAGAACAGCATCGTTTGGCGTTTGTGTGGCAGCTCACTAAGAATCGTCTCCACATCGTCCAGGAAGCCCATGTGCAACATTTGGTCGGCTTCATCCAGCACCAGTTTTTTCACATTATCAAGCTTCAACGTGCCACGGCGCAGGTGATCCAGAAGACGCCCCGGTGTACCAATAACGATCTGGGTACCGTTCTGCAATTTACGCAGTTGCTTGTCCACATCCTGCCCGCCGTATACGGCAAGTACATGCAGTTTATCGTCGTTAGCAGTGAGTTTCTTCGCTTCTTCCGTAATTTGTAGCGCAAGCTCACGCGTAGGCGCGATAATCAGCGCTTGCGGCGAACGGTCGGATACGTTAATTTTCTGAATAATCGGCAGTAAAAATGCCAGCGTTTTCCCTGTTCCTGTCTGTGCCTCAGCGATAATATCGCGTCCACCCAGCAGTACCGGAATCGAACGCTCCTGTACCGGAGTCGGCACCGCGATGCCCTGATGTTTCAGGATCTCGCACCATTCCGGGCGAATGCCCAGTTGTTCAAAGTTTGCCAATCGTTACACCTCTGTATATTCATTTAGATAAGTCCATTTCATAATGACTCAGTATCAGTATCTGCAATCAAGACTAGCTTTCCTTATATCAATCATGATTATGAAATGAATTTTTTAAAAAGCAATCCACTCGTTGCTCTTCTTCTCCATACCCTGTAGTTTACACGTTAGTCAAGCAAAACAAAAGGGGATACAGCGTTACACCCTAACTTGTAGCACAAAATTCCAAGATCAGCGTAACTTGTATCGACCAAGTGACTTTAAGTCGGTTTAGTAAGAGACTCTAGATCTGCCTTCAGGTTGCTGATGATGTGGATATGACCTAGCATGCCTCAGGCTCTAATAAAAAAACAGCGACGCCCTCACCCCGATTTCCGGAAAAAGTGCACCGCTGATTAAAAAGTATCTTTTTATGTTATCTATTCGTTGTTTACTTCGTTCCAACCAAGTTACGAACCGTGCCCTCCAGCTGTGGCAAATCCACTCCGTTCAAGAATTCGAGAGCTCTCCTCGTTCAACCCGCGCAGGTGCACGGTTTTACCCAGCTTCGCGTATTTGAACTTCACTTTGCCAATAGCCACAACCGCTGTATTGTCCCAGATATGCGAACCGCCGAAATCAATAGTGATCTCCTTCGGATCAGCCTCTGCATCAAACTTATCCACGAAGTGGGAAGATGAACCGAAGAAGAATGGTCCGTGGACCCGGTATACTTTCTGCCCTTGTTCCTGGCTCGCCTGTACGCGGATCTTGGTCTGTTTCCAGCCAAAATGCAGCACACTGAGCACAACGCCGACCATGACCCCGATCGACAGATCGTGGGTATAGACCACAATCGCCACCGTCACGATCATGACAAAGGCTTCCGCACGTGGCACACGGGCAATATTTTTGATGGAACTCCAGTCGAATGTTCCGATACACACCATAAACATTACACCAACGAGCGCACCCATCGGAACCTGTTTCACCACTCCGCTAAGCAGCAACAACAGGATGGCTAGAAACGCACCCGCAGTAAACGTCGATAATCTTCCACGTCCGCCAGACTTCACATTAATGACTGACTGCCCGATCATCGCGCAACCCGCCATACCACCGAACAACCCGTTAATAAAGTTTGCAATCCCCTGACCACGTACCTCGCGATTCTTGCTACTCTTGGTCTCGGTCATCTCATCAACAATGGTTGCGGTTAGCAGTGATTCCAGTAAACCAACCAGTGCCAGAGTAAATGAATAGGGCAGTAAGATCATCAGCGTGTCCCAAGTCCACGCGATATTAGGCAAGTGGAACATCGGCAGGGTACTAGTCAGATTGCCCATTTGACCGACTGTTTTCACGTCCAGATGAAATACCACCGTAATAATCGTCATCACAATGATTGCAATCAATGGAGATGGGGCAGCTTTGAAAAAACGTGGCAAAATATAAATGATCGCCAGCGTACCCGCCACCATCGCATACATGATCCAGTTCGCTCCTGTGAAATGAGTCAACTGCGCCATAAAGATGAGTATAGCCAGTGCGTTCACGAATCCGGTCAGTACCGAATGAGGCACAAACGTAATAAATTTCCCAACCTTGAATATCCCCAAAATAAACTGAATAACTCCCGTCAATATCGTAGCCGCAAAAAGATATTCCACACCATAATCCTTGACGAGTCCAACCATCAGTACCGCCATGGCACCTGTTGCCGCCGAGATCATGCCTGGTCTTCCACCAGCAATTGAGATCACAATCGCAATCGTAATCGAAGCGTACAATCCCACCATCGGATCGACACCTGCAATGATGGAGAACGCAATGGCTTCCGGAATTAACGCCAGCGCTACTGTAATGCCTGCCAGCACGTCTCCGCGAATGTTGCCAAACCATTGTTGTTTTAAAGTATTCATATGTTCTTGCCGTTCCTCCTACGTGTCATCTCAATTTGTCTTATCACCTGATGGGTAACGATACGGTTCATCATTCACCCATTACATTACAACAGACAGCACAAATAGCAGAATGCTGTTCGCAAAATTCATCTAATCGTGGTTTCCAATGCCCCATCCGTTTCTATGTGTCTCGCTTGCTTCCGTCCAAATCCGTTTTCTTTTTCTTGCCTTCAGGGCGCCATGAACAGAGCATGACACCTATAGTTTTCCCCTCTCAGAAAAACTGGGTCCGTTAATGTACTGGCCTATTATTATAACTATAGGATGTAATATGTACTAACACCATTAAGCTGAAAGAATAATAGCATACCTCTTTAATTCTAATTTTTTCGTTAATTTACTCAAAAATACTCTATTTTAAACAAAATAATACCAGGCAGTTCCCATTGCAGGATATATCAGCGAGGATGTTAGTTATTCACCCTTGTAGATTTCATAAACAAAAAACCTCGCTTGTTTGGTAACATGGAAGAGTCACCAACCATGCCAACAAGAAAGGTAGAAGAAGCTCTCTCTCTTCATCACTGATTATGTGCTGCTGGTTTCACACAGGCTCCATTGCTTGCATCGTCATTCCTGCTTCGTTGCTTCCTTAACTTCAGTTTCATATAACAACGTTCACTTTTGGTTTGGAGTATTTTGGGGCCGACGTGACAACAATGTCGAATATTCAGTAATGAAAGCCTTATAGCTCGAGCTGAATTCCAGTTTTCGGTACATATTGGCCTTTTCGGTAAAGCGATAGACATCCTTGCTCGGAAAATAAATGCTCATTCCTTCTCCCTTGGGGTGTTCAGGAGACTTCATGTTATAAACAACCGCTTTTTGAATTGTTTTTTTGACGCGGTCCGCCTCTGTCTCTGCTTTCATTCTTTTGCCGATCAAGGTAAACAAATCAGCAAGATCCACCAAATCGGCTTCGTCCGCATAATCCTCGGATTGATCCCGTGCTTTTCTCAAATGACTTATTGCCTTTGTCATAGCTTGGGGCTTTAACAATCTTTTGCTGAATGACTCGACTGCCCTCATAACCTCTTCCATCCGATCCAGTCGAATGATCGATTGCTGAAGGTCCTCCTCTTCGCCGTTTTCCTTCGACTGTTCCAGATATCCTTGAGCAATAGTTCTGCCCAACTCAAGGGTGGAAATCCCGGGCTTTTCTTGAACTGCCTCCAGCATTTTTGTATAATCCCACCCATTCTGATTCGTGTAATCGACAGAGGCAAGCATATATTCCCCATAGTTCCTAAGTGCATAGGCCACCTCCACACTTGCCATTTTGCAATTATCGAAGCCAATGAGTTCAAATTTAATTCCCGTTTCGTTATAGGCGTGTCCAATTCCTTTTTGAAGCTCGGTCAAGCTCATTTTTTTATTGCCATAGTGCTCGTCGCCGCCATATCCATCGATCGGCCCAAGACCGTGCCCCCAGAACATAAGCACATGTTTCCGAGCTGGATATTCACGGGTTCCCCAGCGAATGAAATCTGTAAGGGAATCGGATGTATCCATATTTTGCGAGCCTACGTTATCCAGAAGGGCCAACCTCCCCTTTTCCACACGCCATCGTTGATTCAGACCGGAATCAATGGACGAATGGTCCCAGCTTCGGGCCCCTCCTGTCTGAACAACAACATTTACATTGCTGGAAGAGCCGACACTCATCATTTCCT
Organism: Paenibacillus amylolyticus; assembly: GCF_050990605.1. Taxonomy (GTDB): domain Bacteria; phylum Bacillota; class Bacilli; order Paenibacillales; family Paenibacillaceae; genus Paenibacillus; species Paenibacillus amylolyticus_H. Next base: position 6,012,435 of record NZ_CP158832.1, read on the forward strand.
TCAAGTCATCGCTTGCCATATGAAAATCACTTTCCATATCTGAACCAATCATATAGATGAGAAAGGTGTAATCAGCCTGCCGATCGGATGCTTTTAGTTCAGATATAGGAAGAAACGAGACAAGCAGAATGAACACAAACAGCTGTATTGTTCTTTTCATTGCCATCCCTCCTTGTTTCCGCTCTACACTTTAATATTAGCGATATGCCATAAAGAAAAATATCCATCTTCATCGGGAGCTTCGTTCTCCAGTACAAAACCAATAGACTGAAAACACTTCAAACAAGCAGTGTTGTCGGCTTCAATTCCGGCGTACCATTTATGGATCGTTTCCAGTTTGGGAAGCTGCATAGCTTTTCCAACCACTGCTCTGCCGTAGCCCCTGCCTCGAACCGACGGATCGACAACAATGGCAATGCTTCCCGTATTCTGCTCCTCCTGCTCAATCATAATTACACCTACGGCTTTACCCTCCGAGAACGCTACCCACACGTCATAACCAGGATGCTGCTCCACGTGCTGATGCCACTCGTCTAAAGGAAGCATTCCCTCCAAGCGCCGATGAACCTCTGCATCCTTAAACCACTCCTCCAGCATCGCCAGATCTCTTACCGTAAACGGTCGTAAATTGTCAATCACGCTCATTTCATCTCACCTCTTTATCTGTATTTTTGAGCCTGCATATTGTACAGTTCGGCATACCCTGCCCCATTCACCAGCAATTGATTATGAGTTCCCGTCTCCATGATTCTGCCCTGTTCCATATAGACTACATAATCTGCGTGTCGTGCAGTGCTCAACCGATGCGAGACGATGACCACCGTCTTGTTTTTCATTAAATCCCGCATTCGTTGGAACACGTCTTCCTCCATGAACACATCAAGCGCAGAAGAAGGTTCGTCCATGATCAGCAATCCGGCAACATCCTCTCTCATAAAGGCACGGGATAATGCAATCCGCTGCCATTCTCCTCCTGAAAGGCTTCTGCCTCCGAATAGCCTGCCTAGCTGTGTATCATATTTTTGCCCCAGCTTGTGGATAAATTCGTCTGCTCCGCCCAGCTTGGCAGCTCTTTCGATTATCCTTTGCTCGTTAACAGCCGCAAGATTACCTAGTCCAATATTGTCCCGAAGATTCATTTCATAGCGCACAAAATCCTGGAATACGGCTGTAGCCTGTGTCCGATAGGCAGCAATATCATACTCGCCCAGCGGAATACCGTTGTAACACACCACTCCTTCATTAGGATCAAAGAAGCGCAGGAGCAGTTTGACAAGCGTGCTTTTGCCTGACCCGTTTTCACCGACCAACACGGTCACTTTTCCAGCAGGGATGATAAGCTCTGGGATATCCAGCACAACCTTGGTTTCATCATACCGGAAACGGACCCCTTCCAGCCGGAAGCCCTCTTTGACGGACACCGCCGGAGGGCATGGGCCTGACTTCATTTCATTCTCGCTATAGAGAAAAGAACGAATCTTCTCCAGATGTCTGGCTTCTCTAGGACCGATCGCAAAAGCTGCAAACAATTCATTCATTCCCTCATTCAACTGAATAGTGGCGCCAATAAATAAAAAGATGTCCCCTGCTGTGAAGTGGCCGGAAAGCGCATGTCCAACTAGATATATAATGATGAGACCAGCGGCCAGCGACTGGAGTACAGACCACAATAATTGATGGAGAGCCAGTTTCCGTTGGTCGGCTGAAAGTGTAAGCAGAAGCTCTCGTGACGTGTTCAGATATCTCTCCTTAAAAAAAGGAACAAGACCAAATACCTTAAGCTCTCCGGCTGTTTCAGGCCTGAGCGGCGTACCAGCGTAATACTCAGCACGCCGCCTTAATTCCTGGACTTCCTCGCGTCCTTCAAAGGTTGCGTTGTTGAGCTTTGCTTCCCAATACAGCTTGGGAACGACCAACGCCAGCAAGACAATCGGGGCCCAGGGAGCGATCGTTCCAATCATTATACTCCCGGCTGCAATCACGACCAGTCCTCCGATGGTCTGAGAAATAATCGTTAACCACATTGTAACGAAGTATTCGTTATATTGAATAACCCGAGTTTTTGTATGGAAGCCTGCCTTTTCAAAAGGAGCAATATCCGGAATCGACATTGCTTTGCTGATCAACAACTCATCAATATGTGCTTGAAGTTTTGCAGTCAACAGGCGTTTGTGCATCTCTGATACGGGTTGGAGGGCATCCACAGCTAATGTTAGCCCAATATACAACAGCACCATCCAAGCCAGCGCATCCCATGATGCAAGAACAAACGGCTGTTCAGCCAATCTGTCAATGATCTGGGCACTCAGCCACACAAGCAGCGGACCAAGTAATGCCTCAAGCACTTTAATGGCAAAAACGGTACACACTTTTACTGGCGAGCATGTCCATAACAAGGACAGTCCAAACAAAACGGAGGAAGCCATCTGTCGTCGCCTGGCTGTGATTCGTCGCAATGCTATCACTGGATATGCTCCTCCTCTTGAAAAGATTTTCCCTGCAAACGGAACATGGTGGCATACTCCCCATTTTTGCACATTAAGGCCTCATGGCTACCTTCTTCCACAATACAACCATTTTTCAGGACAAGTATTCGATCTGCTAGTTTAACCGTGCTGAACCGATGAGAGATCATGATCACCGTTTTACCTTTAGTCATTTTTTGGAACTGATTGAAAATCTCATATTCAGCCCGAATGTCAAGAGAAGCAGCCGGTTCATCCAGAATGACCAGACCTGCTTGACGAACCATCGCTCTGGCTAACGCCACGCGTTGCCATTGTCCACCCGAGAAATCAGTACCTCCCCATTCGGGGCCCAAGAGGGTTTCGGTTCCATGAGGCAGCGCCGAAACGATCTGGTCCAGCCTTGAATCTTGAAGTACCTGATTTATCTCCCTGTCGCTCAGTTTTGCGTTCATGCTGCCTATCATAATGTTCTCGCGCAGGGATAACTCGTATTTTCCGAATTCCTGAAAAACAACCGAGATATGCTCTCTCAGCTCCCTGACATCAAACGAGCGAATATCCACACCGTTGATTTTAATCTCGCCTTTGCAGAACTCATAGAAGCGGCACAACAGCTTGACAAGTGTTGTTTTACCCGACCCATTGGCGCCAACAATCGCGATGCGCTCCCCGGGAGATATGCTGAAACTGATATGGTCAAGGACCCAGGGGGAACGTTTATCTTCACTCTCATTAACATCCTCATCATAATCGTGGACTTCGTCCTCGTATTCGTCATCAATCTCCTCATTGTCCAGTTCCAGGTCGAAATCATCAGCTGTTTCCTCGGAAGCAGCACTCTCCTGTTCCTGATAAGGATACTTGAAGCTTACTCCCTTGAATTCTATAGATAGGGGGCCAGCATTCACTGGAACGGGATGTGAAGGCATCCGGATATCTTCCTCTGCATTCATAAATAAGACGAAATCATTTCCCATTCTCCAGATATCAATCGTGTCTGCCCCTTCCTTGGCAATCTCTCTTAATGAAACAGACAATTGAAACACAGCCCCTAAATACAGAGCAATATCCCCCAGCGAAATCGAGCCCGATCCAGATTGACTTACTACCCAAAAGTATGCTCCTCCTGCCACCATACCCGAAAAAAGACCGGTGAAAACCGTTCCTTTTGCGCTTTTGGCCTGGATCATTCGAAACTGTTCATACAGCCGAGCAAACGTGTGTTGATAGATGTTATGGAAATGCCTGCCCAAACCAAACAGGCGAATTTCCTTGGCGGCACGCCGACTAATCATTAGGCTTCGAGTATAATCCAATCTTCTTCTTGTAACTGCATATTCTTTGGCATACTGCCATTCCATCTCGTTGTAACGGTTCTGCATAAACGCAAAAGGAGCTGTTGACAGCACCAGAATAATGGACAGCATCGGAGAGAGCGCTGCAATCAGCATAATAATACCAATCGTCGAAAAAATAGATGTGCACAAATTCGCGCTGAAATTCAGGAGCTGTGCTGGCAGCCAATTGGAACGATCCCGCAACGCTTCCAGCCGGTTTCGGTGTTCCTCCTCTTCAAAAAAGCGCATGCCGGGAATACGTTCAAAAGCATCCAGCAAAACGCTATTCACAGTAATGATAGATCGCTCCGATAGCAGCATTTTAAGCCAGGTTTGCGCGGCGTTCACGAGGCTGAGCAAAACCAGGCTACAAGCATAGACAATAGCCCACTGCGCCGCGTATGATTCTGAACCGTTTGGCGCAATTCCATCGATAATTTGTTTAGAAGCATAGAGCTGAAGTGCTGGAACAGCCCCCTCAATGAATATGAACAATACGATAAGCACGGTTAACACCGGACCGGATTTCCATAACATTCGCACGAGTAAATGGGTTGTTTGCCATGTTCGTTCTGCTCTGCTGCACCGTCCTTCATGATCAGCCATGTGTTTCTCCATTCGTCTGCACCTTTATGATTGAAATGGCCCTGAATCAGGCATGAAAATACATAGGTTTCTTCTCATTCAGATTAACCTCCTCGATATCTCCGAGCAGCCTTGCCGGAGCCGGCCTGGAGCGGTTGAGCACATGTTCTTTGCCCCGGCTCATCTCCTGTAGCCAAATCTCCAAGTCGATAACAGAGCGCATATATTGGTAACCCATGCCCAGATCATTATTCGGGTCCTCCGAACGGATTGCCATGGCGACCAAGTGTTTCCACCACGTTTTCTGGTCAATAATCCCAAGTTCCGTAACAAGCACACGCTGTCCGCTCGCGAACAATTGCAAAATATGCTTGCGATCGTTCAAAAAGCTTTTTCTGGCCATATGGGCATAGGTTGTTTTGGACGACCTGTTATAGACATACGAAGGCAAGATATCTGTGAATGCTTTTCGAAGCAGCAGCTTGGAACCAGCATAGCTGTCTTGCTCCCCCTTCAAGAGATCATAATGCTGCTCCGGCGGAACCGAGAATGAGAATTCGATCATGCGACGGTCCAGAAACGGATGATATGCAGGCAAGGTAACACTTACAGAGTCCATGTATCTTGCACGTGGCCACAGAAAGTCATAATGATAACGCTTTCCCCAGTAATTTAGTGGCCTGCTTTTTCGGTATCGATGAACCTCCCCCGCATTCATCTGCCGTTCTCTCAAGAGATGTTCGTTTGTAAAAAATTCTGGCAAGTCGTACTCCGTATCCGACCATAACAGCTTATAGTACAATTTTTCTCCAATATAAGGAATGAATGGCGCCAAACCATATTGGAAGCCCCTTTTCAGCATGGGGCCCGCTCGATTGCCAGTCCATTTTCGGAGCTGACGAATGCCTTCCCGATAGCGCTTTTGCCGAAAATAGGAATCAATGACAGCAGCCTCACCGCTATATATGAAGTCTCCGCCTTCACCCGTCAAAACGGCAGCAGTTCGAAATTGCCGAGCAAGCACCGTAAATGTTTCGTTCACAAGCGAATTGGCTCGGGGATCTGGACCATCCACGAACCATAGCGGGTCCCTGCCAATTTCGGCATTTGGTATTCTCGCCGTGGCGTCCGCATGAATGATCAGGCCGGGAATGCGCAGATCCTTCATCATTTTTTTGACGAGATCCTTATCATGGCTTGGCATCATATCCGGCTCGGCAAAAGATATGTTGACAGCCAGAACCTGCTCTCGGTTCCCGCTGGCAATGGCGGCTGCTACAACCGCAGCCGAGTCGAGTCCTCCGCTCAGTTCAACAATTCGTTTGCTACCATTAAAACGTTCCAGGGTCACCTGCTTCAGCAATTGACGAAATTGAGGGGCAGCATCCTCCGTGAGCTGTGGCCTGCTTGTCAGTTCCCGCATTCCCCAGTAGCTTTGCACTTTCACCTGATGATTGTTCCACCAGGCAATGGAGGCCGTGGGCAGCTTGCGAATGCCTTTAAAAAAAGTGCGCTCCTCCAGTCCGTTCTCCCCCACCGCAAAGCCTGAAGTTGGATACATTCGGCACACGTCTTTATCAACCTCAAAAGGAATATCCTGAAGCAGCAAAAGCACACGTAGATCGTTGGCAACAAACCATTCATTTCTTGGGCTAATCCAATAATAAACAGGTCGGGTTGCATAGCTGTCGGTAGCAACAATTAAGCTGCTTCGTTTCTGGTTCCAGTACACCAGTGTAAATTCCCCTTGGGACTTGCATAAGTGATATTCAGGTTTCTCTTGCAGCAGGCGGTAAGCCTGCTCCTGCTGATAAGATGAAAGGGACGGGAAATCGTCGGCATGAGCTTGCAGTTCGCCGCTTGCCCAGCCATCCAGAATGATGGGAAAATCAAGATGGACATCCGTGAAGGAACTGGAAACCTGCGGTCCGTAACCATAGGAGAGCGTTGCTAAATGGAACGTGTCGTCCGTATATACATCCACACCGGTAACCCTTGCCCACCTTTTAATTGAATCCATCCATTCTAACCAAATATTTTGATTTTGGCCCTGCATAGCAATCCATATCTTCATCCCAGAGATAGCACCCACCTCTCGGCATATTCGCTCATATTATATGTTTTCAACACCTTCAAATCATTTCCTTTATGATTGGGGTCAATAGTCCGACCGTCTTCCAAACGCACCCATGCATGTGAAAACAATTTTTCATCTATCTTTTTCACACCGATCAACAAGTCACTCTCATAGCCAGCACTAAACAAAATGGCCTGAACTGTCATAGCTATGGAAACACACGAGGTGATGAGATGATCATTTTCATCCATTTCATACATCATCTGACCAAGTCTGCACAATTCGGCCGTCTCGATCCGATTCGCTTCCCTTCGTCCTGCGCTTACATGAAGCGGATACATATGTATTGCAATTTTTTCATAAGCATCTACAAAATCCTTCTCCAGCAGTAACAGGCGGACAAAAGCATGGACCGTGGTGAAATAAACCTTGTTATGGACAGGGATCGACTTGCTCATGAGGCATCGACCTTGACCAGATTTTTAGCCCAAAGTTCCTGAATTGCGTTTTGCAGAATATCGGTTAATTCAGCCTCGGATTGATCAAATTCACTTTTCCATTTACTCAGAATTTGGTCGAATTCCCTTGTCCCAGTCTCCAGTTCCAGCCACAGCTCCATCAACGCGCCTTCAAGTCCAAAATATTCGCCGTTATTGATATCCAGCACGATACATTCCTCGCTTAATGACGTCGTGGCGGTTTCCTCGCTTCGGGCAATTTTCATGCCTGCTACCCCTCTCTGCAAGGTAATATATAGTATATGGAAATGACTAGAGAGAGCCGAAAGGCCCTCTCTGGTGAACATATAATGCCTTTGAAATTAACCACGTTTTACTCCACGGCCGTTTTTACCATCTCCCGGCTTACTTTTCTTGGAGAGAGTTACTGTCAGGAATGCACCATAACTCTTCAAAGGAGCCACTTGAACTTTACGCATATATTTCACCACCTCTCAACTTGAAATATATTACATTTTTAATATATCATAGAAATAATGGGTTTTAACCGCAATCAATCCCCAAAACCCGCCAAGATTCCACAAATCCGCTTGTTACGGTTATTTTGTGGTCCGAAAGAAAATAATACATACGAGGTGCATATCATGCTGAACGTAATTCTGGTAGACGATCATAAAGCATTTACCTGTGGAATGAAGCTCATTTTGGAACAAAACAACATGAAGGTAACCGTACTTCATTCAGCCCTTGAAACGCTAGACTTCATAAAAGAACAGGCCAATGCGATAGACCTTTACCTGTATGACTTGTCTATGCCGGACCTTAACGGAATTGAACTGGCAACCAAAACACTGGAGATCATTCCTGATGCAAGAATCATGCTCTTCTATTCCCAGGAGGATATGATTCAGCTGTTTCAAATGTCGGTACAGGCAGGCATTCGCGGATTTATCGACAAGTCTTTTTCAGCTCAGCAGGTGCTCACAAGCATTTCCATGTGCATGGAAGAAGCGGTGGTCTTTTCCCTGGATTTCCTTAAAGCGGTTTTCACTCCGACAGCTTCCTTTAATGCTCCTGAAACTGTGCTGACAGAGTTCGAAATAAAATTGCTACAACAGGTGGCTAAAGGCGAAACCAATAAACAAATCGCGGAGTCTCTTTTCATGTCTACTCGAAATGTCGAATATCACTTGGGACGTGTTTATAAAAAACTGAGGGTCAGCTCCAGAACATATGCCGTTCACAAATGCAAGATTCTTAAATTGATATAAGCACAAAGCAAAACCCGCAAAGATCCTTTAAAAAGGTCTCTTTGCGGGTCTTGTTGTTATTTTAGAATCTTCCTGATTTGAATATCGAATAGAGCAGGAAAGCCACCATCAGAATCGCCACCAGGAAACCAATCTCAATGACCGGAATATCCCACAGCATTGTGGACTGATGACTGATCGACGAACCGATAATCAAACCAACCATGATGATACAAAAAGCAAGTAACACAATACTGAAGGACAGCCGATTACTAATCTGGTCCATTCTGCGCATGAGTGCATCCAGTTCAGGGACGCTGATCTCCAGTCTCAGCTTGCCTTTGCTAATAATGGATGATAACTGCCTTAACTGCCCTGGCAACCCAATGACACTCTCCGCCATATCGGCCGCACTACGGAACAGTCGATTCTTAATTCTTCCGGCGCTAAAACGTTCCTTGATCAGCTTTCGGCCAAACGGTTCGGCCATATCTACGATGCTCAGGGAAGGATCGAGATGTTCGATTACACCTTCCATCGTTAGTAACGATTTACCGAGCAGCAGAATATCAGCCGGCATCACCACACGATGTCTCTGGGCTACGCCGAACAAGTCGTTCAACGCCTGTCCCACACTAATCTTGGAAAAGGGAATATCGTAATATTTGGTACGTAACTTGTCCAAATCCACATGAAGCCCCCGCAGATCCATGTCATCCGGCATCATACCGAGCTTCTCAATGGCCCGGATCATACTGTCCGTATCTTTGCGCATTAACCCAATAATGAGCGAAGCAAGCTGCTGTTTCATCTCATCGCTCAGGCTGCCCACCATGCCGAAGTCTATGAAGGCAAGACGTCCATCCTTCAATACCATCAGATTGCCCGGATGTGGGTCAGCGTGAAAGAACCCATGAATAAATATCTGATTCAATAATGAGTCCACCAACCGCTCAGCAATATTGTTCAGATCATGGCCACGTCTGACCAATTCATCACGATCATTAAGCTTGATCCCTTCGATATACTCCATAGTCAGCACACGTGAAGACGTATGATCCCAGTAAATTGTCGGGATTTTCACCTTGTTATCCTGTTGGTATTGCTGTGCAATCTTTTCCGTATTTCGGCCTTCGACCGTATAATCCAGCTCAGCCATCAGTGCCTGAGCATACTCTTCGACCATCTGCGGAATCTGATATTGCTTCACCCAATCCCAGCGCTTCTCGGCCATGGCAGTCAGCTCACGCAAAATATCCAGGTCACGCTGCACAATACGCGATATACCCGGCCGCTGAATCTTGATGGCTACCGATTCACCGCTTCGAAGTTTGCCCAGATGCACCTGACCAATGCTGGCCGCAGCTACAGGAGTATCCTCGAACCGGGAAAAGATCTCCTCCAGCGGTGTATCCAATTCCTGTTCCAAAATACCCCTTGCCGTCTCGGAAGAGAACGGCGGGACCTGATCCTGCAACTTCACCAGCTCACGAATGACAGACTCAGGCAATAGATCTGCCCTTGTGCTTGCGAGTTGCCCCAGCTTGACGAAAGCCGGCCCCAGCTCCTGCAGCACAAGCCTGATGCGTTCACTCAGCGTTTTGGTGGTGTGTGCTTCACGCGACATCCACCGTCTGGGCAGAGCCAGCAACTGGAACAAGCCCAGCTCCTCGACCATATAACCGAAGCCATGACGCACGAGCGCCATGGCAATTTCACGGTATCTGCCGACATGTTTGATTCGCACGGCCATCTACTCGATCTCGTTTCCTTTGAGAGGAGGAGGAACTTCAAGTGGAGCCGGGGATTCATCAGGTTGAAGTTGTGGTGATTGGCCCAGTTCGGCAAGTTTTTTCTCCAGGACAGCAACGCGCTGTTCCAGACTGGTTACATCACTTTCGGATGCCACACCAGCTTCCTGAAGCACTCGCTTGACCTGTTCCTGAATTACTCTCTTGAACTGGCCCTGCTCTTCATCGCCCCGTTCCAGCAGACGTTCAACCAAAGCTTTGGATTCACCGGGCGCAAGTTCCCCGCGCTTGACCAAATCATCCACGGTTTTCTCAATTTTTTCTTTGCTTACGACAGTAAGACCAAGCCCTAACGAGATCGCCTTTTTGAACAAATCGCTCATTTTTGTCATCCTCCTCTTCGTTGATCTCTATATTATACTCCTTATACTTCGCATGCAAAAATGTCCGTCGGATCAGACGTAACGCGCAGCCCATTTGCCTGCTTGCAGCAGTAACTTCCGGTACGTTTCGTGTGCAAAAGACGGCACATGGTGACCCGGCATCAGATAAACAATACGCCCAACACCATATCGATGAGCCCAAACCGCAGGCTTTGGTCCCTCTTCGGATTGATATTCCAGCAATATCTTCGTTTCGGCAAAAGAACCAAACTCGAACTGATACGGTTCTTCTTCCATTGTGAAATTCGAAATGCCCTCCGTCACGGGATGGCTTTCCGCCGTTACAGTGAAATCAAGCGGTGCATACGCCGGATGATGCAGGAACTTGGCACCGATCATCTGTTTGAGTTCATAACGATTTTGGAGCGAAATGCCGTTATGTATAATGACCAGCCCACCTCCATTACTCACATAGGACAACAAACCTGCTGTCTGCTGTGGAGAGACTTTACCCTTCCAATCGTCCATGTATGAGATACATACATCAAACCCGGTTATATTTTCTTGCAGCAGCATATTCCGATTCTCACTGCACTGCACAGTCATCGTATCATGGAAAATTCGGCTAATCTCCGCATCCACACCCTGAAGCGGGTGCCAGTCCGGATGTGTATAATCGCCTAGTAGCAATGCTTTTTTACGTTGATCCATTCAATCAATCTCCTTTCTTGTTCACCTCACTGTATAAAAACCAACTACCAGGGGAGTTTCTCTCCCTTGTAGTCCACATATGCGGGCTGATCTCCTTTAAATTGTTCATGGCGGTCGATAAGTACTGCGATATGCTGTGCAGATTGCTCGGGCGTGAGATCCGCAGAAGCATCCAATTCGCCCCGCATATAACTCTGTACCCAACCGGGATGCACAAGCATCACTTGTCCGCCTTCTTCCTTCAGACCATTGTGCACAAGACGGGCCTGCATGTTCAAAGCAGCTTTGGACATACAATAGGCGTACCACCCATCCCGACTGCACTGCTCTATACTTCCAGCCTCGGAAGAGATATCAACAATCAGCTTGATCTGTCCTTGAAGAAGGAGGGGTAACACGGAATGAGTCACACGCAGTGTACCTAAGGTGTTCACATTAAATACTTCAGCCATCTCCGCCATATTCAACGGCCCGCGGATATGATCCGTAATACTCCCTAGTATAGCCGCATTATTGATCAGCATATCCAAATGATTCGTATCCAGCTTCAATGTCTCCGTAAACAGAGCTACCGACAGGTCGTCCGCGATATCCAGTTCGATGGCACGCAGATGGTCAGGATATCCTTCTGCAAGCATACGAATCCCCTCGGAATCTTCCACGTCCAGACCGGCCGCATACACAAGATAACCTCTCTTCAGCATCTGTGCCGTCAAAGCGAGTCCCAATCCCCGGGCAGCTCCCGTTACACATACGGTTCTCATCATGATGTCCCTCCCTCGCATAATGATTCTGTCTTTAACTCATTCCACATATTCATCTGAAAACCTTTAATTCAGAATCGGATCGCCAACTTCACGACCAAAGACTCATGAGGTAAAAGCAAGATTAGAGCCATTTTGCTTATTGAATTGAGCTATCTATTTGAGCTATAAATAGCTGCTATTATCTCTGCATATATCGCTCCTGCCGATAGGCTAAACAATGTTCCACCCATCTTCGTGCGGCAGCCGGGTAAGAGCCCAGATGAACGTGTGTATACCCGGCCACGATGTTTCCTGCGGCATATCCCTCTTGCTTCAAGCCACGCAACCCCTTGGTCTCATACGCATAAGGGATCGTCTCTTCGTCACGATAAGTCATCGTAGAATAATGAAATTCATGACCCCGAAGTACTTCACCCTTTTTCAGCAAAAAGGAATCCCGAACGCTACTTGCTTCACGGTAGCCAAGCGCAGCGCGCTTCTTCTGCATCTGCACCTGTGCGGGGATAATGCCCGCCATGTCGAAAGTAGCGCCCTCACGGTCGGTCAACGTTTCCCCGAGCACCATGTAACCACCACACTCGGCAAATAAAGGCATGTTGGATTGTGCTGCCTGTCGAAGTCCTTTCAAGAACCCTTGGTTACCAGCAATCTCTGCTGCAAATTCCTCGGGAAACCCACCACCCAAATAGATGCCATCCACATCCGTAGGAATGCCTTCGCCAGCGAGCGGACTGAAGTAATGTAATCTGGCCCCGGCTGCTTCGAGCAATTCCAAATTATCGGGATAATAGAAATTAAATGCCGCATCGCGCGCAACGGCAATGACAGGCTGTACCGTATATGATACATGTCGATTATTAACGTTGATCACTGAATTGGAATGTGAATCGTATTGTAAGTCCTGATCCGCAGGAGATGAAGTATATACTGTACTTATCGCATGGGCAATACCTTCAACTGTTGTAGCTTCTGGTCCGCCAAACGAATGGACAGAATCTGTATTTGCCTCTGCAAAGCTCACATCTTGTCGTTTGAAAGGTGGGGCGCTTGCTGCCAGATCCAGCAGAAGATCCAGATCGGTGCCTTCCATGAGAACATCGGCTGCACGTTGGAATAAGGGCTCCAGTTCACCGCGCTCGATGGCAGGTACCAGTCCCAGATGTCTCTCCGGGATGGACATGTCCTCGTCCCGCTTCAGCCAGCCAACCACCGGAATGCCGCACATCTGCTCAATGGCTTTTTTCACAATGGTATGATGACCTGCACTTCCGCAACGATTAACGATCACTCCGGCAATATTTAATTCAGGCTCCAGCTGTTGAAAACCCAGGACAATCGCGGCCGCACTGCGAGCCATGCTGCGTACATCCACAACCAGGATCACAGGGGTTTGCGTGACCAGAGCAATCTCTGCAGTTGAACCTGTATTGCTGAGCGGATCTTTGCCGTCGTAGAGGCCCATAACGCCCTCGATAATGGAAATATCATGTCCGGATGATGCCTTCTCAAACGTATCTCTCACATACTCTGGCGATGTCATCCATGCATCCAAATTGCGGGATGGTCTGCCCGTGACAGCGGTATGGTATGTCGGATCAATATAATCCGGGCCGCATTTGAACCCCTGTACACTCAAACCACGCTGGGCGAGTGCTCTCATCAGTCCCAAGGTTACTGTCGTTTTCCCTGCACCACTCCCGGTGCCAGCAATGATCAGTCGGGGTCTGGTGTTACGATCTGAAATGGTCATTGTCATTTCCACCTTTTCTTCGAGATAACAAAACCGCATCATATAGCGATGCGGTCAAAATTAAAGCACACTCTTTATTCATTAGGTTGTTCTGTCATCGCAGTTCCTGTGTAAAATAGATTCACTTCATGCATATCTCTACTCAAATGAAACGCGTGCTACGGAGATCGTCAGATTACCGCTCTTTTTCTTCTCTAGCAGCCAATGATCGGCACCGGAGGAGAGCAACGCCGCAGGTTCACTTACACCATACGCTCCGGTATATTTGAATACCGTCTCGGATGGATTCGCAAGCTTCACTGTATTCAGTTCCGCAGGGGTATAGGTCACCAGTTCCCAGCCATATTTGGCGCAGAGGGCCAATAGGCCTTCTTCATCTTTTTTCAGATCAATTGTGGCAATGTTGCGCACGCTCTTCACGGAAAGGGATAACTCTTCCAAGGTAGCAAGGACTTCCTGCTCCAATTCCTCGATAGATGTGCCGCGATTACAGCCCATGCCAAGCACGAGGCTTTTCGGACGATACAGTACCCCGTTGCTGAGAAAACGTTCCTCTTCTTCTGCCGAAAGCAGGCGGTCACTGACGACCAGCGCAGCGTTGAACGGGAAGGATTCCGTTTCCTCCAGGCTGTTGAAGACACGGATATGATCCGGCACGGGTTTGTTATATCTCCACCAGTTCCGCTCCCCCGTCTCCTGAATGAGAGCTACAGGCTCTTCGTTGACAACAGCCGCACTGACAGGTGTCGCCTTGTCGAAGCTGTCCACGATCCAACCCAGTTCCCGGCCAAACATGTCCACCGGAATGGTGCCCTGCACGTCTGAAGCTGTCGTGATGACGGCACGTGCGCCCAGTACTTCCGCGACCTGGCGTGTCAACTCATTGGCACCGCCTAGATGACCAGACAGCACGCTGATGACATTTTCGCCGCGGTCATCAATGACCAGTACGGCAGGATCGACTTTTTTGTCCACCAGAATCGGAGCAATCATCCGCACAACTGCCCCCAGGGAGATGAAAAGAATGATGCCATTATATCGTTTGAACAAATCAGGCAAAATCAGCTTCACTGAACCTTCGAACAGCTCATAACCCAACTGCTCTTCATCGCCACGAGCAAACTTGCTCATATAATATACGTCCGTGCCTTGGAACTGCCCAGCCAGATTACGCACCATCTCCACACCATGCTTCGTAATGGCAACGGCGGCAAACGGATTACTCACCGGACTTCACTCCCTTGCGATAGCCATGGGTGAAGGATTTATCATACAGCTTGGAACGGTGAGCATCCCGGTTCACGAGATCCGGGTCAAGTGCCCAGCCTGCCAGAATCATCGCATGCATTGTAATACCAGCGGCACGCAGATCCGCTGCCAGATTGGCAAGCGTGGTCCGTACAATTTTCTGGTCAGGCCATGTCGCACGCTGCACAACTGCAACCGGCGTATCTTCGCTCCAGCCTGCGGCGAGGAATTCAACCACGACTTTTTTCGCCAAAGTTGCACTCAGGAAGAGCGCCACCGTACAGTGATGGGATGCGAGATCACGCAGCTTCTCCCGTTCAGGTACAGGTGTACGACCTTCTGCACGCGTCAGAATTACGGTCTGCGTCAGTTCTGGTACAGTAAGTTCAGCACCCAGCGCAGCGGCCGAAGCAAAGACCGAACTCACACCCGGAATGATCTCATATTCCACGCCCTGCTGTTTCAGCAATACCATTTGTTCCAGAATTGCGCCGTACATCGCTGGATCACCCGTGTGCACACGAGCTACACTGCGACCCGCACGAGTGGCTTCACACATCAGCTCAACCTGACGCTCCAGATCCATGCCAGAGCTCTGCAGCACTTCTGCTTCGGGCTTCGCGGTGGCAATCAGTTCATCGTTCACGAGGGAATCCGTATACAGGACCATATCCGCACTCTTTAAAATGTTCGAACCCTTCACCGTAATCAGTTCCGGGTCACCAGGGCCTGCGCCTACGATATAGACTTTCGCTTCCAATGTCTTCATTTGCTCACCACCATCAGGCTTAAATATTCCAGCTCCTGCCCTTTCAGTTCACGGGCATCACGCCAGACGAGTTCATATGGAGAAGTGACTTTGGTAACGACCGAAGCTTTGCCGCCGAGTCCCATCTCGTCCAGCAATTCCAACATCGGGTCAAGCACCTTCGCCACTTTGATAAATACAATCGTATCGTGGTGCTCGATCGCCTGCCGCATCGCTTCTTTATCTGCCGTAGCCGGAATAATGCCCACCTGCTCGTCTCCGTCTGCCAGATGAATATCCAGCGCTGCCGCTGCACCCAACACGGATGAGATGCCTGGAATCGAACTAATCGGCACTTCAGGATGCAGTTCTCGCATCAGCCGTGCCAAATGAATAAATGTGCTATACAGGTTCGGGTCACCCTCGGTTACAAAAGCCACATCCTTGCCCTCCTTGAGGGCACCCCAGCATGCTTCAACGGTCTTGCCCCACTCACGTTCAAGCACAACCGGGTCCTTGGTCATCGGGAAGATCAGGCCGAGCATCTCTTTCTCTTCCGGGTTCACATACAGTTCCACGATCTCGTGGGCGTAGGATTTACCGCCTTTACGTTTCTTGGGATATGCGACCACCGGGCATTCGCGAATCATCCGGTATGCTTTTACCGTAATCAGCTCCGGGTCTCCCGGCCCGACACCCACGCCATACAACGTACCGATGGCTTTGTGATCGTACAATTTATTTTCCAGTGGTTCTGCGTAAGTGTTTCCCCACGCTGTGTTTCCAGTTGTGCTTGCTGTTGTTGTGCTAATGCTGCTCTCCCCCTTCTTCGTTCCTGGCCAAACTACTCTGCGCCGTTCGCTGTTTCCGCTTCTTTTGCTGCGATATACTGTCCAGTAATTACGTAGATCGGATTCAATCCGTCAAAACGGGTCATGTTCAGGATCGGCTTGCTGCGCGCCGTCTGTAGTAACGTTACGGAGGCGTCCATGCCCGCTTCGCGCATCGCCTTCATGCTGTCATGCAGCGTCTCTATCGTCGCTGCATTCACAACGAGGCGTCCCTCGGGGCGCAGCCGGGACGCACACAGGGCGATCAGCTGGCCGAGCTCGCCGCCGCTGCCGCCAATGAACACCGCATCCGGATCGGGTAGTTCGTCCAGCCCCGCTGGAGCTTTGGCATGAAGGACGGTGAAGTCTGTCCGGAATTTGATCCGGTTGGCCTCGATGTTCACGAGGTCACCTTCGTTCTTCTCGATGGCGAAGACCTGGCCCCGCGGCGCCAGCCGCGTGCACTCCACCGCCACCGAGCCTGAACCTGCGCCGATATCCCACACGATGCTGTCCTCGCCCAGTTTCAGCTCGGACAAGCTGAACGCGCGGACTTCACGCTTGGTGATGAGGCCCTTTTCGGGTTTGCGCTGATGGAATTCCTCATCTGCAAACCCGAAGCCTTTGCGCGGCGCGGGTGCATCCTTGCGGCGCAGCAAAATCACGACGTTCAGCGGGCTGCATTCTGCTGCCGCCAGCTCGTCCAGGGTGTAATGGCGGGCACACTCGTCTGCCCCGCCCAGATTCTCGGCAACGTAGGCATCATACTCCGTCATGCCGAACTGTTGCAGATACGCCCCGATCGCAGCGGGGCTGTTGTGCTCGTCCGTGAGCAGCGCAATTTTGGCTTTGCCATCGATGCGCTGTGCGAGGCCTTTGAGCGGGCGACCGTGCACGCTTTCGAGCACGGCATCGTGCCAGCTCTCGCCAAGCTGGGCAAATGCCAGCTGCAGCGAACTGAGATTAGGCCGGATCTCCAATTGATCCGGGCCGATTTGGCGCGCTAAATACCCGGCGATGCCGTAGAACAGCGGGTCACCCGAGGCAAGCACAACAACGTTGTGTGTAGCCTGTAACGCTTTTATTTTCACAACAAGATCGCTTAAACCGCTCTTAATCGCTAACCGTTTACCTGCAAATGCGGGGAAGTACTCCAGCTGGCGCTCTCCGCCAACGAGTACATCTGCCTCCTGAATGAGATTCAGGCTATCCGTTGTCAATCCTGCCGCGCCTTCTTCACCCACGCCAATAATGCAGATTTTACGATTCTTTGCTCCAGTTGCTGTCTTCGAGTTCACTGATTTTCGCCCTCCCCAGTTCCATTCCTTTCATCGTGACCAATACCACTTCCACCGTCACGCCGCCTCCGGCATGTTCCAAACAGTGCTGGCAAGCATATGTACATAACTTTTCAAAATAGGGCAAGTACCCCGCTTCAGTCATCATATCCGCCACCTGAGTTGCCGTGTTGGCTTCCTCGATCGCTTGCGCCAGTTCATCTCCGGCTCCGGTCTCGCGGGCCACGGACGCAAGAAATCCAAAATCCACCGGCGCACTCTTGGAGTGCACCATCATAACGCCTTGAGCCACTTTGGCAAATTTGCCTGGCATCCCGACCAGAGTGATATGTTTCATGCCCAACCGTTTACCGTGTTTGATCGCAAAGCCGACAAAGTCACCCATCTGGATAAAAGCTTCCTCTGGCAGATCGGGCATCATCTTCATGGCGTATTTCTCACTACTGCCGCCCGTGGTCAGCACAATATGTTCACAACCGGATGCCTGAGCAACGGAAATCGCTTGTACCACACTCGCTCTGTAGGCAGAGGTGGAGAACGGAACGACCACGCCGCGTGTACCTAAAATAGAGATGCCGCCCAGAATGCCCAGACGGGAATTCAGTGTCTTCTTCGCCATCTCTTCGCCGTCCGGCACGCTGATCACAACCCGCACGCCTCTGGCTGTGCCGTGTTCGGCGAGCACCTGGGTGACAGCTTCGGTAATCATGCGGCGCGGAACGGGATTAATTGCCGCTTCGCCTACAGGCACGGGCAGTCCGGGCTTCGTGACCCGGCCTACGCCGATGCCTCCATCCAGTTCCATGCCCGGCTCGTCCCGCCACGACACATGTGCGATGATCTTCGCCCGATGCGTGGCGTCCGGGTCATCCCCGGCGTCTTTGATCGTGGCACAGGTTGCTACGCCATCGGTCAATTCCTGCTCGATCAGTTCGAACGAGTGGTCAAAGCCCGCCGGCAATGAAACCACGGCCTGCGCCGGAATCATACCTGTTAACAGGAGCTGCGTGGCCCCTTTGGCAACGGCTGTGGCACACGCACCTGTGGTGAAGCCGGAACGCATGGGTTTGTCGGGGTCTGGTGTATTGCCGCCTATCATGGGGTTTGAACCTCCCGTCCTTTAATTAGCTAGTTTAAATGAGGTGGCATTACGCTGCGTACGTGGGTGGACTTTGGTGCTTGGGTGGCCGCTACGGGTACGGATCGTTCTTATGATCGCTGTTGTCTCCAGATTTCTTTGATTCCCTTTTCCAAAAGGGAGAAATCCGGAGACAAAGGCGACCGCTCCGCTTCTTCAGAATCGATTCCGTCCCCTTCGCTGCTACCTGCGTCTGCATCCACCTGGCATAATGACACCTCTTGGGCTAAACAATGCCCTGAGGTTTATTTGGGGTAACTGATCATTCCATGCCAGTAGGACTTGGCATGGAATGTAGTTACGGGGTTTTGCGCTTGTGTAGTCTTCTACCTTTGGGTGACCGCTACGGGGCCGGATCAGTCTTATGATTCCGGTGTCCCCTCGCTCCTACCTGCTCCTGTATCCACCTGGCACAGTGCGTAATGCCACCTCTTGGGTCAAACAATGCCCTGAGGTTTATTTTGTGGTAACTGATCATTCCATCCAGTAGGACTTGGCATGGAATGTAGTTACGCGGTTTTGCGCTTGAGCGTCTACTGTTCTTTTTGAAAGTGGGTGATACTTGTCGTTTGACCAACTTATGACGGTGAATTGAGCTTACCTGTGCAATCCGTTTCAGTCATGCGATTAGAATGAATGCTTGTTGATGAAATCTACATTTTTAACGAATCGAGGGGAGCTTATTGCTGCCAAATTCCACAAACGAAAATTGTAACGAATCGTAAAGACGTTATTTCAATAGAAAGACGTTGCTTTCGCCACTTTTTGGCGTGTTTTACCGGAATAGCGTTACTCAGGTTCGTTAAAATATGAAACGGATGATAATCCGCATAATAAGGCCTGTGAGATTCGTTAACACTCGTTGAGGTTTGTTAAGATTCGTTAAAGCCCGTTAAGATCGCTAACGCTCGCGTGCGTCACGATTGCCTCTAGTAACCTGTGGCTTTTACTTAGAACGACTACGCCTTCACTGCCATCAGGGAGATGGCGTTCAGGGCGGCTACGACGATGGTGCTTCCGCCTTTGCGGCCAATATTGGTGATAAACGGGATGTCGAGTTTGCGCAGCTCGTCTTTGGATTCTGCTGCGGATACGAATCCAACCGGCATACCGATGATCAGACCCGGTTTGGCTTCGCCTTCTTTGACCAGACGGATCAGTTCCAGCAAAGCGGTTGGGGCGTTACCAATGGCATAAATTCCGCCTTCGTATAATTGATTCGCTTTACGCGTCGAGATAATTGCGCGAGTGGTGTTCAAGCGCTTGGCTTCCTCCATCACATCGGGATCGGAAATATGTACATGCACATCTCCGCCAAAACCGCGAATGCGATCCTTGCTTACGCCAGCCTGAATCATCTGTACGTCAGCGATGACGGATTGTCCGGCGCGAAGCGCTGCAATTCCTGCTTGAATGGCATCCGGGTGGAACACCATGCTGCGTCCCAATTCGAAGTCAGCCGAGGCGTGAATGACACGCTGTACCACTGGATATTGCTCAGCCGTGAAAGGATGCTCACCCAGTTCCTCCGTGATCATCTCAAAGCTTTTGCCCTCAATCTCCTGCGGTTGTACGGTCAACGGTTTAAATTCCGTTTTGAAATCCATGTGCGTTTCACTCCTTCAAGTAGTGGTGTCATTCAAAAATTCATTATTCAAATTAAGACTATTGGGGTGCTCTACTGCACCAATACACGCTTCAACTCATCCAGTACACCTTCGAAATGGTCAAACACCGTTCCAAATTCAGCCTCGGGGCGTGAAATCAACACGACATGAATGCCCAGTTCGAGTGCAGATTGGATTTTCTCATCCACTGCTCCGGTCTTGCCGCTCTCCTTGGTAACCATTACCGTCGTCGCATAGTGCTTGTACAAGGCTTCATTCATTTCGCGGGAAAATGGTCCCTGCATCGCAATAATATTGCGCTGTTCAACGCCAAGTTCACCGCATTTCTCCATATTATCGAGACGTGGAAGCATGCGGGCAACGAGACGAATGTCCGGATCACCGAGCAGGTGCTTGGTGAAAGTCTGTAACGTTTTGCTACCTGTCGTCAGCATAACGGAGCCCTTCAATTCTTTGGCCTTGAGTGCCGCTTCATCGTAGGAAGATACGACATGCAGCAACGCATGATCATCGTATGCCAGGCCCGTGCGCTCATAGCGAATATATGGAATGCCGGCCTGTTTGGCTGCTTCCATCGCATTGGCATGTGCTTCTTCGGCAAACGGATGACTTGCATCCACAATGGCACAGCTACCTTTTTCACGCACAAGTTCCACCATGGCTTCCACAGTCAAACGACCTGTCCGAACAGGTAACCCGGCTTCTGTCAGGCTATTTGCCGCACTGTCGGTTACAACAGAAGTCAGCACGTCTGTACCTTGCTGCTGAATCTGTAAAGCGAGTTCCCTGGCATCACTCGTACCACACAACATGAAGATCATGGACGATTCACCTGCTCCGAAGTTGCTGCAACCTGTGACTGATCGGGAGAAGCCGCTTCTTGTGCGATTCCTTCCGCGTCATCCGGGTTGTTCCGATTTCCTTCGTGCTCATGATGCGTATGATGCAACTCTTCATCGTGATCATGGTGATAATCGAGTGATGCTTGACGATCGACGGCTGTATGCGAGTGATCATGAGCGTGGTCATACTTATGTGTATGGTCATCTTGTGCATATACGTGCTGATGGTTATGCTCATCATGATGATGCGAGTGATCATGGTCCGAATGATCGTGGTTGTGCGCATGGCTGTGTTCATGATGGTGGTCGTGACTGTGCTCATGTCCATGATCGTGATGATGGTCGTGGTCGTGATCATGGTGATGATCGTGGTCATGCCCATGGTCGTGATCATGATGGTGATGATGATGTTTGGCAGCTTCCAATCTGAATTGACAGTTGTCACAATTGGCTGTTACACGTCCGTATAAACCCTCATGGGCTCGCTCCAGTACCAGTTCAACCAGCTTCGGGTGGAAGCCAAAATATCCGCCAACCTCAACCTGAATGTCTGGATGTGCCGCTGCAAATTCCGCAGTCATTTCATCAATGCGCTTGATCAGTACACCTGTGAACAGGAAGTAAGGCATGATGATGATTTTCTTTGCACCCAGCAAGAGACAGCGCTCTAATCCATCCGGGAATGAGGGCTGAGTCACGCCGATAAAGCTGCTTTCCGTCCACTTGTACGGCAGTTTCTCCCATAACATCCGGGTCATTTTGAAAAAGTCACTGTTGGCATCCGGGTCACTGCTTCCCCGTCCAAGCACCAGGACGGCAGTCTCTTCATCCGTCACCGGAGCAGGTGGAGCCGCTACTGCTGCACCGCCTTGGGATGCGACAAGTACAGGTTGTGCTTCTTGCAGACGGGTCTGCATAATCTGAACGACTTTCTCATGGACACCGATGGGACGACCAT
Source organism: Paenibacillus amylolyticus (assembly GCF_050990605.1). Lineage (GTDB taxonomy): Bacteria > Bacillota > Bacilli > Paenibacillales > Paenibacillaceae > Paenibacillus > Paenibacillus amylolyticus_H. The sequence continues at coordinate 6,034,662 of NZ_CP158832.1, forward strand.
ATACGAATTCCACCTGCGGATAACGTGCCTTGGCGCGGTCAATGGCGTTAGGAATATCAATCTTGGCATGACCGGCAGCAAACAAAATGATCGGCACCAACACGACACGTGTTGCTCCCCGATCCACACAAGCGGTAACACCTTCAGCAATACTTGGTCTCGTTAACTCCAGAAAACAGGTCTCCACCAACGTATTATCCGGTGCCTTCGCTGCTACCTCATGTGCAAACTCCTTCAACTCCCGGTTCCCCTCGGGATCACGGCTCCCGTGTCCCACCAACAATATTGCATCCATCTTTTGTTATTCCTCCCCCGTCTGACCCGCAGATCAGACTTTTCATAATCAATCCATCTATGTCAGCTGAAATTCAGCGAATATTGCAAACGACTAGATACGCTCTGACAAGTTACTCACCACGCCTCCCCGAAGAAGATGACTCAGTCAAGGACATAATTATTGCTTATTCAAGGCTTAGTCAGGCATTAGTACGGAATTAGTATGGAATTAGTCACCACAGATCGGGTCTACTTCCACCGTGACCGGTGCGTCCACATGGCGGAAGCCCTGAATTACGCCGACTCGTTTGAAGAACTTGTGGAATCGCTCATTCGGATGGCCCTTTTCCTTGTAATCCGCCACAATTCGTTCCACAATTCCACCAATCTGGTCACCCGGAATTCCCTCTGCTACGGGCTGTGCAGGATGAGCATTGCGGCCGAATTTCTTGCCACCGAGGAACAGGTCGTATGCGCCTTTGCGATACACGATGCCGATATCCTCCAGCACGGCCCCGTAACATGCCATACCGCAGCCATTCAGCGCCACACTCGTTTCTTTCGGTGCACCCAGTCCGCCAATCACGGCCTGTAAATGGTTAGCCATCGGAACAGCATCGTCCTTCTCCATATTGCAGAAGTCACAGGCCTTCACCTTGATGACATCGCCAATCGGTACAACGATAAAATTCGCTGCACGCAGCTCTTCAACCAGCGAGTCCGGTTCAAATGTCGGCACTCTCAGAATAATCTGGTGCTCCGGCGTGTACTCCAGTTCGCCGTCTTCACTTGCACACTGCGCCAGCAGCGCCATCTGGGCTGCGGTGAATTTTTTGTTGCCCACGCCGGGCGACACGCCGACTTCGAACAGCGGCGCCTTGCGCCCAGGCTCGGGCGCAGTGCGTACCGCTGCTGCGGTCGCAGCCTGCGGCGCACTTGCCGTTCGGCTCGGCGCTGTTGCGTCCAGCCAGCGGCTCGCCGATTCGCCCGCGAGCGCGCCGCCTGCCGCGAGCCGTGTCAGCGCCTCGGCGGCGAGCTCAGCTGCGCCAGCGCGGGGCGCTTCTGCGACCTGGCCCGGAGCGGCCTCTGCCGCAACGGGTGCAGGTCGCTCGCCGGCAAGCACGGCGGTGCCAGCGCCGCTCGCCGGGCTTGCCGCAGGCATAGCGGCAGCCGCCCCTGCGCCAGCGGGCAGCTGCCCTTGCGGAGCCGTGCCCGCTCCGGCGCTTGCGCCGCGCAGGGCTGGCTCCGCCTGTGGCTGCGCGGCCAATGCATGGCTGGCCGCGCTCTCGCCCGCTGCCTCGCCGGAGGCGGCAGCGCGGGCGTCCCTTGCGCCGAGCGACCATGGCTCGGCTTCGGTGCGCAGTCGCTCATGGGGTCTGAGCGACTGTTCCGCGGTGTTCAGCGTATATTTCCGCTGATAGCCGCGCGGGGTGACCATGAGTCCTTCGTACATCATGGTCGAGGAATTGCCGATAATCACAGTCGTCAGCATGCCGATATCATGATTCAGCATATCCTCCAGTGTGGTCATGACAACGTCCTGACGCTCACGATATGCACTTTTCACCAGACCTACCGGGGTCTGTGGGTCACGGTAACGCAGAATCATTTCCTGTGTCTCCACGATCTGGCGTGTGCGCCGTCCACTGCGTGGATTGTACAGGGCAATGACAAAATCAGCGGACGCTGCGGCTTCGACCCTGCGAATAATGGTCTCCCACGGCGTGAGGTGATCACTGAGGCTGATCGTACATGCATCATGCATGACAGGGGCACCCAGCAGTGATGCACAGGACTGAATGGCCGACACGCCCGGAATAACTTCGACAGCAACACCGGTATCAGGCTTCCATCCTTGCTCCATCAGCACCTCGTATACCAGACCTGCCATACCATATACGCCTGCGTCACCACTGGAAATGACGGCAACAATTTTGCCCATCTCCGCCTGTCTGACCGCTTCTTGTGCACGACTTACTTCCTCCGTCATACCCGTGCGCACAATCGCTTGCCCGCTCAACAGAGGGCGAATCAGATCCACATAGGTGTTGTATCCGATAATAACCTCGCTCTCCTGAAGTGCTTCGAGTGCCCGCTTCGTGATATGTTCCATTGCTCCCGGACCAAACCCGATAATTAGCAGCTTGCCTTGACCTTGCATTGCTTCTCCTCCTTCATCACACTTGTCGTACGGATTAAACAGTGAAGAAGGACGGCTATGCCGACCTTCTCCCCAACTGTTAAGCGTGTTCAATTCATAGCTCTGTTAACTCAGATCATCCAACCCGGTTCTTATAAACCAACTGCATGATCAGTCTGATCTATTCCTCTACCTTCAATTTCCCGACACAACACTGGGGATCGTAGGGATATATCGTTCATATAAAAACAAAAAAATCCCATCCTTATAACGGATGGGATACGCATGTACGTACACTCAAGAACACAGTCCCAGACTCCCGGAGGGTAATCCTGTGACTATGTGGCCCAAGGGGGCCAGCCGGGCGAACCGCTTGTTCGCCCAATTCCTGATTCTTCGTACACCATTCCTTTCCGCGAAGGGTTCGGTGACACATGCAAGGTAGGTCTCCTGGCTCTGGATCATCAGCTTCCTTTTCTGTCTTCCCCGGCTATGCGAGTGACTTGGATCAAAAAGGGCTTCACCATTACAGTGGCGGGACCGCTCGGGACTTTCACCCGATTCCCTGTTACCTCTCGCTTTACGCAAGAGCACCTTGCTTGTTTTCATTCAATATTGTTTTCATAATAACACCGTGCAGGAAATAATGTCCATGCTTATGATACTTACCCATTCTTCTATTATCAGACATAACAGAAAAAAGTCCTGATCCTAAAATCGGATCAGAACCCGAAATAACCTATGCATATCCCATTCGTTATAAACATCCAACAACCAACGAATTGAGTTCGTTTCTGCTCACTTATCAACCTTTATTGACGGCCACGAACCTTATCCGCATGACCCGCAGCGAAGTAACGTCCAAGTTCAACGATGAGCGCTCCCATCTTTTCTTCCTCCGGAATCACCAGCGCCTCGATGCCTTCTTCTCGCATCGAATTTGCCGTCACTTTACCCACAGACGCAGGGATTACACCTTGTCTGAAAGCTTCCAGCATCGGTTCGAGCTTATTCTGCGATGCTGCATATTGCGCCAGGAATCGGACCTGCGGTCCACTTGTAAAAGCAACAGCATCTACCTCGTGCTGTACAATTTCAGTCAAAAGCTGTTCCAGCTCCGTCTCTTCTGGCGGTACATGGCGGTAAGGAAGCACTTGTCTGACGATCGCACCTTGTTCTTCCAACCATGCAACGAGTTTGGGAGCTGTCTCCCCGTGAAGCTGCAACATGACCTTTTTCCCTGTGAGATCATGCGGGGCAAATTCACGAATAAGCCCGTCCGTACTGCCATCATCGTCCCGTACTAGCGGTGTTAACTTGCGCTTTTTCAGTGCATTCACTGTCTTGTAACCTCTCGCCGCAATCGAGGACTCCGACAGCGCATCCAGCAACTGTCCCGCCACTTCCATATCCTCGGCCATTTCAAATAACGCGTCCAATCCCATGCCCGTGGTCAATACCGCCCAGTCCGGCGGGTCCGAGATCCACGATACCAGCCCGTCCCTGATATTCCGGTCATCCAGAAATACCGTTCCCTGTGCCGGTCGCACAAGCGGGACTCCACCCATTTTTTCAACCAGTAAGGACATTTCTTTCGACTTTCGTGGTCCTGTCAATGCTACACGTACGCCTGCCAAATGTTGAGCCATTCATGTTCCCCCCGTTAGTTCAGCCGAATGTTCATCTCAGTCTGACTACAGTATACAGGGTACTTCTATGAAGGGAAACTGTGCTTACCCTCTTTTTGCCCGTTCTTCTATAAAGATTTTTGATGGAATGTATCAGGAAGGCTGGAGTTCTCCACCATGAGGATCCTGCCTTCTTTTCTCCCCGTTCTTTTCCGAAGCAGTGGATTCTTGTCCCCGTTTACGTGGACGAAGGAAAAGAAACAGCACCATAGGGAACAGTACTTCAAAAACAATGGCGATCCAAGTCCATTCCCTGGTAAAACGATAAAGCTGAATGGCGTTTCTGAAAAACCAGAATGCACAGACAAAGCCTAACAGTGCCACCGGACCTGTCATGACCTTTCCCGAAACGTTCGGAATCATTCGCTTCAGTCCCCAACAGACAAAATACAGATCAAATGCAATTTTGGTAATCATGGTAGGCAGGGTTGCAGCTGCTAGCGCCAGATCAAACCGATCCAGAAAATCACTAATTTGCAACTGCCTTGCAAGCTCATACGAAGGGTATACCAGTCTGGAGGCGATGGGCACACCAATCGAAGTGATAGTTTCCACTATAATTAGCATCATCAGCAATCCCGAGATAATGATGCCCCATAACACAGGCTTGAAACGAAAATCACTGCCCTTGACGACAAAAGGTAAGGCGATCATCTCTCCATAAAAAGAAAATATGTACCAACTCCCTTTGCCTACACCTGCTGTATCAACATGAAAATAGGGCATCAGATTATCCATATTCAACTGCTGAATAAGCATGAAAGGCACAATGATAGAGTTCAACAGGAACAGGGTAACATATAGCTCTGACATTCCGATCAACGAACCAAGCCCACCTCTGACGATAAATACCGCCATAATAATGAGTGACAATACAACAATGGATATCGGCGTTGTTTCTAACAAGGTTATACTTACATAATCACCAATTAATCGGATATCTCTGGCGAATATGAAGAAAAAAAACAAAATGTACATTACGCCTGCGAGCCTTCCCATAAAGGGGAACCGATCGGCAAGCGCCTCAAATAGATCCTGATTCGGAAATCTCCGCTGAATCCGGCTTACCATCCACATGGATATAATCATCACGAGAACAACTGGCACATACGATAGATATGCATGTTGTTCGGCATAATAAATGGCCTGTGCATGGGGTTGAATCAACGTGCCCGTAATACTGAGCAGTAGCACGAGTAGTACAATCTGTCGAGAAGTTACACTTTGATTCATGCCATACCTCCTTTCTATCATTCAACCTGTACTCCGCACCATTTCTAGTCCGTACCTATGGTAGCGGTAAGAATCGCTCGATGACATGGCTGATCCATATCGCTACAAAAAAGGTTTTACTTAAATGGGTTACATAGATCCAAAGGCCTGTTCCTAATGCAATCAAGCCATAGGATAACCAGCGATTAATGACCGCCGCTTGCTTCAGATGTCTGAAATCCATCACAATGACGATGATGACCATCCCCAGATAGGTGAACAAAAGTGGCTTAATCATGTACGATATCCTCCTCCATCACACCGATCGGTTTATTGACTATCCCTACATTTTCAATAATGACGTGCGGGATAACGTTCACCTCAACATCAGGATAGATATCATCCCATCGATCCTTCATTTTGTCCCACTCTTTAGGCAAGTGTTGATGGATCGACCGACCAATCCCGAGAATATCGGCATGATATTTTTGCTGTATTAACCGAACCCCTTCAACGATATCCTCTTTTATTTTTTGGTGGATCGCGTCATTTAATTTTATAATCTCTTTTTCCCGCAGATCACCGTAATTTGATTCATTATCTACTACCACGCCTTTGGCGTACAATTGAACGGTCACACTAACCTTGTCATTCTTGACACTGGGGTGCAGTGAAGAATTGTTCTCGTTCAGCTTGATGAATATATCTCCTTCTCCGCGCGGAGCCTTGACCATAACTTCTGGCGCATTGGCTTCCCCCATAGCGAGAATCAGGGCATCAGCGGGGGCCTTGTCAATCATGCCTACCAACTTGTCTTTTTTAAAAATGGCCAATCCATCCAGCTTGATATTTGTTTTGGCGTCCTTCCAGTTCTTCGGTACATTTTCTTCAACTGAAGCTATGGGCAAGAAAGGATCTACACCTGCACTTAGAATGGCATCAATGAACGTTTTGAGTGAGCGTGGGTTACGCATGTTCAAGAAACACAGTTCCCGCACCATCTCGGAGGGGAACTTCTCAATAGGTGCATCCGTGTCCATTACCTTATATGCTTCTCCTCTGGTGATGACGGGCAGTGCCGAGAAACGATTGAGCGGATATCGTGTCAACAAATCCAGCATGGGAGCAACCCCCTCCCTCGCCAATTCCTCACCAATCAGCAGTGTACGGCGATGAGCGTAATACAGCCTGCGGGACAAGGCTTTTTGCCCTTCAAGAGATGTTCCGCGAAAAGTTTTTGCTGTATTGGACAACATGAACCAGGATTTATTACCGCTTGTGCCTCCTCCGCCTCCTTCACTGCCGGTAGAACCGGATTGGCCAGGAAGAGCGATTTGCAGACTGGATCTGTAATTCTCCTCTTCTTTATCCACAGCTATGCCAATTACGAAGGCAATATCGTTAATTTCCTCTCGATCCCAGCAACCGGAAATGAGCGAAGTACATAACAACAGAGCTATAACTGCCCGGTACTTATATATGAACTGCATGGGTTCACCACCCTTCCTCAGCTTCAGGGGAACCATTGATCTTGTCTTTCATCCGTTTCTGGTTATCCTGAACCGTAGAAGGACGATTGATCATTTTCCACCACGGCACACGAATGAGAATATCCTTGGTATCAGTCTTACTGTACGGGCTAAGACCTGACAGATAAGGTACACCAAACGAAGTCATCTGTGTCAGATGCACCGAGATCAGAACCAAACCAATCACAATGCCATACAATCCAAGCATACCCGCCAATAACATGATCGGAAATCGCAATAGACGTACGGTGATCGCAAAGTTAAACCGCGGAATTGTAAAGGAAGCTATACCTGTCATGGATACGATAATAACCATCGGTGCGGACACAATCCCCGCCTGAACTGCGGCCTGCCCGATTACGAGCGCACCGAGAATACTGACTGCTTGACCAACTGTTTTCGGTAACCTGACCCCCGCTTCACGGAGGGCTTCGAACGATAGCTCCATGATGAGGGCTTCCACCAAAGCCGGAAAAGGGATGGCTTCCCGTGCACCGGCAATACTCAGAATCAGCGTGGTAGGCAACATGTCCTGATGAAATGTGGTAATGGCGATATACAGCGCTGGAAGGAAAAGTGCAATAGCTACGAACAGAAACCGTATCCAACGCAACAGATTACTGATGAAGAATCGTTCATAGTAATCCTCACTGGCCTGTAGCATCTGCCACATCGTGACAGGAGCAATTAACGCAAAAGGAGTGCCGTCTACCAAAATGGCAAATCGCCCTTCCAGCAAGTTACCTGCTACTGTATCCGGGCGCTCCGAATAGTGCATCTGTGGGAATGGAGAATACGGGTGGTCTTCAATTAATTCCTCGATATAACCCGTCTCCAGAATGCCATCGATCTTTATTTTTTCCAGACGTTTCTTCACGTCCCGGATCAACTTCGGATCAGCAATATCCTCCATATAGGTCAGAACAATATCGGTTTTGGTTTCTGTGCCTAGTGTCATACTTACCATCTTGAGAGAGGGAGTTTTCAGCTTGAACCGCAGTAAAGCCGTATTCACGCGCAGTGTTTCGGTAAATCCCTCCCGTGGTCCCCGAATTACGGATTCCGTCTGAGGTTCCTCCACCCCGCGTCTGACGCCACCTTTGACGTTAAACATCCAGCCTTCGCTACTTCCATCGATCACCAGAAGCGCGGAGGATGCCAGCACTCCTTCAGCCGCGGCAGCCCAGGTGTTAACGCGCTTCACCTGTGTTAGCTCAACGGTTGTATCATCCAGTGGAACATCAGGTTCATCTGTACGCTGCTGCACCAGCCCACGAATAATCGGACGCAGCATGTGTTCCTGGATATCAGCCGAATTGACAATACCTTCAATATAGACGAGAAGTCCTTTCACTTCCGGCGTAATCATGACGTTGCGAAAAACCACATCCGAGCAATCGGAGAAAATCTCTTTTACCGCTTGAATCTGAGTGTCATGTACTGCACTAATCGGCTGCCGCAGAAAAGGCGGGGACGGCAGTCCCAAAGGGATATGTTTTTTCTCTTCTGAAGCTCGTCCCGGTTGTCGGGACTTGTCTTTCCCGGATGTTTTGTCCGCCATATGCCGCCCCTCCGTTCTTGTTTTTATACAAGGTAGCTTGTGCCAGACAGCTGGGAATTATGTGGTCTTTTTTGCAAAATTACGATTCAATTCTCTGAGTTTTCAGACAGCAAAAAGGCCTCTGTATTTAACAGAGACCGCTCCAGTTGATCCAACACATGCACTGCTGTGCATTCGCTTTAGTTGATGCTTGCGTCCACTTCTTTAATCATTTCTTGAATGGATTCCAATCCACCGCCAGACAAGTACCAGTAATTCGGATCAAGATAAACAATATGTCCTTCTTTATATGCTGTTGTATTTTTCACCAAGTCGTTCTCGATCACCTGTTTTGCGGGGGATGCCTCACCGTTACCTGCAACCACTGCACTGCGATCAACGACAAAGAGGTAATCCGGGTTCTGTTCCATGACATATTCAAACGAAACGCTCTGCCCATGTGTGGATACTTCAATGTTCGCATCTGACGGCGTAAAACCAAATACGTCATGAATAACGCCAAAACGGGAGCCGGCACCATATGCGCTCAGTTTGCCTTCGTTCGTCAGGACGATTAGCGCATTTTTACCTGCAGCCGTTACTTTGTCATGTAGTGCCTTAACGGATGTTTCGATCGATGCGATGGCTTCTTCTGCTTCTTTTTCTTTACCGAAGATGTCCCCGAGTGTCTTCACGTTACTGGTCAGAGAATTCATGTAATCTGCCGTATCTACCGCCATATATATGGTTGGTGCAATCTCACTCAGTTCTTCATACGAATCCTGGAGTCTTCCCGAGATGATGATCAGATCTGGTTTCATCGCATTGACTTTCTCAAAATCAGCTTCTTTCAGGCCACCAACATTGGTGTACTTCGCATCATTATACTTGTCCAGATAAGGAGGTACGCCTTCCTGCGGAACACCTGCAACTTCTACGCCCAGTTGATCCAGTGAATCCAGTACACCGTAGTCAAAGACAACGACCTTCTCTGGATTTTTCTTGACGGTTGTTTCACCCAGTTTATGTTTGACGACCATTTCTTCACTTGCTTGATCTGCTGGTGCAGCAGCTTCTGATCCTGTGCCACTGCTTGCACCTGTATTATCCGCTGCCTTATTTCCACCACAAGCTGCCAGGACAACGGACAACACCACGAATAACGTAAACAACCAACCCTTTTTCATGTATAGACACCTCTCGCTCTCTATATTTGACTTCCTTCTCACTCACGCAAAATATACACAAATCTTACGTCCATCGATCCATTGCACAGGGATGTGCATGTCATAGACGCTCTGCAATACATCCGTATCGATGATGTCTTCCGTCTTACCTTCTTTTACTACGCGTCCATCCTTGAGCGCAACAATATAGTCGGAGTAACAGGAGGCAAAATTGATGTCATGAATGACAATGACAATCGTTTTGCCGAGTTCATCCACCATTCTGCGCAGCACCTTCATAATCTGAACAGAATGTTTCATATCTAGGTTATTCAAAGGTTCATCCAGCAAAATATACTCGGTGTTCTGGGCAATCACCATGGCGATATATGCCCGCTGCCGCTGTCCGCCACTCAGTTCATCCAGATACTTCTTGCGGAATGGGGCCAGTTCCATATAGTCAATGGCCTCCTGAATCCACTGTTGATCCTCTGGTGTGAGCCTTCCTTGTGAATACGGGAACCGGCCAAAAGCCACAAGATCCTCCACAGTTAACCGAATATTGATGTGATTCGACTGTTTGAGGACTGATATTTTGCGCGACAAGTCCTTGTTCTTCCAGCTTTCAATCTCGCGCCCTTCAATCAGGACTTGTCCTGTATCCTTGCTGATTAGCCTGGTAATCATGGATAAAAGCGTACTTTTCCCTGCTCCATTTGGACCAATAAATGATGTAATCTTCCCTTTGGCAATATTCAGTGATACGTCATCCACTACCCGGACGCCGCCGTATTGTTTGGTAACATTTCTGACTTCTACCACGACTTATTCTCCTTTAGCAGTAAATAGATGAAGTACACGCCGCCTATAAAGTTAATAATGACACTTACTGTAGTTGCAAATGTAAACACCCGCTCTACAATGAGCTGTCCACCAACCAATGCAACTACTGCGATCATGACCGAACCCCAGATCAGCACTTTATGCCGATGTGTCCGGAACACCTGATGCGCCAGATTCACGACCAGCAACCCCAAAAACATAATTGGACCCACCAGCGCGGTGGAGATCGAAACCAGAACCATCACTACCAGCAGAAGCCTCTTTACAATGTAGTCGTAATCCACCCCGAGATTCACTGCGTGATCTTTGCCGAGGGACAGTACATCGAGATATTTGGTAAACTTTTGCGCGTACAGCAGGATCAGCATAATTGCAGCGATCGAGATGATCAGCAGATCCGTATTCACATTGTTAAAGCTCGCAAACATCTTGCCCTGCAGCACAAGGAACTCATTGGGGTCGATCAGTACCTCCATGAAGGAAGACATACTCTGGAAGAGCGTGCCCAGAATCAGACCCACCAGCAGCAACAGATAAATATTACGTCCCTGTTCCCTACGGAACATGAACTGATGCAGTAGTAGAGCAAACAACGTCATGAGCAGGACAGATATTGCAAAATTAAGGTTTTTGTTCACAAAGCTGATATGTGTGCTTCCAAACACAAACACGGCAAACGTCTGAAACAGCATATACAAGGAATCGAGGCCCATGATGCCAGGAGTCAGAATTCGATTGTTGGTTATCGTTTGGAAAATCGCCGTAGAGTACGCGATGCAGGCACCTGTCAGTACAATGGCAAGAATCTTTTTCCCTCTTCGCGGCAATATGTAATCCCAGTTGCCTCCCGATTGAATGACCAGAAATATGCCAATCAGCAGCACTGCCGCTGCAATGAACAAGACAAACTTCCATGTATTCGCCGTATATTTCATTCTCATGATCCATAAGCCTTTCTTCGAAGCAGTAAATACAGGAATAATCCACTTCCCACAACTCCCACCGTCAGACTGATCGAAAGTTGATAAGGATAAATCACTAATTGCCCCAGAATATCGCAGACCAAAACGAAAATCGCACCAAGCACGGCCGTATGAGGTAACGTATCACGCAAGTTATCCCCTTTGTAGAGTGTTACGATATTGGGCACGACAAGGCCCAGAAACGGAATCGTACCTACGGTAATAATCACAACCGCTGAAACCATCGCTACCAGAATCAAGCCGATATTCACAACTCGTCGATATGCCAGTCCAAGGTTGGTTGAAAAGTCTTCGCCCATACCTGCAAGTGTAAAACGATTAGCAAACAGGTACACAATAATGAGCAACGGGATGCTGATATAGATCAGTTCATAACGTCCTTTCATGATGGTAGAGAAGTCACCCTGCAGCCAAGACGAGATATTCTGGATCAGATCATTTTTGTAAGCAAAAAATGTTGTGACGGAGCTTACGATGTTACCAAACATAAGACCGAGCAGAGCGATATATATCGTATCCTTGAACTTGACTTTCTCCAGAATTCGCATGAAAATCAGTGTTCCCGCCAGAGCAAAGGCAAAAGCGACCAACATTTTTTGCAGAGGGGATGCTCCCGGAAACCACATTAACGTGACAAGAATGCCCAATCTGGCTGAGTCCATCGTGCCTGCTGTTGTTGGGGAAACGAATCGATTGCGTGTCAGCTGCTGCATAATCAGTCCGATTACACTCATGCTGATCCCGGCGAAAAGGATGCTGATCAGGCGGGGAAAACGGCTAACTTGTAATACCTGTAGCTGGACCGGGGACAAATGAAATATATCCAATGGTGAAATGTCTGAATTGCCAATAAATAGGTATACGATAGACAATACAGCCAATACGATCAACATATAACCTAACTTCATCTCTCTACTAATCCCCTTACCGATCGCCGTAAAACATGTGTAGTTGCTCTACCTCGCATCATTTGATATTGATACTCATTATCAATTAAAGGAATTATATCGATATTAAATTCATTATGTCAACCTTCGATTGCTCTTTTTCTTTAAATTTCATGAAACAACCTGAAATACATATACTATAAGATTAATAATATATAAGGAAAAAAGCCTTCCACATGGAAGGCTTGATATTTAATATATTGTGTGGTTAATCTGCGAAATAGTCTTCTGGCACATAGCGAATCTCGGACTTCGCATAGATGCTTAACGTGTGACTCTCCCTGTCATATACTACCCGTTCACCATCTACGTAGTACCAGTGCTTCAAAAGGGGCTGATCCTTGCGTTGCACGAAACGAAATACGTTCAGTTCCTGTCTAAGCTCCATGATCTGTTCAACAGTCCGTTCGTCCAGACCCGTCAAAGAAAATATGAAACCTGGACCCTCCTGTTGGAATCGATAGGACAGGGAATCTGTTTTGCTATTGGCCAATCCTCGCCCGGTCACTGCATGTTTGACCATAAACCATTCCTGTTGCGCCATACGTGTATATCCTCCTTCATCTTGGAGTTCATTTCATCAGCCATCTACGGCAGATCAATCATCATGTAGAACGTATCTTCGTGTGCTTGCAGCTCGATTGAATTCCGCTGTTCCACACGAGCCGTGTCACCTTCGTTCAACTGGTACTCCCCATCCAATCCCAGTTTACCTTCGATGGAGAAAATGTACATCCTGCGGCCCGTATCCTGATGGAAGGTTAACGCTTCGTCTTTGGCTAAGCGGCCAAGATAGATCGTCATATCCTGATGAATGGTCGCAACTCTTGGTCCCCCATCCGGGGACACAATGGGTACGAGTGCTCCTGCCAGTGCCGCTGGATCAAAAGATGTGGTCTCATACGAGGGTTGCAACCCTCTCGTATGCGGCATGAACCAGAGCTGTAGCAAACGTACTTCTTCGCTATCGGATGCATTATGCTCGGTATGAATCATGCCACTGCCTGCTGACATCCGCTGGATACCACCAAAGCCTGTAACGGCTACATTACCCAGGTTATCTTCATGTCGTAGCTTGCCATTAAGTACGATGGATACAATCTCCATATCACTATGTGGGTGAGCTCCAAAACCGCGTCCAGGCGCAATCACATCGTCGTTCGCTACCCGCATCGGTCCAAACGCCGTATTCTCCGGGTCTTGGTATTCCCCGAAAGAAAAGCTGTGACTCCCACGAAGCCAGCCTCGATCGAAGCTGGAGCGGGCATCGGATGGAATGACGTTTATCATAAAATGCATCCTCCTTATTTTTTCTTAGTAGCATACTTATTCTCATTTTAACAAACCTCAGCCATGTCGTCCAAGCGAAAAAAGTTCTCTACCGATCAGCCCGGTTCGCAAATACAATTCCCGAACCGGCCTGGCCAATAAAGAACCTCGTTACAGGACTAATCCTGCACTTTATTATTTTTTAACAAACGTGAATTGAATCAAGCACTCATATTCTGGCGAGCATTCCCCTGTCTGGAGAACAGATAATCAACGGCCAGAAAGCGGCTTCCTGTGAAGAGCAGTGTCAGGGAACCCGCCAGCAGCAGGTAATCGAATTCGGTACCACTCATGAACGGCTCACCCGCTTTGGCTGTAAGCAGAACGCCACCCATAACGATAACAAACAGGGCAGCAAATACGCGTGTCCCCAGTCCCAGAATCATCGCTGCACCACCTACCAACTCAATAATCGCTACAACAGAGGCAAGAAATCCGGGAATACCAATACTTTCGAAAAATCCTACCGTACCACTGATTCCACCTTCGAATTTACTCCAGCCGTGCAATACAAAGATCAAACCGATCATAATCCTGGAGAAAAGCAGTCCAATCTCTACACTTTTATTATTCATGTTCATCTTCCTTCCTCGTTATATTCGACATATTCGAACTCACATTTAGCTAAGTTGATTCATCCAATGGACCAGACAAACAAGACAGACAGCAATAGAAAAACGGTAGCCGACATCAGAACAGCATACCGTGGCAATCTCAGCGTCACGTCCTGTTCCGGGTCAAGCAGACGTGAAATTCGGACATTCACCGACGTATCCGCAAATGAGGATTGAACGGTCAGTTCTCTGGCCTCCCAAGGTTCAGGACAAGCACGGAGCAGCTTGAGCAGTGCACTGCCAATACCTGCCACATTGCCTGTGCGTTCAATGGCCTCATTGTCTGCCAGAATTTCTCTAACGATATGATATTGCTTTGAAGTATGCTTCAAGACGGGAATATATGGCATTATGATTGCAAATACCGACAGTAACGTCGTCTTCAGAGGGTCACGGTGCCACAGATGGTGTACTTCATGATAGACAACCGCTACTTCCTCTTCCGCATCAAGCATGTCCAATAACCCAGTGGAAAGTACAATACAGGGTCTCCATAGACCAATGGTAAATGCAACCGGAGAATGCTTGTCCACCACAATGAATCCGGGCTGTCCGAGATGATAATACCTGGACTCCAATTCGCGGGACAATGCACGCATCTCCATGGAGCGGAGTTTACGTACGGCTGCCCTGGTTTTGATCATACGCACTGTTAGCAACCAGCCTGTTCCGGCAAATGTCAGCAAGACCAGTGCCAGCAGGAAATGTCCCACGGATAACCAACCCAGTCGACTCATCCAATGATTGCAGAGCCAGAGCAGGTTAAACGGGATATCCCAGCCAAAAATTTTGTACATCGCGTACATGAACATCTGTATGAACACGAGTAACGGAATGCCAAACCCGACGGTAAACAAAAGTTTCGAGCGGGTCTTCCACATCTTAATCGCTATCCTTTTTCCATTGTTTGATCTTCTGTTCCAGGCGTTCAATCAGACCCGCATCTGCTTCGTCCAGCGCATCCAGCATATGATTCAATGCCAAAGCTCCGAATTCATCCACCAATTCATGTGACAGTTCCTTGGATTGGTCGTTCATAAACTCCTCCTTACTCTGTACCGGTTGGTACAAAGATGTTCTGCCCTTTTGTGACTTTCCGAGAAGTCCCTTGTCTACGAGCCGATTCATCACGGTCATGACTGTATTAAAGTTGACATCTTTGTCTTGTTCAAGTGCGGTCTGCACTTCACGGATGCTACTGCCAGGACGGGCCCATAAAATGTCCATGATCTTGGCCTCCAGCGGACCGAAAAATCGGTTGAGCCCACGCTCACCCACTTTGAAATTGTGTATTCTCATTTTCTGACACCCCTCACACTACCCATTGTAGTGCCAACAAATGAGAAGTCAACCTCTATGTCAGCTATTTTATGTAAATGATTTGTAAATTTGTTTTCCATTTCAGTAAAAAGGTTAAAGACCGGGAAATTCCGCACGTTCACGGTTTTCCCGGTCTTCAACGAATATCAGTCCATATGATGTTGTGAGAACATCGTCATACTATGGTTTATTTTCCGTCCTGTGACGGCATATGTGCAGAAATATCCACACCAAGTCCATGAGCCAAACGTCCGCCAAGCTGTCCATCCGCCCGGAAGAAGTGGCACAGGGCACGCATCTGAATATCGACAGATACTCCCTTGAGGTCATTGATCAGATTGTCCAGCAAATGCTGCTGCTCTACAGGGGTGAATGAACGGAAAAGTTCGCCTGCCTGTGTGTAATCATCCGTTTTCTCAATTTTCTCACGAGTAACATGCCCTTGCAACGGAACCTGACTATCCCGGTATGCCGGATCCTCCTGTGGGCTATTTCCGGCACTGTTCGGTTCATAGTTCACCGGAGATGGGTCCTGATTCACATTCATAAGTCCATCACGCTGATGATTACGAACAGGTGCGTATGGGCAATTCACCGGAATTTGCAAATAGTTCGTTCCAAGCCGGTGCCGCTGTGTGTCCGGATAAGAGAATAAGCGTCCTTGCAGCAATTTGTCTTCGGAAGGCTCAATCCCAGGTACAAGCGCACTAGGAGAAAAGGCAGCCTGCTCCACTTCAGCAAAGAAGTTCTGCGGATTCCGATTCAGGGTCATGGTGCCCACCGTATGGAATGGCAATACATCTTCAGGCCAGGTTTTGGTTGGGTCGAGCGGATCAAAAGCAAAATCATCCATCTGCTCAGGCTTCAACAGCTGTACCTGAAGCTTCCACTGCGGGTACTGCCCGTTCTTGATATGTTCATGCAGGTCCCGGGTAGCATGGTTAAAGTCTTGCCCCTGTACTTCGGCAGCTTCCTGACGAGAGAAGCCCCGAACGCCTTGAGCAGACTCCCACTTATATTTCACATAGTGAACCTGCCCCTGTGCATTCATCCATTTGAACGCATGTACGCCGAATCCATCCATCTCCCGATAACTTGCCGGTGTGCCCAGATCTGAGAACAACCAGGTCATCATATGCGTTGATTCCGGTGAGAGGGTCATGAAGTCCCAATATCGGGCGGGGTCCTGAATGTTCGTATCCGGAGCTGGCTTCAGAGAGTGAACCATATCAGGAAACTTCATCGCATCACGAATGAAGAACACGGGCAGATGGTTGCCGACGAGATCATAGTTGCCTTCACGCGTGTAGAATTTGACGGCAAATCCACGCGGGTCTCGTGCAGTCTCTGGTGATCCTGTACCGTGAATAACGGTTGAGAAACGAACCAGTACATCCGTCTCCGTACCCGGATCTTGCAGGAAGTCCGCTGTTGTATAAGCCTTCATGCTTTGCTCCAGCGTGAATACACCATGAGCACCGGCACCTCTCGCATGTACGACTCTTTCTGGAATACGTTCACGGTCAAAGTGGGCAATTTTTTCAATAAGATGGTAGTCCTCAAGCAGTGTCGGTCCTCTTCTGCCTGCTGTACGGGAGTTCTGGTTATCACCTACAGGTGCTCCCTGATTGGTTGTCATACGTTCTGTCATCATGTCGTCCTCCTCTAATGGGTCTCACGGCTGTTATCTATCTACTATTAAAATCATATTCGGCTTCGAATTAAATATACATTTAGACTTGATCTAACTGTTAAATTGATTCTAACATGTCCCACTCTACTTTTGCATGAGGTTCACATGAGATTAAGATGAGGTTCTTCAACACTTCATGAATGAACGATGAACATGTTTTTAAAGCAACAAAAAAAAGCGGACTAATCCGCCAGGCGGTAGCCCACTCCTCTTACTGTTACGATATATTGAGGCGAAGACGCGTTGTCGCCCAATTTTTTGCGCAAGCTTTTGATATGAACATCGACCACATTACTCCCACCCGTAAAGTCTGTCTCCCAGATATCGCTGAGCATCTCCTCACGGGAAATCACTGCGCCTTTGGCATCAATCAGCTTGAGTAACAGATCATATTCGGTCTTGGTTAGATGAATCCGGTTATTATCGCGCTGCACACTCATCCTTTCACGATCAAGCCACAGATCTTTAAATCCGATACGGTGCCCTTCCTCAGGCAAAAATCCACGTTTGGGCATAGCAGGACTGTTGCCGATCATACGCTGCACCCGGTAAAGAGCTTCCTGCGGACGTGCAGGCCACACCAGCAATTCCTCCTGAAGCATCGGTCCACTCGCGCTGCCGATCATCTTCTCACCGACCAGATACAGACAAGGGGTTGTATGCTCAGCCTCACGATTCAATCGGCTGCTAATACCGGCAAATGCATCGATCGTTCCGGCAACGGACAAGTCATAGATTAACAGATCGAAGACAAGACGTTCATGCAGATCCGGTTCCCAGCGATGAAATACCAATACATCGAAGCAGCTATCCGTTAAGGCCTTTACCAGTTCATGAACCTGCCCAGGCATCGGGCTGATCAGAATCACACGCCGTGTAACCGGACAATTGTCCACGAGCGGTGTTGCATCGGACAAGGCTGGTTTAACCCTAAGGGGTAAACGGCGGCCAGGCAATTTTATTTTCACTTGATCCGTTTGTTTCTGCATTCCCCGCAGACACCTCCAAAGACCACATGAGCATGATCGATTGCATATCCGGTTTCTTCAGCCACCTGTTTCATCCATTGTGGAGGAACCTCTGTCATCACCTCGTCCACTTTGCCGCACACTTCACACATAATGTGCTGATGATCATCCATACGGGCATCGTATCGGCTTGCTGTCTCTCCGAGTTTAAGTTCCCGTATCAATTCTTTGTCCGTCAGATAACGAAGTGAATTATACACTGTACCATAGGCCAGATTATATCCTTGTTCCACGAGTCGATTCATAACATCAGCAGCTGTCGGATGATCCTCCGAATGGCGCACCACATCATATACCGCTTGCCGTTGTATCGTCAGATTTAAAGTTCTCACAACCATTTCTCCTTTATTATTGATCCATTTTATATGAAATCAGACACTGATCTTCTACTTATGATGGTCTTCCCCAAAAGAAGGAATACATTTTGATTTAGATTAAGTATAAATCTTATTGTATATTGAAGTCAATATCACTCTAATATCCTGTATATGCAAATAAAACATCTTTCCCAGCAATCCCCTCATATTTTTGGGATAATATGGTTCGCTACAGCACCACTTTTCAGATAAAATATAGGGATGTGCGTAAAAAGGGGGAATGTCGGTTGTTTAGCACTTTTTTTATTAATATCTGTGTCATGATTACGTTTATGTATGTGTCCGGGATCATCGCCAAGTTCTATAGTATCCGATTGCCTTTTCCCTCATTACGTGTTCAGTTGATCGGCGGCTTATTATTCGGCATATATGGCACAGTTCTCATGAACTATTCCTTCCCTCTGAACGAAACTACAATTGTAGATCTACGGCATCTGGCCATCGTTACCGCAGCAGTATATCTGGGAGGAATGGCTTCGGTCGTTACGGGACTTGTGATCTCCGTCCTTCGTATTCTGATGTTCGGCTTATCATCCTCTGCCATAGATGCAGGATTTGTCATGACTCTGATCGGACTATCCGGTGTATACTTCGCCTATGCTCCCTGGTCCAGACTGACCAAAATAATTACAATGAATCTGCTTGGCATAACATTAATCTTTATCATCCTTATGTTGAATACAGACAGCATGAATTCATTAATGCAGGTATATCCTTTACAAATGACCATTTCCTTCGTCGGTGGAATATTTATCTATATCATCGCAGAATTCATCAATAAATCGAATGAGATGTTATTTCTTTTGGAGAGAAGAGCATCTACCGATCATCTTACCAATCTTGGCAATCGACGACAGTTCGAAAAATCACTTCAACTGGAACTTCAGCGTGCCCGTGATGACCAACAAAAGCTGTCCTTGCTTGCCATTGATATTGACCGGTTCAAAAAAGTAAACGACACCTATGGTCATTCTGCCGGCGATGCGGTCCTGAAGCAACTTGGACAACTGCTCGTTGAGCATGCACGGTCTGCCGATATTGTGTCACGAAACGGTGGGGAAGAATTCGCCATTCTCTTGCTCGACTGTGGAAACCGTCAGGCAATGGCTACTGCTGAATCTATCCGGCAGGCGGTAGAGAAATATCATTTTGCTCTGCCCGACGGCCAAACGACACGTCTGACCATCTCTATTGGTGTAGCCGTATATCCGGATCATTGTGATACTCATGACGATGACGACTTCTTCGAACAGGCCGACCGCGCTTTATACGAAGCCAAGAATACAGGGCGTAACCGTGTGTGCACCTTACCTTTTCGTTCCTTGCCTCTTACACTTTAAAATGGGATCTAACCGTTCAACGTGATCAAAAAAAGGGATGTCTCGTTCGCCTATTCAGGCGGACAGGACATCCCTTGCTTTATGGATTATTGCATATCATCTTAGCTTGTGTGCTAATGAAGATCAAGCAAGGATGCTCTCAATCTCCTCGACAATGGCAGCATCCAGCTTCACGCCAGATGCAGCTGCATTCTCTTTGACCTGCTCGGGACGACTTGCCCCTACAAGTGCACTGGATACATTGTTCTGGCGCAGAATCCAGGCCAGGGCCAGTTGGCCAACCTTCAGATCGAGCTTGTCCGCCACTTCAATCAGTTGACGAACTTTCCCGATACGATCCGCATTGATCTTTCCTTCATCCCATCCTAGCTTAGCCGCACGGCTATTCTCCGGGATATCGGAAACGGACGTATACTTCCCGGTCAATAAACCTTGAGCAAGCGGGGAGTATACGACTTGTCCGATGCCTTTACGCTCGCCGAGCGGGATAATCTCATTTTCGATATAACGGTCAAACATGTTGTACACCGGCTGATTGACCACAATACGATCCAGAAGCAGACGGTCTGCTGTACCCAATGCATCTTCCATCTGAGCCGCAGTCCACTGGCTGACGCCTACATATAACACTTTGCCCTGACGCACCAGATCATCCAGTGCACGGAGTGTTTCTTCGATTGGTGTTTCGGTATGATAACGGTGGCAATAGTAGATATCCACATACTCAACGCCTAGGCGCTTTAAGCTGGCTTCACATTGCTCCTTGATATGTTTACGCGACAGCCCCTGGTCATTCGGACCATCACCCATTTTGCCAAATACTTTGGTTGCAAGTACATAAGAGTCACGGGAATACGCTTTGAGCGTCTGTCCCAGCAGTTCTTCTGCTGCACCCCGTTCATATACATTGGCTGTATCAAAAAAGTTAATGCCTTCATCGAATGCAGTTTCAATTGATTTCACCGCATTCTCACGTTCCACATACCCTCCGTACGTCAGCCAGCTTCCCAGGCTGATTTCGCTTACTTTCAGTCCGCTTCCACCCAATCTGCGATATTATGCGCCCCATCTGTACTATGTTTATCATGTTGTTTTTAATTATTCACAAAGTATCAACAATTGGGTGCCATCAAGGGTTTTCTACACCTCCAAACTGTATCATGTATATCACCTTAAAAAATTTGGTTAACTGATTATGTTACCCTATCGTTACCCCGACGTTACCCAAAGCAAAAAGACCCTGCCGTCATAGCAGGGCCTCTCCTCTTAGCTGGCAATCTTTCCACCAGCCTTTTTAGCTTTGTAGTCGATATATGCTTTTTCAATGGATGCTCTGATCTCATCACCAGTAACGGAAATGCCCAGCGCCGCAAGTTTCTCACTCGCATAAGTGTACGCTTCACTCAGTTTCCGATCACCTTCGTATGTCTTGTAGATTGTCTCAGCCCATGCGAACGCTTCAGCGCCAATTTTGTGGAGCTTATCGCGGTCTTCAGTTGTTGTTTTCGCCTCGTAGTATGCCTTCGCTTTAACTTTAATTACATTAATAGCGCCGATGATTACAATCGCAACCAGACCAAACAGAGCATTTACAATCGTATCAATATAAGGCTTGGCGTTTACCATAATGTCTTCCATGTCACTCACTCCTTAATTTTTAGGATAGATTTCTACTTTGTTACGGGACTCTTTGTCCCAGAAGATACGTGCGTCCAACAGTTTCGTCAGGTCCCGGGCTGTCACGTATCCCACACCATCTATGTTCATCGTCTCTACCGCTTCACCGTTGATTGTCACCTTGCCCTTGATGTAGCCAATGCGACCACCAATCAACTCACCGATCGGTCTGGATGGTACCCATGTTGTTCCCTTAACGTTGTATCCGGTGTATGTTGAACCGGCAGCCGTATGGACGGTAACGCTCATTTCTGGGTACGGAGTGACTTTAACCGGTTCCTGTCCGGGCAGAACAGGTGCTTGAATATCAAACGGTACGCCCAGGTACTCACAAATCCCTTGAGCAATCGCCAAGGCAACACGGTTCTGGAAGTCATCGTCGAACAGTTTCTTCTCTTCTTCCGGATTGCTAATGAACCCAACCTCTAGCAGTACCGCGTCCATCTTGGTGTCACGGATTACTGCAAAGTTGCCATACCTTGCACCGCGATCCTTGAACCCTGTAGCTGCCAGCATGTGGCGTTGAAGCACTCCGGCCAGTGGCGCGCTTGTGGTGCGGTTGTAGAATGTCTCTGTACCGTTGGCAGAAGATGATGCAGCGTTGGCATGAATGGAGATAAACAGATCTGCTGGCATCTTGTTGGCTACACTTACACGTTCCTTGAGTTCCAAGAACACGTCAGTACGGCGTGTCAGGCTCACTTGCAGGTTCGGATTACCTTTCAACAGAGCATCCAGTTTTATTGCCATGGTCAAGTTGAAGTCTTTCTCCTTCTTGCCTGTTGGCCCGATCGCTCCCGGGTCCTGATTTCCGTGTCCAGCGTCAATGACTATTCGTTTTTTGGCCATCTTTGAGTACCTCCGTATGGTGTATTTGTTTGCAAGCAGGGCATAAGTAGTAATCGCCCAGGATGATAAGTAAAATCTGCTTGATAGACTCGCTGTAGCTTGCGGTTTTTCGCTTGAAATAGTCGCAGTCCATGGCTCCAATCCCATTCCTCTCATAATGATCTCCTGATTACGCATGATGACGATTTGGTTCGCCATGTACGCCTTAATTTCGTTGTCATCCTGGAACATCCAAGGCAGGAACTTCCGCAGCTGAGCCTTCATTTTTCGCTGTTTTAGGATCAAAAAAACGACCGCACCCAATGAGCTTAGGGTCAGGCCGTTCTTGAATAAGGTGTGAATCAAATCCACTATGAAGTCGTACATCGTCCACTCTCCGATAGAGCAGTTTATCTCTTACTTCTGGTCCGCAAAATATTGATACGAGGTGTAGGGTTTCGTCTGACACAACAGATTCCTGGTACTCGTCTTCGTCCATTTCAATCATATAATCACCTCAAATAGTAAAAGGACCCGGGATGCTTTCCCTGGGTCCTAACGGGTGTATGCTGTTACGTGGTGTATCTCTATTTTACCACATCTAACACGGGAATAAACCATCATTTCAAAGGAATTCCGGCTTCTTCCATGGCTTGATTGACTGTCATGTAAATGTCATTGATTTTGTACTGCACCTCTCGCAGTTGATCCGTCTTCTGCTGAGCGGTCAGATCTTTATTCGCTTGAATTTCACGCTTTTGTTTGCTCAGCAATGACAAACGTTTATTGTATGAACCAGCTCGGGTTGTTGTAATCATATCCGTCATGCGTTGGTCATACCATGATGGTAACTCTGCTTTGCCATCTTTATAATCTTTTTCGGCCTGAGCTACTTTTTCCTTGTAGTCGTAGTAGTCAGCAGACAACGTGTTAGAAAACTGCGGATCAACAATAAAGCTTTTCAGCAGCGTCCCTTTAATATCACCTTGTCCAGCGTCTGAGGTCAATGGTAGCAACAATCTGGCTGGGTCGCCACCGTATGAACGGATCAGGTAATCAATTTTCTTCGGTGACATTTTGAGATACTGAGCTAATTCGATGGCCACTTTTGATGTACGCTCGTCATAACGATTCACTGGCGAGTTACCTTCCAGAGCGCCTGACTCAATTGGTCGACCTGCATAGTCGATATTGGCAGCAGTAGCGACGAATGGAGCTGCTACCGTGGAGTTTAGTCCACCAACGATCATTTCACCAAGTCCCTCACCTCTTGTGAGCGGCGCCACTACACCAGACAATTGCGGTGGTGTGAACGCATTTACCAAGGCTTCTGCTGATCCCTTAAACGCTTGTGGGTCTTCGTAATAGACTGATTCCAATATGTCTGCAAACAGAGCGCCCAGAGCGCCGTACTCCATCGGGATTGGAACTTTGTTGAACTTGCCATCTTCACGCTTGCTCAGAATCAGGTTTCTGTACTTCTCCCTAGCTGGCAGTTGCTCATAGTCTGGATCACCATAATGGTTAGCCAGTTCCAACGCTTTTGGAATCATTATCGATCCAAACACCAATGCAGCTGTCTTAACCGGATGGTTCTTCCACTGAGAAACAAATCTGCGCAACCCTTGCATAGCCGCGTTTGAATACGGAACAAACTTCTCTACTTGAGTAGAAATGTCACCACGGCGGCTAAAGTTTGTTGTAATCTCTCGGGATTCATTGAGTGCCGCTGTGATGTTTTCTGGCGTTCTATCATTTCCTCTGCGTCTGAGTTCGCCCTTGTACGCCGCTATCCGGTTAACGTTCTCACCGACATCACCGAATTTAGCCAGTGCTTTAAATGGCGCAGCTACTGCCTTTCCGGTTGTCTTAGCAATATTCTGAGGTGACAACAACGGATCTCTGTTCATCTGTGATACGCCTCTTTTTAGACCTCTGTCTCCACGCAAGATAGCGGAATACCCTCCACCTACACGGCGATACTCTTGTGCCAGTGACCGGAGACTTTCGACTCCTGGAGTACCTTTCGGCAGTGTGTCTGCAATGGAGCTGATCAATGCATGTCCCAAATCAACCATATGCATCGCTGGATTCTTGGATTGGATCAGCGCTTGTGGCGTATCCATAAAGAACCCTTTGACTGCAAACATTGGCGCGAATGGACCGGTTGCCGAGTACTTAGTGGCCGTACTCAACTTGCCGATGGTATCCAGTACAACGTTAGAAACCTCTGCGCCCATACCGGACAAGGCTTTAACAGATTCAGGATCGTGTATTTTCAGATAAACCGGTTCGCCTTTGTACATCGCTCTAATCACGTTATCTTCATCCAATCGTGTACGGTTGAACAGCTTATTAAAATCGTCATTCAGCATGTTCATAAAATCAAGCTGATCTCCGTCTGACAGGACTTGGCGCAAGTTCGGTTGTCCTTTTGGAGCCTGAACAATCTCGGCTATACCCTTGAATGATTTAGGATCGGCACGCACAGCATCAACCAAAGACTGCATGACTCGGTTCCGCATTGAGGCATTAACCCATGCGCCCGTGGATTCGATAATCGAACGGCGTGGGTCAACGATATTACGTACTGAACCGGTTGGACTTACTTCTTTGATTGGTGCCTTTTGCCCAGAGAAAGCGTTGCTCTGCTTCATGGTAAATGGCTGAGCAAACTTCTCTGACAGCTTGAATTGTCGCATCATTGGCACGTAATTCGGATTCTTTTGACGCATGACATTGAACATTTCAGGTGAGATCAATCCCTCATCCACGCCGAACACTTTCAGCATGTTTTCGTTGAATCTATCCCAATCCTTCGCGATATTTTCAAACTCTGGATTTCGTGCGAGTAGCTGATCCATCTGTTGCTGTAGCTTCCTTGGAGTCATTTGCAAATTCTCTGCATACACTCTTTCGCCGCGCTTCATACGTGTTACTGCATGACGTTGGACTAAGAAGTCGATGAATTTATTCGTTTGGCCGCGTGGTACCTTATCGAATATTTCTTTCAAGCTCTCACCGATAACCTCGCCTTGGGCATTCACAAATTTGTCATTAATGATTGTATTTGCAATGTTGTTTGCACGACTTGCATCGATAGATTCTTCATACGCCTTCTTGCTAATTTTTTTCAACGGTGACAAATAATCAACCGTGTTCTGGTAAGCCGCTCGTGTCGCTGCCTGCACTTGCTCTATGGTTCCTTGGGCATCGCGTTTAATGTTGCTGCCGACAATCTGGTCCTCAGTGCTGATAGGATTCCGGCCAACTCTACGGTTGTTACCAAATGGAGAGATCCCCACGCCACCATTACCAAACAGATTTGTAAACCAGTTCTGCTTTGTGGCATTGGCTGCTGATTGGTAGTCATCAGCATAGTTTAACGGCGCATCAGGTGTAGCTTCTGGAATCACATCATCCACTCGTTGCGCTGGAGATGGCTCAACTACACGCCCAGGTCGACTGGTTAAGAAACTATCTGATGCCTGTCCAGCTCCCGTTGTCGGGATCATCCCTTGTTCCGCTTGATATCGTTTAACCGCTTCTGTACGTGGATTGACTGAGTTACCACCGGGATTAATAACCTCTGGTTCGCCGTTTCTTGCAGGGCGGTCAAATGTCAATCGTTCTTGCGTGACCTTAGCATCGTCAGCAACAGTTGGACGTGGCATCCGATCATCCAGACTCTTCACTGGGAGCGGTACGCCGTACACGTCTCTTTGTGCTTGATTAGCACGTGCACGTTGCATCAGATCTGGTGTGATCTCACGTTTAGTTGTAGCATATGCACGGTCAATCAGTTCCGATAATCCCGGATCACTCCGATCAGCCATAGACGCCCATAATCCTTCCAACTCTTCTGCTTCCCGGCCTGGCGTAAATTGAGTTTCATTTGCTACACGCATCAGGTTTTCAAACTTCTGACGGTATACATTCCCCACCTGTGCCAACCGCCCAGTCGTAGGCGCAGCCAGTTGACCTGCTGGTAGTCCGAGTGGTTCAGGTGTCCAGTTGGATGGATTCACGATTGGGTCGTTCCCTGCAGCAGTCTGACCACGTCTCTGCGCTGCACTCAACCGTTCATCACCACGGCCAAGAGGTAGCGCCAAGATTTCCTCTGCCTGCCGCACGCCGTTGTTGCCTTTGAGTTTAGTCAACGCATTACGCAAGCCAACTCCAATTCCTGCCACGAGTAAATCACCTGCTGCACCCAATCCAGCGCCCAGAGCGGCGTTTCTTAGCACGTCGCTATTGCTGTTCTGGCCTTGGATCAGACCCATTGCGGTGTTACTTACAGCGCCAGTAGCAGCGCCACGCATGGCCGTTTCTGCCACTCTGTTTGCTGTGTTCGGGCTAATGCGAGGTAGCACCTTACCAATACCGCCACCGACCACATTCGTCAGAGTGTTCCCGGCGCGTGTTGCCATCAATCCATTGGCTGCACGCCATGGAGCAGTGATCAAGTTTCCGCCACCAGCAGGGTTGAATCCTGCGCCAAGCACGCCTCCGGCAATACCCGTGATGTCGGCCACTCTATCCGCTGTAGCGTTTCCAGTTGAACCAGGAGCCATCGAAGGCGTGCCAAGCAACATACCGCCACCTGTACCGACTGCCCGAGTAACGAAACCACCCACGGGGTTACCGTAGGTGATATCGTTCATCAGGTTGGAAAATGGAGATACAAATTCAGCGAATCTACTCTTGGCCGCACTGTCCGCAATCTTTTGCTTGTTGATCTCATACTGACTTGGCTGTGGCGGAATAGGCGTTGGGTTAATACCCGTAGCCTGTTGGTATGTCTGAATTGCCTGCGGATTACCTGCAAGCGATCTGCCCAACGTCGAATTCATATAAATGTCTGAACCGGGTTGAGTGAGCGCAGGCGGCAAGGCTGATTTCAGGTCGTTCATGGACTTTTGACTGGCGAAATAATTCTGAACCGCCTGTGTTCGCGGGTTAATTGGCGCGCTTGGCTGTTGTAAACTGAGCGTTCCGTTCATTGCTGATTCACGTATTTGCATTGCCTTCTTGCGTTGATCCTCCGAAAACTGTTCAAGCCTTGTCGCCATGCGCCTACCTCCTTAATACCACTTGTTTTTATCCCAGAATTGCAGTGCTTTAACCGGGTCGCCATAGCGATCTTTTACATATTTCAAGCCTTGTAACGCTTGCTGATTTGGATCGCTCCAGTTTACTGAGCTGCCGCCATAATTCTTACGGGTGCTATCCAGAAACTGAAATAACCCGGCCGCGGAAGATTTAGGATTCTTCGCATTCGAGTTGAAACTGGATTCCCTGGCTACCAACTCAAGCGCGGGTTGTAACCAGCTATCAGGGTATCCCAATGCTTTGATAGCGTTGCTGACCGCCGCGCTTGCTGTGGCGTAGTTATTCGGGTTGGCCTTTGCGTCCTTCACTGCTTTGTAATAATTATTGTAGGAAAGGGCCCCACCAGTCCCATTGGATGTGGGGCTGGCTACTTTCCCGCAGCTGCCGCTCCCGTGCCAGCTGATGGTTGAATGTACTTCTTATCGAATTCCTGAATCTCTTTCGTAGTCAGTCCCATGGACAACATGACCTGATCATCCTGACCTTGTGGCAAACCGTATCCAGCGACTTGCTGATAGATCTGTTCTCGGGTCGCTGCGTCTTTAGGCGGAGCGTACTTCTCAGTGGTTGGGTCGATGTATTGTGACTGTAACGCACTCAGCACTTGGTTGGCGTTCATGCCGCTATACTCAGCCGGTTGTGTGCTGCCCAGTCCAAGCCATGCGCGAGAGTTTTCATCCTGGCTAATACCCAGCATTGCGTTACGATAAGCGCTGTCGTCCTGTTGCTGCAATTGACTGAGTGCATAATTGAGACCGAATTGAGTAGCGTTTTGGTTAAATTGCTGGCTCCATTGGCTATCTGCCACAGCGTCACGAGCTTTGGCATATGCAAATTGTTCTGCGCGGAATGCGTTGTCGATACCTTGTTGACCTTCCACGAAGTCTTGTTGTCGGTTTTGCATGCCCTGATTGTATGCTTGATTTTGACCAGCCATGGTGAGTGCTGCGTTCGGGTTAGCCGCTTGGCGCGCGAATCCACTCCAATCGCTTTGCGGTGTAACCACCCGACCAGTTGCATCCATGTACGTAGCGGCTGCGCCAAGGTTAGCCTGTTTGTTGTTAAGATCCATCGTCTGTCCGCCCAAGGTTCTGATACCAGCGTTGTTGGTGCGTGCTGTATTGTAATTGACACCTGATGCATACTGAGATGGATCAATACCCATAGACAGCAACTGCGCCCTGTACCCATCAGCCTGAGCACTCAGTTTCGCACGCTCTTGTGCCGTGATCCCCTTGGCCTCTGCCTGTTGTTTCAGTTGAAGGATGCTGTTAATCGCATTCTGTGCACCCTCTGGCATGTAGTTACCAGTCAGTTCACCCTCGGTTACACGGTTACCAAACTGACGCTGATCCTCACCCAAGTAGCTTTGTGACAGTGCACCAAGGTTACCGAACTGCTGTTGTTTCAACGCTTCCTGATCCATGTACTGCTGGTATGCCTGTTGCATCAGTGATGGCATGACGTCCGTCTCTACGCGGCCCATCTCTTGTGCTGCCAGTTCAGACATCCGGTCGCTGGTAATAGTGCTGTTCAGAATACCACGACGATTAAGTTCGGCCTGTGTTGCTGAGTTGCCGCTATCAATGTTGGACTGTGCACGTTTCAACGCCGCCTGATAGAGCGGATCGGCGTTCGGGTCATACGAAAACTGTGATTGCTCTCGGTTGGCGATAGCTTTCATCTGGCTCAGTAGATCCATACCCTGTTGGGTATTGTTCATTTGGGTATTCGCGCTTGGTGTATTTACAGCGGTCGGATTAGGCGTTGTTGCTGCTGCTCCGGGTGGTTTGTACCCAAGGTTCGTTGTCAGGTACTTTTGCTGTGCCGATGTGTCCTGCCCTTGCGCCTGACGGTTCTGTATGACCTGTAACGCTCGAGAGATTTCGTTGTCCTTGTACCCTGCATCAGTGCCAATCTTTGCTTGATTCTGCGCTATCTGCAGCTTCATGGCTTGGTCGCCTGTGTTGTAGTTGGCTCCACCGTTGCCCATTCCTGGAGTGGTTAAGGTGGACACGGTTGGTGTAGGCTTTGGAGTAACCATTCCTTGTACAGCTGCTACAGGTGCGGCAAGTTGATTCTGCTTCTTCTTGGGCGTTACCACGGTACCTGTGGTCTGGATCATGTTCTCACTCCTTTGCAATAGAAAAAGGACCCCTATTGGAGTCCCTTTTGGTATGGATTATTTAAGTGCGGCCAGTTGTGCTTCTAGTCCAGTGAGCACTTTTTCTTGCTCTACAATATATTTTTCTGATGTTGCAATATCTTCTTCATAACTTTTAGCTACTGATTCGAAAGCCTTGTTTCCAGCGGTAGCCATGGCTTTTGCGTCATCAAGCATTTTTTGTACTGATTCAATGTCTTTCTTTGAACTGCTAATGGATCTCTTCGCAGTCTCTACTTTTTGTTCAAGTTCTCTGATTTTTGCGTTCTTCGCATTTAGCTCTTCGGCTTGTAGATCTAGTTCGGCTTGTTCTTCTTTAGCTTTCTGGGCCAGATCTTCGTTTGAAGGTACAGTAACTTCTCCTGATTCAGTTACTTCTTCTGGACTGGTCAGTTTAATTTCGTTGCCTTCCACCGCAACCTCCAATCCCAGTTCATTTGCTGCCGTTCGTACTGGTACGTAGCTTGTACCGCCGATCACTGGCGCATCCCCGATCTTTTTATCATCCAATGACACCGTCATGACCTTACCAACTTTACCACCAAGCAATTTAGAAGTTGCTGCACTGATTTCTCCCGAGAAAGAAACCGCAACGCCAAGCACCACACCACTGAGCACCAATCCGAGATTCTTAAGATGCTTTTTCATTGCACACACCCCTGTGTTAGATTTTGCCAACATCATAGCATATATTGCTAGTTTTGGGTATGTGAATGTGAAGGTATCCCAGTCCAAGTAACCGTTCCTCCACCTGCTGTCTGTAGTACTGTCCCTATTGGTATGCCTCCGTTGTACGCAGGAGATGATCCTGTTTGGGATCCAGACCGGGCCTTTCCGAGTAATTCCTGATACAAAGTACGTCCGCTATCGTCATCTTTGAACTGGTCAAAAGGAACAATTACATCATAGATGTTATTGCCTGGTGTGATGTATACATTTCTGTTGGATGTCAGTGATAAATTCGCACCTGTGGTGCCAAGAAATGATGTTAGACCAGCGACGTACATGAACATATTTGCGTTGGGCGCAGCAATAAGTACCTGCGGAGATTGATCAGATCCTCCCAATGCTTGAATCGTCAGATAGTTATTCGCTGCCGAATATGCTCCGACCAAGTTCTGATCTGGATTCATCTCCACCCTCGGATACCCGTTCTCCGAACTCTGCACCTTGGCCCCTGTCATGGTCACTTGTCCATTGATGTCCGCTTTGAACGTATCCTTCGTACCATCATTGATTACCAAGCCTTGGTCGCTCATTTGGATGTATCCTGAACTTAAGCTATTCTTGACCGTCGCACCGGTCATGTTGACTTGTCCGTTAATATCCGCTTTGAAGGTGTCCTGTGTTCCATCGTTAATTTTCATGCCCTGTCCATCAATCGCGATGTAAGCACCATCTTGAAGCTCACTCTTGATGGTAACCAACGCAGCATTGATTGTTCCGGCATTGATTATATCGGCATTCAACTCGTTAACATTCCGTGTATCCAAGTTGTTAAGTAGGAAGGTTAATTCCTCCGTAAGCATGATATATGCATTCAGGAGTTGCTTGACCAACTCAGTTGTGTCCGTTTCGCCAGTATTAACGGTTGGCAACTGGACGTTTGCCATTAGGATCCCCTCCTTGTCACTTCTTTAATGATCCTGTGCAATTTCATTCTTCCAGAACCTGATAATTTTAATCTGTACCAGAATTCAGGCGTCCTTACAATAACCGGTATTCGAATGCTTTCAATACGTCCACTATTGAAGCTAGATGAATATACCTGTGTCCACGCCCCGCCTTCCGTACCACCTGCGTATTCAACCACAAAAGAAGATCCGCCTTCAATATCAGCCACAATCCATAGTTTGTGAATAGCTCCACGGGCTGTTTCATCAACACTATACGGCTTCGTTACCACATACCAATCAACTGGCATGCCATTTATTGTGTCTCCACCCATCTTCATTATTTTGCCATCGGCTGTACCAAAGTATAGATCTTGACCATCAAGGAAATAAGACGTGGCTACAAAGTTAACGGGCCACCATCTCCCGCCTTGTATATCATATTTCAACGTCACATTGGGCAATGTACTTGCACCTGTAACCAAAGACAGATAGATAAAACGTCCATCTGTGCCAGAACAACAGTGGCGTGCGTAATTCATATTTATCGAATCAATATATGGTTTGATCGGCTCGCTAATTTTGACTGGCGCCGCCCCTCCCATGTAATCGTAAAACCCATCCGGTCCAAGCCAGTATAGTGAATCGCGTGTGCTTACAATTGATCGATCTGATATACAACCCACACCGTACGGTTGTGTCATACTAAAGTTGACGCTATCCTCTCCGAACAATTTGTGCATGGTATATTTTTTAAATAACAGTACATGATTTGAAAATTGGCTTAATCCTGTAGGTTTCTCACCGTCTGGTGTCTCCACTGTAATCTTTCCGGTGCCTGTGTATTTATTTGTGCTCGTCCAATCAGTAGCATCGCGAAGACCAGAATACGATAGTAGATTATCATTCGTACTTGTCAAGTAGAACCTGTTTGCATGAGTTGTAAGAAATGAACTTTTAGCTGGCGCGTTACTGACGGTTGTAAGCGAAGCCCCATCGTACTGCTGCAATGGGAGTGCTCCATCTAAAAAATACAACTTGCTTCCATCAAAAAACATAGCGGAGTCCCACAATCTTTCCGGGTTTGGATAGCTGTATTCATACACCCCTACCCAAGACGCTCCAGAAAGTTTGTACACTCCAGTTTCGTTCCCGCAGTACCATTCACCTTTAAACTTGGTTATATGGTTAATATACCCTGCGTGCTGGCTTAAAAGAGAGCATCCCTCCACTACTTGCAGCGTTGGGTATATCGCAGAGTCCACATTCATTGATGTTACACATTGGCTATCTTTAATCTCTACTGACTCAACTGCTTGGTTGATCCCATCAGCAAGGGTAAAGATCGACTGTTTGCCTCTGTTCGGTTTAGAAGTCCACGGATTCATATTTCACCTCACCTTCTCGAATGTTTTATCTCGGGTATGTCTCTCGGCGTTTTATCGAACCGGGGAGTAACCCAGTATATCTATGGTAAACTTCAAGATTGTTGTTTCCATACATTGCTAGAACTGAATTACGAACTTCCCCGACTTCTGTGAAATATAGATTACTGTCCATGACTTCCATGAAATATGGTGAATCTACTAAGGATAAATTCGTGTATATGCTTGTGAAATTCCCTTGTGACAACTCAGCAAGACTTGCAGACCTAGCAATATTGGGGCTGATAGAATACCGAGCGTCTCCCATGGATGTTAAGTAAATTTCATTATTGTACTTCTCAATATCCACTAATCCAGTGAACTCATTCGGCGTAGTATACGAATTAATCACTTCAAAATTACCGCTGATGTAGTTCGTCACAAATATCTGATTAGAACCAGATACAAAGTACATGTAACCATCAATTATTTTAATAGATCTGCAATAAGAATTATCCAGAAACGGTAGCGTTTTATGGTACTCCTCTACAAGAATCCCGTTCAATTTCTGGTAACAGTAAATGGTTTGCGTTTGGGATGACATAACATAAAATCGCCCGTTGGCATATATAGTCTTATGCGGACGATAGCCGACGTTAGGAATGGTTTGTATTCGCCTAAAACTTGAATTGAATACTAAAACTTCATGACATCCAGCATTATCTACTACGTAGATATCACCATCACTAGCTATGCTGTGCGGTCCTGCAAACTCATAGTCAATTTCTGTCCAGTTGGCAATATCGGTATTAATGTTATCCGAATAGATGATACGGTGATGATAGCAATCCACGATAAAGTATTTATTGTTGAGCTTGTTCAACTGCGTTGGAACATAGAGCCGATCATGCGGATAAACTTTAGTTAAGAAAATCCTGCTACTTTGATGATGGAGAATGTGCTAAATGCGTTAATATTCATAACTTCCGACGCTCCAGCATCTTGGTAGCAAGAAATTTTGATGACATCACCTGCCTCGCACTGCTCTAAGGCGCTGAGCGAACTTCGTATGGATGGTATTTGCCCAGAATCATTTTTAGCGTTATTGGTTTGATATGCAAGATAGCTCCCGTTTTTTTCAAACAAGATATTGCGAAATCCAATTGGATTCGCACTAAAACTAATATTTGCCTGAATCAGATATGTTCCGGCTTCATTAATGACAATCTCACCATTGTTCCCTTGAGATACAAAACTGTTTGTATCAAAGTTCTTCGTATCCCAATTCGGAGTTGTCCAAGTTACATAGGGCAAGGGCTTTGCTGTCGCAGTCGTATATTTTGCGCGTGGTGGATCTGCCATGTTGTTGTGGGACTTTTTATCGGCAGCGCTCATGATACCTCCATCTGTTTCGGTTGCAACAGGGATGGGGTCTGCTCCGTATTCTGCATGACTGGATCCATGCGCACCTGGCGTTGAGGATCCAGTTGCTGTGATTTCTACTTCTTTACTATTGGGATTACTGGTTACAGCGATCCCCACTCCGCCTTTAATGGTAACCGTGTCGGTTTTTGACGATGCTGGAATGTCATTTACCTTTGAAAAGGCATTTTGGTTTACCTCTGCCCCGGGCTGTATACCTGTTAATTTCATATGTTCATTTGCTGTTAGATGAGCTACCGAATCCGCAATGTGCGAATTTATAGTATTTTGCACCGTCCCTGGTGCTTTACTCTCCCAATTCGCTTTATTTTCAGGCGTAACGTGTATTCCTGAGTTATTAGTATGGCTATTAATGTCGTTTTGGGCAGCATTTGCAGCGCTTGCGGCAGCTGAGATATTTACGTCTCTAGCTGATAGTTGAGTATCTACATACGTTTTACTAACGGATTCTTGCCCGGTTAAATCGGCAGGGATAACACCACCGTCAATATATTGTTGTGAAATTTTTTCTGATGATTGTGTCATTGCCACACCCCCATAACATCTTCAATAACAGGGTAGTCCGGGGTTTCATCATCAGCCTTCTTGAATTCGGTCATGAGCCCGTTATACCGCGATGCAAAGTTATTCACCATCGCCACATCACTGTAGTTCTCTGCAATCTGCACCAGTGTCCCGTAGATCAGCAGGCTGTGAAAGTCCTGATCAAGCTCAGGAACAGCGTTCAGATCAGTAGAAACCAATTGGTTTGGGTACCTGTAATAAAACAGTGACAGTCCATTCTCGACGTCCTTATCAGGTGTTGGGAAGATACCAAGACCGTTAGACCCGACAAAATAGTAGAATGGTTCGTTCGCTGACTTCTTACTGTCCTGGTACATGTATTCCCGTCCCTGCACGACCACATCCGACAACGATGTACGAGGGAAAGGCAATGTGTAGGCGAATATCCCTTCTTTCAAGTGGTAGATAGCCATGGTTTTTATCTTTGCTGTGGTACGAAACAGTTCGTTCTGCACCTGGTTAATCTTCCGGATCACACTATCATTGGACAGGCTATGCGGGTATTTCTCACTAATCTCTTCCAAGATCTCCTGTAGTTTCACGTTATCACTCCTTCAAACAGGAAAAAGCCCCTATGGGGCCTTGTCACATGCCTTTGATTTCCTTCTTGGTGCTGTTTTCGATGCGTTGGTTAACTTCACGTGTCATCGTGTAGGAATAATTGTAGATTTCTGCGATAGCCTGTGGTACTTCTACTGGTTTACCGCGTGGCACCGTGTAGATTACACCGTTAAATCCGATTGGTAGTACCTTGTCATCCGGGTTCGTAGGGTCATCAGGGATCAGAATATTCACTTTAGGCATGGCCTTCAGCTGTTCCAGTACGCTTCTCTCTGCTTCTGCTGCTTGACGCTCATATGCTTTCTCTTCCATTTGCATTTGTTCTGGTGTTTTCTCTGCTTCTTTCGCTGCCATTTCGTTTCCTCCTCAAATTAAAAGGAGCCCGAAGGCTCCATATGTTATACAGTTGCGCCAGACTCGTAACGAACGATAGCCAACTCTTGCAGACGCACAGTGGCAAACGCACATTTCCAAGCGACGGTGTTGAACTGGTTGAGTGGGTCAGCTACACCACCAGAACCGGCAGGGTGTACGATGATCTCAGGCTTCATGGAACCTTCGATGTCCGGCAGTCCGTAAGCACCGCGACCAAGGAAGATTGTAGCGTATGCATCATTGGCAGCAGGTGCACCAGCCGAACCAGAAGCGTATTTAACGCCGTTATCTACCTCCATGAAGTAGATGCCGTACATCTTGCCCAAGGTGCCTTCCTCACGGTTCTTGGTGTCCACGTATGTGTTCTGATCCTTCCACTCTTGCAGTTGCATGATGTCCAGCGCAACGTCAGGGTGAACCATTGCCACGTACCCAGAACCACCGTTAGGCAAGCGGATCGGCTTAACCTTGTTACGCTTCATGGTACGGCGTACCTTCAGGATGTCCAATGCCGTGATCTTGTCGGCTGACAGCAATGCGCTACGGGAAGCCTTACCATTTGCATAGAACACATTCGTACCAGCAGCTACCACATCACGAACGATGGTATCGATCGATTCACCCGCGTTTTCCCCCATCAAACCGGATGCCTCTTGCAACAGTGGATCAAGTCCTGTCATGTCGATGAAGTCAGAGATCTTTGTCCAAGCACCATACTCTTGGATGACCGCTGTAATTTTCACGATGTCCAGATTCACACCATCTGGTGTTACGCCCTCAGTCAATGCTGTGGTGTTCACATCCAGAGAGTTCAGGCGGCGGAAGCTTGTTGTTGCACCTTTACGCTTCGGAATGTTCTTGTTCTTCTCGCCAAATTTGGTCCATTGCAGTTCTGGAATCAAGCGTTCCAGCAACTCGTCCTGGTAAAACTCCGCTTGTTCTGCTGTCAGTGCGTTTACGCCTGTGGTTGGGTTATATCCTTGTACTAATGTTGGCATGAATAGTCATCTCCTTAGATTGCGCGGCCCCGCCTGTTGTCCCTGAATGCTTTACGCTCTGCCGGAGTCATACCAAGGTATCCACCTTGTGGGTCAGGCGCATCAGCACCGAGAGAACCGGTTGAGCTATCCGCGTTTTGTTGTAGTTTCCGTATTGCCTCTTGTTCGGCTTGCGCCCGGGCTGTGTTGACGCGCTCGTCGTATGTAACGATCTTGTAAGCCACGTCAAGTGAATAACCGTTGGATGCAGCCATGTTGATTACATCGTTTTTGTATTTGCCAAAGTCCGGGAAGTTGGCTGTGTCGTTCTCCATGCTTTGGATCTGCGACTCTACCTTGCGGACCAGGTCTGCTTCCCTCAACTCATTCAGTTGCTTTTCGTACTCACTGACCTTCTGGTTCAGCGGTTGTAGGTGATCACGGATGACATTTTCGCCAACGCCCAGTTTCTCGGCCTCTTCCTGAATTTTTTGCTCCATTTCAGCTTGTTCCAGTGCTTGGATGTAGGAATCCGGGTCGTTGAATCCGTAATATTTTGCTGTGCGATCAAGCATTTGTTGGTAACGCTCGGCTTGCTGGGCTTTTTCGGACACCTTATCGTAGTTCAAGCCTTTCTGAATCCACGTTGGTACCTCATCCTCTGGCACAAAGCGTTCTTCCTTGTTGTACTTGACCTTTATGCCTCTGGGCTCTTCCTGTGGCGGGGAATCTTGCCCTTCTGTTTGTGTGTCAACTTGCTGATCGGCCACTTGCTCGACCGTTTCTTGTACTACTTCTTCGCTATGGTTGGCGAGTTCTTCCATGGGTGAAACCTCCCTGCTCTATGGTAGGAGCAAAATTGTATATAGAAAGGGCCCCTGCAGTCTCAGCAGAAGCCCGTTGTTTTACTTATTCGCGTTATTTAAATCGTCTTGCAGTCCCTTGATGCGGTCGAGACCCGGGATACCGTATACCGTGGCAATCGTATGGAACTGTGCGCCTGTGTCGTCATCATCGGTCAATGCCTTCACGCTGAAGCTGTTATATTCCAATTCCTCGCCCCATGATTCACCTGGATCAATGGTCCGCGTCTGTCCTCCGACCTTCACCTCGACCACTTCATTGCCTTGGTTGAGCAAATAAAAGTGATCCTGCTTCACATCAAATGAATATGTGGCCGACTTTTTCCATGCAACCTCTGTAAACTGCGTCATTTGGTCACCATTCGTCTGTCCTTCGGGCTGTACGTTTACCTTTGCCATTGTAAGAACCTCCTGTTTTGTAGAGTTTCTTCCCCCTGAAAACCAATGGACCCGTCTCACCTCCCCTAATAGACTCCCATAGGCGCCATGGCCTGTGGTGCAGGTAGTTCAGTTTGCATTGACGGTGATTGTGGCATACCTTGTTGCGGTTGTTGCTGCATCATGACCTGTTGAATGAGCTGTAATTGCTGTTCAGGCGGCATGCTAGAGAACATTTCTTGTTCTTGCGGCTGCATGGTAGCAATCATCTGCTCGATCACGCCCACAATGCCCTTCTTCTCTTCCAGTTCCTTCATCAAGCGATCCCGGAACGGTACGACATTGCGTGGTGCAAACTTCAGGAACTGCTCATATGTGATGTTTCCGCGGTTGAGTGCATCGTTTAAGCTGCTGAGTACTAGGGATTCAGAGTACGTGGAGCTTGGGCCTACGTCGATTTTCAGGTTAAGCTCAGTGTCCTGGTATTGCGAACCATCAAACATCGTTGCGTACTCTTCACCGTCATCGTCTTGTAGCTTCACCTGACGCGGTAGATTGTACTTGACCTTGAAGAAGTCCTCCCAGATCCTCCCCACATCCTCGATAAGACGGTAGAACCGTCGCTTAATGGACTCAATCGGGATAGCAGCAGCCTTCTGTAAGAGCATGATTGCCGTGGCATTCAACTGAGCGGATGGTGCTGACCCCGTGGCCGCTTCGTCTGCTCCAGTCATCTGCCGGGTGTAACCAAGGATAGCCTCGACCAAGTTGGCAGCACTGGAACTGATTGCTCCCGGATTGAGGTACTTTACACCGTCACCCTGTCCTGGCGGCATACGGTCCTCGATCATCTCACCCGGTGCATTGGTGACTTTGCTCGGGTCGATGGCTTGGGACTTGTACACCATCTTCGGCCAGCCTGTGAGTTGAACAGACAGGATCTGCATAGCTACCAGCATATTGACTGCCTTCTGATTCGGGATCAATCCTTCTGTGTCACCGATACCAAAAATAGACTTCTTCCGTCTCTCCCACTGCATGACTGCGACAGGATAGCGGCTGAGGCCTGTGTCTGTTGGCTTTTTGAGGGTGATACCACAACAAGTCTTGGCGAACATGATCTTGCCGTCTTCCTTCCAGTACTTGGTGAGCACAATTACCTTACTGGTGTCGTTGAGCTCCACCTTCGCCATGTCATACCCCTGATCTGTCGTCTCCTTGTCCGGTTTGATCTGACCAAGCATCGCTTGACTGACTCCATTGTTCTTGGCGTAATCTTTAACACTGGATACCAACTCGCGACTACTGATAATGATGTAGTTTTGCTTCTGAACATTGCGTTGCTGGGGATTACCAAAGAATACGTTGATAGGATCAAGTACCTCACCCTCCATCTCTCCGATCCAAGGATATGCCTTACCACCTTTAACGCCGCTGTCCCAGTAGTAATGCAATACGCACGTGCCTGTGTTGGCTGCAATGTCCAGCGCTTCCTCGTTGAGCTCATCCTGCTTGATACGCTCCCAGGTTGCCTCTGAATAACGGCTGAACAGTTCGCCGACATCCACGTCCATCTGATTGTCCTCGACGATCTCCTGCGCACTGTACACCATCTTGATCTGCTCACTCATGACCGTGGCAACCTTGTGTGTCTCGATCATCTTAATCACGTTGAATACCGGACGTGGTAAGTGCTTGGTGCGCTGTGTAGCCGCCGGCCACTGGTCACCAGCTTTGAATCGCTCGTACTCAGGCCATTTGTCCAGGAATCCCATCCGGCGCTTGTATGACAGCCCATCTCGGTACTGTTTATCCATCTCACCTGCCAGCTTATCCAGCGTTGTGTCCTTCACTATTGCTCACCTCCCTGTTTACCGCCTGTCCATTCGTCCATCAGACTCTGAATATCTTGTTTCTGTGCTGGTGTCAGAGGTTTGATGTCACCAATCATTTCACGCATCTTGCCGTTGATTAGCGTAATCGTCTCTTGCTCAAGGTTAGGCAACTTCAGCAGCTCACCAAGTTTGATCGCATCGTCTACCATTCCAGATATCCACCTCCTGTGCTTTCTGTGTCCGTCCGGAATGGGAACGGGGTCACGGTTGCTTCTATTGCCTTCTGCAGCACCTTGTCATCCTGCTGTCCTCGGCTGTAATACGCTATTGCCAGCGCCATGATCAAGTCATCGTGTGCGCCTTCCTGCGCTTGTGGTCTGCCCTTCTCACTACGAACAAAGGTAAGCATCTCA
Source organism: Paenibacillus amylolyticus (assembly GCF_050990605.1). Classification (GTDB taxonomy): domain Bacteria; phylum Bacillota; class Bacilli; order Paenibacillales; family Paenibacillaceae; genus Paenibacillus; species Paenibacillus amylolyticus_H. Next base: position 6,074,854 of record NZ_CP158832.1, read on the forward strand.
TTCAGCGTGTCGATGTCGTTAATGCACTCTACCGACTCACGCACCACTGTGACCAACTCGGCGATGGCTGACGGCCTTGTGAGCTTGCCTGTGACAAATCCATAGGCTTTAACCACAGAACCTGTAAACGTGTCCTCACGCTCTCTGACGTATTGGTTCGTGTAGCCCAGTCGTGAAAGCACCTTGACTGGATGGCTGCTGAAGTTGGTTTCAATGCTTACCAGTGCATTGTTGTAATGCTTGCCCAGGCAATACATCTGCTCAGCGTACAGATCCTCGTCAAACTGATTCTTGTACACCGCAACCTGCTTGCCTGTCACATTATTAATGACCTGACCAACAAAGTTATCTGATCCATCACCTGCGGTATCACCGCCAAGCACATATGGGATGTAGGACTGCGGTCGCTCAAACACCTTGATGTACCCGTCCTCTGTGGCAATCCACTTGATTGTGCTGTCGATGATCTTATCTGCTGAATCCTTCTCGTAAACAAAATACCCTCGTTGCACCAATGGGTCATGGTCACGAAGGTATGAGATACGTTCAGATACTTTCTGAGCGTTGAATATGGTTTTACCAAGCACACCCCATTCACCAAGCGCGTACACCTGATAGAAGTATGGGTCAGTTTCCTTAAATGCCTCCAGCACCGCGATAGCTTCATCGTCCAGGAACTTGTTGTTCTTGTAAGTACTGTGTATCGTCGTGGCGTTTGGCTTTGGCTGGTCGAAGAACTCCTTCTTGAGCCAGTGGTTAATGTCAATTGGGTTAAAGGTGATCATCATCTGTTTGTAGTTCTGTGTCCTGCCCCGGAGACGAATGTCCAGTTGTCGGAAGTCCTCGGGTGAACACTCGCTTGCTTCCTCCATCCACACGCTAGTAACGCCCGAGATAGACTTCAGCTTCTCTACATCGTCCAGCCCAGCAAACAGGATCTCATTCCCATTCACGCAACTGATATGCAGTTCTGAGCTCGTGCCCTTCGGGATCTTGAACAGCTTCTCCAGTCCCCAACGGTATATCGCATTCTTTAGCTCCATAAACACGGATTCACGCAGCGTCTTGGCTACCTTACGCAATACTAATATGCGGTGCTTCTGCTCAGTTACCATACGTAGCAGGATCTTCTGAGCCGTGAACACCGACTTACCCGAACCGCCGCCACCCATGAGCACCAAGTACCGATCCGTATTCGTATAGAGCGGATAGAATCGATCATTCGTCAGGTTCGGCAGCTCGGTTAAATCGATGTTAATCGTCGGCATCGTCACCAAACCCTTTCGGCAATGTAACTTTGAAACTCAGTTCACCACTATGTTCCACTTTGTCCTTGAACATACCATAGTGTTTAGCCACGCTGTCCAATGCTCCTTTAGCCACAGCAGGGTCTTCTGTCAGGTTGTTCATGATAATGTCCTTATACCTGTCTAGCACCCATTGGACACTCATACCCGATTCTTCCTGCATTTTGTCCGTTCTTTGTCCGATTTCGGACATTACGTCAACATTTGTCAACAATCGGCTTGCTGCACGTCTTGCGGCCTCCTCGGTACATTTGTACCCGGCACGCAGATAAGCGGCTGTTCCGTTCATGTCCTTCATGTACTCGTTAACGAAATTCATTTGCTTTTCTGACAATGCCATGGGTATCACCTTCCTCTCTACTCCTCGATTGTAACTTCCCACCCACACTTACAACTGCGATGGAATTTTGTGTCTTCCACGATCAACTTACCTTCACCGTGTGCTACATAAGAGCTGCCGCATTTAGGACATTTCTCATATTGTTCCATCAACGCTATCGTTCTCGTCAACTTCACTATGTGTTATCCCTCCTCTTAATGACCCAACCCTATACGGCCCCCGCTGTCGCTGGGTGATTCGGTCGGACTCGATGGCCTTCGGCAAAAACAAAAAGAGCAACGGCGCTTGACCGTCACTCTCTATCCGTAATGTTGCACTCAATCGTGCGGGGAGCTGGCCCCATGCGTTACGGTCGCATTCAGTTTTGGCATGCAAGGAAGGAACGTTGTAAACGACGACTGCGCATACAGCTATCGGCGCTTATCAGATGTTCCTTATGATATTATTTTATCACTTCCGATGGGGAATTTGTGGGAAATAATGCGTAATTCGTGGGTAAAAAATGGGGAATCACGCTGGTTCCTTGTACACCCACTCCGGATCGAACATGTGATCAAGGTTGGTGATCTCCATGTAATCCTGTTTGAGTGGCACCATTGCTTTGCACAGGCTGTTGATGGCCTTCTTGTGTTGGGTTGATACCGTCTTGCGGTCTTTATGCAGCCTATCTGCAATCTCGCTCAGGTTCAGCTTGTTGCGTTCCATGTACTTGAGTTGGATGATTGTCTTCTGATCGTCGCTCAATACAAAGTCCACTGCCGATTCCAACAACGTGACGATACGAGAGTATCGACCTTGATCGCTCGTCCTGTCTTGGTTGCTCAAACGAGATCTGACTCGTTCGTCGTATATGCCCATCTTGAACATCCACTGCATCTCGCTGTCTATCATCATTCCACCAAGATTGTTTAACGCAAACTTGTATGATCTATAGTCCGTCAGCAACTTGATCACCTGATTGTTGTCCATGTTCTCCCTCCTCATACTCTTGGATAAATTCATGATGCCGGTATACTCTCCATCCCTTTTCAGGTGAGTGCACCAACCATTGTCCTTCCAGCACCTTGAGGTGTCTGTTATCTACAACGACGCTGATGTAGGGCTGTGCTGCCTGGATGAACCGCCCCTTCAATACGTGACCACCTGTGAATTCTCTCACCCTTGCAACAGTTGCCGGAGAGCAATCCGTTATCTGGATCGCCCTCACAGTTTCTGCTTTGCGGTGGTATATCATGCTACTTCAGCTTGTGGCGTCTCCAACGCACTCACGCGTCTTTTGAGTTCCTCAAATTCTGCTCGCGTTGGAGGCCCCTCTGTCTCCGGATCAGCACTTCCTGCCACGTCTCCTTGAGCCAGCTCGTGTCCTGTGCTTTCTTGCGTGGCTTCGTCCCCTTCTGGAAACTGCCAAGTGGGAGGCGTTAGTTCGCTGCCCTCTTCCATGTCGTTAGTCCGTGCCAGATCCTCATCAGCACGTTGGGATTCTTCGGCTCTGATTCGAAATTGCGGCGCCTCTTCGGCGCTCACCTCCCGGTATGCACCTTTTGTCAGGTAAGGGATTTTAATCTCTTCATCCGTTGCAGCCAGTTTAGCGGTATAGAATGACTTCTTAGCGTCTCCCCATTCAACATCATAGATAGCCGGTTTCGCCGCTTCTCTTGCTGCTTCTGCAAGTCTCTTCTCTTCTTCCGCAATTCGTTTCTGCTCTTTGTAATGCGCCAGCGCATCAGCTGGATCAATTACTTTAGCCATATTCACTGCACCAACTGCAATTTGCTGCCGCAGATCGTCTACATGGCTAGTCAAGCGAGAAATCTCCGCCTTCGCTTCTTCCAATTGCCCTGCTGCTGCATCGCGTTTACTCTCTGCATCCTCCAGCAATCCTTTGGCATCACGAATTTGTATGACCAATTCAGTATTCTTCTCGCCCATTTCATCCGCTTTAGCTACTGCAACATCTTTAGCCGCTGTCTCCATGGCAAGACGCTCTTCCAAAGTCTTGATTCTTGCCATCCATTCCTCATCACGTTGCAGCATGGTGTTCTGTACGGCGATTCTCAAGAACTGATATGCCGCTTCTGCTGCTTCAGGCGTTTCGTTCTTGAACATATCGCGCATTGACATTCCGTCCAGATCCATGTTGTCCATCAGGTAGGCTACTTTTTGCTGGCTTTCCTCGACGTTTTCCTGTTCCAACTCAGCGAGTTGACGCTCAATATCCTCGATTTTACCTGCATCCGCCATAGCCCCACGCTGTCTTTCGATGTTCAACTCATACCGTAATTGTTCAATACGTTCTTGCTTTTCCACCTACATACACCCCGTTTTCCGATAGTAATAATGATATATCTTATTATAGCACATTTTGTGGTTATAAAGTACTTTTTTCGCCGTTTTACACAATATTTTGTGGTTTATCTGCAACATGTCACATTTGACTTTCCATGATCTTTGACAATCCATCCGTTTATGTTTGGATGTCTTGTTTTGTAGCCAACTCCTATTTGCCAATGCTGGATGTAAAACACCGCACACTTATCACATTGCCATAGGTTTTGAGATGTTGAACGATGAGCTGCAATATGTCGATAATCATGTTTGCAAAAGTATTGTCTCAGTCTGAGCATGTTACGCTCCCTTCCGTTCAGTAGATCCAACTTTCCACCCATCCATTTTAAACCACCCTGTTGGCTCATAGAGACGTTTTTGCGCTGATCCTAGTATTTGTATGTCCAATTCTAGTAAACGCCCTCTACACGCCCCAGATTCGTCGAGGAGCACCCATCCGTCTCCCACGTGTACGTACCGTCCAATCATTTCACTTTCCACCTTCCATCGGTTTTGGTCACCAACCGCAAAATGATATCTGGGTTTCTCACATCGAATAGCGTCTTTCTCAGCGAAAAGTCCCGTGCCGCAAATCCCTTTACATCCTCCACGATGACTTGTCCATTCTCCTTGTACATGAAGTCTGCTGTGTATTTGATTCCTCGCTTCTTTTTGCCCATCTTTGTGAATGGCTCTACCAACACAAATGCCGGTTGTAAGGTCAGCTCACTTATTTCACCAGCACGTTCGAGTAACATCAGCATCCTGTATCGCTCGGCCTCCATCTTGCTAGCGAATTCAATTCCATCCTTGACCGTTTTCTTTGCGCCGTACTTGTTGCCCCTCAAGCTGCACCACCTCCTCTCCGTTTTATGATCAGTTCATGATTTACTCGTGTCTTGGGTACGCCTACTTCCTTCGCAATGTCTGACCGGAGCCAACCGTAATCGTACAACTCCATAATTTTGTCTGACTGCGCCTTGCTCAGCGGCACATCCAAACTCTGCAGGATTAAGTCCGGTCCCGGTTCCACCTTGGTCTTCACGTACATCTTGTACTACTCTCCCTTCTGCCGTCCCTTGCGTGTTGGCTTACGCTCCTTGATCTGCCCGCCTGCTGTCCAGTGTTTCTTTCTCATGCTGCTTCCTCCTCGATATCTTCGTCTGCAAAGGCCTCTCGGCCCCTGCGCATAAATTCTTCCCAGTCTTGGTCCATCAGGTCGTAGTCGTCGATTGGTTGTTTCACGGTGTTAATCCTCCGATCGCAATCTATAATTCAGCTCAATTCCACCCTTTATCACCACTTTGTAGTCCCGGCACATCTCGTTAATCCGACTGCCCAACGCCTCGTCGATCTCACATATGCCTGATATGGTCCGTTCTGAGCTGATTAGCATAGGCAGATTGTTCAGATAGCGATAATTGACGATTGCGAAACTCTGCTCTGCTTGGAAGTCAGTCGGTTTCTGGCGTCCCTTGTACATGTCGTCGATAAATAACACCTCGGCCTGCTGCAGTTGCCGGATTCTTGTGTCCAGCGTGTCGAGATTGTCCTTGATCTCGTTGAAACCTTCGACCCAAGGAAAGTAGTGGACGCCGACTCCCTTTTTTAACAGGTAATTGCACACGGCCATAGCCAAATGCGTCTTCCCGCTGCCTGGCCGCCCCAATAGAGCTAGGCTGTTCTTCCGCGTGCTACGAATGTCGAAGAAATTCTTGGCGTATGCTCCAGCTTTCTGGTAAGCCGTCTTAATGAGTTCAGGCCGCCCTTCTTCTTCAAAGTTGTGGAATGTCTTCTGCTGGAATTCTTCAGTGATTTTGCTTGATCCCATCAGCCGTTCAATCATCCGCTCTCTGATGCAGGTGCAATCTTCCCATTTGTCCATGTAATCAAATGGTTTATCACTCAGGGCAACACGCTGGATGCGGCCGCCCAGGTCTTTGCATTTGTCACAACGATATTTTTCAGGTTCATGCCCAGTTTTAGCGATCGAGGAAAGCGAACTCGCTCTCTGCCGAATTTCCTCCAGGTTGAATTCCTTTTTCAAAGTGTCCTTGAGACTGTGCATGTTTTACCCTCCGTTCCTTTTGTTCCTTCGACTGCCGGCGACTGTATATACCTTCTTTGATCCAACGCTCAGCGATAGCTTGCATTAGTTTCAAGTTGGGTTGCGAACTGCTTTCGCCTGTTTCCAACATCAATTCCGTTATAAAGGACTCGTCGTAGTTCTTCTTTTTCAGGTTTATGACAAATTCAGAGATGAGTCCGTTCATGTTCAATCCACCGAATACTTTTGTATAAGTTCCCATGATAGATTCGTCAGTAGTGGCGGCCGAAAATCGCCCTGTTTTTTCTTCTTCTTTTTCTTCTTCTTCCCCCAAGTCTATGGATAGGGTAGGGATAGGGTATCCATAGTCCTTGCATAGTCTTCCGAAACGGTATAAATAGTCGGTATTTTTTATGGATTGCAACTCTTTCTCGACACACATCCGAACCTTCGGACTTTTGATAGAGTTGTACTTCAACCAGTTGACCAACATGATTTCCTGTGTATGATCGTTATAGAGTACCTTGCCGTACTGCACGAAACGCTCCAGAAGCTTGTCCACTGTCTCGCGGTGGTAACCTGTCTCAAACTCAACGATTCTTTTCGGCAGCTCATATATGCCGCATTGGGTCGTTTTTGAGTTGGTCATGAGGTACAGGTAGAAATATTTCTCCTCTGGTGTCAGGCTGATAACAAACGGGTCCTGCCAGAAGGAGACTTGTATCTGTCGGTATACTGCCAATGTGCTCACGCTCCTTTTTGTATATCCAAGTAATCCTCGATCTCAGCAATTTTGATCCGTGCCCACCTGATCAGTTCCTCGTTGAAATCAATCGATCCTCGATCATCAAACTTAATTGCGTGCTCAAGATTGATTGCAGCCTGTTCCATCGTCGCTTCCCACAGTGCCAATTCGAGTCGTATCAAATCGTTGTTAGCTGCCATCCTTTGTATCCTCCTTGGGTATAGACTCCCTAACCTTCCGGCAACGAGATAATGGAATCGTATATAACTCATCTGTGAACCTGAGCTTCGCGTACCATCCGCCTCTATGCCATTGGATATTATCCACCTTCACATTTTTCAAGAACGGGAATTGAATTTCATCTACCACATTGACTTTGTCTCCGGGCTTTATATCAGGATTAAACTCACCGGACCCTATGTTATCCTGTACTTCCTCGAATGCGTTCAATCTCTCATCGCTTCCGAGATGTGAAGATTTCTCTGCTAGCCACTCCAGCAGCTTATCTGCATCTATCAGTTTCATGCTTCTTCCTCCCCAGGTAGGTTGATAGGGCTCCAGTGAGTTACATCCATCACTGTGTACCCACCCAAAGCGATAAATTTATTTCCTTGATTACTCTCATTTTGATAATAAGCCACTACTGGAAACGCACTCGATCTCCGCATAACTAGACAACGCTTGTTTATTTCTGGCTCATCATCTGTGTTCCATTTACGCCACTCTATCATTCTGTATCCGCTCCTTCCTCAACCAATTCAAAACAATCGTCCAGTTCAAGTGTCCCGTTCATGTCCAAGCATCCTACATATACTTCTCTACCCTTGCTGTCAGTTGAAAAATATTCTTCTGATTCCTCATGCAGCTCCGCGACCAGTTCCTCACCGTCATTGACTTCACAAGTTAATTGGCCTTGATTAAACTCTTGGAAGCCATCTATGCATCTCGCCTTAATCTGTTTCATGTTGTTCCGCTCCTTCCTTGGGAGCCAACCCTTGACGTGAGTGTGCATTTCCGACAACCCTAACGCCTTCTGCCCAGCAGTATGATCCATCAAATTCAATCACTTCAGATGCCCAAAGGTATCCGTCAGGCAAGGAATCAGCGACAAACATGAATCCGCTGCCCTCATACTTCACTTCACAAATGTGAGTTTCGCCTTCATATTCCAATTCGACGATATCACTTTCAAACACCTCAACTTGGTCGCCTGATTCATCATGGAAGCCTGTATATTGCAACCACTTCACGTTTCCATTGAAAGGATTAGAACCCATTTCAATTAAATCTTCGATAGTGAATGTTTTACTCATCTGGCAGTGTTCCGTTAGAAATGCTGCGAATTTAATCTCACGCATCTTGTATATCCTCCTATTTGGGGAGACCAGACCTTATCCGGCCTCGCTTCGCTTAGTATTTCGGTCGCATCGGACGCCTTCGGCCAATTACTTACGTTCTAGCTTCGATCCATGCTTTTTCATCATTTCATAAGTGAAGTCGATGCAATGTCCAATCGCTTCGCTACGGTTGATAGATTCGAATCCTTTTTCAGATAACATTTCAATAATTTGCCCAAGCTTCTTCGCTTGTCCATTGTCGATGTGTAGTAATTTCACGTCTATCCCTCCTATATGTCCAGTACAGCCAATAACGCGGCTTTGCAACGTTGTGCCGGAGTTGCGTGGATATAATCAAACATTCCAACGTACTCGCCTGTGCCGATCACAACCTGTTTTAATGCTACGCAATATTTAGCCTGTAACCTCAGTTCCACAATTCTCTCTTCTACTCGCCATGCCATGCTGGTGTGTAATGAAGGTTTGAAAACTAAAATTTCATATCGGCAACATTTATCTGAATCCTCCCAGTACATTCCGCCCCATGAATCCCCTTTGTGCCAGCCCATAACATGCTGTGCAACGAGAGCATCTAGTTTCGGTCTAACCTCCATCGTTATCACTTGCTCCCGACTCAACGCTGTTTGTGTCATCTATATATCCTCCCTCGGTTGATCTGAATTAAAAACGCCTGTCTCGATTGCCTCGGTGAGATTATCAAATGCTGCTGTTGCTTCAAGTACTTGATTCCCATAACCCCAAAAACCCTCAGCTTCTGGAGACTCTTCGATCCATTTCAATAGCTTGTCAGCATCAATCAGTCTTGGCATGTGTTATATCCTCCTTAGTAGGGAGAGGCCGGAGCCTCAACCCACGATTTTATTCGTTTCATCCCAATTCCATAGGCCTTGCTGTCCTTTAGCTGCTATTGGTTCTTCAAGACGTTTAACATCTGACATTTCCCATGCGTACCGACCTGGCGTGAAGTCTCCAAAATCACATTCAGGAGACCATAACAATTTCTTGCCTTCCAGCTCGTAACCATCCGTCCATGTGTCCACTGATTGAAAGCAATTGGTTAACTCAGCCGTTGCCACCACAACCCCGGTCGGCATCTTTCCCAAAGCACCTGCTGGTATTCCAAAATGATCATAGAATGCGGCAAATATCGCTTTTTGTATTTCAAGATCTAAGGAGAGCATGACTTCACGAGGATCTTTTTTTGCAGCATGGATCGCAATTGGGCCACGGTAGTTCGTCTTCCAGCCGCGAGTTTCGAAGCGCTTTGCGCCAATCGCTATCAAACTCGCCCAAGGCTGATGTATCGTTATAGCCTTCATTGGTTCCCCTCTCCTTCCTGACCCAAAGCCTCCACCAGATTCTTGTGTGCCATCCCGTAAAACTTTTTGTCCATTAGCTTGAGTGCATCTCCAAGCGCCTTGCGTAGCCGGTCTTGTTCACGATCAACATCAATTAACTCGCATAGCGGACAAGTGTGATTCCCGTTTCCCTCACCCGTTGCTGGGTCGATATCTTCGTGACAAGCATCGTAGGTGAATCCGCATCCCGGGCACTCCCACAATTCCGGTTGCTGTCCTACTTTTTCCAGCAGATCATTGACCGCCTCCACCACATTCAAAGGAACTGCTCCACCCTTGTGCAGTAACTCCATCGTTTCTTTCAACTGTTGCATACTCATGACTGTTCTTCCTCCCCTAATCCATTTGGCGATACGGCATAATCTCGTACCCTCTTTTGTCCATCTCAGCCGCAAATACGGTGACTGACTTTTCCCTGACATAGCCCTGTGCTCCGCTAACTGTGATCATGTATCCGTCTCCGATCCAACGCCGCTTACCTCTGCAATACAATCCAGCTTCCTTTATCGCTTCCAGAACCTTGGTTTCCCGCGCTCTTGGCAATCGGATGAACACTTTATCCATATTCGCTGTGCCGCCGTCCTGCATGCCCTCTGTCGCTTCTTGTGCGGCCTTGTGTGCGGCTTTCAAATCTTCCGTGAATTTCTTATAGTCCATGTATATCCCTCCTTGGTTAGAGGCCGGAGCCTCAATCAGCAGTATTTTTCAACTCATTCACTTCTGCAGCACAATCTTCGTCCGACATGGTTTCGAGTAGGCTTTCCTCGTACCCAATCTCACGCAACAATTTCCGGTCATCGAATTCATTCGTTTTGCTCATGTGTGTTATCTCTCCTTTGGTGGGCCTAGCCCTCATTATTTCTTGCGGATTTTCATTCCTTTTTCGAACAACAACTCGTGTGCCCAATCGATGCAATGTTCGGCTGCCTCGCTCCGTGTGATGTCTATTCCTGCTGCGGCCATTTTCTCCATTACAAGCCCGACTTTTTTAGCATGTTCCTCGCTTACCTCGATCACGTGTTTATTCATGTCTATCCGCTCCTTTGTGTGGTGGGAAGGGAGGGTATTCCCTTCCTCTCAAAATAGTGTTAATTGCTCTATTTCCTCTTTCTCGATAACCAGTAAAGGTTCCGCTTCCTGCTCGATCTGCCTATCTTCTCTTTTCCACGTGTGACCTTTCTCTTTCCACTTTTCCTTTGTCCAGCCGTAGAAATGATCAGCATGCCATTCCAAGAATTCTTTTTTGACAGTTTCATTTTTCCAGATCCACGGACGCCATTGACCGTATGGGTCTTTTGATGGCTTGTTAAGCATCCACCAACCAGGGTTTCCTAATTGATATTCGCGATCAATGGCATCGTACAATCCGCCAGTTAAGGTATGATGAATATTCCCGTAGTGAAATGGGTTTTTCTTTTTCCCTCGATCCTTGCTGATGCAGTCGTACACCAATACTTTGGTTGAATCATATATGGATGGGACTATCTTATATGCGACCAGATCACCGACTGCGAAATTTGGATGTTTCTGCATCTCCAACACTTTGGCATCTGCTCCGATCCAGTCCGTGGATGGTTTGGAAACGACCGATTTATCTATTAGCTCCAGTTGACTCAATGCGTTCACCGTCCTTTAACTGGATCAGTCTTGCATTCGTTCCACCACAATATGGGCAAGCAGGTTCTTCGATTTCGTTGTTTACTTCCTGCCGGATCGCGTAACCAAGACCACACTCACATTCGTAAATATCCCAACGTGTATTCATGTCTCTTCCCCTTCCTCTTTGGTATGGTCGGGAGTGTGTCTTGTCTCCCTTCCTCTGTTATCCCCGGTGGGGTGAGCTATTCGTTTATGCCCCATATTCTCTTCCCAACAATGTTTAATGCTGTAGTCATCCCATCGCGGAACGCTGCTATATTTTCGCTTTGTGCCCATCTGCCACCATTCACGACCGGACATTCTTCATATGCTTTAAATAACTGTTCCTCTTCCGTCATTTCTACCTCATATCCGATGTACAAAGCTCGAATTAACGTGTCCAACGGCATATATCTTAGCGGACTTGTGTGGGGATCATCCCAAGATTCAGGCTCTATTGCGTGAGTGCCTGCGATGTACTCCAAGGGATTTTCTTGACCGTTGTAATTGTCGGTTACATACACAACTGCTTCAGCTTGTTCTTTCGTCAATTTCACTTTATCTTGCATGGGTGTATCCTCCCTTAGATGGTTTATTGGTGGGTTAAAATAGATTCTTTTCATCTAAAATCCCTAAGTCATAAGCCGTCTTAGCTGTTTTATGGTCAACCAACACACCGTTAATGGTGTTTGCATAAGGTGAAATTTTCTTTTTGTTAGGGTCATACCATCCCTTTTCAAGCTCTACTTCTGAAAATGGGTGACCATCTCTCAGAATAGGCACTCCGTCCTTGCGTTCTGGGTTAATGACTCTTCCGTATTCATCGCGCTCACCTACATACCAATCACTAAGTTCAGGACCAATCTCGCTCGCTCCACAGCTTTCGCAATGGTATGGTCCACACTGAACCATTCCAACTCCTACATCTACAAAGTCAGCATGGCAGTCATCTCCGCAGTAAGGGCACGGCTCCGGATCATCGTAGCTTCGATAATTACTTCTCATCTTCTATTCCTCCCTGTGGGTTATGCGTTGTATTGGTGATTTCTCCGGCATGCCTAGCTTCATGCAGCGTACATGGTCCTGTAATATGGGCATCCATGTTTTCTTGCTGCTGTGTACCAAGTCATGCATTTGTTTGCTCAGTAAGATGCAGTTGTCTACCTCGTATTTGCCGCCTTGCGATCCATACACGATGCGGTGCAGATGCAGTCCGGGTCCCGGTACGCCACTCAGGACGCACCAGTTCCCTCCCTCACGCTCGATTACCGCCTGACGTACCTTTTCCTTCGTCATGTATTCCGGGTCCGTGTTGCGCTCTCTCTTCGTCTTAGGCTGCTCTTTCCGGTTGTGGTGGTTGAACAGGTTCATCCGCCAGGGCATGATATTCTTCTCTTTGCGTGCCAGCATAGTGAGTCTCCTCTCCGAATGGTCCGTCTGTTACTGGGATGATGGGGCTGCCGTCGTCGTAGAATAGGGTGTCTTGGTATCTCATTAGAATGGAAGGTCGTCGTCAGCGATATCGATTGGCTTGCCTTCATCTCTGCTCTGCGTGCTCTCTTGCTGCTCTCCTCGCTCTAAGAACCGCACATTGTCCGCTATAACCTCAGTCACGTACACACGCTTGCCTTCGTTGTTCTCGTAGTTCCGTACCTGTATGCGGCCCTCTACAGCACACAAGCGGCCTTTGCGGAGGTAGTTAGCGCATGTCTCAGCCAGCTGCCGCCAAGTAACAACTGGGATGAAGTCCGCTTCCTTCTCTCCGTTATTGGAAAACGGTCTGTCCACCGCGAGTGTAAATTGAGTTACAGCCACTCCAGCGGGTGTGTATCGTAGTTCAGGATCACGTGTCAGGCGTCCGATTAGAATTGAGCGGTTCAGCATACTAAACTCCTTCTCCGGTCTCTGCCGGCTGTAATTTATCGTTCAACGTTTCGATCAGTTCCTTGCCCTGCTTATCAGTGATGTTCACCAGCGGCGAACCGAATAATTTCCGTGTTTGTGCATCTACTAAGTCGGGTTCAAAGCCGAGTTGTGCCCATTTCTCCATGATCGTTGCCTTGGTTTCCTCGCTAACCAATTTCTCACCAGATTCCAACCACTCCAGAAGCTGTATACCACTATCAACCGATGGTGTGATGTATTGTCCATCAAACAACCCTGTACGGTCCTTAGAAACGGTTGCTATGTGGTCAGCGGTCAAGTCCATGACCAATGTGAATTCATACTCCAACCCATCACGCTGTACCGGAGCCATGCCAATCTTCCGCGGCACCTGCTTACCCTTGTCGTTCGCTTCCAGCACATATTCCGTCTTAGATCGCATCGTCACGAAGATGTGGCATTTTGATTTCAGGATCGATTCCACCATCTTGTTTTGCTTTGGTGTCAACTCACCCCATGCTGCAAAGCTGTTTTTGCTTTTGGACATCGTGTCCTTCTGTTCCAGTAGTCCGCCTTCTCCGGCCCATGCATGTGATAGAGAGTCGATGATGATGACATCCACACCGTAGTCCTCGAATGCTTTGATCGCTTCAATGTACTTTTCCGTTGTATATGGTGGGTCCAAGTCGATCTTCGGAAACTCTGGTATGTGCACGCCTGCCTTCATCGTCTCCGCGTACAGATCAGCACTCCGGTTCTCTGTGTCCACCAGCCCAATCTTCTCCCAGTCACCCGTCATCCCATATGACATGAGTAGCGCTGACAGCGTCTTACCCGAACCGCTTGGGCCTGTCATGCCGATGCGCGCCTTCGTTACCTTCCGCTGCGCTTTACGAATTAGCATCTACATCTACCTCCAATTCTTTGTATGTGATCTCTATTGGAGAAGGAAAGTAATTTTGAGGATTTGCAGGACCATATCTACCCAACAGCCATTCAGCATAGTCATCATCGTTCGTGTAAAACTTGATCGCTTTCATGAAGCTTTGAACAGGTTGACCGTATTGATCCAAGTAATGTTCATCTTCTCTATGCTTTGGTACGTATTTATATCGCTTGATCATTGATATTCACCTCTCCATTTGCTATAATGTTGTCAAATGTAATTTCTTATCTGACTTTCCAAGGCTGCCGCTGCTACGGCGGCCTTTTCTCGTTTAACGGCTTTGACGTAGTTCATCAGGTACACCCGTTTCAGTGTCTCCGTCAGTGTTCCTCTCTCGCTTGCAATCTTCGCCATCTGCAGGAAGTGATTTCGATTTGTTGGCGGAACTTTCATCCTTTCTCACCTCCACTACCTTAATAGAAGCCTCCCACCCGTAATGCCGTAGGATGTCATCCACACTCTTGAATGTCTGTTGTTTCACGCTGTCTTTCTTTCCTCCTCAATTGCCTGTTGCAACTCATGATGTAGGCGTTCCTGTTCTTCTCTATTTGCTATCTCGGCTTCATACTCTGACAGAGGCTTGGCGTACACTGGTGTGTGTCCACGGGCTTGCATGCTGCGAAACAAGTCCTCGTAATCAAAGGCATTCCATCCAAATATCCGCCCCGCTGCGGTAACCACTCTGAATTCAGTAAGTTCAGCTGGCATCGTCGTATCCTCCTCCACCAATCTTTCTCACGGAAACAGCATGTTTGTTGTCTACTGCTTCAAGCATGCAGCTTAAGCAATGCCCTTGCCGTGTTCGCCCTTCGTACACTTCATACTCTGCTGGTCTATTACAACCACATGTTGTAGCCGGGCTGACGATCGGGATAACGTTATCTTTCTTTGCTCCAATCAGCTTTAAGTTAGGCATGCATAACACCTCTTTCTGTTTGTTTTTCAAGCCAGCGTAGGAAGTCTTTCTTTACCACTCGCTTAGATGAATGTTTGGATACACCGACTGAGAAGAATGGAATGCCACCTTTGTCGTTTGGTATCTGAATCAGGCGGTACACCGTCAATCTTGTGACTCCCATGTAATCAGCGATTTCTTGCGGTGTTAGTACTTCTGGCAAATCTTCTTTTGGTGTGTATCTTGATATCATGTTCTCGCCACCTTTAGATATTTTGTGTACAATATATAGGGCTTGTCTTTACATACATATCTGCATGTTGTGTTTACTTATGCTCCGGTTTTCAGTTTATCGAGGAAGTACATTTGTCCACGTCCTGTCACTACAGTTGTTTTTGTTGTTCTTGGATCTTTGTCCGGACGATTCATGACTGTTGTTTTAACTTCGAAGAGTTTAAGATCCATCGCACGCTGGGTTGGCATGTTCCAGTGTTCACCACGTTTACCGAGGTATCCGTTTTCTCGCATCCATTGGTACAGCCTGTTTTGTCCTGTGTTCACGCCGTTTTGTTTCAGTATTTTGGCGAGGTTCGCGATCAGGATGCAGTCACTTGATGCTTGAAGGGAATCTGCGAAAAGTACTTTAGGTTGATCGAGTTGTATTTTTTGTTCCAACGCCCGGCGTGCTTCTTGTTCCGCTTTAAGCGTCTCGCCAAGTTTTATTAAGAAGTCTGGGTCGTTGACCATTCTTTCGATGGTGCTCTCTGTCATGTATGCTCCGTGCTTTCTGATGGATGGGAGAACTTCACTCGTTACCCAACCTTTATACTTCTTTGCTTTGGATTTTATTTCAGGGTTATTACTTTGTTTGGCTGCGCCAAAGATGAGATTGTACAGGCCAGACTCGTTTATGAATTTTTTATTCTGTTTTCTTCCAAGAGAATCGATGACTGGATGGATCGTCGAGTCATCCTCATCTACGTGGTTGTTAATGGCTTTATGGGGATCTGAAAAGGAAAGAGCAGAAGCTGCATCAGTTGCACCGAACCATTCTGTTCCCTCTACAACCAGAGTAGGAAGTTCCCCAAACATTGGGTGGTTAAATACTTGAACATCATTCATGGCAATTCGCTCCTTTAAGCTGTTTTTTTTACATTAAGCGTTACGCTTAGTTGTGAAGCAAAAAAAATGGATGGATCTTCTTTCATAGCCTCTGCGATAAGTAGCATGTCATCAAGATAGATTCTGCGTCTACCCTTTGCGATGTCTGCATACCAAGGAATTGTTTTGCCGCAGTAGTCAGCAATTTCTTTCATCGTCATTCGTTTTTGTTTGCGAATGCTCTCGATGTTTTTCACAACTGGGTTCATGTGCTCACCTCCCGTTGATTAAGCGTTTCGCTTACCTTATGAACCAAATATACACTAAGCGTTTCGCTTAGTCAACACTTTATTTAGCTTATCGCTTAATTTGTTATGCGGAGCGCTTAATGTTGTTATATTTATAGATGAAAAGGAGGATGTAAATTGAGTGACTTGGGATCGAAACTGAAGAAAGCACGAGAAAACAAGAGACTCACGCAACAGGAGGTCGCCAATAAGTTAGGCGTATCAAATGGTGCTATATCCGGTTACGAGAGAAGTTATAGAGATCCCGACACCGAGACGCTGAAAAAACTTGCAGATTTATATGAAGTTTCGTTGGATTGGTTGAACGGAAGGGATGAAAAAGAGGGCGAGTACACCCTCCCTGAAGAAATTATCTCAAAAGTTATAAGGGAAGCGGAAGCGGAATTTAAGGTTAGTCTTCGCGACGATCCAGTTGTTGAGTCGGCTGTACGCGATCTAATAAACAATCTTGCAAAGATGAAGAAATCAACTCAGAAAAACGATTAACAATGTACTGTTCTGAAACGGATAGATCTTTTTCGGTAATGATGACTTTTGCCGACTTTAACAACTGCTCGTCCATGTGTACAACCCCTTTGTGTTTTCTGCAGCCGTGTGTGTTGTATTGTAATATTACCACATAAAACTAGTTTCTGAACGTATGTTCGTATTTCTAGGTAAAAAAATTTAATAAGGTGGCAGTGTGATGGAGTTAGTACCCGTCCGCTGTCGTATTCCCGTGTTACTCAAACGTATCGGTAAGAATCAACAATGGTTAGCAGATCGTACAGGCCTAGGCAAACAGCGGATATCTGATATTGTACACTTGCGAATGAATAATATCTCGATCCAACGGGCTGCGTTGATTGCTTATCATCTTGATTGCAAGATCGATGATCTTTGGGTTTGGGAATGGCGGTAGCAGAGTAGCGGAATGCTACTCTCGGGTAAAAGTACCAACTTACTGGTACTTACAGATACAGAACACTGCACTGATCTGCCCTCCACCCACTGGTTGATATAAATATACCAGACATGAGATGTCACATGTTGTCGAATCTTGGAGTAATTTAGCACCTTCAATGGGGTTAAAGGGTGCTTGA
This sequence comes from Paenibacillus amylolyticus, assembly GCF_050990605.1. Taxonomy (GTDB): domain Bacteria; phylum Bacillota; class Bacilli; order Paenibacillales; family Paenibacillaceae; genus Paenibacillus; species Paenibacillus amylolyticus_H. The sequence goes on from NZ_CP158832.1 coordinate 6,092,188, forward strand.
CACGGTTATTTCTTAAATACTTTTCGAACTTTAACGTGTGATCCATCTTTAAAATAGACAATCCCGCCATTATCTACATTCTCAGTTCTCTCAATACGATCAAGATTTACTATGGTTGAACTGTCGAATGCATCAAACCCATACTGCTTATAAGCCTGTTTTGCATCTCGCATAAGATGTATCGCAATGTATGAACCGCACGCGGTATGGAACGCTAATGTTTTTGCAGAATTAGATGTCATTTGTAGAGGTTCAATAAAATTTACGTCTTTCTCCAAGTTAAACAGAACGAAATCTGAATCATCGTCCTGTCTGCCGTACATTTTAACTCCGATAATATCCAATGATGTTCCCCTCTCTAGATGCTATTCATCTATACTAATGGAAGAAAGACATGGAAACATCGGGCAAAATATACCAAGGAAATAACGGGAAATGATATAATAGGCTAGCTTACATATATAGAACCATTACCGCAGCCGATGCGGAGTTAAACGAGGAGAATAGAAATGAAAAAGTACATACTCTATTTATTGGTTCCAGTATCAATAGTTCTTTTTGGGTTATTCGTATACCCAACTATATACAAATACGATAAACTTGATCAAAATAAGCCCGTAATGATCAATAGATTTACTGGTGAGACAAAGATACTCACCTCCGAAGGATGGGTAAAAAGCGGGCAGTACGAATCTGCTGCAAAAGAAATGCAAGCATACAAAGATGAAATCATGATACGGGTTGACTCTCTCTCTGATGAAGTACGTGACAAAGTCTTGGAGAGTATCAGTGATGATATTCAAGCATTAAAAGATGATGCCACTCAAGCTGCGGTTGTTGAAATAGAGCAAGAAAATATTCAGCAAGCAGAGATTAAGAGTTTCAGAAAGGGATCTACCATGGAAGAAGTCGAAGAAAGCATGGGGACGGCTGATTCAGTTTCTAAAGTTGGCCCGTTTGAAACATGGAACTATGGATTTTCTGTGGTTAAGTTTGAAGATGGTAAAGTAAGTGGATGGGAGAATAGAGGCAATAACTTAAATCTCGAGTAACGGCACCCTACCTGGGTGCTTTTTTCTATCACTTCGATTACAATCCAATTAAAACGTCGAAAGGAGTCGGCATCCATGAAAGGACACTTTTACAAGCCGCATTGCAAGTGCACCACGAAGAAGTGTAAGTGTAGCGCCACATGGTCATACATGATCGACGTGGGGATCAATCCGGTCAATGGTAGACGGAAACAGAAAAAGAAAGGCGGATTCGCGACAAAGGCCGAAGCTGAGCTGCACGCTGCCAATCTATTAATTGAATTGAAGCAAGGCACATACGTAGAAGAGAAAGATATTGGCTTTGAGGAATTTGCGTCAACTTGGATTAAAGCATACGGTGGATCAGGCAAGGTGAAAATAAGCACGGTTGACCTGAGGAAAACAGAAATCAATCGACTGTTGAAGTATTTACGCTTCTACAAAATGAAGGACATCACACTAAACATATACCAAGAAATGCTGTACTCCATGAAATCCGAAAACAGATATGAGCATAACACCTTGGTCGGAACACATCGTACGGGGAAGATGATCTTTAAGAAAGCCATTGAAATGAATGTAATTAAGAAAGATCCCACTGAATTCTCATATATACCAAAGAAACAGGATACGGTGGAGGATCTGGAGTCCGCAGAAGAGGGTGTGAAGTATTTAGAAAAAGAGGAATTGAAGCTGTTCCTGGATACGGCTGAAGTGAAAGGGCTTGAACGTGATTATGTGATTTTCACCCTACTATCGTATACAGGCATGCGTGCTGGCGAACTGTGCGCGCTCAAATGGAAAGATATAGACTTCGATAACCATGAGATCTCCATCACGAAAACACTGTACAACCCTAAGAATAACGCAACCGATTATACGCTCTTAACGCCCAAGACAGCAACTTCGCGCCGAACGATCAACGTAGCACCAGAAGTGATCGATGTTTTAAGAGTTCACAAGAAGCAACAGAGCGAAACAAAGATGCGATTCAGGGACACGTATCACGATAGGGACTTTGTGATTGCCAAGGCTTCCAGAACGCCTGGATACCCGGAAATGCATCAGTTTATCAATTGGAGAATGAACCGGCTGCTAAAGCTGTGTAACTTGGATGAGAATCTGACCCCGCACTCTTTACGTCATACGCACACTTCACTACTCGCTGAAGCCGGAGCCGAATTACATGAGATCATGGATCGCTTGGGTCATAAAGATGATACGACAACAGAAACGGTATACTTGCATGTGACAAAGAGTAGGAAAAAGGATACCAGTTCGAAGTTCAGTGCGCTCATGAAAAGCATAAAATGAGTACCGATGTTACCCAAATGTTACCCTTAGGCATTCGAACCACGATAAAAGCCTTATATATCAACGGATTATTGGCTGTTCAAGGTAATCTGCGATAATCCATTGATTGCATATCCTCCTCTATTGGTTATGAAGATGAAGTTCATATTCTATTGTAACGTAACCAGCTCGGATGAAAAGGGCTTTGGCTCAGAAAATGGAAAATGCAAAGAAGCGCACCTATTTCCAGGTGCGCCAAATAAAGATGTATCATTTGATCATGATTTAAGGCAGAGTAATACTCAATGCGTTCAACAGATCAGCCTGTCTAACCGGCTTGGTCAGAACAGCATCAAAGGCTTCTGCTTCGTGCAATTCAATGTGCATACCATAAGGAATAAGGACAAGGACAGGCAGATTCTCAGTTCGCTGCTTCAGCTCATGTACAAAATCAACTGCTCCGCCCTCCAGAAGGCCCATATCCACAACGGCTACATCCGGCTTGAGTCCTTCCTTGATCCAATCATGCGCTAATGTCAAACCTGGGGTCATGTGTACATCCATCTCCCACCTGCGCATCAGGGAAGAGACACCTTGCAGAATGTCAGGGTCTTTGACAAGCAGAACCTTTCTGCCTTTTAACCTTTGCTGAACACTTGCGAGTTGAGGTAACTCCCAGTATCTGCGTAACGGAAGGGAAATATTGAATTCCGTCTCATTTTCCTGCACACTGCTCACCTGAATACGGCCATGCATGAGAATGGCAAGATTTTGGCTTACAGCCAAACCCAGATTGCTTCCAATCAGTTTTTGGATATTCAAATTTTCATCTTGGCTGTTAAAGCTTGGTGTCTTCTTGTCCGATAACATCTGACCCGTGTACTTCACCTTGAGCAGAAGTGTCCCGGTCTCCTCCAATTCTTCTCCATTCACCACTGCTGTGATCAGAACCGAACCTTCACGCGTTGAATCGAGAGCATATTGAATGACGTGTGCAAGCAACTGTCCGATCTTGACTTCATCGCCTACAAACACTTGAGATACATTCAGTTCAAGATTTAATCCCAGCTCAATGTTCTTGCCCGTCGCAATACCGGCATAGAGATATACGGTATTCTCGATGGTGCCTACCAGATCAAACGGATCATCATGGATAACCGTTTTACCTGCTTCATTAATGTTGAAATTCATCATGTTATTCAGCAGAGAAAGCAAAATATTGCCGCTTGTCTCAATCATGTTCACATATTCGGACTGCTCCTCGGGCATATCCGGTGTGCGCATCAGATCTGTCAGTCCCAAAATACCGTTTAAGGGATTGCGAATCTCGTGACTCATCAGCTTCAACATCTGCGTTTTGGTCATGGCCTCGGATTCGGCACGTTCTTTCTCTGCCTGGAGCTGTTCTTGCATTTGTTCCGAATCACTCAATTTCCGCTCTTGAACATGCAAGGTGCTTTCCAGATCAACAACATAGCCCAGGAATACAGCCATCGCATTCAGTGTCTTCATATCGGTTTCGCTGATCACGTAACCAGGGTCATCCATCAGACAGATGGTACCAAATGTTTCGCCCGATCTTCTCATAATGGGCACGCCCACGAAAAAGCGATTGCCGAGTCCGCTAGTAACATCCATGTATCGTGTCATCGGATGTTCACATGTATCCTGAATTGTGAGGGTTTCATTTTTATCCCTTAATACCAAGCTGCAATAAGACTCTTCAAATGGAAGTTCGCTACCTTTTACAATCAACTCTTCCTTACGATTAAATGCCTCCAGAATGACATTCGTCAAACCGTCATTCGTAGCAACAAATATGGTATTGACCTTTAATATACCACTCAGTACGTCTACGATATGGGCTGCAGCTTCCTTTATATCTTCATAGAAGCCTCTCGTAATGCCTTCTGCCGTCCCCATGATCCACCCCTTTTGTCTTAGCTGCACTTTCAAATCTGTATATCAGAATGTTTAATCCACATACAAGGGTTCATCATGAATCCGAATAGCTGTCACAATCTATACTTATATGATTAACACCGTAGAAGTAAAAGAGAATCATACTGCCTGCCGATAGCCCATTTTTGGAAAAAAGCAGGTCTTGAACTGATGGTTTAATAACGGAAAATGGTTTGCAAATCGCCTTTTCAGCTTGATTAAAGTCCATCTTGCCCAACTTCAATATTATCCTTGCAGAATAACTTGAAATTATACGCTTCTACTCAGACTTTGGAAACCTTTATCCGCAGCAATTTAAGGGAAGTCCACTTTGTCCAATAAGTTATGTGACCATTATCACACCCAAAAAACCACATATAGTTTATAAATGGATAATATGAATCTACATATAGTATTTAACGTGAATTAAGTGAAACACAAAATCATTTTAGGAGGAACCTTACATGAACATGCTTGAGTATGCCACTCCACCGGCATCCGATCTATTATCCGACCTGGGAAGACGAATTATTGGCGCCGAAGACGCCGATACGCTGAGAGAAAATGCAAATCTGAACGGGGACTCCTTCAGCGGCAAGATGAGCAGGCTCGGTTCGGAGACCGCCAAGTGGCATGCTCTGCGTCATGTGTTGCCGGAAGAACTTGCCCAAGCTGTGGAGAACGGGGATCTGTATGTACACGATCTGGATCAGTATGCACTTGGAACGACCAACTGCATCTTTATCCCGTTTGACCGTCTCCTTGCTGCGGGTTTCAATACAGGCAACGGATCGGTTCGCACACCTCAGACGATCATGTCTGCCATGGCCCTGGTTGCGATCATCTTCCAATCCCAGCAAAACAGTCAATATGGCGGTGTATCGGCCAATAAGATTGACTGGGATTTGGCCCCTTATGTACAGCGATCGTTCCGCAAACATTATCGCAAAGGACAACGCCTCTTTGGTGAACATATCCTGCTTGAGGATGAACAGCTTTATCTGGACAGCATCGAAGCGAAGAATCAGTGCCCACGCGCATATGCCTTCGCCTGTGAAGAGACTGAACTGGAGACAGGACAAGCTGCTGAATCACTGATTCATAACCTGAATACGATGAGCAGCCGGGCAGGTGGGCAGATTCCATTCACTTCACTAAACTATGGATTATGTACTTCTGCTGAAGGACGGTTGGTATCACGTTCGTTGCTGGAAGCGACCATTCGTGGCCTGGGCAACGGAGAGACCCCCGTGTTCCCTCAACATATTTTCCAATGTAAACAGGGGATCAATCAGGCTCAAGGCGAGCCGAACTATGACTTGTTCCGTCTCGCAGTCACCTGTTCATCCCGGCGGATGTATCCCAACTTTGTCAATGTGGATGCCTCCTTCAATCTGCCCTTCTATCATCCGGAAGATCCGGATACGATCATCGCCACCATGGGATGCCGTACACGTACACTGGCCGATCGGTTTGGTCGCAATCGTCAAAGTGGTAAAGGTAATCTGTCCTTCAACACCATTAACCTCGTCAAGCTGGGCATCCGGTTTGGTATCTGCCAAGGTGACAGAGCTGTTGCTGACCGGGCCGGTTTCTACACTGCTTTGGAGTCAGTTATGCATAATGCCGCTTCCGGCCTGCTGCACCGCTACCGAATTCAGACAGCACAGCCTGCCAAGGCATCGGACTTCATGATGCGGGAGGGTGTATGGGAAGGTGGAGAACAACTTGCACCGAACGAGCCCGTTGCCGATCTATTAAAGCATGGAACGTTATCTCTTGGTTTTATCGGTCTCGCTGAATGTATGACAGCTCTGTATGGGCGCCATCATGGGCAAGACCCTCATGTACATCGCGAAGCGCTCAACATTATTCGGACCATGAGAGAGTTCTGTGATCGGATGAGTGAGCAGCATAACTTGAATATCACACTGTTTGCCACACCTGCTGAAGGATTGTCCGGCAAATTCACGAAGATTGACAGAGAGCGTTATGGCCTCCTTGCTGGAGTTAATGATCGGGAGTATTATACGAATTCATTCCATATCCCGGTCTATCATACCCTTCCAGCTTATCGGAAGATTGAACTGGAGGCCCCGTTCCATACGTTATGTAATGCGGGTGCAATCTCCTATGTAGAGCTTGATGGAAACGTTCGGGCAAACACCGCAGCTTTCCTTCGAATTGTACAGTATGCACTGGCGCAGGATATCGGCTATTTCTCCATTAATCATCCGATTGATCGCTGCCCTGCATGTGGTTATGAAGGTGTCATCGGGGATGTATGCCCAGGCTGTGAAGCCCACGAGAACCATGTACACTTCCAACGGTTACGCCGCGTAACGGGCTATCTGACTGGAGATTACAAAGTACGCTTCAATGCTGCGAAGCAGGCCGAAGTGCGGGATCGGGTGAAACACCGGTGAATCTGTATGGATACATCCCGGAATCGGTCAATGAAGGGACAGGCCTGCGCGCCGTGTTGTTCATCAGCGGATGCCGACACGCCTGTCCGGGCTGCTTCAGCCCGGATTCATGGAGCTTTCGAGCGGGTGAACCCTTTACAGAGGAGCGGCAGCAGCAGATTCTGCATGAAGTGACGACCCATCCGTTGCTCGATGGCGTTACGTTGTGTGGTGGTGATCCCTTTTTCTCGGCTGCAGAATGTACGTCCTGGGTTCAGCAGCTTCGCGCTGCACGTCCTGATCTGACGGTATGGGCTTATACGGGGTTCGAATATGAGGAGCTGGTCACCGATCCTGCAAGAGCTGAACTTGCCCGCTTGTGCGACGTCATTATCGACGGGCGATACGTTGAAGCTGAACGTGATGTCTCCCTTCCCTTCCGCGGCAGTCGGAATCAACGTTTGATTGATGTCAGTGCAACACTAGCCACTCGAACCATCGTTACAATGCAGCTCAGTATGCTGTAGGCACGGGTCCCCAGCGGACTCGTGTCTTTTTGGCGTATATTGGTCTTCTTTAAGAAATGAGTTTTATCCATTCTCTCTATTTTCTTCTCTATTGCATGACGATATATAATATAGGTAGTTATTAAGTTAGCATTTAAAATTTAACCGTTTACATAAGGTAACCAGGGAGGAATCATCTTCTATATGGATATTGTTCAAGCATTAATTACATGTATGCCTTTCTTTCGAGATACGATTCGTCAGGATGTAACCCTCTCCGTTATTGATCATGAAAAATTCTTATATTTCTCAGCAGGGGCATCGTTAAAGCAACTGAATTATCAACCCGGCGACCCTCTATTGGATGAAAATCGAAATTTTGCTGATCTTAACGGCGGTACAGTCAAACGATTTGATCACTACCCTAAAGATTTATTCGGTGTTCCTTTTGACGTAGCTTTTATTCCCATTAAAAATGAGAAAGGTGAAGTCATCGCCCTGTTCAACCTGCTCTACAGTATGGATGACCAGGATCAGCTGCAACAGCTCATGGATGCAACCGAAAATCTGACCAACCAGTTAATTGACAGTGTACAGCATGTAGCCGCGCACTCCGAGGAACTCAGTGCCACAACCGAAGAGATTCGGAACAACTCCAAACAAGCCGTACAGAAATCAGGCAATGTAACTCAGGTTGCCAGCTTCATTCGTGAAATCTCCGAACAAACCAATCTGCTCGGCTTAAATGCAGCCATTGAAGCGGCTCGTGTAGGTGAAGCAGGTGCAGGTTTCGGCGTAGTAGCCAAAGAGATTCGCAAACTGTCTGTCGATACCAAGGAAGCAACGGCCCGGATTGAAGATTCTCTTCTCTCGGTCCGGCAATCCATTCAAGGCATGGAGAATGAACTGGGTGAGATCACTGCAAGCTCCCAAGAGCAGGCTGAACTCGTAAACAATTTTATGAGCACAATTGAGCAACTGAATGAAACCAACAAACAATTGAAGCAATTTGTGCAAAAAATGATTACGTTTGACGGTAAATAAAAATACGTTTGATGGAAATAAAAAATGCGTTTCATAGAAAACAACAAACAAAAGCCTCCGAATGCCTTCGGAGGCCTTTTCATGAGCTATTTGACTTAACGAATCTCGAAGTGGCTGATGCGTACACCTGCGGACAGCACAATGTATACATCCTGCGCACCTGATGCACCCGTGAGTTCAGCCGTAACGGTGGACCACTGCTGGGCCTCACCTTGTGCCAGTTCCACACGTCCTGCGAGCGTACCCTCCGGTGAGCCAAGTCGCACTTCCAACACAGCGCCTGCTGGCTCTGCGGAGACACGCGCTTCAATTGCTGCTGCTCCACTACCCAGATCGGCATCCTTGAAAGCAATCCATCCTTGCTCTCCAACTACACGGACAGCACTTCCGCCCTCTTTGCTCTCATCCAGGTCAACACCCAGGTAAGCATCATAATTCTCGGCACGGGTAGCCACGCCCAGATTACGAGCTGGGATCGTCTCTCCTTCTACCGTCAGGTCTGCAACCAGCTGAACATCGGAGGATGACTTGGCAACCATGATGGAATAAGTTCCACTTTCCACAACATACCGATCACGAGTCACATCCCAGATTGCCAGTTCCTGAACAGGCAAGGTGAAGCTGACTTTCACTGTAGCTCCCGCTTCGATATGAAGACGCCGGAATCCTTTTAACGTTTTGAGTGGACGTTTCACCCGGGATTTGCCTGCACGAACGTACAACTGTACAACCTCGTCACTGGCAATTGAACCGGTATTGGTTACATCTACAGTTACCGTAACGCTGCCCTCTGTACCCACTTGAGTTGGGCTAAGTTCCAAATTGCTGTATTTAAACGTTGCATACGTCAGACCATGTCCAAACGGATACAATACATTACCTTCAAAATATTGATATGTCCGACCGGATTGAATGATATCGTAATCCTTGATGTCGGTCAGTTGAGCTGCCGATTGTACCCACGTCATGTTCAGACGGCCTGCTGGTGCATAGTCGCCATACAATACATCAGCTACTGCGTTACCCAGTTCCTGTCCTGCGTGCGAAGTATACAATACCGCCGGGATGTTCTCCTGAACCCAGTTGGATGTAAACGGATAACTACCCACGATAACGACTACCGTGTTCGGGTTTGCGGCATAAACCGCCTCAACCAGACGTTGCTGGGATTCGGCGAGATCCAGACTTGGACGGTCAATCTCTTCTTTACCATTGATAAGCGGATTGTTACCAACAAAGACAATTGCCGTTTCCGCAGCCTTGGCAGCAGCTACCGCTTCCTCAAGTCCATTCACAACCACATCCTGCTTGAATGTCTCTGTGGCACCAAAAGACTTCAGTTCTTCGGACACTGCAAATGCATCGTTTCCACCATTAGGTGCAGTTACCGTTTTGCCATTCCATGTGGTGAGACCTACACTACCATCCTGTTGTGGCAACAGGTGGAATACTTCCTTCACGAACCAGCCGTACACTTCATCTGCGGAAGCCGTTACGGTCTCTTCATCTGTGGTCAGATATTTGCCGTTGCTTTCCGCCTGCAAGGTATAACTTCCGAAGCCCCAGTCGGACACCATAAACGTCTCCGCTTCTCCCGAAGCAATAATAGGTGACTTCTCACCATCCGCCAGACCAATCTGCTTCCCATTGGCTACGGAAGTTAACGTAATGCGATCATTGCCATCCTTGAATGCTACTTTATCGCTGCCCACTTTGCCACGGATCGCTTCAAGCGGGGATACGTTATACGGCATGGTGCCTGCATACCAGTCACGATAGACCGTTCCGCCCAATTGACCAATCACAGCCACTTTACCAGCTTTTGTTTTGTCCAGTGGGAGTGTGCCTTTGTCATTTTTGAGCAGTACCACTTGTTCTCTCGCAGCTCTGAGCGACAGTTTTTTTGCTTTCTCCGTCATCATGGACTCTTCACCAATAGCAGCGTAAGGATCACCTTCTTCCGGATCAAACTCGCCCAGGCGGAAACGGACACGGAACGTATTGAATAGCGCCTTGTCGATGTCATCCATGGTGAGTGTACCTTGTTCCAATCCTTCACGCAGTGCCTGTTTGGACAGCTCTGCATCATCGGTAATGCTATCAATTCCGGCTTTAACAGACTCTACCGTACCTGGTGTATGGGAATCATAGTATTTATGATCGTTCTTGATGCCCATTACGTCGCCTGCATCACTGACAATGAAACCATCCATGCCCCATTCACCTTTGACAATCTCGTTCACAAATGGATGTAACAACGCTGGCGTACCATTAATGGAGTTGTACGCAGTCATCATGGACTGTGCACCGCCTTCTTTGAATGGCTTCTCGAACGCCTTCAGATAATACTCACGCATGTTGCGCGGATCGATGCTGGATGAACCGCTTCCGCGATCCACTTCGTTATTGTTAGCGAGGAAATGCTTCAAGGTAGCGACCGCTTTGTAATACTTGGGATGGTCGCCCTGAATTCCTTTGACCAATGCTGTCGTCAGCTCGGCTGTCAGTTCCGGATCTTCACCATACGCCTCTTCATTTCGTCCCCAGCGCGGGTCACGCTCCATATCCACTGTAGGTGCCCACAGCGTAAGACCATTCACTGCCGGATTGCGTTTATAAAATACACGTGCCTCGTCTCCAAGCACGGAGCCAATCTCCTTCATCAGATCCGCATCCCATGTGCATGCCAGCCCCACCGGTTGTGGGAAAGATGTTGCTTCTCCAAGCCAGGCCAAGCCGTGGGCCGCTTCTGTACCGTGTTTGTATGCAGGCACACCCAAGCGGTCTACTGCCGGCTGATATTGCAGCATGGATTCAATTTTTTCATCTTCCGTCAAGCGAGATACAAGGTCCTTCACACGGGTGTCTAACGCTAGTGCTGTATCTTGAAACGGATATTTTGTTTGGTTGGTCGTCATATGGAATCTCCTTTGGTTATCGGTAGTTTATTAAAATGATAGCGAATACATAAATTATAAAAAAGTGGGGGTTAATTCAGATGAATTTTTCTTCCAATGAATAAATTAATCCTTTTATAATCAACGTTTACAGCTATATAACTCTATCTCCTTTTTAAAACCTAAAACGGTTTCGATAATCTTATCATATAGCATGTTTAACAAAAAAAATAGAGGTTCTGTGCAGGAAATTGTGAACATCCCCCCTGCAAAATCTGAACAGCACCGTTTTTTCCTGGCACAGTGTGGTAATCATGAATAAGAGCACAACGACATGCGCTGAACAACATCCCATTCTGATAGATTGAAGATGATTAAGGAGGAAGAACAATGAGCGACAATCAGCAGCCAAAGACAGGTCTGCCCCCGGTCCCGGAATCACTGTGGCGTGCGACGCATGCATTCGATAGCTATCCGAAACTGACAGAAGATATTACCGCTGATGTGGCAATCATCGGTGCAGGCATTGCAGGCATTACTACAGCCTATTTGCTGGCCCAGACGGGTATGCGTGTGGTCGTGCTGGAGGCTGGAAAAGTACTGGATGGTACGACCGGCCATACCACGGCCAAGGTATCTGCACAGCATGGTGTCATATTCGATGAAATCATGCATCACTTCGGACAAGAACAGGCCCGGATGTATTATGAAGGCAATGCCGATGCTGCCAAATGGATGCGCAATCTGGTGCAGGAAAAACAGATTGATTGCCAGTGGGCAGAGGAAGATGCCTACGTCTATATTCAATCGGAGGAAAACATCAAAAAACTGGAAATCGAACTGACCGCCTATGGCAAACTCAATATTCCTGGTGAGTGGGTAGACCCGCTCCCTATTCCCGTTCCCGCCAGGGCAGGTATTCGCATGCCGGGTCAGGCACGCTTTGATCCGCTGGCCTATCTGCACTACTTGCTCGATTCCGCTGTGAAACAAGGGGTGCGTATCTATGAGCACACCACCGTAACCGATGTGGAGGAGGATGCTTCCCTGCATGTCAGAACTTATGGAGACGGTCCATCCGTAACAGCGGAACATATTGTCGTGGCTTCTCATTTCCCCGTCTATGATCCCGGATTTTATTTCACACGATTACACGCCGAACGATCCTACGCTGTATTAGTCGAACCGGAGAAACCTTATGCGGGCGGCATGTACATCTCGGACGATACACCGTACCGATCCCTACGTCCTGTCCTTCATGATGGAAAAGAACTCATTCTCTTCGGGGGAGAAAATCACAAAACCGGACAAGGCATCTGCACCTTCGGTCATTATGAACACCTGGAGCAGTTCGCAGCGGAGACATTTGGCATCCGCAACATTCCTTTTCGCTGGTCAGCCCAGGATTTGATCTCCATTGACAAGGTGCCTTACATTGGACCGATTACCGGAAGACATGAACGTGTCTATGTAGCCACCGGGTTTGCCAAATGGGGGATGACGACTGGCACGATGGCAGGACACCTTCTTGCGGATCGCATCACTGGACGTGATAATCCTCATGCCGCTGTATTCGATCCGGCAAGATTCAAAGCTGATCCTGGCATGAAGCACTTTATTGTGGAGAATATGAATGTAGCCAAGGAATTAATCTCTGGCAAAGTAGGCATTGTGCACAAAAAGGTTAGCGATATTGGCGAAGACGAAGGAGCCGTCGTTCGTCATAACGGCAAACGTGCTGGCGCCTACAAGGACACCAGTGGCAAGCTGTTCCTGGTGGATACCACCTGCACTCACTTGGGGTGCGAAGTCGAATGGAACAAAGGAGAGCGTTCATGGGATTGCCCATGTCATGGTTCCCGCTTCGATTATGCAGGCCATGTGATTGAAGGTCCTGCTGTGGAAGATCTTAAAATTCTGGACGCACAAGAGTAACTAACGTGCAGGGATTGTAATGTGTAAATCGCAGAACCAAAAGTTCATCTCTCAGACCGGATCGGAATCCGCCTCCAGACGGAAGTAACCGATCCGGTTTTTTCGTATGCTGAATTATAGCTTAACAACAGCAGCTTCAACTGAACATCAAAGATCAAACGAACATATTATCGATAAATCGTGATACGGAACTATTTTAAAGTCACTACCTTGCAATAAACAGTACTGAATGCTATGATGGTTTCACCACTACTGAACAATATACACTAGCGATAAATGAAGCTACTTAGGAGGAACCTGTGTGAATGTGAACATCCAGTTCAAAAAAGGGGTATTGGAGCTGTGCGTCCTGGTATTAATTAACCGCCAGGATCGGTATGGCTACGAACTGGCTCAGGCGGTCTCCAAACATATTGAAGTTGCTGAAGGTGCACTGTATCCCTTGCTTCGCCGACTTGTCAATGACGGTTACTGCACCACCTATCTGCAAGAATCAACGGAAGGACCGCCCCGCAAGTATTACCGACTGTCCGATACAGGTCGCGACTACATGACGGCACTGACGACAGAATGGAATGAATTTGTGCGCAATGTCGCAAATCTGATTGAGGAAGGAACCCCTAATGAATAGACAACAATTTATGAAAGCCATGGAAATTCATCTACGGCCGATGGACCCACTCGAACGGGCTGAGTTGCTCGCCGACTATGAACAACATTTCGAGCTTGGATTAAGAGAAGGCCGACTGGAGGAAGAGATTGCTCGCGAACTGGGACACCCGGAAGAGATCGCCAAGGAAGCACTTGGTGATCGTTATGACATTCATACGCCGGGTTCAGATGCGTTCTATGCACCGACGTATCGTGAAATGCGGTCACCTAGAAACAGCACCAGAGCCACTCGCAACTTTTTCACAGCCATCGGCCTGTTATTCCTGAATCTGATGCTTGGCATTCCACTTGGTCTTACTCTATGGTCAGTATGGCTTACGCTCGCCAGCCTATCCTTGCTGGTCTTGGCTCCTGTGGCAGCAGTGGTGGACTTCGTATTCCTTGGCCAACTCGATAAAGCAGAAATTTTCGTTGCGATTGGCGTATTCGGTGTCGGCATTTGTTTTGCCATTGCATCGAAGTACGTTTACAGAGCCTTCAAAAATATCACTCTACAATACATTCAATGGAATAAAAACACGATGAAAGGAGATGTTTCCGCATGAGCACCAAGAAATGGCTTGCGGTCGCCGTGATCTGTATCGGAATAGGTTTGCTTGGAACATCCATCTATGGCGTTCAGTTCGGGGATGAACGAGAACATTATTCCAAAAGATGGGATTTCAAAGCAGATGAATTACAAAACATGATTATCCATGCTAATTTCAGTGCAGATATTGAATTTGTCGTAAGCCCGGATTCCAATGGTTATATTGAAGTGGATGGCAAATGGGACCCTGCCGTAGTCAACAGCTTCAAACAGGCCACTTTATCCAACGGCACATTCCAACTGTCTCAGACAGAACGTGAACGATTGCAACTTTTCACCCTGTATTGGAATGATCAAGACTCCAAAATAACGGTTGCTCTGCCTGAAGGACACCAATTAAATGAGGTTAAACTGTACTCCTCTTCAAGTGACTGGGATCTAACGGATCTGAGTGCCAATCAGCTTGAGCTGAATAACACCTCAGGTTCCATACGTCTGGAAAACATCAAAGCTTCCAAGATTGAGTTGGCTCTAACTTCTGGTGACATTACCGCTTCCATGATTAATGGAGACATGACCGTGAAACAGACATCCGGAAGTCTTACTGCTGATCAGGTAGTTGGTCAAGTAAACAGTAAGATTAAATCAGGAGATATTGAGATCACTGAATTAAACGGCGCAGCAGATGTTCAATTCACTTCGGGTAGCATTCATATTGAACAGTCTCATTCCGCCCCGATTAATGCGTCTGGAACATCAGGAGATATATTCATTCAAGCTGCACCTGATTTTGACGGAATTTATGACGCTAAGGCTACTTCCGGAGATGTAGAGATACCTGAATCGCCAATGGTGAGCCGGGAAGTGATCAAGGCCCGTACCTCCTCTGGCAGCATCGAGATTACCAAATAGTGATGAAGCAAATTTCCGAACTGTGGGTAATATAGTATAATCAGATGCCAGACCATTTCTAAGGAGGAATTACCCACATGGAACTTAAAAATAAAACAGCTGTCATCACAGGTGCCGGTAAAGGTATCGGCCGTGCGATCGCTGAAGCACTTGCCAAAGAAGGTGTGCACCTTGGACTTATCGCACGTACCGCTTCGGATCTTCAGGCTCTTCAGCAATCTCTTAGTCAAGAATATGGTGTAAAAGTAACCAGTGCCGTAGCAGATATCTCGGATCGCACACAGGCGGAAGCCGCTGTAGCAGCCATTGAGATGGAACTCGGTGCGGTGGATATTCTGATCAATAATGCAGGTATCGCAAGTTTTGGCACCCTGCTGGATATGGACCCGGAAGAGTGGGAACGCATCCTGCATGTTAACGTTATGGGTACATATTACGTCACACGCGCTGTTCTTCCAAGCATGATTAAGGAAAGCAGCGGCAGCATCATCAATATCGCTTCCACTGCAGGTGAGCGCGGATTCGCTACAGGTTCGGCATACTGCGCATCCAAATTTGCGCTACTTGGCATGACCGAATCCCTGATGCAGGAAGTACGCAAGTCCAACATTCGTGTGACGGCGCTGACTCCAAGCACCGTTAATACGGAGCTTGCGACCAATGCCGGACTGAAAATTGGCGACGAAGATCGCATGATGCAAGCGGAAGATGTAGCTGAACTTGCACTCGCAACGCTCAAGCTGTCTGACCGCGTATTCGTTAAAGCTGCAGGCATCTGGACAACGAATCCACAATAGATAGAGTGCTTCTGACCTTTCTAACGAATTCTCAATGTCTGCTTAGAATCATCGTATAAGCCTCGCTCAGTTCGTTAGAAATATGAAAAAGGACGTTCCCATTGTACATGTATGCATGTTCGCATGTTCATGACTTGGAAGCCGTCCTTTTTTTAATTCTACAAATGATCCAAACCTAATTCCTTGGACACCGCAATGAGCACCACCGCAGTCTCCTCCCCAATATTAGTCACTTCATGGGGCACTATCGCATTCCAGGTAAACGAATCACCTACTTCAAGAACTTCCACATCTTCGCATTGCTCCGCACGAATCTTTCCCTGTAACACCAGATGGCTTTCCTCCCCGGCATGTTTGCTAACCCCTGTCGATGCGCCTGGAGGCAATTCTACAATGGACATGCGCATTGCACCTTTAGCGGTAAGCTGCTGCACTTTGATCTGTCCACTTCCAGCTGTCGTTTCCTTGCGCTCGTTCTTGCGTACCACGTTCATCCGTTGCTCCGGTGTCAGCAGCAAATAGGGAAGTGGCACTTCCAGATAATCCGCAATACTTTCAAGCGTAGCAATGGAAGGTGATGTTTTGTTATTTTCCACGTTGCTGATAAAACCTTTGGACAAACCGGTCCCCTCACACATCTGCATGATCGTAATCTGTTTCTGTTTGCGGATCGTACGAATAGCCAAGCCAATATCCATATGGCGTCCCTCCCCTTCTATTGATCTATATAAGACACCAGACGTAAGCTTAGCTACTCAGGTTATCTATTCGGCGCTTGCCTCAACAAATATAATTCGATTGCCAAACGGATCCGTCACAGTCATTTCCCTTGAATTCCAAGGTGTTTCCTCGATACCCGGTCTGGAATATGTGTACTTTTGCAAAAGAAGTCTATCCCGTAACGCATCCACATTGTCCGTCTCCACCCGCAAGGCAGCTCCAGGTGTACAATCTCCATGATGTTCGGACAGATGAATCACGATGGAATCAAGCGAAACCTGCATATATAAGGGCATATCCGGTTCGAATCGATGTTCCCAGTCCAATTGGAAACCCAGGTATTCAAGGTAGAACTCTCTAGCTTTATTTTCATCAAATATTCTCAAAATAGGCACGATACTCTTTAACATCCTGATCACGTCCTCGGGAATAAGATATGAATCATTCTCAGCGGCTTATCTAATAATTACAATCAAGGTTTCTTATACATAACATATATTCATCATACAAAAAAAATGTTGACCCTACAATGAAAGCATGATAAATTTTGTTCATAAATAGGAATATTTATTTCATATTAGTGAACTTTATCGTCAGATCAATATTTTCACTCAATCCTCATCAGGTGGTGCTTTTAATGAATTCTCCTTATATACATGAAGTCCGATTACCGTCTCACTACAATCCAAATCAACGTTATCCCGTGATTTTCGCCTTACATGGCATGGGATCGGATGAACAGGATATGCTTCGTTTGATGGAGCCCCTGCAGTCTGATTTCATTATTGTCGCCATTCGCGGGCCTATCGTTCAGGGTAGTGGTTATGCTTATTTTCAGATTAAAAGCATTGGCAATCCCATCCGTGAATTGTATGATGCCTCCGTGCTGGGACTACAACAATTAATTGTGGATCTGTCTGCCAAATATGCTATTGATCCCACGCGGCGTTATATCGCCGGATTCAGCCAAGGCGCCATTATGGCGATGACTTTATCGCTGATTATGGGAGATGCCATTAAAGGCATTGTAGCGATGAGTGGGTACATCCCGCTATTTGTGAAAGACGAGTACAAGCTGCAACCCGATTCGGAGCTGTCCGTGTTCATCTCCCATGGGGATCAGGATCATCTATTCCCGCTGCAACTGGGCGAAGATAACGCCGATTTCTTCCGTCAATATACCGATCACGTCACATATGTACCTTACAACGGTGGGCATCAGGTGACCCCCGATCTATATCAACAATTCCAACAATGGCTTCGGAAGGACGCGAATCTGACTACCGAAGACCTGAACGAAGATCTGAAAGGACTGAATTCATAATGATGCCATCCCTGTTTATTGCTCACGGTGCCCCATCACTGGCACTGGAGGAGAATGCCTACACCGAATTTTTGCAGAAACTTGGACAGGAACTGCCAAAACCTAAAGCCATCATATTGTTCTCAGCTCACTGGGAATCCACAACTCAGCTTGTATCCTCGGTAACCCATTACGAAACTATCTATGATTTCGGCGGTTTCCAGCCCGAGCTGTATCAGATCAAATATCCGGCTCAAGGACAGGCAGAGACCACAGCCGAAGTGGAGCGTTTATTTGCAGAGTCTGGGATTCCGGTACAAACGGATGATGTTCGTGGCCTGGATCACGGGGCTTGGGTTGTTCTGCGCCTGCTCTACCCAGATGCGGATATCCCCGTAGTTGCTCTGTCTGTGAATCGCTATCTGACAGGTGAGCAGCAATATCAGGTCGGACAGGCGCTCGCTTCCTTGCGTGAGCAAGACATTCTCGTCATTGGCAGCGGCGGAACCGTTCACAATCTACGTCGTTTGAACTGGGAAAGTAACGGCGTTGACCCGTGGGCATCCGAGTTCGATAACTGGCTGCAGGACAAGCTGGTGAGTTGGGACACGGAGTCTCTCTTCTCCTATGATACACTGGCACCTTCAGCTCAAGCCGCCGTGCCTACGCCGGAGCATTTTGTACCGCTGTTACTCGCCATGGGTGCGGGAGATCAGAACAAGCGATCATCACTCCTGTTCAAAGCCTATCAGTATGGCAACCTGAGCTTGTCCTGTTGGAAGTTTGATTAAAGAGGACTTTGTGAAAGGTTAGTTTCACTTATATAGTAGATAAATAACTAGCGTGAGTTACAGGTGGTTCCCCTGTTGCTCACGCTTTATTTGTTGTTACCGCCTTTGAATAATGAGACCATTGTAGTATGTAAAGCAAGGACTCCGGTTTCTTGTGTGCTTTTCCGGATTATAACTATAATATGAGGTGAAATCAGGCACAGTTTACTCGCATATCACTCACCATATTATCTGAATAGCTCATACGGAGGGAATTGGATGCCAGAACAGCGTATATATGGATTGATGGATGAACTGGATATGTTGCTGGAGGAGAAGGTACAGGATGAGGAAAACCGGGAGCTGCTCACCGCATATCGCGAGTTTGAAGGCGTGACGGATGAGCAGCTTGACGCATTCGAGCGTGAACAAGGTATTCGATTGCCTGCTGATTTTCGTGCGTTTTATAAACGTAAAAATGGGAGCGGTTATGCCTTTCACGTCTTGTATCCAAGCCTTGAGGATGGAAAGGAATCCGAACCATTTTATCTGTTATCCCTGGAAAAGATTCAACAGGAGCAGTCCACGCTGGTGGAGAACCGCATGGATGATTATTTTACCGAAGAAGAGATCCGTGAGCTTGATCCCCGAATCAAACCTTACCTTTTTCAAAAGAAATGGGTTACGTTTGGCAAGCTTGGAGGCGGTTCGCTGTATCTGATGTTCGACTTTGATCCGACAGAGCAAGGAACAGTTGGGCAGATTATTATGTATGTGCATGACCCGGATTTTGTATATTATGTCGCTGGGACGTTTACGGAACTGTTGGAGCAGTCCAACCGGAATTTACGTGCACTGGAGGCTATCGAGTACTGAGTTGCACATGGTGATATGACCTTTTTTGCATAATGATGGGATATGTCAAAGCGGTTATAATAACATTTAGTGGAAATGCACATGCTGTATAGATAAACTGCCTTTTCTACACCTAATACATTGATCTGGGAGGAACAACCGAAGTGGCTGAACAACCGAAGTCTGAGAGCTTTATGTCTCTCGTCAAAAAAGGAAACACATCTTCCGCCGTAGCGATGGCAGGTAATGCGGTTCTTGCGGTGTGCAAAGGGGGAGCCTTCCTATTCAGTGGCAGTGGCGCCATGTTCGCTTCGGCGATGCATTCACTCGCTGATGCCATTAACCAAGGGTTTGTCTTTGTCGGAAGTGTGTTGTCCGAGAAAAAACCTACACGCCGCTTCCCGACCGGATTCGGACGGGTCATTAACATTTTCTGCATGATCGCCGTGATTGTCGTGACGATTATGGCCTATGAGACCATTCATGAGGGGATTCACCTGCTCCAGCATCCTGCGGGCCATTCAGGGGGGCTCTGGATTAACATCGGTGTGCTCATCTTGAACATTCTGATTGATGGGGCCATTCTGATCAAAGCCATGAAGGAAATTCTAAAAGAAGCACGCGCACCCAAAGCCGCCGGATTTGCCTTGGTCCCTGCTGCCATCAAAAACGTTGGCCGTGCTGCGCCACCAACCCGTCTCGTATTCTACGAAGATGTTGTCGCTGTACTTGGTGCCCTGCTTGCATTAATCTCTGTCGTGGTTATTGCCCTGACCAATTTTGCATTGCTTGATGGGATCGTGACGACGATCATTGGATGTCTGATGATCGCTGTCGCCTTCCGTGTCGGTTACGATAATATGATCGGATTGATCGGGGTAGCGGCTCCCCAGGATATTGAGGACAAAGTGTCCCAAACCATTCTGGCAGACCCACACGTTGCTGACATTCAGATGATGCGTATTATTCAGGAAGGCCGTTATTATCATGTGGAAGGTCTGATTGAGTTGACCAAAGGACTCAGCCTGGCTGATGCGGATGACATCAAGTTCCGTATTCAGGAGAAGTTGATGACAAACCCCGACATCGCGGACGCAGCCATCTCCATCATTGAGGATGACGGTGTGAACAGCTGGGGCAAGAAACATTCAGATGTGGTGAAATAACGAACTTCGCTTTTGATGAAAAAATGACAGAACCCACTCTTCAACAGAGTGGGTTTTTAGTATGTTCAACTATACGCTTATCTTCAGAGAGCTAGTTTCCCAAAAATGTTTACCTAGACTTTGGTCTAGGTTCACTTTAACTCCAAAGACGGAGGATTAACTTTTCCAGTTCATGGTATGCTGTGAATAACGAAAGTAATTGCTCTACATACAACTGTTCGGAAAATTGATTTTGTATTGAGAAGGAGAGATATTATGGCTAAACGTACGATCCTTGCGCCTGTTCTCATTTTGCTGGGCGTGTACCTGATTTTGAACCAGGGAGGTTCACTCGGTCCGGGTACGATCTTTGCGAACTTCTGGCCCACATTATTCGTGATTCCACTCGGGCTTTTCTTCCACTGGCTGTACTTCTCCATGATTGGCAGAGGGGTAGGACTGCTGGTTCCCGGTGGGTTGTTGCTCACGGTTGGTATTGTCTGTCAAATCGCTATGCTGTTTAACAACTGGGGTACGATGTGGCCGGGCTTCATCTTGGCTGTTGCTGTTGGACTATTCGAATTGTATTGGTTCGGTGGTCGGAACAAATGGTTGCTGATCCCCATCAATATTCTAACGGTTATATCGTTGCTGTTCTTCGCTGTGATGTCGATTGGCACGATGCTGAGCAGCTTGAGCTTTATCCAACCGTTCGTGGCAATTGTTCTGATTATGGGTGGGGCGTGGATCATGGTGGGTCGCAAAAAGCGTATGTAACCCTTTATTCGTTTCCACTTGATCACTGCGGTGACAGAACAACTTCGGATCGCTGTTATCCCCGGATTTTTTTGAATCCCATCTGAAATGGGAAATCTGGTGATAAAGGCGAACGCTCCGCTTCCTTCGTTTGTTCTGTCCCCTCCGTTAACGTGTGCACGAAAAAACATAACCTGCGCTTTTGCTCTGAAGTAGGTAATAAAAAATGGGTTGTTGCTCGTCATTCAAATGAAATGACGAGCAACAACCCGTTTTGTCTTTTTTACAGAATCTAATGAACTGTGTACACGCTATTGGCGGTTATTTACTGTGCATTTTAAACTCCAGGAACAGGTCGTTATAATGCGAGAGCATTTTTTTGCCCAGATTATCGTAGACCTCCAGCTTGCCTGTCAGTGTCTCGTCTGGATAGAAACGTTCATCCTCCGAGATGTCCTCTGGCAGCAGCTTAAGGGCCTCAGCGTTCGGAGTGGAATACCCGACATACTCCGCATTGCGAGCGGCATGATCCGGGTCCAGCATGAAGTTGATAAACTGGTGTGCCCCTTCAATATTACTCGCCGTCTTCGGAATAACCATGTTATCGAACCAGAGGTTCGAGCCTTCTTCCGGCACCATGTAATCCAGCTTGTCGTTCTCATCCATAATCTCGGATGCATCCCCGGACCATACAAGTCCAACTGCCGCTTCCTCGTTCGCAAGCAGCATCTTGATCTCGTCACCCACAATTGCTCTGACGTTCGGTGTTAATGTTGACAGCTTCTTCAGCGCTTCCTGCAGATGATCTTCGTTGGTATCGTTCAGGGAATACCCGAGACTGTTCAATCCCATGCCAATGACTTCACGTGCGCCATCAAGGAGCAGGATTTGATTTTTCAAACGTGGGTCCCACAGGTCATTCCAGCTATCAAACGTCAACCCGTCCACCAGTTCAGGATTGTATACAATCCCCACCGTGCCCCAGAAATACGGAATGGAGTAGTTGTTGCCTTCATCAAAGGACAAGTCCATGAATCGCGGATCAATGTTGTCCAGGTTGGTTAATTTGTTATGATCGAGTGGCACGAGCAGGTCTTCTTCTTTCATTTTGCTAATCGCATATTCGGAAGGAATCGCCACATCAAACGTCGTACCGCCCTGCTCAATCTTGGTCAGCATCGCTTCATTGGAGTCAAACGTCTGATAGATGACCTTAATGCCTGTCTCGTCCTCAAACTCCTTGAGCAGATCGGGGTCGATATAATCGCCCCAGTTATAGATGGTCAGTGTGTTGCCGCCAGAATACCCCTGACTCTTGTTCAGATACGAAGCCAGGATCATAAGAGCAAAGGCGGCCACAAAAACAAGCGCAAATGTCCGTACCAGTTGCTTCATGGACGCAGCCCCTTTCCTCCAGGTGGTATCCGTGTTGCACGGCGGTTAATGAAGTAATATCCGACCACCAGCAGCACCGTGAGCAGGAATAACAGGGTAGACAATGCATTGATGGACAACGAAACACCCTGCCTTGCTCTGGAGTATATCTCTACCGAGAGCGTGGAGTATCCATTACCCGTGACAAAGAAGGTTACTGCAAAATCATCCAGCGAGTACGTCAAGGCCATGAAGAATCCGGCAAAAATACCGGGTTTCACGTATGGCAGCACTACACGCGTCAGAATCTGCCATGAGCCAGCACCCAGATCACGCGCCGCATCCATCAGTGTTGGACTCATCTCCTGCAGCTTCGGCAGGACCATAATCACGACAATGGGTACGCTGAATGCGATATGAGATAACAGAACCGAGGTGAAGCCCAGTTTGATGCCAATCATGGTGAATAGAATCAGGAATGACGCACCAATGATGACATCGGGACTGACGATCAGCACGTTGTTGAGTGACAGAAGCGTGTTCCTGGTCCGTTTGCGACGTACATGGTAGATCGCCAGTGCTCCTGCTACACCAAGGATCGTTGAGATGGCCGATGACAGCAACGCAATGATAAATGTATTCAGCACAATGATGAGCAGCCGTGTATCGGCGAACACCTCTCTGTACCATTCAAGCGTGAATCCTTCGAAGCTGCGCATATGACCGCCACTATTGAAGGAGTAGAAGATCAGATACGCAATGGGTGCGTACAGGATGGCGAATACAACGGCCAGATAGACGTTAGACAGCTTTCCGTTTCTTCCCATTACGCACCTCCTTCTTGCCTGATCCGGTCAGGAACATAATAATCGCCATCGCAATAATCAAAAAGACGGCAATCGTAGAACCCATCCCCCAGTCCTGGGTGACGAGAAAATGCTGTTCAATCGCAGTTCCCAGCGTAATTACACGGTTTCCCGCAATGAGGCGGGTAATCATGAACAGAGACAGCGCAGGAATAAATACAGCCTGACAGCCTGATTTCACCCCGCTAATTGTCAGCGGAAAGATAACCCGGCGGAACGTCAGCCAAGATGAGGCTCCCAGATCCCGAGCCGCGTAGATCAACGATGGATTCATCTCTTCCAGCGCATTGAAGATCGGCAGAATCATGAATGGAATGAAGATGTACACCGAGACAAAGATAAAGCTGAAGTCGGTGAACAATATCTGCTGTGTACCAATACCCACAACTTCAAGCAGGGAGTTGGTCAAACCGTACGTTCCAAACAGGCCGATGAAGGCATACGCTTTTAACAAGAGATTGATCCAGCTTGGCAGAATGATCAACAGCAACCACAGCTGCTTGTGCTTCGTCCGGGTCAGCATATACGCCGTTGGATACGAGATCAGCAGTGAGAACGCCGTAATCAGAAATGCATACCAGAACGAACTGAGCGTCATCTGCAAGTACACCGGCGTGAAGAATCGGGCGTAGTTGTCAAACGTAAAGTTACCCTCCACATCGAAGAACGAATAATAGATGACCAGCAGAACCGGCGCCACAACAAACAACACCATCCATAATACATATGGAATCAGATACGCATTGCGTGTGCTGGCCTTAGTCTGCATGAGCGGCCTCTTGGTAGGCTTCAAGTCGTTTGTCGAACTCTTCTTCGGTCTCGTTAAAGCGCATGACGTGTACAGCTTCCGGGTCAAAATACAGTCCAATCCGCGCACCGACAACGGCTTTCTTGGTTGAATGAACCAGCCACTCATTGCCCGCATCGTCGTATGTGGAGATCTCGTAATGCACCCCGCGGAATAACTGGGAGTCTACATTGACCTTCAACTTGCCTTGTTCTTCAGTTGTAATCTCCAGATCCTCTGGGCGAATGACAATCTCTACCGGCTCGTCCGGCTGGAGACCCTGATCGACACACTCGTGCTGTGCGCCAGCAAATTCCACCACAAAGTCCTGCTTCATTCTGCCCGATACAATGTTCGATTCTCCGATAAAGTCCGCCACAAAACGGTTAAT
This sequence comes from Paenibacillus amylolyticus, assembly GCF_050990605.1. Classification (GTDB taxonomy): domain Bacteria; phylum Bacillota; class Bacilli; order Paenibacillales; family Paenibacillaceae; genus Paenibacillus; species Paenibacillus amylolyticus_H. Next base: position 6,117,117 of record NZ_CP158832.1, read on the forward strand.
CGGCTCATCATAGATATCGTTCGGCGTACCGCTCTGTTGAATCACACCGCCATTCAGGACAAAGATCTCATCCGACATCGCCAAGGCCTCTTCCTGATCATGCGTAACAAAGATAAACGTAATGCCCAGTCGCTGTTGCAACTCGCGCAGCTCATACTGCATCTCAGTCCGCAGCTTCAGATCGAGTGCAGACAAAGGCTCGTCCAGCAGCAGAATTTCGGGTTCGTTCACAATGGCACGTGCAATCGCAACACGTTGTCGTTGTCCACCGGACATTTCACCAATTTCACGGTTCTCATAGCCCGAAAGATTGACGAATTTGAGGGCTTCCAACACTTTGCTGCGAATTTCAGCTGTTTTCATCTTTTTGATCCGCAAACCAAAAGCCACGTTCTCAAATACATTCAAATGTGGAAATAACGCGTAATCCTGAAATACGGTATTCACCTGCCGCTGATGGGCTGGCACCCGGTTGATGAGCGCACCATTAAAATAAATACTGCCCTGTGTCGGCTCCGCAAAACCGGCAATCAGCCGCAATATCGTTGTTTTCCCGCAGCCCGATGGCCCAAGAAGCGTATAAAATTTACCCCGCTCAATCTCAAAGCTGACTGCCTTCAATACGGCTTCATCCTGATCGTATTGCTGAGTCACCGCTTCGAAGCGGATAATCGGTTGTTGTTCTGACATGCTCTACATCGCCCCCTTATACTTGAGGTACCTCTTTATTCTGTACACTTTCGTTCTGCATCCTTATAGATAACCCATCTATTATATATGATTCAGGTATATCCGCAACGGTTTTGATGTAAACACCGCGTGTCATTTTCTTCTTATTTTCAAGAATCCTGCATACATTACGGGTATATGTCGATATCTACGCAATCCTTTGGGAAATGAAGCACGTTTTGGATTCCATTTTATGTGTGAGAGGAGTCTTCGCTCTTGGATATTCGTCGTAACCTGCCCTTGCTGATGACGATCTGTTTCCTAAGTCAGATGGGCGGATTCATGATCCTGCCTCTGTTCCCTTTATATATTGAGGAATTCGGCCTGTCCGGCTGGATGATGGGGGTTATTTTTGCGCTCTTTTATGTCGGGAAAGTGATTGGTGGCATTCCTGCTGCGGCAGTTTATAAGAAACTCGGGGGTAAACGTGCTCTCATCTTCATGCTGGTACTGCTCGCTGTCTGCATGGGTGGCTTCGCGGTGTCTTCTGCTGCGGAGTTGTTCGGCCTGCTCCGACTGCTGCAAGGGCTGGCTTCCACCGGACTTACCGTAGTCGTGCGTTCCATCATCGGGGATGGGGGTAATGTAGACAACCGCGGCCTGTACAATGGGTATATCAGCAGCAGTGAAGGTGGCGGCATGGTGCTCGGTCCGGTCATCAGTGGCTGGCTCGCGCTACACTGGCCGTTGTCCGTTCCTTTTCTGCTTGTTACGTTATGTTGTCTGATGGCCGTGGTCGCTGCGATGGGAATGAAGACGGCGGCACCTCCTCTACTTTCAACAACATCTGATGCACTACATACGCAAGGTACGGATATCTCCCAATCCAATCAAGCTCCCGACTCCATAACGATTAACCCAACTACAGAACTCACCCAGCGTCAACAGCTTCTCGGCTACGGTACAGTACATTTTCTGGAGATGAGCGCCTATGCGGTGTTTCTCACCTACTTCGCACTGTATGCGGCTCACATCATGCATTGGGACTCCTTTGCCACCAGTCTCGCTTTCACTGTATCCGGCATTTCTACGCTTGCCGCTGCCCCATTTGTTGGTTATCTCTCTGACCGGATGGGGGATCGTCTGTTGCTGTGCATGCTCGGCATGTTCCTGATCGGAATCGAAGTTGCTGTATTTCTAAGTACGTCCTCCCATCTATGGGTCTACGTTGGCATGCTGATTGGCGGGGTTGGCGGTGCATGTTATATGGATTCGTTCTTTGCTCATATTGGGGATCACATCCCGGACGAGAGCCGAAGCTCTGTCATAGGCAACATTGTCTCTGCGGCCGAGATCGGCTCCATCGTATCTCCACTGGTTGCCGCGTTGCTTATGGAGGTTGGTTCGCTGTACTCCGTGTTTGTGTTCAATCTGGTACTGATCGCGGCAGCCATTGGCGTTCAGGGTATGATGCGCAGTCGGTACCGATTGAAAGAGGGGGAGCCCTTCGTTTGATAAAAAAAGGATCACAAAAAATAACCCGTCTGCACAATTTAATGTGCAAACGGGCATTTCATTGGTTCATCTCCGGCTTGTGGCTGGGGATGATCTACCTGTGCATTCTGCTGCTCGCTGCTTCGCAGCTCTGCGGCAGATGCCACGCCATCTTTCAGCGTATACGCCTGATCCTGATGGAAAAAGTTCGGCTTCACAATCTCATTGCGATACGAGCTGTGGAAAATATGCGTCGTTGCCGGGGAGACTGGCGGAATCAGCCACACCCAATCCCCGGTCAGCTCACGCCCAGCCTTCTCTTCCCGCTGTTCAAACATCGCAAATTGCGCTGCCGCTGTGTGGTGATCCACAATGCTCACGCCTGCTTTCTTAAACGAATGCAGGACCGCGACATTCAACTCCACCAACGCCCGGTCCTTCCACAATGTCGTTTCACTTGACGTATTCAACCCCAAGGCTGCCGCCACTGCAGGCAGCTTGTTATACCGGAACGTATCTGCCAGATTACGGGCGCCAATCTCGGTACCCATATACCAACCATTAAACGGTGCTGCCGGGTAGGATATACCGCCAATCTCCAGACGCATATCGGCAATCATCGGAACGCCGTACCAACGCATGCCCAGATCGGCAATCTCATCCCGCTCCGGGTGTTCGATCATCACTTCCACAATCTCTTCTTCGGGTACAACATACCACTCTGGGACTTGTCCTTGCGCCTGAATAATGAGCGGTAACACATCATAGGGGCTACCTGCCCCCTGCCAGCCAAGGGACATAGCCGCCTTGGTCAACTCCACGGAAGCAGGATCTCCAATAATGCCTTGCTCTGTCTCATATCCTGCATAACGAATGAGCTGATGATTCCAGACACGTACCGGAGCTCCATTTGGTCCATCCGGAGGAAGGATCGTAATCATCGGAATGACTTTACCACCGTTGGATGCCACATGAATATGATTCAACACAGCATCCGCTGCCGTTCCTGCCGTATCGGCATGACGGGCATCCACAATCCGCAATTTATCCCAGAACAGCCGCCCGATGCATCGGTTGCTGTTCCGCCAGGCCATTTTGCAACCCTGCTCCAATTCTTCTGTGGTATGCACATAGGTACCCGTTACTTCGATCTCCTCCATAACAGCAACAAGCCGGGCCTGCGCGTCTTCACGCGAATGGCCCAGCTCTTCATAACATGTATATATAAACCGTTCAGCTTCTTCCTGCAATTGTTCCAGGTCTGACCGCATCATTCATTCCACCATTCTGTACATCTTGGATGCCATCATTATACGGCAAGCGCACTGGATTTGTAAGCGAACGGGCACTTTGTTCACGGACTCTACATATCGTTGTCAGGATGAAGGGTAACTTTGCTTATTTGCCCAGAAATGCGTTTAACATCCAGACCTCTTTATCCAGCGCAGCGGTGAATCCAATTAACATATCTTCTGTTGCGTTATCTTCTGCTTCTCCCGCTTCGTGAATACCTTGATGAATCACTTCCACCATGGTACGCAGATCAGCAACCACCGACTCTACCATACGCTCAGCAGACAACGGGCCTTGTGCCTCTTCAATTGGAGACAGACGCAGCTGTTCAGCCATCGTAGCCACCGGACGTCCACCCATAGCCAGCAAACGTTCTGCAACTTCGTCCATATTTGCCGTAACCAAGTTGTACAGTTCTTCGAATTTGGCATGCAGTGTGAAGAAATGTGGCCCTTGGACATACCAGTGGAAGTTATGCAGTTTCGTGTATAGTACGGACCAACCTGCGATCTGACGGTTCAGGACCTCTTGAAGTGCTGTGGCGTTGTTAGCAAAAGTGTTGTTTCTAGTTTGGATTGTGCTCATGGAATTTATCCCCTCTCGAATATAAAAATAGAATTTAAATGATTGTTATGGCGTTGCTTTGATTCATCATTTTAATTTAGACTTAATCTAAATCTTGTTTTAATTATAACATCGTATACACTGTTTGGGAAGGCTTTTGCACTGTCTTGTAAATGAAGATTCCATGAAGTACAGCTTCATAGAAACGACGGCACAGGCAGGTAACAAAATGATTTTAAGCAAATTCTCCCCCGACCTATTGGAGCTATGATAAACTCATCTGATTGGGTTGCCATCAATTGTATGGATAAGATGAGATGATACTCATATTAAAGACAATTATCGTTACAGGAAGTTAACTTAGTCACGATTGCGGAGGTAAACATGAGGATATTTCAATTTAAAGAAGAGTCAGGGAAAAAGATTACCAAATTTGATTCTAATTTCATCATGTCACGTATTACGCAGACCGACAAAACAGCTCAGATCGGATGTATGCACTTGCCTGAGGGTGGAGTAGTAGGTTATCACCAAGCTGTGGTTCCTCAACTGCTTTTAATCGTAAGTGGAGAAGGTTGGGTTAGAGGCGAAGCAAATGAATACATTAAAATGCATTGTGGGGAAGCCGTACTCTGGGATAAACATGAATGGCACGAAACCAAAACAGAAGCTGGACTCATGGCCATTGTAATTGAAAGCGAAGAGTTAGACATCTCATTATTAATGCCTTTATAGAAGGTATAACGTAAGAAATGAAGTCTTTCTTTAAACACCAATAAGCAGACCTGCACCTAAAACGGTAACAGGACTGCTCCTTTCAACATATGTCTCCTTAAACTCGGACAACCTCAAAAGTCAGAATACGACTGATTTCTTCATAGCTCGACGCTACAAAATGAGGCTGATGATCAGACTCCGATTGCGCCTCCCGATGATTAAACCATATAACTGTCCAGCCTGCATCCACTGCACCTACCACATCATTACGCCACGAGTCTCCAATGTAATAGCTGGAACGGGGAGCTGTCCCGGACTGCTTACTCACATATTCAAACAACCTGCGATCTGGCTTGGCATAACCAGTCATACCGGAGATGAAAATCAGATGCTCTTCCACGAGGCTGAGCACATCCAGTGCTTCAAGCTTGCGGCGCTGATGCTCTCCTTCTCCATTGGTGATTAGACCAACAGTATGGCCCTCTGCCTGAAGCCTTCTAATCAACTCATATGCTCCTTCAAAAGGCACAATCTCAAACTGTCTGCTCAGATACTGAGCTTGCAGTTCTTCAGCCTGTCCCGATTGTAGGGGGAGTCCAAACTCCTCCATCGTCAACTCAAACCTTCGACGGCGCATTCTCTCCACCGCATCCGGCTCCGGTACAGCAGACAGATCTTCTTGTGCAGACAACCAGTCACTATAATAGCGAAAACGGTGGTAGGCCTCAGCATAAGGGAAATCATCCGGCAGGCCGAGAACGTCCTGCAACGCATCACGAAGCGGCTGCAAGTGATCATATAAGGTATCATCTACGTCGAAAAATATGGTTTTAGCATCATGTTTATTGGAAAACATGAGTTGATATCCCCTCCTTTTACCTCATCAAATAATACGAGTATATTCTAGTTATATTTAAATAAACTAGAGAGTTGTTAATTTCATGAAGTTATTTGCATTAATATTGAATGTTATTTTCCTCCTATCCGTGGTTGATATTATGGTTTTTTGAAATTTCTATGAAACCATTGACAAACTAAGTCCTAACAGGAAAATCAGAAAGTTGCAATATTAGACTGTTGATTCTCTTTACGATGCATATAAAAAATTACCGAAAGTCAAATTTAAGTTAACTAAGATGAAAATCAGGGCTTGGCATAAACCAGAATTCATAACTAAACCTATTGATTTTTTTATATAGATTATAATATCTTTACTAATAACAATTTTTGGCGATTCGTGTGACGCTTTTAAAAAATTGCATCAGTATCATCCGCAGCACAACGCTGCTCTCTTTGCTTTAAATGCATACGTACTATGTAACTATAAAGGAAGAACAAGACCATTTTAATGAAACTACCAAATGCGGGTCAAGGAACAGAAAACGGGTGAGTACCGATAATACAGTACAAACCCGTCGTTTCCTTTAAATTAGTCACTATTTCATTACATACTTGGATATCCAGGAATTCGGAGTACATCAAATCTGAAACCAACATGACGATCTGAAGCACTGTGAGTTTGCAAACTATCAGAGAAAAGTCCCTTCTTCCAAACTTCAAAGTGTCTTGTCATGTAACGATTGTAAGCATTAATCACTGTCTTGTGATTGTCTTTCGCGATGCTCTCACTGAAGGACGCTGTTGATGTCCAGCTTTGAGATACGTTATAACCAACAGTTGCAGACACAACTGATGCGCTGATACCTATGCTAGCATTAAAGGAGTTACCAACCGTCACCGATTGAGAAAGTGTTAATGTACCGCCAGAACTTCCGGTCTCTTCTACAGAAGCAACTACATAGTTAGGGTTAACTGTTGCATATTCAGCGCTCGGATTTTTAGCATATAAGTCACCGATTGCAGCAGGTGCTACTTCATGTTTCCAGTCGTCATTCTTTGCTTCATCAAGGTAAGTAACATCCACCACTTTGATTAGTTTGTTTTCAATTGGATCTTGGCCAGTAGCTAGCAAATAAGCAGTCGAGTTAACAGGAACATACTCTGTAACGATAGCCCTTTTGACTTCTACTTTTCCGTCAGGAGTTTTAATTTCAATTCCCTTGACTCCTTCTGATGTTTTAATAAGAAGTTCATCAGGAACCACCACATTTGTCTCTTGTTCATCAACTGTAGCTTCTGCTGCCCTCGCTTGCTGAAAACCAACAATCGTTAGTAAGAGAACCAGACTCAATGCTACTGACAAGAACTTCCTTGTCCTAGACAATACTACCACCTCCGCAAATTTTTTTGATCGAAACGATCAATTACAATTGTTCCATAATTATCCTAATTGAACAATGCTTTTCATATAAATTTTACATATAATTTACAATTATATATTCATATATCCATTATATGTTCACAATTTGCATTTAGTAACCGTATTTAAGAAAGAAGGGCAAGAAGAGGAATGCCCCAGTCATATGCCGCTATTGCAGCTGTGCGTTTCATTCTTGCCCGATTTCCACAATACAAATATATCACGTCTAAAGTCCAACGACGGGCAACAATCCGGCATAAAACCGGAACACCTTTTCACACGACTGAGCTGACCATATCGCCGTAAACTGTCAAATCTAACGTAGCTTCTAAAATGATTGCCAAAGATACGGATTTGGATCGATTTCCGAATTGACGGGATTTTCAATAGAAGAATTGCAAGCAATGAATCCAACTCATTAAATCTTTCTTTGACAGGCTACCTACTTTTCAACAGAAGAGATGAGCAATCACGTAATGAATTCAAAAAGGCATACGTCCTGTACCCTGATAGGAGTAATGTACGCATGCCTTTTTATTTTATTGAAACCTTATAGTTTTATCCGTCAAAGGCTTAAATTTCACTCTACAATCTAATTTAATTGGAGGAACATCACAGAATGTGTGTATTCTAATTAGATTACTAACGATACAACCTTACCTGCATTCACATCAATCAGGCCATGGTCCGTAATTTTCAGCGCCGGACTTACCGCAAGGGAGTGCGTACTAAGCGACATGATTGGGTTGTAATGAACATACCCTAGAGACAGCATAGCTGCACGTAACTCCTTCACTTGATGAGAAACTACCGCAAGCGGTTCTTCCGTCAAAATGCCACCTACAGGAAGTTCCAGATGGGACAACACCTTGCCATCTTCCACAACACAGAATCCACCCTGGCTCGAAATTACGGTGTTAGCTGCCAATATCATATCTTCGCGATTGCGTCCCACAACCAGCAGGTTGTGATTGTCGTGTGAATATGTCGTTGCAATGGCGCCACGCTTGATGGTGTCTCCACCGATCAGACCATGTGCACGATTGCCGTTCACGCCATAACGTTCAAAGGTCGCAATCTGCGCATATCCACTTTCTTCCCATAACAATTCGCCATCCGATGATTGGACCGGTGCAATATGTTCTTCTACAAAAGTAGAACCATCCTTGACCATCATGACACGGCATTGGTGCTCACCTTCATTAGCGAGATCAACCCCTGATCCACTGACTTTCGGATCTGACACATGAATTGCAAAGTCTGGTGCGCCCAACTTCTCCAACTGTACGCTCTTATAGAAGTGAGGTGGAAACTGCCCGGTGATCCGTTCCTGCTTATACGGTTCGTAGTCGTCATAAGCTTTGCGTCCATTTTTGTACACCTGATCAATGGAGAGATCCTCCAAGTTGGATACCAGCACATAGTCGGCCACTTTGCCTGGAGCAACGCTGCCGCGATCGGTCATTTTCATCCGGGAAGCAGGGGTAGACGTTGCTGCGTAGATCGCATCTTCCGGACGCATGCCCATCTGAATTGCCTTGCGCACGATATGATCTAGATGCCCGCGCTCCACCAGTGAATCCGGCATTACATCATCCGTTACGAAGCAGAAATGCTGTGCCACATCATGTTGAATCAGGTACTCCATGACTTCCGGGGTCATTGATTTCTCCTGAATTTCAATAAACATGCCTGCCGCAATCCGCGCCTGTAATCCCTCAATGCTCTGATGGGTATGATCTGAATCGATACCTGCGTAGATCAGTTGATGCAGATCGAGTCCAAGCAGTTTCGGTGTATGCCCTTCGATCACGAGATCCGGATAGTTTTTGCGAATATGCTTCAAAATCTGGTTGGTCTTGCACTCCGGATCACGGATGACATCGACATAATTCATGATTTCACCCAGACAGATAATTTCGCCAGTCGCGAGCAGCACGTCCATATCTTCGATTTCAATCGAACCACCCGTCGTCTCCATCGGGGTTGCCGGAACGGAACTTGGGATCGCATAGAACATGTCCACCGTCGTCTCCCGACTCGCAGCCATCATCTCCTGCACACCTTCCAGCCCGAACACATTCGCCATCTCATGCGGTTCTGCGACAATGGACGTTACCCCGCAGCCAATCAGACCATGGGAAAAGGTTTCCGGTGTCACCATCGTACTTTCGATATGCAGATGGATATCGATCAAGCCAGGAATCATATATCTGCCCCGCGCATCGATGACTTCGTCTGCCTGAATCATCTCCGGCCCGCCGGGTCCAACATACAGGAATCTGCCGCCCAACACAGCGACGTTGTTCAATTCAAACCTTTTATAATAACTGTTATACACATGTACATTCACAATTAGTTGATCTGCACGCATGGGGCATAATCTCCTTCTTCACAAGCATTTCACCGCGATCCGAACCGGACAATGAACCTGCACCTTAATCTGATGCACTGCACATGGCTGCGCACCACTGCCCTCGTCCGGAATCATTGCATGAATTGCCTTCTTTGCTGCTCTTATTTCGTATAGCTATTCCCTACATTCACGACTACTCCACCAGCACAAGCTTGTCCTGTGGGAAAATCAGACTTACACGCTGCCCGCTAAGATACGGTGTTTCCATCTCCTGATTTGCTGTAAAGTCACCCAGTTCCGTCTCAATTACATACTGATAGCTGCGTCCCAGATAGGTGCTGACTTTGATAATCCCTGGCAAAGCGTTCACCACATCCGCAGAAGTATCTCCACTAACAATCAGATCATCCGGGCGAATCGCGCCTTTACGTGCACCGGGACGTGCTGTTCCGGGATGTGCCGTTGCTGTAAACATGCGGCCACCCGCATGTAATGTGATGACTTCACCTGCATCACTACGCTCCGCAAATTCAATGAAATTATGGAACCCGATAAACCGTGCTACAAACTCCGTTGCCGGATATTTGAAAATGGTTTCCGGGCGGTCGAGCTGCTCAACCACACCTTTGTTCATAATCGCTACCTGATCCGAGATTGAGAAGCACTCTTCCTGGTCATGAGAGACATACAGCGTTGTAATGCCCAGCTCTTGCTGAATTCGGCGAATCTCCACCCGCATGTTCAGGCGCAGGTTGGCATCCAGGTTACTGAGCGGTTCGTCGAACAAGAGCAAGTCAGGCTCAATCACCAATGCACGAGCAATCGCCACACGCTGACGCTGTCCACCGGACAGTTCTTGTGGAAAACGTTTCTCAAATCCATTCAGGTTAACCACTTCCAGGATTCGCATCACACGGGAAGTGATATCCTTGTCTTTCACCTTGCGCATCCGCAGCCCAAAGGCCACGTTATCATAGACAGACAGATGCGGGAATAGCGCATAACTCTGAAATACAAATCCGAAGTTCCGCTTGTTCGCCGGAACCTTCGTATAATCCTTGCCGCCGAACATAAACTTGCCCTGTGATGCTTCCAGAAATCCGGCGATGAGGCGCAGCGTAGTTGTTTTGCCGCAACCGCTCGGTCCGAGCAGGGAGAGCAGTTTACCTTTTTCCAGCTCCAACTGAAAATCCTTCAGGATTGTCTGCTTATCGTATGCCACGGATACGTGGTCTAATGTCAGCAATGCCATAGCGTTCTGCGCCTCCAATTAACGTTTAGTAAAGTATGAAAATCCGCCCATGATCCGTTCGATCACGAACATTAAGAGTCCGGTCAGTACCATCAAGAGCACAGAAATCGCTGCAATCGTTGGGTCAAAATAATTCTCCACATACGTCAGCATCTGGATCGGCAATGTGCTTACCCCTGGTCCGGTCATGAATACCGAAATGTCCACGTTGTTGAAGGACTCCAGGAAGGCAATCAATACCGCGGCGATAATTCCTGAGCGGATGTTAGGAAGCACGATCGTGAAGAACGTTCTTACCCGTCCCGCACCAAGACTCAGCGCTGCTTCTTCCACGGCAAAGTCAAAGCTCGACAGACTCGACGCGATAACCCGAATGATAAATGGAAGCATGATAATCGTATGACCGATCAAGAGTCCGAGATACATCGGCAGATGGTAGATGACGATCAGATATTTCATCAATGTAAAACCAAGCACGATTCCCGGGATCAGTACTGGGGACAGGAACAGTGCGTTCAGCACGGACTTTCCTTTGAAATCGTAACGACTGAGTGCATACGCAGCCGGAACCCCGAGCACCAGTGCCAACAGGTTCCCCAGCAAGGAAATGATGATGGACGTCTGGAACGTGCGGAGGAAACCGCCTGTGTTGAAAATATTCTCATACCAGCGGAAGGAGAACCCTTCCGGCGGAAATTTGAGTACCGTTCCCGGTTCAAACGAAGTGACCGATATGATCAGAAGCGGGCCCAGCAGAAAGATAAAGACCAGCAGACTGAACAGGCCCAGCCCGATATGTTTCTCCCGCATATGTCTACCCCTTCGGATTTAAAGTTTTGGCCATTTTGTTCATGACACCGACGACGACAAATGTAATGACAATCATAATCGCGGCAACAACCGAGGCCAGATACCAGTCGTTGAGGGTCATGGCGTTCTGATACAGGAACGTAGCAATTACACGCTGTTTTCCTCCAAGGAGGGCAGGTGTGGTATATGCCGTCAGGCTTCCGACAAAGACAAGCACGGCTCCAATCACAAGTCCTGGCACAGCCAGTGGGAACACCACCCGGCGGAATGCCGTAATGCGCGATGCGCCCAGACTTTGTGCTGCTTTGAGCAGGTCACCGTCAATGTTCTCAAGCACTCCCACCAGAGAGATAATCATCAGTGGCAGGAACAGGTGCGTCAGACCAATCATCATCGCTGCCGGTGTGTACAGAATATCCAGCGGCTTGTCCACGATGCCCAGGCCAACAAGGGTGTTATTGATCAGACCTTTGCGTCCAAGGATAATCATCCAGCTGAACGAGCGCACGACCGGGCTCGTCAGCAGCGGGAAGATTGCCAGTGCCAGCAAAATGCCTTTGCGGCGCGGCGCTTTCTGCGAAATATAATAAGCTGTCGGGAATCCGAGCACCACACAGACGATGGTGGTGACCACGCTGACTTGCAGCGTCGTAAGCAATATTTTCAAAAAGTATGGGTCTCTGAAAAAATGCATGTATCCTTCAAACGTGAAGGAGTTTTCCTGGAAAAACGTCGATCCGATCGTCAGGACAATCGGAATGATCATAAATGCCGCCAAAAACACGAATCCCGGCAGCAATAGCCAGTAGATTACTGATTTCTTCATCGCGATACTCCTGACTTTTAAAATGGTTTTATTCACACGTTTCACTGGCGCACATTTCAAAAAATATACACGTTCATCGCATCAGCCGTTCCGGTTACGAATCGTTCTTACGATCGCTGTTATCCTTGGATTTTCTTGATCTCCTTCTTAATAGAAGGAAAAATCCAAGGATAAAGGCGAACGCTTCGCTTCTTCAGAATCGATTTCGTCCCCTCCACTAGCAGCGAATTACGTAAGGATTGATATTAAAATTGAACCCGAATGCCGTAAAGATCATAGCTACGCATTTAACGCGTTGATAAACAGTTCAAGGAAGCTTTCTGCGTCTACGGTTTCGCAGACGAGGGTGTTGGGTTGTTCGCCCAAACGGTTTTGGAAGTCGCATACCATCTGCCCATCGCACAGGCGGCTGGCGGTTTCGACATCCACGTAATACGATTTGCGTCCAACCAGTTCAGGGGCAAGGGCAATGCCTACGGCTAGTGGATCATGTAACGCGCAAGCGCGGACGCCGTTCATTTGTTCATAACGGTTGATGTAAATCTCCGTGCTCTGAGCCACGTACGCGCGCAGTGCAGGATCAGTGAGACGTTCAATAGTTGCTTCATTCAGCAATGTTTGACGGGTTACATCCAGTCCGACTTGAGTAAGCTTCTCGATGCCTGCATGCAATACGATGCGTGCAGCCTCTGGATCAGCGTAGGTGTTGTACTCGGCTGTCGGTGTAATGTTGCCATGTCCGCGAACCACGCCACCCATGAAGATGACTTCCTTCAATAAAGAAGGCAATTCAGGACACTTCATCAGCGCGAGTGCCAGGTTCGTTAATGGTGCGGTCATGATCAATGTCAGTTCACCTGGATATAACTTGGCTTGCTCCACGATAAAGTCCGGCGCAAAACCGTCCTCAGCTTGCTTGGACACTGCCGGATCAGGCAGCGCACCGCCCAATCCGTCCTGTCCATGTACCCGATGTTCATAATGCGACTTGCGAGTGAGTGGTCCAGCTGCTCCGGCAATCACTGGAATATCTGGTGCACCCGCGAGTTCAAGAATTTTGCATGTATTCTCTGTTGCCTGCTGGAGTGATACGTTCCCACAGACTGTGGTAATGCCGAGGATGTCCAGCTTCCGGCTTTTGACGGCCAGCAAAATCGCCAGTGCATCGTCAATCCCCGTGTCCACATCCAGAATGATGCGATTACGCGCTTCACTCATCCGTTCTCAACTCCTATAGCGTGATTGGTTGCTTGCTGCAAATGATAAGTTGAACTAAAGAATATTTACACTTACCACTCCGATGACAGAATAACCTTCCGATCGCTGTTATCCCCAGATTTTTTTGAACCCCTTCTTCAAAGGGAAAATCCGGGAATAGTGTATGCTTCCGAAGCAGCTTTCTTTCAGAAAGCTTTTAGGCGAGCGCTTCGCTTCTTCACGTTATTTCTGCCCTCTCCGTTCTCGTGTAAAAAGTTTAGTTAAACTATATAGATCAAAGATAACTATTTAGTCGGTTACTTGTTTTTATTGTGCAATCTCACGGTTCCAGCGATCTGTCCAGCCTTTAACCTGTTGATTTACGAATTCCATATCCAGCTTGTTCAGCTTCTCAACAACTTCAGCGCCGTACGTTACGCCTTCTGCTTCTTCAGCAGTCAGTTCAACCTTGGTATTTACCGGGGAATCGACTTTGGCTTTAGCAGATTTGGCTTGTACATCCTGGCTAAGCTGCCAGTTGATGAACTCTTCAGCCAGCTCTTTGTTTTTGCTGCCCTTCACGACATTGATCGTGTTCATCACGGCATATGCACCTTCGCTCGGTGTAACAAACTTCGCATCAGGCACGGCTGCTTTCAGATCTTTGAAATACATTTCCATGATCGGTCCGCCTGCAATCTCTTCCTGGGAGAACATGTTCACGAACTCGGACGTTTGGCTATAGAATTTCACCACATTGCCGCTCAGTTTTTTCAGTTCAGCAAATGCCGCATCTTCATTAAACGTATCATTACCAGCTACACGGGAAGCTGCATCCACAACCATTGGGCCGGCTGTTGCCGTAATATTCGGGATGGTCAGGTTACCCTCGAACGCCGGGTCCCACAGGTCACTCCATGAAGTCACTTCTTTGGAAACGAGGTCCGGGTTATAGGCGATTCCGAGCTGTCCAACCGTGTAGGCCGGGCCATAATCTTCACCAAGCGGGGCTTTGGCAATATCATAAATGTCATTTACATTCGGAATTTTGGAGCGGTCGATTTTTTCAAACAAACCTTCATCGATACCCTGTTGTGCATAGTAGTCAGACAGGTAGATGACATCGACATTTGATGTACCTTGACGAATTTTGTTCAGACGCTCAGCGTTATTGCCGACTTCAAGCACGATGTCCACATTATGTTCTTTTTCAAAGGGACCAAATACGGATTCATTGAAGAAATCTTCCGAGAAGCCCCACGTGGAGATAACCAATTTGGTAGCTGCCGTTCCTCCACTGCCTGATCCGCCTGCTGCATCCTCTGTGCTGCTGCCACAACCTGCAAGTAATACCGATGTCATTGCCACTGCTGCCAAACCGCTAATCCACTTTTTCATCATGATCCTGATTCCCCCTGATATATGTGTTTTAACAACCCAACCAATAAGTTGAACTAGCTTGATAACACATCTTACGTAGAAAACAGAAAGAACCTGGAGAAACGAAGTGTTCGCCCAAAAGCTTTCTGAAAGAAAGCTACTTCGGAAGCATACGCTATCACAAGATTTCTCCCTTAGATAAGGGAATAAAAGAAATCTGGGGATAACAGCGATTGAAAGGTCTTTCTGATTTTCGAAGAATATGATGTGTTATACAGGGCTAGTTCGACTTAAAAAACAAAAAGAAAAGCATTCTTGTATAAACAAGAACACTTTTCTTCGTAAACAAAGGAAAGCGACACCCGCTGCCGGTACATCATCGGTTTCTGCTTCAGAATCAATCCGAAGACAGACGCCATCATATGAAATTGTACGGAACCTGATCATGAATCCGGGCCATAACCTTCGTATGCTTCAACAAGAATCTATCCTGCCGATCCATCCTAGGCCTGTTCCAGAATCACATTCGTGATCGCCCACTGAGTGGAAGCATCGTAATCCCGCAATATAGCTTCAATTGGCAAACCCATGTGTTGCTCGAGCTTCTCCCGGAATTTCTTCTTATATAAGACAGACATGCGGAAGTCCACTTCCAGCTTTAAGCCGGGGGCCTCCCCTTCCAGGGCGTCAGAGCGCGGTGAACGTCGGTGCTTCGCGTAGAAGGTCACAATGTTCTGGTCAATGGTCACTCTCAGGAGAGTGGTGCCAAATCCGAACAGTTCCTTCGAGATTTCGTTATAATACTGGCACATCTTCTTCTTGCTCTCATTGCTGTCCAGTAGTTCCATGAACTCACCCACATCTCTTACTACCGTACATTCGACGTGTTAACACGATTGATTATACATAAATTTTCTGAAATGAGCAACCCAAAAGATATACTTAACATGTAAATCACACGCAGAAGCGAACGATAAGACATTTACCTCCAAAAACAATTCGTCTTAAACCACAGTAAATTTACATTAATATGCCTGCATGTAAGTCCTATACTATTGTTACTTCTAAACTACGTTTTAATACAGCGTGTTCGAGACTTCGTTTCAACTTTCCCTAAAAGGGTATAAATTCCTGCGAAACATAGACAAACTTCGTCAACAACCGTTAAAATGAGACACAATGTTGACATGTTTTTATTTTCTAGAAATTGGAGGCTTAACCCATGCAATGTCCAGTATGTAATCATGAAAATGGAGATGCCCAGTTTTGCGAGAGGTGCGGAACTAATCTAACGCAAACTACCTCTTCACCCTCTCTTGTAAAGAACCCGGAATCTGCTGCTGCTTCCGAACCCGAATATACTCGCTGGTCCAGTACGCAGAACACATCTTCCGAGGCACCCGTTCGACACAACACACCATCCGTCTCTACTCAGAAACAACAGACAACAGAATCAACAGGCACCAACGACCATGCTTCTGCAGGAGACAACAGCTCCAATCAGTGGAATAATATTGTGCAGAATGAGAAAGTTCAGCAAGCCAAAGAAGTAAGCAAACAGTATCTGTCCTACTTCCTCAGTGTATTAGCCCGTCCTTATCAGACGATGAAAACCGTTGGCGACCAGCATTCACTAAACGGATGGCTAACGATGGCGCTGATTGCAATTCTATCTTCTACATACTTCTTAATTACCTTTAGTCGCATAGGCATGGACGGCTTGTTCATTAGTGGATTTATCCGGCCGCTGTTGTTCACCGTCATTATCCTGATTGTCTCAATTGCTCTGATGTACGCTATTCTGAAAATTGAGAAACTAACCTTCCGTCCCAAAACACTGGTCGCCCAGTTCGGTACATTGCTTGTTCCTGCTGTCGTATCCCTTGTTCTGGCGAATCTGTTTATTATCATCTCGTATTCCATCGCGATCGCCTTGCTTGTGGTCTCGTATATCATCATATTTGTCGCTCTGAACTCGGTACTATTCCAATATCCACTGAATCGGACCAAAGCAGCCATCGACAGTATGTACAGTGTACTCATCGCCAATGTGGTCGTATTCTTTATTCTGTATCGATTGTTGGGTGAGGTTATTATCGGACTGATCAGATTGATGTTGTCGCCGTTTGGCCGTCTGTAAAGTAGTTCAGCTGGAATAAAGCTGATTTACGTTTTCGTATAAATGGCTATTCCAATGAATATAAATTTTTCTGAATCTTTAGATTCATACTAGGCTTTCCCTGCTCCCGCCGGGAAGGTCTTTTTTATGTTTTCTAAGACAGCGTTGCGCTGAGCATGTGTCATACACTATAATGTGTAGTGCAATAAGTATGTTCTTATTTACGTAACAAACCAATCCAGCAACGCCCGTTACGTCATGAGATAATTCACCATTGCCAATAACACTACGATATGTAGTGTAATGATCTCTCATTTTACGAAGAAAGCAGAGGAACTCTCTATGGACATGACTCATATGAATCATATGCAAATGGAGCACGAAGCAGGCACCTCCTACCTTTGGCTCATTATAGGTACAATCGTGTTACTGTTCTCCATCGCCGCCTATATCTGGGCATCACGTACACAGGGCAAAATCCTGGGCCACATGAAAAAGAAAGAACGGGCGGACATCCACAAAAAAAGTCGGTCCCTCCGGCTGGCTGCACATGTAATGATGGCTGTGTCGATTGTTATGCTTGGTCTGTTCTTCATGCAGGGCGCAGGGGCAAAATATGATGTAGCCGATCTGAACGCCAATTCTACAATTGATGTGACTGACGATAAATATTATGGGGCAGACCATACAGAGAACCCCATTCAGTATGAGATGACAATTCCAACTTCAGGGCCGCATAATCCGCATGATATCAAGTTTGGATTTTACACCGACTTCCCGGGTTATAATTACCTGGTACACAATCTGGAGCACGGGGATATCATCATCTATTATCGTGAGAACGCAAGCGAGGATTTGAAGGAGCATCTGAAATACCTAGCCAAATTCCGCGAAGCCGGAGCAGGTATTCTGGCCGTGCCCAACAAGGACATTCCCGCAGGCAGTGAAGTCGTCGTAACCGCTTGGACCAAAACGATGAAGCTCGACCAATTCGACGATGCTAAAGTAGGTACTTTTATCAATAAATATATTAATCAGGGACCCGAAAAGATTCCTGCCTCTATTCGCCAGAGCGGCGGAACGATGTAATGACACCCTATAGGATTGAAACGTAGTTAGCTCCCGAATCAAATTGACTCGGGGGCTAATTCTTTATCGCCCGGATGCCGATATTTCAAGTAGAAAACTGTACAACTGATATACAATACATACGAACCAAAGAAGCGACAAGCACCATCTAAAGAGACAAAGAGACGATTCATCCAACAGATCAAGGGGGAACACTTTTACCAATGAACAGTTTGTTTATGCGGATCTTTTTATTTTTTTCCTGTCTGATGCTGGCCGCGGGTGCGGTTCTTGGCATTACCATGTACCGTTCATCGGCTCAACTGGTTGAGCAATCCATGGGGATGCAGGCACAGGCTGTGGCTGAACGGGCAGCTGCATTGATTGACACCTCTCTGTATGCACCACTCAGTACCGGACAGAACGAGACTGCGTATTATGGCACATTACGTGAGCAGCTCAGTCAACTGCGCGAGGCCAATGGGCTCAAGTATCTGTACACACTTGGTACACGCGAAGAAAATGGAACAAATACATATTTTTATGTTGTGGATGGGGCTGCTGCCGATGTGGCAGAAGATGATTTCTCCCCTTACGGTTCCGCAGAAGAGACCCATTATGAAGGAATGTTGCAAGCTTTTGAACAGAATGAACCTATTCGGGGCGAACTCACACAGGATGAATATGGCGCTACCATTACTGCGTATGTGCCGATCCATGGAGATGACGGGAAAGTATTGGGGCTGGTCGGTGCGGATCTGGACTCCACTGCGGTCTATGAACTGATGTCACGCAACCGGATGACCATGATCTGGACAGCCTTGGCTATTGTGCTGCTCAGTGTCTTGCTGGTGTATGGATTCGCCCACTACTTGACCCGTCCATTGGTGAAGTTGAAGAAGTTGATTACCGAAGTTGGCAAAGGTGACCTGACCGTTAACGTTGAACTTAGCCGCAAGGACGAGGTGGGACAGCTCGCTTCCGAGTTCAAATATCTGGTTACAGGTACCAGGGATGTCATGACGGGCATCCGTCAAAGTTCCGATTCTCTGCTGCAAGCCGCAGAAGGTGTATCGAAACACTCGCAGGCAACCGCCGAAGCTAGTCAGCGTATTGCCGAACATACCCATCATACAGCCAGTGGAGCTGCCGAACAGGTGGCACGAGCAGGCGAAGTTACCATAGCCATGGAAGAGATTACGCGCAGCATGCAGCATATCGCGAATTCTTCTTCTATGGTCGCGGATGTATCACAGGAAACGACCAATAACGCTGTGCAAGGTCAAGCCAACATCAATACAGCAATAGACAGCATGGACAAAATTCATCAAGCGAATGTGCAGATGGTGGCCTCCACCTCTCAGCTGGAGCAGTACTCAGGTAAAATTGAATCGGTCGCACATCTGATGAAAGGCATCGCTTCACAGACCAATCTGCTCGCCCTTAATGCGAGTATTGAAGCGGCTCGTGCAGGAGAGTATGGCAGCGGGTTTGCAGTGGTTGCCTCAGAGGTTCGCAAACTTGCGGGGGAATCAGAGCAATCGTCCCAGCATGTCACCGAACTGATCGCCGAGATGACACGTCAGACTTCCCTATTGTCAGAACATATGTCAGCAAGCACATCTGCCGTACAGTCCGGTCTCGCTGTTGTTCAGGAGGCAGGCCGTTCATTCACATCCATTCATACCGGGATTGAGACGATCAATGAACGTCTGCATGAAGTATCCGCAGCATCCGAGCAATTGTCTGCCAGTGCAGAAGAAGTATCCGCTTCCGTGGAGGATATGGAACATATCTCGCGCGAGTCCTCTTCCAGTATCCAACAGGTGTCGCACGCTACTGGAAGCCAGTTGCAATCTATGGATGAGATGCGTGCATCCGCAGAATCTCTCCGGGTACTGTCCAGTGAGCTGAACGGATTGATTGGTCGATTTAAAATATAGCGGGCAGCTATTTTGTTAGATAGATTGAACTAAAGAATATTGACACATACCACTTCGATGACAGAACTATATAAGTCAGCCCAAAACAAAAAGCCGCACGGCAGGGACGGGAATATGGGGTTTAACCCCATATCCAGACCACTGCCTGCGGCTTTATTTTTTGTTGTACCTTTAAGGTTGGCAAGCCCTAAGGCTGCCTGAATTAGTAGCGCTGCGGAGCAGCTTTTTTACCCAAATCCGTCATGTACGTAAAGAACGCTTCCGGATCGGTATCATACACCAGTTGTACTGGACGTCCGTCTGCTTGCTCCACCGTGCGGCCCTGGCTAGGACCATCCGGGATGACAATACAGTTGACGGTTTTCTTCTTCACGATGTCCTCGCGTCCAACGGAAGCCGTTGTCAGCACATCCCATAGATAATATGTGGAATTTGTCTCACTGTACACCAGTGGCGGACAACCTGCGTAACAGTTACCCAGGAAGTCCACACCTTCAAAGCGGCGCTCTGCTGCCCAGCGGTTACGAACGGCTGGAGTCAGAGGTACTTTGTTGGTGCTTTCCAGTGCAACCAGATCGATTTGGATGCCGCTCTGCCACACACGATAAGCCGCTTCCGGGTCCCAGAATACGTTCCACTCGGCTGTACCGTCATGTTCAGGCTCTTCTACGTTACCACGCTCGAATGTGCCACCCATCCATACCAGCTTGTCGATTTTCTCTTCAATGTCTGGTGCTTCGTCCAGTGCACGCGCAAGGTCAGTCAGTGGGCCTGTGAACAGGAGTAACGTTTTGCCTTCGGTATTGCGCACTTTCTCAATTAGATGCTGGTGTGCCGGAACAGCAGAGAGTGGTGCTTCCATTTTGCCGGATTCGTTCAGTACAGGAAGTGCATCTACATAGAAGGAATGCAGCCTCCACGCTGGAGGAAATGGATTTTTCCCTCTGGAGTTGGATTTGGATACCTCTACGGAATATGTACCGAAACGATCGATAATTTTACGGCTGGCATCTGTTGCTGGCTCCAGATATCCGTCTGCCGGAATAACCGATACACCGGTTACATGTACATTGTCCATTTGCAGAAGCATGAACAGCGATACGAGGTCATCCACGCCGCCGTCATGGTTAAAATACACATTAAGTTGGTTCGTCATGCTTGCTTTCATCCTTCCCCTGGTTGTCCCATTGTTGTTAATTCTATCGTCTGCCCAAGGCCGACGCTTCCTCTATTATGTCCCATAACCCTTGGCTACGTAAACCTTCCCTACGCAAAGAAAACAAGGATCACGCCTCATCCTGCGGATATTTTACAGATCCACCATTCCATCTCAGGAGGACAACTGGTAGAGGTCATCATGGTTCGGAAAATAAAGAAATGGACAGCAGGCTTGAAGCCCCGCGGTCCATTTCACCAATCCATGCATTACACGGACTGGTTCTGTTTCTCCTCATTCTTCTCAGCAATCGGAACATACTTGCCTGGCCAGAAAGCCCATTTGCCCAACAATGTTGTAATCGCTGGCACCATGAACGGACGAACCAGGAAGGTATCCAGCATCACACCTACAGCTGTGATAATACCAAACTGCACCAACACCTGAATCGGCAAGGTTGCAAGTACCGCAAATGTTCCTGCCAGAATCAGACCCGCAGAGGTAATCACGGAACCTGTTTCGCCAACACCTTCTTTGATGGCTTGACGGAGCGGCATCGTTTTGCGTTTCTGCCAGATGCTTGAGATCATGAAGATGTTGTAGTCCTCACCCAGTGCCACGAGGAATACGAAGGAGTAGAGCGGAATTGCTCCCTGAATGGCATCTGCGCCAAGTCCGTAGTGAATGATGATCCAACCCAGACCCAGTGCAGAGAAATACGACAGAACAACCGTTGCAATCAGATACGCCGTAGCCACAACTGAACGCAAGTATAATAGCAGCAACAATGTAATCATGCCGATGACCACTGGAATAATGATCTTGGCATCCCGCTCTCCTGCGACTTCAATATCATATTGTTCAGCCGTCTGACCATCGATCCAGACCTGACTGTCCACATTAGCTACACCAGCATCTTGGAGCGCCTGTTCCGCAGTAGCCCGCAGATCCGGAATATGCTGCATCGCCTCCATGGAATATGGATTCAGATTGAATTCCACATCAAAGGCGGTAATGTTGGCATTCTCAGCGCCCTGCTGGGCATCGCCTACTTTGCTAATGTAATCCAGCGATTCGAGACGCTGCTTCAGATCCGTTTCTTTGCCTTCGGCATCAACGATCACTTTGACTGGAGCCAGCTCCCCTTGGGAGAACTGTTCGCCGATGACGGTAAAGCCTTCACGGGAAGGTACATCCTCCGGGAAGGAAGACAACAGATCATACGTGAATTTAACCTGAGTAGAGAATACCGCCAGTCCACCCAGCAATACCAAGGTAATCGCAAGGACAGTCCATGGCTTCGTTACTACAACACGGCCAATCCAGCTTTCCTTGATTTTGCGTGGGGCCGGAGCCGGTTTGCCTTTTTTCTTGGCACGTTCCACTTCCATCTCATGTGTACGGGGTACGAATGGATAGAATGAACCCCGACCGAAGATCGCGAGGAGCGCCGGTACCAGCGTCAGACTTGCAATAAACATGATAAAGATGGACAGACTGAATGGTACGGCAAAGCGATGATATGCACCGTATTCAGCCAGCAACAGCACCAATAGTGCCGCAACGACCGTGAATCCACTCATGGCAATGGCGCCGGAAGATCCGGTAATGGCCTGGAAGATGGCTTTCTTTTTGTCCGGCTCATGATAGAGAATTTGACGGTATCTGGAGATCATGAACAGGCAGTAGTCCGTTCCTGCTCCAAATAACAATACAGTCATGATTGAGATGGATTGTGCGTCTACCGTAATCCAGCCTTGATCCGCCATGAATCCGAGAATCGGACTGGTCACCATATATGCGAATCCAACCGCAATGATTGGGATAATCGCCAGCACTGGCGAGCGATAGATCAACAGCAACAGCACTAATACCAGTACAACCGTAGCGATTAGCAAGGATACATCGGCGGAGGTGAATAGTCCGCTCGCGTCAATGGATATGCCTACTGGCCCTGTTACCCGGGCAATCAGTGTATTGGCATCATCTATAGCTACATCGAACGGGTTAACCCCGAAGATGTCTTGTGTTTTTTGCTCAAGTGCTTCAATGCCTTGCTCTAATTGTTCTGCATCAGCACCTTCATTGAAGAAGAGCGGCATAACCAGGGTGCTTCCGTCTTCCGAAAGCTGGCCTTTCAATGCCTGTGGTGGCAATTGATAGAGTGGCACAACGGACTGCTGTTGTTCTACCGGATCTTGATCCAGTCGCTCCGTTAATGCCTGAATGTTCTGAATCTGCTCATCCGTCAGACCACCGGCTTGACGCCATACAATCAGCGCGGGCAATCCTTCACCACCAGGAAATTCCTTCTCGGCAAGTGCAGCTGCCTGAACTGATGGTTTGGATTCACTCAGATCCTGTGCGTTATTGGTTTCACGATCACCTACAGCAGGCCATACCATGCCAAGCACAACGGCGATAATGATCCATACCAACAGCGTAATCCATTTGCTTCGTTTGCCGGCAACCCAGCGACCGTAACCCGAACCTTCCTGCATTGTCTCTTCATCTCCCTATTCTGTTTCTATGAAGCCCTATTTATGTGATGGTGTAGTAATGAACCACGGGTCATAGTATAATCGAGTTAATTATATATACCGGAAGGTTAATTATGCAATGCTTATTTTTGTGAACACGTCTAACAAGCGATTAAATACGTAAAGAGGTATGTACCTATGAGTAAAAAAACGAACATTCCCCGGTCACCGGGCAGACCCAAAACGGGTGCCGATCAGGCATCTGTGCAAACCAACATATTGATGACCGCGTCACGTCTGTTTATGGAATATGGATATGAACCCGTTTCTCTCCAGCAAATCGCTTCATTATGCAACGTAACCAAAGCATCGATCTATTATCACTTCACCAGCAAAGCCGATCTGTTCACCGTTGCCATTACCCGCATAATGACGATGAGCATGCAGCAGACTTCACTCCGCCTGGATGAAACTGGCACATTACAAGAGCGGCTGATCAAGGTTGCGCAAGCGAAGATGCAGCACTCCCATATTGAGACGGAGACCATGATGCGAGAAGCCGAGAAACATCTGAATACAGAGCAACTCGCCCAGATTCGGGAAGCCGAGGTTCGCATCTTTGAAGTACTTGCTACCCATTTCCAGCAGGAGATGGACAATGGTTATTTTCGGGTCGGGAGCCCCATGCTGCTTGCCCATGCGTTTACGTCACTGCTCATGCTCGCGAACCGCGAAGATGTACGCAACATGAATGACGGCAGCATCGAGGAACTTGCTCGGGAACTGGTGGGGCTATTTCTGGATGGAGCGGTTAAGCGGAACTAAAGACCATGATAGGAGGAAACAACCATGTCACATTCAAAACCTTCCCCACGCATCCCGCGTCTGTTGGAAACGTCGCGCATATACCTGCGTCCTTTCGAGATGACAGATGTGGATGCTTACTTCCCTGGCCTGTTTGATGCCGAGATGCGTAGGCTGACGGGAACACAGAACAGTTTCACACGTGCTCAGGTTGAACGTTATGTTGAAAACGCAGCACAGGATGACTCCAGACTCATGTTACTGATTGCTTTACAGGAAAATGACCAGATCATCGGAGATGTCGTCCTGATGGACATGCATGCCAAGAATCGCAGTGCACATATCCGTGTTGCCATCGATCAGGTGGAGCATCAAGGAAAAGGCTACGGTAGCGAGGCTTTGCTGCTTATGCTGGACTACGGCTTCGGCATCTGTAACTTGCATCGAATCGAGCTTGAAGTGTACGCCTTCAACGAGCGAGCTATCCGCACGTATGAGAAGCTTGGATTTCAGCGCGAGGGTGTGAAGCGGGATGTCTTGTTCTATAATCACCAATATCATGATGCCGTTCAGATGAGCATGCTGGAGGACGAGTTCAGACAACGTCATATGAAAGATCATACAGAGAATGATTAGGTTTCCGATCAGCTAAAATCAAAACCAAAAAACCGGGGATTCAGTACACCTCCCCGGTTAGAAACTTCAGATGACCCGTCAGCACCGATAGCTCGGCGGGTGTCTTCATATATAATTCTCCATCCGTGTCAGCTGACATGGGCGCGTCTGTGTTCACTTTTAAAGTAGATGCCTTGAAGTATGAGATGCTCTCGCTCTGAGGTTGCCATTCTCCCTCCGGCTTGTGCGATAGTATCTCTCGCAGCAGCGGGATACCTGTCTCATGAATAATGAGCACGTCCAGTTCGCCATCCTGCAACGCATCGGGTGCAAAAGGTAGGGCATTCGTCCCCAGAAAACGGCCGTTGGCTGCGTAGATCATCACCGCTTCGCCTTCCATCTCTTTTCCATCTGCTTCCAGTTGATAACGAAACGGCTCCGTATGACTAATCGTCTGCAAGGTGCTAATAAAATAACTCAACTTACCCAGCGCGCCTTTCAGATTCTCGTTAATATTCTGTGATGCATCACTGATTAAACCAATGCCAAAAAAGTTGGTGAACACCCGGTCGTTAGCTCGTCCAACATCAATGGACACCACCCGACCTGCCAGCATTTCTTGTGCCGCACTCTCTGCATCCGGCGAAATACCGAGCGAACGCGCAAAGTCATTACACGTGCCTCCAGGCAAAATGCCAATCAACGGAGGATGTTGCAGATCGGCTAATCCATTTACACATTCATGCACTGTGCCATCCCCACCCAGGATAAACACTACATCGAATTGTTCCCCACGCTCACGACACAGCTTCTCTCCCTCACCCGGTTCGTCCGTGCGCACAATGACGAGTTCATGGACAGCGGGAGCCAGCACACCCGCCACAAGGCCCACTGTATTCTCACGATTGGCCTTGCCCGAATGATGATGATGAATTAACAACGCTTTGTTAAACTCCATCCCTCTTCCTCCATTCCAATGCTTGTTAACCTTTACCCATAAAGGTTGAAGCCGTAAACAAGCCCTGCGCTAAGCACTTATCATTTTACATAGGTTCCCCAACCAGATATGCATCCTAATCGTCACTCACTCGTATTAGCTATATAAGTTCAACTAAGAATATTCACACATACCACTCCGATGACAGAATAACCTTCCGATCGCTGTTATCCCCAGATTTTTCTGATTTAATTTGCAAAGGCGAAAATATGGGGATAAGCGTATGCTTCCGATGTAGCTTTCTTGCAGAAAGCTTTTAGGCGAACACTTCGCTTCTTCAGATTATTTCTGTCCTCTACGTTATCGTGTAAATGTATAGTTCAACTATTTAGATAAATCGTTTATCTAACTAACCAATTCCTTCTTTAACCAGATCTATGCATGAGAAAAAGGGATTCTCCACACCTTATGTCATAAGGCTGCAAATTTTGCTGGTGAGAACCCATTCAAATCGATTCAAAACGGTTATATCTATACCATATACGAATGGAGGGATTCCCTATGATTCCGGCAACGTTGGAACAATTGGAGCAAGTTCGCAAGGAATGCCGTACCATGGTTCGCAAAAGAGCTACCGCTTCCGCTGGTACAACACTCGTTCCGCTGCCTGGTACAGATGTACTGGCTGATGTGGGGATGCTGATGCAGCTGTTGCCTGCCATTAATAATAAATTCGGATTATCCCAAAAACAGCTGGATGGCATGGACCCCGAGACCAAATCCATGATCTACGGATTCGTCATGTCCATCGGAAGCAAGATTATCGGCCGTATGGTGACGAAGGAGCTGGTTGTACAGGTTCTGAAAAGAGTCGGCGTACGCGTAGCTACCAAATCGGTCGCCAAATTTGTCCCTTTTGCTGGACAGGGACTGGCTGCCGCACTCAGCTTCACAGCCATGAGATATGTAGGTAACAAACATGTGGATGACTGTTATGAAGTTGTCAAACGCATGATTGAGCAGCGCGAATTGATCCCGGGTGAACCCGCTCCGTCTGCACTGGAGGAAGCTA
Organism: Paenibacillus amylolyticus; assembly: GCF_050990605.1. Classification (GTDB taxonomy): domain Bacteria; phylum Bacillota; class Bacilli; order Paenibacillales; family Paenibacillaceae; genus Paenibacillus; species Paenibacillus amylolyticus_H. The sequence goes on from NZ_CP158832.1 coordinate 6,144,129, forward strand.
CCGATGATACAAAGGTGGAAGTGAAAACACTTTCCAGTAACAGCACAGATGAACCTGCGAAGGATCGATAAACGCAAAAGCTCCTGTGCGACTGTCCGCACAGGAGCTTCTTCATCTCAAACAAGAACTGCTAACTATTATTTAAAGTGATATGTATTTCCTTTTGGATATCTAAAGAACAATGCCGTTTATTTTCAAGGTAGTTTATTTGTATATCATGTACTTCTTTACGCGGTACAAAATATGGTAACTTGCCTGATTTTATAAGTGCATTCATCTTTTTAACTTTTTTCATAATGACTTCGCGTTCAGCCGAGTTCTTAATTTCAATATGTACTTGTTTTACTGTAAATGGATCACCAATAAATTCTTTTCTTACATAGAACATATTCTGAATCAACAGGTAATTGTCATATTGATTCATCTTAATAGGATGAACATTAGTAGGTTTTGAAATCATTAATTGCTTGTATTTATTATGTTTATCATCATCCTTTGAAATAGGAATACAACATAAGGAATCAGGAAATTGTTCATCTTCAAGAACTAGTAACAGGCCTGGTCTTTGTTCATTAATTGAAATTTTGTACTCTCTCCAATCACAAATGGAGTGAAATTCTTGTTTAAGTTTATATACTTTAAATTCCATGTGTACTCCCCCAAGTAATTGAAAAAAGGAGCAGGAAAAATCCTGCTCCTCCTATTTACACATCCGTTATCTTTTAGTTGCATACGGATTAGCAACAACATTTACACATCCGTTATCTTTTAGTTGCATACGGATCAGCAACAACATTTACACATCCGTTATCTTTTTAGTTGCATACGGATCAGCAACAACATTACATATATAGTTTAGCACCAAACGGTTAGAAATACAATAAATCATTCTCATTTTCTAGATTTTTTTTGTATTATTCCTAATTCATATAACCAGCATTCCACACAATGATTGTGGTCGAATTTCAAATTCTAACCTAAAATCAAATGCATGTGAAATGCTAGTTCGAAACTTAAATCGCCTGCGGTTGTTGCTCCGCAAACTGACTATTGTACAGATCCGCGTAGAAACCTTGACGCGCCATCAATTCATCATGATTACCCTGTTCAATCACATTACCATGATCCATCACCAGAATCAGATCGGCCCCGCGAATGGTGGACAATCGGTGTGCAATGACAAAGCTCGTGCGATCCTTCATCAGATCATTCATGGCTTTCTGGATAAACACTTCGGTCCGTGTATCCACGCTACTCGTCGCTTCATCCAGAATGAGAATAGCCGGGTTCGCCAGGATCGCTCTCGCAATCGTGAGCAACTGTTTCTGCCCTTGTGAGATGTTCGATGCTTCTTCATTCAGCACCGTATCATAACCATCAGGCAGTGTACGAATAAAGTGATCCGCATGTGCTGCAACGGCTGCCTTGATTACATCCTCTTCCGTAGAACCTTCTCGACCATAGGCGATATTGTCCCGAATCGTTCCGTTGAACAACCAGGTATCCTGAAGCACCATACCGAACAGACTGCGCAGCTTGCCACGCTCCATGTCCTTGATCTCGGCACCGTCAATCGTAATCCGACCATCCTGAATTTCGTAGAAACGCATTAACAGGTTGATCAGGGTTGTTTTACCGGCTCCCGTTGGTCCAACAATGGCTACCGTCTGTCCCGGTTTTACATCAATGTTCATGTTGTGAATGAGCAGTTCATTTTCTTTATATCCAAAATTAACACCTTGGAACGCAACCGCACCTTTGGGCTGCTGTAATTGCACGGGTTGTTTGGACTCCGGAACTTCTTCCTCTTCATCCAGCAACTCGAATACACGTTCCGCCGAAGCAATCGTCGATTGAATGATATTAGAGATATTAGCAATCTGGTTAATCGGTTGTGTGAATTGACGGGAGTACTGCGTGAAGGCCAGAATATCCCCGATGGAGATAGATCCGCGTGTAACGAAAATCCCACCAACCACACAGATCAGTACATAACCCAGGTTACCGACAAAACTCATGAGCGGCATAATAATACCGGAGATAAACTGGGCCTTCCAACCGGATTCATACAACTCTTCATTGACCTTCTCGAATTGCTGTACCGATTGTTCTTCACGTCCAAATGCTTTGACAACCTTGTGTCCCGTATACATCTCTTCGACATGACCATTCAGTTCCCCAAGGGATTTCTGTTGACCCGCAAAGTGTTTTTGCGAACGGGAAGCGACTAGCATGACAACAACGACACTGAGTGGCAGCGTCAAAATCGTGATCAGCGTCATCCATGGACTAATCGTCAGCATCATGATGATTACGCCGACAATCGTGACGATCGACGTAATGAACTGTGCCAAACTTTGCTGAAGGGTATTACTGATGTTGTCCACGTCATTCGTGGCACGGCTAAGTGTCTCCCCAGTCGTGCGAGAGTCAAAATATTTCAAAGGCAGGCGTCCAACCTTCGCACTGATCTGCTCACGCATGTCATACACAACACGTTGGGCCACACCGGCCATAAGGTATTGCTGAACATACATAAATGCAGCACTGAACAGATAGAGTCCACCAAGCAGGTATAATACTTTCATCAATGCAGGAAAATCAATCCCGGCTCCCTGTACACCCTGAAGGATGGCAATGGCGCCTTGGCTGAGAATATCTGTACCTTCGGCCATGATCTTAGGACTGATGATACTGAATACGGTACTCAGTATGGCAGCAACCAGCACACCTAACAGACGAGAACTATGGGGCTGGAGATAACGAATCAAACGCCGCAGTGTGCCTTTGAAATCTTTGGCTTTCTCAGCAGGAGGTCGCATGCCCATTCCAGGACCTGGACCCGGCCCACCATGGGGACGAGGCGCCTTGTGTTTTGTATTTTCACTCATGCGATCTCCTCCTCTGTCAGCTGGGAGGATACAATCTCGCGATACACTTCATTGTGCTCCAGCAGCTCCTTATGTGTTCCTGAACCGACAATTCGTCCCTCATCCATGACCAGAATGCGATCGGCATCCATTACCGTACTTACGCGCTGGGCAACAATCAGCACAGCCGCTTCTGTCGTTTCGGACTTCAGCGCAGCACGAAGTTTAGCATCCGTTTTGAAATCAAGAGCAGAGAAACTGTCATCAAAGATATAGACTTCCGGACGGCGAACAAGTGCGCGAGCGATGGACAGACGTTGCTTTTGTCCACCAGACACGTTGTTACCCCCTTGTGCGATTAGGCTGTCATATCCATCTTTCATCTCGGTAATGAAGTTCTCTGCCTGAGCCGTACGAGCCGCATGAACAACTTCATCCATTGTGGCATCGTCTTTCCCGTGACGGATATTCTCCGTAATTGTACCTGTGAAGAGGACTGCCTTTTGTGGTACAAAGCCAATTTTGGAACGCAGATCTTCCTGCCGAAGTTCACGCACATCCGTACCATTGACCCGAACACTGCCTTCGGTCACATCATAGAATCGTGGAATAAGGCTGAGTAATGTTGATTTCCCAGAACCCGTACCGCCAATGATGGCTGTTGTTTCACCTGAGCGAGCTGTGAAGGAGATATCGGACAACGCTGGATTCTCTGCGCCCGGATAACGGAAGGTTACATGTTCAAACTCGATCATACCCTGCATAGATTTCATGCCAAGAGGCTGCTCGGGATTGCTAAGATCCGGCTGCATATCAAGCACTTCGTTGATCCGTTCTGCCGATGCTGAAGCTCTTGGAATCATGACAAAGATCATGGAAACCATAATCAGTGAGAACATGATTTGCATGGCATATTGAATGAAGGCAATCAGTGCACCGATGTTCATATTGCCGCTGTCGATCCGCATTCCACCAAAATAAAGAATGGCAATCATCGAAAAGTTCATAACCAGCATCATCACCGGCATGATGGTTGCCATGAGCACATTAACTTTGATCGAAGAATCTCTCAGTTCCGTGTTGGCCCCGTTAAAGCGCACGCGCTCATGCTCGCCGCGGTTAAAGGAACGCACGACCCGAATCCCTGTTAACTGCTCACGCAGCACCAGGTTGAGTCGGTCCAGCTTTTTCTGAATGGTTTTGAACAAAGGTAAACCCTTGGAACCAATCAGCGCAATGGCTCCGCCCAGTACAGGAAGCACGACCAGGAAAATCGTAGATAATTTGGCGTCCTGTGATACCGCCATGAAAATACCCCCGATACACATGAGCGGAGCCATAATCATCATGCGCAGCATCATCGTAAGTACGTTCTGCACCTGCGTGATATCATTCGTCGTACGCGTAATCAGTGAGGCAGTACCCATCTTATCAAACTCTTGAAGCGAGAAGTTCTCCACATGACGGAATACTCTGCTACGAAGTTGTTTGGCAAATCCACCCGCTGTGCGGGATGAGAGGTAACTGGCGATCACGGAACACGCTGTTCCACCAATCGCGATGACCAACATCCATCCACCAATCTGCCAAATATACGGGATATCTCCTTTAATGATGCCGTAATTCACGATATCTGCCATTAGCGTAGGCAAGTACAATTCAGCAAGCGACTGAAACAGTACCAGAACCAGAATGAAGATAATTGGTATTCGGTAAGGCTTCAGCATGCGAAACAGTTTCATCATGGCGTATCATCTCCTTGTGTGGACGTCTCCGTCTGTTGGAAAACCACTGTATCAAAAAAGGTATATACCTTGGTCAACAACTCCGTCAATTGAATGCTTTCTTCCTCACCCAAATGCTCGACGAGCTGGTTGAACGTTTGCATGCGCTCCTCATGCGCCGCCCGTATAATGTTCCGCCCTGCCTCTGTAATGGTTATACGCACAGCACGGCGATCCTTCGGGTCCATGGTTCGTTCCACCAGCCCTTCATCCTCTAGCCCACGAATAACCGGGGTTATTGTTGGTGATTTCACCCGTAGTAACGCACTGATTTCCGATACTTTTAGCCCTGGGCGACTCCCATTCAGCTCTCTCTCAAAATCTGGCGGATTATCCCGCCAATCCAGCCGTTCTCCCGGATGCGTACCATGTAGCAAACAAGCCAGCACCATAATTTCATTGTGATTGCGCCCATGAGGCTTATGTTGCCTCCATTTGCCTTTATTAAACTGCATAATGGAGTACAAAAGCTTCTGAGCGACCGGGTCTATATCAGTCATAATGGATTCCTCCTTCTATTCTTTATCAATACATAGACATCCAACATCATAGGACATCTATTAAATAGCAGTACAATTAAATAGATACACAATTAATTAGGTTTACTAAGTATATTATCGTAAGAAGCCAATGTCAAACATCTAAAAATAACCGATATAAACCGATAATCAAGAGCATACACGCGCTTGATTATGGGTTTTGTCATTATGCCGTCAATGGAGCTGGCTATAGTTAATATGTGCAATATCAGGAATGAAACCCACAAAAAAGCTCCCATCTGATACGCCGGTATATGGAGACCCGGGGTACGAAATGGGAGCATTGGTATACCGATGGAATGAAAGAAACAAGATAGCCTCTTTTATTGCATAATTAGATGAACTTGTTGAGCATCACGCATCACCTATCACCTATGACGACTTTGAAGCAGAGACCGTTGTAAGCACGGAGGCAAACGGGAAATATTCTTTTGCATTGTTGTAGGCGATGCCCTGTACGATCTGACCGAGCAACTCCATATCCTGCGGTGCTTCGCCCAGTTCAGCCCATTCACCAATGAGGTTGCAGACCAGACGGCGGAAATACTCATGCCGGGTGTACGACAGGAAGCTGCGTGAATCGGTTAGCATACCGACAAATCGGCTGAGCAGACCCACATTCGCCAGTGCCTTCATCTGAGCGATCATGCCATCTTTCGTATCATTGAACCACCATGCTGCACCAAGCTGGATTTTGCCTGGAATGCCTCCGCTCTGGAAGCTGCCGATGATCGCTGCCAGCACTTCATTATCCCTTGGATTCAGCGAATACAGAATCGTTTTGGGTAATGCCTGCTGCTGTTCCAAAGCGTCGAGCAATCCAATCATCGCTGACGACAACGGCGTATCATTCACGGCATCGTAACCGGTATCCGGCCCAAGCTTGGCAAACATCCGCGTATTGTTGTTACGGGCTGCATTAATGTGGAACTGCATGACCCAGCCTCGCTCTGCATACAGTTTGCCGAGGAACGTCAGCGTCACGGTCTTGTACTTGTCCTCTTCCTCACGCGTTACCTTCTGACCTGCAAGGGCCTTTGCAAAAATTGCAGACGCTTCTTCGCGTGTAGCTACTCCATAAGGAACATAATCCAGTGCATGGTCAGAGACTCTGCCACCGACGGAATGGAAGAATTCCACACGGGACTCCAATGCAGCAAGGAAAGACTCATAATCGGAAATCGCGTTGCCCGATGCCTGCGACAGCTTGCCCACCCATTCGGTAAAGGTATCGCGGTTCAATTCGAGTCCTTTATCTGGACGGAAGGATGGCAATACGGCGGTATCAAAACCTTCAATCTCCTGAATCTTCAGATGATACTCCAGAGAATCGGTTGGATCATCGGTTGTGCATACAACAGTGACATTGGATTTGGTAATCAGATCACGTGCACCGAATCCGTCACTGTTCAGTTTGGCATTTACTTTTTCCCAGATGGCAGGCGCACTTGTCTCATTTAATACTTCGTAAACACCGAAATATCGTTGTAATTCCAGATGAGACCAGGCGTACAGCGGATTACCGATCATCATGGGTACCGTTTTGGCGTATGCCAGGAAGCGATCGTAATCGGTCACTCCTTCGCCTCCGGTCACATATTGCTCTTCAATTCCGTTCGCGCGCATGAGGCGCCACTTATAGTGATCACCGTATAACCAGGCTTCTGTAAGATTGCCGAAGGTTTTGTTCTCGTAGATCTCCTGAGGACTGAGGTGGCAATGATAGTCAATAATCGGCATGTCTTTGGCATAGCCCTCATATAACTTGACCGCCGTTTCATTGTGCAGTAGAAATTGTTCATCCAGAAAAGATTTCATTCGCCTCGCACGCTCCCTTTAGGTGAGTTTACGTTCATATGGGTTCACTTCCCATCTTTACGCTACACTGTTTGCCATCAAAGTTCAATATAAAATGATAGCGTTATCAAAAAAGGTTGATTTAGGCATATATTCTTTTACAAGGTATACTGGATTTAACGCAAGGATGCTGATCTGAAGACCACACAAGGAGATGAAATGGAATGAAAATTACCTTTCTCGGCACAGGAGATATGTTCAGCGTGGAGCAGCACCATAATAGTATGTTGGCTGAATTCGAAGACACGCATCTGGTCATTGATTTTCCGGAATCAAATGCCAAAGCACTCAAGGAATATGGATTCCCCATGACCGATATTCACAACGTCTTTATTACCCACCTGCATGAGGATCATATTAACGGTGTACAGATGTTGGGTTATTACGCCCACATTGTGGGTGACCGCAAACCCCGTCTGTTCATCCACGAACAATTGGTAGACCCTCTCTGGAACATTCTAGCCCCCGGCATGCGCTACACAACGGATGGTGAACGGACCATAAGCGATTACTATGATGTCGTTCCCCTGCCTGATGGAGGCACATTCGAGCTGGGCGGTGTGACGTTCGAGACGTTTCGAACGCAGCATGTGCCCGGTATGGTCAGCAATGGACTACTCGCCAAACCTTACTTCTATTACAGTGCGGACAGTACACTCGATCAGGAACGGGTGGAGCAAGTTGCCGCTGATGTGCAGCTGATTTTCCATGAATGTCACATGCATGATCTGGTGATCAAATCTCATACCTCCCTGAAAGATCTGGAGCAACTGCCTGCCGAAGTCAGACAAAAAACCGTCTTAATGCATTATCATGATGAGTACGCGAATGCGGACAAACGGAAACAGTTCAACCGCGAACATGATCTGCGGATGATCGGTACGCTGGAATCCTTTGAACTGGAATAGGTAAACGTAGATCCAACACATAGGCAGCGTCTACTCAGGTTCCTCATACGGAACGAGTGGGTGCTGCCTTCTTCTACTCTTCGTTCTCCCATGACTTCATATAATCAATCGTTCTCAGAGACGGCTCGGCCTGGATATGAAAATAATCTTCCGTTCGCTGATCATTCGGCCCATAGGAAATTTTGATATACATATCTGCATAACGCTGGATAACATCGCTGTCGATCTCTACCTTCGGCTTCAAAATATAATTCCTGCCCAAACTTAACCCAAGCGGTTCCTTATCCGGCTCCAGGCTTATCTCGTATGTATTGCTCACATTGGAATGAAATAGCTCTCCGGCATCGATTCGATTCATCATCTCGGGATCGAGGGTGAAAGATTGAATAACATTCACCATGGGCACCCGAGCCCCGTTTACCAAAATCTCATAAGAAATCCTGTCAACTCCGGATACATGACTCACATCGACTGTTGCCGTCAGGCTATACTTATCTGGTGAATGTCCCTGAAACGATTCTGGTCGCTTCGTAACCCGCTCATTCAGATCTCTACGCTCCGAATTATATGTATACTTATCCGTTCGCTTCGGTTCGCCCCCCGGTCCCTCATTTGTTCCAAAACCGCAAGCTCCTAGACACAGGGCTATTATAAATAAATACGTGACCAACGGGAAGAAACGGTTCAACTCACTTTTCGGGCTCATGTCATCCCTCCTTCTCCAATCCTCTGTATGAAACGCACTATATTTGGATTATTGTACCATGTAGTAAGACATGAAACCGAACTCATACATAGAAAAATGCAAAAAAACCTGAACATCGGAGCACTTGCTCCCCTGTTCAGGTGGATTATCAAACGATATACCATTCTCATATCGATCAGTATCTCTTTTCTTATCCTGCCTGGCACATGCCCTTACTCTGCGTCAGCGCAGTCCTCATTCTGCTCGGGCAGAGCCCATACCGAAACGCCTCCACCACATACATGGAAGGTGGCCCAGCCGTCTTCCTCAATGGTAATCTGATCATCACAGCTGTTCGTCAGATCCACCCAGACTTCACCAGCACGATGCTCTCCGATGAACATTTTCTTCTCACCGTCATCCCCGTTGGAGATGACCACCGCACAACCGGAACCTTCGATTTCCTCTACGCCGCGACGCACCCAGCCAATCGTGTTCGCGTGATCGAAGTAATCTTCCTGCTCTCCATATGCCTTGTTGCAGCGGGCAGACAGCAGAATGTCCAGAATCTCTTTTTTGCCATCCACAGGTTCAGGTCCACCAATGCCATAATAATCCCCGTAAAATACAACCGGATAACCGTCACGACGTAATAGCGTCAACGCATAAGCGCTCGGCTTAAACCAGTCTCCAACCCATGATTCCAACGCTTCATGAGGTTGGGAGTCATGATTATCTACAAAAGTTACCGCATGTGTAGGATGGGTCTGCACCAAGGTATCATCAAAAATTTTGGAGAGATCAAAGTCTCTACCTGCAAGCGAAGCCTCATGCAACTTGTAGTGAAGAGACACATCAAACAGGTCGATCTGATAGTCTACCGTATCAAGGAATTCACGACATGCATCCAGGTTTGAATTCCAGAACTCACCTACGATGTAGAAATCCTGACCGCGTTTGCGTATCATCTCTGCTGCGAACTCCTTGATGAATTCGTGGTTGATATGCTTAATCGCATCCAGCCGGAACCCACCACACTGGAGGGTATCGATCAGCCATTTCCCCCAATCGATCATCTCGCGCCGGACATCCGGGTGGTTATAATCTATATTGGCGAACATCAGATAGTCATAGTTGCCAAACTCATCATCGACATTCTCATTCCATTTTTTATTCTCTCCTGCGATGCGGAATACACCTGTTCGTTCTCCCTTGGCGTCAAAGTCTGTACCGTTGAAATGTTCAGAGCTCCACTTAAAGGAGGAGTATTGATCCCCGCGACCCGGGAATGTGAATTTGGTCCAGCCCTCAATCTCAAACGGTTTGGAAATCTCCTTCGTTCGATCATTGGGATCAACCTCAATCACTTTGAAAACTTCCGTCTCATCTGCTCCAGCCTTGTGATTCATGACCAGATCCACATAGACGGCAATTCCATTCTTCTGACACTCGGCAATGGCCTCCACCAGTTCCTGCTTGGTGCCATATTTGGTCCGTACGGTACCCTTTTGATCAAATTCGCCCAGATCGTACAGATCATATACACCATAACCTGTATCTTCTGCTGACACTGCTTTGGTTACGGGGGGTACCCATACCGAGTCAATGCCTTTGGCTTTCAGTTCCGGGGCCATTTCAGCCAGTCGCTTCCAATGATCTCCGTCTGCAGCCAGGTGCCATTCAAAAAACTGCATCATGGTATGATTTCTCTTCATTATAACCGACCTCCTTGATTGCTTTCGAAGCGGACCGCGGAACGGATAGGGTAATCGCCGTTGTTCGTTCGTTGCTAACCAAGTTATAACCCTTTCACCCTACCTTTCAATCATGTAAAGGAAAGAAATGTGAGAAAAATGTTATATAAGTTGAACTAAAGATTATTTACACTGACACTACGATGACAGAATAACCTTCTAATCGCTGTTATCGTGTAAATGATTAGTTCAACTTATATACATGGATCATTTCATCCGTAGTTCATTCATCAAATTCGTTTATAATCCCGCCACTCCTCTGGCAGTAGGGAACGATAAGGTTCCTGGATAAAACGATCGTCGACCAGCACCAGCACGCCCCTGTCTTCCTCCGTCCGAATCAGCCGTCCACCCGCCTGCAGCACCTTGTTCATACCCGGAAAAATATAGGCATAATTGAATCCGTTGCGTCCTGTCCGATCATAGTAATCACGTAATACGTTGTTCTCCAGGCCAATCTGCGGCAGCCCCGCACCTACCACTACGACACCATTCAAGCGATCTCCCGGCAGATCGACACCCTCCGAGAATACACCACCCATGACGGCAAATACCAATCGTGTTCGTTCAGGATTGGGTTGGAATCCATCCAGAAACTGCTCCCGTTCCAGTTCGTTCATGCCTTGCTTTTGTATAACCGTATCCGCTTCACTTGGAAGCTGTGCATAGGTTTCATAGATCTCTCGCATATAGGGATAGGAAGGGAAGAACACCATCAGATTGCTGCGCGGCCATTCACTTACCAGCTGTTGCAGCATCTCCGCAATGGGTCGCCGGGATTGCTCCCGATCCTTATAACGCACGGATAAGGGCAGGAGTCTCACATCCAATTGTTCACGCTGAAATGGTGATGGAATCTGCAATGTATAATCCTCTTCCTCTGCACCCAGCATATCCCGATAATAACGAAGGGGTGACAATGTGGCCGAAAAATGAATGAGGGAGCGGAATCCTTTGGCCGTCTGACGAAGCAGTACCGAAGGATCGAGACAGAATAACTTCACTCTCACTTCACTTCGAACGCACTCTGCATACGTAATAAAACGTTCATCATACAGCTTGGCAATACGCAGGAAATTCTGTGCCGTGAAGTAGGCATCCAGCAGCAGCTGATCCGTCTCGGCATTCCCCGAACCACCTTCAACAAGACATTGCTCCGCGACCATGACAAAAGGCTCCAGCCGTTCAATCAGTTCCTCCGGTGCTTCCTGCTGGATGATCTTCCCTTCTTCTCCACCGTTTTTCCGAAGGGTAATCAGATACTTATCAATGGCCCCGGTGTAGTCAACAATGGCTTTGGCAGCAGGCACACCGCTGTCCAGCGACTGGAACTCTCTTTTCACATCAAGGAACACAGCCTTCTCCAGCTCGGCGGAAAACATCATTCGGCCACGATCGACCAGATTATGAGCCTCGTCCACCAGTAACACCGTCTTGCGTTTCTGCTCCTCCAACATGCGTTTCAGAGAGATCCTCGGATCGAAAATATAGTTATAATCGCAGATCACCGCATCGGCTGCATACGCCGCATCCAGTGAAAACTCAAACGGACACACCCGATGTTTGCGCGCATACTGCTCAATGACCGGACGTATCATCAACGTCTCATGTTCCAGCATGTCCAGCACGGCCCCGTTAATACGGTCATAATACCCTTCACACATGCCGCATTGTCCCGTATCACAAGCTTCCTCTTCCTTAAAACAGATCTTGTCCTTCGCGGTCAGACTGATCACGTGCATCTTCAATCCTTCCGATTGCATCCGGGCAAAAGCTTCTTCTGCCGCCACCCGCGTCGTCGTCCTCGCGGTCAGATAGAACAATCGACTCGCTTCGCCTTCGCCAATCGCTTTGACCGTGGGAAACAGCACGGACATCGTTTTACCAATGCCTGTTGGTGCTTTGGCCATCAATCCCTGACCCTCACGGATTGTTTTGTATACGGCTCCTGCCAGCTTCCGCTGCCCCTCCCTGTATTTGCGAAAAGGAAAGGGCAGCTCTCGCACACTGATATCTCGCTCTTCTTCATACGCAGCAATCATCTCCGCATACGGCGCATAACCGGAAATCACTTCTGCCGCAAACTGCTCCAGTTCCTCTCGTTCTGCCATTCGGCGAAACCGTCTTTCTTCATGGGTTACCGAATGCACATACGTCAACTGCACTTGCATGCGTGGTTCATCCTGCTGAACGGCGTACATGTAGGCATACATCATGGCCTGTGCCCAATGCACGGGAAGCCCCTCACCCAGATCATCCAGATTGCCCGCAGTCGATTTGATCTCATCCACCGTCAACTGACCCTCCAACCGGATCAGGCCATCACATCGGCCCTCCACCACATAGGTCAGATCCCCATGTTGGATCTCAGCTTCGAGCACAATCTCTTTTAAATCCTCTTCCGTGTACTCCTTCTGTACGCGCTGATGGATTCGAGTCCCCTCCTGCATCGATGCATTGGTCCGGAACCCTGGACGTATGCTGCCACTGCGGTACACATACTCCACCAAAGGTCTAACCGATATCCGAATTGTTGTTGTCATACGATCACCCGTTCTGTTTGTAGTGACTATACTTTATCATGAAATATGTTTTGGACACAGCACCACCTCGAAGAAGTGGAAAATATTATAAATAGAGATTGACATCACATCGTTGCATAAGTAAAGTTGACTTTACGTAAAGCAAACTTTACTTATGGGAGGGTATACTTGCAAAATCTAATCAGAGACAAACGAATACATATGCACATCACACAGGAAGAACTGTCTCAACGGCTAAAGGTCTCCAGGCAGACCATCATATCGTTGGAATCCGGAAAGTACAAACCTTCTCTTGTGCTTGCTCACAAGCTTGCCCAATTATTTGGCTGTCAGATCGAGGAATTATTTATTTTTGAAGGAGATGAGAATATTGAGTTCTGAATTACTGAATCGGATCATCGGGATCGGTGGAATTGTAGCTGGTTTGTTAATTGCAATACTCATTATTTTTTTCACAAGGTTGATTGCAAAAAAGCACAACGGACTGGATGAGCGGTACCTCTATTGTATCACGAGAGCAAAAGCCTTCTCCTGGAATGCGACCACTATCAGTCTTGTTCTGGCTTGGATCCTCGTAGTTATGCTAGACGGGATATCGCTTTCCTTTTTCATTATTACTGCAGTGTTTGTCATTCATTGTTTATCTTCTATTGCGGCAAACCTATACTACTCAGCTCGGAATTAGCCCACCTGTCCGATACACATGAAACCGATTGGACTCGCACAATCCCATATGCTATCTTGAAATAGAATGTACTTAATGAGGAGGCAGCTTCTATGTATATCTATTTGGTTCCTTCACCGATTCCGGATGCACTTGCTGCATACCCGCATCTGACTTTGCGAAGCGAAGAGCATGTGCGTCTGGCGATTGAATCCGCAGAACGCCTGATGAATATCGAGTCTGATGATAAAATAGCCGCATATGAAGCTTTCGATGCCGCAGGCTCCTGGACTGGCGGAGGTTACGCTGTACTCAACAATATCCCTGTCACAGAGGATGGTCGTAACGACTTCGAAGAACGGTTTAAGAACCGTGCCCGCAAGGTAGAAGACGAGCCTGGCTTTGTCGGTATTCGTGTGCTTCGTCCTCTGAAGGATGACACATATGTCGTACTTACACTATGGCAGTCGGAAGAACATTTCAAAGGCTGGCAGGAATCCCAAGCATATAGTCACGCTCACCGAAATCGCAGTACAAGCGAAGGGCTGACTGCACAGAAGCCTACCATGTTCCCCAGACCTTCTTACGTCACAACGTACACTATAGAATAACGGAGTGGGTCACATCTGGCTTTATCGCAGTAACCCATATTTTTTCACACCTCTTCCTGCGTGGAAGAGGTTTTTTGCCGTCCATTGTTGAGGCTTACATTTTTGACACAGCCATGCTGAGATAGGATAATACTTGTTAAATGAAACTTCGGAAGGGAAGGCGGTACCTTGTCACGCAGTTCACTCACCCGATTTCTAAGCGGACCCTTTATATTCTTTACCATCATCATGATGATCAAAAGCTCACTGGCCTGGATCGTTATCTTCGATGACATCCCTGTCTGGAAACCTCTACTGACCGAATTGCCACTCATCTGGATCGGCTTCTGTCTAATTGAGTGGTTTGCTGCCAAACGGCGGATGTGGATGTACCTTGCCATGAATTTGGTTCTCTCAGGGATTTTCTTTGCAGCCATCATGTACTACAAATATTATGGCGTAATCGTTAACTATCACGCGTTGGCACAGGTAAATCAGGTGACTTCGGTCAAGAGCAGCATGTTCTCTTTGCTTGATCCCTATTATTTGTTTATTTTTGCAGACGTGCTGATCATTGGGGGGATACTCATTCGTCGTCGGATCAAACTCGGGAGTACAGAACGCCCGAACCGCATTCCGCTTGAACGACGTGCCAGAAGACGGGTTGCTTCGGTCATTCTGACCCTGTCCATGATCCTGTGCATGCTCAACATCTATCCCAATCGGGCCAGCATGAGTGAGCTTACACAAGCAGAACAGATGGGCATCCTCGGTTACGAGGCGTATACGATCCTGGATCGACCTGATGAACTTGTGCCCATTGCTCACATTGATCAGGCTGACATCGACCAGTTGAAGCAAACGACCGAACTTCCTGCGATTGTGGAGCAGGGTGCAGCCAGAGGACGTAACGTGATCATGCTCCAATTGGAATCTTTTCAGAACTTTCTGATTGGATTAAAGGTGGATGGACAGGAGATCACGCCCAACCTGAATGAATTGGCTAGACAGAGCCTGTATTTTCCGAACTTTTATCAGCAAGTGGGACAGGGAAATACATCCGATGCAGAATTTGTTGTGAATACGTCGTTCTACACCCCGCCGAACGGGGCAGCAACAACTGTGTATGCGGATAAAGCGCTGCCGAGTCTACCCAAGTTGATGTCAGCAAACGGGTATCAAACAGCCACATTCCATACGAATGATGTTCGATTCTGGAATCGGGATCAGTTATACAAGGCACTTGGATTCGACCAGTATTATGATATTGATTATTTCGGCACACAGGACTCTATCGCCTTTTCGGCCTCGGATGAAGTCCTATATTCCAAAACACTGGATGAACTGGAATCCATGCAGTCTTCGGGCGATCCCTTCTATGCCCATATCATATCCATGTCAGCCCACCACCCGTACACTTTGCCTGAAAACAAAGTAAAGCTGTCGCTGCCAGAGCGTTACAAGGATACGTTGCCGGGGGATTATCTCATATCACAGCACTATGCAGATCAGGAAGTTGGACAGTTGATTGCGGGATTGAAGGAACGGGGATTATGGGATAATAGTCTGTTCGTTGTGTATGGGGATCACCTGGGTCTCCCCATCTATTCACTGGATCGGGAAGACAAAGTCATCATGAAAGAGTTGTATGGTCGGGACTACACATCAGCAGATATGATTAATATTCCACTCATGATCTCGGCCCCCGGCGTTACCCCGGGTGTGCAACTGGAACAGATCGGAGGTCAGGTGGACATTCTGCCAACGATTGCGGGACTCACCGGTGTATCATTGGAGGACCAATTACATTTCGGACAGGATTTGCTGCGTGAAGGCGGAAATCTGCTACCCGAACGATATTACCTTCCTTCCGGGTCGGTGCTGAACGATGCTTCTCTCTTCATTCCGGCGAAAGGATACGGGGATGGGACGCATTATTCCCTAGCTGATGCGGGCAGACAGAACGCCGGGCAACAACTGAACGGTGTCCCTTCAGACGAGACGCCGCAGATTTCGGCGGACAAGGTACCTCCAGCATTGACCACCCCCAATAACAGTGAGTTATCTTCTTCACAATTTATAACGAAGGAACAGTATGATCGGGCATTGGATCTTGCACACTTATCCAACAGTTATTTGAGCCAGCTGCCGGATCGAAATGACACGAAGTAAACATTAAATCTTTTTACTCGAACTCATCTATGTGGCGACCTTCCTCCTTAACATCCAGGGACGGTCGCTATTTATTTTACTGAACCAGACTAGTGGCCTATCCATTCGTGAGCAGACCATCAAAGAGCCAGTTGCCTTCCTCGGAACGAATGTAATAAAGATCCAATGCAGTGTTTCCATCAGACCATATTATAGCCATATGTAAAATGACACGATCTGAATCCAGCGGATTAAATCCACGGTACTCCAAATTGTTCAGGCTAACGTTCTGCAGAAAAGGTACTTCGTAATCCCCCTGTTCCAGTTTCGAAATAATGATATTGTTCTGTTGCGATATTTCTATGTTCGGAGAAGACACCGATTCAAGATATGTATAGTTATTGGATTGCATCGCCGCCATCAGTTTAAACGTTATGTTCAGTGTTTCTCTTAAACTTTCTACATCTTCCTGCTCTTTTGCATCTTTTTCCTTCTGGTTGTTCCGTACCTGCTCCTTCAGCAGTTCATTTTCCTTCCGCATTTGTTCGGTATTTATGGCATCCTTGCGTTCCCTTTCCTGTACATCTGGTAGTGAAGCATCGTCACTTAAACTGCAGGCTGTTAAAAATAAAGCGAGCATCGATATTAACAAGATTCTGCTTTTTCTCATCTAATCCCCTCCTTAATAAAAAGTGAATAGAAACATATATCTTCCAAATTTATGGTAACATATCCCATGAAAAAGAAAATACTATCTTGTTTATTCTGAAAAATAAACAACAAAGACCCGAACCCTGTTAGTCCAGGCTCGGGTCTTTCATATGATTACAACGGCAATAATGCAACCGACTTACGAGCAGTCAATTGCTCTACCATGGCAAGCCATTCCTGTGGTTTGTTTGGTAACACCGCATAATATCGATTCAGGAAATCAGCCACCAGACTGGCTGGCAGTTCACCAAGCGACTCATCACCTGGCATGAAGCACAGATCCAATCCGCCAACCGCTTCCCCGTCCCCTTGCCAGGATGGATGAACATATGGGAAGTCCAGACGCTGGTATCCGAGATGAGACAATACTTCACGACGTACATACGGGTCCATCGGCTTGATCCCGCCAAACTCATGATCCTGACTCAGATAAGGGTTATAGATTTCGGCAAACATGCCGAACAATTCTTTGCCGCTCGCCGCAGCCAGCTTCTGCAGATCACGCTTGCGGTGATTCGCCAGGAAACTGCCGATCCCCAGACCTTCACGCCCAATAATCGTAAAGTCCGTCATGGCTACATTCCAATCCTCGTAATAACGATACTCTGTCGCGCCAACGACCTGTCCTTCATGGACAGCCACAAACACCCGAATACCCGGATCTTCCAGCGGTTCTTCCCACAGGGGGAAGTCCAGCACTTCTTCCCGTGGGAAGATTTCCTGCATCAACTTGTGCATTTGGGCAAACAATGGATCTTTAATGGATGTAATACGTGTGAATTCCATGCATGTATGCCTCCTTGTTTTGGATGTGTATCTTAATCATTCGTGTATAAAACTCGTTCAAATTGGGTTTAAGCTGTAATTGTAACCTCTATAATTTCTGCGGCTTGAAAGTCAAGGGAGCAACCTTTATCGAAATGGGTTCCGCCACTCCATCAAGGCAGCATAATTGCAGGATTCCTCATCGTCCAGATAGTCTGCGGTCACACCAACAGGCATGCGGCCACAGCGAAGCAAGAACGATATCACCGGGTCACGCCTCTCTCCCACTGCTACCTGATCAAGATATTCCTGCGCAGACAGTTGGTCTGCAACCAGATGATAACCCGGCATTCTACCAGCACCTAGTAACCGATCCATCCCCTGAGCGATGACAAGGTGGTACATCGCCTGCATCATCAACTGAGCCAGTCCCCATTTGCGGTACTTTGGACGAACACAGAGATCCACAATATACAGCGTGTTGCCATCTGGCTGGTGGTTACGAATATAGCCGTCATCCGTTACTTCGGCCCAAGTATGACTTGCTGGATGTGCAGAGTCCCACTGCATTCGTAGCGAAGTCATTGAGCCAGCCAACTCTCCATCGACTTCAATGCAGATAGCACCCTCCGGGTAATGCTGCACATGACTTGTGAGTTGCTCGTGACTCCAAAGCAGCTCTTCCGGATAAGGAGGAGGGAAACTCTCTGCCTGAATGCGAATGAGTTCCTCAAAGTCGGCTGTAGCATAATTGCGGACGACTGCTTTTACCCTTTTGCCACTTCGCTCCGGGTCTGTGATCAGCATTTCTTTGGTATACATGTTGCCGGGTCGCCCCTCTCCACTGACAAATGAATTCTGTTAAATGTTCCTGTATCCTGTTCGTTTATATAACGGAGTTGCCTACTCCCAATCGGTATATAGATCAGTACGGCGGTCACGCCAGGTCGTTACCGATCCACGTTCGCGTACCTCATACAACAAGTCCAGATCCAGATCGGCGGTCACGATCATATCGTTGTTAATCTCACCCTCGGCCAGAATGCCACGTGGCGGGAACGGAATATCATTTGGCGTAATAATCGCTGCCTGTCCATAGTTAGCACGCATGAAATCAACGGTTGGCAGGTTGCCCACTGTTCCGGTTAACACAACGTACACCTGATTCTCCACCGCGCGGGCATGACTCGTATACCGTACACGGTAGAATCCGTGACGATCGTCCGTGCAGGAAGGACAGAAAATCACATCAGCACCTTTGGCTTTGGCCATCCGCACAATTTCCGGGAACTCAATATCGTAACAGGTCAGCATGGCAATACGGCCTTTATCGGTGTCGAACACCTCGAGTCCATCTCCGGGAGCCATATTCCATTCCTGTACTTCGGTTGGTGTAATGTGAATCTTGTCCTGACGCGCGATACGACCATCCGGGTAGAACAGATGGGCTGTATTATACAGCTTCCCTTCACGTCGAATGACATGGGTTCCCCCGATAACGTGCATACCATATTGGGCAGCAAGTGATGTGAACAGTTTTTCATATTGCTCCGTAAAGTTTGGCAGATCCTCAATGGTCAGTGCATGGCCTTGTTCGTCCCCAATGGACATTAATTGCGTTGTGAAAAATTCCGGGAACAGCACAAATTCGGTTCCGTATTCACTCGCTGTCCGTATGTAATGCTCAGCCTGAGCGGCGAACTGCTCAAACGAGCTGATTGTGTGCAATTGGTATTGTACAGCGGATACCCGCAGTTTCATGTTCGTACACCTCCACCATTATTATGCTTCCATTGTAACAACGATCCGGGGTCAACAAAAGAGTATTTACACTGGGCAATTCAATGACAGGATAACCTTCCGATCGCTTTCTTACTCACCCAACATCGACTGTGTGAATCCAATCCACTCTCTCGTGGCAAAAGACAAATAACGATCCTTCCGCCAGATCATACCGAGCTGCCATGGAATCACCGGTTCCACCACGGGTATAATGCGCACGCGCATATGGTCCACCTCACGACAGATCGTCTCCGGCAGTAAAGCTACACCCAGGTTGGCGGCAACCATCGCACTGAGCAGATCCCACTGGGAGCTTTCATATACCACACGGGGCTGGAACCCGGCATGTTGACAGGCCACAATAATCCGGTCATGCAATGCAAAATCTTCTCGAAACAGCACAAAGGCGTCGTTTTCCAATTCATGCAGCGCAACCGCTTCTTTCCCCGCAAGTGGATGTGAAGGGTGTACAAGCAGGTTCAGCTTCTCTTTGACAAACACAAAATGATCCAACAGCTCATCCACGGTTGGCAGTACGGCAACGCCAATATCCAGTGCACCGCTGATCACATCGGCCTCCACTTTTTTGGCACCATCCTCAAATAGCTGAATGGTCACCTGCGGGTAAGCTTTGTGAAATTCGCCGATGATCATGGGGAAAAAGCTGGACCCCACCATCGGCGGTAAGCCGATCCGCAAATGGCCTTTCTTCAAGTTCATCAGATCGTCCAATTCGGACGAGAGACTGCGGAATGATTTTTCAATCTCAAGTGCCTGCCGAAAAAACACATGGCCTGCATCCGTTAGTTCCACCTTTTTGCCATAACGGTCCAATAACGTGATACCCAATTCCTCTTCAAGACTCTTGACCGTCTTGCTGATCGTAGGCTGGGTGATGTACAGAACCTCGGCGGCTTTTGTGAAGCTCTCCTGCCGGGCGACTTCCAGAAAATATTGCAAATGGCGGATATCCATCGCTTGGTTTCCACCCCTCATAGATAAATGGAATAGTAAACATTCTTAATATGCATTTTACTCATGAAAGAATGCCATGTAAAATTTATGATATCAAATGAAACATTTTCAAAATAACTTAAACGATTACGTTGATGATATAAGGAGGGATTGAAGTGAAAAAGTGGGGCCTCGGTATTGCACAGGTTGCGCTCTTAATGGTTTTTTCACTGCTCATGGACCTGTTGGCCCGTACTCTCCATATTCCTGTACCGGGTTCAATACTCGGTATGGTCGTGTTATTCATTCTGCTTCAGACCCGTGTCGTGAAGCTGCGCTGGATTGAAGTTGGAGCTGCCTGGCTACTCGGTGAACTATTGTTATTTTTTATTCCATCAGCCGTTGGCATTATGAACTATATGCCCATGCTGGAGCATGACGGTCTGCAGATTTTATTCATAGTACTGCTTAGTACATTTTTGGTCATGTCCTGTACAGGACTGGTGGCTACACGAATTGCGAAACGAAAGGAGCGTCACACCGGATGATTGGATTTCTCTGCCTGCTGTTAACCGTCGGGATCTATGGGGTTGCCAAACGAATGTATCGTAATCTACCAAAAGTATATCTGTCTCCACTGCTCATTACGCCGCTTCTTGTTGTTGGCATATTGCTTGCAACGGGAACGGATTATACCACGTATAGCAGTGGTGGCAAGTGGCTGAGTCTGCTTCTCCAACCGGCCACCGTAGCTTTTGCCGTACCACTCTATACCTTTTTCCATGTACTCAAAAAACATATCTCCGAGATTGTCTTCAGTGTCATGACCGGCTCGGTCGTTGCAGTACTCTCTTCTGCCCTGCTCGCTAAATGGTTGCGCCTGGATTCCGGTCTCATTCATAGTCTGATCCCAAGATCGATTACCACCCCAATTGCCATGAACGTATCCGCTACAATCGGCGGCATTCCCGCAGTGACAGCTGTTTTTGTTATTATGACAGGCCTGCTCGGGGTGATTATGGGACCTTCGATTGTCAAAATGCTGCGCATCGATGGTGAGATTGCACGAGGCACACTGTTTGGAACCGGTGCCCATGGCACAGGGACATCCAAGGCATTTGAACTGAGTTCCCTGACAGGAACCATATCCAGCATCTCCATGGTGCTCGCTGCATTATTCACTTTAGCCGTTGCACCTGTCCTTTCCAAACTTATTTTCCCATAATAGATGGAATTATTCCACTTTTTTGAAATATTATTGTTGTATTAAAGCCCTTTCTTCCTTACAATAAAGACAGGTTTTAATTGTGAATATTGCGGGGGAGATGCGATGAAAAGAACCGGAATGAAGAGATCTCTGGACCGTCTTGGACGAATTGTCCTTCCCAAAGAAATGCGGGATACGATGGAAATCCATATCGGCGATCCGCTTGAGTTTTTCATTGAAGGGAAAGAGTTGATTTTAAGAAAGTACAAATCAACATTATGTATTTTTTGCGGTGATGTAGATACGGAAATGTATTTCAAAGAACAATTCATCTGCCGGACTTGTGCAATCCAATTAAAAAACCCGGATGACTCTCCCGACTGGTTCATACCTCAGAACAAACAGGCTCCTGCACCCGTGGAGCGTCCTGCTACCAAATCCGCCTCAGTCTCATTTCCCGCTAGGGAAGAAGGGACCACAGCTGACAACCAAGAATATCCGGACCTGCGGCCGAAGACGGCACGCATGCTGCAACAGATGAAAGAAATTGTTGAACAGAATCCTGGTTTGTCTCAACAGCAAATTGCGGAAAAGCTTGGCATTAGCCAAGGACGCGTCTCTCAGTTAAAAAAGTTACTATAATCAGAATAGTATCGATCATTTATTGTAGAAGACCTTCCGACTCAGGAAGTCCAGCTGCAAGAGAACCCGTTGTTTTTCGTGGGTTCTTCTTTTTTTATATTCATATTGTAATGGAGAGGAGTACTATGGATAAAATTCTGTATTTATCACAATTCGACCTCATGTCCTCCTTGTCCGAGGCAGACCTGATTGAAATGGATGGGATGACTTCCATTACGACCATACCCAAAAACAGACAGATCCAGACACCGGATACGTTTACAGAAGGTTTCTATTTTGTGAAACGGGGAAAGGTACGTTTATATACATTGAACCCGGAGGGCAAGCAGTTCACGCTCGATATGTTGACGGAAGGTAACGTATTTGGAGAAATGAACGGAATCTCGCTCGGAACACGTGCCGTTTATATCGAAACGATGGAGGTATGTGATATTTGCCTGATGAACAAACAACGTTTTGAACAGTTTCTGATTGAACATCCGGAATTTATGATGAGACTGATGAACGTACTAAGCGAGCGGATCAAAAGAATGAGCGAGTTGACACAGACGCTCGCGCTCGGAAACCTGCATGAAAAGGTGATACATAATCTCTTCCGGCTGGCTGAACAGATGGGATGGATCGAAGAAGATGAGTATTGCCGGATTCAACTCGCACTTACCCATCAGGAGATTGCATGGATGGCAGGAGCCACACGAGAATCGGTTACGATTGTCATGCAAGAGTTAGCAAAAGCAGGCCGGATTCGTACCGGATTCAAATCAGTCGCCCTTCATCGTGACGAAATCGTTACTCTCCGCAGAATCACTGCCCAGTTGTAGTTGTAAGATGCCTTACATCCCTATTCTCCGGCAAGTTGTATTGTATAACTCATGATACTACAACCAAGGAGGAGTATACCGATGGATGCTAAGTCAGATCTGTTTATCCCTAAAGACATTCTTCTTCGCAAAGGTGTCCGTAAAGCAACGGAAATCCCTGAGCATATCCGCAATGGGCTACAAGCAGGTCATATCGAATCGGTCAATTTGACCGAGTGGCTGGCTGTAGATCATGTTTCTCTTTTTCAGAAGGTTACCCATGAATGGGGAATGGATGCCGAAACCAGCGCAATTACACAGCAGTTAACACAGATGGATGAGCAGCGGATCATGAAAATCATCCCGGCCATAGCCATGCAATGGCTTAATCTGTTGAAACGTCTAACAATCAATGAACAAACGAATCTCTTTCGTTCCATTGCAGAGCATCGTTCAGACAGTGTTCGCTGCTGGGCGGCTTATATCATTGGGCTGGATTCCGGTCTGAACCTGACTGAAAAGTTGGAACATATTCGGCCCTTTGCAGCAGATCCTCACTTTGGGGTACGAGAAATTGCCTGGATGGCTGTACGGGAGTCCATCTCTGCCGAATTATCCTCAGCTTTGCACGATTTGATTCCATGAAGCGTTGACCCTGACCCACTGATCCGTCGGTTTGCCATAGAATCCATCAGGCCTCGCGGCGTCTGGGCCAAACATATTCCGGAGTTAAAAGAAAACCCGGCCATGGCTCTCCCCTTGCTGGACGCGGTGAAATCCGATGCCCATAAGTATGTACAGGATTCGGTGAGCAACTGGTTGAACGATGCCAGCAAGACGAATCCAGAGTGGGTGCGGCAGGTCTGTGCCACTTGGATTCAGCAGTCGGATACCCAACATACGCGGCGAATCGTTACACGTGCCACGCGAAGTCTTTCATAAAAAAAGATGACTGCCGCTCACTGGCAGTGGTCATCTTCTGTATAACACTTACGCCTGAATCGCGTCCATCTGGCCTTCTTCTTCCGCTTCCAATCTGCGCATGCCCACAACCAGAACAATAATGTTAGCCACTAATAACACAGCCGGGAACGGAACAGCAGCATATTGTGCATAGATCAGATGACTTCCTACGGCCCCAATCAGAATGAATGTCAGTATGCCAGAAGCCAAGATGCGAGTCCGTGTAATCAGCAGTCCCACTGCACTAAGCAACTCCGCGGCACCGAGCAGATACATGGTCCATGTTGGATAAGAGAAACTCTCGAAGGTCTGAATCATCATGTCTGCTCCACTAATCTTGTTAAACCCCGTCATGACGAAGACACCTGCTAACACAACCAGAAAAACGTAACCCAAAATCTTGTTCATATGTAGATCCTCCTATAACAAATTGTGTGTTCCTACTATGTAATGATTATTTTTGCTGCACATTGTAAAAAAAAAAGAATCTATGTAAAAGTTCCCAAAGGTCACTCTGTTTTCAACCGTTCAGCCCAGTTCGATTCAGAATAGTACGCGTTCATATTATACGTATTATTTATCACCAACTTACTTTTGTGAAGTTAGTATATAATAATAATATAATTTCTTCAAGTAATTTTCCACTATATGATGTATAATACATACAAAAGGTATGTTACAGTATATTTTGTAGTAACCCTCATTTCATTTACCTGAATGTCCTACCACTCTTAGAGCGGCAGAAATCATGTCCTTTCATATACAACTGCGAAGAAAATGATCATGAATCGAGGTGAACACGTTGAAGCTGAGAAAAGTAAAAGCACCAAGTCCCTGTATGATCACCCAGGCCATAGACATCATAGGCAAGAAGTGGGTACTGTTAATCATGTACCAACTGTTGTCCGGACCCAAACGGTTTACAGAGCTTGAAGCAGAGATGGCGATCAGTGGACGACTTTTATCGGAGCGATTGAAGGAAATGGAGACGGAAGGTATCGTAACCCGGCATATGTTTCCCGAGATACCTCCCCGTGTAGAATATGAATTAACACCTAAAGGCAGAGCCATTGAACCTGTCATTGATCAGATCTACAGCTGGTCTTCCGACTGGTTGAAACAGCAGAAATCCGAGTAATTGAGTTGCTGCTCAATACTCTCTACTCCCACACAAATACGCCTGAATCAGGCTGATCTGCCGATCAGTTGCCGATTCAGGCGTATTTATATTACGTTCAACTATTATTAATGAGAGAGATTCTTTGAAGGCTGAAGCTGTACAGGCAGACCTGAATCTGCCGATGCCAGTGCCGCCGTTGTAATCTCCTGTGTACGGCAGGCATCCGCATAATCGGACAGAATTCGTGAACGGTCTCCCGTACGCAGGGCGTGAATGAATGCTTCATTCTCACGCTCGTATGGATTATGTCCTGCCGGAATCTCCAGGCCTGCCATCGCATGTGTTGCCGCACTTGGCAGAAGCAAACGTTCCGGCGTCCAATCCCACACACCTGCATCCGTGTAGAACTGGAGCCCTGCGCCGCCCTCTCCGTCTGGCAACAGACATGTATTCGCGATACTTGCAATCGCTCCACTTTCCAGCTTAAGCGTTACATTCGCCACATCGGCAACACTGACATGCTCATGCTTCTCATGCATGCTTCGCTGAGCTGCTACAGCATATACCTCGGTAACTTCTCCTGCACAATACCGAAGCAAGTCTACAATATGTGTAGTCTGCTCGACGAATTGTCCTCCTGAACCGTCCTGACGCCGCCACCAGGCGACCCCTGGCATTCCACCCATCCAGCGGCCAAGGGCCATGCCAACCGTCTGTTCTTTCATCGCTTGCTGCAGGACCTGCGCAGCCTCCTGATAACGGAAATGGTATCCGACAGAGGTTAACAATCCGCTCTTTTGCACCTGATCCAATACCTGACGCGGAACATCCATTCCGGTGCTCAAAGGTTTCTCCACCAGGAATGGAATACCGCGGCGGATTAATTCGGACTCAATCGATCCGTGAGACATCGGAGGCACACAGATATACACCGCATCCAGCTTCTCACCATCCAGCATATGTTCAAGTTCCCCGTAACCAACAGCATCATAGACGGAGGCCATAGCCTCTGCCTTTTCCAACGATGTTCCACAGACACTCGCGACACGAACACCCTCCATCCGTGCGAGAATATCCGCGTGTACCTTACTGAACCAGCCTGTTCCAATGATTCCGATCTGTAATGTCATGGATGTAATCCCCTCTCTATGTTACACGCTTACATGTTCCATTCGACTCTCGACCTTGAAATCCTGCCTCAGATTTTGCCTGATGCTTCCAGCAACAGCTGATCCAGTTCCTGTGTATGCTTGACCACTTGCTCTTCCGACCAGTGCAAATGACCTGCCATATACGAGATAACCGCTGCTTTATAACGACGAACTTCATCAATACGGAAGAATAAATCACCTGTTCTTCGTACCAAAAAGTCAGACGGGGTTACAGCCATCTCTTCATCAATCGCATAACGTAGCATCAGCAATAGCTCCTGTGGCATGCCATGAAGCTCGTACTTGGTGCGTGGATCGGGAATTCGCTCATATAGTGCCTCCACATTGGAACCATACGTGCGAACCAGCCGCTCCGCAGCAGGTCGAGCAAGCCCGAGGGCGACACCGTCCTTGATCTTGCGCTCCGCATACGATACAAATCCAGCCGAACCCCCTACATCACCGCCGGAGATGGGCATCTTCTTCGTTACACAAGGGCCTATGGAATGCCCACTCTCCTGCTCCATCTGGCGTGCGACCAGATCAACGACCATCTCGGCCATTTTACGGTATCCGGTTAACTTGCCCCCGGCAATTGTAATCAGATTGGAATCAGAGACCCAGACTTCATCTTTACGTGAAATTTCGGAAGGATTCTTGCCTTCCTCATGAATTAGTGGACGCACACCCGCCCATCCGGATTCCACGTCCTCGGTACCAATGTGTACATCTGGAAACATGCCATTAACTGCATCAATCACATAATCGCGATCCGAGTCGGAAATTTGCGGGTGTGCAGGATCATCCTGATATACGGTGTCGGTTGTGCCTACATAGGTTTTGCCATCACGTGGGACAGCAAACACCATTCGACCATCTGGTGTATCAAAATAGACGGCCTGCCTCAATGGGAATCGTTTACCATCAAAGACCAAATGAATGCCTTTGGTCATTTGCAGCGTTTTCCCCTGGCGCGAACCATCCAATTCCCGCAGACCGTCCACCCATGGACCGGAAGCGTTGATCACCTTGCTTGCTTTCAGCGTATAGGTCTGCCCATTGATCTGATCCATGGCTTCAATAGCTGTAATCTTGCCATTCTCCTTCAGGAAACCTTTCGCCTTGACGTAGTTCACTGCCTGTGCTCCACGTTTGACAGCTTCTTTCATGACTTCTATGGTGAGCCTGGCATCGTCAGTCCGGTACTCCACATAGAGTCCACCACCCAACAACCCCTGCTTGCGTAATAAAGGTTCACTATCTGACACCGCTCCAGCATTCAACATTTGGCGCCGTTCACTGCGTTTCACACCGGCGAGCCGGTCATACACCATCAGTCCAATGGATGTGCTGAAGCGGCCGAACGTGCCTGCCGTATAGATCGGTAACAACATCGGTTCCGGTGTTGTCACATGTGGCCCATTCTCGTATACTACAGCTCGCTCCCGTCCTACCTCAGCAACCATTTTCACTTCATATTGCTTCAAATAACGCAATCCACCATGGACAAGTTTAGTCGAACGACTGGATGTACCTGCTGCAAAATCCTGCATTTCTACAAGCGCCGTCTTCAATCCACGCGAAGCCGCATCCAATGCAATCCCTGCGCCTGTAATCCCACCGCCAATAATTAATACGTCAAAATGTGCATTCGCCATGTTTTGCAAATATTCGGTCCGGTGTGCTGACGAGAACGTTGCTGTCATTTTTGAACCTCCCATTGATTTCCTTAATGTTTCCGTAAAAAAACAAAAAAAAGGACCACGTCATTCGCTCAGCAATTGCTGAGCGGCACGTGGTCCCTCCCGATCTCCAGACATCATTTTTTAACTTGTGCCTTTATCCTATCACAGATTTTTGACGGCGTGAAGTCCTGATTTGACACATTATTCAAAAAAAATTCAAAAAGTTGTTCTGCCAAAGGGTGGAATTTCAATTGAATCCACTAACCTTGTTTTTTTCCTTATAGTGGGTATACGTTTTGTCTTCTCCAGGAAGAATAGCCCTGTAAATCATGCATCATTTTCCACCAGTAAATATCATTTATAACATATGTTTAGTTAAAAAGCACAAATACCCACACCAAGGAATATTCATTTCATTCCTTTACTTCAGTATTTTTCATAATTCGAATCATCCCGCTGACGGGTACAAAAGTTGGACAGGAAGAAGCATCCTGATCCAACCAGTGTATAGACAAACAAAATCATTTCGATCTATATTTTCTGATTGCAAGACGCTCAGGGGATTTATGAAAAATGCTTATTTAAAAGCCATCGCTGCGTTCACTGCACGCTTCCAGCCTGCGTATAGTTCTGTCCGTTGTTGCTCAGCCATAACAGGATGGAAGACACGCTCCGTATTTTCATGATTCGTCAATTCATCCGCACTCTTCCAGTATCCTACCGCGAGTCCTGCCAGATAAGCCGCTCCCAATGCAGTCGTTTCATTCACCGTTGGGCGTTCAACAGGAATGCCCAGAATATCACTCTGGAATTGCATGAGGAAATCATTGGCCGCCGCTCCTCCATCCACACGCAGAGCATGCACGGGAATACCCGAGTCGGATTCCATGGCCTCCAGTACATCTCTGGTCTGATACGCCAACGCCTCCAGCGTAGCACGGATAAAGTGTTCCTTCGTCGTGCCTCGGGTCAGGCCAAACACCGCCCCCTTAACATCACTATCCCAATACGGACTGCCCAGTCCCACAAATGCAGGTACCATATAAACGCCGTCTGTCGAAAGTACACGTGAGGCGTAATCCTCGCTATCTTTGGAAGAGCGAAGCATTCTTAATCCGTCACGCAGCCACTGAACCGCTGAACCTGCTACAAAAATGCTGCCTTCGAGCGCATATTCAACCTTGCCATTCATTCCCCAGGCAATCGTCGTAATGAGTCCGTGATCCGATTGTACCGGGTTCTCGCCCGTATTCATGAGCATGAAACAACCGGTACCATATGTATTTTTCATACTGCCCTTGGTGTAACATCCCTGACCAAACATCGCCGCCTGCTGATCTCCTGCTGCCCCCGCAATCGGAATCCGATGACCGAAGAAATGATAGTCGGTCGTGTGTGCATACACCTCGGAGGAACCTTTCACCTCCGGCAGCATGGCCTTGGGAATGTCCAGAATATCCAGCAATTCATCATCCCATTGCAGATCATAGATGTTATACATCAAGGTACGTGAGGCATTGGATATATCCGTGACGTGTGTGCCCCCGCTCAGTTTCCAGATCAGCCAGCTATCTATTGTGCCAAACAGCAATTCCCCCTTCTCTCCCCGCTCACGGGCACCAGGGACATGATCCAGAATCCACTTCACCTTTGTTCCCGAGAAGTAGGGATCGATCAGTAATCCTGTTTTGCGGCGGAAAAGGTCCCCCAGTCCCTGTGTCTTCAATTCTTCACAGATGTCTGCGGTCTGTCTGGATTGCCATACCACTGCATTATAGATGGGTCTGCCTGTTTCTTTGTCCCATACCACAACGGTCTCCCGCTGATTCGTAATTCCAATTCCGGCAATCTGGACAGGTTTGATTCCGCTCTCTGCCAGACATGAAGCCATCACGGCAAGGATGGAACTCCAGATTTCGTTGGCATTCTGCTCTACCCAGCCCGGTTTGGGGAAATACTGGGGGAATTCCTGCTGTGCAATGTGCACAATCTCTCCGCCACGGTTAAACAGAATTGCTCGGGAGCTTGTCGTTCCCTGATCCAGAGCCAATATATACTTTTCCATACAGACAACCTCCTATTGTGGTTTTTTACGGTATAAGCGATTTCTCGAAGTGTCGTATCAAATCTGCATTGGATGTGGTCACTGCCGTAGCCCCGACGCCAAGCGCAAGTTCAACCTCTTCCGGTGAACGGATCAATCCCCCCGCAATAATGGGTATGCCTGTACGCACAGACACTTCCGCAATAATATGCGGAATGACGCCAGGTAATACTTCAATATAATCAGGTTGGGTTTTGGCGAGCAAGAGATAACTTTTCTCCAGTGCATGGGTATCCAGCAGAAAAATACGTTGAATCGCTGTAATGCCCTTTTGCTTCGCCTTTTGAATAACACTTGCTCGTGTAGAGATCAGCCCTGCCGGGCGAATGTGCTGACACAGGTACTCTGCCGCATACTCATCATTTTTCAATCCCTGTACCAGATCTGCATGCAAAAGTATCTTTTTGTCATACCGCCGCGCCTCGTCCATTACACTCTGAAGCTGTGCAATATGGGTTTCCAGCATCACCCCATACGTATAAGGGCCTTCAATCATCGCTTCAAACTGCTTCATGCTCTTGGCAGCCGGCAATATACGTTGTCCCTCAAATGGCACCTTCGTTCCTCCCGCATTCATCAGATGACTATATTGTATATTCCGTCCAGTGAGAACGGCAAGCCATTCGTGATTCAGAAGATCTGAGCGTTACGTAGTATGTTCACAAAAATAGCCGCTGCTGTACTTCTCCATAACGGAGAGTACTGCAACGACTAATCAGCTAATTGTATACGTCTATGAATAAGGATTAAGCCTGCGCATGCGGAAGCAACGTTTCTGCTCCAGCCCAACCATCACTCTCTGCCAAGTGACCTGAACGGTTCACTTTCGTTTGCAAATATTTCTCGTTGAATGCAGAACGATCCCCCCACAGCGGAACACGTCCGCCCACATTCAATCCCGCTTCCTGCAAGGCAGCCAGCTTCCGTGGATTGTTGGTGATCAGGGTAACCGGTGCGAAGCGAAGCGCACGTAACACAGCAATTGCATCGTCATAATTACGAGCATCGTCTGTGAATCCGAGCTGCAAGTTCGCATCTACCGTATCCAGACCTTCTTCTTGCAAAATGTACGCCATCGCTTTGCTGAACAGACCGATGCCACGTCCCTCATGGTTCGCAAGATAGAACAGCGCACCTGCTCCGTGAGCGGCGATCATTTTCATGGACTGCTCCAATTGGAAGCCGCAATCACAGCGTTTGCTGCCAAAGATGTCGCCTGTATGACAGATGCTGTGCATCCGGATCAGTGCTTCTTGTGCGTCAGCAAAGTCACCATACACCAGAACACTGGATTGTTGACGCTCTGCCAGCTCAGCCTCAGCAAGGGATTCAATCAACTCCCCGCTCTCCATCGCTTTGTCTGACTTCATCCAGCTGTACCACTGGAATGTCTTGGTCTCTCCATCGAGGTTTACCGGGAGCTTAATCGGCCCTACGAGGTATATGAACTCTTTTCCACTCGGAAAAGTCTGAATTTTGGGGGCAAGCAGTTGAATAATATGTGAATTGATCATTGTCGTTCCTCCTGTATAGGCCAACTTGGATATTATATAGTACGTATCTATATTATTCTCATCATCATTAGTTACTTTATGTAAGTTAGTTTAGAATAAAAATTATAAAGTGTCAAGTAACTTTTATTTTTAAAGTAACTACTAAAATTATGTTACGCAACCGACACAAATATGTGTTTCATTTCAGGAATATTGGGTATGAGTTTATAAACTGCTCATACACTAATGTTGTAGTCCAAAGCACTTCATGCCTCGAACTTAACGATGAGGGGGTTATGCACATGATCCGCCGGAAAAGAACATGCTGGACAGCCATACTGATGGTCTGTGTCCTGCTTATAAGCGGATGCTCCGTCTGGTCCGGACAGGACGATTCAGCGAACAACAAAAAGGTAACGCTTACATTGTGGTACTGGAACCGTTCCATTGATGATAAGTTGATTGCCAGGGCTAAGGAAAAGTTCCCCAATATTGAACTGACAGCTCAGAAAATCGGCGGTGATTTTAAAGCAAAACTCAAAACAACTCTCGCTGCACGCTCAGGTGAACCCGACATTGTGGCATTGAACGACTGGATCATGGAGCTATTCCCCAGTGAGGACCGTTTCTATAATCTGTATGATCTTGGCGCAGGAGATATCGAAGACCAATATCTGCCGTGGAAATGGAAGCAAGGCGTTACGCCAAGTGGACAGATGATCGGTTTCCCCATGGATACCGGACCGACAGCCCTCTTCTACCGAGAAGATCTGTTCAAGGAGGCCGGACTGCCGTCTGATCCTGAAGACGTTACACGTCAGATTAACAGCTGGGATGCTTATGCTGCTGCCGGAGAGAAGATCAAAGAAAAATTCGGAGGCAAGGTATTTCTGACCGATAACATTGGAAGCGTTTACAATCAAGTGTTATCCCAAGGAGCTGAACGTTATTTCCGTCCGGATGGTTCATTCATCGGCATGGATTCTGCTCTCGTACGAACAAGCTGGGATACATCCATTGCTTTCAAGGAGAAGGGCCTACTTGCCAATGCTGACGGCTGGACTCCGGGGTGGAACGCAGCGATGAATAATGGCGAAATTGCCTCGTTCGTGGGTGCTGTCTGGATGAAGCAAGTGCTCCAGGAAGCCGCTCCGGATACATCCGGGAAATGGCGGGTTGCTCGGGCGCCAGGGGGAGATGGAAATAACGGGGGATCATTCCTGTCCATCCTGAAGTCGAGTGAACATCCTCAGGAAGCCTTTGAACTAGTTCGCTGGCTGCAAAGCCCCGAAAATCAACTGGAGCAATATCAGACATTGAACCTGTTCCCTTCTGCACCGGGTGTGTTTAATGATCCAGCTATGAAAGAAAAAGAACCCTTCTTCGGCGGACAGGCGACAGGGCCTGTATTTGCCGAATCGGCACAGGATGTGCCGGATGCTTTCTTTGGTGAAAGATACCCATCCGTACACAACATTATCACCCGGCGGCTGAATGATGTCGCGAAGCAAAATGCCAATCCACAGCAGGTCTGGACAGATACGGTACACCGCGTCGAGCGGGAATTGCAGCGTTAACCTGAAGAGCGTGTGGTTTCGTTATCCGCAAAGGAGGAATTCATATGGCTGTAACTGAACCTCGTCTTACGCCCGATCCCGCAAATGAAAGACCTGATCTGGATCGGCAGAAGTCGCTATGGGTGAGAATGTGGGAGCATCGTGCACTCTATGTTGCAATATCGCCGTTTTATATTTTGTTTGCGGTATTTGGGCTGTTCCCAATCGGGTTCTCACTCTATCTGGCTTTTCATAAATGGGATGGCATTGGTGTCATGACGTACAACGGGTTCAACAACTTCAAATACATGCTGACTGACGCCGAGTTCTGGCAAGCCGTGGGCAACACGTTCATGATCTGGATCTATTCAACGATTCCAATGCTCTTCTTCGCCCTGATTATTGCCTTTCTATTACATGCACCATTTGTGAAGTTCCGTACCCTGTTTCGGGTCGGTTATTTCCTGCCGAATGTCACATCCATCGTAGCGGTAGCCATTATCTTCGGTGCCTTGTTTGCCAACAATTATGGCTTTCTCAACTATCTGTTGCAGTCGGTCGGGTTACCGGTTGTGGAGTGGCTGAATGCACCATGGGGCATCAAAGTTGCCATCTCCTCCATGGTCGTCTGGCGCTGGACAGGATATAACGCGGTCATCTATCTGGCCGGATTACAGAGTATCCCTCAGACATTATACGAAGCAGCCAAGATTGACGGCGCATCAGCGATACAGTCCTTTTTTCGAATTACGATTCCGATGCTGCGCCCTGTAATTCTGTTTACGGTCATTACGTCAACCATTGGCGGTATGCAGCTGTTCACCGAGCCGCAAGTATTGGTCGGCAATGATGGTGGCGCAGGTGCAGCAGGCATGACAATTGTACTGTACCTCTACCGTGAATCCTTCATTAACAATTACTTCGGCTATGGCGCTGCCGTTGGTTGGGGCATGTTCCTCATTATCGCCCTGTTCTCGATTGTGAACTGGAAGCTTGTTCAAGGCAAATCATCCTGATGTGATAAGGGGGAGCGCACATGGCGACCAAACACCTCAAATCGCTGGTGTTGTATACCGGTCTTATCGGGGGCATGCTCATCTCCATGTTCCCGTTCTATTGGCTGATTGTAATGTCTACCCGGACAACGTCCGATATCTACAAGTTCCCGCCGCAGCTCTGGTTCGGGGGTGAGCTATGGAATAATATTACGCGGGTATTACAGCAGATTGATTTCTGGGGCGCCTTTCTGAATACATTGTTTGTGTCTGGCCTCGTGACCATTCTTGTCCTGTTTTTTGACTCACTGGCGGGTTTTGCGTTTGCGAAGTTTGAATTTCCCGGCAAAAAGTGGCTCTTCATCCTGCTGCTTGCGACCATGATGGTACCTTCTCAACTGTCACTGGTGCCTTCCTTTGTGCTCATGGCTACGTTCGGCTGGGTCGGTTCCTTCAAAGCCCTCATTATTCCAGGCATGGTTAATGCCTTCGGCATCTTCTGGATTCGTCAGTACGCGACAGAGTCCATCCCGAATGATCTGCTGGATGCAGGCCGCATCGACGGCTGTAATTTTTTCCGGCTCTATTGGAATGTGGCACTGCCGATCCTGCGTCCTGCCTTTGCTTTCCTCGGAGCGTTCACCTTTATCGGGGTATGGAATGATTATCTGTGGCCTTTGATCGTCCTGACGGATGAACGCAAATACACGTTGCAGATTGCGTTGTCTCAATTAAACGGACTGTATAACACAGACTATGCGATGGTCATCGCAGGTACGTTGCTTGCCGTCATTCCGCTCATCGTGATGTTCCTGTTCATCAGCCGCCAGTTTATCTCGGATATCGCCGCAGGAGCCGTGAAGGATTGATGATGTGTAAAAGCGATGAGCATGGTCTGATCCATTTTGATCCATCCCTCAAGTCTGATATTCTTATCTATAGATGAAATAACAGATGCCATATAAGTTGGATGAATAGCGCCACGTGTGCGGAGGGGACAGAAAGAGCCTGAAGAAATGGAATTAAAAGCTTTCTAAAGGAAAGCTACTTCGAAAGCATATGCTTCGCATTTACGCGAGCGGAAGGCTTTCTGTACCCGAAGTGTGAACGTGTAACAGCATTCATTCACTTATATATTCAAGAAAGAGGGATGACAAAATGGCTTCTTCACCCTATATGATCGGCGTAGATATCGGCACGACCTCCACCAAGGCCGTCTTGTTCGAACAGAATGGAACCATTGTGGCTCAAGGCAGTGCCGATTATCCGTTGCACACTCCCACACCTGCGATTGCGGAGCAGGATGCGGAAGATATTTTCAAAGCAGTCATTACATCGGTTAAACAGGCTACCTCCAATGCCGGAGTTAAACCAGAAGACATCCTGTTTGTATCCTTCAGTTCGGCCATGCACAGCATTCTGCCTGTCGATCAACACGGTAAACCGCTGATGCGAGCCATGACATGGGCAGATAATCGCAGTGCTGAGTGGACCGAAGTACTCAAATCGGAGATGAATGGTCACGAAATCTATCTGAGAACAGGCACGCCGATTCATCCAATGTCCCCACTCACCAAGATCATGTGGCTCACCCGGGATCAACCGGAACTGTTCAGACAGACGCACAAATTCATATCCATGAAAGAATATGTTTTCTATAAATTATTTTCTGAATACGTCATCGACCACTCCATGGCCTCCGCCACCGGACTCATGAATCTGGAAAAACTCGACTGGGATGCAGAAGCCCTCCATGTGGCGGGCATTACACCGGAACACCTGTCTCGATTGGTACCGACCACACATGTGCTCAAACATGGATTGCACCCGGAGTACGCCAAGGAGATGGGCATTGCGTTCACCACACCGTTTGTTATCGGGGCCAGTGATGGCGTGCTGTCCAATCTGGGCGTTAACGCTATTGATCCAGGCGTCGTGGCCGTGACCATTGGCACCAGTGGAGCTATTCGTACGGTCGTAGATAAACCGGTGACCGATCCGAAAGGACGTTTCTTTTGTTATGCACTCACCGAGAATGCATGGGTCATTGGCGGACCCGTGAACAATGGCGGTGTTATTTTCCGCTGGATTCGGGACGAGTTTGCGGCTTCCGAGGTGGAGACCGCGAAGCGACTTGGTATTGATCCGTATGAAGTGCTCACTCGTGTTGCCGAAAATGTACCTCCAGGTTCAGAAGGCCTCTTATTCCATCCGTACATGACAGGTGAGCGGGCTCCGCTCTGGAATCCGAACGCACGCGGCTCGTTCTTCGGCCTGACGCTGCATCATAAGAAAGAACATATGATTCGCGCTGCCCTCGAAGGTGTATTGTTCAACCTGTACACGGTTATGTTAGCGATTGAAGAAAAGATCGGACGCCCGAAAAAAATCCAGGCGACTGGCGGCTTCGCCCGCTCCGAGCTATGGCGGCAGATGATGGCCGATATTTTCGATCAGGATGTCATCATTCCCGAAAGTATTGAAAGCTCCTGTCTCGGCGCAGCCGTACTGGGCTTATACGCCCTTGGGCGCATCGATTCCCTGAGTGCCGTCTCCGGCATGATCGGATCGACGCATCGGCACCAGCCGGACCCGGACAGTGTCCGCGTGTACCGTGAACTGCTGCCAATCTTCATCCGCATCTCCCGTAAGTTTGAAGAGGAGTATGCGGATATCGCTGCTTTTCAGAACAAGACGATGCATGGATAGGGAGCGCGCGGGATGTTACATGTCGGAGAGTCAAAGAGTCGAACCGGCATAGGCTAACGAATCATAGACACCTTATTTGCAGCTTTTAGCATGGTTTCAAAATCTAACGAACCTGAGCCACCTTATATCGGCTTACATGGGTAAAAACCTGCACAAGAACTGAAAATGGAGCCTAATAACGTGTTTGTGATTCGTTAGAAAATTATTTTCTCCAAATACCCTCCAATAGCGTGTGTACAGTTCGTTAGAATGAATACGAGATGCCGTAAGTTAAAGAGGCCCACCTCGCCATGGTTATGTCCATATGGGAATGGGCTTTTTTTCATGCACAGACTATATAAACTCTATTTAGATTGGATCAAATTTATCTCTCAGTATACTTGTAGCTTCCCTTTATGTTCTATTAAAGTATCCAGGAGCCGCCACAGCAACCGTCCTAAAATAGAAAATCTCTTTTCCAGTTCCTGATTTCCTGGCGTAAACTCAGTCAGAAACTCAACTGAATTCAACATTTCTTCGGTCATCACGCTAGGTCTCCACAAAGCCAATTGGATGTCTTTGAAAATAAAAGATAATCCCAACTCCACATCGATGTCTCGAGTATATGGTGTCTTACTATCTATTAGCTTAACGAGATCATCAGCCTTTGTTCGAAAAACATTACCCTAAAAAGAATGATTGAGCATGTTGGGTATAACAAAACCCCACAGCATGAAAAAACAGTGGAGTTAAGGTTTCCTATCTTTTATTGATTCAGATTTCTAACAACTATAGAACTGAAATCCTAGATTTTAATTACTGATTATACTTGCTGAACGCATTCTGATCGGCCTGTAGATTCTCCAGATACACGATCTGCCCCGCCTCATTCACACGCGCGATATCAATGCCTGCTTTGGCGTATACTGTTCCGTCCGCCGCTTGTCCGCATACTGCCCAGTTCGTTTGGTAGCTGCCGTCAGGCTGCTGCACCCACCCGTCCCACATATGTTTTACATCCTTATTGTATTCGTAGAAAGCTTTCATAAAATCATCAAACCCTGATCTGCTGGTACCATTAAGTACAATCTCTGCGTCCGGTGTAAACAGGGACAATAAATCCTGCATGGCGCGCTCATCTGTACGTGAAGCATCAAATAAACGGAAATAGTTGTTTAACAGTGTAGCGGTACTTATAGTACTCATTCATATTCCTCCTAAAATAAAAAGCCATTTTCCAATCTTTCAGTTCGAATATTTTCGAACTAACTGAACAGAAATGTAACACACTCTCTATACTGCCCGCAAGAAATATATAAGTTGAGACCAACTTTTACACTAAAACGGAGAGTGCAGAACCAATCTGAAGAAGCGAAGCGTTCGCTTAAAAGCTTTCTGAAAGAAAGCTACATCGGAAGCATACGCTATCACCGGATTTTCCCTTTGGACAAAGAGAATTTAAAAAATCTGGGGATAAGAGCGATCGAAAGATGGTACTGCAATCGGAGTAAACAAGTGTAATAGTTACAGTTCAACTTCTATAGTTCGATTTTTTTCAAACATTGAAAGAGAAAGCCGAATATGCTAACGTCTTAGATATGAGAACTCCAACGATACCTATGGCTTCGGAGCTGAAGCTGACCACGGTCTGCAACGCACTCGGTGATCCGATCCGCATGAAAATTGCACACTGTCTGGCCAGCTCTGGCGAGAAAAACTGTTCCGCCTTCGAAGTAGACCATATTTCCAAATCCACGTTGTCCCATCACATCAAAATTTTACGTGAAGCTGGCGTGATTCAGCCGCGCATTGAAGGTAAACAGCACTTTTATTCCCTACGAAAGGAAGAGCTAAACAGGCGTTTCCCAGGCCTCGTCGAGATGATTCTGAATTCAACCGAGGAATACGTAACACAGGCCACAGATAAATTGAACTAACCCTTTAGAAAAGAACGTAGAGGGCAGAAATAACCTGAAGAAGCGGAGCTAAAAGCTTTCTGCAAGAAAGCTACTTCGAAAGCATAAGCTTCGCCTTTATCACCAGAATCATGATCGAAATTCTCTTAATGGAGGCTAATCATATGGACAAAAAAGCGGCAAAGATACTGCTGAGCACGTTCTGGGGAGGTGGCGGTTGGAAAACAACTTCTCCACCCTTCTCCGGAGATGAATTTGAGTATGCCAAAAGCAAAGGCGTTATGTTCGACCCACTCACGATTACGCATGACGAGATGGTTCAGCGTCTATACGACATGCATCAGGATGACTCGCTCAAGGAGCGGGTAGTTACGGCCTTTTTACATAGTCTGTCCACCAAAAAAGTCCATCTGCGCAG
This sequence comes from Paenibacillus amylolyticus, assembly GCF_050990605.1. Taxonomy (GTDB): domain Bacteria; phylum Bacillota; class Bacilli; order Paenibacillales; family Paenibacillaceae; genus Paenibacillus; species Paenibacillus amylolyticus_H. Next base: position 6,183,424 of record NZ_CP158832.1, read on the forward strand.
CGCATTATCCAGCTTTGCTTTAACTTCGAACATGCCTTTGCATACCTATGCGGAACGACCCGCTCTTCATGCCAACACCAGTGCCTGCGGCGATTGCAATTTCCTGCGCTTACAGTCAGACAAAGAATATTTCAATGTCGACTTGAACGTGCTGAATTTCGAACGGATCAAGTGGGGCGGCGTGCGTCATGGCTGGTTACTCTACTGTCTGATGGATCTCGAAATACTGCTACAGGACAACGATACAAATTATGAAGTAACCCCTGAAGATCAAGCTATCCTTATCAATCTGCTTGAAGCAGCTCAGACGGAAGATCCCAAAGACAGCGCTCGTTCACTCGAGAAAAAGTGGAAAGATATCTTGCCTTCCAGCAAACAGGAACGGGATGCCCTGCTGGAAATCTGGACGGCAGCCGGCATACTGGTTCCCGGGGACAAACCGAGGAAAAGCAAAGGCGGTTCCGGCGATTTTGTCTTTGCAGCAACCTGGCAAGGTGATGATGGATATCATGCAGAAACTGTAAATCATTATTTCGGCTCCTATCTTCCTCAAATCCGATAAAACCTGAATTGTTGCTCACCTTTGCTTACGTCTGGTTACAATAATGACATCGACAGATTTCCTGTTTAACTCGTATAATAAGGGGAAATGGGTAGATGGGAGTGAAACAAGCGAGTTTATGGTATACATACTGGCTTTTATAGTGTCTTTTGCTGTCGTGGTTTTGCTTATTCCGCCGCTTGGTCGACTGGCTCACCGGCTCGATTTTGTGGACAAGCCTCGGGCGGATGTGGAGCGTAAGCTGCACAGGCAGCCGATCCCGCTCACGGCGAGTTACGCAATATTTACTGGATTTTTCCTGACATACATTGCTCTGACCAAAGAAATTACTTGGGAAACGGCGGCTCTGGTCGCTGGTGGTATGCTTCTCTTAACGATTGGTACCGTTGACGACTGGTACAAAACAAAAGGCAAAGATTTTCCTGCCCTGCCCAAAATGCTCGTACAAGTCTCTGCGGCAGTACTCGTATTTGCTTCTGGCATTGCGTTCACCGGATTCGTGAATCCCTTCAATGCGGAATATGTCATGCTTCCGATCTGGCTGCAATTCATTCTCACGATCCTGTGGATCTTCGGGGTGACAACCGTCATCAACTTCTCGGACGGCATGGACGGACTGGCTGGCGGATTATCGGCCATCTCGGCAATTACCCTGTTCATCGTGGCGCTTGCCAAAGGTCAAAGTGATTCCGCACTCATGTCGATCATTCTGGTCGGTGTAACGATTGGTTATCTGAAGTACAACAAAGCTCCTGCCAAAGTGTTCATGGGTGATGCAGGCGCTACGTTCCTTGGCTTCATTCTGGCGGTTATCGCTCTGGATGGTGCATTCAAACAAGCAACCATGTTGTCCATGTTCATTCCGATTCTGGCGCTGGGTGTACCGATTTTCGACAACATCTTTGTCGTTATCAAACGTTTCATTCAAGGTAAAGCGATCTATCAGGCCGATGCAAGTCAAGCACATTATCGGTTGCTGCGTGCCGGATTGAATCAAAATCAGGTGGTGGGTGTACTGTATCTCGTCAGCACATGTCTGTGTCTATCCTCCATTATTCTGATGTTAGTGGAGTTATAAAACCAAAATAACGATGAAAATAATAGAAGCCACCTTCATTACGTTGAGGGTGGCTTTCTTATGATGGTTTTTTTGGATCGCTTGCCTTTTTCCGTTTCAGTTAAAGCGGAGTGATTCTAACTTACGATTTAACAGCCCCTGCCATAGCACCTCCAACAATGAAACGTTGCAAAGTAACATACAGGACAACCAGTGGCAAGGTAACAATCAGAATGCCACAGGCGAGCAGCGGCCAGTTGTTCATGTACTGTCCATAAAATGTAAAGAGCCCTTTGGTTACCGGCTGATAATTCGGATCAGATAAATAAATGGTCGGCCCGATAATATCATTCCATACACCAATCGCGGTAAGAATAATACCTGTTGCCAGGATCGGTTTCATTAACGGAACAAGGATGGTGAACAGATATCTTGTATACCCGCACCCGTCCATGGCAGAGGCCTCATCCAGTTCACGCGATATTGATTTGATATAACCCACAAACATGAGAAATGCAATGCCCGTACCCGTCGTTTTCAATAAGATGTACCCGATTTGGGTGTTGTAGAGACCCAAATTATTGATCAGGGAAAATTGCGGAATGAGCGGGTTGGGAAGGTACATGGAAATCAGAAAGAAAATATAAATGATTGTGCTGAATTTAACATATCTGCGTGCGAGCGGGAACGCAGCAAATATAGATAAAATCAACGTCAGCAGGGTGGACATCCCTGTATAGAGCACACTGTTCCACATATACTGAGAAAAGTTCCCTTTGTTCCATGCTTCGGAAAAGTTCTCAAGCCGGATCCCTTCGGTAAGAGCTACAGGATCGAGCAGATACTCTGTCTGTGTCTTCATGGATACATTGAAGAGATAGAACAGAGGGAAAACGTACATCGCAAGCATGAGCAGAACGATGACATAGCTGACCATTCTGGACGTTTGGCTCTGTTTCATTACGCTTCCACCTCTCTTCTGCGAAGATAAAATAAAGCGACCATCGATATGGTAAATACAAAGAGGAACTGAATCATCGCAACAGCAGAAGCCAAACCGTAATCAGCCGTTCCTGTGCCAAATGCCGTAGCATAAACATCAAACGCAAGCGTCGTTGTATTGAACTTTCCGCCTGTAAGTACATAGATAATATCAAAGGTTTGCAATGCCCCTATGATAGACAAGAGCATATTAACCGTGAATGCAGGAGCAATCATGGGGAATGTAATGTTCGTAAATGCTTTCCACCCCGAAGCACCATCCATGTAACCCGCCTCATACAGATCGCTCGGAATGGACTGCAGACCTGCAAGAAAAATCGTCATGGAGTAACCCATGTACATCCAGATCTGAACAAAAATAATCAATTCAAAGGCGATATTATAATCGCCAAAAAAGTTGGAACGGGTACCAAAGAAATTCAGAAAGGACTGGGCCGGTCCGCCCAGCGGATTTGCAACGAGTTGCCAAATGAGTCCAGACACAGTAACCCCCAGCACCACTGGCAAAAAGAATACTGCGCGATATAATTTATCGCCTCTAAGTTTTTTATTGATCAAAATTGCTATAAACAAACCCACTGCATTTTGTATGATCACAACAGCAAACGCAAAGTATAAGGATCGCCCAATAGCATCCATTCGATCTCCAGCATTGGATGCACCAAAAAATGTTTTATAGTTTTCAAAGCCGATAAAGCTCCATTCCTGGCCCCGAACACCAGTAGCATCTGTAAACGAAAACAGTATCGTCACAAGTGATGGACCGAAGCCAAACACAACATAAAGCAACAACGGAATGCTCAAATACAGATAAGGAATCAGTCTTGCCTTACCTTTCCCAAACGGATACATCGTCCTCACACCTTTCATGGGGTAAAACCAAGACATAAGAAAACCGGAATAACAGCCTTGTCTGGCCTGAAGGCTCAGACCCGAGCGCTATTCCGGCGCATACGGCCAACTTGTGCCATGAATATGAATGATTATGAATTACTTTGGAGCAGCAGCATCCCAGTCCGCTTGGGATTTACCTGCAAGCTCTTCCGGTGTTGCAATCGGTCCGGCTGGCTTGAGCATCTCTGCGTGAACGCTGGCCTCCGAAATGTACTGTCCTACATTCTGACGGTTAATGAACAACTGATCCCAAGAAAGTTTAAAGTCCTCCAGGTAAGGCTGAATGCCTTGGATAAACTCACTTGTCATCTCCACATCAGGCTGTGTTGGCAGGAAGCCGGCTGCATTCACAAATTCCGTGTAGTTCTCTTTCTCTGATAACATATCAAGCCATTTCATTGCGTAATCCTTGTTCGGTGAGTTATCCACCACCATCCAGGTCATATCGTATTTACCCGCCAGATTTTTGTTCTTGGCTGCATCATTGCTACCTGGAATTGGGAAATATCCAAACTTCAGATCAGGGTTGGCCATTTGAATTGTTGTTGCATCCCAAGTGCCGTCAGCAATCATAGCCACCTTGCCTGTAGCGAACAAACTGGGCAATGTTCCGTAGTCAATACCCATGAAACCAGGCATTGCATTGTTCATCAGATCCTGAGATTTCTGCAAGACTTCAAGTTGAACCGGATCAGTCAGCTTGGTTTCACCAGTCCATAGACCTTTGATATAAGCAAGCTGATCTTCATGAATAGAAGCCTGAAGCCCTTGCACCGCAAGACCTATTGGCCATACATCTTTACCCGCCAGACCCAGCGCTTCGACACCATTGTCTTTGAACACTTTGATAACATGTTGCAATTCATCCCAGGTTGTAGGGATTTCCAGATTATATTTTGCGAAGAGTTCCTTATTGTAGAACAGTCCTGTGAATGCCACCTTGCCCATGTTTACACCGTACACCTTATCGTTATACGTCATTGCGTTCTGTACATCCGCTTCATTGTAGTTTTTGATAAAAGATTGATCAGACAGATCACTGATTAACCCGGCATCGATCCATTGCTTCCACATCGGATCAGCAGCACCACTGGACCATTCCTGCGGAGCGCCTACAAAGCTTGATTTGAGTGGAATGATATCCACGTCCCCATTACTTCCGGCGTTCATCCGTGTTTGCATCAACTGATCGTAAGTCGCGTCTGCCGGAACCGTAGTATACTCCACCTTTACGTCCGGATATTTCGCTTCAAATTTCGTATTAAACGCTTTGATGTAGTTGTTAATATTCTCTTGCTGCCAGTGAATGATCTTCAAGGTAACTTTTTTGCTACTGTCTGTAGCCTGAGTTCCTTCTGATTCCGAAGAGCTGTTACTACAAGCGGCGAGCACACATAATAAAGCGGTTACAAGTACAATGGCTAAAGTCATTTTCTTCATTTTCGTTGTCCCCCATATTTTTGAATTAAATCTACGAAATCAGTTTCGTTAATTCCACCCTTATTATGACTTCAGATCTTTATTTTGTAAATAGTGATTTTGTTTTTTTGATTTCCATGCTCCAACCCGTTTGATAAAAGCTTTATTTATTGCTGTATACGTTGAAATCAAGTTTTCCTTTACGAAAGTTACGAAACACAGCACATGACGTAATTTCATGTACAACCCCAGATAACCCGGTATTCCCTTTAAACGGAATCAAAATCTGTAAAACAATTAAGATTATGAGCTGAAACTAGTCTTTATTTTCGCAACAAACCTCCTTGATCGCTTCAAACCGATGGATGCATATTATTTCAAGTGTGATTCCCTCCTTTCTTCTGTTGACTCTCCAGTCTTTGTAGCATAGAATACTTGCAAGAAAGTGAAAAAAACCGATACAGCCCCAGTTTACGAAACTGGTTTAGGAATCCGAGGGATGTTTATGAATATCAAAACGATAGCGAGCTTAGCCGGCGTATCTGTAGCCACGGTGTCCAAGATTATCAATAACTATCCAGATATCAGCGAGGAAACGCGCCAGCGTGTGCTTAAAATTATGGAAGAGACAGGCTATCGTCCATCTTCTTCAGCCAAAACGCTGGCGACAAAAAAATCCAGCCTCGTTGGCGTTGTGTTTGCAGGGAAGCTGAACGTGGATTTCAGTCACCCTTTCTTCGTACAGGTTATCAATGCGTTTAAGAAACAAATTGGCTTGCTTGGATACGATCTACTCTTCTTCTCAAATGAGAAGTTTCTGGAGCAGGGTGAGGACTACTTGGCGAGATCCAAGTATTTTCAAGTGGATGGCTGTATTATTATTGCGGGGGATGAGGTCGAGAGCAGCATATTCGACCTGGATGCCAGCCCGATTCCTTGTATCGGAATAGATATCGAGCTAACAGGACAAAGCTCCTGTTACATCATGTCCGATAACGATAAGATCTCAACCAAAGTTGTAGAACAATTTTATATGAACGGTTATCGAGATGTTGGTTTTATCGGGCTGGAGCGCGCCTCTCTTGTGATGCAACAGAGAGAGATGGCTTTCAAACGTTCACTAAATCAGTTTAGTCTTGATGAAAAGCCCGAGTGGGTTGTATACAGCAAAGATTATGGCGCAGCGGATGGATACGAAGCGGCTAAGAAAATGCTTGCCTGCAAGACTCTGCCACGTGCCGTGTTTGCAGCCACAGATCTACTTGCCTTTGGAGCTATTCGCGCCTTTAAGGAAGTGGGGTTACGCATTCCAGAAGATATAGCTGTGGCAGGTTGTGACGATATCGAAGCTTGCCGTTATACCGATCCACCGCTCACAACCGTCAAGCAGGATACGGACAAAATTGGACGCCTTGCTGCCATGATTCTGTTCGATCTGATGAACAAACAAATGGATAATCGTTGCATTAAAGTAGAGCCGGAACTGGTTGTGCGTCAATCCTGCGGCACAGCCATGCTGCTGGCACAGGAAATCTGAGTGTTAAGTCTTTGGGACTGGCTGTTGCAGATCAATTCACATCATAGACGTAGCGATTTTTAATACTATATAAATTGAACTAAACATTTACACGAGAACGTAGAGGACAGAAATAACCTGAAGAAGTGGAGCGTTCGCCTTTATCACCAGATTTTCTCCTTTGTAAAGCCGAATATAAAAAATCTGGGGATAACAGCGATCAGAGTGTTGTTCTGTCATCGGAGTGGCAAGTGTAAATATTCTTTAGTTCAATTTATTTAGTCCACACCAGGAAGCGAAAAGGGGATGTCCCATAAGTCATGAATATGACAGGGGACATCCCTTGTTCGTGTTATTTTGTTTTAATGAACCTGAGACACGTTATTCGCTTCCATTTGCCGAGAAAGTTCCTGCTATCTGGAAGCGGCAGTAGGCAGCTTGCCCTCTACTGTCTGCAAGTCAGACCATCCCGGCCGATCAAGTTCAATGAGACGGCGGTATCGCTCTTCCCCAGCCAGCAATTGTTCGTGAGAACCCTGCATGGCAATCTTTCCATTTTCCATAAAAATAAGTTCATCCATCTGTTCCGCACCAATCAGGTGATGAGTGACCCAGATCATCGTTTTGCCTTGCAAGCTGTCCAGAATGGTGCGCATCAGTTCACGTTCCGTCACGGGATCAAGCCCCACGGTTGGTTCATCAAATATCACAACAGGTGTCTCCCTGAGCAGGACTCGGGCCAGTGCAATTCGTTGTCTTTCCCCACCGGAGAAACGCAGACCCGTCTCCAGCATCGGCGTATCGTATCCCTGCGGCAAGGATTCGATCAGATCGGATAAACCGACTTGAGCGGCCACCTGGCGAATCTCCTCATCCGTTGCATGTGGACGACCAATCCGTAAATTATTGGCTACCGTGGTGTCGAACAGGTGAGGACTCTGATTCAGCACTGCGATGACATCAGGCACACTTTCGCCGAGGGTCTGCACAGGCAAATCATTGATCAGAACGTTCCCCGCAGACGGAAGCAAGGCCCCCTGAATCAGCTTCAACAAGGTAGATTTGCCGCCGCCGCTTCGTCCAAGGATGGCTAGACGTTTGCCCTGTGGCAGGTGAAGGGAAACATCCTGTACGGCATAAGTATCATCAGATGCATAGCGGTAACTCACACGATTGATCTCGATGTCTGCTCTTAGTTTGGGCGGGATGCGGAGACGAATTCGTCTGTCCGGGATATCATCCGTCCCACTCTGCACTGGAAGATGCTCTTTCCCTTCCAGCTGTTTCAAGCGGTCCAGCGATTCCCGGTACTGGGGCAGATGCTCCACAGCATCCCCTACTGGCAGAATTGATTCCGTAAGCGGGAATAACACCAGCACAAAAGCAGCAATCATCACGGCAGGCAATTGTCCGACAGAAGCGGCACTTCCGGCCCATACTGTAACTGATACTACCATCAGGCCAATGACACACTGGGCCATCAGATCACGCCAGCGTGTCCATCTCCGCAACTTGCGGCGAACCGCGTCGGCCTGTTCTTCCGTCTCTTCCTGCTGCTGCACAAATTCCGCTGCTCGTCCACTTGCAAGCCAATCTCCCAGTCCAAGTACACCGTCGGTCAGACGGGTATACAACCTGCTGTTTTCCTTTTTCAGCCGTACCCGCCATTTCCACGTCACTTTCAGGGAGATCGCAGGTAACACGGCAACGAGAAATAACATATACAAGCCCATCCACACCGCAAATCCCAGATCAACACCGCCAAAAGCAATCACAGCCCCACCGTACATCACAAGCGCTGTAACAGCGGGAAAAACGGTACGCAGATAGATATCCTGCAGCCGCTCCACATCATCGGCTAGTGCTCCAAGCACATCTCCGGTCTGCATACGAGAGCGCAGGAACAGGGCCTGTGGCTCCAGAATGCGATATAACTTCACCCGTTGATCGGCCAACACACGCAGTACGGCATCATGTCCTGCCAGTCGTTCGATATATCGAAACACGGCGCGGAATATCCCAAATGCACGTACCCCAACAATAGGTACATACACCATCAGAATATTTTCAGGACGCAGCGCAGACTTGGAGATCAGAAATCCGGAGGTAAACAGCAACAATACCGCACATAAAGCAGCGCATGTGCCCAGCGCAATGACCAGAATGAATCTCCAGCGGTACTGTGCCACATACGGAGCGATCCAGCTATTTTTTTCTTTTTCGTTACGGACCTTCTCCATATGTTCATATCCGGACTTCATTTTATATCGCCTCCATCTGAGCCTGAATCATCTGATAATATACGCCTTGCCTTGCGAGCAGTTCCTGATGCGTTCCCGTCTCTGCCACCGTGCCGCCATCCATAACAATAATCCGATCCATGTGTGGCATCCAGTGCAGACGATGGGTAGCCAAAAATACAAGTTTGCCTTCAAACAGCGGCAGCATCGTCTGTTTCAGTTCATACTCTGTTTCCACATCCAGATGTGCGGTCGGTTCATCAAGCAGCAGGATGTTTCGTTTACTAAGCAAGGCTCTTGCCAGCGCCACCCGTTGCTCCTGCCCACCACTGAGCTGTCTGCCGCCAGCCCCAATAAGCTCATGCAGCCCACCGGATAATGAGGACAATAGCTTGGTTAATCCAGCTGCGTTAATGGCCTTGGCCACCTCCGCATCCGAAGCCTCCGTCATGTAGAAGCGAACGTTATCGGCCAGACTTCCACTAAAGATATACGGATGCTGCGGGATAGCAGCCGTCTGTCTTCGCCAGGATTCGAGCATATCCAGTGTAACCGGCTGGCCGTTAGCGAGCACTTGACCCGATGTCGGCAATTGGAAACCAGCCAATACATCAATTAACGTGGACTTGCCTGCTCCGCTGGCACCGATAATACCGATTTTGCCAAGACCTGTGATCTGAAATGTGACATCCTTTAGCGAATAAGGACCTTCATCATCATGTCGTACCTGTACATCCGTTAGTGCCAATCTGCTATTCTCATGCCAAGAGAACACCGAGGAAGAGGAAGAACCAAGATCAGAAGTAGTAAAAGCAGGGTCAAGATGTCCCTCAGCCGTTTTATCATTTAACACGACACGTATGGTGGAAGTGCCGGCTTTCCTTTTACCCGAAGACGAAGATAATGATGGTGTAGATCCAGCTTCGTCCTTTGCCGTAACCGGATGTGCAACAACATTTGCATAGGCTTCTTTCTGTTTCTGTTCGGCGGCTTTCCCCCGTTCAATCACCTGATTAATGGCTGCTCCTGCTTCTTTGCCATCCAATGTGGCATGGTAATCAGCGCCGAGCATACGTACAGGCAGGAAATATTCAGGTGCCAGAATCAATACCGTCAGCGCAGGACCAAGCAGTATATGCCCCTCCGTCAGACGTAATCCCAGACCAACCGCCACGGAAGCAACGGACAGCATGGTGAAGAAGTCGAGTGCAAACGAAGAAAGAAAGGCCATGCGCAGGGTAGACATCGTCGCTTTCCGATACCGCTGACTGACCCGCACAATCGACCCTTCGTGTGTTTTGCTTTGTCCCAATGTCTTTAGCGTCTCCAGCCCTCGCAAAGTATCAACAAAATGATTCGCGAGCGCTTTGTAGGATCGGAATTGCCCGTCTATCTTGCGCTGTGTAGCGAGACCAATCAGAATCATGAATACGATCAGGATCGGTAGTGTCAGCATCAGAATAACCCCGGACATCAGATCCAGCTTGAACACATACAGCATAATGAGGATGGGGGTGAACCCCATGCCCAGCATGCGAGGAATGAATAGTTCCAGATACGTCTTGTATTGGGCTGTTCCCTCTCGTGCCAGAGTGACCAGATGGCCTGTTCCCTCCGTCTTGGCATAACGCGGTCCAAGCCTGAACCACTGCTCCACCATCTGTCTGCGCAGATCGGTCCCTGTCCTCTCCGCATATCGTGATGTCACGAGTTGTAACCAGAAGGATAGGGCGTAGCGGGCGGCAAAAGCAGCCAGGAACAGCAGCAGTACCGGGTACTGCTCCGTTACGGATGAGCCTTCAAACAATGCCGTGATGGCCTGTGCCAGCCATTTGGCTTGCATCATGATTGTCATCGCCTGTAGCAGTACCAGCGCTGATGCCAGCGCGAGTACAGGCCGGATGCCCGGCAGCTTCAGCAGCCCCCGTCCCATATCAGTACTCCAGGTGGTGCTGCTCGTTCAGACGTTTGCGGAAGATATAATAACTCCAGATCTGGTAGCCAAGAACAAACGGCAGCAATGTGCACGCCACAATCGTCATTACTTTCAATGAATAAGCACCTGATGCCGCATTGTATACGGTTAGGTCAAATGCAGAACCAAACGAACTTACCATGACCCTTGGGAACAGACCGATAAATACCGAGGCAAACGAAATTGCAATCACAGCACCTGTCATACCAAAAGCCCAACCTTCACGCTTCTGACGAACGAAGTAGGCCGCAAGCGCAAGCGAAACTGCACCAAGTACAACCATGATCCACAATGCCCAGCCGCGAACGGCGAACACATCGGTCATGAAATACGTCATTATCGCATACACGGCAAGCAGTGCAGCCAGCGGCAACATCAATTTTTGCGCTGTTTTCAAGGCACGCTCTCGGAGTTCCCCCACTGTTCGTAGTGATGCAAACAACAATCCATGAACCAGACACAGCAGCGTTACGCTCAAGCCACCAATCACGGTGTACGGGTTAACGATATCCAAGAATCCTGCACGTAACTGCATCTCCCCATCAATGGGCAGCCCCTTCATCAGCGTGGCAAAGACCACGCCAAACAGGAACGGCAAGAGCGCACTGGAGACCACAATGATGATGTCCCATGTTTTACGCCAGCGCTGCTGTTTCATTTTACTGCGGAATTCGAAAGCAACTCCGCGACCAATCAAGGCGAGCAACACCACCACAAGTGGCAGGTAAAAACCACTGAACAACGTCGCATACCAGTGCGGAAAGGCAGCAAACATCGCTCCACCTGCCGTAATTAACCATACTTCGTTGCCATCCCAGAACGGACCGATCGAGTTGATCAGAGTCCGGCGTTCACGGTCTGTTTTGGCAATGATACCTGTGGACATCCCCACACCAAAATCAAAACCTTCCAAAAAGAAGAATCCCACAAACAATACGGCAATCAGCAAAAACCACAACTCACTTAGTGACAACGGAATAACCTCCATCCACGCCGAACGGATCGGCCGATTCATCGTGATCTTCCGGCTTATCGACCGCATATGGCCCTGCCTTGATCTCACGTACGAACAGGTATACCATCACGATTCCGAGAACCGTATACGCGGCGGTAAAAGCGATGGTTGAGAACAAAATCATTCCTGCGGATACGTTCGGCGAGACCCCGGCTTCGGTGGTCATATAGCCAAATACCGTCCATGGCTGCCTTCCAACCTCAGTCATGATCCAACCTGATGTATTGGCGATAAACGGCAAGGATATGGCAAACACCATCAGACGCATAAACCACTTCCCAGCGACCTCCAGCTTCTTGCGCATGGCGAGAAACGTACCGTACAGAGCCAGCACAATCATCAGACCACCCGCTGCAATCATGATGCGGAAACTCCAGAACGTGGTCCGTACTGGTGGAATGTAATCCCCCGGTCCATACGTCTGTTCATACTCGGCCTGAAGCTCCTTCATGCCTTTGACACTGCCGGAGAATTTACTGTAGGACAGGTAACTGAGCAATCCGGGGATTTTGATCTCACCGGTATTCTCCTGTTTATCCGGATCAATAAAAGCGACCACCGTCCATGGCGCCGGATCTTCCGTTGTCGTCCATGTGCCTTCACTGGCTGCCATCTTCATCGGCTGTGTCTCCACCAGATATTGCGCCTGGAAATGTCCAGAGAAAGCTACACCAAATGAGGAAACAAGAGCGATAATGATCGCGATATTAAACGACTTGCGGAAGATCTCCACATCCTGCTTCTTCATTAATTTGTAAGCACTGATCCCGGTTACGACGAAAGCCCCTGTCATTAATGCCCCAAAAATCGTATGCGGAAACTCAACGAGAAGTTGACCATTCGTGATCAGTGCCAGGAAATCATTCATCTCGGCTCGGCCGTTATTTATCTCAAAGCCGACGGGATGCTGCATGAATGAATTGGCTGCCAGAATCCACAGCGCGGACAGGAATGTGCCGACAAACACCAGCCAGATGCAGGCCAGATGCACTTTTTTGGACAAACGATCCCATCCGAATATCCACAACCCAATAAATGTAGACTCCATAAAAAACGCGAGTAACGCTTCAACAGCCAGTGGCGCACCGAATACGTCCCCTACAAACCGAGAGTACTCTGACCAGTTCATGCCGAACTGGAACTCTTGCAGAATACCTGTGACAACCCCGACGGCAAAGTTAATCAGGAATAGCTTGCCCCAGAACTTGGCCATCGTTTTGTAAATCTCCTTACCCTTAACAACGTACAACGTCTCCATGATCGCAACCAACAGTACAAGACCGATGGATAGCGGGACAAAAAAGAAATGGAAAATCGTTGTAAGTGCATATTGGATACGCGATAACATAATCGGATCCATACCGTTACCCCTTCTTTCTGTTCACTTCGCAGTATGCGTATTTGGCATTGAAGCTGCACCTTCGCTGTCTGTCCGCCAAATACGTTGATGAACGTATTGTGCCAGATTACCTATTTTATACATGTGATAATTATCACAATCTTGGTCTATAGAGCAAAAAAAAGTGACCTCGGTCACACAAAAGATAAAATTCAACCTATTACCACAGCCTTCAACCTCATGTATTCATGGAAGATATTCATGTTTGGGACGGAACGCCCATATGTTAGTCTCAGGCATATCATGCGAAGTGCCGTGAGGGCTTTACATATAAAGGGGAAGCATGAAGCACATGCATAGAGAAGGACGCTCCATATTACAGTCAAGGTGAGGTGAACGATTCATGGAAAAACCTGCGCCGTTACCAGGTGAAGACGCCGAAGCCAGCCTGGATAAGGCCAGTACAACACAGCCCCCTGTCCGGTATGTTCTCTTCCCTCGCAAAGGAGGCTGGTCATCCTTTCCCTATCCCGATGTTGCTGCACTGCTGTCGGTCGAGGGAGAGGTCTACTATGTCAGTAGCCTGACGAAAACAGAAGATGTACCTCCGGTCATTACCGTCATCTCCCTCCCTGAAGCCGAGCAGCTATTGCTGGAACCTCGCACCGTAGCCGTAGTCGCCCATCCCTACTGGCTAATGGCTACAGCTTCGCTGGAGCCTGAGCTATGTATTGCCCTGCTCCCTGAGCCTGCTGGAAACGAAGCAGAATCTCCGCTATGGGAGAGCAGTTTTTCCAAACTGGTCGGCATCGCCGATCTGGTAGGCACATCCTCCGAAACACGTTATATGAAGCTGTTATTCCAAGGCGTACGTGTTATCTGGCTGGGCGGAGAAGACCCTGCACCTGCGGGTAGCCTGCAAAACTTGGCGGAGAAACCGCGAGACATTGGCAATTCCGCATCTACCAGGAGACTGGACGTGTGGAAGAGGCACTGGCTCTGGTGCATGCAGTCGATATTCAGGATGATGCCAGTCGCCGGGATTATGAGCAATTATCGGGAAGTGCGCTGGCACTGCGAGGGGAACGGCACGGGGCCGTTCGACATTTCCTTGAGACAGCACTGGAGGATGAAGATGCGCTGGCCCGGATTGTGGAGCTGGAGCTGTTGGATCATGCTGTACAGCAATTGCTTGGGGAGGTGCCATGATGCTGGACCCGAAGAAGTGTAGACAACAGTTGAATGGGCCAATGGTGCACAGGGATATCCGAACCGAAACCACTTGCACGCCCATGGAAACAGTTGATCGAACACATACAGACGCATTGGGAAATGGCGATCACACCCCGGATCATGCACAACCAACGCAGGACATCCGAAGCCAAGTGCATCACTGGGGTAATTCACAAGGTCAGGAAGAACAGAATACTGCTGTAACACAAGAGGAAACAAGTGTATTCAAAGAACCCTTCTCCATCCGTCGGGTCCGCAAAACCAAAGGCAACAAGCTGACCGCGATGCTCCAGGTTCGCAATGAACGCGGCCGATACCTTGAAGAAGTATTGCATGATCTGAGCGAGTTCGTGGATGAGATCGTGATTGTAGACGATGCCAGCACAGACGGAACCCCGGATCTATGCAAAGCCTACCCGAAGGTGGTCCGTCTGGAGGTATTGGAGAAACCGCTGTTCGCCGAGGAATGGCGACTTCGCAACACCTTATGGCAAGCGGCGGCGGGAACACGTCCCGACTGGTTGCTCTCGGTTGATGCGGATGAGCTGTACAGCACAGAGGCCAAGAAAGCCATACGCACGCTGATTAATCAGGAGTATGCAGACTGGTTTGCATTCCGATTCTACGATATGTGGGGTGGCCGAACCCACTACCGGGAAGATGATCTTTGGTGTCTGCACAAGCGGCATACTGCTTCACTTGTACGGTATATGCCTGGATATCCTTATTTTTATCCTCAACAGAATCATCACGTCCCGCGTCTTCCCATGTCTTGCACCGTGTTGCCTGGAGTCAGTACGGAACTGAAGGTTCAGCATCTCGGCTGGGCAGGTAGTCTGGAGGACCGGGTTCGTAAATATTTGCGTTACAAGCGCATTGATCCTAGCGGTGAGTGGGGCAATCTTGCACATTACGAGTCTATTCTCGATCCGGAACCTCGCCTGATTCCCTGGAAGGAGGGACCGTGAGATGGGCGTGGTGAGTATTCTGACGCATAGTTTCACCGACGGGTATAACCGGGAATTCGGCCGTGTATTTGGAGGTGGACTGGAACGCTACATTCTGGATCTGTGCAGTGTCATCCGTGGACTCGGGCATATTCCCGAAGTTCATCAGCTCTCTTATTTTGAAGCTTTTCAGACTCGGACGGAGCAGATTGACGTATTTGGTTATTCGTACGACATGGATAATGTACCGGAAGCCTTTGACCGGATGGCAGCCGCCGCGCGTGGCCCCGTGATCTATGCCAGCTGTCTGTGGCAGCCCATCACCTACAAACCTGGCAGTCTTGGCATCTGTCACGGCATTAATTGGGATCCTGATCTGATTCAGGATGGGTTTAACGGGCTATTGGTACCTCCTGGTGAGCAGGAACTAACCGCCGCTCTGGTACGTCTTGTACAGGATCGGGCCGAGCGAGAACGACTGGGAATCTATGCGCGCGAGACTGCACTGTCCTATGATCTTGCCAGATGGCGGAGCCGGTGGAGCACGGTGTTGGAATCTTTTTTGGCAGAGACAGGATTGAAGGAGGGAATTCGGGGATGATGGATACGCCCAAGGCAACGGAATTCATGGTTTCAAGATATATTCGGCAAAGTGACCCTAAAACGGACACATTGGTCTTCCCCCTGCATCCGGCATGGTGGAGCCGTCCCTACGAATATGAATGGGCCCGGCGGTTTGCACGTCCAGATGATGTTGTCCTTGATGCAGCCTGCGGCATCTCCCATCCGTTCAAATTCTGGCTTGCCGAACACTGCCGCGAGGTTCACGCCTGCGACTGGGATGAACGCATTTTGTCTGAAGAGGCGATAAGACTGGATATTGCTTCTGATTTTGGCGAGCAGGCCGCCCAGGATCTGCCGGAATCAACGCTCGACCGATTGCACCGTGCAAAGGCCAATCTGGCACAGCTTCCGTACGAGTCGGGCAAGTTTGATCGGGTATTCTGTATCTCTGTATTGGAACATCTGGATACGGGCACAATGCTGCGGGCGTTTCGGGAATTCGCTCGGGTGCTTAAACCAAACGGACAGTTGATCGCTACCTTCGATGTGCCCGAGATGCGGCCTGATCTGCTGGAGACGATCATGGCTGTCACCGGATTAACCATTGAAGATAAACTGAATGTGGAAGAACCGGACGATGCCATCTGGTCTGACATGTACGGCACGCCGATCCGCTGTTTTCGAGCGGTGATATGCAAGGGTTGAGTTTGATTGGGTTGAGAATGGATGCTGAACAATGCAATGTGCAAACAGCTGCCTTCGGATGAGTACCGAAAGCGGCTGTTTGTTATATTGTAGATGCAATGATGATCTAAAATGTTGTCCGGACAAGGCTATCAGACCGATTCCTGTGGAATAGTCTCTTTTGCTTGAGATATGAGAGGCTGTTTTTCCTCCCACAAGATGCGATTTAGCAGAATGCCGGCAAGACCAATCACCAGCGTAGCCAGACCGATATATTGAAACGTGGGGCTCGGCCCTGCAACTCGAATGAGCGCTCCACCTGCAAGTGGGGCTACGACAAGTACAACACTGGATAGTGAATTTTGAATGCCGAAGACGCGCCCTACATAGGCAGGAGGGGTCTCCTTTTGCAACAAATAATTCAGTGTTACCATAAAGAGTCCATTACCCAGCCCAATACAGAGCCCCCAGATAATGACCCAAATTTCAGGTGTTTGTGGGCCAATCCACCCTAATGCAGCAATTCCGGCCCCGATGAACAGATATCCTCCACCTAGCCCCCACCCATACCCGATTCTCGGCAAGCGATTTAACAATAAAATGATGACTACCGCTCCGGCTCCTGCCGAAGAGCCCAACCAGCCGAGCAGTGATTCATTACCGGGCTTGATCTCCCGAAACAGGGTCGTAAACTGATAATCAATCATCAGAATGGCCATGAGTCCAAAACAGCCGAACCAAATCGTACTCAGCACGGTGCGACTGCTCCGTATAAAATGCCAGCCTTGCTTCCATTGGGAGAACAAGGATTCCGATCCCTCCTTTATATCAACAACACTTCCGTCTGATTCTACGGACTCCGACTTCTCCACCAACCGCCGTAAGGGCCACAACACTGCCCCCGACAATAGACGGGTACAGGCATTAATGACAATACAGATCTGTGGTGAAAAAAAGGCCAAAATGACTGCGCCCAGAAGAGGTCCCGCCACTTTCGAACACTGGCTCACAAAACCGTTTAGGGACGATGCCTGAAACAGATGCTCCTCTGCCACCACCTGGCGGGTTAACGCCTGCTGGGCTGGAACATGGAATACATTCATCATGGCCCGCAGGGCAAGCAGTGGAAGCAACCATATCGGGCTTGGCGCAAACAGAATGGCAATGGTCAGGGCAACCGTAATCACATCACACAGCATCATGATCCTCACTTTGTGAAGTCGATCAGCCAGTGCACCTGCAACGGAGCCCAGCAGTATACCCGGGACAGCCATACATACAGGAATAAGTGCAATAATCAACGGATCGGCACCCCATCGGTAGGCCACCATCACCTGGATGGCGAGTGCATCGAACCAATCTCCAAACGTAGCCAGCGAGTATGCGATAAACATGCGGACATACCGAAGATTGGTCCATAAGCTTTTGGAAGATTCCACAGGTGACGCAGGTGATTCGGTGGGTTCATTGGATGTGGATTCATTTGAAATGACGGTCATACGTGTACTTCCTCCCTTGATTACAGCCGTTAGCAGTCTGTATATTCCTTGGCTGTAATCATAAGGGCGTTATATCAGAGGAAGATCAGAGGATGGGGAGATAGGGGATAAAAAGTTACGTATTTCATCCACAATTTGTTGTCCATATAAGGGAACACCGTAACTTTTTCCGATTTCTGCATACACTTGGCGATACTTACTGCGAATTCTGCCTTCAATTCGATGATGATCCAGGAATAGGAGAATCTGATAAGCGGCATTCAGATACAGCGGTGCGTTCAGCGACATCTTCAATACGTCCAGACCATCATCCATTCTAAGTTCCGCTTCACGAACTCGTCCTTGCCGAAGCAACCATAATCCCTCCATCACTTGAAAACGTCCAATTTCTCGCAGATACGGGGTATCCTTCAATCCGGACCGTAGGACTGCCATCTGAGCTTCGACCGCTTCACCACTGCCACCCCGGAGCTCCACATACAACGCAGCAAGTGCTACAGGCATTCTGAAATTCTTCAGCTCGTCAGTCTCTATTACACGATATGTTTCTTCCAGCTGTGCCTTGGCGCGTTGATACTGGCCGACCTCTACATAGACTTCAACGATATTCAGAATGCGGAGCTCCCGAAGCTGATCGGCAGATAATGCAGATGAATTCAATGCCTGCTCATACAAGGGTAAGCTTTCGGATGGTTCTATTAGCGAATGGACAAAAATTAATAACCAGTATACACGTTCTTCAAAATCAATATCGTTGGTTGTACTCAGCCACTCCAGATCTCCCTGTATAAAATGAATATATAACTGATAATACGGGACAATCTGAATGCCAAGCGCTTCCTGCTGTTGAACAAGGGTCTGTATGGCATTTCCCTGCCCAAACAAGTGATATTTACGAAGTAATCCGTGAATGACCTCCTGCATTTCCGGGTCCTGAGCAGAGGGGCTGGCAGGTAGAGCGGATTTGTTCTCATGAACAGCAAGCCGGTATCCATAGCCCCGTACCGTATCCAAACTGATCTCGTCCCAGCGTTTCAATTTCTTGCGCAGGCGATAGATATGATCATCCACGGTGCGTTCAACCGGATATTCCAGCGGCCATACCCGATCCAGCAGTTGGCTGCGGGTGAAGGCTTTTTCCTTGTTATCATACAGAAAATGCAGCAGTGCAAATTCCTTGGCGAGCAGCCGAATGGACTCCGTTCGCCGTGTGACCGTATATGTCCCTTCATCCAATTGCAAAGACATGTCAGGTTCCTCCTACTATGTATAATGCGCTAATCCGAAATAGTATAGACTCATTCCATTTTTTCTCTTCAACGTGTTCAACATACCATAAAAACCCTTTGCGAGAACGCAAAAGGTTTTTATCGTCTATCTTATAGTTGGCTTAGATTGTGGATCATGCTACGTATATCTGTTCTTCCAACAATTATTCCCTTGTCTTAACCTAGCACGACACGATCATCTGCCATTTTTTTGCCGCTAATCCGCTCAAATTCACCAAGCAACTCAGGTACAGTCAACGTACGCTTGCGCTCTTCGCTGACATCCAGAATAATTCGGCCTTTGTCCATCATGATCAGACGGTTACCCAGACGAATGGCCTGCTCCATATTGTGCGTCACCATCAGGGTAGTCAGTCTCATCTCTCGCACAAGTGTCTCCGTCAGTTCCGTGATCAGTTCGGCACGTGAAGGGTCAAGGGCTGCCGTATGCTCATCCAATAACAAAATCTGCGGCTGGGTAAACGTAGCCATCAACAGACTGAGTGCCTGCCGCTCCCCGCCAGACAAGAGACCCACTTTTGCATTCGGCCGCTTCTCAAGTCCAATACCCAGCTTCTCCAGTTGCGTGTTGAAAATCTCCCGTCTGGCTCGGGTGACTCCGAAGCCCAGTCCGCGTGCTTTACCACGTTTGTATGCCATCGCCATATTTTCTTCAATGGACATATGTGGTGCTGTTCCTGCCATCGGGTCCTGAAACACCCGGCCAATCCAGCTGCTGCGTTTATGCTCCGGCAGGTTTTTAATGGAGCGGTCATTGATCAACACATCACCCATGTCCGGCTTCATCACACCCGAGATAATGTTCATCAGCGTGGATTTTCCGGCTCCGTTACTGCCAATCACCGTCACAAAGTCTCCCGGATTCATCGTCAGATTCACACCGACCAGCGCGGTCTTTTCATCCGTTGTGCCTGGGTTGAACAGCTTGGTTACTTGCGTAATCTCCAGCATGCTCACATACCTCCCTTCGCCTGTTGACCCCCGGATCGCATCAACTCTTCTGTTCGTTTGCGAGCCAGACTTCGCTGCTTCATGGAGCGCTGCATCGTTGGGAATACAAGGGCAATGATGACGATCACCGCGGTGATCAACTTCAGATCAGATGTATCAAACCATTCGACTTGTAGGGCAAGCGCAACCACAATCCGGTAAATAATCGAACCAACGATCGCTGCAAGTGTGGCCCAGAATACCGTTCTTGCACCAAGAATAGCTTCACCGATAATCACCGAAGCCAGCCCAATGACGATCATACCAATACCCATCGTGATATCTGCAAAACCTGATTGCTGTGCAATGAATGCACCAGACAGTGCAACCAAACCATTGGATAAGCTGACACCTACAATCGTAGTCACATCGGTATTTGCACCAAAGCTGCGAATCATGCGTTTGTTATCCCCTGTCGCGCGGAGCGCCAGTCCAACATCTGTTTTCATGAATAGATCCAGCATGATTTTAAACACCAGCACGACAATAATAATAAGTACCATGACATGCTCACCTGAGAATGGATTGTCCATGCCCATAATGGATTTATTCGGTGCGCCAAGAATACGCATATTAATGGAGTAGAGTGCGATCATCATCAAAATCCCAGATAACAATCCGTTGATTTTGCCTTTGGTATGAAGCAGACCTGTACAAGCCCCGGCCACCATGCCGCCAGCCATTGCCGCCAAACAGGCAAGCCAAGGAGAGAAGTCATTGGAGATCATAACCGCCGCGATTGCGCCTCCTGTTGTAAAACTTCCGTCTACGGTAAGGTCAGGAAAATCGAGTATGCGGAACGTAATATATACACCGAGAGCCATCAGTGCATATAAAAGTCCCAGCTCGATTGCTCCTTCAATTGAATTCCAGCTTATACTCACGCTACTTCCTCCCTGTCTATCGAAAAGAATGAGGCGAACCCGTTGCACGTTCGCCTCGCATCCATACTGCCGGATTATACTCCGGTCAGATTATTGAATCAATCTCATAACTCATTAAGTTATTGTTTCTGTAACTAGATATAGACAAATTGAATCGTTTTGATCTATATCTACCCTTGATTGAAGTAGCTAAAGGTATTATGAATTGATTCTATTGAATAATGTTGTTTTCCTGGTCTTTTACTTCCGCCTTCATCTCATCCGTAACCGTGATGCCTTGGGCTTCCGCTGCTTTCAGGTTCAGGATCAGATCCAGTTTGTCTGGAACAGTGACTTTCATATCACCAGGTTTGGTACCATTTTTCAGAATGTCCGCAGCCATCTCACCCACCTGATATCCATGATCATAATATTTGAAGCCTACCGTTGCGAAAGCTCCTTTTTCAACGGTATCCCGATCACTGGAGAAGAATGGAATTTTATTGCTGTTCGCCGTTTGAATGATCGTATCCACCGCACTCACGACAGAATTATCGAGTGTGATGTAGAAGGCGTCTACTTTTCCAACAAGAGAATCCGTTGCCTGTTTTACTTCAGATGTATTCGTAACCGGTGCTTTCACCAGCTTGATATTATGTGTTGCGAGTGCTTTTTCTGCGTTATCTGCCATCACCACCGCATTCGGTTCACCTTCGTTAATGACCAAGCCTACCGTTTTTACATCCGGCAGGTTTTTGGCGATAAAGTCAGCCAATTGCACGATAGCCTCCGGGTTCGTGTCGGATGCACCTGTAACATTGCCGCCCGGCTTGTCCATATCGGTTACCAGTTTGGCACCCAGTGGGTCTGTCACCGCCGCGAACAGCAATGGTTTGTCCTTCACTTGCTGAGCCAGAGCCAGCGCAGATGGTGTTGCGATTCCGAGCACAAGATCATTTTTGGAATCTCCCGAGATTTTCTGTGCAATGGACAGGTTATTCGTCGAATCACCTTGCGCGTTATTGTAATCGATTTTGAGGTTCTTGTTCTCTTCAATGCCCGCATCCTTCAGGGCTGCGATGAACCCTTCGCGTGTAGCATCCAGAGATGGATGTTCAACAATCTGGGAGATGGCAATCTGGTATGATTTTTCCTCGCTGCCTCCACCTGACGTACTCCCCGATCCTTCGGATTCCGTGCCTGTACCGCTATTATTTCCGCAACCTGCCGCAACGATCATTGAAGCAGCCATCATCAGTGACATCCAAAATTTCTTTTTCATGTGTGAGTACCCCTCTTCATCTTATAAAATGTGGTTACCCTTATCGCTATTCCATTGACACGATAGGGCAGGACAAAACAAACGCTTCAACGCATTGTTGCTTTGATCGACAAAAGCAGACAAATATAGACTTTTCTCATGCGACTGAAGTCCATGACCCGTGTTGGTGTTTTATTGTTCCCCTAATATTAAGGGGCGTCCCGATATCCGTCAATGGTTGAACCGCTTCCAGTTTACTTTCATCTTATGATTGTGACAGAAAACATTACATAAGATCAAAAAAGGCAACCCACATGTTATGTGAGTAGCCTAATACAGATAGCTTATTTTTCTTGCTGGATTGCTTTCAGCTCAGTAGAGGTTCAAAAAAAAGAGACTATTTCGACGAATCGAAACAATCTCTTGTGTATAAACCTACTAGTTCCCCGACGCTTCGCGAATCTCATATTTGCACCTTTTGCCGCCATCGGCATAACATTCGGTACGTTCCACCTCGGCTTGAAGCAGTGAGCGAAACAGTTCCAGTTCACAGCGGCAAGCCTGCTTGTATACACTCGCAACTTGTACAATCGGGCAGTTCATTTCCGTAATAACGTAGGTTCCATCTTCTTCTCTGGACGCATCCGCCATATATCCGTTGGCATTCTGGATTCGCGCGAGTTCCTCCACCCGTCCGGCCAGATCCTGGCCCTCCATCTGTGGCAATCCGCTGCGAAGCAGCTTGTCACGGCGACTCTCGAACAATGCATCCACCACACCACTCCCGGCTGAGTCAGACAATTCGTCAAGCAGTTCCAGCGTAAGAGACGAATATGATTTTGGGAAAAAGCTGTCCCCGCGTACCGTCAATTGGTACACCGAGGACGGACGTCCGGCCGTAGCCCGGGCCTCCCGAACCTCGATCCAGCCGTCCTGCTCCAGTGCCGTCAGATGACGGCGAATGGCCATCCCGGTCAGACCCAGATCAGCTGTAATTTCCCTCGCGGTCAATGTACCTTGCTGCTTCAGCATGAACAAAATCCGTTCACGCGTCGTTCGTTCCTCTTCGCGCTTCACGATCAGCACCTGCTCTCCTGCTTATGCGTGTACCGGTGCTGCCTCCCGGCAGGCATCCGAGCAAAAGCGGTTATGCGTCTCTTCGCAATCCTCACAGCTTACGTGCTGCAGGTTGCAGGTTGGACAATTAATATATCGGTCATGTGTCGTTCCACAGTGATAACAGCTTGCAATGACAATATCCTCGTCTGTCCGGTTAATTGGTACAGAGATTCGCTCGTCAAACACGTAACACTTGCCATCGAACAAATGGCCTTGTACTTCCGGATCTTTACCGTACGTGACAATACCGCCGTCCAATTGAGCTACGTCCTGGAATCCTTCATTAATCATGAAACCGGTCAGCTTCTCACAGCGAATGCCACCCGTGCAGTAAGTAATAATGGTTTTATCTTTCATGTCGCCCAGGTTCTCGCGAATCCACTCCGGAAACTCACGGAACGACTCAACATCTGGACGAATGGCCCCGCGGAAATGACCAATTTCGTATTCGTAGTCATTGCGGCCATCGATAACGATGACGTCATCACGTTGCAGATGCTCATGGAACTCTTTCGGTGAAAGGCGTTTGCCGCTAATCACATTTGGATCCAGATCTTCGTCCACGCGGAACGTAACCAACTCTGCTTTGTGACGAACAAAGATTTTTTTGAACGCATGCTCTTCCACATCATCAATCTTGAACACCATGTCGCTGAACAGCGGGTTGGCATGCATGTCTTTCATGTACTGTTCTGTCTGTTCAGGCGTTCCGGATACCGTGCCGTTAATGCCTTCGGATGCGATCAGAATACGTCCTTTCACACCGAGGTCCTTGCAGTATTGCAGATGCTCTTGTGTAAATGTCTCAGGGTCTTCAATCTTCACGAACTTATAATATAAAAGCACGCGGTACGCGCTGTTACACATGTATATCACCTGTTCCTATTCCATGTTGTTATTAGCCGGATCATCCGGCAAGACGACTACATTGCACCCTTACTGTTAAAAAGAAAATAAACAGCCGCCCGAAACATCGTCTCGAACTGCTGTCTGACATTCGACTTTTATTCCTGCATTCTAGTTTATCGGAAGCGGAATAGCTTAGTCAATATAAATGTATAGAAAGGGATGAAAGATATGGAACATTTCAACCATAAATGATTTGTCTCTGGAAAATCCAAAAAAATATTTCGAATTTGAACTAAAATCGTATTCATTTTTGCTCTCATATCCATTAAACTATGCTCATCATTATATGGCTTACCACTGTGAATTAGACAGATAAGGAGGATCAGGAATAAGCATAACGTAACATATTTAAATGGAAAATGGGGATGAGATCTTGAGTTTAACACTATTCAGGAAAGTAAGCATCATATGGTTGGTATTCCTGATCGGACTAAGTGGTTTATGGAATAATATCAGCATAGTACAACAAGCGCATGCCGCAGCCGCAGATCCCTACCTTGGTGAGATCAGATTATTCCCTTACAGAGCGGTGCCCACAGGATGGATGCCCGCCAGAGGACAGACGCTCTCTTTAACCCAAAATACAGCCCTCTACTCGTTGCTAGGCAATAAATATGGCGGTGACGGAAAATCAACATTTGCCTTACCTAACCTTACCAATGCTGCATCAGAAGGGATGGGCTATTACATAGCTATGAATGGTGTATTCCCTTCCCGAGACCCCGATGTTTTATACACCCGAAATGCTGTGTTAGGCGAGGTTCGCCTATTTCCATATTTCTTCTCTCCCACAGGTTGGTTAACTGCTGAAGGGCAGAGCGTTAATACCTCCGTATATTCGGATCTATATGAAATGATTGGTACAACCTACGGATCAGACAACTCGGATGAATTCAAGTTGCCTAACCTCCCAGAGATGAATGGTGTACATTACGCTATATTTACGAACCCAACCAGCCATGCCGAGAATGGTACAGGTAACGAGTTCATTGGCGAGATCATTCCTATGCTCGTTAATCTTTCGACGAACAATTGGATATTAGCGAATGGTACGACACTCACCACCAACGGTAATCAGCCCTTATTCAGTCTATTGGGCACCAAGTTTGGCGGCAATGGTTCGACCGAATTTAAAGTACCTGATTTGAACAGCAGCCAATCCAACTTGGTTTATTATGTTGCTAACGCAGGAGTGTTCCCCAACTTGGACGGTGGGCAGCTTCCGGAAGCAATCGAAGACACCTATACCACGAATCAAAACTCCACTTTGGCTGAGTCTTCACCAGGCGTGCTTTCCAATGATAGCGACGGTTCTACTGCTATTTTGAAAAGTGGGCCGATGAACGGAACATTGGTAATGAATGCTAACGGGGCATTTACTTATACTCCGAACGCCAATTATGTGGGTAGCGACAGCTTTACCTATAGTGCCAGCAATCCATGGGGTACAAGTATTCCGGTGTCAGTGACCATAACGATTGAGCAAACCACTCCTCCTATAGTCAACGGCATATCTGACGGTGGAATATATAATCAAACGGTAACACCTACATTTAATAGTGGTACCGCATTTTTGAATGGTGCTGCATTCACAAATGGCACTACAGTTACGGCTGACGGGGTTTATACATTGGTGGTAACTAACAGTATTGGCAGTACAACGTTGAATTTTTCCATTGATACAGCAGCTCCTGTTGTATTGGGTGTCACTGATAATGGAAAATACAATGAAAGCCCAACAATCACTTTTAATGAAGGAACAGCCACTCTGAACGGTTCACCCTTCAGCAGCGGAGAAACGGTTCAATCTGAAGGAGAATATGCACTGATTGTTACCGATAGTGCGGGCAATACCACAACCCTGCATTTCAGCTTTTATACGCCTCGAACGATCAACTTTAATAGTAACGGCGGTTCTGAAGTAAACGAACAAACGGTGTCTTACGGTGACAAGGTTATTGTTCCAGCAGTTCCAACTAAAGCAGGATACACCTTTGCTGGATGGTATACCGATTCAGGTCTGAGTCAGGCTTTTGATTTCGGCAATACCACCGTTACCGCTGATATCACTCTGTATGCGAAATGGACGGTTAACTCCTATACTGTTAATTTCGATCCTAATGGTGGTTCATTCGTTGCTGATCAGACGATCCCATATGGTGAGTTGGTGACAGCTCCTGAAGTTCCAACCAAAGCAGGGCACACTTTTGCCGGCTGGTACCATGAACCTGAACTGAGTACGCCATTTGACATAAATACTGCACCGATTGTCCAGGACACCACATTGTATGCAAAATGGGCACCAAACACATATACGGTAACTTTCAATACACTTGGAGGATCCACAGTGTCCGATATAGCTGTTGAATACGAAAAGAAACTTTCAGCGCCTGCTTCGCCGAGCCGTTCCGGCTATACGTTTGCAGGTTGGTATACAGACCCCGAGTTGAAGACGCCATTCAACTTTGCTCAAACAGTGATTACAGCTGATCTGACCTTATATGCCAAATGGAGTGTTAATTCCACGCCACCGTCAGGTGGGAGTGGTGGTAACAGCAGCGGCGGCTCAGGTAACCAGAATAACAACGGGTCGAGCATTACCCCTTCGCCGCCTAATACCATAACCCATTCGACCACGAATGGACGTTTAACACTTGCTGCGGGGCAGGCTGGGCAAGTGAGTTTGGGCGATGGCATTACAGTAACCATCCCGGCTGGAGCAACTAATCAAGAAATGAAGATCACGATTGACCAGATTACAGATTCTTCGGACTTGCTAACTAATCAGACTAAACTAATCAGCCCGGTATATGAGTTACTTAAGAATGTTCAACAGAACTTCAATAAATACGTAACCTTGAATCTGACTTTTGATACATCAAGCTTGCCAACCAATCACCAGGCTGGGCTATTCTACTTTGATGAACAAAATAAATTGTGGATCTCTGCGGGAGAAGCTTCAATTCATGACAATCAAGTCAACGTAGACGTAGACCATTTCACCAAATTTGCTGTTTTTGCGGTTGAACAACCCAAGGCGCCAGCAGAGATTGCGTTTAGCGATATCGACGGGCACTGGGCGGAAGATTTCATTCAGGAAGCCGTCCGTGAAGGTATCGTGAGTGGATTCTCCGATGGGTCATTCAAGCCTAATGCATCCGTTACGCGTGCTGAATTTACGGTGATGCTAATGAATACACTGAATACAGAATACACAGAAGCGGCAATATCTTTTACCGATCATGCACAAATAGGAGCTTGGGCGCAGTCTGCTGTAGCCCGTGCCGTGCAAGCAGGGTTTATTCAGGGGGACACTGAGGGGGCTTTCCGCCCCAATGACGCTGTAACCCGTGCCGAGATGGCTGTCCTCGTAGCCCGTGCGCTTCAATTAAAAGCGATAACTGGCACAAGCTCAACCTTTGCAGACGACGCACAGATTCCACTTTGGGCCAAAGCAGCTGTCGCTGGCATGCAAAAAGCTAGGATGCTGAACGGTAAAGGGCTGAATACCTTTGCTCCAAGTGATAAAACCACACGTGCAGAAGCGGTCAAACTACTGTTGAACGCAAAACATTAGTGTATATTATCTAAAAGCCTGTTCCTTCCGGGAACAGGCTTTTCTGATTGTTTTATTCCGAGATCGTAATGACCGAGGTTACGAAGTGATACAATTCGTTCTCCAATACCGCCTGTGATAACAAGATTTTATTGCCTGCCGGGCTCCAGGCGAGTGGGTCAGACGCGTTGTCCATATCCGCCGAGATCTGGAACTGTTCTGCCGACTCCGTGTTGGAGACAAACAGCCCTTTCTCATTATCATTCTCAGAATTGATGGTGTATGCAATCTTGGAATCATCCCCCGACCAGCTTGTACCGAAAATCTGTGTGCCTCTGGCAAGTGTGGCCTTCTCATTGCCTTGCAGATCGGTGAGCACCAGTGCCCGTTTGGTATCCGCCGTTCTTTTCACAATCGCAAGTCTTGTTCCATCATTAGAAGGAATGACCCACTCCACACTTTTCAGTACCTGTTTTACGTCACCCGTCTGCACGTCGTATGCATTCAACTGGCCGTCTTCCCCTGTAATATAATAGATGGTACCATTCGAAACCTTGATGCTACGTACATTGAATTTGCCTGTCTCCACCAGCACCTTGGTTGTACCGTCCACACTTGCCGAGATCAGATCACCCTTCATATTGGGGAAAACGACATGTTCATTATCCAGCCATGCACCCTCTTGGATGAAGCCATCCTCCTTACCAGCAGGGGTTGTCTCCCCGTTATGCAAGTTCAGAATGTAACCTTTACCTGTACTTTCCTCTGGCTCCCGATAGAACAGGTACTGACCGTCCGGTGATACAAGCGGTGCACCCAGGCTGACTTCACTTTCCTTGAGCGGCGTGTCTGTACCTTTACTCAGGTCATACATGTACAGATTGTGCGGATACCGCTCCTCCCCTTCCACACTAACCGGTTTCATCGTTATATTTTCCTTATCCGTTACGATCTGTTCTTCACTTAGCCATGCAATCCCGCGCATATTTGGAAGTTTATCAATTTTCTCCAGCTTGAAGCTCTGGTACACGGACGTGTTGGTATTATCTTTTACCGTAATATCGGTGCCCGTTTTCCCGCCTTGCGTGTTGCCCCCCGGCTCTGTTGTTCCTCCGCAGGCTGCTGCTGTTAGCAGGGCAATGGCCCCCAACGTGCCCAAAGCTGCTTGTTTCCAATTCATCATGGTCCCCCCTGGTTTCTCTTGCTATAGACCAAGCATACACATCGCATACTTCCAAAGTTATTCAGACTTGTTTCGAACTTGTAAACTTGCATCAGCCAAAGGAAATACGAGTTGGAATGTCACACCTTCTCCGTTCTTAGAATCCTCCGAAATGCTTGGCAGTAAGGTGATTGTACCGCCCTGTTTTTCAACAAACTGCTTCACGAGAGATAGCCCCAGTCCAGTTCCGCCGGTTTTTCTGGCTCTGTCTTTGTTCACGGTGTAAAAAGGTTCAAAAATCTTCTCTCGCGCCTCTGCCGGAATCGGCGTACCCGAATTATAGATGCGAATGACCGCTTGACGCTCCTGCATCCGCAGCTCGCTCTTCACCCGGATCACACCATCCGGAACGTTATATTTGATGGCATTATCCAACATATTGATGAAAATATGCATCAGACTCTCCTGATCACTGTGGATCACCGCAGGTTCCAGATCCAGTTCCATGTTCAGCGCGAACTTCTCCGCTTTCCCACGCATCCGGGCACAGGCATCCTCCAGCAGAGCACTGACCTCTAGGTCCTCGGCCTGGTTCTCGAAGTCGTACTTCTCCAGGGCAGATAAATGCAATACTTTCTCCACCATCTCGTACAGCCGCTCCGTTTCTTTGGCAATGTTACTCGTGGCATCATCAAGCAGTTGCGGATCATCCTTATACATGTCGAGCAACTCCACATAAGCTTTGATCGACGTTAGTGGTGTCTTGAACTCATGGCTGATGTTACCGATATATTGTTTCTGCTGCTGTTCCAGCGCCTGAAGCTTCTCTATCGCCAGTTGCAGCTTCTGCTGCTCCGCATGCATGGCTGTGATATTTTGCTGAATGGATGTACTCATATAATAAATGCCCTGCCCCAGCTCTCCCAATTCATCCTTGCGCCTTACAGGAGACTCCGTAATGTAGCTCCCTTCCCGAATGGAATCTGCGGACCTCTTCAGCCGGGTAATCGCAACGGCAAACCGATTGTAGAACAGATAGCCTAATATGAAGCTCAGCGCAACCACGGTAATTCCTGCCCATAAGAACAATTGAAGGATGCGAGTATAGAATTCATGGTAGCTCTGGACCGGATATTGTATCCATACGGCGCCCATCTGTCCATCCGGACCATCCAGTGGTGCGGCATAGAGCAGGGTCTCGCCCTGCTCATGATAAGCTATTTTATTTTGCAGCGCATAGTCCAGCGTTTCCTGTACGAGTTCACTCTCGCCGGAGGCGAAGGATGCTCCCACCTGCTGGCCTGTCATGTTATAGAGTGCAATTGGCAATCCGGTAGAGTTAGACAGTTCCTGTGCCAGCCTGCGTCCATTTCGCTGTAAAAAAACGTCCTGATCCAGATGAACGGACTCGGTGTAGTAAGACTGTCGCACATTCAGATTCACCAGCCGTGTCTGCTGCGATAAAATACCTTCAATCTGTGACTGCTGATTGCGTTCAATACCGCGCAGGACCAGTGAACTAAGTACAACCACCGTCAGGATAAGCAAGGCTGCCAGAAAAACACTGAACTTCAGCTTGATGCTGACTCTCATATGGCCCCGCCTGGTTCAGGTGCCGAGGCTTTGTAGCCAATCCCATATACCGTCTGCAATTTTTGCTGATCCGTATCTCCGATTTTTTTGCGCAAACGCTGAATATGAATATCCACGGTTCGTGTCCCACCCGCATACTCCATGCCCCAGACCCGATCGAGCAGATCGTCTCGCGTGTACACACGCTCAGGATTGGACATGAGAATGGTCAGCAGGTCGAACTCTTTCGGTGTCAGATCCAGCTTCCCCTCATTCACGGTCACCGTGCGGTGAGCAACATGAATGCGCAGTGTGCCATTCACGATCGCCTGATTCTTCGTATCATCCGGTGGTGGAGTGCTCTTCTCGACACGTCGCATGAGCGCTTTCACCCTTGCGAGCAGTTCACGGATCTCGAATGGCTTGGTCATGTAATCATCGGCGCCCATTTCCAGGCCAACGATCTTATCCACGATATCATTTTTGACGGTCAGCAAAATAATGCCGATATCCTCCCGGTCTTCCAGCCTGCGGCATACGCCATATCCATCGAGCCTGGGCATCATCACGTCCAGAATCATGACCTGCGGGTGAAACGATGCGACCTTAACCAAGGCCTCTTCGCCGTCACTCGCGGTCTCAACTTCATATCCTTCGCGCCGCAGCGCGTAAGCAATGGCACTGACGATACTTGATTCGTCATCCACCACGAGCACTTTTTTATTCATGGGATTCATCCTCTTTATCTATGTCATGAGTTGGTTTATGGGTCTATGTTAGCAAGATCTAGGTTCGTTGGCTATGGATGAGTTTGCAATTTGCATGAGAAGCTTGCATCCTCTCAGCTTAGTCTTGGCTCTACTTTCTTTATACCCCAAAGGCAACAAAAAGAGCCAACCCGCAATTGGATCAGCCCTTGATCTATTGATTCCGATTCATGTACTGTTTAAGTCAGCCGTTTAAGTCCCTCTTCTGCATTTACTCCTCAAATGACAGATTGAGCGGCTCGTCCGACATCTCGTACTCTGGCTCCATATGTGTCAGCGGTGTGTTCAGATCAACCTCCTCGAAGCGGAAGGTGTCGACCCACACTTTTCCTTTGCCGTTCAAAATAACCCCGAATGAAATGACCGCGCTGCCCTCCGGCACATCTAGCACAATGTTGTATTGATTCCATGGCTGGGTACCTGTAATTGGCCGATCGTGCATGTTATCAAATTGAAGTACATCATGAACGTTATTATCCACACGCATCCATAGTCCGCAGAACGCCTCCACACGCTCGGTCTTCACAAATCCCGATAACTTCATCCGCTTCCCTACATACTTGTCCGCTCTGAACTGTTGCATCATCGTTGCGAACTCGTTAGGCTCCAGCGGCGTAACTGCCTTCAAATATCCTGAAGCTTTCCCCTGATGCACTTCGGCAGGATCAATGCCCATCTCATAATTTTGCGGATGACTTCCGGTTAACATCCAACCTGTAATCGTTGACGTCTGATTCATCTGTACTTCTCCTCCTCTGGTTCTTCCTTCGAATAATTTCAGATCGAACAATTTGCGGAAACGTCCTGGTGGCATGCCATATAATTTGCGAAATGCACGAGTGAAGGCTTCCTGACTTTCAAATCCACATGCCAGGGAAATGTCCAGAATGCCTGCATCCGTGGATCGCAGGGCTGTGGATGCCAGACTCATCCGTCGGTTCCGGATATAATCCACCACAGTCATACCCACCTCATTGCGGAAAACCCGATGATAATGATAGGGTGACAACAACGCCTCGGATGCCACTTCTTCCAGCCCGATCTCTTCATGCAGATGGGTTTCAATATAGAACAAACTTTGCTGAATCATTGCACGGTAACGGCTCAACTGAGGTAAGCCCCCTTCCATATCCTTACTATACGTGAATGATGTAACCGCCGTTTTGATCATTTCTGCTATCTTTATTTCTGCTTACCTCTGCCGGAGAAACAAAAAGAGCCAATCACGGATGGAATCCTTTCCGTAATTGACTCTTCTGGGAAACTGCTGCCCTATGGCTACTGTAAAGCCACTTTCTACAGCAGGTTCATTTATCTATTCGTCAGACAGCCGGTACCGGCTGTGCTCCAACCTCTTCATCATGCTCCACCAGTTCATGTTTCTCCCAAGCTCTGCTCTTCCAGCGGAAGAACATAATAACAGCGCGGGTCCACTCATCCGCCGCAATGGCAAGCCACACACCAGCGAGTCCCAGATGAAGCTGGAAAATAAGCAGATATCCCAGTGGCAGACTCATGCAGACCATGGAGATCAGACCCATGTAGACCGGGAACTTTGCATCCCCTGCCGCACGCAAGGAACCTATAATCACAATATTGCAGGTACGCCCGGTTTCGAGCAAAAGACTGAGCAAAATTACTTGAGCGCCCAACTTGATAATTTCCGGATTATCCGTAAATATGCTCATTAGCGGCACACGGAACAGAATGATGATCACATCAATGATGACCGTAGCCAGAAGTGCCCATTTTACACTGTCAAAAACACGTTTGTACGCATCGTCTTTGCGCCGCGCACCCACAAGCCGGCCTACAATGATGGATGTCCCCATACCAATCGCCATGCTGAACAAGTAGATATAGCTGGAGATATTACCCGCATACTGCTTGGTTGCCATGGCTTCTGCGCCCAGATAGGTCACATACAGCGTGAACACAAGCTGGCAGGAATGATACACCATGGATTCCATCGCAGACGGAATGCCAATCCGCAAAATTTTGCCAATAAAGTGTTTGGACAACTTAATGTAGTATTCGAAATCCACCCGCACCTCGCTCACACGATACAACAACCAGAAGAAGATCAGCAGGCAGATAAACCGGCTTCCCACCGTGGAGATTGCTGCCCCTTCCACCCCAAGCTTCGGCAGGCCGAAGTGTCCAAAGATCAATGCATAGTTACCAACAACGTGAATCACGTTCATGAATACAGCAACATACATCGTTTCTTTGGTGTAACCATGTGTACGGATCGTCGCAGCCAGCGCATTAATGAGTGCCTGGAGAAAGATCCCGCCACCGACGATATTTATATACGAACGGGCAAAATCGTAAATTTCGCCTTGAATATTCAGAAGGGTTAGCAAATGTCCTCCGAACAGGAGGAAGATTCCGCTTAGGACCAGCCCCACAATAAGATTCAGCGTAATTGCATTACCTGTCACTTGTGCTGCTTCACTTAACTTTTTCGATCCGATATATTGTGCGACTACAATCGCGGCACCATGTCCAATGACTTCCAATACAAGGATAGCGATAGAAATAATCTGATTGGCTGCTCCAACGCCAGATACCGCATTATCGGATACCGAGCTGAGCATGAGCGTATCCACGCTCCCCATCAACATAAACAAGAAGAGTTCCAGGAAAATAGGCCATGTCAGTCGAATCAGATTCAGATCCTTGGCATCAGAACGAAGAGACTCTTTGGTTGAGGATATTGCTGTCATTTTCTCACCTTTCCCATGTGGGCTGTAATTCTTAGGGTATGTTAGCACAGGTGGTTTGAAAATGCAGTAGTTTTGCGAAAATAGTTGAAAGTTTTTTGCAATTCCATAAATAGGTATTTTCAGCGTTTTCATCAAGCCCTGTTTCCGTACGCCTGCCCGAGGTTTTAGAAGACAAAAAAGGCCCCTCCCAACTCGCTTTTAAGCAAGTAATGGAAGGACCTTGGACCCTCAACCTTTTAACCTTTAAGAGAACCCGCAGCAATGCCCTCCACAATTCGATTACTCAAGATGAGAAAAGCAATCAGGATCGGCAAAATACTAATCATCAGCGTCGCACCAATCGCTCCCCAATCCGTTGTATATTGACCGATAAAGTTCTGTACCCCAACGGTCAGGGTCTTGTACGAATCCGTGCTGATGAACGTATTCACAAAGATGAATTCATTCCAGTTATAGATCATGTTGATGATCGCCGTTGTGGCGATGACCGAAGACGTCATCGGCAGCACGATCCGGAAGAAAATCCGATGCACGGAGCAACCATCCATCACTGCGGCTTCTTCCACTTCCCGAGGAAGCGCGTAGTAGAATCCGAGTAGAATCATAATGGTAATTGGCATGTTAAATGCAATATAAGACAAGATGACTGACAAAGGATGATCTGTGAGATGAAGCTTCAGGAACAAGCTGAACAGCGGAATCAACGTGGAGTGCACAGGGATCATGAGACCTACCATGAATAACCCCAATACCAACGAGCGACCCTTCCAGCGCATACGTGTAATGGCAAAGGTCACGAGACTGGCAAACAGCACGGTGAACACCACCGAGACTACCGTAATCCATACACTGTTGAAGAAGTATAAGCTGATGTTTCCCTCTGTCCATACCTTGACATAGTTTTCCCAACGCGGAGTAGCAGGAAGGGAAAACGGCGCCATGTCGAATACTTCCTGATTATTTTTAAGCGAGAACAACAGCAGCCATACCAAGGGTAAAATTTGTAGCAAAGCGACCAGGGACAAGAGGAAATACAGCAGAACATATCCGAATCTCCTTAACCATGCCGAACCTCGGCCTGTCCCCGGGTAAGTTGGCAATCTAACGGCCGTATCTGTCTTCACCGGGATGGACCTCCTTTCATTTCGTCAGGAATACTGGATCGTATCTTTGGATGCCGTCGCTTTGCGAAGCAGCCAGGTAACAAACAGACAGATCAAGAGCAGGAAGAAACCTACAGCACTGCCGTAACCAAAGTCGAAGCTACGGAACGCCTGACGATACATATAGGAGGCCATCACTTCGCTGGAGCCATTCGGTCCGCCATCGGTCATCACGTAGATGAGATCGAAATACTTGAGTGAGCCTACCACAGCCAGTACAACGGTCACCTTGATGACTTCTGTAATCAGCGGCAGCTTGATTCGAAAAGCGATCTGCCAAGGACTTGCCCCATCAATCCGGGCTGCTTCCACCAGAGATTCCGGAATGTTTTTGAGGGCCGCATAATAGATCAAAATATAGAAACCTGCATACTGCCACAGAATCGGTACGAACAGGGCATACAGCACCAGGGATGGCTCCGCCAGCCAGGCTGGCGGATTGCTGAAGCCGATCGCCTCCAGAAAGGTGTTCAGTACACCATTGCTGGGATGGTAGATTTTCAGCCATAACTGGGCGATTGCGACCGAAGATAGCAGCATCGGGATCAAATATATTTTGCGGAACAGGTTGGCACCCTTGATCTTGCCTGACAGCACCAAAGCAATCATCAGATAACCGATCAGACTCAGCGCCGAGAACAAAGCAAGCAGAAAGGTATGATTTGCACTCTGCCAGAATGTTCCGTCCTGAAGCAGTCTGGCGTAATTATCCAATCCTATAAAGGTCATTGCACCGATCCCGTCCCATTGCATCAACCCATAATACCCGGTGAGCACGATCGGGATGTAAACCAAGACCAGCAGCAGAAGCAGTGCAGGAAGCACGTACAACGCAGCAACGAGACGGTTGGACATGACTTTGTCCATCACATTATCCTCCCTTCAAGCGTTCAAACGCGTGTACGTCAATTGCCTTTATCAATCGCAGCCTGATGATTCTTCACAAAGTCCTCCGGTGTCACTGCTTTGCCAAACAACGCCTGAATCATGTCCAGATGTGCCTGAGCGGCTGCCGGTTTCATCTGCACGTCTGCAAAGAGTGTGAGACTGCTGGCCTGATTCAATTCGTTCAGCAGATCGATGTAGAGCTGTGGCAGTTGTACTGCTGCAGTATCCACTTTGGTTGCCGGGATGACGCCTGCTTCGGTAACCGAACTCTCACCCCATTTTTCCACAAAGTATTGCACGAACTTCTGCGCTTCTTCCTTCACTTTGGAATTCTGGGCCACGAACAACCCTACGCCTGGACCGCCTACCCAACTGTTAATATCGCTCTTGCCGCCTTCAATCGTCGGGAATTTGAAAAATCCGATCTTGTCCTTGAATTCCTGGGGAATGTCCGGGTTGGTTGTGAAGTTCGGCAGTTCCCAGGTGCCCATCAGATACATGGCAGCTTTTTCGTTCATGAATTCGGATTTGCCCTCATCGTTGGACAACCCGTTAAAGCCTTTGTTGAAGACATTCATATCCACCAGCTTTTGTACCTCGGCAGCAGCTTGAGTCAGAGCAGGATCATCGAATTTGCCGGATCCATTGATGGCCTTTTCCAATGCTTCTCCACCTAACCGATTCGCCAGATACATATACCAGAGTGAGCCAGTCCAGCGGTCTTTATTGCCCAGTGCGATCGGAACCTCACCGTTCTCGGTCAGTGTCTTCAGCACACTCAGGAATTCATCGTACGTTGTTGGCGGCTGCAAGTTATATTTCGCAAAAATGGCTTTGTTATAATAAATGGGGGAGATATTTAACTCGATAGGCAGTGCATACGTTTTGCCGCCAATCGCATAGGCTTCGGTTGTTCCGGCTATGAATTTGTCGCCAAGCGAGCCGCTAAGCACATCATCCAACGGCGCAAACAGATTGCCCTTTACATAAGGCTCCAGAAATCCGGCAGCCCAAGTTACACCCACATCGGGAAGTTCATTGGATGCAGACAAAATTTTCAGCTTGTTCTTGTACTGTTCATTCTCCAGCACTTCCTGCTTGATGGTCACATTCGGATGATCTGTCTGATACTGCTTGATGATATCGTTGACCAGTTTGTTTTGCTGTGCGGAACTGCCCGCTGGCCAGAGGTGCATGAATTTGAGGGTTACTTTCCCATCTGTGCCGTTGCTGCCCGCTTCACCCTCCTGATCCGAACCTGAACTGTTACATCCGGATAAAATTACGGCGAGAACCAGCGTCCATGACAGAAGCATGGCCATCGTCTTTTTGCTCATTATCCCAACCCCCTTGGTTTTTTTCGGTTAATGTAACCGCTTTAACCAAATTGTAGCATGAGCCTCACATCCCCATAAGGCTAGGATTATTTGGTAAAACTCCACTTTTTTGAGGTTATTCGTTACCTCGTACAGTTAAGGAATGACGATACTTGCTTGGGCTAAGCCCCTCCAGACTTTTAAATACCGTGATAAAATACTTATCCGTCTGATAACCCACCTGTTCCGCAATTTCCGAGATCGGCATGGTCGTCTGCACAAGCAACTCCTTCGCGCGTTGAATGCGTTTGCGGGTAAGGTATTCACTAAAATTGATGCCAATCTGTTCCTTGAACAACACACTGAAGTAACTTGAGTTTAGATGAAGTAAATCAGCGATTTCACGCATGGTCACATGGTCACCCAGATGAGCATCCACATAGGTCAAAGCTTCACTGATCTGGCTATTGAGTCTCTGTTCCCCGCGCTCCTTAACATCCAGCAACTTGGGGTCCACCAGTTCCTGCATCGTTTGAATGCGTCGCTGTTGTTCGCTGAACTTTAGGGCTTTCTCGACGGTCTGAAGCAACTGTTCCTTATCAATCGGTTTCAACATATACTCCACGACACCCAGCTTAATAGCCTGTTGGGCGTACTGAAAATCGGCATGTCCTGACATAATCAGCACAACTGGCTTGTTCGAAAAATGCTGAATGGCTTCGATCAGAGATAACCCGGAGATTTCCGGCATGCGAACGTCCGTTATCAACAGATCTGCTGGCTGTTTCCTGAGCCATTCCACAGCCTGAGCACCACTTTCCGCAGTCCGGATGTGATTTCGTCCTGCCGACCACCCCTCCAGTGTCTTGCGAATACCCTCTCTTGTACGTGGCTCATCATCAACAATAAGAATTGTTTTGTCATGAATCATATGCACCCTCCGTTCCCATGGGAATCTCAAAGCAAATGACGGTCCCTTCCCCAACCTTACTTGTTAAGGAGAGTTTGCACCGTTCGCCAAGTTGGCTGCCAAAGTAGAGCTTCAGCCGTCGATGTACGTTGATCAGACCTACGCCTGACCCCTTGTTGGATACAGCGGGACCACCATGTAAAGCATCAATGACAGATTGAAGCCGTAATTCATCCATACCGGGACCATCATCCCGAACCTCAATACAAACCAGGTTTTTCTCGGTCGAAGCATCCACATGAATGCTCATCTTTCCCGGTCCCAGTTTACTTTCAATGCCATGGAGGATCGCATTTTCCACCAAGGGCTGTATAAGCAGTTTCGGAATGGGGATCTGACGAACTGCATCGCTCAGCTGAATCTCCCATTGCATTCGATCTCCCAACCGCATCTGCATAATTCGAAGATACTGCTCTGCGTGTTCCAGCTCGTCGGCAATCGTAACCCATTCATCCTGCTGTGAACTGGAGATCGTGTAGCGGAATAATCGGGACATCGCCACAACCATACGCGCCATCTCCTCGTCTCCCTTCTCCTCAAGGGACCAATAGAACGCTTCCAGTGTGTTGAATAGAAAATGGGGATTAATCTGAGACTGCAACGCCTTCAGCTCGGCCCGGGACTGCATGACTTCCTTCTCATGAACCACACGGGTCAATTCGTTCTGCCTGTAGACCATCTGGTTATATACGTTGTTGAGTTCGTTGATCTCCATCGTAGAACTGACCATTAGATTAGGCCTCATGGCTCCCGGCTGTGCACTGCGCATGGCCCGCATCAGACGTATGAGCGGACGTGTAATCATCGTCGACAGGAAGAAGGACATGATAAGGAACAGAACAACACCAATCATTCCCGAGACGAGCAGCGCCGTCCTTAGAATGGATACACCTTCTGTTGTCTCCCCCAGTGGAGTCAGTACAGCAAGTGTCCATCCCGTTAACTCCGATTTTTGACGGACGACGATATAGGATTCCTCCCCGTTGTGGACGACTGATCCGCTGTCCAATATGGCTTTTGGATCGAGATTAATCTCCAGATCGGAAGTCACCACTTCGCCTGCCCCATCCAGGAGCATGATGGAGTCCTGCGAACCATCTGCCCCATTCGAATCATTGAGTTGAAAGAAACTGCGTTGCATCCGCACCACAATATAGCCTCCATGCTCAAAGGAATGTTCCAGCAGGTTAATGCGTCGAATAGCCAGAAGGACTCCCGGGTCTTCAGGATCATCACCTGCCCACACCAGTCTGCCTTTTCCTTCATCCGCCTTGGTTATCCAGCTGCGTTCCACTCTAAGATCGAGGGATCGGTCATCCATAGGGAAGATGCGATGGTAACCCGTTGTGTAAATCTCCATACTTTGCGCACCATTGATAAAAGACTGATAACTGCCTGCAATCTGCAAGAGGGCTTGACGCTGATTAAAGGTTGCCGGGTTGCCTTGCTTTTCATCACTAAGCAGGCGTTGCACATATGAATCATCCGCCACCTGGGCGGTCAGCGAATTCACTTGTGCAATGAGTGCATCCAATCTGCCACTGGCTTGGACGGCGGTTTGATGAATATGTTTCTCCGCATTGCTTTTCAGCAAAGCGGCCACCCGATCATAGGCTGATATGCCTGCGAGCAGCAGAACAACAAGCATCACCATAACGAAACCAATGAAGATCTGATTGCGAAGTGAGTTAAAATGTCCTATTTTCCCGTGCAACTTCCCCATTCTCCTCTCATTTTGCATGTAAAAGAATCCACCACCTTACGCCCGTGCTCTTGAGGACTGGGTACAAACGATGCCGGATTTATCCACGTATTCAGTTTTTCTATATAAAATGAACGAAAGAATATTTACACTAGCCACTACGATGACAGAATAACCTTCCAATCGCTGTTATCCCCAGATTTTTTGATTCCCTTGTTAAAGGGGAAAATCCGGTGATAAAGGCGAAGCATATGCTTCCGATGCAGCTTTCTTTCAGAAAGCTTTTAGCTCCGCTTTTTCAGGTTATTTCTGCCCTCTCCGTTCTCGTGCAAATGTTTAGTTCAATTTATATAGTTAAAGCGCTTGCATAATAAAACTCAATCTTCTTCTCTTTTAGTCTTTGTTTATCGATTAAACTAACGACTAAAAAATAGCATAGATTTACAGGTTAATCAATCCTTCTGACAGTTCCCAAACGTCATATGACAAAGATCAAAAAAAAGAGAGGGGACTCTTAGAGTCCACCTCTCTTCGTTCATATTCCTTCACATACATTCTTTTCTTTAGCACCTTTTCAGTTATTTCACAGACCCTTGCGTAACTCCGTTGATGATCCACTTCTGTGCGAACAGGTAAATGATAATCATCGGCAGCAGCGCGAGCAGGTAGGATGCAAATGCCAGGTTAAACTCGGTATTGAACTGTCCTTGGAATACATACTGTACCAGCGGCAGCGTGTACTGTCCCGGATCACTGATAATAATGAGTGGCAGCAAGAAGTCGTTGTACGTCGACAGACAGGTCAGAATACCAACCGTGGCACTGATGGGTGCCATGAGCGGGAAAATGATTCTCCAGAACGTGCCCCAAGTTGTCGCTCCATCCACAAACGCCGCTTCCTCCAGCGCTACCGGAATGGACCGGATGTATCCCACGTACACAAATACGTTGAATGCCAGGCCATAGACCGTGTGCAGCAGGATCAGACCTACCAGATTCGTCATCTCCAGGGATGCAGTCAGCTTCACAATCGGCAGCATGATGATCGGGAACGGGATGAACATCGCGCTGACAAAGTAATAATACAGCCCTTTGAAAAACTTGCGTTTCTCCATATTCCGCGCAATGGCATAGGCCACCATCGAGTTACTGAGCAATGTTAAGAGCACAGTTGATGCGGTAACGATCGCACTGTTACGGAATGATTGGAAGAAGTTCGTCATGTCAATGGCCCTCGCGAAATTCTCCCAGTGAAGCGTTGTTGGAATGGCAAAGACCGATTGGGCCATCTGTTCCGGGTTTTTCAAAGCAATCGTAACGGTCATATACAATGGGAACAGGATAAACAGGGTGCCCAGCACAACGAGCAGCATAACGAGCCAATTAATTCGTGTACGGCTTCTCATTACAGATCCATCTCCCTTCTTTGCAGGAACCGGATTTGCAGAATTGAAATCACCGCAATAACGATGAAGTAAATAACCGAGTTCGCAGATTGATATGCATATTCGCCGCCTTCGAATCCTCCGGTGTAGATCAGATGGGAGATGGACTGTGTCGCCCGTCCTGGACCACCGTTGGTCAAGGCTACGATTTGGTCAAAGACCATAAGCGAGTTTTTCATTGCCAGCACCATATTAATGGTGAAGAACGGGGCAATAAGCGGGAAGGTAATACTCCAGAATTCACGCCATTTGCCTGCACCGTCGAGGTTGGATGCCTCGTACAGCGTCGTTGGTATCGTTTGCAGACCAGCCAAATACAGAATCGTATTCAGGGCCACGGATTGCCATACGGCAACAATGACGATACCGATCCAGGCCAGACTCTCGCTACCAAGTATGTTCGTAGAGAGTGCGTTGATGCCCAGATTTTGTCCCCAGATCGGGAATACGTTGGAGAACAGGTAGTTAAATATGTAACCTACGATCAGCACACTCAGAATATTGGGCAGGAAATAGATGCCGCGGAAAAAGTTACGGAACTTGATCTTGGCATTCAGCCCGAGTGCAATGAGCAGGCTCAGGATATTGGTCAGGATCGTCACAACGATCGCGAATTTGAACGTAAACCAGTAGGCGTTACCCACGTTGTCATCTTGGAATAAGTTGAAATAGTTTTTGAAGCCAACAAAGTCATACTCTTTCCCGAATCCGTTATAATTCGTAAATGAATAATAGATGCCCTGGAGGGCCGGCAGTGTCATAAATACGAAGAACAATACTACCGCCGGAACCGTCATCCAGTAATAAGGTGCGATACGCTTGTTCATGTTCCATCCTCCTTCAGACAAGACTTAGCGCCGATTGGCTACCTTGTCCCATTCTTTGTCGAGTGTATCTAGATAGTTGTCGATGTTTTGGTTCTGCAAAAAGGACTGTACGATGGAATTCAGCTGCACCGCAGCCGGAATATAGTGATCGGGAAAGTCAACAACCTTGCCCTGCTCGATATAAGGCATCAATTCCTGTACCGCAGGATCATCCTGCTTTACATCTTCGACCGCAGAGAACAGCGTCTGTTCGTCAATGTATCTTCCGATATTTTCAGGCTCCAACAGAAACGCAATAAACGTCTCTGCCTGCTCGCGATTAGGCGTGTCCGCCGCAATGGTAAACAGGGAGTCGATCCCGTTCACCAGCTTGATCTTGCTTGCATTGTTGCCCGTTGGGAAGGGGAAGAAACCGATGTCTACATTTGGGTTCGCTTTGCGAATCTCCGAGATGGCCCAGGTTCCCTGGATGTACATGAAAGCTTCACCGTTAGCGAAGGCACGGTTACCGTCCGAATAAGCTTTACCAAAGTTATCGCTGTGACCATACTTCATGAGCTCCAGCTGCTTCTCAGCCACCTCGCGGTATTTCTCCTTGAACGTCACTTTGTTATCACGCCGCTCCTGATAGAAATCAATACCGACCAGGTTGGAGGCCAAGGCATTGAACGGCAGGCTTGTCTGCCAGTCATCCTTGTATGTGAAGTAAAATGGAATCTCACCTGCATCTATAATCTTTTGGGCAGTCGCAATGAGTTCATCCCACGTCTTGGGTACGTCCAATCCCATTTCCTTAAACAGCGTTTTGTTGTACATGATGCCGTTTGCATTGGTTGCGTAAGGAATACCCGTCACTTCGTCCATGCCTGTGAGATCCTTCAGCATTTGTATGTAGTTCGGATCAATCGTCTTGAGCAGTGAACTGTCTGTCAGATTGGTAAAAATATCACTCTGGGCGAGGATTGAATACGTATCCGTTGCACCCATGGCCATAATATCAGGGATATCATTTTTGACGACACGTGTCTTCAACACCGTCTCCGCATCGGGTGGATTCACCTGTGTCACCTGAATATCATCATGCTCTGCGTTGAACGTTTTAATTAATTCATCAAAGGTTGTTTTGGCTTCAGGCTTGTTCTGGAAAAATTCAATCTGCACTTTGCCATTCGCGCTATCTCCACTGGTACACGAAGATAGAAGTACAGCCATCATTCCACATAGCAACATTGTCCCGAGAGCCTTGGTAAGTGTTGTTCTCATGTTGTACCTCCCTCAGCTTTATACGTAAAGATTTACCCATTCAGGTGGTGAAATAACCATTTGGTTAATCCTTCCACCAATTCATACTATGAGCGTTGACTATACAGGTCTCTATTATTTCTAAAACGGTTTCGGTAAAATTGAATCAAGGCAGTTCTTCCCATGGACCGAAATTGGCATAACAAAAGACACTGGATGATATCCAATGTCCCTCTCTTATTAAACTTATATTCAGCTACTGTAAAGCTTTTATCCACGTGTCACGAACGCTCAACTTT
The DNA here is from genome assembly GCF_050990605.1 of Paenibacillus amylolyticus. Classification (GTDB taxonomy): domain Bacteria; phylum Bacillota; class Bacilli; order Paenibacillales; family Paenibacillaceae; genus Paenibacillus; species Paenibacillus amylolyticus_H. The sequence continues at coordinate 6,227,439 of NZ_CP158832.1, forward strand.
TGGCAAAGCATTGCGTAAACGCTTGGCCCGATAACTCTGATATGCACGAATTAACATACCGATGATGATCATGACCACACCGATGTTAATTGCGACATCAGCGAGATTCAAGATACCACGCCCTGACGGAAAGACGAGAAAATCCGTTACCCTCGCATAGATAAATCGATCGATCGCATTTCCTAGAGCCCCACCGACCATAAAACCTGCGCCAGCTTGCATCCAGAATCCGCGAATCTCCCCTTTACTCCGGTAATACAGCATGCCCGCGATGAACAGAACAGCGATCACACCGAACAGACGCGCGTTCCCCTGAAACAGACTGCCCGCCATTCCACTGTTCTCGTAATGTTGTAACTGCATACCAGAGTCACCCAGTCTCATCACGTCGCCAACTTCCATATACATCCTCACTGCAATCTTGGTTCCCTGATCCACCAAAGTCACCAGTAGTGCTACAAAATAAAACAGCATCCTGCTTCTCCTCCTGCCTACTGAGGCGATAAATTATTTTAACTTTAAGAGTTTTGTATATTAGGTTCCCTTCACTTTAACACAGCCGATGTACGGTCTCCAAATGAGCGATCTTTAACCACACCTGTAACATCCACTAACATCGTCCAGTCCGCATTGGGGAGGTACTAAACCTATTCATGTCGAATGTAGACATCAATCATATATGTAAAGGGGCTGCCTGTAATTTGAACCTGACCATGACCGAAAGATTAAAGGAAATGCAGCAGGAAGAAAAGGACTTGGTATTTGCTACATTTGATTCTGAAACGGCGCTTAACCTTGGCCTTCATCTGGTTGAAGAAGCGAAGCGTCGTTCCCAAGCCGTGACCATCGACATTGCCCTGAAGGGACACCGTCTCTTTTTGCACGCCATGGAAGGCACTCATCCCGACAACGAAGACTGGATTCGCCGCAAGAACAATGTAGTGAACCATTTTTCTTCCAGCTCCTGGCATACGGCCCTACGGCTAAGAAACGAGAATCAGACACTTGAGCACAACTTCAACCTGCCTGCTTCTGATTATGTCCTGGCTGGTGGCGCTTTCCCGCTGATTCTGGAAAATGAAGGACAAGTCGGCACCATTACAGTATCGGGTTTGCCTGATGAAGAAGACCATGATCTGGTCACGACAGGCATTCGCTCATTTTTGTTGTAGCAAGGTTAGATTAACGTATAAAAAAGCCCACCTGATCTATATAGTAGATCAGGTGGGCTTTACTATCCAAAGCAGCGTGCTCAGGACGAATTTTTGCTTTTCATAATATGGTACACATTGCTAAAGCTGCCGGAGAGAATACCGGTAATCGGAAATATGGCCCAATTGATATCCCACCGTTGATATACAAAGCCTGTGAACAAGAAGATGGCTGTCGCCAGCGGCCATACAATCGCTTCCACGGCTCTCACAACCTTGACCTCCTGCTTCTTCTCTACCGTCAACTGGTGCTTCTCCAGCAAGTTTGTGTAAGCCCCCTGAATATTACCGTAATATACAAACAGGAATACTCCTACCCCAGCCATGACCATAAAGGCAGATACACCATAAGAGGCGTAGTTATCATTGATAGAAGAGGCTGCGAAAATAAACACAGGAGACAGAATGCAAAGGCAGACACCCGTAATGATGGCTATACGATAAGTCAGAGCAAAGCTCTCCCGACTATGCTGAATACTCATTTTAAGTGTATAAGGAAGCTGGAAGCCCTTCTCCATATAATTGAAGCGTTCCAGCTTCATACCGCTGTATATGAACATGCTTACCGCAATGGCAATCAATACGAACATGCCGATCAGGCCTAGTACAGCGCCCGTTTCCACCGAACGGTTTGCAGCTGAAATGGCATAGTTCTCAAATAAGGCATCCATGAAAATTAGAAATGCCACACCTGACGCGCACAATAAAACACCCAGTCCAATCCAAAATCCAGCATTTCTTTTCGCAGTGGTATATGCGTAAATCTCTTCTTCCGTTAACACAGGTACTGTCTCTTCCGGGCTGACTGGCTGAATACCGAGTTCGGCTGTTAACTCCTCTATGTTACCGAATTCTGAGATCACAATACCGATGGCTTCATTCTCCGACTTGCCTTCTCGCTTCAATTCCAGGTACTTATCTTCCATCCCCGAAAGGAGCTCCTGCTTCAGATGTTCCACCTCAGGTGTCTTCGGCAGACCAACAAACATGTTCTCCAGATAAACCATAATTGTCTCCATGTTCCGTCACAACTCCCTGATAAATAGATTAACAACCTCCTGCGTAACCTTCCATTCCTCACACTTTTCTCTGTAATAGTCGAGGCCGGGCGGCGTAATCCGGTAATAGGTACGACGCTTCCCCAAACTATTCTCATCCAGGTAAAACGATTGAATATAACCGTTCTTCTCCAATCGGGTGAAGGCCGAGTATAATGTCGTTTCCTTCATGACGTACTTTTCCTCTGTCAGCTGTCTGATGTTCTTGGAAATCTCGTAGCCGTACGACTCCCCTTCAAGCAGCATGTAGAGGATCAGCGTATCATTGTAGCCACGTATAACGTCACTGCTGATCACAAAAGATACTCCTCCTCGTTACTTCATCTGTCGTAGTAGTTGAAGTATAGCACAACTTACTACGACAGGTGAAGTAGTTATTCCAAAAATGGGCAATAAAAAATCCGTACCTGGGAAAGGTGCGGATTTTTTATTTTTCCTGCAGATTAATTACTGCGTTTATTGAATCGCTGAGAGAACATCGAGCAACATGGATTTGAACTTGGGCCGATCAATGGCTTCACATACACGTACATTCGGCTCTTTGCCAAAACGTCCATTGATATCAACCACACTGTATCCACGTGTCAGTTCTCCTGCCGCTTCCACATCCACATAATATTGACCTGACTTGGTCATGATGGATTCATCTGCCGCAACAGCCATCAGCAACGTATCCGGATGAGTGGTGCCATGGAGTTTATGTACCGACTTGTTGAACTGCATAACGACTTTGTTAATAGCGGTGAAGAAATCAGCACCAGATGTACCGAGAGCCGCAATCTCTGCATGGTCATCATCGTCCATCACCGAATATTGCGTACACATCTCCCAGCCAACCATTGTGATCGGAATGCCGGCATGCAGTACAATTTTCGCTGCTTCCGGGTCCACGTAGAAGTTATACTCCGCCGCCGGTGTGATATTGCCCAGTGCATTATTCGTTCCGCCCATGATATACAGGTGAGCAATCTCCGAAATAATCGTGGGGTCCTTCTGAATTGCCATTGCAATGTTGGTCAGCGGAGCAATTGCCAAGAGCTCAATTTCACCCGGATGTGCATGCACCTTCTCAATGATAAAATCAACCGCATGCCCGCTCTCGGGACGCTGATCCGCCTTCGGGAAATGCGCGCCACCCATGCCATCATCGCCATGCACGTCTTCCACTGTACGGTGCTGAGCTTTACCGTAAGCCATTAGCGGACGCTCGCAACCTTTATATACAGGCACTTTACCGCCATGTCCAGCAACCTGTACCGTGTACAGGGCATTTTCAACCTCCTGGTCGAATTGAACGTTACCTCCCGTAATGGTGATGCCTTCCACCTGAAAGTGATGCAATGCCGTCAGGATCGCAATCGTATCGTCTCCTGCTGTATCTGTATCGATGATGACTCTTCTCATGATGCCGCGCTCCTTCTTCCGTTTATTAATTCATCCTATAAAACACTATGTCTTATTTTACATCAAAAATGTACCGATGACGATGGAAACGCCGATGATAATCGAACGCAGCAATTGTGCCACCGCCATATTGCCTCTTGCGATTTCTTCGCAAACTCGCATTTTGGGCGTGAGGAAGTCAAATATAATATAGACCAGACACAGAATAATGATGCCCAGCGCCGACCACAGCAGCATATCCAGCCACGAGTGCGTAGAGAATGATACCATTCCGACAATAATACAGAGTCCCAGCAGTTTGCTACCCATATATATGCCTGCCGCCTCGTTACCTTTGGCGATTTCCTCACTATCGTTATACCGGGTCAATTTGCTAAACGCGAAATATCCACATACCAATACCACCAGCAGAATGCCTATACCCACCACAACATTCAGCAAGTTCAATCCCAAGTTCTCCATTCCTTCTTCTCCTCCTCATCATTCATCCGTTCACGAACCGTAGCCGCGCAATAATAGGCCATATCTCCGGTTACTTTCTCCCCGATCCGAGGCAGTACTCCTGCCAATCGCCCACCGATAACAAACACTCCTGTAAGCAGATAACCGCTGTACGCTCCATCTTCCGTCTCAATCACGGCCTGTTCCATCGGAACCAGCTGCTGATAGATTTTGGGCTGGTTATTATAATAGGCCGCAATCTCCTCATCCTCATCTGTTTCCCCAGTTGCAAGATTCGTTTCTAACTCCTCGTTCAGGCGATACTCTATATCCTGCTTCCCAGAGGCAATGTCCGTTCCTCCATCCAGCAAAAGAGTTCCTCTGCCTTCACGCCCCCAATAGCTTTTGGCTACATATGGCATGGCGTTCAGTTCAAAAGGATCAGCCGAAAAATAGGTTGGTAGCAGATATCGGGAAATCACATCCATTTCTGCTTCATCAAAGAGGGTAAACCCGCAATATTCCGGGGTCTGTTCGTTACGCTCGTAGAGTGACCAGATTGCCGCCATGAAGCCTTTGCTCTGCATCAGTACATGCTGAGCGGGATTCATCAGGCCCAATCGTCCCTCTCGTACCAGATCAAGCAGCGCAGCACCAATGTCCACCCCTGTCGTCTCATCCCGATCATCGATCAGATACTCCAGTGGATAGAGGCGGTATAGCAAGTTAATCTCCCGACCCTGATGGTACAGCGCCTCCCCGGGAACAATCTCCAGTTCCTCCAGTGGGGCATAGAAAACATCGTATCCAGCTTCCTGACAACGTTTCATCAGGTATTCCGTATTCGTTCGATCTTCGACATGTTCGCCAAAAGAAGTGAATGTCACCGGCCCCTGCAATCCTTGGTTTGCATAGAATTCGAGCCATATCCTGAAACACTCCCGAATACGTGTATCCATCCCGGCAGATGGCGCAGTTAGCGTAGGATCCTCAGCAAGACCGACCAGGATATTTTCCAATGCAGCAGCCTCCGGTATGCCGGTTGGAGTGTCCGTATTATTTTCAATACACTTCGGCCCAGCTTCTCCAATAATCCAGTCCTGGCGGGTAATGCCTCCAGTCACCATCTCCATACGTGCCGCCGGAATAAGTCCCGGATGGATACCTAACTGATGCTCCAAAAAAGAATCCGGCATATATTGCTGGATAAATCGCATCACTTTACAGTAAATGCCGTCTACCGCCTCCGCTGCCGCACGCAGCTCTTGTACCTCCGAGGGAGAATAAACCGTCAATGCAGGCACACAATACTGCTTCCCGTACATTCGATGATATGGAATCTGTTGTTCCGCTTCGCCCTGAAATACCTCTTCGTGACTTAACGGCAGTTGAACCACTTGCCTCATCCGGTTATCCTCCCGAACTGCGGAAGAAGCTACCGAAGCCGCTTGATTTGGACTTGGATTTGCTATAGGAGCTGTTAATATCCTTGTTGCTTCGATACGACGACCCACCGTAGTAATAATGCCCACTGCTGGAATCATATTCACATCCGGTATCATACTCCGGGTCACATTCATCATTGTTGCTGCCACAACCGGATAACACGGCAGGAACCGCCAGCATCAGGGAAAAAGCAACCAGCTTTGCTTTTGATCCAGGTTTCAATGCTTGCCCCCGCTCTTGGTCACTCATCACAGATCCACCTCTTTCATATAAAACAACACTTTCTTGCGATCCGCATCCAGCACGGAATACAGGAACTCATACGTCTTGCCAGCACGAACCATGTAATGGTCCAGCAGTTGCTCGGCAAGCTCCATCGTATAAGTAGACGACGCTGTCAGTTCCAACTCCTGAAATGAACTTCCATTCCACAACATATACTCTGCGCTGTACATGGAAGACATTTTGCACATCGCCAGCGCAGCATCCGCAATGGCTGCACCGTAATCATCCGGCATCTGTTGCTCATACGCCGTTACATATACTGCATGTTCGCGCCCATCCTGGCATTCATTAGACAGATGTGCCCAGAGTTTGTTTTTCACCAAGGTGGCATCCACCAATTTGCGCATGAACAATTCATCGCGTGTGACTGAAGTCTGTTCCAGCACCCCTGTCTCCGCCTGTCGATCATCCGACCAAATCCGATACGTCAATGAATAATAGATACCGATAACCTCCCTTTTTGCGAGCTCTTAGGTGAGCCGTTTCAATTCATACAAACGTATTTAACGCATGTGGAGGAAAAAAGTTACACTAATGAATCAATTTCATAAATCCTTTAGCTGCTTACTTCAACTAAGGCTATATAAATTGAATTAAAGATTATTTACACTGATACTACGATGACAGAATAACCTTCCAATCGCTGTTATCCCCAGATTTTTTGATTCCCTTTTCCGAAGGAGAAAATCCGGGGATAACGGCGAAGCGTATGCTTCCGATGCAGCTTTCTTCCAGAAAGCTTTTAGCTTCGCTTTTTCAGGTTTTTTCTGTCCTCTCCGTTATCATGTAAATGATTATTTCAACCTATATAGATACAGATCGAAATGATTAGTTTATCTATATTTAGTTACAAAACTCCATTTGTAAAAGGCCGGAGAAGACTCTCCGACCTCGCTTGTTCAATCTTATGCTCATGCCATTCTGACTTATAACTCAGCCCACTGTGCCAATACATCATTGTATTTAGCGGACAATTGCTCGCGATCATTCCAGACTTGTTCCAGTTCAAGCGGATTGTTCTGCACCGTTTCCAGTTGTTGATCCAGTGCCTGAATCTGTACCTCAAGACGTGCCAACGTCTGTTCCAGCTTCTCCGCAGACTGTTTGTTGCCATTGCCACTTCTATGATTCGATGCAGCTGCTGCCGAAGGAGTCAACGCCTTGCCTGATTCAGTAGAAGCTTCATAATCACGACTAACGCCCACTCCTGCTGTAGCCTGACCTTTCGCCGCCGCACGAGCTTGCAATTCAAGCTTCTTCTCGCGATACGCCTCATAGTCTCCCAGATAAGCGGTCAGCTGTCCCTCCTCCAGTTCCCATACACGGGAAGCGAGACGATTGACGAAGTACCGATCATGCGAGATGGCAAGTACGGTTCCTTCAAAATCAACCAACGACTCTTCCAGCGCTTCTCTGGATGCGACATCCAGATGGTTGGTCGGCTCATCGAGCAGCAGCACATTGGGTTTGCGCTGCACCAGCAGAGCCAAACGCAGGCGCGTCCACTCCCCACCGGATAACTGTCCCACTGAGCGGAATACATCCGCTCCATAGAACAGATATCGGGCCAGAATTCCGCGAGCTTCGCCTTCCTCCACGCCGGCTTCCAGACGGAAGTACTCAAGTACGTTCAGCTTCGGATTCGTGGGTTCCTCCTGTTGAGCCAGATACCCCACCTCCACACGTGCCCCCCACTCCAACTTGCCTGTATTGGGTTGCTCGTCTCCAAGCAACAGCTTGAACAGGGTCGTCTTGCCTGAGCCATTGCGGCCAATGAGTGCAATTTTATCTCCATATTCCAGCAGACCCGAGATTCCGCGCAGGATTTCACGCTCACCATAGCTTTTCTCGACCTGTTCCAATACCGCTACCCGTTTACCCGTTCGATCCGTAGGACGCACATCGAACTCGGCATTGCGACGCTCCAGTACAGGACGCTTCACCTGTTCCATCCGCTCCAGCGCCTTGCGCATGGAAGCGGCCCGGCGGAAGAACTTTTCATTGCCACCCACACGACCCCATTCCTCCAGCTGTCGGATCGTTTCCTTCATTTTTTTGATAACCTTCTGTTGCTCCTTGAACTCCTCGAATTGCTGCAACAGCCGTTGTTCCTTCACTTTCATATATTCCGTATAACCGCCAGCAGACGTTTCCGCTTCTCCATCCTCCAGCTCCAGTGTTCGATTCACGACCCGATCCAAAAAATAGCGATCATGCGAGATCAGGACAATGGTGCCGGGATATTCTCGTAAAAATCCTTCCAGCCACTCGACCCGCTCCAGATCAAGATGGTTTGTCGGCTCATCCAGCAATAACAGATCGGGTCTTACAATTAGCTGTGAAGCCAGCACCACCCGAGTCTGCTCCCCACCGGACAAGGAACCGAAGCGCCAACCATAGTGTGCCTTGGCGATATCCAGACCGTCTGCCACCTGATCGATCCGGGCATCCATTTCGTATCCACCCTCACGCTCAAACTGGTCTTGCAGTACCGCGTAACGCTTCAACAAGCGCTCCAATTGATTAGGGTCTGCTGCACATGCTGGATCGGACATCTGCTGCTCCATTTCCTTCATTTGCGTGCGACATATCATAAGCTCCTTGAATCCAAGACTCAGTACATCCAGTACGGTATGGTCATCCAATCCTTCTGGAACCTGAGCCACATATCCCAGTCGTGTATCTTTCTTTATCATCAATTGCCCTTCATCCGGCTTGTTCAGTCTTGCCATCAGGCGCATAAGTGTGGTCTTGCCGCTTCCGTTGCGGCCGATCAGAGCGACCTTGTCGCCCTCCATAATTTCAAACGTAATGCCGTCCAGCACCAGATGTGCTCCGTGGTATTGAGTCAGTTGTTGCGCGCTAATCATCATCATAATAAGGTTCCTCCTATAGTTGGAAGATCCTGACCGCAACACAAAAAGAGCCACAGGAGGTTAGCTCCGCGGCCCTTCAGAATTCAAGCAATATCGCTTATCATCCGAATGAGGTCAAGGCAGGCATCTTCTCGCAAATGTTAACTTCCGTATATTCAAAATTGGACAGACTTCTCCCGTTGATCAGAAAAGTATGAACAATGCCAGCCATAGCAATCGGTAGCTGGCTAATACGGTTGTTAAGCATCTCGTGATTCACCTGTCTTCACCTCCCTTGTCATAATTAATGTCAATATATCACAGACGAATGCATTCCTGCAACCATCCCATCGCCTGATTCAATCTTACAGTACAGAGGTTTCATTCTTCCGCTTAATTCCTGTCCCGTCGCCGAAGCACCACATCCCTGATCGCCACCGTAATGAGTGTTAACATTCCCGCGGTACCCAGCGATACGCCGAGCAGGGCGTATCCGATGCCGTTCCACCCGCCCATATCGATGCTGATCATGATTACAACGGCACCGCCGAGCAAGGCCACACATGGCAATATATATTGTACCCACGTCATTCGCCGTCCTTGTAACCGGTAGATAAGCCATTCAATCATCATTAATGCGACCCAAATAAGGAGTGTCAATATAATAAGGCCTTTCACTCATACTCCCCTCCTTCTTTACACATTCTCCGAATGTACATTGACGCCAGGCATTCTGATACGTGTAGAGTTTATCACATAATGAAGCCCACCATTCACGATAAATAAAATTCGGGAATGGTGGGCTTCAGGAAGGCTCCGAGGGATGAAATGCGAATCGTTCGTATGGTGCTTTGCCCCGCCAGCAGGCTTAGTAAAGGCTCACACTTTCAGCCTGACGTTGCTCATAACGCAGCCCTTTATACAAGTTTGCCTTGCCCGCGGAATTGAACAGATTCATTTTATAACGAATGACATTTTGAGCCTCAACAATGCAGTCTGGGTAAATGGCATTTGGGTCCCATAATTCCGTGGTGCTTAGAATTTCACGAGCTTTTTTGAAGTATGCATGTTTCATATCGCTGGAAATATTGATTTTACATATCCCCAACTGAACGGAGTCGGAGACCTCCTGATCAGGATTGGCAGATCCCCCGTGCAGAACGAGAGGGATGTCTACCAATTGATTGATTTCTCTCAGAATATCCATTTGCAACTCCGGTTTAATATGTTTGGGATATATGCCATGGGCTGTACCGATGGCCACCGCCAATGTATCGATTCCCGTACGTGCCACAAAGTCCTCCGCCTGAGCCGGATTCGTGTAAGTTACTACAGATACACCGCCCTCGATAGAATTACCGGTCTGTCCAATCGTCCCCAATTCCCCCTCAACAGATACGCCGACGGCGTGTGCAAGCTCCACCGCCTGTTTAGTAATAGTCACATTGTCTTCATAAGGGAGCAGAGAACCGTCAATCATGACAGAAGTAAATCCACACTTGATCGCCCGGATGATATCAGCAATGGACCCACCATGATCAAGATGGATCACCAGTGGAACATGGCTGGCATGTGCACGCTGGCTGGCATATGCGAAAAATTCATCCGTCAAAAATTCAAGCTCCGTCGGGTGAATGGCGATGATGGCCGGGGAATTGGAGTGCTCCGCCTCCTCAATCACAGCTCTCAAAAATGTACTGTCTGCCACGTTAAACGCTCCCACCGCGAATTGGTGTTCCTTGGCTACTTTAAGCAGTTCCTTCATCGTAATCAACATGAGACACATCTCCTTTAGATGAGTTTAATTAAATTGTAAGCGCTATCTATATGGCGAGTATTACTCCACTTTGAACACAATGTCATCGAAGGTTACACTTTCGTCTTCGGTATCGTCGAATTCTTCATCCATCGCCGTAACTGGCTTCTTCAATAAAGATAAGGTTACACCGCAGATTCCGGTTCCAATGAGAAGAGACAACATAAACAGCCATGGATGGGTGAAAAGGGGTACAACGAATAATCCCCCGTGTGGCACCGGAGCCTCAACGCCCCAGATCATAATCAATCCACCAGCTACCGCTGAGCCGATGACACAGGAAGTCACCACCCGGATCAGATCCCTTGCCGCAATCGGAATGACACCCTCCGTGACCATGCAGATTCCCATCGGGAATGCAGCCTTTAACGATTCTTTTTCTGCTGCCGTATATTTGTTTCTCGTCAGGAAATACGATAGGGTAATCCCCAATGGTGGAATAATGGAGCCGACAAACTTGACAGCCTCAGGCCCATAGATACCTTGGACTAACATCCCATCGGCAAACAGTGACATCGTTTTATTCACAGGTCCTCCGAAGTCAAAGGTGGCCATCAAGCCCAGAATGGCACCTAAAACAAATTTGGACCCCCCCTGCATCGATTCAAGCACCTGGGTAAGACTGTCCTGTAACCAGACAATTGGCTGACCAATGACAAGAAAGATACCTAAACCAGAGATCAATGTAGCCAGAAACGGAATAACGAGAACAGGCATTAATCCTTGCATGGACTTTGGCAGCTTCACATATCTACGGATACCGAGTACGACATAACCCACCAGAAATCCGCCCAGCATCCCACCAATGAACCCCGCTTGAATCTGACTGCATATGAAACCAACAATTAATCCTGGAGCAATTCCGGGACGGTCCGAGATCGAATAAGCAATCGCTGCGCAAATTAAAGGGACAACCAGCCCCATGCCCCAACCGCCGATCTGGTTAATCATATACGGAATGGTACCTTCCGCCTTGCCCACATCGGCCCCTCCCAGAATTTGTCCCAGCGCGATACACAGCCCTGAAGCAACGATCAAAGGAATCATATAGGAAATGCCTGTTAACAGGTGACCTTTGATGACTGAACCTGCGTGATTGGATTTTGCGCTCATCGCCCTGCCTCCCTTGTTATGAGGATACCCCTAAAGACTGCTCCACCTTTTCAATGAATTTAATTGGGGCTTTAATGACCGTCTCGGTTTTGACTCGAATGATCCGTTTGCCTTTGAACCTTTCTTCTCCACCGATTTTGATATCTGCAGCCACAATGACAACATCAGCTGCCCTGATCTCTTCCCTAGAGAGCTCGTTTTCTGTTCCTATGGTGCCTTGAGTCTCTACTTTAATCTCATGACCACGCGCTTTAGCACCTTTGATCAATTTTTCCTTGGCAATATACGTGTGGGCAATACCAGCAGTGCACGCGGCTACGGCTACAATGTTCATCAGAATCCCTCCAAATGATGTATTGTGCTCCATATTAAAATTCCTGAATTGCCATGTTCTACGATACGCTCTCTCTGCTAGCAAAGAGCTCCATAATTTGGGCCGAGTCCGACTCATGCATCAAACGTTCCAGCACCTCTTCATCTGCCAGCATACTCGCAACTTGGACCAACAGCTTCATGTGGGTTGTATTTCGGTCTACAAGCCGTACAGCAAACAGAATAACGACATGGACAGGTTTGCCGTCCAGGGTCTCCCATTCAAGGGGGTGCTCGGTTCGTCCGATGGTGAGGGAGGTCTTGAGGACGGCCGCCGATTTGCCATGAGGGATCGCAACGTGGTTCTCCAGGCCAGTCTGACCCTCTTCTTCTCTTAAATAGACGTCTTTGATAAACTCTTCTTTGGAGGAAAGGGCGCCTTCCTTTGCAAGCAGATCCGCCAATTCCTCGATGGCTTCATCCTTGGTTCGTGCTTGTAGATCCAGCTTAATCAACCGTTCGTTGATAATCTTGGTTATATCCATAATGGTCCTCCTCCTGATCGTGCTTGGACTGTAATATCTCGAAAAGCTCTTGTGGTGTAGTTACTCTCATGATCTGTTCATACATGCGCCTGCACATCAACAAGCTTTGTATTTCTATCAATAATTCAGTTAGTGGTCCATCATTTAAGAAAGCGATTACAATTTCCAATCTGCAATTGCTCGGTTCCCCTTGAATGACATTAAAACCGACGATGGGATTGATGTTCACATCACTGCGGATCAGGAAAACCGACAAATGGTTATTCAGCTTAGCCTCGGCAAATGTCCGGTTCTCCAGATTAGCGCCTACGTGTTGGAGTATGGATGCAAACAGCTTCAGACGGGATGCTGTACCTTCTGTATATTGTTCCTTCGTATTTGTTTCAATCTGTACATAAGATGGGTGGAAGTACGCCCTGAGCAGTGGAAACGAAAACACCCTGCTTTGATGTTGATTCAACCTCTCCTCGTTAAACTTCGCTTTTATTAAGCTGACATCCGTGTCATTTAATAGCGCCGAGACATACACAACTGGCAAGTCATGATGCTCCAGTTTCACGGTTGATATAATCAGATCAATGTCCGTCCAATCCTCCATACGCTTGAACCAGCTTGTCGAAATGACATCAACGACTTCCCATTCGGGAAATGAACGATTGATCCGGCTTTTCAGCAAATGAGATGTCCCTATTCCAGTGGAACAGACCAGAATAACTCTTTTCTTTTTACTGCTTTTCTCAATGGATGCCTGAAAATAAAGGACCAGGTAACTTATCTCATCATCACTAAACGAATTCAATCCGCAGGCTTGGGCCATGGGCAGCATCCCCAAACGGACCAGAGAGAAAATCTCGGCATACGCCTCACGTATATCCTCCAGCAGAGGATTATGAATGGAAATGTTGTATTTAAGACGATTCAGCATCGGTTTGAAATGGATGATCAGACCCTTGTACAATTGTTCATCTGTTGTGAGATCACGCCGGATCATCCTGGATACAGTCTGAATTAATTCCTTGACCATCGCTTTAGACTCTGGACAAACCTTGTCCATCAGACCTGACAACTCAAGATTAAGGGACGGAACACTCATGCCTGATGAAATCAGATATTGATAGATGAAATAGATCTCTTCACTGGGTAATTCCAATCCGCATAGCTCACTGATTTGTTGGGCCATGGCTTTTGCGATGGAATGTACATGAGGGTCAGTTATGGGATGATCAGGAATGCCGTCAGCCAATCGAATGACCTTGCCACTCTTCAGTCTGCGGATACAAATCAGCAGGTGAGTCAGCAGGTTGATGTAATAGGGATCACCTATGGTATATCCTAATTGCTGCTCGGTTTCTTCCAGAATACGTTGGATCCCTTGAACTGAATCGCAGCCAAAATGTTCTATCAACTCAACGAGTGTGTTACCATCAATCCGAGATTCATCCTCTTGTTCTCCCGCCCGTTCTTCACTCACAAGTTCATTAATGAGAGAAGCCATGGCTTTGCGAATGTTAATCTCTGAACCGATCAGACGGGTACCGAGCTGGCTTTTTTCCAGTCGGAGCTGAAAGGGTTCAATTCGTTCTTCAATGGCCTTGAGATCATTCACAATCGATGCCTTGCCAATAAAGTATTCTTCTGACAGCTTGTTAATCGAGGTTTCCTCAGGAGAATCATATAATAAATTCGTCAATATTTTGATTCTCCTCGCCTCTACGGAAAGGGTTGTCACCACCCTTTTTCCCGAAGTCCATTGCGTTCTCCTCAGCTCCATCGTCTGTTCCTGGGTTAAAGCCAGCGCAATACCTCTTCCCGGCTTCCGTTCGAGGCGAATTCCGCGAATATGCAAATTGTGTTCCAAGGCGTTTAGTTCCCTGTAAATCGTTTTTTCCGACCAGTTCATGTGACCGGCTATTTCTTTGACCGGAACGAAATCCCTACGCTCCAATAGAAAATGCAAAATCTGATATTCTCTCGGAGATAGCGCTTTCATTTGAGGATCACTCCTTCCTTACGCTCACAGCATAACACTCGTATTTTTTTTGTTAAATACTAAAATATGTCCATTTCATTCGGGTCAAAATAATATACCCCCCTGTTGATCGCTATCAGAACGCCCGTTGATTTAGGGATAACAAAAAGGCTTCTGATCGGATTGCCTACCCGATTAGAAGCCTTTTTGTCTCTGTTTTCGATCCACCAACTGAATGTGTAATCGTTGCTCGTCCTACCCTTATTGCTCAAGTTGATCTACCATAACCTCAAGCCGGTTATATCTGCATACATATCGAATCACTTCAACCAATCTGAGAAAAAGTTCCGGTATCCTTCCTTCATCCTCGTGCGCGAAAAGGCACCAAACGCATACTCGCGGTTGTCTTCCGAAACACTGCGCGGCGCAGCCGCAGCCATGTTCACCAGTTCGAACCAATTGTCCTCATTGCCTGCAAAGGCATGCGTGGATCGAATGTGACCGTAGCAGGCATGCTCCGGCTTCACGACCATTTTGCCCATCGCCATCGCTTCGGTCAGCGGCATCGCAAACGTATCAAAGGCCGAACAGTTCCAATACACCTTCGCAGAATTCATCAACGTAAAGATCTCATCCTGTGTGAGCGCAAACTTCAGCTTCACGTTGGCAGGAATGTCATACTTCTTCATGGTTTCCTTATAGCGCACGCCGCCGAATACCATGTACACTTCCTTGTCCGGGTTCTGCCGGGCGTACTCCAAAACTAGATCAGGGCGACGGTTCGCCTCATCCCGACCGATCCAGAGCACCCGATTATGCACGACCTGGCTCGGGTCATAGTGCCGATTCGCCAGCTCTTCGCTAAAGCCAATCGGGATGACGTTCACGTCATGTACACCAAAATTGCGGCCCAGTTCTGTTTTCAAAAACTCGGTCTGCACAATGGCTTTATCCACCATCGTATAAAAAGGCTTCATCATCTCATATCCCGTCAGCGCGGGATCGGGGAAACTGTGCGGGAACAATACACTCTTTGGTAAGAACATCTTCAAAAACGTGAACCCGGATACGGTGTAGATGACATGCTCTATATGTTGGCTATGAATCTGGTCCAGCACGATATCGTAGTTCACCAAGTCACCTTTCTCATGCTCATAACCCGGCAACCAGTCGTATCCGCTGACATGACGTTCCGGCGAGATGAACACAATATCCACCCCCAGCTCCAGACCAATCTGCTTCAGTCGATCCGCAAATACGCGTGGCCCCTGTGCTTCTGTGAATTGAATTTTACGCATAACAAGTCCGACTTTACGCAAGCTTCTCACCCCTCATTTCTATTCCTCACTCATCTGCTTCATACACTGTTCCAGCGTCGCTGTCGTCTCGTGCCATTGGTTACGCAGTTGTTCCTTCGGCCACACACATTCCTCGCTTCTCAGATCACCATCAATCAAACGCAGCATCCAGAGTGAGAATACAATAGCATAGGCGTTGTACCATTCCGCAAAAGAAACCCGTTCAATCTGTACGCCAAGGCTCCCCAGCTTGTCCAGATACACATCTATAACCCGCTCTCGCAAAGCAGGCGTAACCGTTCTGGGAAACAGCGGATGTGAGAGATCCACCAGATGGACTACATCCCACAGCGGTGTATTCAGATGGGCATGCTCCCAGTCCAAGACGACCAGTCTGCCGTCCACTTCCGCCAGATTACCGGGATGCAAGTCTCCATGGCACAGAACGGTAGGAAGTTCTTCCTCAGCTGTGAGGATCAACATGGTAATTTTGTCCCAATCCGATGAAGACAACTGCATATCCAGCCTGGACAATAGATCAATGGTAGATTGTTTATGCATTTGCAACTCATCCAACATCGTGCGAATGGACGGTTTCTGGCCCACGCGAGGCAGCTCGCTCCAATCCGTAACAGACAACGCATGCCACGTTGCCATATGTACCGCTACCCCAAGCATTGTCTCTTCTTGTGAATCATGCATCAGTTGCCCCAGATCCTCGTAGATCATCCAGCTCTGTGCCGGGTCAGTGGTAAGATCCGACGCTGCAATGAGCTGCGGATAAATCGGTGGCAGGCCTGACATTACACGCTCGTACATCCATCGTTCCCGTCCATGCTGTGCAGGATTCGTCAGTGGTTTAAAAATATAACTTCCACCAGTAGGAACAGTGAATCGCTCCACATATCGTCCGTTCATTCCTTGATACAACTGTTCGCGGCTTGTTATATAGTGATCATTCAGCATTCCTTTGGGTGTCACCCAGCTGTATGCATCCATCTTTTCTTTCACGCTATCCACCATCCGTTTCGTTCTTCCTGCGGCTCCGATGTTGATTTCTATTCATCATACGTTGCCTCTCTCAAGCCTGCAAGCTTTGTTCGTAAGCGCTTATTCAGTGTCGCAATTTAACGTTTCAAAATTGCTTGTTGCATTTTGGTTAGTAATCACTTACTATACAATCATGAAGAACAAATCTCATGTGGATAGCAAAAAGAAAGATATCCTACAAGCGGCGATGCGCTTGTTCGCAACCAAAGGCGTTGACGGCATATCCGTCAAAGAGATCGGTGACGCCGCCGGAGTAACCGATGCGGCGATCTACAAACATTTTAAAAACAAAGATGCCGTTGCACTGGAAGCCTTCACCCAATACTGCGTCGACTATACTTCACTGATTGACGGATATGTTCGACAGGAAGGTCCGGTGCTGGAACGCTTCAAGCAACTGGTTACCGAGGTTCTCCATCTGCATGATGAAGATCCCTACGGGCTGCTGCTGATTTCACAGAATCATGAAATATTTATTGAAGCTGGAAGCAGCGAGGATTACCGTCAGCCATTGGATGCGTTAATGGATCTGATCGATCAGGGAATCTTGCGGGGTGAACTGCCTCAGCAGGATTCACGGCTCACAGGCGTTCTGGTGATCGGTGCAATTACACGCATGGCGGTCTCCAGTATGCAAGGTGAACTGCCGGAGCTGTTGGTACCTTACACTGGGGAGACGGTTCACCGACTTGCATCGATGTTGGGAAACGTACCTCAGGAGTAACAATGGAGATGGGAAGCCATTCGCCCACGCAAATTCCAAAAAAGGTTCAGAGTTGCACGTTATAAAAAGAGAATCGTCAACATACCATCAATACGAATGGATTACCAGGTCACACGTGACCTTTTCTTTTTGCACATGAGGTTAGTGTTCATTAACTAAAATAGTCAGGAAGTGTCATCTCCAATGAAGAAAATATTAATTATTCAAGGCAACCCCGTTTCCCCAAGTTATAACGGCGCAATCGCCGAGGCTTACCGTAAAGGTGCGGTTCAAGCCGGCGCCGACGTTCGCATGATCACCCTGAACGAACTGACGTTCAACATGAATCTGGAGGGAGGATATCGCAATAAACTTCCACTCGAACCGGATTTGCTGCAAGCCCAAGAATTGATTAAGTGGGCTGAGCATCTCGTATGGGTGTTCCCAATCTGGTGGGGAGGACCACCAGCCCTGCTGAAAGGTTTTGTTGACCGAATCTTCATGCCAGGTTACGCCTTCAAGTATCAAAAAGGAAAACCTTTCCCGGATCAACTGCTCAAAGGCCGCACCGCTCGCATGATCACCACGATGGATGGTCCGAGTTGGTACTTCAAATGGTTCCAGGGTGAGCCCGCACATAAAATGATGAAAATCTCCACATTTGCACTCACCGGCATCAAACCTGTTCGGATAACAACTGTAGATCAAGTAGGTAAGAAGTCAGATGAACAGAGAAAGAATTGGTTGGATAAGATTGAACAGCTTGGGCGGAAGATGGGGTAAAAGATTTCTGCAAGAAGCCTTCATCGGAAGTAAATGCTTCTCTCCAGATGTTCACCTTGTAAGTTAAATCAAAGATCTGGGGATATGCGTAATTCAGAGGTAGTCCTGTTTTTCGCGAAGCGCAATTGTAATTTTAGTTTAATTTATATCAGAAAGCAGAAAATGTGCCTAATCCCAGTTACAAAAAAAGGGCTGTCCCCTACGTCTTGTTCAAGATGTAGGGGACAGCCCTTTTAGCATTCATTATGGTCTAACGAATCGTAGAAGTCTTATTTCCTCAATCTGTACATCATTTGGCAGTTTTCCACTGGTTTGCACCGGAATAACTTCACTGAGGTTTAAACGAAATACGACCCGATGGATGCTCAGGCAAAATAGCTGTAACCAACTGCCGCACAGCTGGATGATCCGACTCCATGACCGCTTCCCCCGCATCTCCGCTATAGACCAGCCTTCCCTGATCCATTACCGCAATGCGGTCACAGATGGTCATGGCGGCCCGAATATCATGCGTGATAAAAAGGTACGACAACCCGTAGGACGCTCTTAGCTCTGCCAGTAAGGACAGGATTTGCGTCTGGTGCACCATATCCAGGCTGCTGATCGATTCGTCCAGTACGATTAACTTGGGCTTGAGCGCAATGGCTCGTGCGATGTTAACTCGCTGTAATTGCCCACCGCTGAACTGGTGCGGAAGCTTGCTCCCATCCTCAGGTGTAAGCCCAACCTGCTCAAGCAGTTGTCCGACCACACGAAGTTGTTCTTTTGCCGAAAATCGCTCGTAATTATCCAGTGGCTCACCGATGATCTGCGCAGCAGTCATAAGCGGATTCACAGCCGAGTAACAGTCTTGAAACACGACCTGCAGATCACGTCGTAATCCCTTGAGCACGGATTTGCTGGAGCGGTAGATATCCTGTCCTTGAAATAAAACCTGACCCTGGCTGGGCTTCTCCAGACCAAGTATGATTTTACCCAAGGTACTTTTACCTGCCCCGCTCGTGCCCAGCAGTCCCAGACATACACCCTTTTCAATCGTAAGTGAAATGTCTGCCAGCACAGGAGGACGTGCTCCCGAACGATCCAGCCAATTACGTTTGCCATAGCTATGGCTTACTTCACGTACCTGAAGCATCAGGTCATCCTCCTCTCTTGTACTTGGCAGAAGTAATCTCCGAAGAAGAAATTACACATCACCATGTCCATTCCACCCCTACGCCTACCCACTCAAAATACAATTCATAACGGCTCTACACATACATTCACTGAACGATTCATCTCATCTGTCATTCGCTATCGTCCCAAAGACATACCAGGTCTGGCATTTAACAACATCCGGGTATACTCATGCTGCGGGTGATCGAACAGTTGGTACACATCTGCCTGCTCCACAATTCGTCCCTTCTGCATGACTGCGACTTCATCCGCCATTTGTGAGATCACGCCCAGATCATGCGAGATGAGCAAGATGGATGTGCCATATTCCGTACGTAGCCGATCCAATTCCTGAAGCACCTTCAACTGATTCACAACATCCAGCGCCGTTGTTGGTTCATCAGCAATCACCAGGGCTGGTCGCAGGCACATCGATATGGCGATCATCACCCGCTGCAACATACCGCCACTCAGTTGAAATGGATATCGCTTCATCAGCTTGGCCGGTTCGGGTAAATTCATATCTGCCAAGGCAGCAATGGCCAGCTCTCTTGCCGCTGCTTTGGACATTCCCGTATGCGTACGCAAAGTTTCAATAAATTGAGACCCAATCGTGTATACGGGTGTAAAAGCATTCATCGGATTCTGCATAATAAATCCGATGTCCTTGCCACGGATGCGCCGCATCTCCTCGCCTGACAACGAACCCAGCTCGCGTCCATTCAGACGGATACTGCCTGATACCTCCATCCTGCGCGGATCAAGTAGATGGAGCAGTGCGTTACATGTAACAGTCTTGCCGCTGCCGCTCTCGCCGACCAGACCGAAGACACGACCTTTTTTCAATTCAAAATCAATGGGTTCCAGTAACGGGACTGAACCCTCTGCTGTTCTAAGATTCACTTGCAGACCACGAACTTCGAGTACCTTCGCTGCATCATCCATCGTTACGTTCACCCCTTATATGCCTTCGATTCCGAACCACTACCTTTTGCAATGCCATAACGCTCGGATAACGCTTCTCCCAAGATGTTGAACGTAATGACGACCAGCAGAATCAATGTACCCGGGTAGATCATCAGCTCTGGATGACTGCGAATGTAACCCGTTCCTTCATGGATCATGGCGCCCCACTCTGCATTGGGTGGTTGAATACCGAGTCCCAGGAAGGACAACGCGGATATATCCATAATCGCCCAACCCATCTCCAAAGTGCCCATGACAACGATCGGACGCTGTACGTTGGGGATGATATGTTTGCGAATAATCGTCCACGAAGAAGAGCCGCTAATCCGCGCCGCCGCGATGAAGTTCCGTTCCTTCAGACTTACGACCATATTCCGGCAGATGCGTGCATAATGCACCCACTGTACCATCATGAGGGCTAGGAGCACCTGCATCAGACCTGGACCAAAAATCCCCACAATACCGAGCACCAGCACCAGATTCGGAAACGCCATAATGCCTTCGCACAAACGCATCAACAGACTGTCCACCCAGCCACCAAGATAACCGGAGATCGAACCCACAATGACGCCAATGAGCAATGAAGACAGAAAGATCAGGGTAGCAAATCCAAGTGACACCCGCGCGCCGTACATCAGCCTAGTGAGATTGTCGCGTCCCAGATGATCCGTTCCCAGCCAATGCTCAAGCGAGGGGCTCGCCAGCTTCTGCAACAGATTCACCTTCACAGGGTCATGAGGAGCAATCCATGGAGCTAGTAACGCGATCACGAAGAAAAGCAATATGATCACCGAGCAGATCTGGATGGCTCTCTGTCCTTTAAATACCGCACGCCATTTGTTTATCAATGTTCTGCCCGTCCTTTCGCTGAAATCCGTGGATCCATATAGAGCTGCACCAGATCAACGAGCAGATTGCATACGATGAACAGGCATGCCGCGAGGAAGACATAACATTGAATCACGGGAATATCCCGGTTAAATATTGCATCAACAAAGTATCGTCCGAACCCAGGCCAGGAAAACACCTGCTCCACAATAATGGTGCCTGTGAGCAGCTTGCCCATACTCATCCCCATCCCCGTAATGAGGGGCGATATGGCGATCTTCAGGACATGCTTGAGCATGATGACTCGTTCACGGATTCCGCGTGTTCTTGCGTACTGTACATAGGTCTCCTGTAATTGCTCCAGTACACTGGAACGCAATAATCGGGTATAGATCGCAATAAGAATCAGGGAGAGTGTAATCGTAGGCAGAACCAGATTCTCCCACGATCCACGCCCCTCCACAGGGAGCCAGTCCAATTTCACTGAGAAAAAGAAGATCAGCAGATAACCAAGCCAGAATTGCGGAATAGATGCTCCAAAATAGGAAATTGCACGGCTGACCATGTCAATCCAGCTATTCTTATATACAGCCGCCAGTATTCCCAAAGGAATACTCACCAGGACCGATAACAATATACTCCATAAGGCCAGTTCGGCCGTAGCCGGAAGCCTTAATTTCACTTCATCCCATACGGGTTTATTGGTGAGATACGAAGTGCCGAAGTCGAGCTTGGCAATCTTCTGAATCGTATGCGCATATTGGGTTAACAAGGGTTGATCCAGACCGAATTCATGCCGCTTTTGCGCAAGCAGCTCCGGTGTTGGATAGATATGAGCTGCTGTCAGATAAGCCTCTGCCGGATCAACCGGTGAGATATGAATAAGCGCAAAGGTCACAAGTGTAGCGATAAAAACGATAGGAATGATCGCGATCATTCGTTTACCAATATAACCGATCACCAAACGTTCCTCCCTTTTATCAAGCTACATGGCCTTACCAGGGCCTTATTACTTTCGAAATTAAAGTCTTTACTACTTATTGGTTGCCCAATTCAATGCCTACAAACGGATTTTCATCACGATTCGCCGGGAAAATAAAGTTGGAAATTTTCTTCTGATATACAGCCGTTTTCTTGATATAAGAGATCGGTACAATCGCCGATTGCTCCTGAAGTGTCTTCAGGATAGAGCCATATAACTCCTGGCGTTTTGTCTCGTCTGTAGATGACAGGGCTGCATGCACCTGATCATCCAGTTCCTTTTTCATCGGCAACGCACTCAGGGTTTCAGAAATCCCGAATCCAGGGCTCGCCACAACGTTAATGAAGGAATGTGGATCATACGGAGCACCGTAGTTATACCAGAAATACAGGTCGAAATCATTGGCTTTCAAACGTTTGATCTGTACCGTCAGTTCCAGTCCAGTGAGGTTCACTTTAACCCCAAGCTCGCTCCATTCCGCCTGAATGGTCTCCGCCATCGCTTTTTGAATCGGGTCCGTTTTATCAAAAATCATCTCAAAATCAAGCTGCTGCCCGTCTTTCTCACGAACCGTGCCACCAGCCGGCAGATTCCAGCCCGCTTCATCCAGTAATGCTTTGGATTTCTCCACGTCATACGTGATCGGTTCCAGGTCAACATTGGTGTACGGATAGTTTTTGGACAATACGGTATCGGCTGGTTCCTCCAAACCGGAAGTAACCCCCTCAACCATCGCCTGTTTGTTAAACCCTTGCTGTAGCGCCATCCGTACCCTGACATCGGACAGCTTTGGATTGGAAGAGTTCAGCAGCAAGCTGCGAGTACCCACCGGATCAGACAATTGGGTCACATATTCATCGTTGTCACGCAGCTGTTGGAATGCATCCAGACTGATTACACCTTCACCGTAGATCAGGTCGAGATCGCCTTTTTCAAAAGCAAGTACACGGGTTTCACCGTCAGGAATAATTTTGACCGTAATTTGGTCCACCTTCGGTGCTGTTCCCCAATAGTTAGGGTTGCGTTTGAAAACAGCATATTCGTCCTGCTTGTAATCAGCCAGCATCCACGGGCCTGTTCCAACCGGCTCTTTGATGCCTTGGGAGGTGTCTCCGTCATCCGGGAATCCGGCTTCACCCAGGAAGCGGAAAGGACGAACCACCGACAAATCCTGAAGAACCGGATAATACGGCTCTGTAAGTGTCAGTCGGAAAGTCTGGTCGTCCACAACCTCCGTCTTGTCGAGCACACCTACAATGCCCAGCCAGCTATGTGTATCTTTATTTTTCATAACAGCATCAAAATTCTTTTTCACAATCTCGGCATTAAATGGCGTACCATCTGAGAATTTCACACCTTGGCGAAGCTTGAATGTATATACTTTGCCGTCATCGGAGATCGTCCATGATTCTGCCAGGGCAGGTTCCAGTTTTCCGTCCTTCTGGTAACTGATCAGCGGCTCATAGAGCATGGATTGGGCAAATAATTGCGAAGGATTGTACGTATGCGGATTCATTGTACCGATATCACGTGGCCATGACATCGTAATCGACTTAGTAGATGTTTGATCCGAAGCAGCAGATGAGGATTCATCTCCTGTATTGCTGCAGCCCACAATAACCAATAACAACAAGAGCATAGTTGCCAGTGTAATAGCCGAAGATTTGCGATGTTGTACAGACATGGATGTTGAACCCCTTTTCTCTATTTCATGATAATGATTCTCATATTCATCCATTAAGAATAGGCAGGAGACCTCCTTTTGTCAATATAATTCGACATTGTATGCATCACTACTAAATATGCCAAAAAAGCCCTTCCTGTAGGAGGAAGAGCCTCTCGACCTGAATATGAATCGCAACTGCAAAAATAAGTTCCACAATAATCTGCTATTCCTTGTTCACAGCATGGAAATCACGAAAATACATATGCCTTCTTATTTCTCATTTAAACTTCTACAGCGACGCTCTCATAGAACCGACGAATCACCTTCTCCGCTGGCTTACCATACACCCCGTATCCGTCGTCAATCAGCGCATCCTTCTCAGCGTGTAGATGTGCACTCCAGTCCCACAGACCGAATCCGCGTACCCATTTACGCTGACTGACATGCCCGAACATGGCCAAATAGAAACGCTCTTGTTCCTCAGCACTCACTTCGCCTTCCAGTCCCCAGTCATTCGGTACCTGAGCTGACCCGCTGCGGCTAGGACAACCAGCTTCTGCGAAGAAAAAGGGTTTGCCATAAGGAGCAATTGCCTGCTCGATTCGATCCAGCTGTGCCTCCCAATCTCCCATCGGATAGTAACCACTGGAAGAGATCACGTCCACAGCATCCCACCATTTCACATGATCTTCCTGGTATTTGTCCGTGTTGTATGACACCAGTCCAGTGTACACTTCACGCACACCAGCGATCACCTCGCGCCACTCCTGATCCCGACGCTCGGATTGCACCATCTCACAGCCTAGGATGAACATTTCACACTTTTCCTGCTCTGCAATTGCTGCATAATGCTTCTGAAATGCCGTGTAGCTGCGGAACCAATCCTTCCACTTCGGCTCACAAGGCACATCGATATCAAAAAAGTTAATGTGTGCTCGCCATGTGCCGTCGGTGCAGTTGACGGTTGGTTTCAGAATGACACGCAGCCCGAGTGCCCGGGCGTAACGAATCATGTCGACCAGTTCGTCATCCTCGACCAGATGTTCACCCCGATACTTGACCTCTACCGCCTGCGGATGGTCCTGATGTGCAGCCAGTGCAAAAATAACATGTGAACTGCCTGTGCGTTCAGCCATCAGGCGCAAGGACTCCTTCGCATCCGGCTTGCGGAAGTCTCCCCTGCCACTCATCCAACCAAATGTAAATCCCTTGATGTACTCCATGTGCATTACAGCTTGCCTTCCTCGTGATCTCCTGCAATGACTTCGTCCGTCTCGATCACATAGTTTACGATCTCTTCGACGGTCGTGTAAGCCACGCCCACATACGTGTCGGCAGCGCCGTAATAGATGGCGATATGCCCAGTTTCTGCATCATGCAACGTTGCGCATGGGAAGATAACGTTATCAACGAAGCCTTGCTCCTCGTACCATTTTTCCGGTGTCAGCACAAAGTTGGAGGAACGATATTTTACTTTGGAGGGTTCATCTAGATCCAGAATGACCGCACCCATGCTATATACCAAACCGTTACAGGTTCCAGTGACGCCGTGGTAGAACATTAGCCAGCCTTCGGACGTTTCGATTGGAGCGGGCCCGCCGCCAATTTTGACCGATTGCCACCAGCCCTGACCTCCTTTGCTCATTACATGACGGTGCTTGCCCCAATACACGAGATCCGGGCTTTCACTCAGGAAAATGTCTCCGAATGGGGTATGTCCACTGTCGCTCGGTCTGGACAACATCACATAGTTATCGTTGATTTTACGCGGGAACAATACGCCATTACGGTTGAACGGCAGCATTGGATTTTCGAGACGGACAAATGTTTTGAAGTCTTCTGTTTTGGCCAGGCCCAGTGCTGCGCCATAGAAGTCTGTACACCAGATGATGTAATACGTGTTTTCGACTTTGACCAAACGTGGATCGTACGCATAGTTCGGCATAAACGGATCGCCATTTTCATCCACAAATGCAATGCGCTCTTCTTCAATTGTCCACTCCAGACCATCTTCGCTTGCACCCATGTGAAGGTGTGGACGGCCATTAACGGTTTCGGCGCGGAATACACCAATGAATTTTCCTTCATACGGTATAACAGCACTGTTGAAAATACGGGCAACACCCTTGACCGGGTTACGCGGAACCACCGGATTCGCCGAGTGTCTCCATACCGGGCCTTCCGTTCCCTCCGGTTTGGCTTCCCATGGCATATTCGGCAAAGCATCCCCAACAATGTGTACGTTTGTCGTTTCGGCAACTGACATTTTTCATTTCTCCCTTCGGATTTTATTTAACTGAACCTTGCGCGAAGCCATTGTAGATGTACTTCTGTAACAACAAAAAGATGATCATGGTTGGAATAATGGCAATCATGATGCCGGCGCTGATGACTTCCCACTGCGATCCAAAAGGTCCCTTGAATTTGAACAAGGCGGTGGATATGACCTGTAGATCGGTCTTTGGCATGTACAAGAACGGTGTGTAGAAGTCGTTATAGATGTTCACACCCTTCACGATAATGACCGTTACAATGGCCGGTTTCAGCAATGGCAGAATGATTTTCCAGTAGATCGTGAAGTACGACGCGCCGTCCAGCATGGCGGATTCATCCAATGCACTGGAGATGGAGCCAAGGAACTGCAGGAAGATATAAACCGCGATGATATCTGTACCCAGGTACATCACGATGGCTGCCCAGCGTGTGTTGAACAGGTCGAGCGCGTTGATGATCTGGAATGTGGCGACCTGTGTCGTAACACTTGGAATCAGGGTAGCGAGCAGGAATGCCGCGACCATGATTTTCTTGCCTTTGAATTTGAAACGATCCAGCACATACGCGATCATGGAACCGGTTAAGGTTGCACCAATAATGGAGATGATCAGGATAATAATCGTATTTTTGAAACCGACCAGCATGTTGCCATCCACAAAGGCCTTCGTATAATTCGCAAAGTTCAGCCAGTTGGCGGGTGGGGCAAGCGGACTGCTGGTAGCGTATTCCGCATTGGTTTTGAGAGAGGCAAACAGGATAACCACAATGGGTAACAGCGCGATAAACGCCGCAAGCACCAGGGAAGCATATTTCACCACGCTCGCAAGGGTGTATTTCAATTGTGTCATGTTTATTCCTCCCCTTTCATGGTGACGCGCTGAACGAGCGTAACGAGAATAACGATCAAGAGCAGCACCACAGCCATGGCGGATGCCAGTCCCAGCTTGCCATATTTAAACGCCAAATGAACCGTCTGGATTACAAATGTCATACTGCCGTTGGAACCATCGGTCATGATATATGGAATATCGAACGCACTAATTGCGCCGCTAATCGCCAAGATCAGGTTGAGCTGCAGAATGCGCGTAATACTCGGCAGAATGATATGGCGGAATTGCTGCCAGCGATTGGCACCGTCAATATCCGATGCTTCATACACATCCTTCGGAATGGAAGAGATCGCACCCAGGAAAATGATAAAGTTGAAGCCCATGTACCTCCATACCGATGCGCCTGCAAGCGACACATTGATAATATTCGGATTACCGAGCCAGAGCTGCGTATATTGCCCAAGACCTACAGCATGAATGAGCATATCAAGTGTGCCGTCCGGTTTGAAGAAAAAGAGGAAGATAAAACCGATGGCTACACCATTCAGCAAATAAGGGAAAAACAATATGCCTTTGAAAAAGTTTTTGCCCCGGACTTTGAAACTCAGAATGGTGGCAAAGTAGAGTGCCAACCCCATCTGCACAAACGTAGCCACGAAGTAGTACAAGCTGACAATAAATACTTTGAAGTATTCGGGATCACTAAAAATGCGCGTGTAGTTCTCAAACCCAACATAATCGAACCTTTTACTATATCCGTTCCAATCGGTGAAACTGTATTTGAACATGTTGATGACAGGTAAGTATGCAAACGTGAACAGCAACACCAGCGGAATAATTGAGAAGGCACAGATGATAAATATGCGTTGCGCTGAGTAGCCCCAATTCGAAAGTTTTAAGTACTTCATGCTCTCCACACCTCCAAGCGGTTCCCCCGCCTATATATCGAAAGACTCCCGTCCAGGAAAATTCGGTAGAACAACTGCCGGGGAAGGCATTCGGCATCATACTTTTGAAACCCCATGCCCCCAACATGGATTTCTCCATGCTCCCGCAGTCCATTCATCACCTGATCCATTTACGTTAATCCAATTATTTCGTGAGTTCTGCTCGTGCTTTTACCCACTTATCGTTCAGATCTTTCATGATGTCGTCATACGATTCCTTGCGGTTCCCAATACCTGCCTCGATAATGCGTTTCTTGAAGTCAGGCTGCCAGAGGCCAATTTCACCTTCGTTATCGATCTTGTCGACCAGACCTTCCTGACCTTCTTTGGCAGGCGTGAGTGTGGAGAATTTAACGTCTTTATATTGATCCAAAATCGGTGGCAATTCCGCGTTTTTGTCTGCATCCATACCGCCGCCTTGTTCAACTGCGTAGTTCGATTTCGCCAGGAACCAGTCAATCCAGGCTTTGGCAGCAGGTTTGTTCTCGCTGTTCACGTTCATGCCGATGTTATAGTCAGCGGAAAGTGGTACCACAACCTCGCTTGCATTCGTAGGAAAAGGAAGGAATCCAATGTCGTCAGGTGTATCTGTCATGTCCTGGATCTGTGTGATCGCCCAAGAACCAAGTGCCATTGTAGCAATTTTGCCTTTGGCCAGATCCGCTTTGGAGCTTTCCCAGTCGGTGGTTGTTGGGTCTTTCTCAATCAGACCATTCTTGGCTGCATCATAGAGCACTTTGTACAGTTCATAGTGCGGCTGACCCGGCACAAAGTTATCATCTGTGTTTGGTTGGTCCACATTAACGTAATCCACACTACCTGCAACGGTTGGCAGATCCGCTTCCCATTGGGTTAATGCCCAACCGGATGCGTAGTTGGTATAGAGCGGAACGGCATCCGTATTGTCTTTGATCAACTGAAGCGCCGCCTGGAATTGCTCCGGTGTTTTCGGAACTTCCATAATGCCTGCGTCTTTGAAGACCTGTTTGTTATAGATAATTCCGGAGAATGTGATGACGGTAGGAATACCATACACTTGACCATCCACCATGCGTTCCTCAATGGCGGTGTATTTGTCTTTCAGTTCATCGTACGTGCCAAGCGGCTCGAAAAAGTCCGGGATATCCGTGATCGGAACACTGGTGGGGATCATCAGTACGTCACCATAATCCTTGGTGCTCATACGGATCTTCACTTGTCCTTCATAGTCGGCCAGTGCCTGGAAGTTTACTTTGACATCCGGGTATTCCTTATTGAACTCCGCCGCGTAGTCTTTGAACACGGTATCCACAATATCTGTCCGTTGCGTCAGAACAGTGATTTCACCTTTGATATCTGCCGGATCTGTGCTGATCTCCTCTCCTGCCTGCGAAGATCCACCTCCGGATGAACATGCAGCAAGTAGTGAAGTGATGAGCAGCATCGTCAGCAACATCATCCAACCTTTGTTTTTTCTCAATTGTTTCGACCCCTCTCTTAAGTTAATTAAGTTATCGTTAAGGTTACAAAATGAATTCTATTATGGTAACGCTTACCTGTCAATTCATTTATTTATAACCTAACAAGAAAAATTGCGATGTATTTCGTTGACATCTGTTTTTCAGAGCACTAATATTGTTTAGTAAAGTTACCGATAACTTAATTTAATTAGATTGATGCACTATTTTGAAGGAGCGCTCACTTATGAATACAACAACATCCCAACTCCAATCTGAAATTAAGGCGCATTGGGAGAAGCGGATTTTACCCTTCTGGTCCAACCTCATGGATACAACCCACGGTGGGTTCTACGGCTGGGTGGGCAATGATCTTCAGGTGAATCCACAGGCACCCAAAGGCGGGATCGCCACGGCACGGCAACTCTGGTCTTTTGCAGCAGCGTATCGGGTTACCGGAAACGAAAGATGGCGCGATCACGCGGAGCACGCCTATCGTTTTCTCGCAGATCATGTGATGGATACCGAATATGGCGGTATGTACTGGATGGTAGATTACAGAGGTGAAGCGCTGGACACGAGCAAACATGTGTATACGCAATCATTTGGCGTGTATTCACTCAGTGAGTACTATCGCGCGACCGGAGATGCTTCTGCATTGGAACTTGCGAAAACGCTTTTTGCTCTCATTGAGGACAAAGGTCTGAATGCCACGCTACCTGCATATAAGGAACAATTTGATCGCACATGGAAGGAACAACCCAATGAAATGCTGAGCGAAAACGGGGTAATTGCGGATTACACCATGAATACGCATATCCATGTATTAGAGGCCTACACCACGCTTTATCGCGTGTGGCC
Source organism: Paenibacillus amylolyticus (assembly GCF_050990605.1). GTDB lineage: Bacteria > Bacillota > Bacilli > Paenibacillales > Paenibacillaceae > Paenibacillus > Paenibacillus amylolyticus_H. The sequence continues at coordinate 6,257,673 of NZ_CP158832.1, forward strand.
AGATCAACAAGTGAAGACGGCGCTGGAACGCCTGCTCGGCATTCTATATGAACGGGTGTATGACCAAGACACCATGTTTCTCGGGGTATTTTTCAACAAACAATGGGAATCCATCATTGACCTGCGCTCGTTCGGACATGACATTGAAGCCAGCTGGCTGATTGACGAAGCACTGAAAGTTCTGGGGATGGAACAACATCCGAAGTATGCGGCGATGGTAACCGATATTGCGTATAACATCTCCAATATGGCCGTGAATGCCGATGGTTCCCTGCTCAATGAACAAGAAGGTGAACATATCGATGAGAAGCGAATTTGGTGGGTTCAGGCGGAGGCAATGGTTGGCTTCTATAACGCATATCAGCGCACAGGTGATCCACTGTTTCTGGAGAGAGTGAAACGCCTGTGGACCTACACAAAAGAAAACATCATTGACCAGCGCGCTGGCGGAGAATGGTACTGGTCGGTTGACGGGAACGGCACACCGGATCAGAGAGAAATTGCCGGACCGTGGAAATGCCCGTATCACAATAGCAGATTCTGTATTGAACTAATCGAGAGGATGGGATCAGAATGATACACCCGAAATACAAGGAGTTACTAGAGAAACAGGAGCAGTTGCTTACCCGCCCCAATAAGATCAATTCTTCCTTCTACAATGGCGTGTATGAACGGTATCAATATCCGGTAATCACTCGCCATCATGTGCCGCTGCATTGGAGATTCGATCTGGATGAGACAACCAACCCGCATTTTATGGAACGCCTGGGCATTAACGCAACGTTGAATCCGGGAGCCATCTATTTTAATGGCAAATACATCATGGTCATTCGTACGGAAGGATTGGATCGTAAATCGATCTTTGCGCTTGCGGAGAGTGACAATGGAATTGACGGGTTCCGTTTCACGGGTAAACCATTGGTCTGGGATGATATCGATGCGGATGAAACCAATCAGTATGACATGCGGCTCGTTCAACATGAAGACGGCTGGATCTATGGCATCTATTGCTCGGAACGCAAAGACCCGGAGGCTCCGGCATTTGATACATCCAGCGCAGTGGCACAGGCAGGACTGGTTCGGACACGAGATCTCACAAGCTGGGAACGGTTGCCCAACATCACAACGAATTCCCCTCAACAGCGCAATGTCGTATTACACCCGGAATTCGTGGATGGAAAGTATGCCTTCTACACCCGTCCACAGGACGGATTCATCTCGACTGGCAGCGGCGGCGGTATCGCCTTTGGTCTGTGTGAGGATATCTTGAACCCGGTCATTCATGAAGAGACAGTTATTGATGAACGGCAATATCATACGGTTTACGAAGTCAAAAACGGCCAAGGCCCTGCTCCGCTCAAGACGGATCGTGGCTGGATTCACATTGCTCACGGGGTTCGGAACACCGCAGCAGGACTGCGTTATGTGTTATACACTTTCGCAACGGATCTGAATGATCCCGCGCGCGTAATTGCCAAGCCGGGCGGCCACTTCATTGCCCCTTATGACGACGAGCGTGTAGGCGATGTGTCCAATGTTATTTTCTGCAACGGTGCTGTGGTCAATGAGAAGGAAGAAGTCTTTATCTATTACGCATCCAGTGATACCCGCTGTCATGTGGCAACAACCACCCTGGAGAAACTGGTCGATTATACGTTTAATACACCGTCCGATCCGTATCGTTCCCTGGACTGTGCCAGCCAGCGGGGTCAGCTGATTGAACAGAATGAGAAGCTTCTCCAGAAACAATTAACGTAACATCGGTAGAGCGTTCTCCCAGGGAAACCTGCAATGTGCTGAAAATTAGCCAAACAACAGCCCGAATGCCTTTATTCCAAGTGGGTAACGATGTATACTGATATGGATTGTTATTATGTTGGAGGAAAGCACTCATCATAATGACAGCACATTGTGCCCATACCGGCTTGAAGGAGGCGACCATACTGAAGAACAATATCACCATGCGGGATATCGCCGACAGGCTCGGGGTCAGCAGTGTGACCGTCTCGAAAGCATTGAATGATAAAGATGGCGTGAGTGGCGAATTAAAGGAAAAAATTAAAGTGCTTGCTGCCCAAATGGGCTATAGGTATAATGCCGCTGCCCGTTCGATGAAGGAAGGCTTAACCCATAATATTGGTGTAATTATCCCGGAGCGTTTTACCGGACCTACGCAGTCGTTCTATGTACGCGTGTTCCAGCGCATTACGAAACATCTGGAGGAACAGGGCTACTACGGTATTCTACATATTCTGAATGTGGAGGATGAAGAGGAATTAACACTGCCCAAGCTGTACAGCGACAACAAGGTCGATGGTTTCATCGTGCTCGGACAGATCAGCAAAGAGTATATTGAACTGGTGCGATCGATGGAAGTTCCCAAAATGTTTCTCGACTTCTACGATGAACATTCGGACATTGATTCCGTTGTTACCGATAACTTCTACGCTGCCTATGAGCTGACGAACGTTCTGGTTCAGCAGGGCCACCGCAACATTGCTTATGTAGGGAACCTGTATTCCACAAGCAGCATTCAGGACCGATTCCTCGGGTATTACAAATCCTTGCTGGAACATCGGTTGCCGATGAATCCGGATCTGGTTCTGAATGATCGGGATGAACGAGGTACGTTTATTGAGATTGATCTGCCGGAGCAGCTGCCAACGGCCTTTGTATGCAACTGTGATCAGGTCGCTCATCTGCTCGTCCAGAAACTGACTTCCATGGATATTCAGGTACCTGGCCAATGCTCTGTTGTTGGTTTTGATAATGATATCTATGCCATGCTCTCCGATCCCAAGCTGACAACCGTCGAAGTGGATGTGGAACAGATGGCGCGGACGGCGGTCCAGTCGATGCTCAAAAAGGTCGACAACCCAAACCGCAGTTTCGGCCGTGTACATGTGAAAGGTAATATCATCTATCGTGACTCGGTAGGTTCTGTGCCCAATTGATCATTGAATGGATAAAAATAGTGCTCCCGGCCATCAAGGCTGCAGGAGCACTATTTGTTATACCCGAAAGTCAACCCTCTTAACTGGAACCCGGAATCGTTACGGAAATACAAACGGTAAAGAGTACTCCCTCTGCCCCAAAACCGGATTACACGGATACTTAATAACTCGTCTTCAACCAATTGTCCTTGGACCAGGTCAGTTTACCTGAACCCGCGCCATTGGAAGCCGTGAGGCGTGCATTCAACGTGGATGGATCATCTGTGGTATAGCTGTAAGGAAGTGTTGAGAAGCCGTTCCAGGAGAACGATTTTACCACGGCCGGGATTGGCGCCAGCGGACTGCCGGACGTATCACTGCTGCCCCGGAAGGAGCTGCCATCCAAAGAATACATCGTATCGGTCACTCTGATTTTGCCGGTATAGGTTGGGTCTGCCGGATCGGTCTGATTGTTACGAACAGGATACAGCACGTCCTTAATGACTGATTTTTCAACCAATACAGCTCCGCTCTCCGTAGAGATCGCCCCATTGCCAATGATATCGAACTTATAACCTTTGGACGCAATCGCTGTTGCCATTGCCGTTGTAATTTTGGCCTTAGCGGCACGTGCCCCTGTTGCATCCATCACGATGTTGTACGCATGTGCGTTGCCTCCACGCAGGCGTGGCATCCGGTCCTGAATATCCTTGTACAAGTTATGGTGGAGCGTCATGGACAGGTTGGCGTTAGCCGATTCCAGGCTGGTCGAACCGACCAGATGCCCTTTCTTTTGTGGTCCAGAGATGGCGATAATATCGGCTTTGCTAAGACCTACGGCACTGCTGCGCAGATAGTTATACATGGGATAGGAAGCCTTGTTTGCTTCCAACTCATTAATCTGCTGGGTAACCCAGCTGTTCGAGCTGCCGTCATCCCCTTTGAAGAGGGACCAGGAGATGGTCACGCCGCTGGTTCCTTTTTTCGAATCGATAAGTCCGTCATAGGCTTTATTAAATGTGCAGTGATCAATCCATACGTTGCTGCTCTCCTCCAGGGTGATGTAATCCCAGTCATTCTTGTCGTAATCACCTTTGGTGGATTCATCCCATTCCCATAACTCATCAAATTCCAGGTTGCGGATGATCACGTTGGAGCTTCGTTTCACGCTGATCGCAGCGTGTTTGATTTTGGAACCGTTGGCTGAGAAAATCGTGAGTCCATTGAAACCGTCAATCGTGAGCTTGCTGACACCGGTCTGTTTTAATACGGGATGTGTCAGTGCATCATTATGCTTGGCAAAAGGAGAAGTCTGCGCTGCACTCGGAATTTCATTCCATCCCAGATTCAGATCGTTCATGATCTCAACGACTTTGACACCGGAGTTCTTTTTCAGCGCCATTGCCAGATCGGTCGCATTATACACTTTCTTATACGTGGCTGTGTTTGATTCGCTAATGATGCCGCCGCCCATGTTCCCTTGGGAGAAGCCTGTAAGATTGTAGTCTGCGTTACCCGCTGCCTGCACACTTGCCGGTCCGGACAATAATGTTAGCCCCAACGTTAGAGCCAAGGCTGTGCTGCACCAGCTTCGAATTTTAGTTTTCATAGAACTCATTCCTCCCGAAATAAGATGATTACAATCGTCCAGCGCTGCCATGACAGGTTACGAAGGACATGTCCTCAATGTAAATGTTGTAAGCGATTACAACAATAATCCCTATCTCACATTCAGGTGGAAATGCTGATGTAGATAGGGTTTGTACTGTAAACAACTTTGAATCGTACGGAGTTAACCTGGGGAGTAAAGTTTCAGGGATATATCGCGGTAGCAAAAAGATGCGGCATGAAACGGAACCAAAAAAGCAGGACTGCATCTGCTGCAGACCTGCTCGATTTTACTTTTTGATGGAACGTGTCCAGAAGCCGCCATGGAACTGTTTGGGCTCCACGGTAATGACAAATGCTTTGGGATCCAGGCTGAGAATCGTCTGATAGAGCAGCTTCTGGTTTTTACGTTTTGCCAGAATCTCCATCACAAGCCGATCTCCATCACGTCCACTGCCCACCCATGCAGTAACACCGTATCCTTTATCCCGCAGGGCATTCGCAACATTGCTTCCCATCTGGTTACAGATGACTTTAACGGTAACGTAACCGAGTGCAATCTTTTCTTCAATCCAGGCTCCGAGCAACACACCTAGTCCGTATCCCACCGCATACACGATTAAGGCAGAAGGCTGGGTCAGATATTTGAGCACCAGATTCAGGCCGAGCACATAGATCACAATCTCACCCATGCTGATCAATGCGGCGATATATTTCTGTCCTTTGAGTGTCAGAATCATCCGGAGTGTATAAGCCGATACGTACACAATCTGGATCAAAAAGATAAATACCAATATTTTAAACAATCACAATCCCTCTTTCCTGGCCTTCACAACGGAATTGGCCCTTTGCTGCATCTACTCGACGATTTCGTTTCATTTATGCTTCCTGTACGTTCGCTCTATCTCCATCATTGGACGTTATACCCTCATTCTAAACGGTTGGATGTAAATTCGTAGGCATTTTCTGCTCTCTGGCATGCCGGAACTGCAATTATAGAACCGTTTGTACCGATTATCAACCCGGCGGAGGTCCCAGGGTCGAAAACGGGGGTCTTTGAATATGCTGTATCATCATAAAGCCAAGCACGCTGGCACAGGATATCAGGTCAGAACCAGGATGGATGGGTCAAAAAAAAAAGGGGGTACCGTCATGCAGCTATGGCAGGAGATGGAGCGGGAAGGCATGGAGGAAATTATTTTTTGTCATGATGCAGCTAGTGGATTGAGAGCAGTCATTGCCATTCATAGCACGGCTCTTGGACCTGCGCTCGGCGGATGCCGCTACTGGACGTACGCGTCCGAGGAAGAAGCTGTTCGGGATGCTGTGAAGCTTGCCAAAGGCATGACGTACAAAAATGCAATCTCTGGACTGCCCTATGGCGGCGGGAAGGTGGTCATATGGAATGTGCCTTTTGTGAAGAATGCAAAACCGGATGAGGATGGTTGCGGATCTCAAAGTGCTGAGCAGGTCGCTGGAGATCTAGGGGTAGAGCAGCAGCAAAAGGGCGTTGCCACGGAACGGGAAGTCGTCGCTGATGAGGTTGCTGATCGTATAGATATAATCTTGGATACGGACGTATGCAGGCGAGCGCAGCGCTTTCGCGCACTGGGTCGTTGTCTGGAGCGGCTGAACGGACGATACGTGACCGGTCTTGATCTGGGTACCACGGCGACAGACATGGACCAGATCCAATTGGAGACCGCACATGTGACGGACACCACCGGATCACTTGGGGCGCAGGATGACTTCACTGCCGAGATGACCGCCTACGGCGTACACATCGGCATTGTGACCTCGCTGCGCCAGCAAGGCATTGCATCTTTGCAGGGCATTCTCGTTGCCGTCCAGGGACTGGGCAAGGTCGGGTATGCCCTGTGCCGTTACCTGCATGCAGCCGGGGCACGGCTCATTGTGGCAGACGTTGTACCGGATCGTGTACAACGTGCCCTTGTGCAGTTCAGCGGCGCCATTCCGGCCGATCCGGCCCATATCCACGCCGCTGACTGCAAGGTCTTCGCCCCCTGTGCCCTAGGGGGCGTACTGACCCCGGCAACGGTGGAGGAGCTGCGCTGCTCCATCGTTGCCGGGGCGGCCAACAACCAGCTGAGTGAACGACAGCTGGTTGCAGGCCGCATGCAGGCGCGCGGCATTCTGTACGCGCCTGATTATGTGCTGGGCGCAGGCGGAATCATCTCCACCGCCTACGAGCTGGAAGGCGCCGGGCCTGACCTGATCCGCCAAAAGGTGGCGGGGATTGCAGGCACACTAAGCAAAGTATACGCAGAAGCTGCGCAATCTGCGATCTCCACAGCCGATGCTGCCGATCGGTTAGCGGAATCCATCCTTCGATTAGGCTATAAAAAATAGGGTTCTCCCTCCTGAGAGCCTCCACTGCTCCACTTCATTTTAACGAACCTGATACACGTTATTTGCCCCTTTTAGCATGAATCTAATATCTAACGAATCACAGAGAAGCTATTGTGCCTAGTTTGTAGCATCACCTATCAAAAAGAGCTAAGCCCGACAGCAGCGTCCAGGTTAGCTCTTTTACCCTCTCTTATCGTGTAGCGCTCTTACTCTACTAATCTATTCTCAAACTGCAACCGACCTCTCACCTGCTGTCTTCTTCTCCCGAAACAGCAGCGTCCATAACAACACATTCGCCACAATCAGTAGCGCACCATAGATCCACACGCCCCCTGACACGGAACGGAAAAAGACATGGACTCCCCATAACATGGCAAGCACAGGGAGGGCGGCAAATACATACCAGCCATCACTTTGCTGCGCCATACTGAAGGATTGGGAGAACGGCGGCTTACGCAGCAATAACTTGCCTGCCAGCGGGACAAGCGCGGTCGCCGTCAACAAGATGATCGCAATATCTGGCAGTATCCGTAATCCGAATGTCCAGGTAAACAGAACGGCATTTGCCAGAAATATAGGCAGGAACATATTGCACAAGAACGCCTTCAGAGCGCCTTTGTATAACGCGCTATCATTCGCCATCGGTGCAGCCCGAAAGGTCCAGAACGCCTTGTATTGCCCTGAAAATTTCAGCATAACCACAACCGTAACAACCAGCATCAGCACGATATAAAAGGTGTATACAAACGAACTTTGCCTGAACTCCGCCCAGGTGGAGGATTGCAATTGGGTAAACCAAAATATATAAGGCAAAACAAATGATAAACCAAGCGATGGATACACCTTCAGCTTGAATTCCCGTTCATTGCGCATCATGCTGGCTGACAAACGGAAGCAAGCTTGCTCCTCTCTGGAACGACTGACCACCTTGGAGATCAACCGATCCCATCTTCCTCGTCTGCGTCCGGAGGACTGACCCGAATGTGCCATTTTTTCCAAATACAACTCAAAGGAAGGCGTAAGCTTCACATATATGATCAGACTTACCACCGGAACCAAGACTGCCAGTGCTGTGAACGTATAGATCCACACATTCCCACCGCCCGCGAATAACCATTCATAGACAGCCGCATACCATAACGGAGGCAGCAGCAACTGCCACCAAGCCGGGGTAAATACCATCCCAAAATCAATAATGCTGAACGAACGAATCACCAGCTGATAACCGATCGCAATCCCCACGGAAAGCAGGATCTGTACCATATTGATCATATCCTTCAGCTTCTCACCATCCAGAAACTTCATCATGAACAGATAGATCAGGGACGTTGTCACCAGAATCAGCATATTGATCAGAATCAGATCCACGAGGAAGATCAAAAAAAATCCGATCCCATGTGTCACCAACGCGGCAATTAACGGTATACCGGTTAATGAACCCGTCAGCAGTAGCAGATATACGCCCGCATGGATGGCTCGGGCCATCCCCACCGTTCGTCCATTAACGGGCTTGGTCATAATAATATTACGATCCCGAATGTCCAGCAGTACGGAGGAAAAATCCGAGATCATGGACGTCATGATCATAAACATTAAGATGCCAAACACAAGACCCATCTGAAGCATGAAATGCCCCGTATCCCAGACGATGAAGGGGACCATCATCAGTCCCATTAATCCATACAACCACAGGGAACGAAGAAACTGATTCCCTTCCTTGCGCTCTTTTTTTCCTGAATTGTTGGACAAAATGGTAGGTACTCTGCGTTGATCCATCTGGAATTTCACCCGCAAAATCAGGCGAAGCACATCATAATCCGCCCCTGTTCTGGCGATGATCGGACGAAAGCGATCCAGAATCTTGAGTGTGCGGAAGTCGGAGGATTCCTCCATATCAGTACACCTCCTGCACAATCGATACAAATCGCTCCGCAATGGCTTTGTGCTCATTGAAGCCTGTCAATTGATTAAATACTTCCTCCAACGTCCCTTCCATGGACTGCTGTTGGAGCTGCTTGAACGTACCGTCTGCCACCACGCGTCCTTCAGCGATCAGTACAATTCGACTGCTGATCTTCTCCACCACATCCATGATGTGTGACGAATAGAAGATCGTTGTGCCTTTGGCTGACAATTGTGACAAAATCTCTTTGACCACCATCACACTATTGGCATCCAATCCGCTGAGTGGTTCATCCAGAAATAGCAGATCCGGGTCATGCAGCAGCGCAGAGATTAACAGCACTTTCTGACGCATACCTTTAGAAAAGGATGCAATGCGGGAATGATATGATTTTTCCAGTCCAAAACAATCCATCAATAGCTTGGCTTTGTAATCTGCATCTTCATAGGACATGCCGTATAACTCCCCCGTAAAAGTCAGATACTCCGCAGGCGTTAATTGTTCGTACAATTCCGCGACCTCCGGAACATAACCGATTCTGCGCTTATACTCTACATCCCCATCCGCAATATCTTTATCAAAGATTCGCACCGTGCCTACATATCCTTCAACCAGCCCGAGTAAAATCTTAACCGTTGTACTTTTGCCAGCCCCATTCGGACCAATATATCCAATCATCTCACCGCGATTCACTTCCAGATCGATGCCGTTCAGCACATAACGTCCGTTGTATCTCATACGTAAGCTTTCAATGGATAGCACTTGTTGTTCACTCACTTCGTTATCCAGCTCCTGTCTCTATCTTTTTCTACAATTCTACTAGTTTACCACAGATTGGGATGGTAATGATCGGAAATAGGTCACGATATGAGCCATCAACTGGATATCCCTTTCGAGTAAGAGCATCACGTAACAAGCTCTAATACATCACAAAGCCCCTGTCCCACCTTATGGTAAGAGACAGGGGCTTCCACTTTATGTTGAACCTTATTTTATAATATTTAAAACGTCTTACTGCACCTTAACAATCTGAAAATGCTGATTCGTACCCCCATTATCCGTCCACTGGATGGCCGCAGCACCATCTGCCAAAGATTGACCGGAGATGTCCAAGACCTTGCCTGTACTGCGGTTTTTCAGTTTATAATAACCACCACCTACATGGACGAGCTGCCATTGCTGGCTGGCCCACCCTCCATCATTCCACTGTTCAATGACAGCCCCATCAGTGGTGGCACCATTCTCCACACCGATTAGCTTACCGCTGGAACGGTTGATGATTTTGACATAACCGCCACCCGCATCGGTAATCTGCCACTGTTGACTTGTTGTTCCCCCATCTGCTCGCTGCTCCAAATCCGCACCGTTGGCGGAAGAACCCCCGATGACATTTAGCAACTTGTTGCTTTTACGGCTAATCAGCTGATATGAAGCATTTGGGTCCCAGACATCCGGTGTACTCACTCCGGTCACAGTCCCTGTTGCTGTATCAATCGTAATACTACTGGCCCAATTCATCGCCAGACTGGTTGCGCTTGGGAATGAAAGTGGCAGCCAGACATACTTGGAATCTTGCACAGGCCCACTCCACGCTCCAGCCCAGCGATCACCCATGTAGAGATAGGAGGTTGTCTGTGAACCTTCTACCGGAACGACATATGTCGATTGAGAACCATACGTTGTACTGTCTCCAAAGTTGCTGAGACCGCTCCATGTGCCTGTAATGCTGGAGGCTGTCGCATATTTCGCCTGATTCGGATTCCAGCCGGTCGCACCCGAGGTGATCAGGAAGTAGACGCCGTCTTTTTTGAATAGGGCAGGCGCTTCTCGATATTGTCCGGGCCACAGTGTTGTGACAAGGGATTCCACACCGAGGAAATCCGGGGTCAGCTTATATATATTCAGATCTGCATTCACTCGTGTCGCGGAGATCAGATAAGCGGTTCCGTTATCGTTGTACACCGTCATGTCTCTGGAATCATACCCAAGTGGACGATAGCTGCCCACATACGTGTAGTTGCCATCAACCGTATTAGAAGTAGCTACGGCCACTCTGGCCTCGCCATAATCCAGACCATTCTCCTTGTGCATCCACAGCACATATTTGCCGGTAGCACTGTTGTAGATAACCTTCGGGCGTTCAATGTTGGAGATATTTAGCTCCGTTGCCGAGCTGCTGGTGAGCACATCATTGCGATACTCCCAGTTCTTCAGATCCGATGAACGATACACCGATACCGCCTTGAACGTTCCATTCGGGTTGCGATTCTCCCCAAACCAGTAATAATACCCATTTGCCTTGATCATCCCGCCCCCATGAGCATGAACGACATTGCCATTGGTATCCTTGAACTGTACCCCGTTCGTTACACTAAGCGGAGCAGCTGAAGCATTCGGTCCGGGTGCGAGCAGCATACCTATTGATTGCAGCGCCAAAACCAACACAAGCAAATAACTTAAGCGGCGGGTAAAGCGACGTGAATGTGTATTCTTTTTCAACCATCCATCGTTCATAGCCATATCGTAATGCACCTCCATGTTTTTTCGTGAAGCGCTTACATAAAATAAAATCGATATGTCTCATCTGCCTCCGATCGATGATGCATTTTAGCAATAGAATTCTTGGCAAGATTGGCTGGGCATTCACCTCCTTGATTCCGATTGTATCCGCCACGTTCCTGCTCGGATAGTGAACAATCCGGCGGAAGATGTACAATTTCATACTCCATTCTCTTCATCAACAGCAAAAAGACGCTTCCCCCGAAGCGTCCTCTGCTATACCTGCCCTGCCCCTCCATGATGTAACGATCTCTAGCTGTGTGCGGCTGTTGATAGGCAGGTTTTTATATGATGTTTTATAGGCGTACTCTCGCCCTTATTGCTTAGTCTTGGTCGTCAAAATCCTGGTCGAACGATAACACTTTACCTGTGTTGGCATCGATATCTACATCTGCTTCACCTTGAGCGGTTCTCAGTTCGATCTCATACACATAGCGACCATCATCATGATCCAGCTCGACTTTGGTTACTTTACCACCCGTAACTTGTTTCAGCGCAATGTTTGAAGCTTGGGATGCCGTCAATTTGACCTGCTTGGAAGCAGAGTTGTTAGATGTGTTGCCTGTCACATTATCTTTATAATCGTCGTCATCATCGTAGTCTTCATCATTCACGACCGCAAGAATTTTGCCTGTATAAGCATCCAGACGAACGACAACATCATTGGTTCCTTTTCTGTCGATCTCAACTTCATAGAACGTTTGGCCGTTTCTACGCTCCAGATCGACGTCATCCACTTTACCATCCGCCGCTTTCAAGGCCAATGCTTTTGCTTGGGATGCATTCAGCATTTTGCCTGTGCTGTTCTGATTCTGTGTTACGGATTGTGTTGTTGACGATGGTGTCGTTTGCACCGATTGTCCGTTCACATTTCCGCTAGCCGCTACGGCCGATCCACCAAGTAATACCGCTGCTGACAAGCTGCCAATCCATAGTTTATGTTTGTTCATCATCATCATTCATCTCCTCGTTTGTTGTTCTCTTTCTCGTCTACATCTATAGAATAACCTGCAGGAATGAGAGATCAGCGAGAGTTAGATTAGAATTTGATGAGAAAATGAAGAGAATGCTCATTTAACTTTAACTGTTGTTCATAATGTATGTATTCAAAAACATGTATTTAAAACAAATGAAAAAGATGACTCCACATTAGGAATCATCTGTCCAACGAGTTAAAGTTATATTCAATCGCTCTCTTTCCATAGCAAAAGTTAATCCTCGTCTTCATCCCAGGTTACGGAACGAATGGCTCCCGAGATGGCATTCACCTGCACAATAGCCTCCCGGCCATCCTCCAGATCAATTTCCACCAGATAATACGGATTCCCGCTGTTGGTTCCACGCAGTTCGATGTCGTCCACTTCCCCCGGGACCTCCGCAAGTGCCTTCTGCTTGGCTTGTTTCTCACTCAGAAACTGAGGCTTGGGATCATCCTTTGGTGGTTCAGTTGTCGGCGCTGCGATTGTTTTGGAAGATATCGTCTCTCCCGTATATGGGTCAATCGTGAGTTCTTCACGGCTGTTATCCTTCGCCTTCACAACCGCGGTGTATACCGGACTGCCTTGCTGCTCGACAAGTTCAAGCGAGACCAATTGGTTATCCGTGTGTTGTTTTAACACCGCCGTCTTGATCTGCTCGCGGCTCCATAACGTCTTCTCTTCCGCTTGTGGGTTCGACTCCAGCCGCTTGATGGAATTCACGGCAGCCGTGACAGCATCCACCTGCACATCATACAGTCCGGTCTCCGAACGGAGCTGCATGATATACGTCCCGTCTTTCAACGTGGAATTCACAATCTCGCCCGGATATTGATCCAGCACCGATTGGGCTGCCGCATCTGCCGTAAGTACCGCACCAGTCGATTGCCAAGGCTTCCACCAGACAACTGCTGCCACAATCAGCACAATGAGAAGCCCCGAACCCCACCAAAGTGTTCTTCTCGATTTCGCCCAACCACTGTCCCTCTGCTCTTGCCGTTTCATTTCCGGTGGTCGCTGCTCATGCTCTGTCATTCCATTTCCCCCTTATAGCTCTCCCATAGCCCGAGTTCATCTGCTGTATTATTCGGTCTGAGTTTAATTCCGATGGTTACTAGATAAATTGAACTAATCTTTTACACAGTAACGGAGAGGACAGAAAATACCTGAAAAAGCGAAGCTACAAGCTTTCTGAAAGAAAGCTACATCGGAAGCATACGCTATCCCCGGATTTTCCCCTTGAGAAAGGGAATCGAAAAATCTGGGGATAACAGCGATTGGAAGGTTGTTCTGTCATCGTAGTGTCAGTGTGAACAATCTTTAGTTCAGTTTATATAGTATATAAGAGAAGAATGAGAATTTCATGAGAGCGGTCCGTTCTGAGCCGATAATGGCAAAATAATGGAAGCCTCGGTTCCTTCACCCTCGGTACTGGTCAGTTCGATTCTTGCTCCAACTGCTCCTGCAAGCTCTTTGGCAAGTGACAATCCCAGACCCGAACCGCTTGCGCCCAAGCTGCGTGTTCTGGCCGGATCAACCCGGTAGAATCGATCAAATACCTTCTCCAGCTCGTCCTCCCGCATGCCAATTCCGGAATCCACAATCTGAATACAGCACTCTTGTCCCTTGACCTCCAGCTTCACTTCAACTGCATCCTCACTATACTTCCGGGCATTATCCAGCAAAATAAACAAAAGCTGCTTCAGCTTGCTCTCATCACTGATCGCCCAGATTGGACCCGGATCTTCACACCGGACTTCGCGGTGATAGGCTTCGCGAAACGCACGTGTGGATTCTGTTGCAAGTCTCGTAATGTCCACACGCTCCAACTGTACATTCCACTGCTCTGGCTGCTTCGCGAGCAGTAGCAGTTGCTCGGTCATCTCCCGCATGCGAACCGATTCGGACAGAATCGCTTCCACCGCTTCATCGAATACTTCAGGCCGCTCTTTTCCTCGCCGCTGTAGCAGACTGGCATAGCTCTCAATAATGGTCAGCGGTGTTTTGAGTTCATGAGATGCATCGGATACGAATCGCTCCTGTCGTTCAAAGTTGGATTCAAGCAGATCCATCATCCGGTTAAACGTCTGTCCCATCGTTTTTAGCTCATCCTTCGATCCTCCCTCCAGTGAAAGACGCTTGAATTGGCCGCTGGACTGAATGTCACCCATTGTGCGTGTCATCTGCTGAATCGGTCTGGTCATCCGGTTCGCCAGAATCCGGCTAGAGATGATGGCTGGAATAAGAGCAATAATGGTGACTGCCACAAGCACGGTACGAAGTACGGACAGACGATTCTCCGTCTCTGCAATGCTCTCGGTGACCTGCACGTTCACTACCTCGCCATCTGGCCAGATAACCGGGACTGATACCCACACGTAACCAATCTGTTCAACTTGGGTATACTCTGATTTCTTCTCACTTTCGTACTTATAGGGCAGCTTGCTTAGCTGTTCGGAAGCTGCTGTTGTCGTCACCGGTGAACTGGTGCCGTCTTCATTGACGATCCGAAGCATGCCGTTCACAGGGGCGTAGGCCCGCAGCAAGTCGTCCGGCGGAATGGAGCCGGCAGACTGACGCACTCCTTTGACAATAGACTCCGCTTCCGCTTCCACCCGATTAACCTCGTTATCAATCGACATCCGTTCAAACACGATGTAGACCGACAGGTTCACCGCGATTAACAGCACAGCAAATAATACAGACGAATATCCGTAGATTTTACTGCGCAGGCTCATGACTGTTCCTTCAGGACGTAACCTACGCCCCGTACGGTATGTATTAAGGGCGGTGTGAATCCGTTATCCACCTTTTTGCGCACATAACGGATATACACATCCACCACATTGGTATCTCCATAATAATCGTATCCCCACACGGCCTGCACAATCTGGTCACGACTGAGCACCTGACGTTGATTTTGCAGCAGATACACCAGCAGATCGAACTCACGTGGCGTAAGTTCAATGGCTACGCCATCTCGCGATACCTCTCGCGTTCCTTCATTCAGTTTCAAGCCGGCAGCCGTCAACCAGCCTGCACTAGCTTCATCCTGATGACCAGACGAGTCATTGCCTGTATCAGCAGGTGTAGACGAAGAAGCGGAAGAAACAACAGACGCCACTGCACTAAGCCGCAATGCGGCCCGAACTCTGGCAAGCAACTCTTCAATCTGGAACGGCTTGGTGATGTAGTCATTGGCTCCGAGATCCAGGCCGGATACCTTGTCTTCCACGGAATCTTTGGCGGTGAGCATAATAATCGGAACTGTAGCATCCTTGGCCCGAACTCGGCGCAACACTTCAATGCCACTCAGACCAGGCAGCATCACATCAAGCAGAATCAGATCCCACTGACCTTCCCCATACTTCTCCAGTCCTTCTGTTCCACTCCCCGCCTTGCCTACCTGATATCCCTCATACTGTAATTCCAGTTCAAGCAGACGTGCTATTTTGGGCTCATCCTCTATGACCAGCACGGCTTCGTTCATGCAGCGCTCCCCCTCATCCCCATCATTTCATTCTCCCGTTATCTTACAATAACATCTACAGTTTGCCCAAGGCATGTTCAACGGGCTGATCCCCGGCAATCAGATCAAAGGCCATCCGGTACGTCTTCTCTTTCTGCAAAGAAGCCACGATGACGCGGGCCACATCTTCACGCGGGATGCTACCCGGTTCCAGATCGGTTCCAACTGCAATCTTGCCCGTGCCCGGTTCATTCTTCAGACCACCTGGACGGATAATCGTGTAATTCAGATCACTTGCAAACAAGGCACGATCTGCGTAATGCTTGGCCACATAATAAGGCTTAATGGACTCTGACCATTTCTCCCGTTGATCTGCGCCATATGCACTGACCAGAATATACCTGGAAATGCCTTGCTGCTCTGCCGCCTCCATCGTTTTCACTGCTCCATCGAGATCAATCAACAGGGTTTTGTCCTGACCCGTAGATCCGCCAGAGCCCGCTGTAAATACTATGGCATTATGATCCTTCATGGCTTCAGCCAAGTCCTCAACACTACCTTCCAGATCTCCAATCACCACATCGGCACCGAGTTCCTTCAGTGCGTCTGCCTGCTCGGGTTTGCGGATCATGGCCGTTACCTTATGCTGGCCTTCCTGTACCAACTGCTCCACCACCACCTTGCCGATTTGCCCATTTGCTCCTATAACTAAAACGTTCATACGTCATTTCTCCTCTCGGTTGAACGGACCACTTGTTGCAGCCATCCGTTCCTTAAATATATATAGATGCTCATCTATAATTTAAACGAAAGCCGGCGCTTCTAAGCGCCGGCTTCATGTTCATGCCCGTTCAGTACATCTATGAAATGAGAAGTTTTCCATTGTCCTATTAATATGTCATATACCCCATGTGGATTATACGTGACCTCACATCGGCCACTTCTGCCGCACCTTTTTCCCATCTGAATATCTGTGATTCTTTGTAATCGTGACAACCAAAAAAGACGCCCAAATGGGCGCCCTTGAATGGCATGAAGATTAGTAAGCCAGTGCGAACAAACCGTGAATATGAGCCAGGTAACGGATGTTACTAGCTTCTTTCATCATGGTTGCAGGCAGACCTTTCAGACGAGTCTGGTTGCCACCGATCATGCCGACAGCATCTTTACGACCCAGACTTCCCAGCGTACCGGAGAATACTGGTGTGAAGGATTCCATTGCGCCACCTTTGAACATTACGCCCAGGTTGTGACCAATGGTTTCACCCATTTGCCAAGCCAATTGTGCTGTTGGAGGGTAAGGACGAGCGCCTTCGCTAGGGAAGACCACTGCGCTGTCACCAGCAACAAACACGTCTTTGTGAGAAGTGGATTGCAGAACTTCCGTAACTTTCGCACGGCCGCGATCCACTTCAATTCCGCTGTTAGCAACAACTGCGTTACCTTGAACGCCACCAGTCCATACGAGGGTATTCGTAGGGATGGAGCTGCCGTCTTTCAGCATAACTTCATTTTCTTTCATCTCGGTAATCGCTACGCCAACGATGAAGTTAACGCCACGTTTCTCAAGACTTGATTTCGCACGATCAACCAGCTCTGGCGGGAAACCAGCCAGGATGGAAGGACCTGCTTCAACAGTGTACAGAGAGATATCGTTGAAATCGATACCTTTCTCTTTACATGCAGCTGGAAGAAGATCAACGAATTCGCCGACAAGTTCAATACCTGTCAAGCCGCCGCCACCAATAACAAACGTTGCGTCTGCTTTGTTGCCGGATTTTTTGTATGCATCCAGACGTGCATCAACGTGTGCACGAATGCGGTTTGCATCACTAACCGATTTCAGCGTGAAGCTGTACTCTTGCAGTCCCGGAATTCCGAAGTAAGCTGTTTCGCTACCCAGGGCAACAACGAGTGCATCGTAAGAGTAAGTGGAGCCGCTGGTCATCAGAACTTTTTTCTCGTCCGGCTTGATTGTATCCACCGTATCGATTTTCAGGTTCACGTTTTTGCCACGCAGCAATTTTTCGAGCGGAAGAGCAACTGCTTGTTCAGCAATGCTTCCTGCTGCAAGACGGTGCAGTTCCGTGATAATTTGGTGTGTAGGGTAACGGTTCACGACAGTAATTGTCGCTTCTTCCGGAGACAAGTATTGACGTGCAGTCAATGCTGTCAACAGACCGCCGTATCCTCCACCCAAGATCAAAATTTGCTTCGACATATCCATCCTCCGTTCTTCTAAGTCTTAACGTTTCTGTTGTTGACGCTCGTTCAGAATGCTCAGGAAAGATTGAGCAAAACGAAGCGATTGTTGTACGTTTGGATCTTTGAGCATTTTCAGCATAGCGAACAAGCCAACTGAAGTTTGCTCTGTTTGCGCACGGTCATTGGCTTCGATGGCAGCAGAAGCTACACCTTTAGCTTTGTCTACAACAGGCTTAGCGAACTCGCCCATTGCGCTCATTGTGTCGCTGATCAGAACTTTGTCTGTTGCTACACTTTGTGCAAAGTCATAAGCTTTCGTCATAGCAGTAACCATTTCAGCCAATTTAGGCAGGTTCTCCACCAGAACGGTTAAAGACTCCTGAACCTCAGGCTTCATCAGTTGATCCAGTACATCCAAGGACTGGCGTTGGGAAACGTCGGCACCTTCTGTAACCGGCACCTCTTGTTGAGTAGGCGATTGTGACATAAGAGAAAGTCCTCCTTTACTTTGGGATAGAAGTCCGCGACTTTCATGATGCCTGTCAAGCAGAGCCGAACCACAAAATACATCGAATACATTTAAATGTACCAAATTTCACACAATAGGATAAGCGTAGCTCAGGGCCACTCTCACCTCATGCATTGTATCTTGGATCTATTGCGGACAACATGTGTTGACGCACAAAACGACAAGCAGGCCGAAACCGAACTCTATACCCTTATATTACACCTCTTACACATGAACATGAAAAAGAAATTTTTTACACTTGTGAAGATATTGTGAACATTGTAACAAAATCGATTTTTTTGTCAACCCATGCAGGCAAGCTAACGTTGCCGATCTTCCTGTCCAAGATCCGTATTCCTACCACATGTGGTATTAAGACAAGATCACATATGACCAGATGTGCGATATGTACACAAGGAAGAATTGGTTTATCGATATTTACAGGAATTGTTTTCCAAATTCAATAATCTCGCGCAACGAAATTGGTCACTATCGTTATTATGCAGCTAGGGGTGCAGCCTTATTCCTGAAATGACATCATTATCTTGTTCAAGTATGAACCTATTCTGGCATGAAAGCAAAAAAGACACAAAGAAGGCCTGACGAATCGTCCTGCCTCCTGATATTTGCTTTACTATTCGCCCGATTAGATCATTTAGGTCACACCATAACTATTTCGAGGGAATGCCGATCCATTTCTTCAAGCAACTCTTTTATTGCAACGATGGCAGCTCGCTCCAATTCCTCCACCTCCAAAAGTATCGAGATAGCCTGATCGGCATGAAGCTTATCATTAGGCAGTCCTCCATCTGGAAAAGGAAATAATTCCGAGAGTATATTTAACTTTTGAGACATGTTTCGATATAACTCTTCCGCCCGAAGACAGAATGGAATCAAGCTGGAATAGCGGGGAGTCGAAGCCCACTTTAGAGAAAGTTCTTTGAAAAACTCACTTGCATAATGTCTGGCATCCCACAAAACGGCAATGTTATAGGCGTGACCGTTCGGTTCTACCTGTCTATATACTAGGGCTTCTCTCCAGACGGCATAGGCAGCCACACCACTGACTGTGTTCGGCAATGTATACGGCTCCTCCCCACGATAATGAGCCAAAACAGCTGTCAGTGCCGCGTGCAAGTTCATTTCTCGTATCATGCCATCTGCTTCCGCTGCCAGCACAAATACTTCCTGATTCACACCCCGCCCTACATGATCATAGGAAATTGTTCCTGATTTAATGAAATCGGTACCGTATAAGGTCCGGGCTGCATCATCATAGCCATAGATCAACCCGAATTCGGGAATATTCAAGTCCCACACGACAGCGGGAATTCCTCGATGAATGGAGTAACGTATCAGGGAGAGGGCCCGAACAATCCTTGGATTAAGCAACCTTTTCCCCTTTGCTTTCTCCTCTAGCATCGAAGGGTCGACCAGATTGGCATTAAGTCCCGCTTCGCTTGCCAAAGCCTCAACCGCATGGGAACGATAACCCATATGTTGCAATCCTCTGGTAAGCACTTCTTTGAAGTTATAGGCGGTGGGTCCAGCGATATGTATGTCCTGAGGCAGGATGGTCAGACGAAAAGAAAGTCCACTCATTCCCATAACCATGGGGAGAGACGGAGATGGACCCATATAGCCTAACATCTCGTGAATGGATGCTGCTGCCGAGTTCCAGGTTTGGGGAACCCGAAACGAAAGGGGCTCCTCCAGAGTCACTCGATTTTGCCCGAGTGAATTCCACTCCGCCAGCATTTCATCTACAGATAAATGAATATGAAGCTGAGACACTTTTTTACGTGAACGGGACAGAACTTGATACACATTGGCAATTGTCAGATTGAATTTGTTCGCCATTTCTTGAGGTGATAGCTGCTCCATCCAATATGATGTGAAAACCTGTTGTTCTCTTTCATTCAGACAACCCAACAGCCTGTGAAGATTATTCCTCATTTCCTGCTGAGCAACAGCTTGATACGGATCATAGCCTGTATCCTGTGATCTCCGATCGGTGTCATTCAAAAGATGATTCAGCGTCATGTCGAGCGAGTCTTGTTCACTCCATGAAGCGTCATCGGCTCCAAATGCAAGGAACGAAGAAAAATGTTGTTCCCGCTGCTGCTTTTGGCGCTGCATATGCGAGTACGCCTGGTTACGCACAATGCGCTGTATCCAGGCCATAAAACGGCCAGCATTCTGAAGCTGTCTAATATGAATGAATGCACGAATAAGCCCATCCTGTAAAATGTCTTCTGCGAGATAAGAATCATGTGTAAGTGCTCGCACATAACGGAACAATTGCCCACGGTAACGGTGAATCAGCTCACCAAAAGCCTCTGCATCCCCGGTCTGGGCTTGCATGACAAGCGCAATGTCCGACTCCTGTTGCCGATTCTCGAATGTCTCGTCTTCCCCTGGCCTGATATGGCGATTGTCAGCTAATTCATCCATGTGTATGTATCCCCCTTTCTCATAACCTCGCTTCACTTCAATTACTCCAGCTTCAAAATAGCAGCTTCGATCATGGCTTCCGTCTCAGCAAGTGCCACCATGATTGTCGCAGCAGCCTCCCAGTTCCGGGAGACAAGACGGGATTGGCATTCCCCGAATTGGCGAGATTGTGCGTATTTCAATGCAGAAAGGTCAGGATGGATTGTGTTAAAAAACAAACCATAATCATGGGCACGACGCGCGCCTACCGGCAGAGCAAAATACACATAATGAGCCCACTCATTACCATCGATTGCTCCAGCACGAACCTGTTCCGCCTTATGCAGAATGGCTGAAGCTCCGGTTCGTCCTTCCTGTGCAGCAATATCATGGGTCTGTTCTGTAAGGGTTGATTTGAACCAAGTAAAAGCCCTGCGGTTAATCTCCTCCAGATCAGGATGTTCAATACGTTCAGGACTCCACCATCGTCGATACACACCGCTACTCCATGGGAATTCAGACTTCCATGCTTCCTCAAGTTTATCCAGTGTCAGGAGGACATTGGGGAATCCGGCTGGGTCATGCAGGCATATTTCATCGCCCTTCATATTGAGCGCCACTACATAATGATCGCAACCACCCAGATTGGGAGAGTTGGGATTGTAGGCGAGTTTGCCCATATCCAGCGGACCCATCATTACAGGACCTTGCTTCAAAGCCTCTCTTAGCTCATCTACAGGCATCTCCGTACCCCGTGATTGCATACTTTCGCGCACACTAAATCCTAGAATGCTCATCGCTTTGCTGATGGCCAGATCAGGACTTGAGGTACAGTTATCAAAAAAAAGAAGGTCTTCCTGCGTGCGGAAAGCTCCCATGGAAAAGCCACCGATGGTTTCAAGCAGACCGGGATCTATCTTTTCTCCAATGGACGACAGCAGCATTGAAGCTGAATTGGCGTAGCAATACGCACCATTTCCAATATAATTACTCATATCATAACATCCTCTCATTTCTTTAATGGAGCACGCAATTAAGCACTGCCTATATTTATACTGACTCTTCGTACAGATCATTTCTGACAGAATATCCAGAACAAATTTCTGACCGCCATGAAATAGTGAACGTTTAGAATGCGGACATCCCGGTTAATAAGGACTACACCAGATACGAAGGAGATGTTCGATATGAGTAATTCAACTGGCGATAAAATCAAAGCAGGCGTTAACAAAGCCAAAGGCGAAGTGAAGGATCAGATCGGTAATGCAACCAACAACAGATCCCTTCAGGCTGAGGGTAAGAAAGACAAAGCCAAAGGTGCTGTACAGGATAAAATTGCCGACGTCAAAAAAGATCACTAGATCCTTCTAATGTGAGGTCAAACAGCACGAGGATTTCGTGCAATAGATTGTTATAAAATAGCCTAACCGTCCGTGTTCGGATGAAATCCGAAAATGAGATGGAGGCGCAAAAAAGCCAAGGAAGGTGTTACTCAATACACCCTTCCCTGGCTTTTTTTTGCGTTCTATACTGCTGGAACTGAGTACCTTGCCATATCAATAATGAAATTGCGCGTCTCTCTTGTTGTATGATATTCACGGCTGAACTGTCTCACCCATTCAGGATGAGCCTGGTACCAACGGAAGGTTTTTTCCAATCCCTTATCCAACGTGGTTTGCGGTAACCATCCCAATTCCGCTCGCAATCTTCCTGAATGTACTACCAGACTGGAACCTCTGGACTGGGTTGGTTCTTGCTCCCGAATCTCTACAGCAGCTAAGGATCGATCCATCGGTTTCAATATCTCCCCGATCTCCTGCATGGTTGTTCCAAGCCCTGTTGATATGTTGTAGACCTGTCCGTCTTTACCTTTCAGCATGATCTGTTCAATGGCCCGTAGAGCATCATCTACATACAAGAAATCACGTACTGCCGAACCCTGGATATCCAGAGGCAGTCCATCCAGCATCCGACCGAAGTTTCGAGGAATAATACGGTCTGGTAATTGCCATGGACCATAGAGGTTGGTCAAGCGAAAGAGTTTGACTGGAAGCTGATAACATTGAGCGTAGGAGTGAGCAAGCATTTCACAGGCGACTTTGGATGCAGCATAAGGGGAGACAGGCGCATACGGATCTGATTCATGATAGACTCTGCCCCAATCGCCGCCATACACTTCAACAGATGATGCCAGCAAGACAGGGATGTGATGTTCGGTAGCATATTGCAGAATAGCTTGAGTACTGAGGGTATTATTACGGAATACCTCCCCTGGCTGATGATAAGAATAATCCACGTGTGGCATGGCTGCCAGATGAATAATGTAATCTGTTCCAGAAGGCAGTTGGATCCGGCCTGAGGCAAGATTACAACAGATGAACGGCATCTCATGCAGAGGAGAGACGTGAGCAAGCCTCTGACAATAATCATCCCGATCCAGAAGGGTAATTCGATGCCCCTTTTGCGCCAAATACTGTGACAGATTAAATCCCACAAATCCAGAAGCCCCTGTAATAACAATGTTCACACACGATTCCCCCTTGCGATTTATACAACGAGTGCACCTGAAGAGAGTTTATGTACTGAGTATAACCTTAAAATGATACATTTTGTATCATTTTACAATTGTTTTTTGTTCGTTCTTGAGGTTATCGGGTAATTTATAATGAGGTGATATGAGATGAATGAACGAAAAAAGGACATAGAGACGTTATTCCTTCAGGATAATGGTGTAATTCCCAATCATCCGACCCTGCCTGTGCTTTTGTATAAGAACGTATGGGCAGAAGAGGCTCTTCATGCAGAATCATTGCTGAACCGTCATGGATGGGGAAATAGCTGGTTGAATGGTGTGTTCAATTATCATCATTATCATAGTAATGCTCATGAGGCTCTTGCTGTGGTGAGTGGATTCGTGAAGCTGATTCTAGGCGGGGAAAACGGACAGAAAGTATACCTTCAGACAGGCGACGTTGTTGTACTTCCTGCTGGAACAGGACATAAACGTCTGGAGGCCAGCACTGACTTTCGTATTGCGGGTGCCTACCCGGGCGGTATGAGCTACAACACGCGCACAGGTGAAGAAGGCGATCATGCCAAAGCTCTTCAGGAAATCCGAGAGGTTCCGATCCCGGATACCGATCCCGTCTATGGGCAGCACGGACCGCTAATGGAAATCTGGAATGGGAAGAAATCATAATAGACATGAAGATAATGAAGAAGATCGTTATTGGACAATGCACAGGAGAAGTTGGTTCAGTACTTAACGAGAAACAAATAGACTGTTCCCCGGACATGTAGGAGTTACTCACCGATGGAACAGTCTGATTTGATTGTAATTCTGAACAGCCTAGTATCGGAGATACTTCGTGATCATCTTCCTGTATAAGGATGAAAGTGCTCATGTCTTACGTCTTTCAAACTTTGCGATCTTGTCGTTTGTTTTCTATCTGTGCAATTCAGCCTCAGTCCCTTTCAGTGCTCCGCAAGCCGAACACTGTAATACCTCATTGCAAGTGGCTTTCCATCCATTTCAAGTTGGCCCTGCAGCACCAGTTGCCGTAGTCGATACTCCACGAAGACATCACTTATATGCTGGCTGCTCGTACCAATCACTTCACCCACGATACGAGCTGCTCGGATATATTTTCCTGGCTCCCAGTTTGGTGTTAGTTCCCTCACCTTCTCCATGATGTACTCGTCCAACGCATCTTCAGACAAACTCCGAATCACGCCATTCTCCATCATACGTAATAGCCCAGGCTGCGCCGAAAGTTCCAGCCAATCCTGTTCCAGTTGCAGGCGTTCTTGCTTGGACAGCGGCTCTTGCTCAGAGCAGACTTGCCACATCGCCAGAAGCTTTTCCGGAAGAATCTCACCTGTGTGGAGCACATCATATTGAACGTCGGGTCTATTGAATAATTGCTGGTATAGGCCACTCGTTTCGATCAGATATATGCGATTTTCGCTGCTCCGCAATAGATGCATGGCGTAGAGCAGTCCCGTCTTCTCACGTGCATTATTCGCATACCAGATAATGATTGATGTCTTGGAATCAAAGGACTGTATTGTGGCGTTCAACTCTAATAATGATTCCAGTTCATTCATGCCATATGCTTCACGGTCACTGAGACACATTCGTTCGGTTAGCCAGAGATGCCTGCGCTTTAATTCTGCACGAAGGGTCAGATCACCTAACGGACCCACAGCATAATTATCATCCATGGAGGAAAAGCTCCGTTTTTCCTGACTGGGCGATGTGCTCAATCCCATTTTCAAACTGCTCAGAGGGGATTCTCCAAACGTAATATGAATTTCATTTGGCTTGTCGACCTCTTCCAGAGTTTGCACCTCAAGTTGTCCCAGATCCACAGGTGTGTCCATATCTCTAAAAAGTGATTGCATCATTCCCGCAAAATCCACCTTTTCGCCTTGTTCTTCTTGCCGCTTTACCACAATTTCTGATCTCATGTAGAGCACACGCAACAATGAACGAAGTTCATTTTCATTCATGCGATTTAACATTCGGCTGAAAGCATAGATATCCTCAATCATGATGATCCTCCTTCCTGTCCTCGTCAGCATTATTAGAGATCAGTTATCCGCGCACTGATATCTCTTACATTTATGAGGAAATCGATTTTCCCGCGGGTTGATTCAGATCATGTAGATCTACACCATCTGACGATGACCGGGTAAAGTGTCGCTCCAGTTTGCGGCTTGCCCACAGGGATACCGCTATGAAGAGCAGTACGCCTATCCAGCGTACAGGATGCTCCAGAAATTGTTCCACATTGGAACCGATATACGTAACAGAGAAGATCATGATCGCTTTACCACAGCCCACCGCAAGCAGGAAGGATAACAATCGCATTCGCGCGATACCTGCTGCCACATTAATAATGACGAACGGACCTACCGGGAAGATGCTCAGCAGAAAAACATAACTGAATGCATTCCTTCGAATCCATACCATACTGCGTTGCACACGAGGTTTGCGTGCCCATCGCTCTACAAAAGCCGATTTCCCGATCTCTCGTACAATCAGAAACGTAACGGTACAACCGATGACCATGCCAATCCATGAATATAGGAAACCTGCCCACAGACCGTATACCGCACCGTTCACACCCACAATCAACAGCGTTGGCAGTGGCGGCACAAATGATTTCATAAACGTAAGCAAAATTCCCGGTAACGGGCCCAGAGAGCGGAACTTTTCCAGCCAGAAACGAATATTTTCTTCCGTAATATATGACATAATGTCCAATGCTGCCGGTGTCATCTGCATCCATCCAATCTATACAGTCTACATTCTCAGGTTTGATGTTCACTATACATTTCATCAGCCTTATGGATGATGAAGCTTCTTTAGCAACTCCCTCCCAGTATAACGTACATCTTCGATGAACACCGTTGTCAATTTGAAGAAATTATTGCACGTTGAACTAACGTCCCACCGGAATCATGATTAAATGCAAAAAGCACACCTCGACCTCTTGTGGTCTTGGTGTGATCTTTATATCCAAACCCCGATTTCATCTTTGGGGGCATATTATCCTTATTCCAGCTGCGCTTCCTGCATTTCCAGTTCAATCAATTCTGCCTGATGGGCAGCATTCCATTCGGGAATACCTGAACGCATGAACTCTTCGGCATCCATCGCTGCTTTGGACTGGTTGCACAGATTACAGGCGCAGACACAGTTGAGCGGAGTGGTGTGTCCACCTTTGGCACGCGGCAGCAGATGGTCAATCGTATCTCCATACGATCCACAGAAGTAACAAGTGTTGTCATCCCGGGTTAAAATATACCGCTTGAAATCCTTGTTGCTGAACAATCGGCGAATCGTGTACCGATTGACCACCACAGCGGCTTTTTCCTTCACCAGCGTGACGGCAAGCTCCATGTCCACTTCCTGATGCCAACGCCTGCCCTTGTCCGTCTTGCCGCGCATCCGTACCATGCCTTGCCGGTTGGTCCGGAGCGAAGCCGGATCTTCCGGGTCGATAGCGACCGGGGCCGACGGGGTCTGGCGGCGGGGGCGACCATCCGTGCCAGCCACGTGGCTGCGGCTGGCATGCGCGGGTCGCTGCCCGGATGTACCGCGGGCAGCGTCTTCGCCGTTCGCCTTGGGCGCACGCTCCTTGCGCGCCTGGCGCGGCTTGGACGCTGGCGATCCAGGCTGGCGCACGGGCGCAGGAGGCCCTGCCTCCGCAGCAGCCCCCGGCGCTTGCCCAGGCTTGCGCCCGGTGGCGGCTAGCTGTGCCTCCGCCGCCGTAGGTGCAGCGACCGTGGTGGCATCGCCACGGTCGCCCAGTGCCGGCGCATGGGCCTCCTCAGCAGCGATGCTACGGGCCTGCCCTGCGCCGGGCGCGAGCGCGCCAGCACGCTTGCGGCGCCGCTTGCGCTTGCGTTTGGCTGCGGTCGGTTGATCCGCAGCCATGGGCTCTGCTGCCGGGCCTTGCGGCTCAGCCGGCAGCAGCGCTTTGGCCGCCGTAGTCTGCTCGGCGGCCTGCACTGCAGCGGCCACTTGCGCGCCAGCCCGCTGTGCACTGTCCCTCGCATTCGCAGATGCATGGCCCTGCGAATGTCCTTGCCCAAGCCAGTGCTCGCCTGGCTGTGGCTCAGCCGGATCAGTTACTACCTCACCTGCCAAACCATCACGCTCCAGACTTGTCTCTTTCTGCTCATTACCTTTCATTCCCTCTATCCGCTTGCTCTTCCTGCGTCTTCTCCTCTTCTTGCGAATACCCGAAGAAGAGGGTGAAGAAGTCACCAAGTCAGCATGTTCATCGTCATTCGAAGAATTCGAGTCTACTGACGGTTGAGACACCAGAATTCTGTCAGCCTCAGACACCGTAGCAGATCCCTGCTCTATACCATGAGAGGTACGACCTGCCTCATTTCTTGCAGCTGCAGAGGGTCTGGCAGTAACAGCACGTGTCTCCAAGCCATCCCGCTGACGCTCCGTCCGCTCTTTCGTTCGCCTGCTCACACTTGAACCGGCCTCGTGATCAGCCTGTCCACCAAGCTTACGACAGCTGCTGCAGGCTCCACGTCTGGCTCCGGGACCTGCCCGCTTTCCGGTTCTGCGCCGGAATTCGGACATCGGCCGCTGCTGTCCGCAATACATGCATGTTTTGCTCAGTCGCGCTTCTTGTTCCGTCTTTCCTTGCCGGAAAGGGGCTGGACCCGTCTCCATGTTGTCACCTCGGTTCCGTATGAATCCGGTTTCTTTCTATTGTATCACATCTGCTCGTGAACACCCTCATGCCCATAGGCCTGATAATCTTTCGAGTTGTACTCCTGTGTCTGTTCACTGCATTCGTGAAGAATGTGTTCCACATATTCCAATATATCTTGCATCGGTCTCCCGCATTTTTCGCATGTTGTCATTATATTCACCTTAATCCTGTTATGCATAATGTATTATCGTTTCGCCTTATGATTACCCCTCAACAATGAAAAAGAAACAATCGTTCCCCATATCATTTACATCTGTGTATGCAAAAAACCGCTCCCTGTTCTCCCCTAAGGTCGACCAAGAAACGGTTTATTATTCCTGTGTTGGAAATACATCTTAACGAACGTCCAGTTGGCCCGAGTTCTGTTGCGGGGCCAGACGTGGTTTGGGTTTTGGCAGATTGCCAAAGATGACCCATGCATATGGAATGAACCTTGCCGTCAATCCAACGACAATCCACGAAGCGATCAGAGCTACCCCGAATCCTCCGGCATACCACAGGTGCACTAACCAGGAGACTCCTGTTTGCGGTGGAAATTCACGATACACCAGCAGGAAGAAGGGATGTATCAGATAGATCCCAAACGACAGAGCTCCAAGCCGGTTTAGCGGCTTCACAATCAGTGATGGTCCTTTGCGATAGAGCAAATAGGCAATCTGGATAAGTACCAGCGCACAAGCGAAGGTATGCACATTCCAGAAGAATTCATACCACAGTGTGTTATACGTTGCGATCTTCAGACGCAGCAGATAATAGATATACACATGGCCAAGTCCGGCAATGATCCACACCGCCCAGAGCAGAATCCATGAAGCTACGCGTCCTTTGGTAGCATTGGCCCGACTGATGACGAACCATTGCTTGATTTTAGGGAAATACACCCCGATGAATGCCCCCAGCATGAAATAGGAAAAATACGAGAAAGCCCAGCTTCCCTTGTTGGGTACCTGGAATCCATATTTATTACTTACGATGAATGCCCATTGAATCAATAGTCCAATCGGAACAGACCATTTCACCACGGAAGGATACTTTTTGAGCAGCCATAATACCAATGGGAATAACAGATAGAATTGCATGTTAATAAATACAAAGTACAGATGTGTATAAGCCTTACCTGTGAACAATTTTGTGATGAAGCTTGCTGCCGATTCGCCGAAAGGTCGGCCCTGATAATGCGTGAAATGCAGCAAAACAAAATACATCAATGAAAACAGGAAGTACGGAAGTAAAATATACACAAATCTTTTCTTGTAAAAGTTACTCACAAGTTTCTTGTCCAGCGGACGGGAATAATAGTTATAGAACAGTACAAAGCTGCTCATAAAAATAAAGGTTGGCGTACCATATTTCATAAAAATATTAATAAAGTTGTACAGCCAGTAGTAGCCTGAGCCTGTCATGTCTACCGTCGCATAAGACGTGGAATGCACGCACAGTACGCCGATAATTGCCATGGCACGTACCAGATTCAGCTCTGGAATTCGCTCTCTTTTCAGTGTTTCACTCATGTTCACGTTTCTCCTTCATGTGTTCGTCAATATGTCAGATATGACTTAATACATTAAAGCTCTCTATCTATTAAAAGCCATATTGCTTAAGAAGGGTAGTCCAATTTCTTAATAATTCCTAAATTTTCATCACATTTCACACTATTTTCATGTCTATATATGTAAAAAAAGACCGCGAGCATGCGGTCTGAGCAACATCAAGATTTTTATCTCAATTTTTACTGGTTCAGCGGGATGAATATGGTAAACTCGGGTTCCGGCTCATATGGATCCTGATCCATAGGATATACTTCATAGTGTGTTAGAGGCCCTCCCGACACCTTAAGCCCCTGCTCCTCTATCCAGTTGTAGATGCCATTATAGGAAGACTCTACAGCTTGTCCTTTGACATGCCTGCAACATGCATAGTCCTGAGACGGGATATCGATTCGTTCCATATCTTTCGGAATCACCTGTGCCCCGCTTTCGTTGACCTGAACCGCAACATAATGAATGAATCCGGTATCTGTCATGTGATAGGATAACCCCAGAAGTTCCTGAGGGTGTAGCAGATCTGTGATTTCATGCAGACGACGCTTGAATTCTGTTTGTACCACACGGATACCTCCTGCTCCAGCTTCCTCAAAGGTCCCCTCCCATTTTAGCCCAATCGCACTTAAGGCTTCTTTATGTACTTTCATTGAAGAATTGATATGTTCCATCCCTCAAACACATCCTTTCATCGTTTACAGTTTAAATGTGTAATTAAAACCCTTTTATTACTCTATTTTACACTATAATTCTGGGGGATGCTGTTAAAAAATTTAAAAACCCCTTTTATATTAAAGGGGGGCAATCATCAGGCATTCTGGAATGAAAATTAATCCTTCCCACGACTCGCCAGAATCTGTTTATACACGTCAATCGCCGCCTGTCTCGATGCCTTCAGATCCACAATGGCATCCTTGCGCGGCTGATGGATGTCCTTACTGTGCAAATCTTTCAATTCAGGCAACCACTTGCGAATATAATCACCTTGCGGATCATATTTCTCGGATTGCGTTACCGGATTGTTTACGCGAAAATACGGAGCTGCATTCTCGCCAAGCGAAGCACACCATAGCCAGTTCCCCCGGTTCTGAATATTATCATAGTCACTCAGCTTGCGCCTGAAATAGGCTTCACCCCAGGTGAACGGGCATTGCAGGTTTTTGGTGAGAAACATCGCCGTGAGAATTCGCAACCGGTTCGGCATATGTCCGGTTTCATTCAGTTCCGTCATGGCTGCATCAATAATCGGAATACCTGTCTCCGCCCTGCACCACCGTTCAAAATGACCGTCATGGAGGGGCGAGAGATCATACACCTTTTCATATGTAAAATAGTGACTCTCATAGACCGCCCGATACAGATAGAAGTCGCGAAAACATAGCTGCCTGATCCATTCCCCAGCATCCGCTGTGAGACTCGCCGCATCGTGCATCTTGCGGATCGACACGGCTCCCACCGCTACATATGAGCTAAGATGACTCGGCTCGTAAGCCTCATATTCATCCCGATGATCCCCATATTCAGCAATTCGATCCGATAAGAATTGCTGCAACAGCAGATGCGGGTCCTCATCCTTCGAACCACTGCCCTCCAGCAACTCCTGAGGTACCTGCATTGCATCCGGCCAATCAATCTGACGATCACTCACCTTCAACTCTGCAACCGTTGTTGCCGAAGGAGGGTTGGGATGTTCATTCATGAATTCCACCCACCGCCGATGGAAAGCTGCAAATACTTTATAAGGCTCCGACTTGCCTGTGAAATGAGCAAATCCATTCAGATCCATCAGCAGATGATCCGTTAATTGTGTGAATGTAACCTCGTGTGCCTCGCTGATTTTGCGTATGGCCCTGTCCCGCTCGATTGCATATGGCGTCATGTCCCGATGGACCACAACCTCGTTCATCTCGCCTTTGAATTGGTTCAGGATGTAATCAACCACTTCAGCCGGTTTTCCATAAGCAACATGCAGCTTTTGTTTGGCTTCAAGATACTGCCTGCCTAATGCCGCTGCATGCTGTCTAAAATTCACACCGCTGTGTTCCTTCTCTCGTCCTTGACGCAGTAGAAATGAATCATAGATGAGAACATGTACACTCTCTTCTTGATGATGCCGCAAATAATCGAATGCGGCCAGGTCATCCGTACGCAAGTCTTTGCGGTGTATGAAAAGTTTCATGCCCCACCCTCCTGTCTGAGCTTACGTTTATTTATCCGTCAGGCTCTGATATAACCTGCTTGTTTCCGGCTCTGGCTGATGTCCCAGATCCTCATTCAGGGTCAATGTAAATGACTGATATAAACGAAGTATGCCTTGCTGATCATCCATGGATGCATACACTTCCATCATGAGTCGGCAGATTTCTTCCGAATAAGGCTCCCGTTCCTGCAATATCGTTAATTGCTCAATCGCTTCCTTGCTACGGCCATGCATCATATCCCATCTCGCGATATCCATAACCAGCCCTGTATACTTGCGTCTGAGTTCCCTTGCTTTGGCCTGTGCCCAACGATAATCATGCTCTTCCAGATAATCGCCACGATAAAGTGGAATCATGTGCCTCAAGTCACCGACATTGTCAGATGTGATGACGTTGTAGACCATGGCTTTTTCAAATTGATCCACATCACTTACCAGATTGCCTGATAACAGACGATAGCGGTTCATATTGTACTCCAGCTTGCCGGTCATGTTCCATTCCTTAAGCAGCTTCCGAATCTGGTACACGGAAGTATGTAGATGGGTTAACCCCTTTTCCTGGGGGACATCACCCCACAGCTTATCCAGCAGAATCTCTTTGCTTACCCACTCTTCCCGGTGATGAAACAAAAAAGCAAACAGTTCCTGTGCTTTGGTTATGCGCCACTTATGTTTCTCGGCACCCAGATCCAAGCTTTTGTAAATATCCAGATGTTTGAACGTAAGCAGCACCGGAACTTCGGTATCCAGCTCCACAGAGACAGGCTCCGATTCCTGTACCTCGGCGGTGGCTGCAACCTGGGAAGTGTATGACATGGTGCCCGCAATTCGATCAATGGTTTTGGCCAATCGTGCGGAGCTTACCGGTTTAAGCACATAATCCAGTGCATGCAGCTCAAATGCCTCAACCGCATGGTCCGCATAAGCCGTAACAAAGATGATACGAATACTCTGATCCAATTGCTGTATATATTCAGCCGCTTCCAGGCCATTCATCTCCGGCATTCCAATGTCCAAAAATACAACATCTACACGTTCCCTTGCCAGAAAATGAAGGCCATCACGAGCTGTTGAAAAACATTGCACGGGTGTAATTCGTCCGTCCGTTCGCAGTAGACGCTCCAGATGAAGCTGCGCCGGCTTCTCATCATCGATCACAATGGCTCTCACCGTTCTTCCAGCCTCCTGCCATGAAAGATTCAATTAGAATGAATGCCGATTTTTCGGCATCCGCTTATTAGTCTGTTAACCATAATTGCTTAACTCGGCACACTATTTGGCATAATCCACCTTTTCCACAGGGATACGGAAGCGGATCTGCGTTCCTTTACCCACATGGCTATGAATCTCCAGTCCTTGACCATAGAGAGATATCAGGCGACGGTTTATATTTTGCAGCCCGACACCTCCAGGACCCTCGGTGTTCCCAGACTTGACCTGAGCCATACGTTCAGGAGGGATACCTACGCCATCATCCTGAACCTGTACGACCACATGCTCGCTCTCTTTGAAAATCCTAAGACGAACTGTCCCCCCGACTGCCCGCTCCATCACGCCGTGGCGAATGGCATTCTCCACAAGCGGCTGAATACTGAGAGGTGGCAGATACAGATGCACATCCGATTCCACCTCATACTCAACCACCAGTCTTTCCTCAAATCTCGCCTGTTCCAGATGCACATAAGACTCCACCAATTCCAGCTCTTTGGTCAAAGGAACAAGCTGCTCCCTGTTCTGGAAGTCAAAACTTCCACGCAGGTAATGACTCAGTTCAATCAGCAGATCGGTTGCTTTGTCCGGATTCACTGCACAGGTCGCGATAATGACATTGAGTGCATTATATAGAAAGTGCGGCTTGATCTGGGCCTGCAAAAAGGCCATTTCCGTCCGAATAGCCTCCTGCACAGAACTCCGCATCTCAATTAACGTCCGAACTCTGGCACGTAATTCGCCAGCATCCACCGGTTTGCTCAGGAAGTCATTGGCTCCCGCCTGGAATCCGTGTTTGATATCCTCAGGCAACCCGCGGGCGGTCAGCATCAGAATCGGTAACTCTGAGAGGGAACTATGCTCGCGCAGTTTGCGACATAACTCAAGCCCGGACATTTTAGGCATCATCCAGTCCGTAATAACAAGATCAATGGACGGGAACTCCTCACGGAGTTTCAATGCAGTGGACCCGCTGTCGGCTGCAATCACACGATACCGTTCCGTTGATAACAGGTTAAGCAATACCTGTCGATTGACGGGGTCATCGTCTACAATCAGAATCGTGTGCTCCGCTTCTGTAAGATCATCCTGCTCATCTGACTCTCTTGTCACAAGCTCCTTCGCCCCTGCCCCCTGTGCAGCAACATATCTGGCGGCAGCTGGTTTCGAATGAGTTTGCAGCAGCGGCAACTTCATAACAGGCAGGGTGAAATGAAAGGTGGAACCTTGCCCCGGCTCCGATTCAACCCAGATCTCACCACCGCCAAGCTCAACGAGTTTTCGCGTAATACTCAGACCCAGTCCGGTTCCGGTTCCATTATTCAATCGCTCAATTGTGCCGTTACTCTGCTCATACGCCTGGAAGATATCCTCTTGTTTGTCCAAGGCAATGCCTACCCCTGTATCAGCGACCGATACCTTCACCCAATCCCCTTCAACACTGGCGTACAAACGAATCTCGCCCTGCTCAGTGTACTTATAGGCGTTACCCAGCAAGTTATACAGAACTTGTCGGAGACGATCTTCGTCTGCCTCAACAAGTGGCAACGACTGGGGCCATTGCTGAATCAATATAACCGGTTTGTCCTCAAACGTGAAACCCGAGACTTCAACCACAGTACGAGCAACGGATTCCAGATCGACAGCCACCCGTTTCAACTCAATCTCACTATTTTTTAATTTGGAAAAATCCAAAATGTCGTTAACCAGCAGTGAAAGGCGCTTGCCGGTTGAAGTAATCATGGACAGATTTTTGGCTTGCTTGGGTGTGACCGCTCCAGCTGCCCCTTCCAGCATCGATTGCGCAATATTAATGATGCCGTGCAGGGGAGTTCGCAGCTCATGCGATGTGTTCGCCATGAACTCGTCCTTGAGACTGTCAATGGCAAGCAATCGCTCCGACAGGGCTTCCACGTCGCGGAATGATTGTGCGAAACGGATGGCGGTCACAATCATCTGGGCAATGACAAATAATAAAAGTTCAATCAGCGCAAAGAACGCTGTGTCTAGGGTAGTGAATGCACCGAGCGTATGCAATACTACAACCATGAGTATGCTCATCATGCTCACCAGTGCAAAGTGGCTGTCAATCGGCCGTCCTTTCAACCAATAGAACATGGCACGCAGCGCATAGAACATGACAACAAGCGAGATCAGTACCATGGGAAGCTCAAGAGACGAGAAAAACGTCGGAGGAAGCGTGAGACCCACAATGGTCTGGGTAACGATTAACACGACAGCCAGACGAACAAACCACTGATGAACTGCTCCTGGCACACGGGCATCCATATACCGAAGCAAAAAGTAATAGGCAAAGGCTGAACTAAGGAGCTGAATCCGAAGTATCTCATTATTGGTCAGGAACGGTAAAAACGTACCCAGTAACTTCTCCCCATGTGTCAGAGCGTATACTGCACCGGAAAGGCTGAATAATCCGAGAAAACGAAGTTCTTTCTCCGTACGTCGTAATCTGAACAAAAGTAGAAAAAAGGCGGCAGGCAAGATAAAACCGAATAAGGCCATCAGATCCCTGAGCCAATCTTGTTGCTGGCTTTTCAGAATACTATGCTCGTCTCCAAACAAAATGGGCGCTACAATGCCCCCAGACGAGTAACTATAATTCGATACTTGAATGATAATGTCAGCCGTGCTGCCCTCAATGGAAGTGAATCCTGTAAAGGGCAGATTTAATTGTATATCTGTCGCCTTGGTCTTTCCTGGCAGGCCTTTGCCCCCAATCTCTTTACCATCGATAAATACCCGGTGAGCCATGCGTATATTCTGCGTGCGTATACCATAATCGTTTTTCATCGTTCGGGGTGTAAGTTGGACTTGCACATGATAGGTTCCATACCCATGTGCTTGCCCCAGAGATTTGTTCCATCGGGCCGGAACCTGAGTGCCAGACGAAGCGGGCAATGGCATGCGACCGGATACACCCGCTTCAATATCTGCCGGGCTCAGCAACTGTCCAGGGTAGAAATCCCAGACACCCTTTAGAGACGCTGCACCCTTGCGATCAAAGTCCCATTGGGTCAGGTCAATTTTTCCATCCATAGCTTGGGGATTACCCCGCTCGCTAATTAACGTCTGGGCAATCCAGCCCAGCGGAAAAATGACAATGCATATGAAACTTAGGGTCAGCATAATCCAGTGTTTTCTCATCTATATATTCCTTCCATCCACAAGGGCGAGAGACGTCCAATTTTGTCGAATTTATTGCTATAAACATGTTACACGTTTCTGGTGCTCACGAAAATAGATTCCGTATCATAATTGGTCATTATCGTTATAATTTGAAGGTTTTCTGTCTCTTTCCGCCGGATCTTGGTTTGGTACAGCAACGAACCCCAGGCCGCTGTTCACCCGAATGAACGGGCGGGAGGTCCTGGGGTTGATGGAATGAATAAGCTTATTTAACAACTTGGGCAAGCTTCTGAACGATTCCGGCCCATCCTTGTTCCATACGTTCCCGCACGATCGCATGTGCCTGTCCAAACTCAGTTAGTTTATCCGCATCCCAACCGCTGTGAATCAGTGTGAAACCCGTACCTTCGGGCTGTTCATTGATTTGGAACGTCAACGTCCAGTCCTTACCCCAGCGGAATGACAGCTTGTGCAGGGGAAGAACTTCGGTCACCTGACATGGTGATTGGCCGAAGGGGCCTGCTTCCAATATAAACTCGTGACCTTCCACGGGTTCCAGATTGCCTGGCATGAACCAAGCCTCCAGTCCTTGCGCGGTTGAAACCATCTCCCACACCTTCTCTACAGGTGCATGGAGCACAAGCTCCTGCCGGATATCTGGCAGTGCACTTGATGAACTTGATGATGAATCCATTCGAATCACCTCCTTATACATTTCATTTCGTATAACTACCCGAATAGAAGTTGACCTCTGTTTGTACCCACCCTATAATTGAAATATATTCCAAAAAGGTGCGTGATTCCTATGATAGTCTGCTCTGAAAAATCCAATTCCAACCGTTGCCGGAAGGGATAATCTTAACGTATTCCCTTCCACGTTTGCAATTCATTACATTGAAATGTGGGGGATACCTATACCATGTCTTTCAGTTATTACGGTCCATTATGCACCGCCGTTTATGATTTAACCAAACCCGTGGGACACTCATTGGGAGGAGATATTGAATTCTATCGGCATTATCTTCAAGGCTGCAAAGGACGGATTCTTGAAGCCATGTCTGGTTCAGGCCGAATGCTCATTCCTTTGCTTGAAGCAGGCCTGAAGGTGGATGGACTTGATTATTCAACCTATATGATTGACTCTTGCCGTTCTCGTTGCACCGAGCGGGCATTGCCCGTGCCTGAGCTGTTTGTTGCCAATCTGGAGAAGCTTGACCTTCCGTATCGATACGAAACAATTATCATTCCTGGAGGTTCTCTGCTCCTTATCCAGGACAGACAGGCGTCGATTAACGTATTACGTAATCTATTTCAGCATTTAGAACCTGGCGGCAAGCTCGTGTTTGATCTGTTTCTGCCCGATGTGACACAACCCTCTTCTGTAGAAACATCAATTGTTTCATTACCCGATGGTGATACGATCACCGTAGAAGTGAAAACCATTGAAGTGAACCTTCTTCAACAGTACAAATTGAGTCTGATCCGCTACGAACAATGGCATCAGGGTTCTCTTGTTGCTACGGAGCTGCAACATCTCACTTTACGTTGGTACGGCATAGAAGAGTTACGCCTAATTCTCGAAAACATTGGTTTCTCTGACATCAAAGTATACGCCGACTTTAACCCGGATCAGCCACCTACACAGTCGAATCAAAAATTCGTCTATGAAGCAACTCGAAGAGCGTAGTAATCAGTAAATTAGTCTACATGTTTCTCATCATACAAAATCAGGCCACAGCATGAGGTTTTAACCATGCTGTGGCCTGATTTTTTTACTATATAGGATTTGCAATGAACATTTACACGAGAACGCAGAGGGCAGAAATAGCCTGAAGAAGCAACGCGTTCGCCTTTATCCTCAGATTTTCACCTTTGGAAAAGTGAATCAAAAAATCTGAGGATAACAGCGATCGGAAGGCTGTTCTGTCATCGGAGTGGCAAGTTTAAATAGGATTCATAGCAAATTAGTATCCACGAGAATATTGCTCCGCAATGGCAGCTTGATCCTTGCTGACACCCAGCTCCAGCGCCGCATGGTTCGCCCAGTACGGATCACGCAGCATGCCTCTGCCAACGGCAACCAGATCCGCATCACCGTTTCCAATCACCGCCTGAGCCAATGCTGCATCCTCCAGCATACCCACTGCGATGACAGGAACGTTCAGTTCCTCACGGAAGCGACGGGCAAATGGTACCTGATACCCCGGATAGTTCCCCGGTTTCCGCTGACCGGAAGGTCCTTCACCACCTGAACTGATATGGAACATGTCCACGCCTGCCTCTTGGTAGGCACGAGCAATATTGATCGTGTGGTCGATGTCGTATCCACCATCCGCGTATTCTACAGCCGAAATCCGCATAATTAGCGGCATATCTGCTGGCATTTCTTTTTTCACTGCACGAATGATCTCAACGCCAAAACGGGACAGATCCTGCCCATATCCATCCTCACGATGGTTCATCAGCGGGGAATGGAACTGGTGGATCAGGTATCCATGTGCACCGTGCAGCTCAATGGTATCCACTCCAGCCTTTACTGCGCGGCGAACACCGTCTGCAAACTTCTGCACCATGGCTTCTACCTCTTCCGTACTTAACGCACGTGGTTCCTTGTACTTTTCTCCAGGGAATGTAACTACCGATGGGGCAACCGGCTGCGGAGCATCCTCCGCTTTTCGTCCCGCATGCGCGATCTGAATAGCTACTTTGGAGCCGTAAGCATGGATTCCATCCACAAGTTTGGTGAAGGCAGGTACATGCTCATCTGACCATATACCCAAGTCATTATCGGTAATACGTCCATCCGGATCTACATCGGTCATCTCGATTACAATCAACCCTGTTCCTCCAACCGCACGGCTCACATAGTGAACCTGATGCCAATCGTTTGGAATGCCATCCTTCGCAGTGACAGAATATTGGCACATCGGTGCCATGACGACACGGTTATTTAATTGCAGACTCTTGAATTGATAAGGGGAAAATAATTGTTCAGTCATTGATGTTACATCTCCTGTTCCATGATCATGATATATATGAAGCCTTACTTTATTTGTCTAAGTCCGAAAACAGTTTTCCGTTCTTGCCGTAATTGTCCTTCTCCAAATCCTCAATGAAGATAAAGACTTTGCTCGGATCAACATCCAGTGTCTCACAAGCCACCTGAGTCATACGTTCAATCAACTGACGTTTCTGCTCAACCGACTTGCCTTCCAATACCTTAACAGTAATAAATGGCATGTCTAGGACTCATCCTTTCTTCATCATTTATTATGAACCTCAGTTATAAAAATACAAGTACGTACATTTTTGTGACCTAGTACCCTTTTTGATACCTAGTCATCCTCATATTTCAGCTCTGCCCCATTCTGGAAATGACTGCAAAACATGATATGATAACCGTAGAGAACCACAATAATTACTGTACCCAATTTACATAAGTTGTGACTAACGGTTACACGATAACAGCGATCAGAAGGTTATTCTGGCCTCGTAGTGGATCAGTGTAAGACAAGTAGCTCAACTTATATACTACTCAAGCTAGGGAGAGGTTATATATGAAAGATATATTAATTCAAAGACTGAGTACTTATGTTCAGATGGATACCCAATCCGATGAAAATAGCGAGACATGCCCTTCCACACCCGGCCAACTGGCCTTGGGCAAACTGCTCGTTGAAGAGTGTACCTCCATTGGTCTGCAAGATGTAACGATGGATGAGAACGGTTATGTCATGGCTACACTGCCATCCAATACCGACAAGGATGTTCCCGTCATTGGTTTCCTGGCTCACCTCGATACAGCGACCGACTTTACTGGCAAAAATGTAAAACCACAGGTGATCGATAACTATGACGGTGCTGACATTGTGCTGAACTCGGAACTGGATGTAGTACTGTCCAACAAGGATTTCCCGGAACTGCACGAGTATAAAGGCCATACCCTGATCACAACCGATGGTACAACGTTGCTTGGTGCAGATAATAAGGCAGGCATTGCCGAGATTATGACCGCGATGGCCTATCTGATTGAACACCCGGAAGTGAAACACGGTACGATTCGGGTTGCTTTTACCCCGGATGAAGAGATTGGCCGTGGACCGCACAAGTTCGATGTAGCTGCTTTTGGTGCCAAATATGCGTACACGGTTGATGGCGGACCACTTGGCGAGCTGGAATACGAGAGCTTTAATGCAGCAGCCGCCAAAATTACCGTACGAGGCACCAATGTACATCCCGGAACAGCGAAGGATAAGATGGTGAATTCTTTGAAAATTGCGATGGAATTGAATCGACGCCTGCCTGTGGAGGAAGCTCCTGAATTCACGGACGGTTATGATGGTTTCTACCATCTGTTGTCTCTGGAGGGTGACGTTGAACTGACTAAGATGAGTTACATCATCCGTGATTTCAATCGGGAGAAGTTTGAAGAGCGCAAAACAAATCTGCTCCAGATCGCGAACGAACTAAAGACCAAGTATGGAGAGAAAAGCATTACAGTTGAGTTGAGTGACCAGTACTATAACATGCGCGAGAAAATTGAACCCGTCCGCCAGATCGTCGACATTGCTCATGAAGCCATGACCCGACTGGATATCGAACCTGTTATTCGTCCCATCCGGGGAGGAACAGATGGTTCCCAGCTATCCTATATGGGCATGCCAACACCAAATATCTTCACTGGCGGCGAGAACTACCATGGCAAATTCGAATATGTATCGGTAGACAATATGGTGAAGGCAACACGTGTCATTGTAGAGATCGCTCAATTGTTCGAGCAGCGCGGAGATATCTGATTCACTTGACGTGCAGTGCACAAAGAGCACAAAGAGCACCGCTTGGTATATTCGGGAGGGTGCTCTTTTTTTGTGCCGTATTGTATTATATTGTGCCGCGTCATGTCGCTTAGATATGCAGGCTTGGTCTTTATTTTAAAATGCCATCACTCATATATATTGCCCCCTGCGATGACACGCAACTGTTCCAGATCACAGATCACTAGCTTTCGCTGCACTTTGCGAATAATATCACGATTACACAGATCTTGAACAACTCTATTAAGATGTCTATAGCTCGTGCCCAGCATATCCGCCAGTTCGGTGAGCTTGGAGGTCTGGATCTCTTCCGATGAGGGCTCGTCCTGGCCCATTGTGGACAACAGATAGCTGGCAAATCGGCTCTCGACCGGATATAACATATTCAGACTCGACAGGTTGGAGAAGGTATACAATTTGTGTGTAACCTGACTCAGCATAAAATGCAGAAATTTAGGGTTCCCTGCATACGTATTCTGGAGAGAACGATAGCTGATACCCAGCAACAGGCTTTTGCTCACCGACTCTACCGTATTCATAGCCTCCTTGCCATTCACCAGTTCCAAATCTCCCACGAGTGCAAGTGGTGTACTGAAACGAAGCAACAGAGACTTCCCGTTAGGCAGGGTGGTATAGATCTTGAGCTTGCCCTGCACGAGAAAATACAATCGCTCGGGTCGCTCACCTTTGGCACAGATCATCTCGCCCTTTACAGCCTCAAGTAGTCGCAACTCAGCAAGTGCACACTCATCCAGCACCTGATCCAACCCATTCTCACGGGCGA
Source organism: Paenibacillus amylolyticus (assembly GCF_050990605.1). GTDB lineage: Bacteria > Bacillota > Bacilli > Paenibacillales > Paenibacillaceae > Paenibacillus > Paenibacillus amylolyticus_H. Next base: position 6,299,580 of record NZ_CP158832.1, read on the forward strand.
GTTGCCGCACAAGTCCAAAGTCCATGATTTCTTTCATTCCGACTTCCCCTCCGTTGTCGTATATACCGTACACAAAGGGACATATGTCCCATAATTCATATACATTCGTACAAATATCCTGATATAAAAATAGTTACAACTAACACTTATATCCAGTAAATCAGTTAACATGGGAAATATTTTAAAATTTAATCATAAAATGTTCATTCTTTCATGCAAAATGCCGTTCACGAAACGCACTTCCTGTCCGATGAAAGATAGAGCATTCCATAGATCGTTAAATATATTACATTCAAATATTGAAAGGATGGTCCTCTTCCATGAACGTTGTAGATGCCCTGCTTAAAGTAATGCCTTATATCAGTAAGATTCTTAGAGAACCAGCCAGTTTAACTGTATATGATCACGAAAAGGTATTGGAGGTTATTACCACCGATAAGTTTGACCTTGGTTTTGAAAAAGGAATGGCGCTCTTGGACTCATTCCAAAACTTCGCCGTCTTGAAAAACGGAAGAGAAGCCAGTCTCTCCACGATCCCCAAGGAGGTTTTTGGTATTGAACTCGATACCCTGAACATTCCGATCTTTGATGATAACCAGAACGTTGTTGCTGTTTTCTGTGTATCTTACGACCAATCCAACCAGAACCAGCTTGAAGACATTATACAAGAAAATCAAACCATCAATGGTAACCTCGTTGATATGGTGCAGCATGTCGCCGCTCATGCTGAAGAATTGCAAGCAACCAGTGAACAGATCTTGCAGAACACAAGACTTGCTGTTCAGAACTCTTCCCAAATCAACAAGGTAGCCGGATTCATTCGTGAAATCTCTGAACAAACCAACTTGCTTGGCCTTAATGCTGCTATTGAAGCCGCTCGTGTTGGTGAAGCTGGTGCCGGCTTCGGTGTAGTGGCTTCGGAAGTACGCAAACTCTCTGTGGATGCCAAACAGGCTACAAGTGATATTGACACCAGTCTGAGAGATGTACAACAGGTCATCAAACAGATGGAAGTTGAAGTCGCCCAGATTGCAGCCTCTTCACAGGAACAAGCAACGCTTGTATCATCCTTTACGGATGTGATTGAGCAGCTTAATGAAACAGGGGAGCGAATGAAAGCTCTGTCCGAACAACTGATCAGCTATTCGGTTAAAAAGTAATGCAACAAACAGGACTCGGGTTGCCCATGATGGATAATCCAAGTCCTGTTGTTTGTTGTGCCCATTTTATATAACCAACTACATTCAGATAAACCTTAATTGGCTACATGTATTGATTTATCTCCAATAACTTCTTCTTCCGACTGCCAGCATTCCACTTCACCTGGAATATGAATCCGGTCCCGGGTAAAGACGGGATCACGTCCTTCAGCCTTCTGTTTTTTATAGTCCTTCAACGCTTCGAAAGTCACCTTGGACAGCATCAGAATTGCAATCAGGTTCACCACCACCATGAGCCCCATGAACAGGTCAGCCAAATCCCATACCAGCTGCACTTTGGCTACCGCACCAAACAGCACCATCGCAATAACACATATGCGGTATACCCACAGCCAAACTTTGTTGGATTTGATAAACTCAATGTTGGTTTCTCCATAGTAATAATTTCCGATTAGTGTACTGAAGGCAAACAGGAACACCATAACCGCCAGGAATCCAGATGCCCATGAACCAACATGTACACTTAATGCAGCCTGAGTTAATTCAATGCCGCCCAGATTGGAACCTTTGTATACCCCGGATAGCAAAATAATCATGGCTGTACTTGTACATATCACTAACGTATCTGTCAGCACACCAAACGCCTGAATAAGTCCCTGTTTCACCGGATGTGTTGTATCCGCCGTTGCAGCAGCATTCGGAGCGCTACCCATTCCCGCTTCATTGGAGAACAATCCGCGTTTCACACCGTTCATTAGCGCAGCGCCTAACGTTCCGCCAGCAACCTGTTCGATGCCGAAGGCATTTTTGACGATCAACGCAATCATGGCCGGAAGCTGGGTAATATTCGTCAGCACCACAAAAGCCGCTACCCCAATGTACAATACAGCCAGTACAACAACGATGTATTCCGATGCTTTTGCAATCCGTTTGACACCGCCCATGATAATTCCTGCAAATATCACAGCCATAATGATACCCATCGTTAACCGATCCGTGCCAAATGAGTTCTCAAATGCAACGGTAATCGTGTTGGATTGCACCGCATTAAAGACCAAACCGAATGAAAGTGTAATGAGAATGGCAAATAATATCCCCATCCAGCGTTTGCCCAACCCACGTTCCATATAATATGCCGGACCCCCGCGGAATCCACCCTTATCCTTCACTTTATAGATCTGAGCGAGCGTGCTCTCCACAAAACTGGAGGCTGAACCGATAATTGCAATGATCCACATCCAGAATATAGCACCAGGTCCACCCAGTGCGATAGCCAGTGCGATACCGGTAATATTCCCTGTACCTACACGAGCCGCCATACTAATACAGAACGCCTGAAAAGGAGAAATTTTGCCTGGTTCCTTGCTTTTCGGCTCTAGAAGCACCTTTACCATATCTCCAATCATGCGGAATTGCATGAATCGAGTCTTGGTGGTGAAGTATATACCACATACTACCAATAGTATAATTAACACTTTGGACCATAGAAAATCATTGAAAATGCCGACAATATCTTGTATTGTTTGCTCCATCGGTATGCCCCTTTTTATGGTGAATTTCAAGTACAGAGATGAGTCACGTGAAAAGTTTGTACCATTCTGCCACAACACTAGCCCCCGACTTCGGGATGTTACTTATACTACAAGGGCATCTACGGAAATCGACAGATACCTACATGCAATTTATACATTTATTTTAAAAATGGGCTTTTATCGCCCAATCATTGTCATTTAACCTGACATATCAGGTTCTATGCAAGAAGGAAAGGAACGATTACACTGGAACGAGAGTTCATGGCGGTGTTAACCGCCTTAACCATAGATTTATCAATCACACCATTCGCAGAGAAAGGGAATGACTGACATGCGTTATTTTATCGTGGATGATGATCCTGGCGTTCGTTCCATGTTGATGGATATTATTGAGGATGAAGGCCTTGGTGATATTGCCGGGGAAGCTGAGGATGGAGCGCATATTCACGCGGAACTGCTGGAACTGCATAAGGTGGATATCCTGCTGATTGATCTGCTGATGCCACAACGAGACGGGATTCAGACTGTGCGGGCGCTTGAAGGCAGGTTTGAGGGCAAGATCGTCATGATCTCCCAGATCGAGTCGAAAAATATGATCGGAGAAGCCTATTCACTAGGCATTGAATATTATATTACGAAGCCGATTAACCGGTTGGAGATTCTATCTGTTCTGCGACTGGTGAGCGAAAGGCTCCGGATGCAGCAATCCATCGCAGATATTCAGCGGACATTGCAGGGATTGTCCGGTTTGAATTCTATCGAACGTACCCCAGCTCCGGTTCCGGACAAAACCATTACGACAGCAGGACATTTCCTGCTGTCCGAGATGGGCATGATCGGTGAAGCGGGCAGCAGGGATCTGCTGGACATGCTGGAATATCTGGAGCAGATAGAGACAGATGAACATAAACTGTCCCCTTATACGTTCCCATCCCTCAAAGACATCTTCCAGAATGTAGCGATACGTAAATTGGGAGAGAGTGCCTCACTCGCAGAGGTGAACAAGGAGATCAAGGCATCGGAACAGCGCGTTCGCAGAGCCATCTTCCAGACACTGAGCCATGTGGTTTCTCTCGGATTAACAGATTATACACATCCCAAGTTCGAGAACTATGCATCCAAATTTTTCGATTTCACCGAAATTCGCAAGAAAATGCTGGAGCTGCAAAACAATGTGGAGCCTTCCCTGTCCCAGACCCGAATTAATACGAAAAAGTTCGTACAGGTCCTATATCTGGAATCCAAACGATTGCTGCATTAGACAGATAGATAATTGATATTTTGCAAAAAACAAACGGGCTGAATATTACGCCGGTAGAATACCTCCTTCTCAACTGAGGCTATCCATTTCGGCGATATTCATACCCGTCTGTACGATCAAGCGTTACAATCTATGTGATTCGTTCTGTATATATAATCAAAATCGCTTCGGGTTCAAACCCGTGAATGTTTTCGGCTAATTCGGTTATACTCATTAATCAATTCGTCCAATGCCATAGACTGCCGAATCACATCGGGATGCCCAAGACCACCCTTGTTATGCTCTACCAGCATATGAAGGTTATGTCTGGCCTTCTCTATTTTATTTTTCAAATCCAAACTCATAACCATGACCCCTGATACCTCCTTATTCTGTGAACCATTTTAGTTTTTCCTGTCAATCTATAGTTGGATTAACATATGGCATAGGAGACAAGGATGTTTTGTATTCTTCTCCAAATTTTGATAAAGATTATTTTATCACACAAGAGCTTATCCGAAAATGGCTGATATGACGCAATTTTAGTGGTATTATCGAGGGCTTTATTCTAGCGTCTGGTCTCATCATTCACGGCAAAAACGGATTGTGTCATAAATGTGTATATTGAAAAAACAAAAAGTCTATTGGTTCAAAAGGTAATAAAATCCCTTTCCATAATGGGGTCATTCAGGTACAATAGGGCGATGTGTGTGTCCGGACCCGGCGGATACAAATGATGTAATTTAGAGGACGGCCAACGACGGCCATAGATCCTGATTTGATATTATTGGAGGCTTATCATCACCATGCAGACCGATTCACAGACTAAAGTCAAAATTGTTAACGCCGATCCCAGCGCAATGGGATTATTTGGGTTGGCTATCGTAACCCTGGTCGCTTCTTCCCAAAAGCTTGGCATTACAGATGGACTTAGCTACGCTATTCCTTGGGCGATCTTCCTGGGTGCCTTCGCCCAGTTATTCGCATGTATTCAAGATTCCAAACGCAACAATACCTTTGGCACAACTGCTTTTGGCGCGTACGCATTCTTCTGGTTCGCCATGGCTGCCAACTGGATGATCAAAATGGGCGTATTTGGCTCCACGCTTGCCGAACAGGCCGATGGCAAGCAGCTCGGATTTGCTTTTGCCGGATACCTCGTATTCACCCTGTTCATGACAATCGGTGCGATTGAAGCGAATAAAGTATTGCTGATCATCTTCATTCTGATTGACTTCCTGTTCCTTGGCTTGACCTTTGACGCTTTCGGCGTAGCTCCTCACATTTTCCACACCATTGCAGCATACGCTGAACTGGCGATCGGAATTGTGTCCCTGTACGGTACAGGTGCTTCGGTACTGAACGCTCACTTCGGTTATGCGTTCTTACCTATTGGCAAACCGTCCGGCATTTTCAAGCCCAAGGCTTAATATACAGCAGTAAACCGCCAGCGCGCCGGTCCGCGCCTGGCGGTTTTTTATGCAGTCCAACTTCAAGTCACAGCAGCCATACTGTAAGGAGGAAAAAACATGAGAGAGATACCGAAACCTACGGAGATGGATCAGGTGGAGAAAAAATATGTACGCGAAACACGTTGTTTCAAGACGGCACGGGTGTTCCCAACCGATGTCAACAATCATAATACGCTATTCGGCGGCAAGCTGATGTCCTACATCGATGATATCGCATCCATCGCCGCTTCCAAGCTATGCCGGGTCAATACCGTAACGGCTTCAACCGACTCGGTCGATTTCCTGTACCCGATTAACCCAACGGATTCCGTTACGCTGGAATCGTTCGCGTCCTGGACCGGACGCAGTTCCATGGAGATTTTTGTGAAGGTGATTCGCGAGGATCTGAAGACCGGAGAGAAAAAAATTGCGGCGACTGCATTTCTGACCTTTGTGGCCTTGGACGAAAATAATCGCAAACTGATTGTACCTCGTATCATCCCGGAGACCGAAGAAGAGAAGAAACTATACGAGACCGCTCCGGATCGGGCGGCCATGCGGAAAAGGCGGCGGGAAGAGAGCAAAAAATTCGCCGACTTCCTGACCGTTACTTATCCTTGGGAGTAAGAACACACTAAACAATCACAAGCTTGAACCAAGGCTTATCTGGACGATGCCGGATAGATGGACATCGCTCTATTATCCGGCAGTTCGCCGCCCATGGAGACACACCACTGTTGATAGATACGATACGCTGCACCACTCTCCAACAACCCCTGGCAAGTGTATATGCCCTCTTCGATGGAATTAACACGCCCCGCTGCGTACAAGCGGAATCCTCCATTTAACAAGACCTGATTCACAAAAGCAATATGACCGTCACCGCTTAATACACTTTCCGCCACTTCAAGCTGCTTCGCAGCCGTCCAGACCAGTTCCGGCACGGGCATATCCAATTCATAGGCTGCAGGATCAACCAATTCTAGCTTCATATCACCATCTTCCACGGCGTATACGCGGGTTGGCCGATCAATATACAGATCCTCAGAACCTTCCATCCCCTGTACCACATAAGCACGGCGATAGTTAAACCGGGTGAGCAGCTTCGCAATCCGATCCAGAAAGGTATTATGAAACACACCAAACACCAGATACGGTGAATGGTTATAATCAATGAGTTTCTCTGCTGTGTTCAGCACTGTGCGGAATCCCAGCTCTTCCCGTAACGGACGAAGCTTGCGAAGAGGCCCACACCACTCCTCGGAGGATACGTACATGACACCTGAACGCAACGCAGCACCTCGGGCATCTTCCCGATCCATCTTACCCGTATCTATTCCTGCTTCCTTTAACAGAACTGACAGCGTAACGCCCCACTTGGGCGGTAAAGGATCACTCCCGTGCAGAGTCACAGGCAACCCGGCCGCCGCGAGTACAAACGCAACCGGAAACGTGGCCATGAACGACTTTGTCCGTCCATCATAAGGACCCGCACAGTCCAATCCATCCTGAAATATGGAGAAACGTTCCGCACTGTTACGACAAGCATGAACAAAAGCTTCCAGTTCCTCGACGTTTTCCATTTTCATACGTTCAGCCATAAGAAACGCAGCCGTCTGGGCAGGGGAAACCTCCTGTTTCAGGATTTTCTCTGCTACGGTCAGTGCCTCTGTATAATTTAGATCACGCGAGCCTCGTTTCCCACGTCCGACCTCTCGGAGTATCTGAGACATATCCATGGAGAATCCTCCTTCCAATTAAGACTGGAGCAGTTGATGGGCCTTCACAATCGCTGTGGCTACATCGACCATCCGTTTGCGTTCATCCATCGCTTTCTTGCGTAACAGGTCATAGGCTTCGGCCTCCGAGATCTGCTTCAAATCACTAAGGATAGCCTTCGCCATATCAATCCACTTCCGATCCTCCAGCCTGGATTGCAGCTGCTTTCGTTCCTGCTCCCACTGTTTGCGTTCCATGTAGCGCCGGGCTGCAAAGTGAAGAGTCCAGTGAATCTCGGGTCCGGTCATGGATGGAGTAAGTATCCCATCAAATGAGGTTTCGACCTCGCAGGATTCTGCGGAGGAAGAGGCTGTATCTGGCGCGCACCACCAAAGCAGCGCTGAATCCGACTTTCCCTTTCCCAGGCAGTTCACCCAGTACTCCACATCAGCCAGTGACAGATGCAAAATGGACGCTTCGGCCGCACGAGCCAGCTTCACCGCTTCCGCTTCATTGCCCGCCACCTGTACATGGTACCCGTTTGCTCCCAGCAGCCTCTCCGGTGTCAGAGGGATTGCATCGGATGAGGCAGCTATCGTTGGTTGTACACGGATGACCAATAAAGATCGCATGATGGATCAATCCCTCCCTATTACGTATAGTCAGAGTCCACAACATTTAATACATTAATACATGAAAGCGATAAATATGTCATGTTACCTGACAAAAACCAAATGGTCACGATTATACGTTCTGATTCAACATGTTGATAAGCATTTCATGTCTCGCCATCCTGCACTAAAAAAGGGTGAAACAGTGACCATGGCACCTTTTCTACAGTATTTATCGTATCCTTCGTTCTAACTTTATCTAAATCCTTCAATCTATAAAGATATACTCGTAAAACATCGTCGTCCATTCGTTATTCCAATAAACTCATGTAAACATAATTAACTTTAAATTTCAAATACTTTTTTATGTTAACTATCTTGACATGGCGAGATCGATCTTTTATAGTTAAGCCATAACAACTCCATATTTGAATCGATCACAGTTACAACGGCGTAGCTGGTTGAAACGGCAATGAAGCCTGTTTTGCAATCTCGGAGCAAGGGATGCGTATGTATATGCGCAGTCCTCCGAGGCATAACAGGCTTTTTCGATTTTAGAGAAAAGGTTTTGAGGCAGTTGCAGAATGGACCTAAGGGGGCTAATCATAATGAGTACAACGAAAAAACTGGTGCTGGTCGGCAATGGCATGGCGGGAATCCGCACAATCGAACATATCCTTAAGCTTGCTCCACACGCTTATGAAATTACAGTCTTTGGCGCAGAGCCGCATCCCAACTACAACCGGATCATGTTATCTTCTGTACTGGCTGGCGGAACATCCATCGAAGATATCGTAATTAATGAGTGGAGCTGGTACGAAGATAACGGCATTCGGGTGTACCCGGGGGACCCGGTTGTTCAGATCGATACCAAGCGCAAGGAAGTTGTATCTCAAAATGGTGTACGCGCAGCCTATGATGAGCTGATTATGGCAACCGGTTCACAAGCGTTCATCCTCCCGCTTCCCGGCGCTAATAAAGAAGGCGTGATCGGCTTCCGTGATATCAAAGACTGTGAGACCATGATGGCAGCATCACAAAAGTATCGCAAAGCTGCCGTCATTGGAGGCGGATTGCTTGGACTGGAAGCAGCTCGGGGGCTGCTCAATCTGGGCATGGACGTCACGGTCATCCATATTAACGGTCATCTGATGGACCGGAACCTGGATTTGCCGGCAGGACTGATGCTCCAGCGTGAGCTTGAAGAGCAAGGCATGAAGTTCCTTTTGAACAAACATACCGAAGAAATCACAGGCAAACATCGAGTGAAAGCCATTCGTTTCACCGATCAAACGGTACTTGAAGCAGATCTGGTTGTCATGGCTGTCGGGATTCGCCCTCAGATTGAACTCGCTCGGAATAGCGGCCTCGATGTAAATCGTGGTGTCATTGTAGATGATTATATGCATACCAGCATCCCTGGCATCTCTGCCGTCGGCGAATGTGCAGAACACCGTGGCATTGCTTACGGACTGGTTGCTCCATTATATGAACAAGGTATGGTGCTCGCGAAACGCCTGGCTGGCGCAGCAACCGAAGGATACGAAGGTTCAGTCACGTCTACCAAGCTGAAAGTATCCGGTGTTGACGTATTCTCTGCCGGACAATTCAAAGACGCTGCGGACACTCGCAGCATTCGTATCCAGGATGATGTCGATGGTATATACAAAAAGATGGTGATCAAAGACGGACAGCTGATCGGAGCTGTATTATTCGGGGATACCACAGATGGCGCATCGCTATTTTCCCTCATTAAGAGTGGTGAGAACATCAGTGGTCGCGAGAAAGAAATTTTGCTCGGTGTACCTTCCGGCGGTTCAGGCTCGGGTCCATCTGTTGCAGAACGCATGGCAAGTATGCCGGATGATGAGATCGTCTGTGGTTGTAACGGTGTTACCAAAGCTTCCATCGGGGACGCTGTTCTGAATAAAGGCTGTAATACGCTCGGTGCAATCAAGTCCTGTACCAAAGCTTCCGCTTCTTGCGGTGGATGCAAACCCATTATCGAAAACCTGCTCACGTATTATGCCGGTGATAATGTAGGCGAACAGACCAAAGAAGGCATCTGTGGCTGCACATCCTATGATCGGGAAGAGATTGTTGCTCAGATCAAGGAAATGGGGCTCAAGAGTGTGAAGGAAGTCATGAATGTTCTCGGTTGGAATGAACCGGAAGGCTGCTCCAAGTGCCGTCCTTCCCTCAACTATTATCTCGGTATGATCTGGCCGGCTGAATACACAGATGAGCGTGTATCCAAATTCACCAATGAACGTTATCACGCCAATATCCAGAAGGACGGTACCTACTCCGTTATTCCACGGATCTATGGCGGAGTGACTTCTCCAGCTGAATTGATCAAGATTGCAACAGTCGCTGCAAAATACGATGTGCCCTTGGTGAAATTCACGGGTGGACAACGACTCGATCTGCTCGGTGTACAGAAGGAGAACCTGCCGAAGATCTGGGAAGAGCTCGATATGCCTTCCGGTTTTGGTTATGGCAAGGCGCTGCGTACGGTGAAGACTTGTGTAGGTAATACGTTCTGCCGATTCGGCACACAGGATTCCATTGAAATGGGTATTCGACTGGAGAAGAAACTCGACAAGATGGTTGCTCCGGCCAAAGTGAAACTCGCTGTCTCGGGATGTCCGAGGAACTGTGCTGAAGCGACCATCAAGGATCTGGGTGTTGTCGCCATTGATGGCGCTTGGGAGATTCATGTTGGCGGTAACGCCGGAGTCAAGGTTCGTGCAGCCGAGTTGCTCTGTACGGTGAAGACCGATGCGGAAGTGGAAGAGTGGACTTACTCTTACCTGCAATACTATAGAGAGAATGCAAAATGGAATGAGAGAACAGCGGCATGGATTGAACGGGTAGGTCTGGATCATGTGAAGGAAGCATTGGCGGATCGGGATGTACGTCTCGCTCTGGTTGAACGTCTGGAAGTTACACTGGGTCACACCGTCGATCCTTGGAAAGAAATCATTCAAGACGAGAAATTGCGTAAAAACTTCACCCCACTGTCCGGTGCCGAGCCGGTAACCCACTAGAAGAGGAGGAACAGCCATGAACAAATTCCGGATTGGACACCTTGCGGATATTGATGAAAAGGGAGCACGGACCTTCCTGGTACAGGATACCGAAATTGCGGTTTTCAAACTGAGCGACGGCAGTCTGCACGCCGTCGAGAATCGCTGCCCTCACAAGGGCGGCAAGCTGTCGGAGGGCATGGTGTGCGGGACAGCGGTTCATTGTCCTTTGCATGATTGGAAGATTGATTTGCGTAACGGTAAGGTACATGAGCCGGACGAAGGCTGCTTGAATACCTACAAAACCGAAGTGGACGACCACAGCGGAGAAATTTACATCACAATTGCGGGTTAAAGGCTAGAAATACCCTGACATCAAGGAGGCGTGCGCTATGGATTTTGTTAAACCTGCAGAAGTGCTGCAATCGATGGTCGAAGCTGGTGAGAGCAAAGCCAGAATGAACCGGGTACAGATGCTGATCCGCGGTTTTCTGTCGGGAGCTATCCTTGCCTTTGCAACCACACTGGCATATACCGCTGTATCTCAAACTTCCGTTGGTTTGGCAGGTGCACTGATATTCCCGGCTGGATTTGTCATCATTATTCTGCTGGGTCTTGATTTGGTGACAGGAAACTTTGCGATGCTTCCACTCGCAGTGATGAAACGTAGAATTACATGGATGGATATGCTCCGAAATTTTTTTTGGGTGATCACGGGGCATCTGCTCGGATGTGCATTCTATGCTCTGTTATACGGCTTGACCATTACCAAGATGGGTACGGATATGAGCAACCCTCTAATTCAAACGCTGATCCAAACCAGTGAAACCAAGACCCTGGGGTACCAGCACTTGGGTGGGGCTGGCATTGTTCTGGTCCTCATCAAAGCCATTCTATGTAACTGGATGGTCACACTCGGGGCAGTGATGGCAATGACGTCCACTTCTACACTGGGTAAAATCGTAGCGATGTGGCTGCCCATTACGATATTTTTCGCCCAAGGCTTTGAACATGCTGTGGTTAATATGTTTGTCATTCCGGCAGGCATGATGCTCGGTGCACAGGTCAGTCTCGCTGACTGGTGGCTGTGGAATCAGATCCCGGTGTTGGTGGGTAACCTCATTGGCGGAGCTATATTTACAGGCCTTGGTCTATATGCTGCACACCACTGGGGAAATCCAGTGAAGCTCTCGTCCAAACTGGCAGCCATTCAGGGTGGTCGTTCAGGATTAGCACGTTCCGATGCTGCACCCAAACTGGGGACACGATCATGAGCCGGGGCCTGGTTAGTATTGTTGGCGCTGGTCCTGGAGATCCGGATCTGATTACGGTAAAAGCCCTGAAACGTATTCAGTCCGCAGATGTCATTATGTATGATCGGCTTGTGAATGATCAATTGCTCGTTGAGGCTCGCGAAGGAGCACTCCGCATCTACTGCGGCAAGGCTCCAGGCCTGCACTCCATGAGTCAGGAAATGATTGGACGGATGCTGGCTACACATGCAGCGGAAGGCAAACAAGTCGTACGACTCAAGGGTGGTGATCCGTTTATCTTTGGCCGTGGTGGTGAAGAAGCGCTTGTGCTGGCGGAAGCAGGGATTCCATTTGAAATCATTCCTGGTATCACTTCGGCTGTAGGCACATCCGCTTCCTCCCTTATTCCGTTAACCCATCGTGGGATTGCATCATCCTTCGCATGTGTCACGGGAACCGGCAGTGACGGAAGTGTATCATCGGTTCGCTGGGATTTACTTGCTCATAGTGTGGACACACTGGTCATCTACATGGGCATTAGCCAACTCCCCCTGATTCAACATGAATTGTTTCACCATGGGAAATGTGGACACACCCCTGCGGCTCTAATCGAACGGGGAACCACTTCGGAGGAACGGATTATTACCGGCACACTTGCCGAACTGCACTCCCTCGCCCTGTCACATCAAGTGAATAATCCGGCATTAATCATGATCGGAGAGTCGGTCCTGATTCGCGAACAGCTGCTTCAGATGCAACAGGCCGCTAATGCCTCCATGACCGGATAATCCTTCACTTTAATCCAACAGCATACGCTCGTGAATCGTCCGACCCTTCTGCCCTGGTTCAATCAGCAGACGGGTCGGTTTGATGTTAATCAGTGCCGTAAGCTGCTCTCCCATATAATGCGCAGAATATTTGAATCCAATCTCCGCCCAATGCATAATCACGCCCACCGTAGCAGATACCAGATAACTTAACATGATGTCGTAATTAATCGTCCACTCACTATCTTCGGTCACCAATACAAAATCTTCGGTTAGATACGTTCTAAACATATTGCACAGCCGGGAACCCATATCCGAATGCATCGTTATTAATGCTCGGAAAATATCCTGATGGGCTTCAATATATTCGAATACAGGCATCGTGGATGGCAGCAATGCAGTCATATCCACTTCTTTGAGCTGTGCGTATGGTTCTGCATAAGCACGCCCCACACCCTGCATGAAATCATCCAGAATGAACTGCAACAACTCCGGTTTGCCGGGAAAATGTAAATAGAAGGTTCCGCGGTTATAATCCGCCCGCTCCGTAATATCCCGGATTGTGAGGGCATCCGCTCCTTTTTCCAATATCAAAGAAACTGCCGCAGCGATGATGGCATCCTGCGTTCTTCGTGCTCTCCGGTCCTGAGGATGTTGGGTGATCAACATTCTCGCCTCCTTTGTTCATTATTGTAAACTAAATGAACACCGCTTACATCACTGTCCGATAGCTGACATATGCGCTGTCAATGATTATTGTCACATGGCTATGTATATCTTAACATTGAGACAGGAAAGATAGACGACAGGTTGAAACTTTTTTTAAGAAATACCTGCCAATAATGAATAAGGAGTGGATTAATCATGAGTACATCTTATACACATACAGCCGTTATTACAGGAGCAGCCGGAGGCATCGGTAAAGAATTGGCACGCCGGCTCGCAGAGCGCAAAATCAATCTGGTACTGGTCGACCTGAATGAAGAAGCCATCCAGCAAACGATCACCGATCTGAACCTCGACAAAGAGCACGTCATTGCTGTAAAAGCAAACGTATCCCAGGAAGCAGACGTGAAAAACTATGTGCAAAAAGCACTGGATGCGTTTGGCCGAATCGATTATTTTGCCAACAATGCCGGGATTGAAGGCCCAACAGGACTGATCGAAGACCTGAGTGTTGAAGCACTCGACACCGTGTATAACGTCAACATTCGTGGCGTGTTCCTGGGTCTGCAAAATGTCATTCCCGTTATGAAAAAACAAAAATCCGGTGCGATTCTAAATACCTCTTCCCTTGCGGGTCTGATGGGTGCACCTGCCGTATCTCCATATATTATGTCCAAACATGCCGTAGTTGGTCTCACACGTACCGCTGCGAATGAACTGGCACCTTACAATATTCGGGTGAACGCTGTATTGCCAGGCACAATCAATACCCGTATGATGCGTCAGATTGAAGCAAATTCCGGTAATGTGGAAGATTATCAATCTGCTACGGTATCTGCCATTCCAATGGGCCGTTACGGTGAACCGGAAGAAGTCGCTGCGGTGATGAACTTCCTGTTGTCCGAAGAAGCATCCTATGTAACAGCTTCCCTCTACACCGTAGATGGCGGCATGATGGGTCAATAAGAAGCTGTAAACTGTAGGAGTTATACCGACAAGTGTCCCCCAAGGGATGCCTGGTCACTACAATCTAAAAAAAGGCCTCAACACCACAGTAACGTGGAGTTGAGGTCTTTTTTACAGTACGATACTTAGACTTAGCATGCTGAAGGCTGCACATATGAAATGTTACTTTTGGAACAGCCATATAACGCCTCGCCGTTGCGCTTGTGATCACTCACACAAAAAGTCCTGAAATCCAGAGAATAACCTACACTCAACTTAATCGACGTATCCCGCGTGGCCCTTGTCCATCAAGTAGTCCATCTCAGCATCCAAAATGCTTTCTACGGTCAACTCATCGAGCTTCACATCTTTGCGACTAAGGATGTAGTCCGCCAGATCATCGCCGTCAATATCCACATCGTTACCTTTGGCATTTTCGTGTGCCTTGTTGATGTACGCCTGCTCATGCTTCAGCACAAGAGCGATGTTCGCCTGACTTGCCTTCGTTTTATCTGCAATATATTGCATCATTTCTTGTTCATTAATTGCGTTTGCTTCTGCCACGTCAGTTCATCTCCTTGATTCATACATACTGTTGCCATTGTAGCATAGGTTAACCCAATACAGGCAGAACTTATGCCTAACGAATGATTAGAGAGCGGTAGCGAGTTGAGAGTTTTGATCCCCTCACTCCCGCTCTATACTCTAACTCTTCATCCAACTCTACGCCAACGCATCACTCCGCCCCTACGACAACCGCACGTAAAATGTGGCACCCTCTCCGACCACACTTCGGGCGTAAATCTCTCCTTTGTGCTGATCCACAATGGACCGAGCAATCGCGAGCCCCAGACCATGTCCACCATGTGTGCGGGCTCTGGACGAATCCGTACGATAGAATCGATCGAAGATCCGATCCAGATGTTCCGGTGCAATGCCTTCCCCTGTGTTGGACACGGCCAGCATGACATCATTATTCTGTTTCTGGAGCGTAACGTTCACGGACCCTTTAGGACCGGAATACTTCACCGCATTATCGAGCAGGATCAGAATAACCTGTTTGATCTGCTCACTGTTCCCATGTACCGTAAGATTCGGCTCAATGTTGTAATCGAGGGAGATATTTTTCTCAAAAATAACGGCTTCCATCGGCAAAATAATACTCTCTACCGCATCGCTCATATTAAACTTCGCATGAATCATCGTGGAGCGTGAATCGTCCATCTGTGTCAGATAGAGCAGATCATTCGTAAGTCCGGTCATGCGCTCGGTTTCCGACTTGATATAGTGCAGCCACTTCGCCTGATTTGCTATCGTATCCTCCTGATTCGCAAGCAGTACGTCGGCATTGGTATTAATGATCGCCAGAGGTGTCTTCAGCTCATGTGAAGCATCTCCAATGAATTGTTTTTGCTTCTCAAACGCTTCCCTGACCGGTGCAATGGAGCGATTCGCAAAATAACGGCTCAAGAAGTAGATCACAATCAACATGATTAATCCCACAACAGCAAATGTATAGATCAGATTCGTCAGAATGCCCTGTTGTGCCGTCACATCAATGAATACGATCATATGCCCGTCACCGCTCGGATCAACTACATAGGCCCAGTTCGTCCCATCCAGTGCAAATTGTCCCGTCTGCCGTTCCGAATCACCAACTTTATTCTGGTCAACCTTTTGCAGAGCCTCAGTGTAGAAGGTATCTTCCATATCAAATCGGGAATGCGTCTCCTTAATCTTCCACTGATCATCCGTCTTGATCATGAACGAAACGGAACGTGCCGGAGGTGCATTGGGGTCTCCACCGGGTCCTTCATTGTTACCACTCATGGCATTGGAAGGTAGCGAATCTGAACTGGAACCTGAAGCACCTGTACTAGCACCTGATCCAGAACCCGTCCCCATCCCCCCACCTTCCCCGCGCGGCATCTTGGATGAATTGTAAGGACTATGATAGAAATCAGACACCTTGAATAACTCCATATTCGTCTCCCGTTGCACATTCTGATACGTAATCGTATAGATCGTCGCAAATGCCACCAGCATCATAATGGAGATGGACACCAGATTCACGATCAGGAATCGATTTCGAAGTTTCTTGAACATCAGGATGTCACCTCAAGTACATAGCCCACACCCCGAATGGTGTTAATGCGGACAGCCGAGTTCAGGAAGGTTAATTTTTTGCGCAAAAACGAGATGTACACCTCCACATTGTTATATTCCACTTCCGAATCGAATCCCCATAACTTCTCAATAATCTGCTCTTTGGACGTAATCGCCTGTTTGCGGGCAATTAACAGCTCCAGCAGTTCATTCTCCTTCAGATTTAGCTTGATCTCCTTACCCTGAACGCTCAGCTTCAACTGAGTTGTGTTCAGCTCCATGTCGCCGAATTTCAGTCCGTCCTCCGGAACAACTTCGCCCTTCCGCCTTAAGGCTGCACGAATTCGGGCCAGCAATTCCTCTGTGGCGAAGGGCTTAGCGATATAATCATCGGCACCATAATCGAGGCCTGTAACTTTGTCCGAGAGTTCACCTTTGGCCGTAAGCAGAATGACCGGTGTATGATTGCCCTCACTGCGGAGTTTCTTCAGGACGGTAATCCCGTCCATCTCCGGCATCATGATGTCGAGCAGTAACAGGTCGTAGATGCCGCTCTGCGCATAATCCAATCCTGATCTGCCATCGTGGACCATGTCCACGGAGTAGTTGTTTTTTTTCAAAATCTGCGATACAGCCTCTGCCAAATGAACCTCATCTTCCGCAATTAATATTCTCATGCTCTATTCATCCCTCTGCTTGAATTATTCGTCTTCATTAAACTCTTTATGATATCACCTATTCTATCAATTAAACCTTGAATCAATCTTAATTCATTTTGTGCATGCGAACTATTATAGGAAGGTAAAAAAATGTTGACGCAATGTAAAATCATTTAAGATTCATTCAAGGTTGGGGCTCTAAGATACAGACATGGAAGCAATACACGATGCTACAAAACATACAACCCACCAACGAAAGGAATGAGTTCCACATGGCTATTGAAGTATTCAACCGATATGAGAGCAAGTATCTTCTGACGGATGAGCAGTACGCACATTTCTACAACGACCTGCTGAAATACATGGAACTGGATGCCTACAACAAGAAACATGAGTATTACTCCATCAGCAACCTGTACTTCGACACTCCACAGGATTCGCTGATTCGCGCCAGTCTCTCCAAACCAAAATACAAGGAGAAGCTGAGACTGCGGGCTTATGGAGTACCTGAAGAGAACGCCAAAGTGTATCTGGAGATCAAAAAGAAAGTTTTTGGCCTGGTGAACAAACGCAGAACCGCCTTAAAGCTGGATGAAGCCTACGAATTTGTTCGTTCGGGACAGGCACCGGAGCTGGCGGATTACATGAACAAACAGGTTGTGGAGGAGATCAAATATTTCCTTCGCCTCTACGATCTTGAACCGAAAGTATATCTGGCGTATGAACGCAAAGCGCTCTTCGACAAGAACAGCCGGGATCTCCGCATTACCTTTGACACCAACATTCGCAGCCGCAGATACGATCTGAAGCTGGAACAGGGAGATTACGGTGAACCGCTGGTGAAGGACGGAAGGTGGCTGATGGAAGTGAAAGCCGAGAAAACCGTTCCGCTGTGGCTGTCGCAACTGCTCTGTGAGCATGGTCTATACCGCACCGGATTTTCGAAATACGGCAACGAGTTCAGACGTTTGGTGAGAACAACCAACCTGAATTACCAGTCAGAGCGTATTCTTGTACCAGGCACCGATTTCAACCCATCCATAGAACAAAATAAAACAATTATAGAAAGAGAGCGTGTCCTATATGCTTGATTCCCTATTCAGTTCAGCCTTAACCGATACCAACCTGACGTTTAACAACGCAGTCATTACTATTGGTCTTGCCATCATTCTGGGGTTAATCATCAGCCTTACCTACATGAAAACTAACCAAAGCACATACTCTCAGAGCTTCACCTTAACGATGGTTGTCCTGCCCGTCATTGTTGCCATCATCATCCTGCTTATCGGCAGCAACATCGCTCGAGCATTCAGCTTGGCAGGTGCCTTCTCGATCATTCGTTTCCGCAGTGCACCTGGTGATCCAAAAGACATTGCTTACGTATTGTTCACGATGGCTTCCGGTCTTGCCTGCGGTGTAGGCGCTTTTGGATACGCGGTGCTGTTCACCATTATCCTGTGTGTACTGATGTTTGTACTGAGTCGCTTCAACTTCGGCGGCAAGAAGAGTCAGCTGAAAACGCTGAAAGTCACCATCCCTGAGAACTTGAGCTATGAAGAAGCACTCAATGAAGTGTTCCATACATTCAACGTACCCTTTGATCTGAAAAAAATCAGAACGACCGAACTCGGCAGTCTCTATGAGCTGGTCTACAGTGTAACCATTCACGAAAGTGTTAGCCAAAAGGAATTCCTTGATGCGATTCGTACACGGAACGGCAACCTGGATATCTCATTAACCATGAGTCCAACAACGGAATATTAATTTTATAACTCGAAGGGAACGATCTATATGAAGAAAAACATGATAACAGGCAGCAAACTGTGGTCCATCGCCATAATTACCAGCCTGCTCGCAGCATGCAGTTCACCAGCAACGACAAGCACAACCGCCAATGCCGCAACATCAACGACAGGAACAACCAAAACGGTATCGGTCAGCGAGCAAACTTCTGTAAAATACGCGGATCTGGTCTCTCTGGATGCGGACGATACCAACATTAGCTGGAGTGAGGCAGATTCCACAGCGATTAAGCTGAACGGCACAACGGCAACGGTAACCGGTTCGGGCGCCAAAGCAGCCAATGGCTCAGTCACCATCACTGAAGCGGGTACTTATGTACTTAGCGGTGAGCTAACCGATGGCCAGATTGTGGTCAATGTGGCTGATAAGGGCACCGTACATCTCGTATTAAACGGAGCTACCATCCATGATAATGACAGTGCAGCGATCTATATTCAAAAAGCCGGTAAAGCCGTCATTACGCTCGAAAAAGGAACCAATAATACTGTTTCCGATGGTAAAACATATGTGTACGCCGATGCTACGACAGACGAGCCGGATGCTGCGATCTTCAGCAAAGCGGATCTTACGTTCAACGGTGCAGGTCAATTGACTGTCACAGGTAACTATAATGAAGGGATTACAAGCAAGGATGATCTGAAGATCATTAGCGGTAACATCAGTGTCAAAGCAGCCGATGACGGCATCAAAGGTAAAGACATGGTCGCTATCCAAGCGGGTACGTTTACCATTGAAGCCGAAGGTGACGGCATCAAATCGACCAATGACACGGATACCACCAAAGGCTTTGTTGCGATCGCAGGAGGTACCTTCGATATTCAGAGTGGCAATGACGGTATTCAAGCCGAAACCGCACTGGTTACGGATGGCGGCACATACAACATTGTAACTGCCGGTGGTAGCGCCAATGCACCAGCCAAAGTCGAAGAAGGTCCGTTTGGCGGCGGTGGCGGTGGATGGGGTGGCGGAACACCTCCAACCGATATGGGCACACCACCAGATGGCGAACCTCCTGCGGATATGCCGGAGATGCCTAATAACAGCGGGACCAATGCAGGTGCTACTACGAACGGCGCAGCATCCAGCTCTGCCAATACAACAGCAACTACGAATACAGATACCGATACCAATGCCGATGCGGACACTGCATCAACAGCGACCGAGTCCACAAGTGCTAAAGCACTTAAAGCAGGTACAGATCTTACGGTGAATGGCGGTACGTATACCATTGATTCCATGGATGATTCCCTGCACAGCAACAATAACGTGACAGTTAACGATGGAACATTCAGCATTGAATCTGGTGATGATGGCATTCATGCCGATCAGGCGCTGACGATTAACGGTGGAGCCATCACCATTGCGAAGAGTTATGAGGGACTTGAAGGGGCAATCATTACCCTGAATGATGGGGATGTGGATGTAACAGCATCCGATGATGGCGTTAATGCTGCAGGTGGCGAGACGGAAACAGCTGCGAATACAGCGGCAAGTACAGATAGCGCTACTACAGCAACTGATGCTTCTACGACATCCAACATCTCTGTAACTGAAACGACAGGTACAACATCAACTACCGATCAGGCATCCCAAGGTACAGATGTTACTCAGCAAGGTCGTGGACCGGGCGGTATGGGAGCAGCGAGCAATAACGAGTTCCACATTAATGGCGGTACACTTACGGTGAACGCAGGTGGTGACGGACTGGACTCCAATGGTTCCATTAACATGACTGGCGGAACGGTTATTGTGAACGGACCGACGGATAGCGGCAACGGAGCATTGGATTATGATGGCACATTTGAAATCAGCGGTGGATACCTCGTGGCTGCTGGCAGCTCTGGTATGGCACAAGGAACATCCGATGCATCTACGCAAAACACCATTGTGATGACATTCCCTGAAACCCAAAAAGCTGGAACACTTGTCCATGTACAAGATAGCGAAGGCAACAACATTCTGACATTCGCTCCGGCAAAAGAGTATCAAACCGTGGTTGTCAGCTCACCGGATCTTGCAAAAGATGGTTCATACGTGATTTACTCCGGTGGTACGTCTACAGGTAAAGCGGTGGATGGACTCTACACAGACGGTACCTATAGTGGTGGAACTCAAGTGGTTGCCTTCCAATCCACTAGTAATGTGACTTGGGTCAATGAATCTGGTGTAACTACAGCCAATTCAGGTATGGGTGGTTCGGGAGGAGGTCGTGGTCAAGGCGGCTTCGGAGGCGGTAGAAATCGGACGCAATCCGGTACAACCTCCGAGAGCACAGACACTACCGATTCTGCAAAATAACTGAAATGAATAAGCTGAGTGTTCATGTCATGTCTTGCCCAGAGTACCCAGCTTATCAATTAACCAGTACTTAAAATGACATTAGATGTCATTTAAGTACTGGTTTTTTAACTAATTGGAACCCCCATGTTCGGAACAAACTACAAGGATTAGAAAATATTATTAGGTTTCTATTGTTTTTAGTTAAGTAACGAGATAATATAAAATAATTATGTCTTTTTTACTACATGATAGTAATTTTTAAGGAGATTAGAACCAGGACACTTGAACTACATCTTTAGATTTTAGAAAGAAACTCTTAGATTTATCCAATTCATTTATTAACGAAGGAGTACATGTAATGAGGAAAACATTTTCAAAAAAAGTGGTTAGCACAGGTCTGGCTATTGCTATGCTTTTGTCAAGTGCAGTACCTGCTTTTGGTGCGACAAACAGTAATTTGCCTGAAGAAACAGCAAGCACATTGAAAGACGTTTCAGGGCACTGGGGTCAACAAGCTATTGAAGAGTGGAACGGTTATGGCATTATCCAAGGGTACAACGGTAATTTCAGACCCAATGCGCCGGTGACAAGAGCCGAGTTCTCCAAGATGATCAACAGTATTATGAAATACATAGAACAAGGTAGCAATAATTTCTCGGATTTAACTGCAGAGCAATGGTATTACGACGCCATGGTTAAGCTGAATAAAGCAGGAGTATTGAATGGTATTGATGGAAAGGCATTGCCTAACCAAACGATTACACGCCAAGAAGCAGCGGTACTCATGGTTGCTGCTTTCCAAACCAAAGATAGTCAAAACCCTGTCACGTTTAACGATAGTGATAAGATCGCTGAATGGGCAAAAGATTCAGTACAAAAATTAGTATCCGTATCCGTCATTAGCGGAAGACCTGACGGTTCATTCAATCCACAAGAGAGTCTTACTCGTGCGGAAGCTGTTACTTTGTTTGATCGCCTGATCCAAACCCTTATTACTACAAAGGGAACATATTCAAATGATGTGCAAGGTAACGTTGTGGTTAATACGCCAGATGTAACTCTGAAAGATATGACGATCTCGGGCGACTTATATCTGACCCAAGGTGTCGGGGAAGGCGAAGTCACTTTGGATAACGTGATAATTAAAGGAAACGTCCATGTCCAAGGTGGTGGCGAACATTCCATTATCTTTAATAATGTAGACGTACAAGGAGCTCTTGTTGTTAATAAATACAATGGACGAGTACGTATATTGGCAACAGGCAACACATCCGTTTCTTTAACTTTCCTGGAGAGTGGTGCATTAGTTGTTACGAAGGACCTTACTGGCGGAGGTTTCGAAACCATCGAAATCCCTGCTGATCTTTTGGCAGGCCAAGAAATTAAACTGGATGGTAATTTTAACAAAGTAGTAAATCATGCTCCAAATGTTCAAATTACAGCAACTGGTTCAATCAAGGAATTTACTGCTGAAGCAGACACAAGGATCACGGGTAATGTCAACATTAATAAAACCTCCGGTCAATCCAGTGTATTAGTTAATGGTACAGCACCTATATCACCTGTCGGTACAACGACACCAAGTACAAATTCAGGATCAACAGGAAGTGGAACTGGCGGTAATTCGGGTAACTCAGGCAATTCAGGTGGATCTACACCCGGCAGTGGCAACCATACTATTGCTGTGACAGGTGTCAATGTTTCCCCAGCTTCTATTTCTCTGGTAACTGGTCAAACTCAGCAGCTTTCTGCAGCAGTAACACCACAGAATGCTACCAACTCCAAAGTTATTTGGAAAATAGCTGAAGATAGTTCTGATGTTGTCAATGTATCCGATGCTGGTTTAGTTACCGCTCTGCGCGCGGGAGAAGCAACCATTATCGCGACGACGGTTGACGGAGGATTCACTTCCGCTACTACCGTCACCGTAACAAAGCCTACTCTAGACATCCAACTGTCTAAATACGATCAAATAACGGCTAATGATGACACTGAAATTGATAATGAAACAAAGGAGAATAGCGAAAACATCTCCATTGTTAATGCAGGCAGTTCGATGATTAAATCTCATCATTATGACGTCGCCGTTACTGCTTTGCAACCTTTACAAGGAACTGTCACCTCATCCGTTTATACTGTAGTTTCATTAGTTGATGCAAGCGGCCACCCACTAACTAATGTTTCTGATGTAGAAGTGACACTGGATGGTCGGATGTACAATCCTGAGTTTGGGGTTGGGCTTAAACAAGAGAACGAAAGCAGTTTTCTGTTGAAGCTGAACGTGAATCAACCTGAACGTATTGAAAAACATAATTTAATTATCTCGCAAGAGGGCTATTCGGATACGTCAATGACAGTGATATATCGACCTAACGGGACAGTTACCGTAAACTCTATTGGAAACATAACAGGAGATATCACCATTGGATCTGAGTTGACTACAGGAACAGTTGAATATGCAGGCTTACCTGATAATGAAGAAATCTCTTATCAATGGTATCAGTCTGATTATGAAAACGGGCCGTACAATGCAATCAACGAAGCAACATTGTCCACCTATACTATAACGGAAGCTAACAGCGGTAAATATATTCGGGTGTACGTTTCAGCGGATGAAATTCAAGTGAGCGGCTCTGCACTCAGTGCAGCTTTCGGACCTGTTCAGAAACTAGTAAGCGCAGAAGAAGTCTTTGCCGAACTGGAAAAGATCTTCCTAGGATCGAATTCGAACAAGAACAATATTGTAGGGAACCTGTCATTACCTTCTGCTCTTGATGCCTATCCCGGCGTTTACATCGACTGGTCATCAAATGATGAAACAACAATTACTAACAGTGGCGAAGTTAAAAGAAACGAAAATGAAGATAAATTTGTAAAATTGAAGGCAGCACTTAGCGGTAACGCTATTGGCACACATGAATACGATTTAACAGTCAGAGCAATCGGAACAGATCAGGTGATAATTGACGGATTTATTGATCCATATTTTGTAGAGGGCTATCCTCAAGCGTATGTTAAAAACGGAACAATTCATGTTAAATATGCTCTGAATTCATCTGCCGAAGTTTATATGGTTGTCAATGTTATCAATGGATCATTTAAATCTAATGTAAAATCAGTTATCGGGGGACATTCTGGCGAAGATATCATTATTTATGTGAATTCATGGCCATACTTCCAATTAGGTGCGGATCAAGTGAATGAAGTTCAGGATTTTGATACCGGGGTCAACATTACCGATACTAACAATTCAGAGGCAAAGGTAGAATTCGCAATTGTGGATTCGACTAAAAATTATACCTCTAAGGCAGTGACCAGAATTCAATTTGATAAAGCGGTTCTGGACAGTTTGGATACTCAACCACCTGTAGTTTCTAGCAAGTACATTAATGATGCACTGGATTCTATCTATATCTATTACAATGAGAAACTCGACCCTGACAGTGTTCCTACTGCACAAGATTTTTCATTAAGTAAAGGTCAGGTGCAGTCCGTAAGCATAGTTAACTCTACTAAAGCATCAGGAATGCAGCCAGCTTACGTGAAGCTGAGTGTCAGTGGTATTACCGAAGGTGACTTAGCTAATCTAAAGGTAAGTTATAACGGCTCAGCCATAAAGGATATCAGCGATGCCAGAAATGAAGCGTTAAGTTACACGAATAACTCTATCGTATCACTTAGTCCAAAATTCACTTCGGCTACATTAAGTTCAGATCGCCGCACACTATTGGCTAAACTTGAACCGGGCTGGGATCCCTACGAGAATCCTAGTATTAATTTCGATACGTTAAAGTCTCGTTTTACAGTTCAGATTGCAAATGAGAATTACTACCCGGACATGGTTAGATACAGCTACGGTTCAACCGAGATGACGTATACCCTTAAATTCGACACTCCACTCGCCGAGGGAGATGGTGAGATTAAGTTTAATACGAATGGAATAACAGATTGGGCCAAGGATGCCTATCCAGCAGAGCTAGTATATGGATCAATTGCTCAACTTCCTGATTCAGGAACTCCAACAGCAACTTATTCTCAATCGAGCGGTAAAGTTCTTTTATCCTTTGCGGAAGGTTTCCAGTTGAACAATTCATCCGGTACAGCTGATGGTTTGGCATTGAATGTGGACGGCGAAGAATTTAAACTTCGTGGTTATATCCTATCACTCAATTGGAATTCAAAGAATCAACTCTATATTAATCTCGATGATCAATACTCCTGGAAATTCAAACAAGCTGTAGATCGGGGGAATAACATCCAGCTAAAATATGTAAAATTGAATCAAGAAGACAAAGCACAAATGACGGATAAAGCTGGTGCGTTGATACCCGATTTTGATTACATTCAAGTAACGAAACAACCCTAAGAATCAAACAGAAAAGAAGCGACGAGTTCATCACTCGTTGCTTCTTTTTTTGCAAAATAAAATGGTTCATTAACCAAGATTCTTTGTAAAACCAAAGTAACCTTGATTATGATTATTTTGTTTATGCTTTCTTTCATCAAAAAGCATACACATACACCTTCGTTCGCAGGGCATCACGGCAGGTGATGGTACGTAGCGGTTCCTTACCCGGCAGCGCAAAACAGACACTAATCACCTTGGCGCCCGGCGGAAGCTCCCGACTGAACTTGTCCAGAAGCCGGGTCATCGCTCCAGGGTACAGATAACAGATTACGCAGTCTGCATGTTCATAGGAACTGGTGTAGATATCCCCGCGCATGAAGCGCAGCCTGCCCTTGAGAGAGTGCTTTTCCCCCTTCGCTCGACGTAAGCGAACACTGAGATAGGCAATTATTTGGGATGACCATAAGGGAATGACTGAATTCTCAATCCCAGTTAGCCTCTTACCAGGACAGTGCCTTACAACATCCAGCCCCAGTGTGCCCCATCCGGAACCTGCTTCAAGCACATCACCGTACCCGGGTATACGGTTCACCTCTTGAATGACCACCTGCCTGACACGGCCGGATGTGGGCATCGGGGAAATTCCGTTTTTCCAACTGACGAGTACGATGGATATGACACCTATCAATGTCACCACGGCAATCAGCCATGGAATCAGGTACATGATGAACATGAACTCATCCCTTTGTTATCACTCATTCATTCCGGCACATGAGACTTCATATATACACCCTTTTTATAAACGGACTTGATGGTAAAATGTACACCCAGCTTGCGATTCGTCCGATAGATGAGCGAGTTAATCTCGTCGATCCCTACCGCTTCACTGTCCAACATGCTCCGCTCCGGCCACACCTGAGCCACAATCTGTTCCCTTGTCACAAAATGGTCCAGTTGACTATACAGCAGCTTGAACAACTGATATTCCTTCTTGGACAGCGGAATCTCCACTTCACCGATCTGCACGGTTTGCAGGTGATCCTGCAAGCGTACGCCCTCACCCAGCAGATCCGACACCCGATATTCCCTTGTCTCTCCAAGATCCCCTTCAGCGCGAAGCTGAATCAAACCGTTGACGAGCGTCAGGCTGTCTCTTTCGCCAAACGGATATTTCTCATAGGGAACGAGGCGCTGCCCGTTCAGTTCGGTTCCATTTTTGCTATCCAGATCCTCGATCCATAGCTGTTGCTGTACATCATAATGAATGCGGCAATGCCGCTTCGATATCATCTGATTATAGACAGATAAGTCCAATTCACCACCGCCTGTGTAACGTCCCACCGTAATGGAGCGACCCTGGCTTACATAAGCGAACGAGCCGTCACTTTCCTGCCCTGGCGTACGAATGACGATTTTTGCCGTCTCCCGCATGTTATTCTCCCACCTTCAACGATCACTCGATCTCTATAAACATAACTTGAAGCAATAATGATAAGTTCATCAGATTTGTTCCATTGTTTGCACCGCTATACATCAATATAGTGGTATACAGGAACGATTTATGTTTGGTTCTACTTACTCTACTATACCAGACGTTGTGCTTTTTTTCTCATGACGGCCGGATGTCTACTTTAGCTTATTCAACAAGAGAGGTACCTTCCTATGAACAAAAAAAACATTTTCATATACGTACTGCTCGCCTTCGCCTTGTCCATGACATTAACCGTGCTCTCCCGTATGAACGATGATGGCGGAGAATCACTGAAAGGCACATCGGCTGCCGAAACCTCATGGTTACAAATGAAGATCCAGCCCTAAGTCTACTCTATTATAACGTGATCTCCACGCAAAACGTTTCACGAATGTCATAATAGGCTATGGCATCGAATCCAAATTAAAACAATTCAATAAGGCCCCAGATTGCTGGTCACAGCAGCCCGGCACGCAGATGGATTTCAGCCATTTGTGCTGGTGACATTTTTTAGTTTTGTGATTTTGGTTTCCTCTCCACCTTTCAACCCAACAATTTCTCCATTTAATCACGGTGTTAAGGGGTAGAGTATAGACCACTTGCAAGTAGATTTCTGTTAGATGCTTCTGGATT
Source organism: Paenibacillus amylolyticus (assembly GCF_050990605.1). Classification (GTDB taxonomy): domain Bacteria; phylum Bacillota; class Bacilli; order Paenibacillales; family Paenibacillaceae; genus Paenibacillus; species Paenibacillus amylolyticus_H. The sequence continues at coordinate 6,327,253 of NZ_CP158832.1, forward strand.
ATCGAGGAGCGCCTTTTCATGGTTTCATTTTCTTTGATATAATTTCTGCTAGGTCTACGAAAGGAGATCATAGGTGAAAAAAGAGATTGGTGTATTGATGTTGTTATGTATCGTTTTTCTTTCAGGATGTGGTGGATCAGGTAATCCCGCATCGGTTATGCAAGGTTCGGGTGAGTCTCCCAGTAAACAAGTAACAACACAGCCGGTGCAAGATACGGATGCGAAATTGCTGGGATCTTCTGAGGATGAAAGGGTTAAATTTTATACAAAAACCGATGGGGTAACACTGGACGTTAACGGTAATAAAAAAGACTTTTCTTGGAATGTCCCTGTTGATACTGGAACTCCCCCGCAGGTAATTTATACGGATGTTACAGGCGATGGAAAAGAAGAAGCCGTAGTTATCATCCAGACTGGGCGAGGTACAGAATTAAACAATTATGATATTCATGTCGTTAGTGCCGAGGATTTAAGCGAAATTAAAGTCCAAAGCTATGAGGAGATTGTTGCTAATCAGATTGAGACGCATGTTGCTAAAAAGGGCGACGGTACACTAACGATCTCCGTTAAAGCACAAGGAAAAGAATATGATTTCAATTATGGGTTTGATCCAGCGTCGGATTACAAGCAAGACAGCCTTGCTTTTGGTGGTGTAAATATTTATTCATTGGAGAATCAAAAAATAAAATTGAACCTTGGAGGATCTGTAGGTTTATCTCCCACATATGTATGTGATTTCAATATCACATACAAATTTGATATTGCCAAGAATGAATTTCTTGCTGATTTAATTGAAGTTAAACCTATTGAAAAATAAAAAAAGGCTGACCATTATTACTTCCTACAGTCGTCCAGGTGTTCAAATAGAATTGAACACATTTCAACAAAAATTCGGATAGCGTTCTTTGATTATATCTTTATTGAACATCATTGGGAGAAGGCCATTGTGCGAGAAGAGATCATACGTTGGATTGAACAACATTTATTCTCAAGCGTGTTTCTTCGCATCCCATTTCATTATGACTACAATGAGCTATCGTGGATGAAAGCTCCAATCATCTATAACTGAGCATGAGATAGGGCGCTCCTGGATTATCGGGGAGTACCTTTTTTCGTTTCCTGGTTTGCGAAATGAACTTCACTTGGGCGTTTTGCTGTTTGTGATTAGAAGGGAATGATATTAAAGGACGCACCGCATAATTCCAGTAACGCCCTTTAATGTTATTGAATGTTATCTTGGCAACTACAAGGTAATAGTATTTCTTGAGGTCTTCCAGTAATAGGATCAACACCAAATTTTTCAATATACATATTACGAAGCGTAGCTAATTGGGTAGACAATTCTAAACCAAACTTTTGGAAAGTTTCCTGCTCCTTCTGTTTAGTGTCATCTCCCTCATCTGTACAAATACAATTGGAATACGTCATGACCGCTTTGTGTACAGCTTGTATGCTTTTTAATAAATAATTTTGACAAACCAATGTAATCGCTCCTTTATGTTGGTAGTGTGATTCATAAGTTACTAATTTTTAAGGAATAAATGACATGCTATCAACTTTTATGGGTTATATATGATGTATAATAATCTTTGTAAAATATACTAACATTTAGAAGGGAAGCGGTTTTAATTTTTAAGAAGTATTCAGTTGTCCTAAGTTCCATAGTTGCAGTAAGTATTTTATTATCTGGATGTGGATCTGAAAGTTCAGAAAAACCTATTGATCAAACAGGAAATACATCGACGGAGACGGATAAGAGAGACGAAATTGAAAGTCAAACTCCCGATTCGCCTTATGCTAATGTAGTTAAGATTGATACCAATCAAGAAAACCCGACCGTTCGAGCCCGGATAGATACAGATAATGGTGAGTTATATGTTGTTTCAGAAGGAAAAGAAGCGATTGGACATGTTACTACACCAAGTGTTCTAGGGCAAGAAGGTGACTTCTTTTATCAAGGTAATTACTCCGTGATTTACAAACATAATGAGGATAAAAAAGAATTAAAAGAATTACAGGATCTTGTTTTTATTCAACCTTCTGACCAACCTATTTCCTTCGAGAAAATCAGTTTTGAAGCAATGGACGTTTTCTTGCTCACTCCTGAATACACAGCTTCAAGAGGGTATAATTCTTATGCTTTTGGCATTGATAAAAAAAGTGGAGAAGCATTTGCAATCACTTTTAAAAATGCTGAAAAAGTTCAGGATACTATCAATTATGAAAAAGTTAGTACTCCCGTTAATAAAAGCGAAAAGCTGGTCGTAACCACGAAAAATACAGAAGGACAGGGTGATACATTAACCACAGAATATACCTTTAATAAAGACAGTAAACAATTCGTAACAGAATAGTAAGATGCACTACCACCAGGGGGTAGTGCATCTTTTTTCAATTTTAAGGATTAATACAGATTAGGTAACCCGTATACATTTGGATCTGTTTTTTGAATATAGATAAGCGTATTAAGACAAGTATTTCCCGAACCTGTGATTGTACTTTCCATACCATTATAGGGGTCTTCCGCCCAAATACGTTTAGTAGCGTTGCTCTTCAATGCATATGATTGAGTTGAGCAGTAGGACGTAGCTGGCCCTGAATAGTCAGTATAATAGCCAAGCTTCAAAGCCTTCACAGCTGCGTTTATGCCTAGAGTATTTCCACCTGCATCAGAATATGCATATCGCACATGCATATACCCTTCAATCAGAAGTTTGGCATAGGCTGAGAACCCATCTTTAAGCGAATTGAAAACTAGATTTCTGCCAGAAGGTCTGGTATTGTCATATGTCCCACTGTATTCACATGCACTGCGTTGAAAAGCTGGGTTTAGAGTAGCTCGTAGATCTGGGAGATCCCAGCCGTGCTCAAATCCCCATTGAGCAATGATCAAAGCAACAGGCAGGCCGTTTTTCCCTCCACTTTTTCTCCAACTCTGATAAGATACCCATTTTGCAAGAGCGATTGTGTCATACCGTGTTCCGTTGTAGGTGATAGAACCATTCACAAAAGTGTTGATGTTTGATACACAAGCCATAAATATTACCTCCATTAAGTTAAGTTTTTTGTGGATCACCGGCGTCTCTCTATATAAAGAGAAATGAGCCTTTGATTTTACAACCACTCTCCAAATTTTATTTCAATGCACTAATATCAAAAGTTTGTATCACCTCAATCATTTTGACATAGAGTTCCTGTCTTAGATCATCTTGATAATCAGCGGGTACTTGTCGTAAAGAGGCTTTGATCTTTGGCACGAAAGATTCTAAGATATGTAGTGTTGCTTCCTGATCGTGGTGTTGCTGTGCTTGTACTAAAAGTTCGGCAAACATAAAATCACCGCTTTACGTTTTTTTGTATTTCATTCTTCAAGCTATTAATGGCTTCGCTTAAATCAGATATCTTTTTCTCAAAACGAATAAGTAGATACAAAGTAATTGCTATCGGGAAACCTAAATTAGCAATAAAAGTAGCAATGTCACCCTCCATCATAATTCATCCTCCTTCCGTTATTAAGCTACGCAATTTAGTTAGAGCTTTTAAGCGGTGTTTCGAGACATTTTGTTGGGATACTCCTAATATTTTGGCTATTTCCTTGTCATTTAGTGTTTGTATGTAAGCAAGAGATAAAATCTGTTGTTGTTGTGCTGACAGGGAGTCATAAGCTTGATAAAGCGAGTGATCCGTAATGTGATCTTTTAAACTTGGTGGCACAGATTCTGAATCATAAACAGTGAGTAAGGCTGATTCTAGGTTTTCATCGTTGTCTAGCGTCAGCGAGAATCGGCTGTCTTTCAATCGTCTCTTTTTGTCATAATTGATAGAGTTATAGTGAATAAGATTGGCCATATACTTGATAAAACGACGATTTACCTCATCATACTTATTCAATATAAGCCCCCCTTTCCTAATGAAGAGATTGCTCCTACTTAATAAAGAGAAATGAAATAGTTTTTTACAACCATTTTCCAAAATAAAGAACAAGTGTTCCTATATCTTAACATTGATGACGTTATATTCAATGAAATTAAATCCATATTTTCTTTAAAAATCCATATAATTGACAATTAATTTCATTATTTACCTTTTAGAGTACGAGCATATAGATTTGTCTCTCAACCACCCAGACTACTAAGTAGGCAGCCAGTTCGACTACCGAATCAGGTATAAAGACATTATTCCCTCCCAACAATTGTGGCAAAAGGATTTCTGTCTCATCACAATTAATGTGTAGAGTTTCGTCTCGATTTCGGTCGTACTGCTATAAGCCATATATGAATTGGAATAGATACTAAAGAATACACGTAAAAATCAAATTGAAGAAGTGCAGTACTTATTAAGTTATGACAATGTCACAGGAGTACAATCCACTCGAATGTTAGAACCAAACGAAACCATCAAGTCACTTGATTTATTCATTTCGGGGCATCCAACGTGAAACAACAGGACGAGCGTTGGTGGGTGTAAAGCTATAGTGCAAAGGATTTTAAATGTAAAAGAAGGTAAAACCCGTCGTCTGTACTAAGAAGGTATCCCGAACGATGTATTAGTTCGGTGAGGTTAAACTGAATATGATAAACTGACTTTACAAACTTTTGTAAAGTCAGTTTTTTTAGAAGGAGAAATTCATATGAATTTATTCAAAGACTTTAAAGATTGGGCTGACCAAAATGAAGGTCGTATTGAAATACTTGCTCCTACTGGGAAAACGACTGTTATAAATAGATTCAAACCTGGTGCATCCAAAGATAAATTAAAGGAACTTTACGAGTATTTTTCTGTTGCATTGCCTCCAGATTACATAAGCTTTTTACAATTATGTAATGGAGCCTCCTTGTTCGAAGACCCCGAATATGGCGGGGAGAGCCTCTTATATTCAGCCCAAGATGTTATACATTACAATGAAGCATCAGATAATAAGATTGTGGTCGCCAATATTCTTGATGATCGAATCCTAATTGATTTAGAGCGTTGGAGTTCAGGTGATGAGCAATATCTGTTGCTTTGTGAGAGTTTATATTCTGTTGAACATACCGGATCTTTTTACAGTAACTTTGAGACATGGTTAGAACGGTTTATAATCTCTCAGGGCGAGAAGTTCTGGTATTGGAAGACAGAACGTGCTTTGAAGAATAAAAGAAATTTTCTTCAGTTAGGCTGCTATTAAAAGTGTCCCCTTTAAGATAGACACTTTAATTTCCGGAGGTGTGAGTATGCTCGATGAAAGAGAGATTCAAATTAAGGAGAGGATACAAGAAAGGTACGATATTACGGAGCAAATATATTCAGCTTGGTTTACTGAAAATCCCGCGATGCTTTTACCGAAAAATAGATTCTACCAAAAGGAAAACATAGAAAAGTACAGGGCAATCTCATATCTGCTAGACAGAGGATATATCGTTGCACAACCCGTAGAGAATGATCCGGAGGCAGTTGCAGTAACTATAACCCCTGATGGCATAGACTACTATGAGCAAGGATATCTTAATGGAAAAGCAAAAGGCATTCAAGTCGTCGAAGAAATTAAGAACAAGGAGTAAAGAATTGTGGAAGGCCTCTGGATTTGAAACACTCCCAGAGGCCTTCCATTTAGTTCAATTGAAAACATACACCAGCAATAACGCCAGTTCAAACCGCCCCAACACATCATGGACTGGAAGTAGAATCATTACATTACATCAATCTTGGTCTTCCTCAGGCACATTCGGTTCGTCGTCAGGCTTCGCTGTCTCTCTGGATTGTATTTCTTCCATCCGGCTGGACACCTTCTGATACAGGTAAGAGATCCCAAGCAATAGTACGCCGAAGCTGAAGTAGGCAAAGATTTTGCTGCCCGAGGTGAGCATTCCCACATCATAAAACACCATCTTACCCGTGGCGAACAACGTTAGGCCCAGGCCCAGACGCCGAATCATGACATATTTTCTACGGAATCCATAGGCAATATAGAGAATCGCCAGCAGCAGATAGATCAGACTGAACATCAGCCCCACATCACCCCACTGGAACTGGATCGTCAAGAATACGGTGATGACCCCTAACAGGTATACCCCTGCGATCACCGGGTACCATTCAATGCTCTTGAACTGCCCGCGGATGCCGGCAATCAGCAGATCCCTTCCTGCAAAGAATACCCCTACGTTAAAGATAATTAGCACCAGCAATCCAACAATCTCCGCCGCTGTATGCTGCTGAACTTCCGTCTGAAGCGCTGGCATGGTTAAGGTGACAGCCAGTGCAATACAGCAACCAATGGCATGCAAGAAGGTCGTATACATCTGTACGTATTGATCACGCAACAACTTCACTTTGCTCAATCCATAGGCCAATGCAATGGTCAGCGCTGCAAACATGAGCAACTTGTAGAACATGTATAACAGGAACGTCCCATCCACAACTCTGGTATACAATTCATTTGATTCATACAGCACGTATAACCACAGATTGGCAAGTGTCACATACTTGAATCCGTTTAGGAAGCCCTGCTCCAGTTGGCTGTATTTGAATCTCTCTCTGGAAGATGAGCTGCTGTGAACTGCCCAGGCATAATACAGTGTAATCAGCAAGGTTCCCAGCGTGATGCTGGAGTATTTTAACATAAAGTAAGAACGTTCCCCGATGAAGAGTAGCGTCAGCAGATCATAGTACACAAAAGTGGTTAAACATAGCAGCACGATGCCCCATCCGGCACGTTCCACCGACTTGAGTCGTTTCAGATGTCCAAGCGTAACCAACAGAACCCCTTCAATTAACCAGCCCATCGATAACCACTTGGCCCCAAACTGGAACGGAATAATCAGAATGGCGAAAGTCAGGGAAGTGACATAAAAGAGTAGAATCGTCTGTTTTTCCTGAGCCATATTGCGCTGGACGAATCGTGCGAGGCCCAGATACACCAGACAGAAGATCAAAGCCAACAAGCCCTGAGCATCATTCCAATTCGCCACATCAAATAACACGTATAACATCAGACAGCTGATGCTCGTATTCATGGCGAGCAGAGCGAAATCCCACCAGGTTAACTTCCTCCGGTGTTTGAACGGATATGCCAGTGTAATGCCCAGATATAATGCAAACGTCACAATGGAATACAACATGCCAATCTTCTCACTTGGCGACAGCCACAAGAGGATGAGCATGGACGGTGTGTTGAACAGAAAACTGATATAGTGCACAACCGGCCACCGTTTGCCAAACGAAATGAACACAATAATACCGTTTAAGAGCAGCAGATAGATCATGGCTACATAGACAGCAGGGCCCTCAAGCCCGAACGAAAACATATATGAGAATAACGGAAGATATCCGCCTACCAGACCCAATGAACAGATGGTCTTCGACTGATACCTCAGGGACAACAATACGGAGATTGCCGATACCAATACAGACAGGGCAAGTCCCGTATATAACCCTATAATATGCAGTAAAAAGTAACTATAGAAGACGGAGCCGAACAACACGGAGATCCCGCCGCCGAGCAGCCCCATCGCAAACGTCTGCTTTTTGCGTCGGAACAGCCACTCTCCTCCAGCCAGCATCAGAGCACCAAGCAGGAAAAAGGCTCCGCTCTTCATCTCGTCATTAAACCAGGTTGAGTACGAGTATTGGAACGCTGCTCCAACCCCCAGAATGAGGAGCAGGATGGCTACTTTGTTGATCCAGCTAAGTCCAATCTTCATCTCCATGCGATTCTGCTTGATCCGACGCTGAATGGTCTCTTCGCTCAATCCCTCCTCCACCATCTGCTCATATCCACGCTCCATGTGCCCACGTAGAGCCTCTTCTCTCTCCCGTACGGCCCGCTTGTGCGATTCAATGCGCTCATTCACCTCTGCGGCAAGGTAAGAAATCCTTTCCTTCACCTCGTGGGAATCCTCTTGCCACTCCTGTGCTGCCTGGTTGTACAGCGCGTTCAGATTGGATTTGGTTCGATGTTCATGGAATGCCATTCGATCATTATGTACCGCTGTTTTCCCTTGAAAATAGGTCTCCATCTTCTCCCGGGATACCCGGATCAGATTCAGCTTCTCATCCAGCATCTGTTCAGATAACGCCATGCGAAGACGCGCATTCTCTTCTTCCATCTTGCGCGAGCGAAGTTCAAGCTGTCTTAGCTTGAGTTTGTGTGCTTCATACTGTTCCTGCAGTTGTTCATTCTTAACGATCAGGTCATCCGACTGGTATTCCTGGAGCAAGGCGTGATACTCCTTTGCCAATTGCTTCTGCTGCTCCTGAACTTGGTGAAGCCGATCCTTAAACTCCTTCATGAGCTTCCTCCGTTGGTTGATGTTTAATCTTTTCCCTGTATTTTACTATATGTATGCCATAAAAAGAGCTTTAAACATTAGATATATCTATGCAATATTTCATCAGAAGGGATCTCAAACGCAAAAAAGCCGGGAAACAACGCTTCTCCGGACTTTTATTCTTACACAGACACATGCGCATTTACAGATACACCTGGTACAACCTTTGTTCCGTTTGAGGAGTTGGAGAGATACGCATGCTTCTCCTGCACAAGAATGGATGCTTATGCCGCATCCGGTGTATCTGCCTGGTCCGCTGACTCCGGTTCAATAATCTCGGTTGCATCGGGGTCCAGCCAACTGGCGATCATGCCACGGACATATTGCAGATCGTCCTCCGACAGATCGTAGTACCATGTCCCACTGCGCGTTGCACCTTCCCCCTTCAGCATATAGTTGCTGATCGTAGGTGCACTGTCTTTCATATATAAGGACTCGGCAAACTTCACGATGAAGTCCGAAGTCATGTTGGTTGTAAAATTCGATCCCGCAATCTGGATGACGTCCGGGATCTTGGTCAGATTTTTGACCTCCAGCGCACGATTCATGAAGGCACTTAGGAAAATCCGGTGACGCATCGTACGATTGAAATCGGAGTCCTCCCGGTAACGCACATAGCCAAGCGCCTCTTCGCCGCTATAGATCGGTTTGTTGGCTTCAACGAACAGTTTCTCATGCGCTTTTGATTTATTCTCGATGTTCTTCTTGATCGGCAGTTCAACACCGCCCACCGCATCAACAATATCCTTGAGCCCGTTAAAATTAATTGCGGCATAGAAATCTACTTTGTTCCCCAGCAAATTCTCCACCGTATCCATCGCCATCTTGGCTTCACCGTGGGCATACGCTGAGTTGATCTTCGACTTCACATCCCGACCGACAATCTCGGTATAGGAATCACGCGGAATGGACAGCAGCAACACTTTATTGTCTTCTGGACGCACGACGGAATAGATGATGGTATCCGAACGGCTTGGCTCGTTGTCGCGTTGATCGATACCCAGTAACAGCAGCGAGAATGGGTCGGTATGTTCCACGACAGGGGCATCCTTATCGCCAGCTGGTTTATAGGAGTCATCCAAGGCTTCCTTCACCGTACCGGAGGCGAACATATTAAAAGCAAACACGACGAGTTGCTTTTGATAAATAAATCCGAGTCCCCCCAACACAAGTAGCACACTTAGGGTGATGATCAATGGCTTTTTCAACTTCTTCTTCGGTTTCTTAGGCTTCCGTCTCGTTAAATGTGCAGCACTGTTTTCCATCATATCTCCTTTGATAACGGTTTCTTCATTCATTTAACTATATTAATAACACGTTTTCAATAGATTACGTTATAATCTGCATTACCAAGGTTTACAGAAAAGGAGCGATGACTGATGAAATATCGACGTTTGGGGAATAGTGGTTTGCGTGTGTCGGCACTGGGGCTTGGCACCAATGCGTTTGGCAAACGCGCGGATGAAGCAGCATCTACCCGCATTATTCATGCAGCGATGGATCAGGGCATCAACTTTATCGATACCGCCAATATCTACGCAGGCACGGAATCGGAACGTATCATTGGACAGGCTCTCACAGGTCGACGGGAAAACGCGGTGCTTGCGACCAAGGCCGGATTACCCCGGCATGATGGTCCTCATGGGCGGGGTTCCTCCCGCTACCATCTGCAACAAGAGCTGGAACATAGCCTGCGGCGTCTGCAAACGGATTATGTGGATCTGTACCAGATCCATACCTTTGATCCGCATACACCGCTGGATGAGACACTCCGTACGCTGGACGATATGGTCACTTCCGGCAAAGTCCGTTACATCGGCGCCTCCAACTACGCAGCCTGGGAGCTGATGAAAGCTCTGGGCATTAGTGAACAGCAAGGTTATGTGCGCTACATCTCCACCCAAACCAGCTACTCCCTGGCAGACCGTACGCCCGAACTGGAACTGGTACCGATGTGTCTCGATCAGGGTGTAGGCATTATCCCGTATTTCCCACTGGCAGGTGGTATTCTGACAGGTAAATATAACGGGCAGACCGGCGTACCCTCCGGTTCCAGAGCTGATACCGATCCATCCTTCAACCGTTTTCTGCTGGAGCATAACATCCAACTGAGTGAACAAGTAAGCGCAAAAGCTGCTGCATATGGATGCTCACCGAGTGTGCTGTCCCTCGCATGGTTACTGACACGACCGGCTGTATCCACAGTCATTGTTGGCGCTACACACACCGATCAGTTGGAACATAATCTGGCTAGTCTGGACATGTCTCTGCCTGATGAGCTGTTGAGCGAACTGGATCAGATCAGTGACTCTTTCCGTCGCCGTGAGCCATTTGCGTCCTACCGAATTGATTGAGCAACCGAAATAGACCTCCTGACAAGATGAAGTCAGGAGGTCTATTTGTATTTTGCAGATTTGCTATAATTATTAGTGATAATAATATATACTTCCATTTCCACTACATTCTGTAGTTTAATAAATTAAAAAAAGATATATTATGGATCAGCTCTCTGTTTTTTGGCGCAGAAACTCTTGCATGATCTCCATATATTCTTCCTTGCGATCATCCAAAGTTTCGAAGAATGCCTTGTCCGACTCCTCACACAGATGAATTCCTTCAATGGCCAATCGGGTGCCTTCTTCCGTGGTTGTAATAATATTGGCACGTGTATCCGTCTGATGACGAGCGCGGGTAATCAATCCTCTCTTTTCAAGAGCACGCAGAACCTGAGAAGTCACATTAACATCCACCTTGGCAAACTGAGCAATTTGAACCTGAGTTACGCCTTTACCTTCCTCATCGTGTTCATTGAGCCATAAACAAGCGTGCAACAATACAAATTGGGGTTGTGTTAATTCGAGTGGCTCCAGTACCCGACGTACTTCCTTTTGCCACATGGATGTAACCTGCCATAACAGATATCCCGGGCTATCTTGTGCGTTTTTATACCGTGAGCTTTTCATCTCATACCTCCATGATGTGCGACCTTATGCAACGGATTAGTACCCACCAGTCAATGAAGTAAATCCATTATTCATATAACGATGATGGAAACACATCCGTTGCAACTCTGTGTCTTTTCTCCAAAAATGAATTAGCGCGCAGGGATAAACTGCTTCACCCATTGTCCGAATCCTTGCGGATTGCGGCTCTGTATAAGAATCGTTCCTTCTCCCCGGAACCGACATACCAAGCCTTCTCCACTTGTAACACTGGATAACCAGCCCTGTGAAGCTTTCTCAATACGGTAATCTACATAATGGGGCCATGCCACCAAATGGGCATTATCCACGATCATTTCTTCACCTGCTGCCAGATTAATCGCATGGATGGCACCATAGGAAGACAGAAATACGGTTCCACGTCCGCTGATCTCAATTATGAAGAAACCTTCTCCCGAAAAGAGACCCTTCTTCAGGTTTTGCATTTTGGTATTCACCTGGATGCCCTCGGTTCCTGCCAGAAATCCGTCTTTCTGCACATAGAGTGAATAGGAACCGTCCAGTTCAACAGCCTCTACATCGCCCATGCTTGAAGGTGAGAGCAGAATCTCTGCCGATCCGCCAGCAGCCGTCAGTTCCTGAAAGAAAAACTTCTCCCCGCTCAGCATCCGACCAAACCCGGCAAACATCCCGCCTTCTGCTGAACCCTTCAGTTCAACCGTAGGAGTCATGGATACCATCGCACCACTCTCGGCCTTGAACCGCTCTCCCCGCTGCAAATGTACCTTGAGCATCGCAAAAGCACCATCATATAAAATCTCATAGTTCACGGTTGCACCAGCTCCCTATTGTCTGAGTTAAAATCATTGAGCCCATTGTCTTCAAGCACTGCTGATTTGTCTCCGTATTCCTTCACAATATGTTGATCTCCCCAATTACAGAGCGCATTGAGAATTGGTTCAAGACTTCTTCCGTAATCACTCAATTCGTATTCTACTTTGGGAGGGACCTGATTGTATACAATTCGGTTTACGATCCCGTCGTTTTCGAGCTCTCTCAATTGCTGTGTTAACATTTTCTGTGTAATTGCGGGCATAATACGCTTGAGATCACTGGTTCGTCTTTTCCCATGTGTCAGATGACAGAGAATGACGCATTTCCACTTGCCACCGATCACCTCTAGAGTAGCTTCAACTGAGATGTTATATTTTTTTCTAACCATCACTTGCTTCCTCCCTGATGAATTGGATTACATCCGTCGCATGCTGTATAGGCACCAAAAAGTACGTAGGGTACTAAAAAGTACGTACTATTCAATCTATACCGAATAACTCATAATAGCATTTGCCGGTACGTAAATCTACATTCAGGGGAGTGGAGCAAGAAATGTTACAAGATTCAAAACGCAGCACATGGGCGCTGCTGGCACTGGCCATTAGTGCATTCGCGATCGGCACCACAGAATTTATCAGCGTTGGGCTACTGCCCCTCATTGCAGATGACCTGGGCATTTCCGTAACTACAGCGGGACTGACCGTTACTTTATATGCTTTAGGCGTCACTTTCGGGGCTCCTGTTCTGACCTCACTCACGTCTACCATATCGCGCAAAACGCTATTGCTTGCCATCATGATTGTCTTCATTGCGGGTAACACGATGGCTGCACTATCCACGGGCATCACCATGTTACTCATTGCACGAGTGGTATCCGCTCTGGCACACGGCGTATTCATGTCCATCGGCTCCACGATTGCCGCCGATCTGGTACCTGCTAACCGTAGGGCGAGTGCCATTGCCATCATGTTCTCCGGGTTAACGATAGCTACCGTAACTGGCGTACCTCTCGGAACACTCATCGGTCAACATTGGGGCTGGCGCGCTGCTTTTATCCTGATTGTTGTGGTTGGCATCGTTGCGATGATTGGAAACCTCATACTCGTGCCATCCACGTTGAAGCGAGGAACACGAACGGCATTTCGGGATCAGCTGAAGCTGGTTACAGGTGGACGCTTGCTGCTTGCTTTTGCCATCACTGCCGTTGGGTACGGAGGAACATTTGTTGTCTTTACGTATCTGTCCCCATTGTTACATGATATCAGCGGCTATTCGGAGAAAACAGTAGCTTTCATTCTGTTGTTGTACGGAATTGCCATTGCAGTGGGCAATATCATCGGCGGTAGAGCAGCCAACCGCAACCCGCTCAAGGCCCTCTTCTACATGTTCATCATTCAGACGATCATTCTGGGCGTAATGTACTTTACGGTCCCGTTCAAGTTAGCAGCACTGCTCACCATTATGGGTATGGGTCTGCTAGCCTTCATGAATGTGCCTGGTCTTCAGATGTACGTGGTTACCTTGGCTGAACGATATGCACCACAGGCCAAGGATGTAGCCTCAGCCTTTAACATCGCCGCATTTAATGCAGGGATCGCGATAGGTGCCTATTTGGGTGGAGTGATTAATGACTCCATTGGTTTGATTCACACGACATGGGTCGGAGCCTTGATGGTTCTCGTAGCTGTGATCCTGACCGCATGGGCTAAAATGCTGGAAAGCAAGGATCAACATGGGTCCGTCAACATGGAGAAAGCTTCATTCTAATTTCCATTCCGATTTTGGGTCTCACTCTGATATATTTCCATACCAGTCTTCAAGGGGAACCGGTTTCATATCGTATTTTATTATACTATATACGTTGAACCCAATTTGATCTACTATGATTTAATTTTGTATGATAAAAAATGATAATTCAGCTTGAAATCACTGATTTTTACACACTTTAAGGAGGAAATCTCATGACAACAGCTCAAACCGCACAACATTTACAATCCACAGTAACTCTGCATAACGGTGTTCCTATGCCTTGGTTCGGACTTGGTGTATTTAAGGTAGAAGAAGGATCTGAATTGATTGAAGCCGTGAAAAATGCGATTAAACATGGCTACCGCAGTATCGATACTGCTGCAATATACGGTAATGAAGCCGGTGTAGGCCAAGCGATCGCCGAAGCTTTGCAAGAAAACAACCTGAAACGCGAAGAACTGTTTGTTACATCCAAAGTATGGAATGCAGACCTCGGATATGAAGAGACGCTTGCTGCCTTTGATACTACATTGAACAAACTGGGACTGGATTACCTGGATCTGTATCTGATTCACTGGCCTAAAGCAGGCAAATACAAAGCAGCCTGGAAAGCAATCGAGGAACTGTACGCAGCCGGCCGCATTAAGGCTATTGGCGTAAGCAACTTCCAGATTCATCATCTTGAAGACCTGATGCAAGATGCCAAAGTGAAACCGATGATCAATCAGGTGGAATATCACCCTCGTCTGACTCAGGTTGAGCTTAAGGCTTTCTGCGCAAAGCATGGTATCCAGCTCGAAGCTTGGTCCCCTCTGATGCAAGGTCAGCTGTTGGACAACCCAGTGCTCACGGCTATTGCTTCAGCCAAAGGCAAATCCGTTGCACAAGTCATCCTGCGTTGGGATCTGCAGAATGGAGTCATTACCATTCCGAAGTCCACCAAGGAAGACCGGATTATTGAGAATTCCTCCATCTTCGATTTTGAACTTTCAAATGAAGAGATGGATCAGATCAATGCCCTGAACGAAGATGTACGTGTTGGACCTGACCCGGACAACTTCGATTTCTAAAAATGAATCGGAGTGCTGAAGCTTCATCATATTCTAAGTTGAAATTTATTTAGAAGATTTCATCCCGTTTTTCCTCATGATCTGTTAAAATTAAAGGGCGAGTGAACCCGGCAAAAGTCTCTCGCCCAGAGTCGATTGTTTACTCAATCGGCTTTTTTTGTGTTCCTTCTTTATTGTACTGATTAATTAAATCATCCAGTATCATAGACTGTTTGATTACTGCGGGATGTTGAACCCCCCTGTGCTTTTCTGCGAGGGCGTAAAGGCGATTCCTGGCACGTTCAATACGCAATTGCATGAGCACGCTTCTTTTCATAGAACCCAATCCTCCTTTGTGATATTTTAGGATTTGCTGTCAGATAATAGAATAATATTTTAAAGGCACAAAAAAAGTATTTAGACCTTCATTCTTCCAGATCTTTTTCTGAATCAGTTTCAAATTAATCAATTAAAAGCGTCCAAGTGAAGATTCACTTGGACGCTTTTGATTGATTGCTAATTTAAGAAGTTTTTGATAATTCCCCGCTCCAATTTAAGGCATGATCTAATCCATACCGAAACCATCCTCAAAATAAGAAAAGGATGTTCCCGAAAATCAGGAACATCCTATGTCCGCATAATAATTAAGTCCCCCAACCATGTCCCATTGCAGCCAATATTATTGGTGTAGATACGACAATCGTAACACTACAGAGAGCCAGGAAGTGTAACGCTTTTTTTCGCATTGAGCCGATGCACCTCACTTGATAGTTTTTTGAACTTCTCCTTTGCTTCAATATCCGCACACTTTCTGTATTGCTCAAAAAGAGTCATGCAAGTAATAATATTTTTACTACTATTAATTATAATCGATAAATTCAAACCTTCTAACACAAGTTTTATTGCAGTATCAGCACCCTTGCTTGCATCGAAACGATATACGGCTAGATCACTGAGGAATTGGGCGTAGCTCTCTTTTAGAATAGTTGGCTTATACTCGCCAAACTCGGTTTTGTCCGACTGATATGGTATATATGCTGAAAAACGATCTAGGATGCCATCAATATTCAACCCATATAAATTCGCTGCTTGGACCATGTGCCGTACAGCAATGAATATTTCATCTTCATGGGACGCTATGTAATCAGCATACTCGTACATTACACCCACTTCTCCGGACATTAAGCGATAGAGAAAGGTGTTTGCAATGGCCCATTCCGAAAATTGTCCAAGAATTCGTTTGGCTTCCTCATCCCTTTCATGAACCCAACTTTCTCCACCTGCATACAGGGATACAAATTCCAATGCTCTTTTGTAGTCTCCACACTCTTCACTGGCCGTAGACCGAGCCAGATAAGCATACAGAATATAGTAATACAAAGGTCTTTCCGTCCGTTTCTGGACTTCTTCTGATCGCTCAGATCGGCGTTGTAAATCATACTGAATCGTTGCAATCCTATGCATTTCCTTGGCTAAAGCATCGACTTTTGCCCATTTGTGGACCATTCCAAATACGTGCATCAATTGCTTTAATGCTTCAAGCTGATCCGCTTCATCAAGACGATTAACGTATAACTCAAATTGAGTTGCCGCACGTACATTCTCTTCCAGGTCCTCTCCCAAATCAATTAGGAACAAACGGTAATGGCACAGCGCGAGCCTTTCAGAATGCTGATACTTCTCCGCTTCACGAACACTCCTGTATAAAATCCCCGCAGCCAAACGTTTGTTATTGGAAAATAACTCTTCAGCTATATCAAAAAGCACGGAGACATAGGAGAGATCATCCAATAGACGATTAACAATTTGTTCGACACAATCTAAACGATTTAATTCAGCGCAGCGAATAATAAACGGCCGTATGCGCCTGATAGAGATCAAAGAGGAAAAGCATTCCTCTACGTAATCATCAAAAAAGAAATCTTCGGGTAACCCCATCCCTGCGGTAATGGCGACGAGTTGGCTCATAGATATGGGTTTATTCCCCTGCAAAATACGGCTAAGTGTACCGGAATTGATACCCGATATTTCTGAAAATTGAGAATGTATAATATGATTACTTTGCATATGCTGCAAAAGTTTTTTCCGAATTGAATTTGTAGACTCCAATACAAACACCTCCCGCACAAAACCAAAAATAGGATTTCATACCTATATATAACTTATCTTAGTTAGAAATCAACCATCGGTCAACAATAAATGTATTTTGAACATATTTAAGTTTAGAAGACGTTCCTACAGAGAAATTGTAAGAGCTTTCCTCTATATTCACCCGGCATAGGTTTCTCGCAAACCGATAATGTTGGCATATATAATTATACTTAACGAACTATAAGACGACAACTATAGATCATGTCTAATGGATCGTTATAACTTCAACGTAACTCATATACAATTTTGCTATACCATGTATAAGGGGTTATAACGTGAAACTAATAGAGGCACGCGAAGCAGCAGGATATACACAAGAATCTCTAGTACTGAAAATCAACGAATTTATGAAGTGTACCCTACGACATTATCAGAATATTGAATATGGGTTAAAAATCCCCAGTGTTGTCCTCGGCCTGCTTATTGCCAGATTGTGCGGGATCGATGCAAATACTGTGGATGAGTGGAAAATCAGGAAGACGAAATTATAACACAAAAAGGATCGTCAGCATCTCTGCTACGATCCTTTTTGTCAACCCTGTCGTTGGATCACAATGACTTCACCAAGGAGTCCGATATCTTCCTTACTTATAAATTTCATCGAATTCTTTATTAGTCAGGCCATATACATATTCGTCATAGTGTCGTCCCTTAGTAAAGATCATATTTCTGATTCTTCCCTCTTGAACGAAGCCTAAATGCTCATGTTATGCTGTAGAACCGTCATTAAATGCATATATATGAGCATTGACCTTTACATATCCTAATTCCTCAAAGTAATATCGCAGTAAAATTTTTATCGCATCAGATGCATAACCTTTGCGCCAATGCTCACGGAATATCGATACTCCATATTTGAAATTTCCACATCGAAGATTGCAGCTATTTGTGGAAATGCTCCCAACGAGTGTCCCGTCAAGCGTTTCTATTGCCATAAAGACGTTATCACCATTAGAACTATAAGCAGATTGATTTTCAGCCCAAGCCTTCGTACCCTCTTCTGATCTTGGAAAATGGATCTCGTCACATAATCTAGCATTCTCCGAATCAAGGAGGTGGAAACCTTGCCCGAGGATCACAATTATTTGTGACTACATGGAAAACTTTTCGGTAACTCACTCACCAAGTCGTTGTTTGTGTTGTAACGAAAATCCCCAACTATTGAACCTGCCACAATGCAGGAACATTGGATGGTTCCCATCCAGGCAAGGAAGTGTGGGCCTGCAAACATGTATACGTCTTGCCGCTATACGTGACCAACTGTCCTACCGTATAGGCTGTATTCGCCTGCCAGGCGGAAACGCCCGGGTTTGTCGTTCCTGCTGCCGTTTTCACGGTCACCGCATTGCTTGCAGCAGAACCATTCCCCGCCGCATCCTTTGCTTTCACCGTAAATGTATACGAGGTATCCGCAGCAAGCCCACTGATCGTTGCTGTTGTTCCAGTCACAGATGTCGCCAGAGCCGTTCCATTGTACACATCATAACTGACTACACCCACGTTATCCGTGGATGCCGCCCAGCTCAGCGTTATGCTGGATGTCGTTTGCGCTGTCGATGACAGGTTCATCGGTGCAGTTGGCGCTTGTGTATCACCTCCAGGCTGAGTCGTAGTGCTTACGGTAACAGCATTACTGGCTGCAGACAGATTGCCTGCCGCATCTTTTGCTTTGATCGTAAAGGTATACGAAGTACCCGCTGACAGGCCGCTGATGGTTGCGGTCGTTCCGTTGACGGAGGCAGCAAGATTGGCGCCATTGTAAACGTTATACCCAGTAACACCCAAATTATCCGTTGAAGCATTCCACGCGAGCGTCGCCGAATTTGCCGTCACACCTGTTAAGCGGGCATTTCCCGGCACGCTTGGCGACGTCGTATCTGCTGGAGGCACTGTACCTCCGGTAGGCAGGTCGGATTTCAGTTTATTTTGGAGTGTTTTGTTCCGGTCACCGCTGAGCTCCCAGAACATCGCACCGCCGAGTCCTTTGCTCTTGATATAAGCCGTTTTATATCCAATAGACTCCGCATCGTCATAGCTAATAAATCGCTTGTTGGTCGCATTATAGAGATATGGCACCTTGGCCGTATCATTCCAGTAACGTGTGTACCCGTTTTTGTTAATGTAATTGGTCTCCAGATCATAGAAATCAAAGGAACCTGCTTCCCATGTTCCAACGGAAGAACCTCCCGTACAGGTCTGATATTGGCCATTGCTCGCCTGTGCGCATCCATCCCAGCCTCGGCCATAGAATGGAACACCAAGCACAAGTTTGGCGGCTGGTACCCCAGCATTCAGATGTCCTTGTGCTCCGGCAGCCACATTAAATGTATTGGCATCCGGCACCCCAGCAGCCGAAGCCGCAGGGTCATAGTTCAACGGCGCATTATGCGCGCTGACTTTTTGCCAAGCCCCGTTAAAATCGTATGTCATAATGTTGATCCAGTCGACGATGGCAGCTATGTTGGCAAGCTCAGTATTCGCAGCATAGGTCGTTGATGCACCGCTTGCAATCGTAAGCAGATACTTCTTGCCGTCCACAGTTCCGGCAGCATCCAGCTTCTCACGGATTTTGCTCAGAAGCAGCGTGTAATTTTGCTTATCCTCTGGACGTTTGCTGTTACCATCAAGTCCGCCTGATACCGGATACTCCCAGTCCAGATCTACCCCGTCAAAATTGTATTTGCGCAGGAAGTCGACGGCCGAGTTCGCAAAAACCTCTCGCGTTGCAGCAGTCGCAGCCACATCAGAGAAGCGGTTGGACCATGTCCATCCTCCGACGGAGATGATTGTCTTCAGGTTAGGATTGATCTGCTTCAGCTTGTTCAGCTGATTGATATTGCCTGCAATGGGTTGATCCCACGTATCCCCTGCAAATGTCTTCCCCGTATCGATCCAGGGATCACCAAGCACGATTGTTCCGTTGGGCACATTAATTGTCTGGCTTTTTTCATTCTGACAAGTCCAAGTTACAGGATTTGGCCCCGAAGGGTCCGGATTTCCATGAATACCGTTCCAGCAAATATCGGCAAAAGCATAGTTGATATGCGTGACTTTGGTTGGGTCAATATCCGTTACATTATAGTTTCTCCCATATGCAGCCCAGGACGGGTAGTAACCAACAATTTTATAAGAATCCGCTGCTGACGCCGTAGCGGGTTGGAGCACAAAAGAAGGAACAATGATGGATAAGAGCAGGGATAGACCCAGTAAAAACGTTGCAGTCTTCTTGAAAGCAGTGTGTTTATTGAAAGGTATCATCTAATACACAACCTCCTTTGTCGTTTGCGTACTCAGCCCGTTCAGGAACGGACGATGTGCGCTCGAAAACTGATTATTCGTATAAGCGTCCCAATTGATTGACCAGGTCATAATCCCTTTTATCCCCGCATAGCCCGCAGGCTGCCGCAAAGTATAGGAACCGCCGTATGACACACCTTTGATTAGGTAATTCAGCGCCTTCTGCAGATCGGCTGGCGTGGTATACCCGCCTCCGGCAGCCTGCTGGGAAGCCGGTACACCGATGGCAATCTGGTCCGGTCGCAAGGCACTAAAGAAAGGGCCGGAGCTGCCGCCTACATGAAAGCCTTGAAGCAGCATCTCCGCCATGGCCACATGGAAATCAGCTGTTCCTTGCGCGTAAGAGCGTCCATCCAGCCCCACCATGGAGCCCGTGTTATAGTGCTGCACATGAAGCAGGGTCAGGTCATTACGCAAGGCATGGATAACTGGCAGGTATGCTCCCCAAGGGCCACCGTAGCTTAGATATCCACCCTGTACATAGGCCGTCTCCGGCGCAGCCGTCAGGATGAAATTGGCGCCGAAGTGTGACTTAACCGCTTTCACGCCTTGGATGAGGTTAACAATTTTCGGTGTAGTTGGACTACGGAAATCGGTATCCCCTGCATTCAGAGACAGGGAGCTTCCTTCCAGATCGATATCAAGACCATTGAAACCATAGGTGGAAATGATTGATTTTAACGAATCTTCGAATTGCTGTCTCTTGGTCGCGTCGGTAAGCTCAATGGTCCCGTTGGCTCCTCCCATGGAAAGCAGTACTTTTTTCCCCTGACTTTGCAGATAGGCAATATCGGATTTGAATTCGGCTACCGTTGCATTGTATGGAGTAAAAGCAAGCGTTCCACTGCCATGTGAAATCGGTTCGGCAAAGGAGACATTAATGACGTCATAGGCTGTTGATACATTACGAAGTCTGATATTCGTTGAACCATTATCGAAGTTGTGCCAGTAACCGATCAGCCATTTGCTGCCGGTTGGCCCAGGATTAGAAGAACCGTTGGAAGTTGTTACGCTGAGGGAGCTGCTCGCAGCAGATATATTGCCTGCGGCATCTTTGGCTTTTACCGTAAAAGCATAGGTCGTGCTGGCAGTCAGTCCCGTGACTACAACCGTTGTAGTGGAGGTACTTGTCACAAGAACACCGTTCCGGTACACCTCGTATCCCGTTACGCCCACATTATCCGTGGATGCATTCCAGGAAAGACTAACGGAGGTGTCCGTGATGGAGGATGAGGTCAGACCCACAGGAACAGAAGGGGGTGACGTATCTGGCGTTGGTGTTTCGCCTCCCGAACCTTCCCCGACGTATTTCCACAATGCGGGTACAACAGAGGGCTCCCATCCGGTCAACGCCGTGTGGGCCTGAATACACTCATAATCTTTATGTTGATATGTTACGAGGTCTCCTTTCTTGTATGCGGTGCCTGCCTGCCACTGGGCAGCGGCATCGGCTCTCGGTGCAAACCACGAAATAAGAAGAAGAAATGCCAAAGCAAATGTAATGACTGGGCGGAATCGAACAGCTTGATTCAAGCAAAATCCCTCCTGTATTAAGGATACGTTCACCTTGCAAACAAGGCATCCATCGTCCACCTGCATCTGATCTGTGATCGATTAGAGCAGCCTTATTCAGCCATCTGATGTTGCGTGTCGCTTCACTCCCTTCCCTTGCCAAATTGGACCTTCCCTCTCGTTATCTTTTTCAGCAGACATCACCAAATTTTACAGGGAATTTACAGATCCTCACCCTGTATTTAATCAGTAAAATGCTTGGGAGATAAGGGATAAAATAGTTCTATTGGGGGCGAAAAATGTAATATAGCACGCCGAAAAGGCTTTCCGCCAAGTCCTTAGGGGACTAGAAAGAAAGCCTGTGTTATATATTTCGCAGAGAAGAGGGCGTATCTAACCGCCGATGCTCCCCTCCCCCTTCAAAAGGCTGCCAGCCATCACTCCCGGATAACACACGGGCTATGGAGTACTCCGCCGCTTCCTGTTCAGTCAGTATTTTGGCCCACGGGACACGTTCAGCAGCACGTCCGGCACCAGGCCCGGCACTGTTATACTCCGCATATTGAACGGTCTGCTCTGCATCTGTCTTGTTCCAGTTGTGCCATCCCTCGCGCTTCACATGAGCGCCGATCCAGCAGTTGAGGAAACAGACTTTGGCATGATGACGCCAGGGTCTGCCCAGATACACCGACTGCGGCGGAGCATTGCTGGTCAGATCACAGTCCAGAAATACATAGCCATATCGCACATCCTCCGGCGTAGATGCGGCGGTAATCCAGCCGTTCACTTGGCCATTCGCAGCCTCTGCTTCAGTCAGGCGATTCTTCGTAAAGATCTCGCAGCCCTTAAACACCACTGTAGCCGAGCCAAAAATAAAATCGATATCACCTTCGATGTAACAGTCCTCGAAATACTGCCGCAGTTTGCGCCGCTCGGCACCATCGCGTGGCCCGCCAAAGTAACTGCGATCCATGGGCTGCTCCGGCAGCGGGCCAGTGAAAATCGTATCCTGGTGACCGATCAGACGACAGCGACGAAAGGCCGCCCGGTCTCCATCTACATAAACGGCCAATGCCTGACCAACCTCCTTGCCCGGACCGGCGGCATTGACGAAGGAAATGCCCTCTGCCGTGAAATCATCAGCACCGATGAAAGCCGTATAGGAATGAAACGTATGATATGGCGACCCGTCCGGGAACTTCTTAAGGGCATAATCATCATACGTAATGATGGTCTGCTCCGCTCCATCTCCAATCAGATGGATGCCTGGCTTCTCCATGTGCAGCTTCTCATGATACACTCCAGCCTTCACTCGAATCGGAACGTTTCCGTTGCCATTCTCCGGCAAAGCATCGACTGCAGCCTGAATCGTCACATAATCCCCCGTCCCGTCTGAAGCAACCGTCAGACAGGGAGAAGATGATTCCAATGCTGTATTCGGCAATCTCTGCTGTGTCATGGCAATCGCTCCATTTCCAGTGCTGCCAGCAGGAGCGGGGCCACCCCCATAAAGGAATCGCTTACAACCGCTTCGCTTACATAGTAGCTGTACGAGCCATCCCGGTCCAGACTTAGTCCTGCGCCATGACAGATCCCGTTTAACCGAACGCCGTCAGCCGTCTCCTCCACCAATCTGGAGGAAAGTCCCTGCCATCCTTTCTCCGCCGCAGCTCTGAAATTCGGCTCCAGATACCTCAGCCGCACACCCTTCGCAAGTGCATATACAAACATGCTTGACCCGGATGCTTCCAGATAGTTGCCTTTGCGGAAGCCCTGATCCAGCACCTGGAACCATAACCCGCTCTCCTGCTCCTGCACGCGTACCAAAGCGTGGCACATCCGTTCAAAGATGCCGATGATGGTTCCGCGCTTTGGATGATTCACAGGGAAATGCTCCACGCTGTCTACAATCGCCATGGCATACCAGCCCATCGCCCGACTCCAGAAGTGTGGTGAGCAACCTGTCGATGAATCGGCCCAGACCTGCTCCTTCGATTCATCCCAGCCATGATAGAGCAGCCCTGTACGCGGATCACGGGTCTGGCGTTCGACCAGCAGAATCTGATGTGCCACTTCATCCCATAACTCGGGGTGATGAAATGTCTTCGCATACTCGGACAGAAAGGGAGATGACATATACAGCCCGTCCAGCCACATCTGGTATGGATAGATTTTTTTGTGCCAGAAACCACCCTCAGACGTTCGGGGTTGCCCTGCGAGCTGCGCAGCCAAGAGATGGGCCGCTTCGGCGTAACGCTGATCTTCTGCACCATCCAGTAATGCAAACAGGTTTTTCCCCTGATTGATCTGATCCAGATTATATTCTTCCAACGTATAGGTACCAATCGAGCCGTCGGGCTGGATATACAAGTCCATATGTTTTTTCATAAAATCAACATACTCTGGCTTGCCATAATACTGCCCGGTTCGTGCCATCGCCATCAATGTCATGCCTTCCACGTATGCCCATCTTCCCGAAGGGAACGCATGATAACCGTCCCCGTCACATTGCCGGATGATCGTTGCTGCAATTCGCTCAGACCAGGATAACTGTGTCTGTACCTGCATAAGCAATTCCTCCTTAAATGTTGTATCCACCTAATACATGTATGACTAACACTTTGCCGTTGAATTGCGAAGGTTCAACTTGGGTTGGATCACTACCGGAACATCGACCTGTTCATCACGAATCAACGATACGATGAGCTCTGCTGCCTGCACGGCCAGTTCATCCAGAGACGGGCCGATCGTCGTCAAGGCTACCTCGGCATACTGCATATCCGGCAGATCATCATACCCAATTAACGAGATATCGCGCGGAACGCTGTAACCAGCCTCAAGCAAAGCCCGAAGTGCACCTCGGGTGACCAGGTTGTTCAGCCCAATAAAAGCTGTCGGCGACTCCGGCCCAAACGTATGATTACGTATGGCAAAATACCCGTCTTCCCAGGAGGAATATGCTGGCAGCACATGATCTTCGTTAAAAGCCAAACCTGTACGCTGCAACGCTTCCCTGTATCCCTCCAGCTTGACATGCTGGGAGTTGCCGATGAATCCGATTCGGCTGTGGCCCAGCGATTTTAGATGCTCGACTGCTTTGAACAGCCCTTCTTTGCGATCAATCTTGATGTAAGGAGAGTTCGGCGATTCATCTGTACCCAGCACAAAACATGGCATGTTGAGTGTTGCAAACTTTTTCCAAAATACATCCCGATTGTCCAGGGCATAGTCCCACAGAATACATCCGTCCACACGCAGCTGGCTGAAGACATCCACGCCATCATCGGCCACCACCAGGATCATCTGATATCCCCGCTTCTTCAGCTCGGTGTGCAGACGGCCGGAGATGTTCGAGAATAACGGATTGCTCAGTTCATCCAGCACAAAGCCAATGATATTGCTTCTGCCGGTGGAGAGCTGCCGGGCCAGCATATTTTTCCGATATTGATGTTTCTCCGCGACCGCAAGTACCTTCTGCTTCGTAGCCGGTTTGATTCGGGGATCATCATTCAGCGCCTTGGATACCGTGCTATAGCTCACCCCCGCCAGTTTGGCAATATCTTTAATGGTTATCAAAATCAATCAACACCTCTCATACGCCTGAAACCCTATTTCCTATTTCTGTGCAGCCTGATAACGATCATATTGTGCCTGTCTGCCCGCAATAACCTGCTCTATATTCATCTTTTTCAACGTCTCAATATAACTGTCAAACTGGTCCAGACTGGCATCACCGCTAATAAACTTGAAGTTCATCTCTTCCACATATGTGGTGATGTCAGGCATCGCCATGCTCTCCACGCTCGCTTCATCCGGCAGGGCATAAACAAACGGGAACGGTTCGCGGACATACGGCTCCAGTTCCTTATCCATCTTTGCATGCCAAGGGGCTACGACAGAATCGGCAGAATCGGTGGATTGAATGTTCGGCAGATTCACCGGACCGATGCCGAGCTTCTGAATGTATTCATTGTCCTTGCCTTTGTCCGTAAATGTCTTCACGCCGTTCTCTTCGTTATACGTGTCATCCTTGATGCCCCACGTATAATACGTCTGCGCCTCTTCACTTACTGCATAATCCAGGAAGCGGAAAGCGAGCTCCGGATTTTTGCTGTCCCGCGTGATACCGAAGATGCCGCTAACCGGAGTACGACCGATGTAGAACTGATTGCCATGCGGTCCTTTCAGTGGCAGAATGCCTTTGATGATTGGCTCTTCCGGATTGTAATCCTTGAACAGCGGGCTGTAGACCATCGACATGTACCAGCTGAAATTAAACGTTGCGCCGGTTACATCCTGAGAGATGCGTGATGTGACCTGATCACTCGTGGTACTCGCATAATCTACCCCAAGCAGACCTTCCTTGTACAGTCCATTCAGATAGGTCAGGTACTCCTTGTATGCCGGCTCATAATAGCTGAAATGCACCTTGCCCTGATCGTCTGCATAAAACTGATTGGACAGATCAAGTCCAAATGCAGGGCCAAAGGCCATGGAAACAAATTTTGCTTCCATGGACAGCGGAATCTCATCGGCCTGCCCATTGCCGTTCGGGTCGTCTGTCTTGAACTTGCGCAGCATCGCCGTAAACTCATCCAACGTGGTCGGCTCGCTTAATCCAAGCTTATCAAGCCAGCGCACATTGACCATAAATACCGGCATGTAGTTGCGGGTGAGCGTCTGCTGCGGGACATAATACATTTTACCATCTGGCGTCGTTAAACTGGCTTTGACCGAAGGCGACTTTTCATATATTTTTTTGAGATTCACGCCGTACTTCTCCACCAGCTCGTCAATCGGGATAAACAGGCCACTATTGATGTACTTCATGAGCTGATCCTGATCCGGCAGATACACGATATCGGGCAAGCCGGTACCGGCAGCCAGCCTCGGATTTACGGCATCCGCATAGTTCTGCGGCGGAATGAGATCCCAATCCACCGTAACACCGGCATTACCTTCGATTTTCTTAACGATCGCTGCGGTGGACAGATCCACGTTGGTCGTCCAGGCGTTGGTACCGAGAATAGACAGCTTGGCATCCGGTTGATCCGTTACCGGCCCTGCCCCGGTATAATTGAAGGCTGGCTCCGAACTGGACGGGGTGCTCCCCGCATCGGTTCCCGCCCCTGTTCCACCGCTGCATCCCGCCAGGCTGATTGCCAGTATCGCTGCCATTACACTTTTTCTTCCTGCCCCTTTAAATCTCATCCATCATTCCTCCTTGGTATGAACCACTTTGAACTCCCTTGAATGACATGACACTTAAGTAAGTAAAGCTATCCTTTCACGGCTCCGAGGGTGATCCCCTTAACAAAGTACCGTTGGATAAACGGGTAGATCGTAACAATAGGCAGAATGCTGACTACAATGGATACATAACGAACTTGCAGGGTCGATACGGCCAGCGCACCGGATGTCATCGTACCGCCCATCTTCTGCATCACTTCCGGCGAAGCCATGATCAGCACCCTTCGCAGGAACATCTGTAAGGGCTGCATATCCTGTTTGCCCAGATATAACAGGGCCGAGAAAAAGTTGTTCCAGTGGAATACTGCATAGTACAGCGTGAGCACAGCCAGTGTTGGCTTGATGATGGGAACCGCCAGACGATACAGCATCGTCATCTCATTGGCCCCGTCGATACTGGCACTTTCAAAAATCTCATTCGGAATGCCTTCGAACGCCGAGCGGCAGATCATGACGTTAAACGTAATGACCAACACAGGCAGCACCATGACCCAGCGGGTATTGTACAGCCCAAGCGAAGTAATCAGCATGTAGACCGGAATGAGCCCACCCGAGAAATACATGGTGAAAGCGATGAAAAAATTCAGCTTACGACGTAAGAAAAATTGCTGTCTGGATAATGGAAACGCGGCAAGACATGTTGCCACAATGTTCAACAGTGTGCCTACCACGGTGTACCAGAGAGTGTTGTAGAACGAAACCCATAACTCCTTGTATTGCAGTACCATTTGGTAACCTGACAGGGTAAAGCCAACGGGCCACAATACCACTTTTTGTTTGTCGATGGCATCCACCGAGCTGAATGAAATGCTAATGACGTACAGAAAGGGATACAACGTGACAACAACCGCCAGTATGGTCAGCAGATAGACACTTCCGTAGAATAAACGGTCACTTCTCGATTTTTGCATACAGGTCTCCTTTGGTCCGGGTTATAGTCTTACCAGAGTGACATCTTGGTCAGGCGGCGGGTCATGGAATTGGCAGCAAACACAAGGACAAAGGTAATAATGGAGTTAAACAGGCCGACCGCTGTGGCGAAGCCGTAATTCTGGCCCTCAATCCCCATCCGGTATACATAAGTGGATAGGACATCCGCCGTTTCGTAAGTGGCTCCATTGTAGAGCAGATATACTTTCTCGAAACCTACACTCATAATGCCGCCAAGCGACAGAAGCAGAAGAATGACAATGGTTGGTTTGATACTGGGAAGAGTCAGGTGCCATAGCTCCTGGAATTTGTTGACGCCGTCGATTTTGCCGGAATCATACATCTCGGGGTCGATCCCCATAATGGCTGCAATGTAGATGATGGAACTGAAGCCAAAACTCTGCCAGATGTCGGAACTTGTGAAGATGGTACGGAACCAGCTGGCATCCATCATGAAATTCACTTTTTCCAAACCAAGACTCGCGATGAGGGTGTTCACAATACCGTCTGTTGGTGACAGGAAGTTAATAATCATACCGGCTACAACGACAGTGGAGATGAAGTGAGGAAGGTAGGTAACCGTCTGGGCAAATCGTTTGAATGTTCGGTTCTTGATCTCCACAATGCAGACAGCGAATAAAATCGGAATGGAGAAACCGAACAAGAGTGGCAGAAAGGCGAGTAAAAATGTGTTGCGTAGCAGTCGCCAGAAGTAAATGGAATTCACGAACTGTTCGAACCAGCGCAGTCCCACCCATTCCCCGCTGAGCATGCCCTGCCCCGGCAGGAAATTGCGAAATGCCAACAGCACGCCAGGCATCGGAAGGTACATGAAGATGAGGTAATACAGGAAGATAGGTGAAAACATCAGCAGTAAATACTTATCTCGTCTGATCAGGCTGAACAGCGTAGACATGCGTTTTTTCAACGTGAAGCACTCCCCTTCGTCACATAATTACAACGTTTGAATTTTTTAATAAAAAAATTTTTATTTCACTGACGTATTTGTTATTCATGCCATCAACATTTTGTAACAACCTATATTATGCTGCATAAAACGAGATAATTGCTCGAAATGGTCCTCCTTGCACCATAGTTCCGTCTTTTAAATAATTACCAGAACCATAATTACAACGTTGTAATTTTTTCTAAATGTATACGCTTACATAAACTTTTTCCCATCTTAGCAAAGTCTTCAATGTTTGGCAACAACAAAAATCAGTGTCATGCTGAAACGTAACAAAGGACGTAAACCGATGATCTGGTTCTCCATTGCGGCCACTGCACCGTTCTCCCTACTGCACCTTATGCGGGACCCGTCTTGTCCATGGTGTTATGCGGAATGATTGGACTAATCCTTATGTCCGGCTTCAGCGTTATCATTGTCTATGCACAGGAATTGCTTCCTCGTCATATTGGAACGGTATCCGGATTATTTTTTTGGCCTGTCGTTAGGCATGGCTGGACTTGGCTCGGTTGTGTTAGGTTCCTTAATTGATGTGACGAGCGTAGCGTTTGTTATCAAGTTATGTTCGTTTTTGCCACTGCTTGGTGTGTGTGCTGTAGTTCTGCGCAAGGACAAACCAAGAACAGCGTGATAACCGTTGAAACCTCATTGATTTTGTGACTACAATACACCTAGGAGAATTGAGGATAACAGAAGGAAGGAATAACGCATGATTATTGATGTACAGCATGTCACTTGGAAAAGGGGACCTCTTACCCTGCTGAACGATGTGAGCTGGCAGGTTAATGACGGTGAACACTGGGCGTTGCTTGGCCTGAATGGCTCCGGCAAAACAACACTCCTGAACATGATCACCGGTTATCTCTGGCCTACCGAAGGCAAAATATCCGTGCTAGGTCATGAATATGGGGATGTGGATCTGAGACAGCTTCGCAAATCCATCGGCTGGGTCAGTTCATCTCTGCAAGAGAAATTGCACGGTACAGACCGCACGCAGTATGTCGTGATCAGCGGCAAACATGCCACCATTGGCTTGTACGACAAGCTATCGGATGATGATCTGGATCAGGCACAGGAATTGATGCAAACGCTGGGCTGTCAGCACCTGTGGGATCGCGAATATCGTACCTGTTCTCAAGGCGAGAAACAGAAACTTCTTATTGCCCGAGCACTCATGTCCAATCCGCGCGTACTCATTCTGGACGAGCCTTGCAATGGACTGGATCTGTTCTCAAGAGAGCGATTGCTGGACAGCATTCGTGAATTGTCACAGCGTCCAGACACCCCTTCGCTCATCTATGTCACCCATCATACGGAAGAAATATTGCCTGTGTTTAGTCACAGTCTCCTGCTTCGCCGGGGTGAAATAGTTAACAGTGGATTAACTAGCAAGCTGATGAACACCGAAGTACTTAGCGACTTCTTCGAGGCACCTGTGGAAGTTGATCGGCATGGAGAACGTGTCTATGTCAGAGCTGCGGCGGATTCATAATTGCGGGGTTATACACAGCAAAATAGCATAATTGTAGAAACATAACAGTAAAAGGCCCAACATCTTATCCACATGTGGATAGATTTCGGGCCTTTTACTCCTATATCTAGTGTTATCCACCGTTTTCTGTGTAGAACTTTCTGCTTTTTGAGTATAACTTAGCCGTTTCATCTATTTATCTATACGCTTTATCATTATCTACTTCCGGGCACCTAAAAACAGAAACAGTGGAATACGCTGCAATGCCATAAAGTAGGATTCAATGGAATGATGCATCTTTTTCACAGAACCGCCCAATCCGTTCGAGTCCCGGGCATAATGGCTCTTCTCCTTTAGATAGGTTCGGCTAGAGTCTGTGGTGCAGCGGTCAAGGATAGTTCCTCTGTTCATTCCGAAATATCCATGTAGGATCGCCGTCCACCTTTTTTGACAAATTTCCAGTCCACCTCGATATTATGGCGCATTCGACGGAGAAGCATGACCGCGGTCTCGATCTCTTCATCCGTCAAACCGTCCAATGTCACCTGATCGGAATGAACGCCCTCTTTACGAATAAATTGCCACGCTTCAAGCCCTGCATCTGTTGGATATAACAACTTGTTCTTCTTATTATCTATTGCCGATTGTTTGACAATAAACCCATCGGATTCAAGTTTGCTAATCGCTCTGGCCGCCGTCGTGCGATCCACTTTGATCAGTTCAGCAAGCTGATTCGGAATAATACCCGGATTCTCACAGATTCGATACAGATATAGATATTGCCCACGGGACAGGTTCAGATGCTGAAACTCGACATTACTGATTGAATCCAGACAGCGGGCAATCATACCAATTTCACGCAGCACTTCTTTTTTCTCAGTCAACACAATCACGCCCCTATAAAATTGTTGCATTCGCAACATAACTGATGGTATAACTACTGTTGAAAAGAACGAGATTTCGTTCCAACTTCCTGTTATATACCAGTTTATCACGTCAGAATCACATTACGATCACCCAAAGGAGAAACATTCATGAATACAACGATTGTAGAAGTTAATAATCAGGAATTGCTCGATGCCTGCTTCGCCATTCGTACTGCTATTTTTGTCGAAGAACAAGGCGTGCCAGCAGTGGATGAATTCGACGCTTATGATACATTAGACGCGGAGGCGCGCCACATTCTGCTCTACGTAGATGGTGTACCGGCTGCCTCCTCCAGACTGCGCGTTGTGGAACAGGTCGCCAAATTAGAACGGATCTGTGTCATGCTCGATTACCGTAAACACGGCCTGGGCCGTGTGCTGATCGACAAGCTGGAGCAGATGGCTGTTGCTGATGGTCTTGAGAAAGCCAAGCTGCACGCACAGGTACAAGCTTCCGGGTTCTACGAACGTCTCGGATATGCGCCGGCGTCGGACGTATTTATGGAAGACGGCATTCCCCATCTGCTAATGACCAAAAAACTGAAATAATGAAATTCCAAAAAACGCCTCCGTTATCACTTCTCAGTGATATACAGAGGCGTTTTGTATTCAGCAACGCATTCGCGACCCAACAACAGTAAATGGCACGTATAAGCACCTATTAGAGCAACCAAGTATCCTAACTTTACTTGCCAGCTCCGCGTTGTATCTTATCCCAATGCCAGACGGTCTGGCTCAGATTCGGCGACGTTGTTCTTCATTTGTTTACTCCGCAACTGTCCGCAGGCAGCATCGATATCGGTACCATGTTCCATACGTACAGTGGAGTTGATGTTGTTTTTTTTGAGCGTATCATAGAAGCCTAGAATCGATTCTTCTGTACTCCGTTGATACTGACTGTGCTCATCTACCGGGTTGTATGGGATCAGATTCACACTGACCATACTTCTGCGACTGGACAACAGTTCAGCCAGTTCCGCAGCATGCTCACGCTGATCGTTAACATCACGTAGCAGGATGTACTCAAACATGATGCGTTTGTTCGTTGTAGCCAAATAATAATCCACCGCATCCATCAATTGCTCGATTGGGAAAGCCCGGTTGATCTTCATGATGTGTGTACGCAGTTCATTATTAGGTGCATGCAGAGAGATCGCCAGGTTAACCTGCAGACTGCTGTCTGCAAATTCCTTGATTTTGTCCGGAAGGCCACTCGTGGACACAGTTATCCGTTTGGCGGCAAGTGCCAGTCCTTTGCGATCCTTAATGACTTCGATGAAATCACTCATGTGCTGGAAGTTATCGAATGGTTCGCCAATCCCCATCACCACCACGTTGGTTACTCGCTCGTCTTGACCCGCTGCATCCAGATATCGCTGCACATGCATAATCTGTTCCACAATCTCTCCAGCGGTCAGGTCTCTGCTCTTCTTGATCAGACCGCTCGCACAGAAGCTACATCCAATATTACAGCCCACTTGTGTGGTCACACAGACGGTAAGTCCGTATTTTTGCCGCATTAATACCGTTTCAATCAGGTTGCCGTCCTGCATCCGAAGCAGAAATTTCACGGTACCATCTGCCGATTCCTGCTTCACATGTTCGCTAAGAGAATTCATGGTGAAATGCTCGGAAAGTACATCCAGACATTCCTGACGGACATCGGACATCGCAGGAAAATCGTGTACCCGCTCTTGATATAACCATTCCCAGATCCGGGATGCACGGGATTTTTTCTGCCCATGCTCCGGCAGCCAGGAACGTAATTGCTCTAATGTTAATCCATATATGGATGATTTGTTCATTGTATAATCCTCTTTTCGCAAAAAGCATATGGCTTATCGGTCCTACCCAAAAAACCTCTACTCCGTATTGTCCCAAAATTGACGGGGGAAAACAAGGGCTTTTGCATTTCTTCCAAGAGGTTTTATCCATGGTAAATCTACACAACAGACCATATATCACCCTATCGGGGCTTCACCATTAGAAGTGAATGATACCGGATGTGTGCAGTAGAACCAGCAGAACCAGGATCGGAGCTACGTAACGCAGCATGAACAGCCACACCCGGAACCATCCGGCTTTCAGTCCGGAAGCTTCTGCAGCCTTTTTCCAGAAGTAACCGGCAAATATAGTCACGAGCAATCCACCCAAAGGAAGCATGATGTTGGACGCCACAAAGTCCATCCAGTCGAACACACTCTTCGATCCAATCGTCCATTCAGGCAGCAAGCCGATTGACAATACCGAAGGAAGTCCCACGATGAAGACCGCCAGCGAAATAGTCCATACCGCACGGCTTCGGCTCCAGGACAAACGTTCCATGAAATATTTTACCGGAACCTCCAGTAAGGATACCGATGATGTCAATGCCGCAATAGCCAACAGGATGAAGAACAGTCCGCCAAACAAGAAACCAAGTGGCATCGCCGAGAAAGCCGCCGGAAGTGCCACGAAGATCAGTGAAGGTCCTTGGTCCGGTGCAATACCAAACGAGAATGTCGTTGGGAAGATGATCAGACCAGCAATGAATGCATAGATCAGGTCACCTGCACCGACGGCGAAGGTTGCTGCTCCGAGGGATTGATTTTTATCCACATACGAACCGTAGGTTACAAGAATACCCATACCAAGGGACAGGGAGAAGAAGGCATGTCCAAGCGCTACCAGTGCGGATTCGGTTGTAAGCTGCGAGAAGTCGGGATTCAGGAAAAAGGAAACCCCCGCACCTGCACCTGGTAACGTGATTGCCCGAACCATCAGGATGACCAGCAGTACCATCATCGCCGGAATCAGAACCTTGTTAAACTTCTCAATCCCGTTGGATACGCCTTTGGCTACAATCCAGCCCGCAATGATTACGGATATCAGTTGCCATACAATGGGCATGTAGCCACCTACGAAGGAATTGAATTGTCCGGCATAATCCGGGTTGGCAAACAACGTTCCACTAAAGGATTTAAGTGCATATTGCAATGTCCAGCCCGCAATAATGACATAAAAGGACAGGATGATAAACGGCGTCAACACTTGCAGCAATCCGGCTGCGAGCCAGCCTTTATGTCCACCTGCTTTGATAAAAGCAGTTGCAGCGCTTCCTCTGCCACTACGACCAATTGCAAGTTCAGCCAGGAGCACTGGCAGACCGATGAGCAGCAAACAGACAATGAAGAGCAGGAAAAACGCAGCTCCCCCATTCTCCCCCGTAATGTACGGGAATTTCCACATGTTGCCCAGACCAACCGAGCTACCAATGGCTGCCAGGATAAATCCAGCTTGAGAGAAGCGCTCTCCTTTGCCAGCATTGTCTTGATCCAGATTAGGCTTATTAAAATTCATCGTATCTACTCCATCACTTTAAAGTTTTCCCGTAATTATATACTACTCGCCTTGTCAGGTCATTCGAAATTCGAAATTTGTCGAAATGTTATTTTTTTACATATAAAAACACACAGAAATCTTTATCTCATAAGTTCCATAAAAACAGTATGTGATAAAGTTCAGCCGTCCAACCATCATAAAAAAAGAGGGGTCTCCTCAGCCACATTGATGACTGCGGAACACCTCTCTTTTGAATTAGACTTTAATTTGAAGTAACTCGTACTTGATAACGCCCATCGGAGCATTGACATGAATGACGCTGCCCACTTCTTTACCCATTAATTCCTTGCCTAGCGGGCTCTCGTACGAAATTTTATTATCCGCAACATCGGCCTCGGCAGGGCCAACCACTTTATATTCAATCTTCTCGGCGAACTCAATATCATTAAGCAACACCGTCGATCCAATGCTCACTTTGTTGGAGTCTATATTGTCTGAAGAGATGACTCTTGCTTTCGTCAACATCTTCTCCAGAATCAAAATCCGGGTCTCCATAAAGGCCTGATCATCTTTGGCTGAATGATACTCACTATTTTCCTTCAGGTCACCGTAACTGATCGCGAGTTTCAGACGCTCAGCCAATTCCTTACGCTTCACCGTCTTCAAATCCCTCAGTTCGTCCTCCAGCTTTTCCAAGCCTTCCTGTGTCAAAATCACTTCATCATTAGCCATTTTTCCATCTCCTAATCCTGCTATCTATCTATATTCTAACCTATATCCACTCCAAAGGGTTAGCATACCCCAGAAAAAGAAATAGCTCATCCATATATTGTATTTCAATGACATCAAAAGCATGTTTATCTTGAGATGATTTTATAGGCTATCCCATGAATTGTACCGTTACAATCTGCTCAATTGATAATGTTGTTTTCAGCCGATGACTTATACAATGAACTCAGGGCAGCAGAAGTTTTATAACCATTGCCCGTAGTCCACTATATTACGTGAGGTGATCAGAATGATTGAACCACTAAATCCAACTGAAATACAGGCCTATCTGAAACGGATCGGCATGGATGATATAAAGGAACCTACACTAGATTTCTTATTTGAACTCCAACGAGCACATGTACAATATTTATCCTGGCAAACGGTCGATATTTTTGCAGGTCGTCCTGCAGGAATCGGTCTTCAAGATTCAATTCAGCTTATATTACAGGGGCGCAGTGGATACTGCTTTCATCTAAATGGTGCATTTAGTGTTCTTCTCCGCTCGCTGGGTTATACGGTTGATTGGCATCGCGGGGGAGTACAGCCTCATGGGGAACAACCCCGTGTGAACTCATTCCATCTCGGTCTGTCTGTCCTTCTGCCGGATGCTGACAAGACAGTTGAGCGCTGGATTGTAGATGTAGGTCTGGGCGGAATGCCCTTTGAACCTCTGCCACTTCGTTATGGAACCTATGGTTTAGCTCCGTTCACGTACCAATTGATGCCATCATCTGTTGCTGCTGGAGGATGGCGGCTTGAGTACGAGCCGAATGGGCCAAGTGAAGGAGTCGACTATGCTCCCGAGGTAGTCCACGATCTGGGGGAGTTCATTCCCAAACATGAATTCTACAGTCGGGCGGCCGAATCACCTTGGCATAACGCATTTTTGCTTCGTCAGCGTGATGAGAACCGTAGTAATGAACTACGTGGATGTATGCTGCGAACACATGATATCGAAGGAATTCGGAAAACGGAAATTCAGAGTTATACCGAGTGGCGTAACGTATTAACTGATATATTCCATGAACCCTTGGTGAA
The DNA here is from genome assembly GCF_050990605.1 of Paenibacillus amylolyticus. Taxonomy (GTDB): domain Bacteria; phylum Bacillota; class Bacilli; order Paenibacillales; family Paenibacillaceae; genus Paenibacillus; species Paenibacillus amylolyticus_H. The sequence goes on from NZ_CP158832.1 coordinate 6,363,767, forward strand.
TTACAGTGAACAGGAATGCCGCAACATGTGGGATCGTGTGCAGGCTGCACATACGGAATGGAAACAAGCGCAAGAAGCATGAAGAGGAAGAGGAAGATGCAGAACCGGAGGCCTTAACATGAAAAGAGAGACAACCGGCTTGCCTTCATGTTAAGGGGCATCCGTATATAGATCAATTGGAGGTCCATTCCATATAAAGGAAAGTTATTGATCCGCGCCGAATACGTACTCAGGTGATAAATGATGATAACTATTCGTGTGCTTCAAGTTCCAGAAGTATTGCCCGAGGCGTACTGGAACCATTTTCTGTCGCAAGTTTCTGCGGAGCGACGTGCTCAGGCTTCGCGTTTTGTGCGTCAGTCTGACGCTTATCGCTCCGTGCTGGGCGAGATATTGACTCGTCTGACTTTGAGCAAGCTAACTGGACTGAAACCTGCTGAGCTTTCTTTTACCCGTAATTCCTACGGCAAACCTTCGCTTAGTCACCATTCGGACGTACAATTCAACGTCTCCCATTCTGGTGATTGGATTGCTCTGATCTCCGGCAGTACAGATGAACTGGGCGTGGATGTGGAGAAAATAGCACCCATTGACTTGCAGATTGCAGAGCGTTTCTTCTCTCCGATGGAGAGCCAGTTCTTGGCCGCCGAGCCTGACGATCGTCGGCTGGAGACCTTCTACCGTCTATGGACGCTGAAGGAAAGTTATATCAAGGCAGTGGGTATGGGGTTGTCCATACCACTGGACTCCTTCGCCATCCTACCTGATGAGCGGAAGGATTGGCATTGCAAACAGGCCGAGACATATCACTTTCTCAGTCAGCGACTGGATGATGGACATATGCTTGCGGCATGTTCGGCTGGGGGAGAGCTGCCGAGCCAGCCCGAGATCATCACCTTGGAGGATCTATATACAGAGTTGGTTTAGTGTGCGGCTAGTTGGGTTGTGAGATTTGTTACATCTGGCATTATGTTAAAAGGAGCGGTCAATGACCCTCCTTTATTTTTACTTTAATCAAAATCAAAATGAGAATATATCTCATAGAAAACCATAATTTTCAAAAAAAGATTAACATCCTGTCCAGTTAATGGTACTATAGGACCAAAAGGAAGAAGAATAGGTAATAATGATCAGGTATTTATGACTAGATTCACAATACATACTTGTTAGTACTCGATTCTCTCTCCGATTCATTACTTTAGAAGGAAGTGGACAGATGCATATCTTTTTGCAAAACAGTGCAGGTGTAACCAAGAACGTGAAAGTAGGTTTCAGCTGGACAACATTATTTTTCGGATTTTTCCCTGCGTTGTTCCGTGGTGATTTGAAATGGGCTGCCATCATGTTCTTGATCTCCGTAGCCGTTGGTATTTTCACTGTAGGATTCGGAGCGTGGATTAGTGGGATTGTATTCTCTTTTGTTTACAACAAAATCTACATTAAAGAGTTGCTCGAAAAAGGCTACCGTCCTGCAAACGCTGAAGCTCAAGCGGTTCTGGAAAATAATCAGATTATTGCTCGAGCAGCTTAAAACCAAAGCAATACACGGATGATCATAGCAATTATAAGCTTTTAGATTTTTATTGTAGATATACCAACTAGCAATCACATTTAAATAAATACCAAAAATCCCTGGCGAATCTGTCAGGGATTTTTGGTATCTATTAAGATAATAAGGTTATCCTTTCGATTGCACAGACGATTTTTGGACCAATGATGGAGACTTTTTGGGTCTTCGAAAGAGACCCTGACTGCTAGATTTCCGTATCGTGGCTGCCGCGTCAGCGTCGCGGATTTTCAGAGCAAACCACAGCCCGATGAGCAGAAATGCTGCTGCCCCCAACAAAGCCAAACGGTAAGCCAGCATATTCGGCTCCATCGTGCCTGTCGCAGTCACCGTTGTTGTACCTACACCTGCCAGAACAGCAGAGAGCAAAGCCATGCCGATGGCTGACCCCAGACGGTTTTGCACCGTGAACCAGGTGGAAGCTCGTCCCATGGATGCAGGAGGAATCTGGGCAAATGCAGCGATCTGTACTGCCCCTACCGTCTGTCCCAGGAAAATTCCCACACCGAACAATAATGAACGGATGAACCATGGGTTCGTATCCACTGTAATCTGACTAAGTGTAATGAAGATAACAGCTGTACAGATCAAGCCCATCGAGATGAGCTTCCGCGGACCCAGCCGCGGATAAGTCCACGGGACAAGCTGAGAAGCAATCATCAATCCCAGCGCTTCCGGGAATGTAGTTAACCCGGTTTCCAAAGCAGAGGCCTGTAGTACATTTTGGTACATTAACGGAAACACATACAACATACCCAACAGCCCGGCTGCCCCACATACGGATACTAAGCCTGTATAGCGAAACAGTCGGTGCTTCAGCAAACGCAGATCAAGCAACGGCTGCTTGGCGCGCAGCTCCACCACGACGAGTAACGTCAGAAGCAGAATGCCTGCAAAGCCCGCTCCCATAATAAGCGGTGACGTCCAGCCCCGCAGTGGTCCCTGACTGAGCGCATACATCGTCAGTGCGAGTCCCGGCGCAGATAATAACCAACCCGGCAGATCCAGTCGACCAGCTCCCTGTTCTCTGTGCTCCTTCAGATACAGCATGCCAAAGATCACCGCTGGAATACCGACGGGCAGATTCACATAGAAAATCCAGCGCCATGACAGCTGATCCACAATCAATCCGCTCACAATCGGCCCGAGAGCTGGAGCAAGGGCGATGGGCAGTACCAACATGCGAGATACCTTCGCCCGTTCCTGCGGAGGAAAGGTCCGAAACAGCATCGCCATCCCTACAGGTGTAAGCAGACCACCCCCTGCTCCCTGCAAAATGCGGAAAAATGTCAATGTGCCTAGATGATCAGCCGTTGCACAAAGCGCAGAGGATACTGTGAACAGTGTCAGTGCAGACAGGAAAACCCTTTTCGTGCCCCATCGATCACCAAGCCATCCGGCGACAGGCAGAAATACCGCCAAACTCACCAAATACCCCACATTCAAGGTTCCCGCAGCAGCCGGGGGAACCCCCAGTTCTTCACTAATGGTTCGTAGAGCTACGTTTAATACTGTTGCATCCATGGCAACCATAAACATCGCCAAAACATACACAATGCTCACAATTGCCTTTGGATTCAGACGAAACCTCATCTACCAACCTCATGAATCATGCCCGGCATCCCCGTTTCATCACAGAGACTCAGCGGTTTCAGGTCAGTCCACTGCTCCGCAATGTAATCCAGACATACACGTCGTTTGGCCTTCCCCAGCATCAGGGTCCAACCTGTCGGTACCGGAATGGATGCAGGCCACAGCGAATACTGTCCTTCATCATTCATTAACACCAAATAACTGCTGTCTTCATATTCAAAAGGGTTGCTCATCAGCTTATCCTCCTATTTGTGTTGAATGTTACGCTTCTTGTTCAGCATCTCAAGCCGGACGGACAGAGTACCGCAGATTTCCTCCAATGGACCCGGCTGACAAAGGTCTTTGTGACGACAGGCAATATCATGACGTTCCAATTTTCCTCCGATGTATGCATTCCACATCTCCGGTTCGATCGGATCAAACCAGTCGGGAATAATGGTGGACCGGAAGAAGATCAGGTCACCTTCGAATCGGGATGGCGTGTACGCCCCCAAGATCCGGACGGAATTTTCATAGGTTTTCCGCAGCTTCATGATCGTTTCTTCATCCAAACTTGCCAACGCACTGCCTTCACTCCGAAGGATACGCATCGCTGTTGCCATATCCAGCGGCCCATCCCCAATACTGTCCGGATCATATCCACCGAGTGCAAGTAATGCCGTCAACGCTTCTTCCTCATCCGGTTCGCCGCGAATAGGCAGATAATGACTCGGATAAGCATCCAGCATAGCGAGAAACTCCACTTCTTCTCCTTCGGACTGAAGCTGCACGGCCATAGCCTGAGCGACATTGCCACCCAGTGACCAGCCGAGCAAACGATACGGACCTTCGGGCTGCACAGACCGGATGTGACGGATGTAATCGGCCGTCATATCCTCCAGTGTCGACGGAAGCACCTCGTACTCGGCAATCCCCCTTGCCTGCAATCCATACAGCGGATACTCCATACCCAGGTGTTTCATCAAACCGGCATAACACCAACTGAGCCCTCCGGCCGGATGCACACAGAATACGGGCAAATGCTGACCATGCGTCCGGAGGGGTAACAACACTTGCAGTGAGCTTTTCCCGGAATCTGCACCCATCTCCAATCGCTCAGCCAGTCCAGCCACTGTGGCCGTTTCGAACAAAATACCGATGCCCGGCTCCTCACCCATCGCTTCACGAATTCGACTCATCAGGCGGACCGCAAGCAACGAATGACCTCCCAGTTCGAAGAAGCTGTCATCGATGCTCACACTTCGCAATCCCAATACTTCTGCAAACAGATCACAGAGAATCTGTTCTTGCGGATTGCGTGGTGCTCGGCCATTAGCCGAACCTTGCAGCTCTGGTGCAGGCAATGCCTTGCGATCCAGCTTGCCATTTGGCGTAAGTGGCAGGATCTCCATCACAACAACCGCAGATGGAACCATATAATCCGGAAGGCTCGCTCCCGCATGTCGGCGTAACGCAGCCGTTTCCAGTTCTGCTTCACTATCCGGTGCAGGAACAACGTATGCCACAAGACGCTTATCCCCTGGCTGATCTTCACGAACGATAACAGCCGCCTGAGCCACGCCCGGATGTTTGGCCAGTACAGCCTCAATCTCGCCAAGTTCAATGCGGAACCCGCGGATTTTCACCTGTTGGTCAGCTCGTCCAAGATAATCGAGTGAACCATCGTGCAGGCGCTTTGCCAAGTCTCCCGTACGGTACATTCGTGTACCCGGTGCACCATATGGATCGGCGACGAATCGCTCTGCCGTGAGATCCGGCCTTCCCCAATAGCCACGAGCCAGACCCGCTCCCGCCACATACATCTCTCCAGTTACACCTGTTGGCACAGGCTTCAGATGATCATCCAGCACATAGACGCGCAAATCTGGAATAGCGCATCCAATCCAGCTGCTTGCGCCCTCCGCAGCGCTACCTGCGTGAAGTTCTTTGTAGCTGACATGGACTGTTGTTTCCGTAATACCATACATGTTGATGAGCCTTGGAGCGTCATCCGCATGGCGTTCATACCAATCGTCCAACCGTCCCAGCTCCAGTGCCTCGCCTCCAAAGATCACATAGCGAAGCGTAAGCTGCTGTCCCCAGACCGGATTTTCCCTGTCGGCCTGCATCAGTTGGTAGAACGCAGATGGCGTCTGGTTCAGTACGGTTACATTTTGCTCGGCAAGCAGTTGCAGGAACGCTCCAGGTGATCGGCTAATCTCATGGGGAACAACAACCAAGCTGCCTCCATACAGCAGAGGGCCCCAGATTTCCCACACGGAGAAGTCAAATGCATAGGAATGGAACAACGTCCACACATCGCTCTCGTCAAAATGGAACCAGTGCTGCGTTGCATTCAATAACCGGATGACATTCGCATGTGGAATCACGACACCTTTGGGTTTCCCTGTTGAACCCGAGGTATAGATCATATAAGCCGGACTCAGCGGAGTTACCCGTCCGTTCCGTTCATGGTCTGCCGGGTTTCGCTCATCCATCGATTCCAATTGCTGCAAGGTATGCAGATCGTCCATGTTAATACATTCAATGTTCGCAATCTGCGGCAGCAGGGCGTATACCTCTGTACTTGTAATAATCACTTTCGGCGCTGCGTCCGTTAGCATATGCGTTAAACGATCTGCCGGATAGTTGGGGTCCAGTGGCAGATAGGCAGCGCCCGTTTTGAGTACAGCAAGAATGGCTACGACCATCTCTACCGAACGAGGTAAGGCTAATGCCACCATCTGTTCCGGCCTAATGCCTTCTGCGATCAACAATCTCGCCAGTCGATTAGTCCGTGCATTCAGCTCCCTGTAAGTCATACGGATATCCTCACAATGGAGGGCTACCGAATCTGCGTAAGCGGCTGCCTGCACTTCAAAACGCTCGGCTATAGTCAGTTGTGGCCCTTCATCCGGTGTAGATGTCCACTCCTTTTCAAGCCGGGCATGCTCTGACGGTGTAACCAGGTCAAATCTGCTAATGCGTTCATCCATCTGTTGTACAGCATCCTCAAGCACCTGCATCAACCGAACGACCAGTTCTGCGGCAGTCGATTCACGGTAGAGGTCTGCACTATACTCCAGTACACCTTCAATTCCGGCCGGAATTCCGTTCTGCTCCCGTTTCTCCGTCAGTTCAAGCGTAAGATCGAATTTGGATGAACCCACCCCGTGGATGCAAGTCTCTGCTTCAACCCCTGGCAGGTGAAGACGCACATCTGGCGTATTTTGCAGCACCAGCATCACCTGAAAGAGCGGATGTTTGGAACGGGATCGGGGCGGATTCAGCACTTCGACCAGCCGTTCAAACGGTAACTCCTGATGTTCATAAGCAGCAAGATCTGCTTCCCGCACGCGGGCCAACAGCTCTCGGAAGGTCGGATCGCCCGAAGTGTCTGTACGCAGGACAAGCGTATTGATGAACATCCCCACGACATCATCCAGCGCATCGTCACTCCGTCCGGCAATCGGTGTGCCTATCGCAATGTCTGTCCCTGCACCCATTCGGGTAAGCAGCACAGATAACGCTGAATGCAGAAGCATAAACAGACTGACTTTATGTTCTCTGGCAACTGTCGCAAGTTGCTCATGCAGACGTTGGCTGATCGTAAATGGCACCGTCCCGCCTCGGTAACTGGACACCACTGGACGGGCATAATCTGCCGGGAACGTGACTTGTTCTGGCAAGCCTGCGAGCCGGTCAGTCCAGAACGCTAACTGCCTCGCGATCAGACTGTCCTGCCGCTTCTCATCCCCAAGCAGGCTCTCCTGCCACACCGCATAATCTGCATACTGAATGCGTAGCGACTCCCAAGCCGGAGCAGACCCACGCAGACGAGCAGTATAAGCCTCCGACAAGTCCCGGATAAGCCGTGATAAGGACCAACCATCCCCTGCAATATGGTGAATCAGCACCAGCAATGTATGTTCGTCCGCATCCGTATGGAACAATTCCGCACGTATGCCCGGCTCGGTACTAAGCTCGAAGCTGTAACGCGATGCTTCTGCCAGCAGCTCGGGCAGCTTCTCAGCCGAAGCCCGGGTAAGTTTCATATTCACTGTTACATCTGCTGCACGGAGAATATGTTGGCTCGCCGAACCCAGATCTGGGGGATACAATGTGCGAAGCGTCTCGTGACGGGCAACAATATCTTGCAGAGCGTTTCGGAGAGCGTCCACATCCAGCTTCCCGGTCAACCGGGCAACTAACGGAATATTGTAGGTTGGATTAGCCCCCTCCAGGCAATAGAGGAACCATAACCGTCGCTGGGCAAAGGAAAGCGGAATCTCACCCGCACGCGGAACAGGCTGAATAACGGGTCTGACGGACTTCGCCTGATCCAGCTTTCTGGCAAGCCCTGCTACTGTCGGAGATTCAAATACACTTCCGATATTCAGTTCTGCACCGAATACATCACGCACTCTGGCTGTAATTCGCCCGGCCAGCAGGGAATGTCCACCCAGTTCGAAGAAATCATCATCAATGCCTACCCGAGCTACACCCAAAATCTCGGCAAACAGGCTGCAAAGGATCTCCTCCTGCGGTGTACGTGCCTCCCTCCCGTTTGTATCAGATGCCAAAGAAGGCACAGGAAGCTGTTTGCGGTCGATTTTTTTGTTCGGTGTCAGCGGCATCTCGGGAAGCAGCATAAAGGCAGAGGGCACCATATAATCCGGTAACGTATCAGCTACATGTGCTCTTATATCAGCCAGATCGATGTCAACTTGACATTCTTCAGCATCCGCCACAATATATGCCACTAAACGCTGATTCCCAGGTTGGTCTTCACGTGCCATGACCGTAACCTGTGTTACATCCGGATATCTGGAGATTACCGACTCAATCTCTCCCAGTTCAATGCGGAAGCCCCTGATTTTGATCTGATGATCTGCCCGGCCCAAATAATCGATGGAACCATCTGGCAACCATTTGGCCAAGTCCCCTGTCCGATACATTCGACTGCCCGGTTGTCCGAAGGGACTCGCGACAAAACGTTCTGCGGTCAGATCAGGTCTGCCCAAATATCCCCGTGCAAGTCCCTCTCCTGCGATATACAATTCCCCTGCTACGCCCGGAGGTACAGGCTGCATGCTCTGATCCAGCACATAGAGCTGTGTGTTACGAACCGGACCACCAATGGATGGTTTGCCTGTATGTTCATTCCCCAGCGATGCAGCTGTAGAATAGATGGTTGTCTCCGTTGGCCCGTACTGATTATTGACCTGACAACCCAACGCCTCCAGCGAAAGCTTCAGTTCCTCAGATAAGGCCTCTCCTCCCGTAATCACCGTTAGCCCGTCGAACCTTCCCGGGCGGCTGGTCACCAGAGACTGCCATAACGTTGGTGTAGCCTGCATGATCGTCGTCTCTTGTTCTCTCATCTTCCCGGCCAGTGCTGCCGGATCAAGAATCGTTTCCTTTTTCGCGATATCAAGTCTTGCTCCAGTCGTCAGTGGCAGGAAGATTTCCAGCACGGAGATGTCAAAAGCAATCGTGGTCACCGACAGCCAGCGATCCTGCGGACCCACCTGTAGTCTCGTCTTCATATCTTCAAGCAAACTGGCTAATCCCAGATGAGTTACAGCTACACCCTTGGGCTTACCGGTAGAACCGGAGGTATAGATCAGATACGCAGGGTTGAGCAGAGAAGCTATGCCTGCCAGATCATCACCTTCGGGATTACTTCCCATCTGGCAGCTCACTGCCTGTATCATATCCGATTCATCCAAGACCAGAATCGGTACACTGGACGTCTGCGGAATGTGAGAGAAGTCGTTCATAACTGTCACCACACAAGCAGGCTTGGCATCCTCCAGCATGTAGATCAAGCGCTCCTTGGGATAATCAGGGTCAAGCGGCAGATAGGCTGCTCCTGTTTTGTGAGCAGCTACAATCGCAATGACCACTTCCAGTGAACGAGACATCGCAATGCCAACCACCTGCTCCGGTCCTGCTCCGTAAGTCTGTATCAGTTCATGTGCCAGTTGATTCGCACGTTCGTTCAGCTCTGCGTAGGTCAGCGATGTCCCTTCGAATGTCACTGCGGTTGCAAGAGGTGTACGCCGAACCTGCTGTTCAAATAGCGCTGCTGAATTCCACTCAGCGATGGCATGATGCGTCTGATTCCATCCTTCCAGCACTTGTTCCCGTTCGGCAGGAAGCAGGATGTCCATCTGTCCAACCGATATGTCTTGTGTCCCTTCTGACATCATGGATTGCAGGATTTGCACATAGCGAAGCTGATGATTACGCAGTTCCGAGTCCATATAGATCGAAGGGTTCGCATCAAAAGCAATACTCAGTCCATGACCATGTCCCTGGTCTACAATATGAATCGACAGATCATCAACTGGACCCGTGGACAGATTATGAATCATGCCGCGTGCACCTGCAAAATTCAACTCATGATGGAAGGGCATTACATTGATCATCGGTCCAAACAGACGCCGATTCTCTCCCAGAAGCTTGAGGTCCCGCCGCAGGTCCTGATGGCGATATCGCTGGTGTTTGCGTACGGTCCGAATCTCTTTCACAATCTGTCCCATCAATTCAGACAAGTTCATCTGCGAATCCAGGTACAGGCGGAGCGGAAGCACATTCATGACCATGCCTGGAACACGCAGCGATGCTGAACCCAATCTACACATCACGGGCAGGGCCAGAGCAACATCGGCTGCCCCTGTCATCCGGTGCATATAGATCGCTGTTGCCGCTACACAAAGATCCGGCCAAGTCGCACCGAATCTACCCGCTGCTGTTTGCATTTGCTCTCGCTGTGACGGTGTGAGCACTATAATCTGCCGCAGGAACTCGGTTGATGTACGCGGAGCACGTTCACCCAAACTGACCACATCCGGTGCGTCCGCGAATCGGTCGATCCAGAACTGTTGATCCTGCTTTCGGTTGGTGGAGGCTGAATAGGCTTCATCTTCTTCGAGAACGGAAGTCAGTGATCCAAACGCCGCCGTACCCTGCACCTGTTCCATACCCTCTCCCCGAATGCTTGCAGAGTACAGGCTGGCAACCCTGCGTGTGATCAGGGATACGCCGTACCCATCAATCGCAATATGGTGAATGCGTTGGTACCAGTAATATCGATCCTCACTCACCCGGAACAGAGCTTCTGTGAAGAGTGGTCCAATCGCCAGATCAACAGGCCGCGCCAGATCCTGCTTCATCCATTCGAGCGCAGTCGTATGAGGATCAGCCTGATCACGCACATCCATGACATGAAATGTCCAATCATTCATATTGGTGCGCAGTGATTGCCACGGGCCTTGCTCATTTTCGCCATACACCATATTGAGCGATTCGGCCTCCATTACCGTACGGCGTACACTTTCTTCAAATCGTCCCGTATGGATCTGACCTTCAATAACCACATACTCGGCCGTGTTGTACATCGGGTTGTCCGGATTCAACTGTTGGGCATACCAGATGCCAGACTGTGCAGAAGATAAAGGCCAAGCTGTGTTCCGACTATGCGACATCTGCACCACCCCGCTCAAAAGTAGTCTCCGTTCGGCAGTACTTTCGGTTGGGCATTATCGAGGAGTCCTGCCCAAGCTGCCAATGTAGGCTGCTCCGCCAGATCAACAAAGGTAACCTCTGCGCCTTCCGCGCGAAAACGTTCAGCCAGACTCATCATGCGAATGGAATCCATTCCCCAGTTCTGAATCAGATCATCATGCTCCCCAATGGAATCGGGCTGCTCTTGTAACAGATCGGCAATCTGAGTCCTTAATGCTGCCAGTCTTGCCTGATCAACGCCTTCTCGTCCTTCCACGACATGCCCAGTCTCCGCGGTGGATGCCGATTGTAGCTGCACCTCGGATGTAGCTGTACCTCCAGTTCTGGTTGCGGCTGACGCACTCAGCAACGCAATCGAACGTTCAGTCGTTAGTGTTACCGCACACCGTTCTGCTGCGTACGTCAGCGCCATCCGATGTTTTTCCTCCGAAAAATCAGCAACCGCATCGGCAACCAGAAACGCCTGAATGTCTCTCATAAATGCCTCACTTGATGTCATCAGACATCCGATATGCGCATATATGCCGCAGACGATCAATTGATCCCGGCCCTGCCGTTCCATCAACTCAAGCAGTTCCGTCTTCTGGAAGGCACTGTAGCGCCATTTGGTCATGAAGGTGTCCTGTGGAGCGGGTGCGAGCGATTCTACAATTTCTTTTTGCACAGGCCCGCCATCGATTCCCGCACCCCAGAAATCCAGCTGTAACCCACGCTGCTCCGGTGTCTGTCCACCCGGTTGTGCCGAGTAGACTACGGGAATTTCTAGCTCATGACACGTTGAACGAAGTTGTGCAATATGATCAATCAGTTCCACCACCGGGGATGCTCCCGCCGTAAATGCATTCATGAAATAGTTCTGCATATCGTGGATCAAAAGTACTGCACGCTTCGCATCCGGTGTCCAGGCTACCTTGTTGACCGGAAGCTCCGACGCTACAGGCATTGCATATGGTTGAATCACTGGAAGTGCCATGAATATCCCTCTTTTCAGCTATATTTATCAGATCATGTTCAGCCATATCAGTTGAACTAAAGAATGTTTACACTTGCCACTCCGATGACAGAATAACCTTCCGATCGCTGATAAAGGCGAACACTTCGCTTCTTCAGGTTATTTCTGCCCTCTACGTTCTCGTGTAAATGATTAGTTCAATTGATAAAATTTAACGTTATCTGTTAGTAATTCTTAGTTAGATACAGGTTGCTTGGTAATCAACATTTCCCGTAGTGCTTTTTTGCTGACCTTGCCCACTTGTGTCTTCGGAAAAGCATCCACCAACTCAATCCGGTCCGGAATTTTATAACTGGCCAGGCCCCGATTGCGTAGAAAAGATTTGATCTCGCCCACTGCCAGAGCTTCACCGCTTGGCACGATAAAGGCGCAAGAGCGCTCGCCCAGATACTCATCGGGCATGGAGACCAAAGCTGCATCATGCACACCGGGATGGGCCAGTAGATGATTTTCCACTTCCTCGGCAGCCACCTTATCCCCGCCACGGTTAATCTGATCCTTCGCCCGCCCCTCGACAACTAGATATCCGTCAGCCGTCAGACTTGCAATATCGCCTGTGCGATAGAAACCGTCGGTAGTAAACGATCTGGCGTTATGCTCCTCCGCTTTGTAATAACCACGAATGGTATAGGGCCCGCGTGTCAGCAGGTGTCCGGCTTGTCCCTGCTCCACCTCAACATCTTCGTCATCCACAATCCGCACCTCGTCATAGGGAGACATTGGTTTCCCTTGTGTATGGGTAATGACATGCTCCGAATCATCCAGACGGGTGTAGTTCACCAGCCCTTCCGCCATGCCAAACACCTGCTGTAATGTACAGCCAAGGACGGGTTTGACACGTGCCGCCACCTCTGCACTGAATTTGGCTCCTCCCACTTGAAGCACCTGGAGCGACGGAAGCTTGGTTCCTCGGGCAGCCGCTGCATTGAGCCAGACGAGAGCCAGCGGCGGCACCAGAGCCGTAATCGTTACCTGATGGCGCATAATCAGCGGAAAGGCTTCATCCGGGCTTGATCCACGTGACAGCACAATCGTGCCACCTGCGTACAACGTGCCCAGAATGCCTGGTGAGCTCATTGGATAGTTATGTGCTACAGGCAGTGCAGCCAGATAGACGCTTTCGGGACTGAGACCACACACCTCAACGCTTCTTCGCAAGCTGTAAATGTAGTCATCATGAGTACGTGGGATCATCTTGGATAACCCGGTGCTTCCGCCCGACAACTGTAGAAAAGCAACATCTGAAGACGTCGGTTCATCAGGTAGCGTGACAGGTTCTACATAGACATCTTCTAACGCTGTAAAGGGCCCGGCCTCTCCCACCACAAAAATATGCCGAAGGCCCGGCACCTCTGCCTGTACCTCCTCTGCCAACGTGCGGTAGTCAAATCCCCCATCCTGATCCGGAATCAGGTATGCTACGGCCTCGGAGAAACGAGCGAAATATGTGATTTCGCTCTTTCGATGCAAAGGAAGAGCAAATACAGGCAACGCACCAATGCGAAATAAAGCAAAACACGCTTCAACAAACGCCGTCATATTGGGCAGCTGAATAATAACCCGGTCATGCTGTCGTATGCCTGTAGCATATAAACCGGAAGCCAATCGATCTACCCGGTCATCCAGTTCTGCATAAGTGAATTGATCTTCACCACTAATAACGGCTACCCGATTGCCATATAGATCAGCACGCTGGCGAAGCATTTCTCCAAACGTACCCCCTTCCCAGCAACCCTCTTGCCGATAACGCTCTGCAAATTCCTCAGGCCAAGCCTGATATCCTGACAACATTGCTCATTCCTCCTTCCGACTGGACACGGTTGAATCCAAACCCATTGCGAGCAGCATCGTTCTGAACTTGGCAGCAGTCTCCGCCAGCTCTGCTTCTGCTGTAGAACCTGCTACAATGCCCGCCCCCGCGAACAATTTCACAGCTGTGCCTTCCACTTCAGCACATCGGATCGTAACGGCCCACTCGCCGTCGCCCTCACTGTCGCACCAGCCCACCATTCCCGTAAATAATCCCCGGTCGAACGGTTCCTGTTGCTTAATCGCCGCCCGCGCAGCCTGTACAGGTGTTCCACAGATGGCGGGTGTGGGATGAAGAGCCAAAGCCAGCTCCAGCGACGTTGTGGCCGCGTCCGCCAGCTCTCCGTGGATTTCGGTAGATAAATGCCACATTGTGCCCGTCTGAATCAGCGAAGGTTCTGCTGGAACGGATAGTTGTCGGCATAATGGACGCAGCGCCTCCACAACTGCCTCAATAACTACGGCATGTTCATGCCGGTCCTTGGCTGAAGCCAGCAGAGCCTCTGCGCGGCGGCGATCTTCCGCTGGATCTTCACTCCGGGCAGCAGAGCCTGCCAGTGGATTGGCGCGTACGTTTAACCCTTTCCGGGTAACTAACAGTTCCGGGCTTGCCCCGATGAAGGTGCGAATCGTTTTATTTTCAAATTGTTCATCTATTTTCATTTGTTGATTATTCGTTGTTAGAGTACTTTTGGACTGGGTTACGCCCCTCATTGGTACAGCAAATGTATATCCATGCGTGTTATCCCTGAACAGATTACGCAGCAATTGATGCGTATCTACGATGGTCTGTGAAGTCACCTCAAGCGTACGGGATAACACGACTTTGTGGAGATCACCCTGATTCAGGTCAACCAATACATTGTCTACACTTTGCTCATATACTGTCCCCTCAGGTGCCTCGACGATTTCACAACCTACGGCTGCTGGCAGCTTCTGAATTGATGCTCGTGATTCCGAGGGTAGCGGTTCAGCCCACTGCACCGTCTCTGGCACATATAGCTCAGCAGCAGCGTCCAGCGGATCAAACGGAAGGGCGCCAACCACCAGCGGATTCGATTGACCAGCTCGTTTGGCCTTGTCCATAAGCTGTTGAATATAGTCTATGAAAAAATCTATCCCTTCCTTATGTTTATATTCAATAACATCAGCAGAATCGCTGGAATCTGATTGAATTGCGTGCTCCTCATGTAGCGGAGACCAACGAATCCGTTCTCCTTGCGCGAGCAAGGTATGTTGCGGTGAAGACCAGAAAAAAGACGTCCCCTCCCGATATTGCTTCAGGAGTTGTATGGCGGAAGTTGCAGTAACCGTACCCGCTTTTGACATGATTCATCATCTCCATATCTCTTGATTCAGGCACCAAGCGTGGCGCCCCCATCCACACACAGATCATGCATTGTTATATGTCTGGCTTGATCCGATACCAGGTAGACCACCGCGTCCGCGATATCCTCTGGCAATGCCATCCTGTTCAGCGGAATGCCCAGGCGGAAGGTTTGCTGTGAGCCTGCAATGACTGCCTCTGCGCCCTGCTCATCCTGCCACATGGCACGCTGCATTGGCGTATCCGTTGAGCCTGGAGAGACAATGTTGCAACGAATATGCCGATCCGCGTATTCCAGAGCTAGACATTTGGTGAAGATGGTCGAAGCGGCTTTGGAGGCAGCATAGGCAGACAAATGCATTCGCGGAACACCCGCAGCATTCGAACCAACAAAAACCACCGCACCTGTATGGCGTTCAGCCATATTTCTCACTACCGCACGCGACATGTAAAATACACCATGTGTATTCACGTCAAACGTCCTCGTCCATTCTTCATCTGTCAGCTCACTAACTGCCCCTGTGTGCAGTACACCCGCGGCATTCACCAGAATGCCAACGGGACCCACGGTCTCTTCGATCCGTTGAACGGTATCCTCAACGACTTGACGATCCGATATATCAGCAACGTGTGCTGTTGCCTGATGGCCCTGACTGCGCAGATCGGTGACCAGTTGATTCAACGCATCTTCCTGTCGATCTACCAGAGCAACGATAGCGCCTTGTTGGGCAAGCAATCTCGCCACCGCTTCACCGATCCCTTGCGCAGCACCGGTGACCACGGCCACTTTTCCATCAATTCCTGTGTAGCTCACCTCGTGTACCTCCCTTATGACTCCGGACTACAGGCAAAACGCATCGTACGACTAATCAAAAATGGCAATACCGAGACATGATTCTCTTCTTCGAACTCGGTGTATGCGATATCCAGCCCCGGCTGCTTCAATGCGGATAAGCGTTCCGTAAGACTGGATGCCTTATCATTGTTACGAGCCGGGTGGGTCTTCTCCTGTTCTCCCATACCAATCCACACCTTGACGTTCACTGGATGCTGTTCCAGTCTTGCGACGAATTCCTGTTCCTCAGCCTGTAGGACCTTCTGATTCCAGTGCAGCGAGGGACTTCCCGCGATGTAATATTGAAAGGCTTCTGGCTTCGTGAACAACGCATGGATCACGAACAACCCGCCAAGCGAATGACCGAATATAGCCTGTCTGTCCTGGTCAATCCGATATTGCTGCTCGATATCCGGCTTCAGTTCTTCTTCAAGAAACCGCAAGAATTCATCGGCACCTCCTTGTTCCGGAAGAGATGTACCATCGGATTTTTGGGTATATTCCGTTGTGGCCTTTGGAGTAAAGTCATAATATCGATGAGGGGAAAAGGGGCCCGTGATCGGGTACCCAATGCCTACGACAATCGCTGGGACTGCTCCTGTCTTCTCGGGTCTGCGTCCCTGCACACGAACTGCTTCCACCATCGTGCCAAATACGGAATTGGCATCCAGCAGGTAGATTACCGGGTAACCGGACTGAGGCGGAGGTTCGGCAGGCTTGAATACCATGATCTGATAGGCGTGATGGCCTGAACGTGATTTCATGGTCCATTGTTCGGCATGCGGGATTTGAACGGTACTGCGTGCGATATGCTCAAGGTTGCCAGGAGTGGTTGGGTTGGGCTGAAACGTCATTACGGATGGGTCCTCCTCGTGTTCTGCTTATATAAGATAAATACTGAACTACACTTTATATATGAGATTGATTCTCATTACCAATTATAAAAGAGTCGATCCGGCTGTCCCATGGACGATATCCAGAAATCATTTTGATTATCTCCATATTTCCATATTTATGTCATATAATGTTCACGTTTCTATCGTAAAAAAAGCTCCCTCACGGTGTGCTGGAAACGTTGGATTAACATCCGGTTCCCGGCACTCCAAAGGGAGCTGCACTATTCCAATTATTGTGTTAATGCTTTGAGCGTATCATCAATGACATGACCGTATGCGATCAGTCCACCACCCAGCCACGGAGCTGGCTCTACAGCGTACACATGCCCTGCTTTCACCGCAGGCATACTGTTCCATACGTTGGTTGCCGTCATTTCCTTCATGCTGCCTGGGCCCTGTTCCACGGTGAATATAAAGTCGGCATCAATCTCGGGTAATACCTCTGTAGATACAATGGCGCTGTTTTCCGACTCGACCAATTTAGGCTTACCTAGTCCCAGTTGTTCATATACGACGTAACCGCTGAAGTAGTTACCACCCATCATACTAATGCCACGTGGGGCAAAACGAATAATGGCTGCTTTTTTGCCTTCGGCTACTTTCGCCAGATCCGCTTTGGCTGACTCAACCTTGGCATGGTAGGTTTCAATGGCTTTTTCGGCTTCAGCCGTTTTGCCCAGCAAATCGCCAATGATCTGCAAGGACTTCTCTACATCACCCGAAGCGTTCGTAAATACGTAGGTCGGTGCGATCTTGGAATAACTCTCGTATACCCCATTCTCGGCATATTGGGCCGTATGCAAAATAATAAAATCAGGATTATACGACATCAACGCTTCCGGCGAAGGCAAACCACTGGAGAAATCAAGTGTAGGCACATCGCTGAGTTGCTCCTGGAGATAGACATGTCCTTTTGTCCCGCTTGCCCATTGGGCTACCGGCTTAACACCAAGGGTTAGCAGGGAGTCTTCCAGATATGGTGCAAACACGCGCTCTGTCTTGGCTGGAATAATTACATCATGTCCCAAGTCATCTTTTACGGTGCGTTCACCCGGCGTTTCTTCCGTTTGCTCTTCCTGCACAGCCGTCTCGGTTGAAGACGGGGTTGAAGTCTCCGTTGCGGGTTGCTCCTCCTGGGCCGCTCCTGTATTCTCGGATGCTGCACCACAGGCAGACAACAGCCCTGTAATTAACATCAGCAGGATCAGGGCTAAGAACCGTGCACTGCGGAATTTGCTACCAACGGAACGTTGTCCGATGTTTTTGATATAGTAAAACATGTGTGAGATCCCCCTTGATAAAAATTCTCATTTAGATACAAGGATTATATGTCACCTCGCCCGGGAATCACCATGGACGTTATCCAGATAAATGTTTGGACAATATCCCGTGAAGATCAGTAGCGCTTCATCCAGCATACGCATCACGCCTACAGCCGAATAATCCAACCAAGGGTCGCCTGTAATCAGATGGACCTGGTACTGACGAATGGCCTTGAGCTGACGCCATGTAACCGAATGCTGCAAGCTTAGCCAATACGCCCTTGAAGCCGCCTCGGGACACACCATTACGAGAATGCGATCAGGGTTCATTGCAGCGAGCTGCTCTAGCGTTAACGGATTATTTGCACTAAGATCAGAGAATGTGTCCAGTTGCAGCGCTCCATATAGCACTTCTTCAATACCCGGATTGCTATAAAGGTAGAGATTCTGCCCGTAGATCCGCACAACGATCACTTTCTCCCGGCCCACTTCCCGCTGTACCGATTCCCGTGCCTTCTCTGCTCGCTGGTTATACATGTGTATCCATTGCTCCGCCTGTTCCTCCCGCTCCAGGAATGATCCAATCATGCGTAGCTGTGTTCGCCAATCCGAATGATGTTTGGGGACAAAACAACAAGGTGCAATCTCGGCCAATTGGGCCTGATCCTGTTCACTAATCTGATCTGTACCTACGATGGCATCAGGACGAATATGGACCAGCCTTTCCACATTGGCCTCAAACCGCCAGCTCGTGTACGGGTCCGTCAATTTCAGATGGGACTGAATCTCTGTACGATGTGCATTATAATAATACGCGGTCCATTTGGGATCGATGGGTGCAGCCACAGGGATGACATTGAGTGCCAGAAGTTGTCCAATCACACTGGAGGAGCAGGTGGCTATCCGTTTCCTGGCGTTTTTAGCATAATCCGAAGGAGATACGCCGACTTCCTTTTTAAATTTACGACTAAAATAGTACTCATCACTATATCCCACCCTCAGAGCAATATCGCGAAGTTTGTATCTGGATTCCTTCAGGTATCGCTTGGCGCGATTAATGCGCAAATCAGTAAGATACTCCATTGCACTCTGTCCGTACGTTTTCTTGAACAGATCCACAAAATATTTTGGACTGATCCCGGCCTCCGAGGCAAGATCTGCAATCGATAGAGGCTGGTCGTAATGTTTGTCCATGTATGTTTTAACGTTGGCAAGATCCGTCTTGGGACTGCGGCCGGAAACCGGCAGGTGCGCAGCAATCTGCGAATCATTTTCCAGTAACATGAGGCCACTCCTTTCGATCTGCTTGATATGTAGCTAAAGGTAGAGAGAACTGTCCGGCAACTTGTGCAATATTTAAACGAAAATGATAATCATTATCAATAAAATACCATAACCATTTCCAGACCGTCAATTCAAATATGGTAAAATGTACACACCTCAAGCCTCGCTATTCCCTCTACTACTGTTCACAAAGTTGCTTATAAACTACCTCCATATATACCAAAAAAGCCAACGACGTGAGTATCACGCGTTAGCTTTAATGAAGTTCATACTCTTGTTATGACGGTATAAGCAGGACTAGTCCCGGCTCCGCAATTTGCCAAGCAGACGGATAATTTCAATGTATAACCATACCAGCGTCACCATCAATCCAAATGCACCGTACCACTCCATGTACTTGGGCGCACCACGTTCAGCACCACCCTCGATGAAGTCGAAATCAAGGACCAGATTGAGGGCAGCCACAATGACGATAACGACCGAAATACCGATGCCAATCAAGCTGTTATCATGCAGATAAGGAATCGAAACTCCGAAGAAACTAAGTACAAAGCTCAGCAGATACATAATCATGATACCGCCAGTTGCAGCCACGACCCCAAGCTTGAAGTTCTCCGTAGCTTTAATCAATCTGGTTTTGTATGCCATCAGCAGGGCAATGAATACAGCCATGGTCAGCAGCGCAGCCTGCAAGGTAATTCCGTTATACAGTGACTCATAGGTTGCTGAGAGTGCACCCAGGAATAAGCCTTCTGCCACGGCATAGACGGGTACCAGATACGGTGCCGCTACGGGTTTGAACGAAATCACAAGTGCCAGAATGAAACCGACGATCAATCCGCCATAAGCCAGCGGCATCACTTGTTGTCCGTTAAAGAACATCATCCAGGTTGCAAACGCACTGCCCAACAGAATAACCAGCGTAATAAACGCTTTATTCACCGTGCCGTTGATCGTCATGTAATTCTGATACCGATCTTCTCCATATCCTCTGTTTTCAAACGTGCTGTCTTTAAGTGTAGGGTTACCGCTACGACCGATCAACACAATCACCTCTTCATATGTATTTGGTATATCTGTGATACTAAGTTTGGGTGTACTACGTTTCAAAATCTACAAGCTACTCCCTCGAAAAGATCGGGATGGCACCAGAAGGAATCGGATGCAATCCTTCGATTACATCCGTACCCACTGGCGCGACACTTAGGACATATGTCCCAGATATTGCATGTTCATGTGCTTTTTAAACGTCTTATTTGTACAAGACTTTATCTACATTGTATTTCGCACGCATCGTGTTGATGATATAGGTCTCGTAAATTTCACGATCTACCGGATCTTCAACCAGGCATACTTCGATCTTTGTTACTTCCTCGCGGTGATTCTTCATTGGTGATACTGTGTCTTCAAAATGCTTTTTGATACGTGGTCTTAATTTACGTGCTTTCCCGACAAATAACAACTCTCCAGCGGCATTGTAAAACATGAAAATCCCGCCCAGTTCCCGGGTAATCAGGTGAAAATCAGTAAATCCATAAATGTGGCTAAGCTGTGGATCAGCCTGCTTCGTGATGGTTACATCCGGTGTGGGCACCGTAATTTTAATCAATAGGCTCACTTCCTCATTATCTATAGGTTTAGATCTTATCACATATTATAAAGGGACACCATTTCATTCTATAAGAAGTACAATTCACGCAATTTTCGCTATTACGACAAATATTTCAAAAAAAAGGTTAACTTCCCTGATTCAAAGTGGTACTATAGGGGTATGAGGAAGAAATTGGGCACTGAGACATACGTCTTTATATCTACCTTCGTCTATTGTACCCTATGATTGAAACTCTTTTTCATGCTGAATTCTGTTACGTGATCACGACAAGAGTACAGTTAGCAAGAACCTTAGCTTATAGATTGTGGATTCATCATCTAATCGACCCTTGCAGCAAGCAAACCTAGAAAGACCCAGATTCATGATTCACTGTAGATTTTAAGTATCACCTAGAAAGCCTGCAATTATAGTCGTACTGAAGTTAATAGACACACGTAGAAGGTCAGATAGCTATCGATCCTAGAGAGACTAGTCATGCAATGCAACTGTAGAGTTATAGCAGCAGTACTATAGAAGATGGATCAAGTTTCACCCCCAGGCCCCGGCATAATGCCAGGGCTTTTTTGCGTTTGCGCGAACGACCAACCACACTCGCAGGGAAACAGAGGTATCGTGGTTCTTTCTGCGGGGTTTATAATATGGCAAGATACCAGTAGAGGGAGTGATGGGATGTATTCCGATCTGCAATTGACGGAGGACCGCCCTGTATATATACAAGTCAAAGATTATATGAAGCGATTGATGCTCAAAGGCGGCCTGCAAGCCAAACAAAAGCTGCCCTCGACCCGTGAACTCAGTACACTCATGAAGGTTAGTCGCAGCACGGTCCTGCTCGCTTATGCCGAGCTTGAAGATGAAGGTCTGATCTATGCCGTCAAAGGCAAAGGCAATTACGTCAGTGCTTCCATTGAAACACCTGAGGCAACAGCGAGCTGGCAATTGGACTGGACGACCGAGATGAGCGAGTATGCCATTCAGGCAGAGCAGTACGATCTGATGAAGCATGGCTCCGGAGCAGAGCGCGGCGAGATATCGTTTACCAGCATAGCTCCGGATGAGAAGCTGTTCGATCTGCACAATGTGAAGCGAGCTTTTCTGGATCGCATGTCACTTGAAGGCGAAGTACTGCTGAATTACGGATATGCGCAAGGATACAGACCGCTGATGAACTATTTATTACGTTATATGGAGAACAAAGGTGTCGACCTCCGTGGCAAGGACATTCTGATCACGAACGGATTCACAGAGGGATTCGATCTGGTGCTTGGAGCGTTACGCAAAAAAAGCGGAAAAGCGCTCTGCGAGAATCCAACGCACCACACGGCAATCAAAAACCTGAAGCTGCACCAGTTCCACCTAACTGGTGTGAATATGGAGCCGGATGGCTTGGACTTGAAGCAGCTGGAACATGAACTTGAGGCAAGTCCATATGATCTGGCATATCTCGTGCCCTCCTATCACAATCCAACCGGGATTGTGACGTCCCCTGCGAAACGGGTAGAGATCATCCGGTTGATGAACAAGTATCAGGTTCCAATTATTGAGGACGGATTCAACGAAGAATTACGCTATTCCGGTTCCCACGTATCTCCCCTGATCGCCAGCATGGGCAAAGGCAATGGACTGGTGTATCTGGGCAGCTTCTCCAAAGTTCTGTTCCCTGGTCTGCGGGTAGGTTGGATTATTGCGGATGCGGCGCTGATTGATTATCTGGAGAGTATGAAACGGGCACGCAGCATCCATACCTCCACGCTGGATCAATCGTTATTGTATCAATATCTGAGCAACGGTAATTTCGAGAAATATTTGAAGCGAGCTCGCGCGGAGTATAAGCGAAAATATGAATTGGTTGTGCGTTGCCTGAAGCAGCATCTGCCAATGTGCCGGATTTCCGGTGCGGGTGGTCTGCATCTGTTCGTGCAGTTCCCGTCCCAATACAGAACCCGTGATCTGCTGGCGGCCTGTAAAGTAAAAGGTGTGACGTTCACACCAGGGGATACTTTTTATCTGGAACCCGGTCAGGGTGTAAACACGATGCGTCTGGGTTTCTCCAGAGTCAGCGATGAGCATATACGTAAAGGCATTCGCATCATTGGCGAGACAGCAGCTCAAATGAGATAAGGAGGATTTCACATGAAAGTTGGCGTGATTATGGGCGGTACATCTTCAGAGCGGGATATTTCCCTGCTCACCGGACAGGAGATGATGGCAAACCTGAATAGAGACAAATACGAGGTTGTGCCCATTGAGCTGAATACCAAGCGCGATCTGATCGACAAGTCAGCGGGGATTGATGTGGCACTGCTTGCCCTGCATGGCAAATACGGCGAAGACGGTACTGTCCAAGGCACATTGGAATCCCTGGGTATTCCCTACACAGGCTGTGGTGTGCTAGCAAGCAGTGTATGCATGGATAAAGACATGTCCAAACAACTCATGCAGCATGCAGGTGTACTTACCGGAGAATGGCTGCGGGTGAGCCATATGGAGGAATTGTCCTCTACTGCTGTTCAACAATTAATGTACCCCGTGGTGGTCAAACCCAATTCAGGCGGTTCCAGCATTGGTACCCAAGTGGTGCAGGAAGCTTCCGCCCTGCCCGCTGCTGTAGAGGTTGCCCTCGCCTGGGATGATACGGTCATGATTGAACAGTATATCGAAGGTGAAGAGATTACCTGTGCCATTCTGGATGGTAAAATGCTGCCGGTGATCTCCATTCGTTCAAACGCAGAGTTTTTCGATTATTCTTCCAAATACGATGACCACGGAGCCGATGAGCAGGTTGTGCAATTGCCTGTGGACCTCCATCATCGCGTTGAAGCTGCGGCATTGGCTTGCTATCAGGTGCTGAAATGCAGCGTCTACGCTCGCGTGGATATGATGATTCGGGAAGGCATGCCTTATGTGCTTGAAGTGAACACGCTGCCGGGACTTACCCGTAACAGTCTGCTGCCCAAAAGTGCAGCTGCTGCAGGCATTTCTTTTGCAGAGCTACTGGATACCATTATTGATCTTTCATTGAAAGAGAGACCCAGGGAGGCGACACCACAATGAGCTTGGATGTAACCATTAGACACAGCTCCCCTACTGATCTGCAAGATATGGTCATTCTGATGGACCAACTCGGTTATCCCACCACTTACGCCGAGATGGAAGAGCGTTATACCCATATCTCTGCGGACGCGAACTTTACCACACTGGTTGCTGAAGCACGTGGACGTGTCGTTGGACTGATCGGATTGCAGACGTCTTATCTCTATGAAAAGAACGGAAGACACTGCCGCATCATGGCATTGGTTGTACACGATCAGTTCAGGGGCTCAGGCATCGGCCGTCAGCTCATTCTTGAAGCTGAGCAATGGGCAGCCACGCATAACGTGGACTCCCTGTCTCTAAATAGTGGCAATCGCCCGGAGCGGGAAGATGCGCATGAATTCTATCGCCAGATGGGCTTCACAGCCGGAAGTACCGGGTTTAGCAAAAAGCTTCAGACCTTACAGCACACTTAACCTGCGGGATACGTTATCCCAAACATCATACCAAAAAGAACGCCCCACTCAGCACATTGGCCAGTTAAGGGCGTTCTTCAGTATAGCTATGTCGGGTCTTTCTTTACTAATTATTTCAAGAACTTAAGGACGGTCAATGTAGATCCAACCTGTTTCTTGTTCCTTATCTACAGTAGCTCCAAGAGATTCAGCCACAAAGCGCAGCGGCACATACGTCTTGCCGTCCTTGCCAACATAGGCGGATTCCACCATGGTTACTTCTTTACCAGCAACAGTTGCCTTCTTGGAACCTACAGTCAGAACAATCTCATCACCAGTGATGTCGTCAATGACAACGATTTGGTTCGAGCCTTTGGTCCATTTCACTTCAGCATCCAATTCTTCAGACACGTAGCGAAGCGGAACAAATGTTGTGTTCTTAACAGTGATCGCCCCAGCGTATTCATCATCCGGGAAGAGCACTACACTTTTACTCGTGATTCCAGCTTCATCTTTCAGCAATTGATATGCCAGTGAATTGGAATCAAAATTACGCAGCATCTGACCAGGCGTAATATCATCCTTCATCAGATCCATAACGCCGCCCGATACATCCACTTCATCCACTGCAACCGTTCCACCGATATTCCACTGTTCACTGTCTCCACTTACGGTTACAGAGTTCACTGGCAGATCTTCGGAAGCCGGCAGCGCTACCTTCAGTTCAAAGTTTTGCTTGCGTATATCCAGCTTGCTGTCGAGATAGAAATCCAATTTCAGTGTGGTACCTGTGCCAAATACCGTTTTGAATTCAGGTGTCTCATTCAACAGGTTGTTCAGCTCCTGATCATAATTGACCAGCATACTGTCCAGTCCCACTTTGATGATGGCATATAGTGACGCAACGGCTTCATCCTTCGATTCAGGTACGATCGAATTCAGCGTTTCATCTCCCCCGCCTTCAACCTCATTCACAGCTTCCAGTACAGGGTAGAACACATCATACAGATCTCCGATCAGTTCTTTCAGTCCCTGCTCATCTTTCGAAATACTCGTCAGGAATGGTTTAACCATGGCAAGCATCTCTTCACCACTAATCTCCAGATGCAGCTTGGAGAGGCTAAGTGCTTCGCCATTCACGGATTCCTGTACCGGTGTTACGGAGATGTTCTTCGGATTGGACAGATGCTTCAGGACAAAAGAGAACAGTTTCGGGGAAAGTTCCTCGAGTTGTTTCTCCAGAGCCTTCGTATCCACCATTGGAAGAGCCTGTGCATTCTGGAACGTATCCAGAGACATGTACAGAGGTTTCTGGGCTCCGTCCAGATCAATGACCAATTGGGACTCATTCATGGACAGGTGGAAAGGTAACTTCGTTCCCTCCATGCTCAGTGTACCTTTGATCGATGCTGTCTTCGCATCTTTCATTTTGGCTTGATCAATATCCAGGGATATGGAATTAATGAGTTCAATCATTTCAAGGTCTTTATCTGTGGCAAATTCCGTAGCCGGTTCTATGTTTATATTCATGGATTGTTTGGATTCACCGGACTTGATACTCGCGCCGTTGGCCATTGCTTTGCCAACGTCTACTCCACCCACAGCCTGACATCCTGTAAGAACAACCATTAATAATACTAGTGGCACTGCCATCCATTGGATTAACTTTCGATTCGTAATATGATCTCCTCCTTAGAAAAATATGGTTCATTCCCATTATGAAGGTATAGGTAATTCTTGTAAATGGATACGCAAAAAATAAACCAAAAGGCTGGAACATGTCCGACCTCTGGTCTATCTATATTTCATCATATCGTATGTTTCGATAAAACATCCTGCTCCATTATGCAATGCTGGGAGTTAGTCTTGCTCCTGATCTTCTGCGAGTTTCTCATCCGTTTCTTCATCTTCCGCAGTTGCGGGAGTCTCGAATTGATCCGGCTCGTCCTCTTGAATCGCTTTGTTCTCTTCGTTCTGATCCTGTGTCATATCGCATTCCCTCTCTTCTACCGGATTGTGATGTTATCAGGCCTGGGCCTTGTGTCTATCAATAACCCGAATAGGCTTAGTTCAAACCTGCCTCAGTGTGGGCCATAGAATCCCCATCATAATTTTAGTGCTCATTTAGAAAACATAAAAGATGATGCCGTTCCCACTTGCAGCCGTGGCCTGAAACAAGGCTTGGATATCATCCACGGTCTGAACGATTTCCTGAAATGTCTCTTCAGAATCCCAATCTTCCATAACAGGGTAGACACCTTCTGCGATCATCTGGTCCAGACTATACCGCTGCTTTAATTCTTCCTGTGTGAGCTGCTCCAACGCCATGTAGGCTTCCAGCACCTGCTCGTTACTAAGCAAAAACAGATCCATGTCCGAATAGTTTCCCACGTATTGCTCACCTGCGAGAGGCACCACATATCCCAGGGGAGGCTCCCCTTCTAACAAGTTACCGTTCAGCGTGAACTGCAGCATCTGCCATGTCTTATCGATATCCAGATCTACTGCACAATCATGCACACTGATTTCACCTGACTTAATGGATTCAACTAGCTCCTTCGTTACCACAAGATATCTGCCGGACATTCCCATACCGTTATCCCTCCTGTGTAATTGGTTCTGTTGTTCCCCATTAACCTTGCATGTTGGATCAGAATCGGGGTAACTCTTATCAAGGAGGGCATACAAATGAAAAAATTTGATTACAGCCTCAATTATGAAGAGCTCGATCTGCGCAAACATCCTGAGCTGTACACCGTAGGCCGGGGTGAGCAGGGAGTTCTGATGGTAGAACCATACAAAGGGGAGATTCTGCCACACTGGCGATTCAAAACACCAGAGATTGCGACAGAGTCATCGGAGAAGATCTATGAACTATTTTTGGAGTATAAGAAAAAGGGGGATTTCGTTGGTATGGATATGGCTCGTAAATTTCTCCAGATGGGCTATACACGGGCCAGACGATATACGAATCACAAAGGAGGACGCAAATATTCGAAGAAGGATGGCTCGATCCTGCCCTATCAGAATGATGAGGTGAAGGCAGAATCGGCAGCTATATTCAAAGCGCAGTGGGAGATTGCGAAGACGGATCCAGACTATGTGAAGATGAAGAAGGAGCATCGGGAAAAGTACGAGTCAGAGCAGACGTAAGAACATCGGGTAAACGATTGACTTATGGAAACATTTGTCTCAGAATCGATCTTATTACTGTTCATTTTCAACCATTATATTGGAGAAGAGAGGCATCCGATTATGACAGATTCGTTCATCCATTTAAACACAGGCCAGAATATCAGTATCAACGAATCCACCCAACTTCAGGTAACCATTCAATGTACATCATCTCCTTCTCCCTTGGATGTTAGCTGCTTTATGGTGAACGAAGAGGGAAAAGTCCCATCTGACGACTATTTTGTATTTTATAATCAGAAGGCCGATCCCCATCAAAGTGTGCTTTTGCAACAGGCAGAGGAACTGAAATCCTCGTTTGTACTGGATACAAATCAATTACGGCAGGCTCCTGTGGAAAAATGTGTGTTCACGGCTACAATGGATGCGGGAGGTACTTTCACCGATGTTCAGACATGTCAGGCGATTGTACAAGCGGGTTCCCAGCGAATCATCTATGAGATCACGCAGGTGACTGCGGAAACAGCTCTTATTTTTATTGAAATCTATAAGTATCGTGACGGGTTCAAAGTTCGTGCGATTGGACGTGGTTTCTTTGGTGGATTGCAGCCGCTGGCAGAGTCATTCGGTGTTGAAATTGAGAGTAACGACACATCGGAAGCCGAACAGGTTCTTCTCACCGCACAAGCCGAAGTAGCAGCGGCCTCTCCAGAAGTCTTGGCACCTGTTGCTGCACCAAACACGAATCATCCGCCGCTGAACCTGACCAAGATCGATCTCCTCAAGCATAAAGTAACCCTGTCTCTGCAAAAGAAAAAGATCGAACCAATACAGGCACGTGTTGCCGTCGTATTTGATGCATCAGGCTCCATGTACCATCTGTATCGAAAAGGCATCGTGCAAGAAGCCTTCGAACGTATCCTGGCGATTGCATCAGCTTTTGACGATAACGGAGAGTTGGATGTCTGGTTCTTCGCCAAAGACTTCTTGCGTGCACCTAGCGTCACCGCCAAGGATTTCGAGAATTATATTGAACGCACATATACGCTGGGAAGCAAAGGCGGTACCAACAATGAACCTCCTGTGATGCAGGATGTCATTCGCAAATACACGATCGAGGAACCCAATGTGAACATTCCAACGTATATTATCTTTTTTAGCGATGGCGGAGTCAGTCAAAAAGGGAAGATTATGCGGCTTATTACCGAAAGCTCAACCAAAAATCTGTTCTGGCAATTCGTTGGCCTGGGACAAGCCAATTACGGTGTTCTGGAGAAGCTCGATGACATGACTGGACGTTTCATCGATAATGCTGACTTTTTTGCTCTGGACGACATCTCCAAGATCAGCGATGAAGAATTGTATGATCGGCTGCTTACTGAATTTCCAGGCTGGATTAAAGAAGCACGAGCCAAAGGTATTCTGGCCTAAAACTTCCGATTACATAATCCACGATATCAGATTGAACGAAATCTCGATTCATTAAAAGACGTTGCCAGTGAATACCTCACTGACAGCGTTTTTCTTTTTACTTTACTTTTACTATTACTTTTACTTTCGGACTTAACCACCACACACACCACTAATCAGGCTTGTACCTTTTCTGCTTTCCCCCCCTTGGAACGTGGACGAAGCATGCTTCCTACGATTCGCAACATCAACTTGCGTGGCACGAGGCGGGTGAACTGCGCTGTCCAGTAATTACCGGCCCCCGGCACAGCATAAGGTTTGCCTGACTCGAGTGCTCTCATGGCCACCGCCACGACATGCTCAGGGGTATCACGTTTACCCACCGAAGCTTCATCAGCGCCCACTACATCAAAGAACGAAGTCTCGGTTGAGCCTGGGCATAGTGCCAAAAACTGAACGCCACGCTTCCTGTTTTCTTCATATAATGCCTCGGTAAAAGAAAGTACAAATGCCTTTGTCGCTCCATACACAGCCATATATGGATCAGGTTGAAAGGCAGCCGTCGAAGAGACATTAATGACAGCACCATTTCGCTTCTGTAACATGCCTGGCAAGAAAAGATGCGTCATGTTTGTCAAGGCGAGCACATTCAACATAATCTCCTCCTGCTGGCGGGAACCATCCACCTGTTCAAAACATCCATGGGTAGCAAATCCCGCATTGTTGATCAGCATATCGATGTGTATTCCCCGATTCTGACATTCCTCATATACCCTCTGAGGTGCATCGACTTGAGACAAATCCGATACGATCACCTCAGCCCTTACTTGATATGTACGTTCTATACGCTCTGCCAATTGATTCAGTTTGGATTCTGTTCTGGCCACCAGCACAATATTTTTACCCTTGGAAGCCATTTCGAGTGCAAAAACTTCCCCAATACCTGAAGAAGCACCTGTAATAAGTACCCATTGATGCTGTTCTTTTATCATCTCTCATCCATCCTCTATGCATAATTTGAACACTTGTTTTTATTAGGAAACACTGTTTCTGTATAGAATCATCGTAACCAAAATCCATGACGCTGTCAAATACATTTGTTAAATTTAAATCTAGAACGTGGTGCTTACTTATTAAATTCGGATTAAATTGACGTCATCCGGCGTAAAACAGTAGAATGACCTTAAGAAAAGGAAACGTAGTTTCTGTTCAACAACAATACGGTTACGAGGATGAAATCAATGAAGGATCTTAATTCGGGTTCCACAGAATCTGCACATACGGTAACAACCTTTCAGGAAGCCAGACTCCAGCACTCGGATAATCTGCGGCAAAATATTGTGCATGCTGCTGCTGCTTTACTGCAAGAGCATGGACCAGAAGCCGTCACGGTACGCCGTGTAGCTGAACGCATGGAGTGCTCCACCAAAATCATATATAACCTTTTTGGCAAAAAAGAAGGGTTAGCCAAACATCTGTATTTAGAGGGATGCTCCCTCATGGCCCAGCGATTTGAAACTATACCCCGGCAGGCATCGTTCGAACAGTATTTCCGTGATCTGGCCTACGTCTACTGGGACTTCGGCATTTCTCAATCCAGCTTCTATCAGCTGATGTTTGGAGGATCTTTTTCCGAATTCAAACCAGATGGAGAAACCTTACAGGGAACAGCGACTGCACTGAAGCAAGTGTCTGCCTTAGTGGAGTTAGCCATTGAACAGGGAATGCTTCAGGTACAAGATCCCATGCTTGCAGTTCGGATGATCTGGGCTCCCTTACACGGTGTTATTCATCTGTATTTGGGAGGCCATATTGAGAGCGAAGAAGCTGCCAAAACCCTCTATGATCATACGTTATCCATGGTTATACACTCCCTTGTGAGTACATCTGCGAATGGATAGGCATTAAACCTGTGCTGTTTTAGATACTTTTAGAAGATAAACGAAAAAGGAGCAGGCCCATTGGCGTAATACGCCTAGGGCATGCTCCTTTATTTGGTTGACTCTATCTAGTTCCGTAACGGTTTCAGTCGATTAACGTGCCTCTTGGTTCTCAGCTTCCCAACGTGCAATTTCTTTGCGCACAATTGGAGCGACTTCTTTACCAAGCAGCTCGATTGCTCTCATAACCTCGTTGTGCGGCATTGTGCCGAGGGGGGTGTGCAACATGAAGCGTGTGATCCCGACTTCTTTACGCAGGTAAATAATTTTCTGAGCTACGGTCTCCACATCACCTACATACAATGCACCTTCCAGGCTGCGCGCCGCATCAAATGTCGCACGGCTGTAGTGTCCCCATCCACGTTCACGACCCAGTATGTTCATGACCGCTTGCGCTGGCGGGAAGAATTTCTCCACGGCTTCGTCTGTTGTATCGGCAATGAAGCCGTGAGAGTGAGAAGCAACGGTCAGCTTGGAAGCATCATGTCCTGCATGTGCAGCTGCTTTCTTGTACAGTTCCACCAGTGGTGCGAATTGCACCGGACGACCACCGATAATGGCAAGCACCAGTGGCAAACCGAGCAGTCCTGCACGAACTACCGATTCCTGATTACCGCCACTGCCAATCCATACCGGAAGTTTTTCCTGTACCGGACGCGGGTAGATGCCCAGATTGTTAAAGGAAGGGCGGTGTTTGCCTTCCCAGGTTACTTTTTCCGAATCACGCAGCTTGAGCAGCAAATCCAGTTTCTCGTCGAATAACTCATCGTAGTCGTTCAGATCATAGCCGAACAGTGGGAACGATTCGATAAATGATCCCCGCCCTGCCATAATCTCTGCACGTCCGTTCGAAATGCCGTCCAGTGTCGCGAAATCTTGATATACCCGTACCGGATCATGCGATGACAGCACGGTTACCGCACTCGTCAAGCGAATATTCTTGGTCTGTGAAGCTGCGGCTGCAAGAATGACAGCTGGTGATGAAGCGGCGTAGTCAGCACGATGATGTTCTCCCACGCCATATACATCCAGACCCACCTGATCTGCCAAAACAATCTCTTCAACAACATCCCGAATACGCTGCGCATGACTGATAAGTTCTCCTGTTTTTACATCCGGGTTTGTCTCCACAAATGTACTAATTCCGATTTCCATTGTCTGTTCCTCCCTGGTATGAAGCGATCCGTCGTTCATCTAACCTATTGTAAGTAGATCACCTTTTGTTATGTATCTTAATATTGAACTATTTTGGTGAAAAACACAAGTACCCTCTGTTTCCAGAGGGCACATTTATGTTTATTTTCTATAAATTATGGCTTATCTATACTTAGTTCCATCAGGTTGGCATTAATTACAACACCAGTCTGTTTCATAAAATTAAACCCCAGAATTCCGTCAATCTCTAGACCATAATCCATATTTCCTATTTCAATCTGAAAATTATTAATCGTTGTTCCATCTGAAATTTTCATCGAGGACCTCTTATGCCAACATATCGTTCTCTTGCCACAACTTCTGGACGTGAAGTGTGAAAAAAGCAGTATTCCCGTTTGGGATCTTCCTGATGCAATTCACCATAACGTTTTAGTGCCTTTGTAGAATCATCAAATGAATCAATAACAGCCATCTCTTCAATATAACACTGGCCTTCTCTTGAATGCGCCTTGGTTGCCTCAAAAACGACCCATTCATTTGGGAATCGCTCCTGAACTTCCTTCCATTGCATAGTGACACCTCCAGACCATTTGATAGAAATATTATATCATGTGCAAACAGCATTCCATGGTCTGAAATTTTCTAAACTATATACATTTTTTAGAGCATTGCCTGTAAATCTATTATTTCTTTCTCCCAATGTACAGCAGATGAGACGAGATTCCCAATATGGAAGGGTTTTTGGCGGCTTCAATCATATATTGAATGAGTTCATCATACTCGCCACGCTCTTTCCAGTAATCCAACTGCTCTTCGGTAAGCATGGCTCTAAGACTGGATGAACCAATTAAATCAATGGTTTCAAATCCATGTTGTTCCATGAAGGGTGTAACGTCCTGAATATTAAAATAGTATGCTCCCGTAAATCGTCCTTGATCCTGATGATCGAATATACCCTTTTCCACAAAAGAACGGATGGCTGCCATATGATCATTCGGCTTCCAATGCTGCGGGGATTGCAGCGAATTGATACTCATGCGCATACGGCTTTGCATCGCTACAAATACCACGCCTCCTCGCTTGGTCACCCGATACAATTCCCGTACAGCAGCCGTCCGCTCCTCCTCTGTCTGCAGATGATACAACGGCCCCAGCATAAGGGTAGCATCATATGTTTCGTCAGCCATACCGGAGAGTGAAGTTGCATCGAGAACATGGAATCCATCGAATTGCTGTGTCAAACCAAACTCCTGAGCCTTTTGCCGCGCAGTATCCACGGAGGATGGTGTCAGATCGGATAAAGTGACTTGGTACCCCAGCTTCGCAAGCTCCATGGCATACTTTCCTGGTCCTGCGCCATTATCCAGAATACAACCAGTAGCGGGGAGATGCTCCCTGATGTAATGCATGTTAATGATGAATTCAATTGGTTCCCGCTCCAGTCTGCCCCATTCATCAAACCCGGAATAATATTTAATAATATGATCTCTCTTCATCGCTCTGGCACCTGCCTTTTCTTATATGTAGACCACCTAACGATGTTCAAAAATTAAATTCCAACCAGTATATATCTACTAAATATTTCCTGTCAAACAAAAAAACGTTCCATTCCCATTGGATGCGGAACGGAACGTTTCTCGATCTTATATCTTTTTCACAAACTCCGATTTCAACTTCATTGCACCTAGACTATCGATTTTACAATCAATATCATGATCCCCATCAATTATGCGAATATTCTTCACCTTCGTGCCCTGTTTAACCACGAGTGAGCTACCTTTTACCTTCAGATCTTTAATGACGGTAACGGTATCGCCATCACTTAACACATTTCCGTTGGCATCACGGATTACTTTTGCATCCTCTGCATTCTCATTGTCTGCTTCCAAAGACCATTCATGCGCACACTCCGGGCAAACCAACAGGTTACCATCCTCGTACGTGTACTCCGAATTACATTTCGGGCAGTTAGGCAAATTAGACATATGTATTAAACTCTCCATTCTACGATTGGCTTTCCCGCAAGTATACGGGATATCGACGGTATATTCCATACGCTAGGTCACTGCATGGATGGATTTAAACCAAATTTAAGGTTCATGCCTCCCTCACTTTAAGGGTAACTGCTTATGATGTAACTAATAGATACGCACTACACATACATGAATTTTAATGTCTCTATGAATTGTTATTATATTTAAAACCAAAGGAGTTCCTGCTCATGTCCTCATATGTTTTCCCTGTGCAAACGGCTTTTTTTATCTTTGTCGTTGCCGCCATGTTCTTGCTGGTGCCATGGTTGATCTACGGATATCGTAAAGACGGTTTCTTCAGCTGGTCACGGTTTGGCATCAGCTTTTCGTTTATCTTTTATATTCTGGCCGCCTATTGCCTCGTCATTCTCCCGTTTCCGACTACGCGAGATACCTGTGCACAGCAAGCCTCTGACACGATCTACTACAATCTGGTTGCATTCACTTTTGTCAAAGACATTATGAAGGAAACACCCATTGTATGGTCTCAGCCTTCCAGCTATCTCAGCATGATTCAGGGCAGAGCTTTTCTGCAAGTTCTATTTAACGTCCTGCTTCTCATGCCGCTGGGTGTATATATCCGTTATTTTTTTCAAAAGAGATCATTCTGGAAGTACGCCCTGGTTGGTGGATTGGGACTTTCCTTATTCTTCGAGATCACTCAAATCACCGGATTTTACGGGTATTATAATTGTCCTTACCGCCTGTTCGATGTAGATGATCTGTTATTGAATACTTCGGGAGCAGTCATTGGATTCTTCACAGCGCCCATCCTGCTTGCTTTATTCCCATCACGTGCAAGCATTCAGGCGAAAAGTGAGCAGATCGTGGAACAAAATCGCGTGTATGCTATGCCTCAATTGCTCGCGTTAATTATTGATGGAATCGTTGTTGTCTTCCTTTCGAATCTAATCTCCATCTTTACAGCGTCTGATGTGATCAGTGATGCGCTAAGTACATCCATTGCTATGGTCATTGTGCTGTTCTTCATACCTTGGGTGCGAAATGGGGTAACTCCAGGCTCGGCTATCTTGCGATTCCGCTATGTGGATCGTCAGACCGGCACACCTACCAGTGAATCATTATTCAAAAGATTTGCCGCACTCTATGTTCCATGGCTGCTAGTTACGATCATTCGCTTGGTCAACGAATATGCCTTTTCAGGTCATCAGGATGTTATGCTTCAGCCTTATCAAATGTGGATCTCCTTGGGGACATTCGGTATCTATATGTTAGTCTACGCCGTGCTTTGTGTTCATGTCTTGATCGTACTCTTCTCCCGTGGAAAACGTTCCTTCTACTTCGATGAGGTGTCCCGCACGCGTGCCTCTCGTAAATAATATTTGGAGTATACCTTACGTTCTGCTTACTCTTCAGCCGGATTAATAAAAGAGGACGCTCATTCTGAAAATGAACGTCCTCTTTGGTTTGGACTCTAGTAGCTATTCAAAGTATCCATCTAAATAATAACCTGAATTATAAACCCAACAGCTCTCGCTTGGCCGCATCCGGATCATGCACAACCTCAATCTCATGGTTGAAGATCAATGTTGCACGATTCTGCTCATATTCAGGCCAGTTCACACCTGCAACCTCAGGTTTGCCATTCTTGGCAAAGGAAATCCACGCATCCTGTACCTTAAGGGCAAGTGCCGCCGCAGCTTCGTCCGGCTCCGCATTCATGAATTTGAGGACATGAAGGGTATTAAACACAAAGAACATTTCGATGCTGTGAATCGCTCTTTGTAACAGAGGATGTTCCGGCATCACCCAATCAAATCGATACATCCACACCGGGGCATATTTCTGCTGTGCAGCAGCATATTGCAGCGATGACCGCCAGAAGAACATATCCGTCATGACTTGGGCTTGTCCATCTGCCGTTTTTGGATAACTATCCGCAATGGCTACCCGGTTCTCCAGATCTGGCGTCATAAAGTCTACGCCCTGAACCATATCGATCTCTTTTGAAAAAGGGACATGCGGCTGGATGAACAGCGCACCCTCGTGCAATGTCGTACCAATCAGCACGGGAATATCCTGCGCTGAGCCTTCGCTCACTGCCTGAAGCGGCACCTGTGGTAGTGTATGCCCATCCAATACAGGTTGGAACAGTAATGCCAATCCTGCCCCGCTCTGCTGTTTTACCTTTTCACCAGCCTCAATAATCTGCTCTACAGGGATTGTACTTAGCTTCTGCAGGTTGTCCCGATCCACCCCAAGGATCTTTAACATCCCTTCCCGCAACGCTGAGGCTTGCTCTGCCGGCATCAACTGGGAAGCACCACTCTCCATAATGGCACGTTGGAATAACCCCTTCGCAGCAGGCATCGCCATTAAAGCAGCAATACTCATACTGCCTGCAGATTCGCCGAACACGGTAACCTGGTCCGGATTACCACCAAAAGCAAAGATATTATCCTTCACCCACTGTAATGCCGCAACCTGATCCAGCAGACCTGCATTGGATACATATGAATCACCTAATGGAGCCATATGAAGGAAACCCAAAGGTCCTAGTCGGTAGTTGATCGTCACAACGATGACGCCCCCCCGAACCGCCAACTGTGTACCATCATACATCGGCTGGCTACCCGAACCGGATACGAAGGAACCGCCGTGAATCCATACCATGACCGGCAGTGGTGTTGCTCCTTTTTCCTTAGGTGCCCAGATGTTCAGATATAGACTATCTTCTGACTCATTCGGAATTTCTGTCAGGCCTTCTGGTTGATGATTTCGAGGTTGTATATTCTCAGGCCCAAATTGTGTAGCCTGTCTGATTCCGTCCCATGACTCGGGTTGTACCGGAGCCTTGAACCGCAACTCACCTACCGGGGGTTTCGCATAGGGAATACCTTTCCATACGCTTGCACCGTGCAAAAGCTCGCCTTGAACAGTACCATATTTCGTTTGAACTTGAAGTTCTCTCATGCCGCTTCTACTTCCTCTCCATATATAGGTTGAATTAACGAGTACGTGCATAGCATGTGTACTTATTTGAGTATAGTTTGTACGAACACCCATTTACAACTTTACCCAAGCCTATGTACTCCTACTACGTTTCACGTGGAACTTTATGGGCTGGATAACGATTCAACCATCCCTTTCGTGATTTGATACACATCGAAAGATGAACACCAAAAGGATCACTCT
This sequence comes from Paenibacillus amylolyticus, assembly GCF_050990605.1. GTDB lineage: Bacteria > Bacillota > Bacilli > Paenibacillales > Paenibacillaceae > Paenibacillus > Paenibacillus amylolyticus_H. The sequence goes on from NZ_CP158832.1 coordinate 6,400,790, forward strand.
TAGAGCCCTTTCATCAAGTTTGTGCTTATCTTAATGACATGGCTCTTTAGAGTGACCCTTCCCTTTGATTCCCCAGCCCCAACCAAATAACACTACTCTTCTACTGGATAACGCACCGTAAACTCAGCACCCTCGATCCATTTGCCCGCGACAAAGTCCCGTCCCTTCACAACGACTCGATCCTTATAAATCTCCACATGAAGCCCCTCACTGCCCTCCAGATGCTCATCCTCATCTGTCCAGAGATAACCTACAGAGGACGCATTAAACATGGTTGGCATGTGCCCCGCACCATCGTACATCGTATGCTTTGCTTCCAGTTGCCAATGGGTATGTCCCGAGAAAAGGATCGCTTGCGGATAGTTGGCCAGAACCTCTTTAAGTTCCGCATCCTGATTCACACCATACCAACCCTGTTCCTTCATCGATCCTGCCACCGTATCCATCAGCGGCTGGTGTAAGAAAATGAAGATGGGATGTTCTGGCGTTGCACGCTCAGACAATTTTGCCTTCAGCCATGCCAATTGTTCAGCCGACATATCACAATCCTTCGGATGAGGTTGCTCCGTGCCCAGGAAAATATAATGATAGCCATCGATCCAATGATCATGGTACGCGCCCTTCATACCTGTTGTCCCTTCAAAATCACGCAATCGTCGCTGCCACAACCCGGCAACTGTAATAGGGTCGACTAATGGCGAGATAGTTGCCCCGTCTTGGCCCTCTTGCTCAGAAGTTACAGCAGACAACGTATAGGTCCCGCCGGATAGTTGCTCAATGAGTGCAGCTGATTCAGCAGCAGTTTGTTTTGTGACCAGCCCCATATCTGCCTCTTGCTCCAACAACTCGGCTATTTCATCCTCTTTCATCTCAAGCAAAACGATCGGCGGATCTTGCCATACCACGGCGCCAATATCATGATTACCTACCGTGTACCGGATATCCGGCAAGTTGTTCGCATGTTGCTTCCATATGCGTTGCAACTCACGATATTCGCTTGGCAGCCCCCGATCCGTCACATCACCCACATGCATAATCCCGCTGCTCCCCTGACTGAATGTAGCTATGTCGGCTAATGCTTGGTCCAGATGCCGGTTATGAATATGGTCTGCCTCATCTCGCACATGTGTGTCCGTAATGACCTGGAAACTGGCAATAGGTTGCTCCGGTATATGTTCATTTTTCATCAAGAATCACTCCATTTCAGTCCAATAATGCCAATCAGGATAAAACCGATCCATACCATCGACGTGAGCCGCAGACGTTCACCAAAAAAGTAATGCCCTGCAACGCCAATAAGCGTAATCCCCACGCCAGACCATATCGCATAGGCTACAGCCAGCGGCATATACTTCACTGCAAAGTTGAGAAAGGTAAAGCTTGCGCCATAACAAACAAACATCAACACCGACGGCCATAACCGCGAGAATCCATCTGATACTTTTAGCAAAATGGTAGCACTAAGCTCCAGCCCAATGGCCAGTGCCAACAGGACCCAGCCCAAGTAAGCATGACTATTCGTCATCGATTCAGCCCACCATTCAGCAATTCATGGAAAGATTGAATCGTTCTGTCCGCCAAACGGATTGTTCCCGGTTCTCCAATGCCAATCCGGTACCCCGCACCAGCGGCTCGTGCCATCTCCATGTCTCCGTCCGTATCTCCAATAACCACAGTATGCTGTACAGATACTCCCAACCTTTCACAGGCAAGCAGAAGCATATCGGGATATGGTTTCCCCCGCTCCACCAGATCGGTACCAATCACCACGTCAAAAAAGGAATCCAGCCCCATCCACTGCAAATGTTTAATCGCACTTGGTGTATCATCTGCCGTCACGACGCCCATAACGACACCTTCGCTACGGCACTGTTCAAGGAATTCTTGAACTCCCGGTAAGGGACGTGCCGGACGATGCTGTTCCATCTCTTCCTCCGCCCGCGCCAAACATTCCCGAACCATGATCTTAGCTTCCGCCCAGCTGAGACCCGCACGATATCCATGCCACGTCAGCACGGCATACACTTCATCCATCGTGCCCATGGCAAGCGGCCCCCGCACATCATACCCATTCATACGGCCTTGGTCATCGTGGAAAGTCCCCCAGATCTGTGGAAGTTCATCTGTGTTGATACGGAGTCCTCTAGTCGCTAACTGTTCTCTGAAGTCGTTTAACACACAATCGGTCCAGAACCCCCACATGCCTGTAAAATCAAGTAATGTCCCGTCCTTGTCAAACAAAACAGCTTCAATCGGATTCGGTAATCCGTCTACATGCGTTTCATCTTGCATTGGTTAAACTCCTTGTCTGCAATCTTGTATGAACGGAAGGGACGGTACAGCATGTACCGCCCCTACTCGCTTCATTCACGTGCCTGAATAAGTTTATTATTTTGTTACACGATCCAGTTCCTTCTGCGCTTTCTCTTTTGCTTCCTTCAGCGCTTGTTCTGCTGGCATATTATTGATCTGTACCTGATCAGCTGCATCCTTCAATGCATCATTGATCTTGCCACCCGTTGGATCCTGGAATGGAGCCGAAGCGTGAGCTGCCTGTTGCAGTGGTACGGTGATCTGTGGATTTTCCTCACTGAATTTCATGAACTCTGGATCTTGTTGAGCTGATTGACGAACTGCGATATATCCGGTGTTCATGGACCATGAAGCTGTGTTCGAAGTTTCGGAGAAAAACGTAAGCCACTTGTAAGCTGCCTGTTGTTGCTCTGGACTCGCTGCTGACGGAATACCTGCTGAAATGGCACTTGCTACCGGTTTTCCTTCACCAATACCTTCCCAGCCTGGTTGTTGCATCGCAGCGACTACGCTAAAGTCCAAGTCACCTTGGTCACCACTAGATCCGGTGTAACCCGCTGCTTTATTTTTCATCACATCATCAATCGTTTTGTACCAGTACTCCCAGCCCTGACCTCCATAGTGAATGCCCATAATCTTGTCTTCGTTGATCCATTTACGGAACATGTCCCATGTCTCGATCCATTCCGGGGAATCGATCATGACGGTTTTGCCATCGTCGCTAAGAATCTGTCCGCCCTTACCCAGCACGGCATCAATCATATTGTCTCTACCCCACATCGGTTCCCAACCGTAGAAGGTGGTCTTGCCATTCTCTTGCTTGCTCATCTTCGCAGCTGCCTCAGCCAGCTTCTCCCATGTCGTCAGACTCGCTGGGTCGATTCCGTTCTCCTTGAACGTATCCATGCGGTAATACATGATCTGGGTTGTACCGTACATTGGCAAAAAGTATTGCTTTCCATCCACCTGTCCCTGGTTCAGGAATGTTTGAATGAAATCGTCTTTGTTAAAATTCGGATCAGCGGCAATCATCTCATCCATGGGTGCGTAATATCCTTTGCGTGCCCAGTCTATATTGGAGCTGAGTACAGCGGCTGGAACCTTCTTGGAAGCAATTGCTGCTTGCAGCTTCTGTTCCGTTTCCGTGTAATCTGCTTGTACAATCCCTTTTACAACGACTTCGTTCTGGGAGGCGTTGAACGCATCAATCGTCTTTTTCATGTTATCGCCCAGATTACCACCCAGACCATACCAGAACTCAATCTCCACCGGATCTTTCGCCTGAGTTTCGGTTCCACTGGCAGTAGCCGTCGTGCCTGATTCTACGGGTGCTTGTGTTCCACAAGCGGTTAGCAGTGCAAAGCTGGTCGCGAGTACCAGCGACATGCCCCCCTTCCAGTTCAACCTCAATCTCTTTTTCCATGTCATGCTTGCCTGACTCCAATTCATTGTTGTTCCTCCCGTTTTAGGTGAAATGGTAGTTTGCATAAATTGAACTAAACAATATTTACACTAGCCACTCCAATGACAGAACAACCTTCTGATCGCTGTTATCCCCAGATTTTTTTGATTCCTTTTTATAAAGGTAAAATCCGGGGATAAAGGCGAGCGCTTCGCTTCTTCAGATTATTTCTGTCCTCTCCGTTTTGTGTAAATGTTTATTTCAATTTATATAGTAAGGTAGTTAATCTCAGTTCTTGTTCACACCAGCCGTAATATTCACGCTCTGCATGATCGTCTTCTGGGTGAACAGGAAGAGAATAAGTAGGGGTGCGATGGTGAAGGCACTCGCAGCCATAATCTGTGGCCAAGCCAGTCCATATGCTCCGCCTTCTACAAAGAAGCTGCGCAGACCAGCCGATACCAGCTGTAAATCAGGGTCTTTGGTGATGAGCATAGGCCAGAAATAGTTGTTGTACTGTTCAATAAACGTAATTAGAACCATCACAGCGAAGCTTGAGCGAACAAGCGGCGTGATAATCGTCCAGAGAATCCGGAAGTGAGATGCACCGTCCAGCTGTCCGGCTTCCACCAATTCATGAGATACCTGCATGAACGCCTGCCGGATCAGGAAGATCGAGAACACGCTGACACAGTTGGATACAATCAAGCCTGTGTAGGAATCCAGCAGGTTAAGTTCGCTAAGTACCAGGTAACTAGGCAGATACACGGCCGTACTCGGTATCATATAACCCACGAGAATCAGGGATGTCAGTACACCTTTGAGACGGAATTTCATATGTGTCAGGGCGTACGCCATCATACTGGAGTTGACGATCTGAAATAGACAGATGGCTAAGGCAACCCCAGTACTGTTCAGGATGTAACGGGCAAATGGTGCCGCATTCCAGGCATCCACATAGTTGCTCCACAGGAACGTCTCCGGCCAGAAGGTCGGCGGAAACTGCCAGATCTCATCATTGGTTTTGAATCCGCTAATGACCATCCAATAGAAGGGAAAGGCTGTACCCAGCGCGATAACGGCTAACAGGAGGTAGCGGATCATTTTAGTTATTTTAAAATTCGGTTGTGACACGTTCTGCAACTCCTTGCGCTTCATCCGTTTAGACTTTTTGTTGGGCAATGTCATTGTCATTAGTAGTGCACCAGACGTCTGCCAAGCAGGAACGATACTCCCGACAGCAACACGCAGATCAGAATAATCACAACGGCGATGGACGAAGCCTCACCTACATTAAAGGATTCGAATGCAGACTGGTAATACATGTACAGCAACGTTCTCGTTGATCCCGCCGGTCCACCCTGCGTCATGACGTTAATCTGGTCATAGGCTTGCAAGGACTGGATGGTAAGAATAATCGATAGAAAGAATGTTGTTGGTGAGATCAGCGGCAATGTGATACTTCTGAACTTGTCCCAACCGTTGGCTCCATCGATTGAAGCTGCTTCGAGCAGATCGGACGGTAGATTTCGTAGCGCAACGAGATAAAATACCATCGCCCATCCAATCGACTTCCAAAGGGTGACGATCAGAACGGCAACCAGTGCCCAGTCCGCGTCACGCAACCAACCGATGGGAGATACGCCTACCCAGCCCAGCATGAGATTAGCCAGCCCCACTTCGGGCTCGAAGATCCAGGACCACGCAATGGACACCGCAACTGTTGGGGTAACCCAAGGTGAGAAGAGTAATGTCCGGAAGATGCCGGATGATTTGATTTTGCTATTCATGAGCATCGCAAGCGCCAATCCGCCCACAATGGTTGGGATTACACTGCCCAGTCCGAATAACAAGGTTACTTTCAGTGATCGATAGAATTCAGAGTTTGTCAGCAGATAACTGTAATTGTCCAACCCAACGAACAGCTTGTCCGGGCTCATGAAATCCCAATCGGTGAAACTGAGATAAACGATATATCCCAGAGGTCCCAGCCAGAAGATCAGCAATGGGATTAGAGCTGGCAGCGTGAATAGGACCGCCTCAGACTCCCTCCATAGTTTTAAACGCAAATCCCCCACTCCTTACTGTCCAATTTTTCTTTAATGATTGGGAATTTTTGAGTATAATCAGCTTTATATTTCTTCTGTACAAAATTAATTGTACACTTGTATTGAAAATTCTAATTCCGGCTTATGTTAAAATTGAAGCAAGTCATGTAAAATATGAGGCAGCTAGTGGGAACGCTATCATAAACCAGAGGTGACATTGTGGGAAAAGAACTTGCCGGGAACCCGAATCATTCTTCGTTACCTGATCGGCATGCGCTGAGGGAGAGAGTCATTGAGGCCATCGCCAATACGATGGATCTGTATGGAGTTAATCATACGTTTGGCAAATTATACGGCATCATGTATTTTGAGGATCGACCGATGACACTTGAAGAAATGAAAAACTCGATGAATATGAGCAAGAGCAACATGAGCTATGCGGTTCGGTCACTTACGGAGTCACAGATGATCTATAAACTGGAGGAGAAGAAGGACCGTCAGGATCAGTATCTGGCTGAGACCGACTTCTATCGTACATTTCAAAATTTCTTTGGGTCGAAGCTCCAACGGGAAGTGGATGTCATGTTAGAAGGCATTCGTGAGGTCATTCCGGACCTGTCCGCAATGATTCTTTCGGAGCATACCTCTTCCGAAGATCGGGATGATGCACTGCGTGATCTGCACAAACTCCAACACGCAGAGCAGTATTATGTGTGGCTCCAAGGATTCGTGAATCAATTGCGGGACGGTAAATTTTACGAGAATGCTGCACACACGCCCGATAAAGAGTAGTACAACTGTGTAAACAGAATAACTAATGGGTGACCCACACGCTAATGAATCTAGACGATCTGACGTACGATTGTTGAGTCACACTAAACCGCAAAAAGGAGCTGTTCCTAGCCAATGTATGGCTTTTGGAACAGCTCCTTTTTCTATTCTATCTATTGTATTGTCATATCCTATCCGTCATTAGGGGTTCTCTTTTCCATATGCTACTGCGTTAATGACCCCTTTTTTTCTTTTGAAAATATTACTTTTGCGCTGCAGCTTCAATATCTGCATATGCCCAATGTGTTGCTGGTACATCACTGAACGTTGACGTACCTGCGCCAGTTAGTGGTGTGCGGTTGAACAGTACGTTCAACACTTTCACCGCTTCAGCACGCGTCAGCTTGCTGTCTGGTTTGAATGTACCATCATTATATCCGACCATCAGGCCCGCAGATTGCACGTAAGCAATGGCTTCTGCTGCCCACAGGTCTGCGGATACGTCTGTGAAGGAAACTGCTGTTCCATTCACGGTTGTTGCACTCGCTTGTTGCTGCATCCAGCGATACGCAATCGTCGCCATCTGTGCACGGGTGATCGAACTTTCCGGTGCAAATTGAGTGTTGCTCATGCCGTTCATGATACCTACGGATTGTGCTTTTTGAATTTCATTTGTTGCCCAGTGTATCGCAGATACATCCTTGTAGCTCACGCTATTCGCGGAACTTGCTGCTTCAATTGAAAGATTTCGAGCCAGCATGGCTGCCATCTGTGCACGTGTTACGAATGCATCTGGGCGGAAATCTTCACCAAAACCTTGGATGTACGGTTGATTTGTACTTTGTGAAGCTTTCAGTCCATCCACAACAACGAGGGTGAACGTACTGAATTTTGTTACAGTAAACTCAATGCCTTCGCTGTTATTCGCGAGTTGCACCAATTTGCCTTGAATCAATTCTTTTGTGCCGTCACTGTGTTCGATGTAGATTGCCAAGTTGTCCAATACTTGCTGACGAGCAGCCGGATCAGTTGGCAGACTGTCACGCAGTGGCAACGTAAGTGTCACTTCGCGGCTCTGCATATTCGTGTCGATCTCTACCGGACGAGCCAATACGCGCACATTCGTGTTTGGAGCAACCTGTTGGATCAATTGCTCTTTCTTCGCACGTTCTTCGACTTCTTTGCGCTCCGATTCCTTTTTCAAAGGTACAACGCGGAAGTACAAGTCTTGATCAAATCCAGCGATGGAATTCGTTGGAACGGAAATCACTACATTTCCAGTGGAAATCTCCAGCTTGAGTGAACCATCATTCAGTTCTTTTACCGCTGCTTTAGGCAGTTCAATACGTGTCTCGGACACGGAATCTTTGGTATCTGGGATGACAATGCGTGCGGTGTTCATGTTCAATTGCTTCGCTTTTTCCACCGATTCCTTGGCAATCGGTTCGGTCATTTTCACCTGATCTTTAATCGTGCCGTTGGTTTCGGTTGTACGTGTGATCGGTGTTTTGGTCAGATTAGTGCCGTTAGTCCCGTTGACATCTACCACGATCTGTTCTTGTTTCGTTGTTGGTGCAGGTGTAGACGTTACAGGTGAAGATCCTCCTCCACTTCCACCGCCAGTTGATGGTATTGGTGTTGGTGTTGGTGTTGGTGTTGGTGTTGGTGTTGGTGTTGGTGTTGGTGTTGGTGTTGGTGTTGGTGTTGGATTAATAATAATGACCTGATCGAAGAAACGATCAAATGCTATCTGCACTTCGCTAATACTGCTGTATCCGTTAGCAGGCTTACGGTCCAGCATCCATTTAGCCAGTTTTCCCATTCGATTCTCATCTTCTACTAGATCCTTCATAGCATTCAACTTAAGCAGGAAAGGTTCGTAAGGTTCCATCGCCTCAGTAGATTGCTGTAAGCTGTATAGCATTAGCATGGCATTCTGCATCTCGCTAACGTCCAGAGCATCATTAATGTAGGAATAATTCATGACTAACATTAAAGAAGCACCGTAAACCTGTTCAATTGAAAGATCCGAACCCTGAAACAGACGTTTCGCGGTATAAGCAAGCAACTCTTTATCCACATTGGATGCATTTAAATATTTTTGACCTAACTCTTTAAACATTTCCATCCCTGGATATTCAAAGTACTCTGTTGACTCAACAAAAAGGGAATAGAACTCATTCAAATGCTGTTGGAAAAGAATCCTGTCTGTTTGTTTGATCGTTTGGATGCCTTTATATCCGATTTCCACAGCATATTCTACTTGTTTCTTAAGATTATAGGCATAGTCACTCGGTAAAAAGGTCATTACCACATTAGCTATGGCTTTCTTCTCCTCAGGTTGGAGAGTGTCAAAGCCAGCCGGAAGATCCAACCATTCCGGTTGAGTAATGGCTCCCAGGACAGCATCAGTATTCTTCGTAGCTCTCGCTTCGTTGATAACTCTCAAAGGATCCGAAGTAAAGACCAAGATCTTATAGAGGCTTGCAGTATTACTTCCGTTTGCCTTAACACGAACCCATACCGTTGTATTCCCTTCAAATTGGGGTGGGTTCGTGGAGCTGTAATCAAACCAATTTTCGCCATTGTTCTGAGTGTATTCCATAGTCTCATCGGCATCAACAATGACATTTGCATTGTCATCTACGCTTACTGCTGGTGCTACCGGTATTGGCTGAATTGGTGGGAATGGTGGGAATGTCGGTAGTGGTGGAATCATCGGGAAGAAGAAGTTATTGAAAGCTATTTGTATCTCACTGTAATTGGTGTAACCCCCATTTGGCTTTCTATCCAACATCCACTTTGACAACCGTTCCATTTCCGCAACATTAGAAGAAATAATCTGCATTTTATGGAAATCAAGCGGGAATATCCCTATGAGGCTCTCCTTAGGAGTTCCCTTATATTGCTCCGCTTTTTGTTGAATTTTATATAGCCCTGTTAAAGCTTCATTCATTTCGTTAGTCGTGGATGCTTTGGTGAAATAGAAACTTTGACTAAGCATCATGTTGAGATTTGTCACAGACTGTTCTAGTGATAAATCATTTCCAATTCTATCTAGATTAACTGAATATGATAATATGTTTTTATCCAGATCGGGCCCCAATAGATACTGATACAGTTGTGGCTGAATCGCACTTAAATACGCTGGGCTGAACACATTGTTCGCACTAGCTAGTTTCTCAAAATAAGAGGTTAGCTTAGCTTGCATAACAGGCAATTGATGTTCACGCATAACTAATAGACCTTGGAATGCCAGATCAACCGTAAATTGAATTTGATCCGTGTTCAGATACTTACCATCTGGTAGATGGGAATGTCCCACTAACGATATGAGTGCATTCTGTTCATCAGAAGGGAGGGATTCAAATGCTGGAACCATGGTGATGAAGCTCGTATTTTGAAGTAGCTCACTTATTCTTGAGGCATCAAAATTTGCCCCAATAACATTGTTGAATTCGCTTAGCAAGGTATTCGATGTAAATGTTATGGATTGCATCTGGTATGCAATTTCCATATTATTTCTATCCTGAACGATTACATTAAAATAGTACGTTTCCCCTTCGACTAAATCCGTGATCACTTTGGTGAATGTACCTGTTTCGGAATCGCTACCACCAACCCAATTACCATAGGCGTATTGTGGAAATCCGCTGATTTCCTCCATATCTTTGATATTAGGTGCCTGGGAGACGAATACTTGATAATTCAGATCAGGTGAAGACGTTGTAACTGACTTGGCATACTCCCAACTTAGTTCAACCGAGTCATCACCGATGTTCTTTACTGTAATTAGACCATCTTTCCCCGGTACCGGATACGATACTTCTGCGCTAACCTTTCCTACTGGTGCCAACCATGGTGCTACCAATAGCAAAATGAGCAATATCTTCACTATTTTTCTGTACTGCATATTTCTTATCCCCCTAATCTCGCTTTCAAAAGATAGGCCTATTGTAGTGCACAACTCTGAACGGATTCTGAACATTGAAGGAAATAAAAGGTCTTATTTCCATAATGTATATGAAAAATGGGGGTTTATTTCATTTTTTTTTCGTCATAATTCAACATTCTTTTCGTTAAACATGTCATCTAAGACCTACTATCAGACTATCGCGCATGTATGCTGATCTCTCCCGATCAGCACACCTGTATTAAGGTATTTGAAGGCCTATGTTGAACCGGATTGGATATCGCTTGGCGAACCTGCTCTTCGGGTTAGAAATGCGCTTGTCCACAGTCCAAATGGTGAAGTGATCGAATTCCTGGAAGAGGTTGATTTCGACCGATCCTCATCCTCACCATTATCCATATGAAGTACACAAACAGCCTGTTGCCTCGTCATCCGTGGCAGCAGGCTATTTCATGATTGGACTTCCTTGGCAAGCATCAGCACACGCACCTACTCTTGCTCTGCATTCCCCAGCGTATACTCGCTTAACTTTCCTTCATAGACCAATTGCAATCGTTCACTCTGGCGAAAATCATCCGGTGTCACCAGCGCAGGCAGCTTATTCCACAATTTGATTCCCGAACGCTGTAGAATCTCAGCTACAAATTGGGAGCAGAAGTAGGAGTTGCTGAACTCCACCGGTTCCTTGAGTGTAATGCCAATCACGCCGAGCAGATTGTACATATATTTCTGGCGGCTGCGGATGAAGATGTGCAGCACGCGTTTCATCTTTTCCACTTCACGATCCGTCACCTGAAGCTCGTATATGACACATGTGGTATTGGGATACTTGCTGTATGTACCTGTCTGAATATCTTCCTTCACAAACCCGCCATTCAGCGGATTACTCGGATGCTTGCGGCCGAAGCTGTACAGCTCGGTTAACTCCCGGTCAAATGAGATCGATGCGTGATTATATGGCGCTCGGGTATAACTCTGAATAACCTTGGTAAACAACGTTCCTGTATTTGTAAGCAGAATATAAATGGAGCGTTCATCCGTCATAGCAAAATTTCCCCTTATCAAGTTGTCACTATTCCTTCATAATAACATAGGTGCCCTATAATGGAATCTTACTTTGAATAAGCAGGTGATCGGTTCGTGAGCAGTTCACTCTTTACACTAACGTTAATCTTCACAGCTTTACTGGTGATACATATCGTGTACAAAATTATAGCAAAGCTTCAGCCAAGCAAAGACTATTCAGGCATCGGCCAAAAAATCAAAACCTGGTGGGGCATGTTCGTGATTTTCTGCCTCGCTACCTTATTCAACCCCATTGTATCGCTGATTTCTCTCATGGTGCTTGCATTCTTCTCACTCAAAGAATACTTCTCCATGATTCGCAGCACACGCAAAGCCGACCGCAGGCTGTTCCTATGGGCGTATCTGGCGATTCCGGTTCAGTTCTACTGGATCTACATTGGATGGTATGGCATGTTTATCGTGTTTATTCCACTATATGTGTTCCTGGTGCTGCCCTTGCCACGCCTGATCAACAAAGGTACGGTCGGTTTCCTGCGCAGTGTCAGCTCCACACAATGGGGACTGATGCTGATGGTGTTCGGACTGAGCCACCTGGCCTATTTCCCGTTCGCTACACCGGAGTACGGGTCCAAGCTGGTACTGTTCCTGGTTGTGTTAACACAGCTTAACGATGTGGTGCACTATCTCGTCTCTCTCTATCTGGGCAGACGAAAAGTGGTGCCTACCGCCAATCCGTTTGTCACCTGGGAAGGGTTCGCCTGTGCATTTATTGTAACGACAGCAACATCTTATTTCATCCATCCCTACCTGACACCATTTGATTGGAAATTCTCGCTATTCATCGGAGCGCTGATCAGTTTGGCCGGATTCTTCGGCAGTCTGACGGTGTCTGTACTGAAGCGTGATCTGTTAATTGGGGATGACAACAAGTTGGATTCGCTCAAAAAAAGCTACCTGAGCCGGGTCGACAGCCTGACCTACACCTCTCCGGTAATGTTCCACGTGGTCCGTTATTTCTTTGACTTTATGTAGCAACTATATAAATTGAACTAAAAAGTAATTTTTACACTTGCCACTCCGATGACAGAACAACCTTCAGATCGCTGTTATCCCCCGATTTTTTAATTAATTTTATAAAGGTGAAAATCAGGGTATAAAGGCGAACGCTTTGCTTCTTCTGGTTATTTCTGCCCTCTACGTTCTCGTGTAAATCTTCAGTTCAATCTTTATAGATGTCGCAACAGATAGATCGGCGATTTTGTAATTAGGTATGTCAAAAAAAGCAGCCCCAGTGGCTGCTTTTCCTGTTCAACAGGCTCCAGACGGAGCCTTCATGATATGCCTGCTACTTCAACGTAATTTCTTTCTCGGACATGATTTCGTTCCCCTCATCATTCGTGAACACAAACGTAGCTTTACCGCGCTCACCCTTCATCTCATCCGAATAGATAAAGCCAGAGAATTGTCCATTGCCGCTAAAGTAAAACCCCTCATCACCATTGGCACCATGTTCAATGGCTTCCTGTAGCGAATTTACAATCGTCACCGTGTTAGATGTCCATCGCATCTCCGTAAGTGTATACCCTTTCGGAACCTGTTTAATTCCAAAATCAAAGCTGTTAACCTCGCTCGGTTTCTCCGACTGGTCAATGACGATATCAATCTGCTCAGACAGTTCCGTTGATTCCGATTGAGCCGTAGGCTTGCCCTCATCACCACTGGCACTGCCTTGGCTATTGTTATTCTTCGCATCCGCATTCGGAACAGAGTTTTCTCCAGCTTCCTCTACGGGTTGCTTCGATTGCGGATAGGCATGCTCCTGAACGGATTCTCCACTAGTGCCACAGGCAGTGACTAATAACGAAATACATAGCACAGACATGCAAAGTGCAGATTTCTTTATATTTATTTTCATCATCTCATTCTCCCTTCATCTATCTACAGCACATATATCTATATCAGTTGAACTAATCATTTACACGATAACGGAGAGGACAGAAAAAACCTGAAAAAGCGAAGCTACAAGCTTTCTGCAAGAAAGCTACTTCGAAAGCATACACTTCGCCTAAAAGCTCTCTGAAAGAAAGCTGCATCGGAAGCTACGCTATCCCCGGATTTTCCCTTTAAGAAAAGGGAAAATCCGGGGATAACAGCGATTGGAAGATTATTCTGTCATCGTAGTGTCAGTGTAAATATTCTTTAGTTCAACTTATATAGCACACCACTTATTAATCACTACACCATATCGTCCCTCATGAAGCTCCATTATATGTAAATGATTAATAAATTCAGTATGAGACTGCTTCATCCCCGGCAAATGCAGTGAATACACGACTACACCCTATGATTATAATTAGAGTTATGGTGACGATCTTCAATAGCCAGGTTGGCGTCTTCACACGCTGTAAGAATAGCTTTTTAACATACATGGTGCGAGACTCGAACGTTTTGGTATAAACGGATTCCATCTCCAATCCAATTTATTCTATCCAATATTCATGCCTGATTTTCGGCGATGCTTGCTGCAACGTTTTTCTATAATAGGTTATAGATAAAGATTCTAATGAGTAAGGACGTGCCCCCATGATTTCTGCTGATCTGAAGGAACAATATTACGAGGCGCTTGTGGCCAAGGATTCGGAATACGAGGGTTTATTCTATGTTGGAGTCCGAACCACAGGTGTGTTCTGTCGTCCAACATGCCCTGCCCGAAAACCCAAATTCGAAAACTGCGAATTCTATGAGACGGCTCAGCAGGCACTTCTGGCCTCTTATCGTCCTTGCCAGCGATGTCGCCCGCTCTCTCACCCCAACCAAGTATCCGATGTCGTTCGCATATTAGTGGAGGCTGTGGAGAAAAATCCGGAGAAACGCTGGAAAGGACAAGATTTCAAGGCCCTATCCATCGACGAATCCACGGCGCGCCGTCAGTTCAAGAAGCGGTTCGGCATGACCTTTGTCGAATATGCCCGCGCCCGACGCATGGGACTTGCCCTGAAAAATATTCGCTCGGGCCGCACCGTGATTGATAGCCAATTATCTACGGGATATGAATCAAGCAGCGGCTTCCGCGATGCCTTTTCACGGATCATGGGTGCCGCCCCTACACAAGTCGATGAAGGTCATATCCTAAAAGCGTCCTGGATTGACACCCGCCTCGGCCCGATGATGGCCATTGCAGATGAGGTGTCGCTATATTTACTGGAATTTGTGGACCGTAGAGGTCTGGAACGCGAGGTTGAGCGCCTGCGCAAACGAACCAAATCAGCGATTGTACCCGGCACTACAGCTCCCATCCAGTCCATTGAGCGTGAACTAAACGAGTACTTTCAAGGTATTCGGACAGCATTCGACACACCGTTGTTCTGTTTAGGAACACCATTTCAAAAACAGGTATGGGATGTGCTCATAGCCATTCCGGCTGGTGAAACGAGGTCATATCAGGATATCGCAAATGCACTGGGAAAACCGACAGCTTGCCGAGCTGTGGCACAGGCAAATGGGGCCAATCAGCTTGCAATTGTGATTCCATGTCACCGTGTAATCAATGCCAGTGGTGAGCTGGGCGGATACGGCGGAGGATTAACTCGCAAAAATTGGCTTTTGACTCACGAGAAACAAAAACAGGGTAGCTGAAAATCAGAATTAAATTGCACAAGAAATGTTCAATGAATGCATGGATATAACAAAGGAGAGTCAACATAATATGAGTACCTTAGAGGAAA
This sequence comes from Paenibacillus amylolyticus, assembly GCF_050990605.1. Classification (GTDB taxonomy): domain Bacteria; phylum Bacillota; class Bacilli; order Paenibacillales; family Paenibacillaceae; genus Paenibacillus; species Paenibacillus amylolyticus_H. Next base: position 6,415,988 of record NZ_CP158832.1, read on the forward strand.
AAGCAGCGTTATTCCAACAATACCATGTGAAAGGAAAACCACTTGTTCTCGTTAATGTATGGGATGCCGGAAGCGCACAAGCCATGCACTCCGCTGGAGCAGCGGCCATTGCAACCGGAAGCTGGTCCGTTGCTGCGGCCCATGGTGAGCAAGATGGTGAAGCCATGCCTTTCCATCTGGTGCTTGCCAATCTCGCACGGATTACAGCGAGCGTAGACCTGCCTGTAACGATCGATATAGAGGGAGGGTATGGGAGGTCTGTGTCAGAAGTGAAGCAAAAGTGGTCTGTTTGTACCCGGTTTGCAGGATCACCAACTGATTCAGGAATTGTGTGAGCGTTCACCGCTGCCAATTAACGTTATGGTTACATCTCCTGAGCCTTCACCCAAACAGCTTGCCGCACTGGGTGTAGCACGTGTAAGCTATGGACCTTATCCCTATCTGCAAGTTATGGAACACCTGAAAGAACTGGGGCGAAGCATTTTGATGAGTAGTTCCGAATCGTCATAAGCGAACACCTATGGTATAATCACCCCTACCCAACAATATCTAGGAGGCAATTATGCTTAACGTGGACCAAAAGCTTGAAGTGCTACAATCGTATCCCCAACTGCAACGCAAAGATGTTTCTCTCGGTCGTGTTAATTTCCACTACGAGGATAGTGCGTATGATAAAAAAATTATTGCTCTCCATATTCACCCTAACGGTAACGGTTATATCTATGCAGGACTACTGCCTAACTATGAGACCGATGCTAAAGGATTCGTCAATATTCGCGATTACTCCGAAGCAGATCTGCGCACCTTGTTAGATCAAACGATCCAAGCGATGTCTCACAATCCCAACGCAGTTGAATCGAAAGAACCAGAACAAGTAAAAGCTGTTGCTCCTGCCTTGTCTACAACCTCTACGGGTGGTGGAACATGGATCGATGAAGATGGACATACGCTGACTTTAAAATACGAAGATGACATGTGGTATGTGTATTCCGGTGTTAATCTGGATATGGCTTTTGAAACGCGTAGTGAAGCCGGCGAGTACCTCAAAGACGAAGGATTCAAACCGCAGGCTCAGGCTTAGCGCAAACAGATTCATTTTGGATTGCAGAAAGATTGTTGAGTAAGATTAGGTATATTCAGTGATTTAGGATGATAGCAAAAACACGAGGCGTGTTCGCACTCGTGTTTTTTGGTTACAGGAAGTTTCGCTTAGCTTCCTTGTACAGTTCCTTTATATAGCCGTTTCCTGTCAGTCTTTTTTGGATTTTATGGTAAGCGGCGCATTCTTCATCATCGGGTACGTGGACAGAAGTAGTGCACCACCAATGCACCCCAGAACGGTGAACAATGTCATCATATTCACACTCGCAAACCACTTCATCCACTCCCCAAAATCTGCAAAGACAACGATCAGGGTGATAATTAGACCTACCCCAAAGAACATAATGAAGAAGTTACGCATCCCCAAACGCATCCAACAAACCGTTGGGAAGACAGAGATTCCCAGTACGAGAAAGCCGCACATCAGATCGATCCACAGGTAGGATAAGAAGTGATATTCACTTGAATACAACATGCCTGGTTGATAAAGGGTTACGTCAAAAACTCCTTTTTCCTGAAGCAGGTGTATGAGGAAATACGCCACATGCAGAATGATCATGGTGCCTGCAACCATCCATATCGAGTTCATATAGAAGGATTTCATGAATTGAATTCGTGTACTACCCATACCGATCGCAACCGGAAACAGTGTAATAATTCCCCCGATTGCAAACGTACATATCCCTCCGTACATGGGACCAAACAGTTGCGTAGCATACGAGACATCAAATATGAAGCCAATGGCCAGATATACGACGGTGAGCATTAGAGCGATGGATGAAAATATGCTCAGATACAAACGCATATCATCGCGAATCAGTCGGTTCGTACCTTTTACTGCGTTCATGGTTTAACCCCCTCTTGATTACGGGTCCTGTTCACCAAATAATCCTGTAATGTCGCTTTCTCTATGGAAAGACCCTGCACATGAGCGATGTCCTTCCACATTTTCGAGTAGGGCTCATCAATCATCACTTTCACAGTCGATCCCATCTGGGAAGACTCTATAACTTTAACATCTGCTATGACTCGATTAACATCTTCAATTCTCCCTGTTAGAAGAACTCCTTTTTCGCGCATCTCTTCCATAGGCTGATTCAATAACACCTCTCCGGCTTGCAAAACGATAAGGGACTCACATAAAGGCTGAATCTCCTCAATATGATGGCTGGATATCAGAATCAGACGCGGGTTATCTTCATAACTTTCCAGTAGCGCATTGTAGAAGAACTTACGCTTCTCAGCATCGAGCCCATTGGTGGGTTCATCCAGAATGGTTATCTTTGCATTACTGGCGAGACCTAATATAATCTGAGTGGCAGTCTTCATGCCTTTCGAAAATTTAATGATCTTCTTCTTCGTCGGTAGTTCGAACACATTGATTAAACGTTCCGCCAAATCCTGATTCCAATGCGGATGAAAATATTGCCCCATTTGAACCATGTCACTAACCGTCCAGTTTTTACCCAGGGGATGATTCTCCTGGATGTAGCACAGATGCTCTTGGGCAGTCAGATTATTATAGGGGTCTTGACCCATGATCTGAACGGTTCCACTGTCGGGGCGGTTATGACCTGCCAGTAAACTCATCATGGTTGTTTTACCCGCTCCATTTCTTCCCCAGATTGCACTAATGATTGGCTCACTCTCATGCAGTGTAACCTGATTCAGAACGGGTGTCTTCTGGTAGCTGTAGTTGACCTGCTCCATATGAATCATAACTCACTCTCCTTATCCTTCTTGCCGCGAATCAGATCAATGATCATGTCTTCATTCATGTGAATCCGTCTGGCTTCTTCAAGTAAAGGCTTGATGTATTCTTCATAAAAATCTTGCTTCCGTTCAACGAGCAATGCTTCTCTTGCTCCCTTTGCAACAAACATTCCAACACCTCGCTGTTTGTATATAATCCCCTTGTCCACGAGTTCCTGCAATCCTTTGCGGGCTGTAGCCGGATTGATATTGTAGAAGCGTGACAGTTCATTGGTTGAGGGAACCTGTTCTTCCACCTTCAATCTGCCCTCCACAATATCGTCCATAATCATCGTGGCAATCTGATGAAAAATAGGCTGAGATTCATCCAAAGTCGATTTCATGTGCTTCCAACTTTCATACGTATTCATTAGTCAGTTAGTCGGTTAGTTACTCATGTAACTAACTATATTATACAAAAACGCAAATGTAAATAGGCGAACTTAATTCATCGCTTTTCCTACCTTGGCTCTGTTGTATTGATTAATAAGACCGTCCAGGACTACGGATTGCTGGATCACTTCCGGATGAAGCAGACTGCCGTATTCCATATGCATGCGATATAACAACTGTCTTGCATCTTCGATCCGTGATATCAAATCCAGCCGATCCATAGTATCCCTCCTTTTTGTCATATTTTAGTGTATTATGCCAATCATAAGCGCATGTGAGATACGACATACTTATTTTTCCACTTTGATACACAAAAAAAAGAACGCTCCTGAAATGAATTCAGAAGCGTCCATTGGCTCAGGCTTATGTCCCTAAACCGTGATCATTTGTTCGGTAAATTGAAGGGTCTGGATTCTCCACAGTCGGGACAGGTCCAGTAACAGGAGCTACAATGCTCACCATTATACTACATGTAACTATCAGCAAAGCCAGCTTTCTCTTCATTGAGTTTCTGCACCTCACCAATCAAGATTTTGTACTGCTGTATAGCTGTGTCAGACGCATATTCCCTGTATTGCTCAAACAGTCCGACACCTCTAAGCATACCTCGTCCATCTCTAATTTCAATAGAAAATCTCAAGCTGTTCAGTACAAAATCTAATCCTTCCGCAAACCTGTCTTTTTTAAGACAATATGTGCCTAATCCAGCTAAAAGACGAACGTAGCGATCATCGGTTACCTGCTTACTTACTTTCCCTATCCGATTTCTCTGTTCATGATAAGTGAAGTATGACTCATATTGATTGAGTACATGATCTATGTTCATATCATAACGGTTCGCAGCCGTTACAATATCACAAAGCGCTGGAAATATCTCATTTTCCTTCGTTGAGATATACGCGAGGTAGTCAGGTAATACTTCAAACTGCCCAGCCATTAATTGATATATATAACGATTACCCTCAGCCCATTCCTGAAACTGATGAATAACCACTTTTTCTTCAGGTTCAGGCTCTTTCACCCAACTGTAATCGGAGTATAATGCAACATACTTCAATGCCATTTCATAGTTGTTCAAGTGGAAGTGGGCACTTCCACAGGCTAAATACGCATACATAATATAAAAAACGATAGGTCGTTTGGTCTCTTCTTGTTTCCTTCGGCCATTCATCTCATAATGGATGGCTGCTTTCACCTTCAGCTTTTCAGATAGTTCCTGAACTTTGCTCCATCTGTGAAGTGATGCAAATGCATTAATTAGTTCGTTAAGCGCATCCAATTGATAGCGCTCATCCAGCCGATCCACATAGTATTCGAACCGGGCTGCGATAATCAGATTCCGCTGCTGATCATTGGTCAGTCCCAACCGGAATAGTCGATACTGACAGAGTGCAAGCCGCTCGGAATGTTGCATTTTCTCGCTTTCAGCAATGTTCTCATATAGAAGGATGGCCGGTTTGAATTTACCCCCTTGGTAGAATTCTTCAGCCACATCAAATAACAAAGGAATATAGGATAGATTATCCATCATCAGACGAATAACCTCTTCAATACAGTCCAACTTGTCCAACTCGGCACAGCGATGAAGGAAGGGTCCCAGTCTTCGCCAGTCCGGGGTCGCGTGTACAAAACACTCATCTATGTATAACTCATAGAAGTAACCTTCTTCCAGCCTCATGGCGGAAGTAATGCGATCCAACTGCTGCATGGCAATAGGCCGATTTTTATTCAAAATATTGCTGAGCGTACCCGAATTAATCCCTGACGTTTCCGAAAAATGACTAATGGACATCTGTTCACGCTTCAGATAACTTTCCAAGTGATCGCGTATCGTGGTTGTCGACTCCAAACGAACACCACCCTCCAAAATAAAAAACATAAACAGGATTATCGGTATGCAAAAGTAATTATATGTAATTAAAAAGTATCGGTCAATATAATAATTTCAACTAATTTGTATTAAAACCATTTTAATCCTTTTTTTTAAAACGGACAATCCTATCCTTATTTTATATCGGAAAGGCGCCTGGCATCAAACCTGAAAATAGACAAAAAACACGAGCCATCTATCGGCTCGCGCTCTCAACTGACTCAGCAGTCAGTATGCTCACTATAACTTGGATTTAAGGCAGTATATTACCTGCCGCACGATAAATTTCATACCACTCTGGACGAGTGAGATGAACATCTCCTGCTTTTACACAGTCTTGCAGACGTTCAATATTCATCGTGCCTGTCACGGGTTGCATCTGTGCAGGGTGACGAAGCAACCATGCGATTGCAATCGTTGTATTGCTCACGTCATACTTCGCAGCAATCTCGTCGATCTTAGCATTCAATTCCGGGAACTTGTCGCTACCCAGGAATACGCCTTCGAAGAATCCATACTGGAACGGGGACCACGGCTGAATGGTGATATCATGCAGACGACAATAATCCAAGATACTGCCGTCACGGTTAACCGCAGCGTCGTTCTCCATGTTCACATTGATGCCACTGTCAATCATCGTCGTATTGGTAATACTCATCTGCAACTGGTTGGCTACCAGTGGCTGTTTCACGTACTTTTTCAACAATTCGATCTGGTTCGGATTCTGGTTGGATACCCCGAAGTGACGCACTTTACCTTCGCGCTCCAGTTGATCAAAGGCTTCAGCCACTTCCTCCGGCTCAACCAATGCATCCGGACGGTGCAGCAGCAGAACGTCAAGATATTCCGTTTTCAGACGTTGCAGGATGCCATCGACTGAATTCAGGATGTGCTCTTTGGAGAAATCAAACATGCCTTTGCGGATACCACATTTGGATTGAAGAATCATATTTTCACGAACTTGGGGATTCATCTGTACTGCTTCGACAAAGATCTCCTCACATGTTCCTGTACCATAAATATCGGCATGGTCAAAGAAATTTGCGCCGACCTCCATTGCAGAACGAACAAAATGTTCAGCTTCCTTACCGTCCAGTGAATTAATCCGCATGCAACCGACAGCGACTACGGGTACTTCCAGTGTGCTGCTGCCCAATTTAATGGTTCTCAAGATGTTTTCCCTCCATATTCGAATATTATCGTGTATCTTACCTTTGATTGTGACACACATCTGCAATCGGTTTCAATAGATTTATCCTACATTCATATGGAGAAATGATAGGTTCTTGATTCCAGCCTATACTTATTATCAAAAGAAGAAGTTATACTTCTTCCGGTACGATAACCTCAATATGCCTTGGCAGGACACGGATGTTAATAGGCAAGGCAGGACCTTCCTCACCATCCACGTTCGTGCGAATGGCTTCTTCTGAGCGAACATGAACTTCTTTGGCTGTAAAATAGTCCACATCCTTATGGTCCTTCAGATTGCCAAATAACAGGGAAGTGCCCAAGGTCAGACTGTTGAACACACTGATATTACGAACAACAAAACAATGTATCAGACCATCGTCCACCTCTGCATCCGGGGACAACCTCTCGAATCCTCCTACCGAGTTAGTCAGCGCCGCCAGAAAAAGTGGCGATTCCCCCTCCCAGATCTGTCCGTCATACTCGATGGTTAGATGATTGACTGGTGTATTCACCAGGTCTTTCAAGCCCTCCTTCAGATATGCGAATGATCCCAACTTCGACTTCTCTTCCGAGGATACGGAGAACAGAGCTTCTGCCAAAGAACCTGCAGCCACAACGTTGGCAAACAGGCGATCATTGATTCTCCCGATATCCACGATATGGGTCTGATCCGAACGTAACTGCCGAATGGCCTCCTCCGGGTCAAGCGAGATATTCATCGCACGCGCGAAATCATTCACCGTACCAAGCGGTACAACGCCCAATCGGGGACGATGTTTCTGATCCATCATGCCATTAATCGTCTCATGCAGTGTCCCGTCGCCTCCGATGGAAATGACCAGATCACAGCCGTCCTTGCAGGCGTTCAGACAATAGTCCGTCGCATCACCTTCCCCGGCCGTTTCGTTAACCGCCACCTCATACTGCTGTGACTCCAGAATTTCTCTGACTTGGGACACATACTGCTCTGCCTCTTCCTTACCTGACGACGGATTGCTAATGATCATGGCTTGGCGCATACTCACATCTTCCCCTCCAAATTGGCATCTTTACTTCATCTATACCCGTTTCAAGGGCGGGTTGAATAGGATCTGTGGGAGATGTTTAATTATTTTTGATAAACTTGTCTCTGAAGAGTGCAGAGCAGGGTTTGTTTCATATAGAATAGAAGTATAGGAATACCCTTACGAAATTTCTTGTTCCTTTTCCCTGTTGACGGGTTAATAACTATAGATGTGCTTTTAGCCGAAACTGGATATGATAAACTTTTCAATTCACACTGAACACGCCGTGGGTAGAACAACCTTCCGATCGCTGGTATCGTGTAAATACTATACTTATATAACTCAATCTGTTCGGATTATTTTATAATTCTAAAAATCGGAGGGAATACATGTAATGAGAAGAATGACGCTACTATTTCTAGTATTCATCCTGAGTTTCGGAGCATCGGGGCAAGCCATGGCTTACACAACTACGGACTTGGGCGAAGGAATCATTGAAGATCCCGCTTTGGAGGACGGACTGAAGCTAATCCTAAACAAACCTCTGGATGTTCCACTAACTTCATCTGATCTGGAGCAGCTTGAGGTGGTAGATCTAAGCAATGCAGGTATTCACAGCCTGTCCGGTCTCGAATATGCAACCAACCTGACACACCTCCGATTATATGGAAATGAAATTGAGGATCTCACATCGCTGGAGCACCTAACCCGGCTTCGCGAGATCGATGTTCGCAATAATTACATTACATCCTTAGACGCACTTGCTGAATTGAAAGACTTGGGACGGCTGTATATCAGCAACAATTCCATTTCATCCATAGAGGTTGTACGTGGGTTCAACCGATTACATACGTTCCACGCCAGCGGTAACCAGATTGACAGTCTTGCAGCCCTCTCGGATGCGGATGCACTGAAGTGGCTTGAGATTTCTAACAATACCATTAGCGATCTGACTCCGCTCATGGGTAAAACCCGGCTTCAACAACTCAATGTAGCAAACAACAAGATTCAGACGCTGGACGTACTCGCTGAACTGCCAAATACACTGCGAAATCTGAATGTAGCAGGCAACCAAATTGCAGATCTGACGCCACTGGAGCACATGACACGCCTTCGGACACTCGATATCTCTAATAACCAAGTACAACACCTCAAGGGGCTTGAGGGACTGACTGGGCTGAAGGAACTGAATACAGAATCCAATCAGATCTATGATCTGGAACCTTTACGGCAGCTTTCCAGCCTGGACGTGTTAAAATTATCCAACAACCGGGTGTGGGATCTGACACCAATCGCAGGTTTTACGTTTACCCGTGATCAGTCAGCGACAAATGCTATACAAGATATCTCGGCGTCCACCTCGTTATCCTCCGGTATCCAGACTTCTGTCTCAGAGGTTGAGCCTGCTGGACTCACGGTGCAGAACAACTATCTGGATGTTGCAAGTGGCAGTCATACGATGCAGCTTCTGAACCGGATGAATGTGCGGGAGCAGAAACGAACGCCGCAGGGTAGTTTCCAGCGTCTAATTGAAGGGTCCACCACTGCCTATGTCGGGGATCGTGCTTACGCACTGGATGCTGCACCTTTTATCGATGAAGGGCGGACCTATGTGCCTCTGCGTTTTGTCTCGGAGCATTTGAACGCCAGTGTGAACTGGAACAGCGATACGCGGGAAGCCTTGATCACACAGAATGACAAGACCATCCGTTGGAGCGTGGGCAACAAACAAGTTATCGTGAATGATGCCCTTGCGATCAATGATGCTCCTCTTCTGATGAAAAATGGTAAAGCTTTTGTACCGGTACGCTTCATTTCAGAGCAATTCAATACCTCTGTTGGTTACATCGGGAGCAGTAAAACGATTCTGATTTTTGAAAATAAACAGCTTGGTGAGAGTGTGAAGCCTTAAGTTGTGTCTCACGTTCATTTTCAGCCATAGGAGAAACACGGCTAAAGTCCCCGTCTGAACAATCAGCGGGGATTTTGTTGTGTTATCACAGCTGTGTTATAACATAGGATAATGGTATATGGATAACACCGATCAAAAGCAAATACCGTATACGATCTATTTGTGCGAAAACAAACTCGTGATGCCCCATCTTGGATTAGGGTAAATTTCACATGGTTTAGTACATCTTCTTTTGCCGCGGGAGTTGTTATACTGAACCTAATATATGACAGCTAAAGTTCAAGCGAGGAGGAAATTCACATGACATTCACGTTCACTGGTTATTCCACAACCCAAGACAGCCCGTGGAAAGAGCTAGCTTTTGCGCCGACTAATGAAAACGCTAACTTAAAACTCACGGGTGAACAGCACCAACTTGTCGAAGGGTTTGGCGGATGTTTCAACGAGCTTGGTTATATGGCTCTGTCCCACTTGAATGAGGAGCAGCGCCATGAGGTATTGCACTCTCTCTTCCATCCGGAGGGTGAGCACAAATTTAACATCTGCCGCCTGCCGATCGGCGCAAGTGATTATGCAGAGCAGTGGTACAGCCACAACGAGGTGGACGGTGACGTGGCCATGGAACATTTTTCGATCGAACGTGATTTCAAATATCTGATTCCTTACATCAAGGAAGCTCTGACGTATAACCCGAACCTGCAATTCTTCGCCTCCCCTTGGAGTCCGCCAACGTGGATGAAATCACCCAAAGCCTATAACTATGGCACGCTTCGTTGGGAGAAAGATATTCTGGAGGCTTACGCCCTGTATTTCGTAAAATTTGTACAGGCTTATCGCGAAGCAGGCATTACGATTCATCAGGTGCATGTGCAGAACGAAGTGATTGCGGACCAGAAATTCCCTTCTTGCCTGTGGACAGGCGAGCAGCTTCGTGAGTTTATCGCCGATTATCTGGGCCCGGCTTTTGATAAGCATGGTCTGGATACGGAAATCTGGCTGGGGACAATCAACGCTCCTGATCCATGGGAAGAATTGACTAAGAAAAAAACAAATGACTTTGACGAATACGCGGGGCTTGTCCTGAGTGACCCGAAGGCCTATTCCTATATCAAGGGTGTTGGGTATCAATGGGCTGGCAAAAATGCCATTCAACGTACCGCGGCAAGTTATCCGGAGCTTCGGTATATGCAGACTGAGAACGAATGCGGTGACGGCAACAACTCATGGAACTATGCCAAATATGTATATAATCTCTACCAGCATTACTTCAGCAACGGCGTGAACGCCTACATCTACTGGAACATGGTTCTGGAACCCAAAGGCCGCAGCACATGGGGCTGGGAACAGAACTCCATGATCACGTTAGATCCAGACACGAGAGTAGTTACTCGGAACCCCGAGTATTATGTGATGAAACATTTCGCACATCATATTGTCCCTGGTGCTAGAAGAGTCGGCCTGTCTGGCACGTGGAGCGGTAAATCCGTCGCTTTCCGCAACCCCGATAACAGTCTCGTCATTGTCATCAACAATCCATTCCAGGACCGTCGGGACCTGTATCTAACTATTGAAGAAGGACAGACCCTGCACATGGAGCTGGAAGCCGATTCATTCAACAGCATGGTTATTCAACCGAAATAACTAATCCAACACATCGTTAAAAACGAATTAAATGCTTTCCTGCACCATGAATTGCCGAACACTGTTGAGTCAAAGCATTAACACAAATAGCGCCTTGTTCCCATGCTTAACATGTGGAACAGGCGCTATTGTGTTATATAGTCAACCGATTTACATGGAAGCACAGACTCGTCCAAACGCGTGCTTAAGGATTGTTCGCCAAGTAATTTCTCAGCCATTGCATAGCCGGACGTTCTGTTCCATTGCTGTTGACCAAGTGCGAGCCAGCCTGCCAGGTTTGATTCTGGTTGTAACCCCACAGCGTCACACCTTTAACCGCAGAGTGTTTCCACAGCACAGGGAATTTCTGCTGATAACGTTGCAACTGCGTATTGTCATCACCTGTCATATCCAGCTCGGATACATAGATTGGCAATCCAGTCGCTGCAAGCTTGTTCAATACCGTGTTCATCGTACTTACAGAGACATTGTCCATATTGAAGTAATGCGCTTGAATTCCAATACCATCGACTAGACCTCTGTTCTTCAGAAGGTTGATAATCTGGATATATTGGTCCGCTTTGGCCGGATCACCGATAATTCCATATTCGTTGATTAACAATTTGGAGTTAGGGAAGGCTTGTCTCGCCTGTTGGAATGACCAGATGACCCAGTCCCAACCCGTTGCGCCATCTCCACCAATGGCATTGCGGTAGGATGGTTTTGCATGCAGAGGTTCATTCACCACATCAACGAAGGCAGACTTCGAATACCGCTGTCCTGCGGCTTTAATCCATTGGGTCACTTCAGCCTTCTGATCTGCGGCTGAGAGACTGTTAATCCAATTCGGCTGTTGATTTCCCCATACGAGCGTATGGAATTTGAACGGAAATCCATTGTTGTTAGCATAGTTGTACGCCATGTCCGCCTGGCCCCAATTCATTACGTTGCGTGTACCTTCGATAGCATCCCACTTGGTTGAGTTCTCCGGAGTTACCTGATTCCAATATGGGCTAAAATTCGAAGGAACCTGGTTGGCAATAATATTGCCCAGAAATTTGCTACCTTTCGCCAAACCAGCACTCACACTACCAACCGCAACAGAAGCAGCGAGAATCCCTACCAATGCCAATGAGCCGACTGTTTTGAACCACTTAGACTTAATCAATGATTTTCCTCCTTAGTATTCATTTTTTGTTAAGCGCTTACAAACATCATTTTACTGGATAATTTTGGTTTTTAACACCTGTCAAATTATAGTATTTTATTGTAAAAAAATAGAATTTAGTGATTTTTCTGAAGCTATTTATAGATTCACTCTCTTAAATCCAACATAACTCTTACATTGGAGTTTACATTCATCACATGTTTATCTAGTATGAAATGATACATATCTTTACATACACTAGATAACAAGGGAGATTACAACATGCGCAAAATTTCAACGAAACGTTTCGCCGGATGGCCCTTATCATTCCTCTTATGTGCCTCCATTTTGTTTGCCCCTTTTGCTTCTACTCCAGTTCAGGCTGCTGAGGCAGACAAGGAAACCAAGATCACGTTGCTGGGTACATCGGATATTCATGGTCGATTCATGCCTTGGGACTATGCACTGGACGGTCCAAACCCAACCGGTAGCATGACACAGCTCTACACCATTGTGAAAAAAGTCCGTGCGGAGAATCCGAATACGATCCTGCTGGATGCAGGAGACATGATTCAGGATAACTCGGCTGAGTTGTTCAATGATCAACCTCAATCTCCCATGATGGTTGCAATGAATGAAATGAAGTATGACGCATGGGTTATGGGTAACCATGAGTTTAACTTTGGGCTGGACGTACTGAAGAAGATATCTTCCCAATTCAATGGACAGCCTCTCGTGGGTAACATTTTCAAGGAAAACGGCGACCGCTACATGCCTGCCTATACGATTATCGAGAAAGACGGAATCAAAGTAGGTGTTATCGGAATGAACACACCCATGATTACCGAGTTTGAGAAAGGGACGGATCACCTGGATGGCATCATCGTTAAAGATCCTGTGGAAGAGACCAAGAAGGCCATTGCCGAGCTGAAAGGCAAAGTTGATGTCATGGTTGGACTCATGCATATGGGATTGGATAACGAGAACGGCAACCCGGGAACCGGGGTTACGGATATCGCCAATGCCAACCCGGAGCTGGCTGCCATTTTTGCCGGACACATGCATACACTAATTGAATCCCAAACGGTTAACGGTGTATTAATCTCCGAACCGAATAAATATGGCTCGCATATTTCACGAATTGATCTGACATTTGAAAAAGACGGCGACAAAGTTGTGCTGAAAAGCAAGGAAGCTCAAGCTCTCGCTGTGAAAGCAGCAGACGGAACATATGAAGTCTCCGATCCTGCGCTGGAAGAGACATTGCATCCATTCCACGAGTTCGCTCGTGCAGATGCCAATATTGAAGTGGCTGAACTGAAAGGAACGAACCTGGTACCAGCAGACGAAATTAAAGGCATTCCTGCGGTTCAGATCCAGGAAACCCCTTTGTCTGACTTTTTCACCGAAGTGATGTTGCATTACAGTGAAGCCGATGTGGTCGCGCACCAGATTGATAACGACAAGGCCAAGCTGGATGTAGGCCCGATCAAGAAAAAGGATATTGCATTCAACTACCAATACACCTTTGGTGAAGTGAGCGTATATGAAGTAACCGGACGTGATCTGATGGATTATATGGAGTGGTCTGCGGGGTACTTCAACTCCACACGCCAGGGTGATGTGACGATCAGTTTTGATCCAAAACGACGTGCTTCCAAATACAGCACCGATGATTTCTTTGGCGGCGTAACGTATGAGATTGACCTGACCAAGCCATACGGCAGTCGGATTACGAACCTCAAGTACAGCAATGGATCGGTCGTCAAAGAAGACGATTCGCTGAAGCTTGGCATGAATGCCTACCGGATGGAAGCGCTGATTGCCAAAGGCGGCGCCATGGAAGGACGTAAGTTCAAACAGCTCTGGTCCTCCAAGGATGCTTCGGCATTTGGGGAGATTCAAGGCACAATTCGCAACCTGTCCATCGCCTATCTGAAAGATGTCATGAAAGGTGTCTACGAACCGAAGATTCAGCACAACTGGAAAATCACCGGCGTAGACCTGACTGCACCGGAGCGTGCAGATGTAGTGGAGTTAATTAACGATGGCATTATGTCTGTGCCAACAACGGAGGATGGCAAGTACACCAACATTGCCTCCATTAACATTTTGGATGCGGTGACTCAAGAAGAGATTGATTCACTATCTGCCAAAGCAAATGTGAGTACGGCACAATTCGCAGGCGTGAAAACCAAAGGAGCATTCTATCAACAGCTGAACAAAGCTCGCAAAGCGGCAGGCAGTGGCGAGGGAGCAACTAGTCCTACACCTGAGAAGCCTACGACACCAACAGTACCAAAACCAACATCAGGCACGTCGAAACCTGGTAAACCATCAACACCAAGCACTGGTAAACCGGGTACCGTCAACAAAGGCAACCAAGCCAAGGTTACAGCGTCTTACCTGAACGTACGCGCTGGCGCTTCATCCAAAGCCAAGGTTGTTGCTGCCGTACCAAAAGGCACCCTGCTTGAGGTGATCAGTACAGACAAGTACGGCTGGGTAAAAGTGAAGCTGGATGGACGTGTAGCATTTGTATACGGGAAATATGTGAGTATTTTGAAATAAGCACAATCGTGACGCACCACCCTTAACGAAAAGGAAGGGCGACTCTCCCATGAAACTCATGGTGAGAATCGCCCTTTGTTATGTTAAGCTCAACCTCTCTTTACATCCCAGTTCGCAAGCATGCCTCTCGCCATCTCCATGTCGGACTCCTTCCCCGTAATTAGTGCAAACTTGGCAACAATTGCAGGATAGGCTGCCCACTGCTCCCGAATATGCTCCAGCATCTGGGGCCATGTTCTTCCCCCTGCCTTCTCATAACGACTCAAAAGCTCACGCAGCCCATCCTCCTGAAAGAGTGCATAGTAGATGACAAAGTCCTTACCCGGATCTGCAATCTCCGCTTCCGTCCAATCAATAAGTCCAGTTACTCGCTGGGCATCATCGACAATAATATGCGGGGGATGCAGATCACCATGGATGAACGCCGAGTGCTGAGGCCAATAACTACCTACAGAAAGCCATACCGTCCACCGTTCAACTAGCTTGGTTGGCACCGTAAAGTTCTGCTTAACCTCCTCTATATTGGCTGCAAATTCTTTGCGAGCTTCCATTGGCGTCTTGATCCGCACTCCACCTTTCTTCGCCTTGTCGGGATCGATGTTATGCAGCGTGGCGAGAGTCGTAGCCAGTGAATCCAGGAATGTATCCGATAAGCTCTCCTGAGGGAATCGCCATACATACCCTCCCCCTGCGGGATCCACAACTGCGATCGGATCACCATCAAGTAAAGGATAAGCTATCAACTCTGGCATGAAGATCCTCCAATCCGGTACTTGTGCGGGTATATTTCCTCGGACCACATCCAGCACCTTGCGCTCATTCTCGGCTCGCTCCCACACGTCTTTCCGTCGCGGCTGGCGCAAAACCCATCTGCGGCCTTCTTCATCCGTGGCAAATGCTACTCGAAAATCCATACCCGACTCGTTGATCTCCAAGGATTTCTCAACAATAAGAAGTCCGTTCTGTTTTGCTAAAGATAATAGTTCCTTATGAATTGCCAAACTCTCATTCAAGTTCGGTTTTGTCATATCAGGTATTCCCCTTTTCCTGAATAAAATAAAAAACACAGACATGTTCGCCTGTGCAGTTCATTTCGGATGTTGGCATACCTGAATGCTCACAAAAAATAGTAGTACATCAAAGAACCACTCCAAAGAGTGATTCTTTCACGACGACTAGCGGCATACGTGTAAAATGGCAAACCGATCCCGATGAACTGCACACAGGCAGTAAACAGCAAGCGTAAACAGACGTTTTTCGCCACACTATCTCAATCGGGAAAAATTTTGCACACGTATCCCTCCGTTCAGTAAGTTACCCATATGCTAACATATTCCAAATTTCAGTGCCAGACTGAATCGAATGATTTTGATTCTTAACGCCAAACTCATCATCGAAGAAGAGATTGTCACCGTCTCTTTGGATGAGACACTCGTTGGTCGAAGTGCAGAAGTGTGGATCAATGGAATAATCGCTCAATCTTACCCTCCCCAAACCAAGGCTGTGAAGATGATCATTCATTAACACCAAGCAAAATACGCCGATACATTTCGTTTCACGTGGAACGTTATGATACACATTCCCCTCCGAGCAGCAACGGGTGGTTGCTCCCTCAAATCAGAAATCATGAAAACAATTTACACACTTGAAGCATTTACTCCGTTAGCCTGCCTGCATATAGAGTATAATGAAGAGGTATACGAAAAATGTACGGTGCAATGCTTGTATGTAGAGTATTCAAAACTAACGCAAAAGAGGTAAATGATGAGCGAGCAACAATTTAAAGATTATGGACTTGGTGAAGAGATCGTAAAAGCACTGGATAGTCTGGGCTATGAGACACCAACCGAGGTTCAAACCAAAGTTATTCCGGTAGCACTGGAGAATCAGGATCTGGTGGTCAAATCACAGACTGGCAGTGGTAAAACCGCCGCATACGGCATTCCGCTCTGCGAGCTGGTGGATTGGAATGAGAATAAGCCGCAGGCTTTGATTCTTACCCCAACCCGGGAACTGGCTTTGCAGGTTAACGAAGATATTACGAATATCGGTCGCTTTAAGCGTATTAAAGCAACCGCACTATACGGACAGTCCCCTTTTCATATCCAAAAAGCAGAGTTAAAACAAAGAACACATGTCGCTGTAGGTACACCTGGTCGGGTACTGGATCATATCGAACGTGGCACGCTGCCACTCGAACGGATCGCCTATCTCGTTATTGACGAGGCCGATGAGATGTTGAATATGGGCTTTATCGAGACGGTACAGTCCATCATTCAGAAGCTGCCGCAGGAGCGAGTAACGATGTTGTTCTCCGCTACGTTCCCTGAAGATGTAGCCAAGCTGTCACGCAAATACATGAACAACCCGGTAGAGATCGAGATCAAGGCCAGTGGACTGACAACTGCCACCATCGAACATGCTGTGATTCACGTGCCAGAGGTGAACAAAACCGCGTTGCTTCAGGACCTGTTCATTGTAGAGAATCCAGACAGTTGTATCGTGTTCTGCCGTACGCAAGAGAATGTAGATAAGCTGTTCCGGGTCATGGCTGACCTTGACTATCCAGCAGATCGTATCCATGGTGGTATGGAGCAGGATGAGCGGATCGAAGTAATGAACGCATTCCGACGGGGACAATTCCGTTATCTGATCGCGACGGATGTAGCTGCACGTGGTATCGATATCACCAATATTACTCATGTCATCAACTACGATATTCCTTTGGAAAAAGAGGGATATGTGCACCGCACAGGCCGTACGGGGCGCGCAGGCAAAACAGGTAAAGCCATTACGTTGATTACACCGAAAGATGGCAGACGTCTGGCGGAGATTGAATCCTATATTGGATTCGAAATCCCTGTCGTTAAAGCACCTTCCGAAGAAGCTGTGGATCGCCGCAGAGAAGATTTCGAGAAGCGATTGAAGATCGTGCCTGAACGTAAAAAGGACAAACGTGAACAGCTGAACCAACAGATCATGAAGCTGAACTTCAACGGAGGCAAGAAGAAGAAACTTCGTGCCGTAGACTTTGTCGGTACCATCGCCAAGCTTGAAGGCGTTACGGCTGATGACATCGGGATCATTACCATTCAGGACAATGTGACCGATGTGGAGATCCTGAACGGCAAAGGCCCACTCGTACTGGAGCTCATGCAAAACACAACGATCAAAAAGATGCAGCTCAAGGTTCGCAAAGGTCATAAATAGCAGGATCACATCGAAAATTCGATTCAATGGTAGCTGGACCGTGCAGCTACCATTCAAAGAGAACTACGCAAACGCAACAAAAAGATAGAAAAATCATACCAGGCAACAGATCTACCTCATCCGGTTACAAAACAAGGGATAACAGGCCAATAGCAGGTCGTTATCCCTTGTTTGCTCTTTACGTTGAGAATTATTATCCCTGATCCTGTCAGTTCAAGTGATACATTATATGGAGCAGCGTTACATGGAGCCCATCACACTGCAAGCTCTGGCGGATCAACAGCCACGAACAACGTTGGAACAGGGCATTCGCACCTAGCGCACCTAACTTAGCGTCTGCACCCGTCATACCCATAATCAAGCACATTCATTGAGCTGACTATGCTGAATCCCCCCCTCCTCCAGAAGAACATCTGAGCATTCCCCTCGATTACAAAGTGATTCATAAATCCGTTCTTCCCCAATCCTTGTATACACTTCACATGTTATAGATGCGATCCCCCACTGGCATCGAGACATTGTCCGGTAACCCAGCGGCTGTCTGCTGACGCAAGAAATGCAGCTACATCTGCGACATCCTCCGGCTCTCCCCATCGATTAAGAACAGACAAACCTGCTGCATATGCCTGTCCTTGCGGGTTCGTGAGTGTGCCTGCATTCATCTCGGTATTAATAATGCCCGGCTGGATCGCGTTGACCGTAATCTGGCGACTTCCCAGCTCTTTCGCCAGTAGCTTGGTGAAGGTATCCACCGCCCCCTTCGTCATGCTATAGGCGAACACGCCCGGGGAAGCCACTCGTGTAACAAAAGAAGAAATATTAATGATTCGCCCGCCATCCCGCAGACGCGGAACGGCCTGCTGGCTTACAAACAGGGGGGCTTTGACATTTATGTTCATCACTTCGTCGAAGGAAGCTTCTGTCGTCTCCTCCAGACCAAGAATCTGCCCGATGCCTGCATTATTTACCAAAATATCCAGCCTGCCATCTCGTCCATGCTTCCGAACAGCATCATCGACCTGTGCAAATAATGCATGAATTCCATCCAGCGTGCGCAAATCCGCTCCAATGGATTGCGCCCGTCCACCATGTTCTGTAATATGCCGCACAACCTGCTCCGCTTCGTCTTGTCGTTTCCCGAAGTGCACAAGCACATATGCACCCTCCTGTGCTAGACGCATAGCAATACTGAGACCGATGCCTCTGCTTGCTCCTGTTACCAAGGCCATCTGCCCTTCAAGTCTTCTGCATATCTCGTTCATAACGTTATCCCCCTACTGAATAAGTAGCACCCGTCACGGGCACATGACAGTTATATCACGAGACGACATACAAAATATTGCTCTCCTATTCCGGCACGGACACTCCGTTCAGCGATAAAGATCATATCCGTATACCCTCCGAGTCGGGCCGAAGCTCCAGCAGGTTCGTTGGCTGGACCTCCTAATGACACTAGGCAGTTTCATTTTCATTCTGCATTTGTGCCCTCGCTCTTGCTGCTCTTGTCCTCTACCTGCTGCTAATTTCATCTCTCATTGAAATGTTCACTTGCGAAAGATTGTAAATCAACTACAATAAAAATGAAATCGCTATTATATTTCTATTCTCTGTGGAGGTGTATGTAATGGGTAACAGGAAAGCCGTCTGGTTTCTGGTCTTTGCACTCACGTTCACCCTGTTTGGACTTCATTCTGAACGAACAAGCGCAGCAAGTGTCACGATAACCAATGGCACCGACTGGCTCGACACCGCGGGCAATCCCATCCATGCGAACAGCGGCAACATTCTGCAGGTCGGCTCAACGTATTATCTGTACGGTGAACATACGGTGGGCGGCAAGTTCGACAGTGTGAACGTCTACACCTCCACCGATCTGAAGAACTGGACTTTCAGCAACGCCATCCTGACGAAAGATTCCGCAACCGAGCTGGCCTCCAGCAAGATCGAACGCCCCAAAGTCATCTTTAATGCATCAACCAACCAGTATGTGCTCTGGGCACACTATGAGAACGGTACGGACTACAACCTCGGCCGTGTAGCGGTTGCAACAAGCAATACCCCGAATGGCAAATTCACCTATGAGGGCAGCTTCCGCCCAATGAATTATGAATCCCGTGACATGACTGTCTTTGTTGATACAGATGGCACCGGTTATCTGGTTACTGCTTCACGCAAGAATGGCGGCGCCAATGATACGATGGCTATTTTCAAAATGAATGCAAGTTACACCGGAGTACAATCCTTCGAGGGCTGGCTGTTCGAGAACGCCTATCGTGAGGCACCTGCGGTTGTGAAAAAAGGAAACCGCTACTACCTCTTCACCTCCCAAGCCGCTGGCTGGTATCCGAATCAGGGTGCATACGCTACAGCAACTTCCATGACGGGCCCATGGACTGCGCTTACGCCATATGGCAATCCATCTGCCTTCGGTTCGCAAATTCATGATATTGCCACGATTACAGGCAGCAACACCACATCCTACATCTACATGGGGGATCGCTGGAATCCGATGAGCATTGGAGAGCATAAACATATCTGGCTGCCGCTAACCTTGAATGATTCGAACGGAACAGCATCACTGGAGTGGCATACCACGTGGAATATCGATGCAGTAACAGGTACGGTAACACCTCCTGCTCTCGTCAACCATGCACAGGGCAAAACAGCCATCGCCAGCTCCACAGCCTCTGGCTCGTCTGCATCCAACGTCAATGATGGCAACTACCAGTCGTCGTGGGTGGCTTCATCCAATAGTTGGCCCGCGTGGTGGCAAGTGGACTTCGGTGCACCAAAGACCATCACCGAGATCGACACGTCCTGGTTTATGTATAAAGGTTCTGAGGGCTATTACAAATACAAAATCGAGATTAGCAACGATGGTGTCAATTACTCCACGTTGGATCGTACCAACAATCTCACCTATGGTTTCACCACGGATGCCGTGCATTTCACTGCCCGTTATGTACGGATCAATATGGTGAACGCCGTCTTGTGGAATAATCCGGGGAACTGGTACACCCCAACCCTGCATGAGATCAAAATGTTGGGTCCTGCCACACCGGAAGCCACAGGTTACAGCCGTTTCAGTTCACACAACGTTCCGGATCGATTCATCCGTCATGCCAACTACATCGCACGCATTGATTCCAATGTCTCTCCTGCTCTGGACTCCCAGTTCCGCGTTGTACCGGGTCTAGCGAGTTCCACAGGCATATCCTTGGAGTCCATCAATTTCCCGGGTTACTTCCTGAAACGTAATGCCAGCAACAAAATTGTATTAGAAGCCTATGCAAACACTTCCGTCTACAAGGGAGATGCCACGTTCCTAAGTAGCCCCGGTTGGGCGGACAGTACCAAAGTATCCCTTCAATCGTATAGTCAGCCCGGATATTACATCCGCCATTATGACTATGTATTGCAGTTGGATGCGGTAAACGCAGCCAGCAGTGTGACAGTGAAGGGTGATGCCACTTTTGGGCGGACTAATTTCTAAGCAAAATAATTGGAGATAAGATCCCTGTTGTACGTATCATCCTGAATGCGCCATTCTCCCTTATCCTGCAAAAAGGTGATATCGCCCGATAGCGGAATGGACTTGAACTCTGTCCAGTTTATGGGCGCACCTGAACAGACAGTGAATTACATCCAATGGGTGTCATCTTCGTAATAGATTATGTTATAGTCATCGGGAAGTGGACCGAATCTCGAAGGATAGCGCCTGTGGGTCCAATAACTGCGTGTTTCCTTCAACAATGAAGGTGTGAAAGCTATGTCAACATATCAAGTCGTTCCTATGATCTATGATTCCAAGGAACAGATTGAAGCTATTATTTTACTCGAACAACAATGTAAACAACTCGATTCCGTGCATCTGAAGGCAGACCTTGATCATATTAGCAAAAAAGACGGCGACCATGCGCTCCTCTGTTATCGCGACGGTGATTTGGCAGGACTCCTCAGTTGGTATCCATCCGACGGCGTAACCGGGAATATTAATGCCATCGTACATCCGCATTATCGTCGCCAAGGTGTGTTCCGCAGCCTACTGAAACGGGCCATCCTGGACATGAAACCACAGGGGATTAACCAGCTCAGTTATCGCGTTCCACAGGGCTTATCTCCGGGTGTTCATACTGCCGTTTCCCTTGGAGCCAGTTATGATCGTGCGGAGTACTCCATGCAACTTGTGAATGAAGTTCTTCCAATGGTTGAACTGCCCGAACTAACGTTGTCCGTGGCAGAAATTAAGGATATGGAGTTTATGATCACTTGTTCATCCCAGGCCTTTGGAGAGTCAGAGGATTGGACACGGGAATACTTCATGCAAACGAACGAACCCAGCCGAGTCACCTATATTACATGGCAGGAGCAACAGCCTGTCGGGATGGTACGAGTTAACGCCGTCAATGCAACAACCGCATTTATTCATAATTTCTGCATCCTGCCTGCTTATCAGGGACGGAAACTGGGCCGAGCTACACTTAGTAGCCTGGTGAATCTCCTAAGAAAACAGCACTATACAGATATTCGCCTATCCGTTGTTACCGAGAACGAACGTGCTTTGAATCTGTACCGCAGTGTTGGTTTTGAAGTGAATTCCGAGTATCACTATTTCAGCGGCAATCTATAGAAGGCAGTGGAGAGATCATTTTCCTCAAAAGGAGACAGTCTCTCTCTCTTTATATATTGGAGAATTGGAAAATCAATTTATAGCCATCGAACGTATGCCCGTACATTTCCCGATAGTTACCTTCGGTATAATTAGCCACTGTTTTCCGCCAAAAAGATTGGCCAATCTTATTGTTCTCCGATGGATTGGTGAACAACTCCCAGTTTCCTCTAAACATCCCGAAGATCGTTGATGCCGCATGTTCAGCCACGCCTACACCTCGAAACGGCTGCATCAGAAAGAATTCATGTACGAAGAAATCTATTCCTTGTGAGCAATGAGGTGGCGTGGCTACGAATGCAAACCCAGCTGGAATGCCATCTACAATCATCAGTAATGGATAAAGACACTCTGGTTGTTCCCACCAGATGTTCTGCACATCATACTGATCCTGTAACGTTTTATAATCAGGACTTGGTTCGAAAATGCCGTGTTCATTCGGGGTATGCTCTCCACCCAGACCGTAATGACCGGATAGATCATGAAGATATAGCGGGTACATATTTTTAATCACATACGCCTCGTCCTTATTCGTTAATTTCACTTCTATATGCATATACACCAACCTCACCAGATGATTTGAAGACGTATTTCAACAACTCTCAACGCGCATCCTAATACCGTCAATTTAATTGTACGCGTAGTTAACAACCTCGAATATGTAAAAAACCTTTAATAACCATTCTTTATTCTTACAGGAAAAAGCCACATTCGATTGCTCGAACGCAGCTTATAGTTTCATCCCTTTTTGCCATATACAATTTTCTTGATGCTATCCATGGATAAACAGTATTGCTCTGCAAGCTGATCAATGGTCCTACCTGCGGTGAACAGCTGGCGAATCTCGTTGTTCCGTTCCTGCACAAGCCTTCTGCCACCCGAGTTCTCGCCCCACTTCTTATGGGCATCCTTGGGCCTCGGAATATAGATTAAGCCACCAGGGATATGACGCTGTATTTCTCGAAGCAATTCTTCCGGGAAGATTGTATCCGCATTAATATATTTCATGTGGCTCCACTCCTTAAAAGTTAAAATCTTTAAGGCAGCAGAGTCGTACGATGAACGCATGGATATTCGATATAATGGTTAGGCGGAAGTGGATTTCAGGCTCTATGCAAACAACCGCCGTTGTTCATCACATGGACTCTGCATAGAGCGGATCGTGAAACTTCTTATGGATCGAATCATGGTAGCCCCCCATTCAGTAATGAAGATCAGGTTACTTTAGATGGTACTCCTATATCTTCCATGCCAGAACCGTATATCCTTCTACTCGTCGATATATTGGCTTAAACTCCGTTCCAGCAACTCTCTAACCTGTTGCATTAATTCAGGGGGCGAGATCACTTTCACTTCCGGACCATAGGAGAGTAATTTTCGCGCTGTAAAAGAAAACTCCTCCGGCGGAACAAGTCCGCGCCACTCATGGCCTTGAACCGACTTGAACAACACATCTGACGCAGCAATCCTCGCTCCAAATTCCGTGAAATGCAGCACCGCTTCTACGCTTTCTCTGTCTTCTTTGGCATCTAGCCATGCCTTCAGACTCGGAATAGATTCATCCGTTGAATCCATAACAACCAACCGCCGCATGCGATCCACACGGTACAACAATACGCGATCCTTATGCCGTGCTGGCATGTACCAATGCCCCTGCTCATAGTAAATGCCATATGGGAACACCCGGACTTTTTTACGACCACTACGGGCATGATACTCAAACTGGATTTCTCTCTTTTCTACCGCTGCACCCAATATCTCGGTTGTTAAAGGTTCGGCATGCTCACCGGGGTGCTGGACAAAGGTGATATGCTCTCTCATTCGCATAATCAGGTCCTGTACATCCGAAGGCAAAGTGGAGAAATACTGTTCAGCCAGATGTTCACGCATGGAACCGTACGGAAAATCCGGGACTTGCTGTAGATATTCCAGCATCATAAATAGCCCTAATGCCTCCTGCTGTGTCAGTTGAAGAGGTGGCAGAATCCGATTGGGCAACACCCGATATCCCCCGTTCACACCAACTTCGGTGTACAAGGGAAAACCCATTGCCTGCAATGCATCCAGATCTCGCTGGATCGTACGTACCGATACGTCAAATCGTTCTGCCAGTTCCCGGGCGGTGAACTTCTGTCTGGAATCCATCAGGCGCATGATCGCCAGCTTCCGATTATTCATGAATTCAACACCCTAACTACGTCAACTTTTGTCATAGTTAAAGTGTATCATACATTGTAGAAGGGAGCGATGAACATGAAGAATAACAAAACCATTTTGTACATTGCAATGAGTTTGGATGGATATATTGCTAGGCTGGACGGTTCGGTGGATTGGTTATTTGATGTGGAGGGTGACGGTGGAGATAACGGGTATGCTGACTTTTATCAGACGATTGGTAGCGTCGTTATGGGACGTTATACGTATGAGGAGGTGCTCACACTTTCTGAGGAGTTCCTTTATGCGGATCGGCCAACGTATGTGCTGTCCCGCTCGGAACAACCGCCCGCTCCACATGTACAATTTACAACCGAGACGTTAGATACACTCATCCCCCGATTAAAGCAGAATTCTGATGGAGATGTGTGGATTGTGGGTGGCGGCATACTGGTTGAAGCTGTGTTAGCCCAAAAATTACTGGATGAGATTGAAGTCGCCATCATTCCGAAAGTTCTTGGTGAAGGCATCCCCTTATTCCCAACAGGCACTGTGCCAAGTCAATTCAAAATGATCCGAACTCAGACGCTCGGACAGATTATCTCGATTCGTTATAAGGTACAGAACAATGATACAGAGGACACACCCTTGAATATCTAGATCATGCGGAAAAGGAACAGACCACTCTTAGGATGAACTGCCCCCATACAGTGAGACACATCACATATCTAACCATTGGGGTACCGTTCATAAAAGAGTGTTCTTTCCATGACCCTATTTCAGGCTATCCTAGCATGCCTCGTACATATTCCGCCAACACCTCTGCCGTCCTACGGTGAGATAACTCACCTGGATGGGTGCGCGCCCCTACCGTCTCTTCGGTTGTATCGGGAAGCTGGATAATCGTAACCTTGCGATCTCCTGTCCCCTTTGTATACGCATCAACCGCACGGTAGATGGCAGGCATCATGGGAAAACCAAGCATGCCATACGCCCATATGAGATGTGCCGCCGGATTGTTTTTTCGAAGTTTGAACAGGAATTGCTCCACCGCTTTCTCAAAAGCAGCCAAATCCTCTTCATGATACGTACCATCTTCGTTCAATCGCTGCTTGTACACCTTGCCCGTGTCGGAATCTTTCCACTCAGGTGACTGAAATGCACCCCCATCATTGCTGCCCAGGTTCACAACGACCACATCCGGCTGCCACGAACTAAAATCATGCTCATCTCCTGCGCCTAGCGCTTCGTTACGTTCACTGGCAAGCAGACCGCAGACCTGTTCGTACACATCGGGGATATTCCCTTTCGGATTGTTATCCCAGCTTGTCAGCACACCCCAGCCACTTTGCGAGATGACCCGGTATTCTGCATTCAGTGTTTCTGCTGTCATATACGTATAATTATGTATGGCGCTGAACCACATCGGAATCCAATCTTCCTCCGTTTTAGCCCCAATTGCACCTTCACCAGATGTAATGCTGTCACCGATGAACTCGATCTTGTACGGTTTTTCCTGCACAGGCATGAACGCTCCATCCGATTTCACCGCATGAATCTGCAAAGAGCAACCCGCGTCACCACTCATCGCTTGAACATCCTTAACGATCCGAACATTCTTCACCACATCCGCGTTCATCCCCCGAAATACACAGACCCAGTATCTTCCCGCCGTTAACATCTGTCTGCTCACCGGAACATCATTGATCAGAATACTGATCCATGACTCATAGATATCATATTGGGACTCTACCTCAACCCATAGTTCGGAGCCCCGTACATTGAGTTCGACTGCACTCCCCGTCCAAAATAACGTCAACGGCGATCGCTCTCCAGTTGTTCTGCCATGCACTTTGAGATGGTCGATCTCAGACAGACCATATAACTTTAAACTCTCATTAGTTATCACGATGCAAACCTCCTACGTTTGGCTCAGATTATAATTCGGAATATAAGTTGGCTATACTTTGTGGACCTACCGATGTCCTATATGCCTGGTCTGCCGTAAGGGATTTCGTCTTACAACGTTATAAAACCTTAACCAAAAAGACCTACTACTAAATAGGAGCATTTAATATTTCGTGATAGGAAGTTTATTCGGCTCATCCTTCATTTTGAGTGGCATCCGTTCTGATAACAAAAGCCATTTCTTGAGTAGTATCTTTCCACTTGCATAGCAACCTCATTCCTCTCAAAACAGCACCTGACTCGTAATCCTTACTGTCGGAACTCGCATAAGTCAGCACATTCTCTGTAAGAACAAAAGAGGCCGTCTCATTATCGAAGTCTATATTCATCTTCGTTATATCTGACTGCTTATATTTCATTGTCCCTTCCTCTGACAAAACATAATCAACCAACTCATATGAATCTGGCGCGGATTCCTGATCATTAAACTTTACCGAAATGGTCTCTCCTATTTTGACATAGGGAACATTTGAATCCGGATTTCCCATAATAGATTGGAAAGAATCCATATCTCCGTAATCCGTTTCCTTCAATTTTTTCATTATAACAGTAGGAGTAATTTCTTTATTGTTCGCCTTCATTTCAATTTCCTTTGAATTGGCAATGGCGTTAGTTGTGAGTTTGTCATCACCACTACAAGCAGTAAATAAAATGGACAGCGTTAGACATAAGGCAATAAACATTAAATTCTTCAATATTCCACTCCCCTTTTAGTCAATGTTTAACATAATGAAAATTGTCCCTATCATCAGTAAAGATAGGGACAGTTCTCATATTATTATATCAAAAAAATTGTATCAAATTATTATTTCTGTCTAATTTTTCTTTCATTCCTGCTTATCAAGACGCCTCCATATTATCGAAGGTTGGACCTACCGCAAAAATCATTGAGAAATATAAAAAAATCCCCCACGGCTAGCCACACATAAGTCCATCATAACCGATGTCCTATATGCACGGTCTGCCGTAAGGGATTTCGTCTTTGCAACGTTATAAAACCTTACCCAGAAACGCCTTGGTCCGCTCATGCCGGGTATTCTGAAAGAGTTCTTCAGGCGTGCCTTCTTCTACAATATATCCGCCGTCCATAAAGATCACTCTGTCCGCCACTTCACGGGCGAAGCCCATCTCATGCGTAACCACAATCATCGTAATCCCCTCATGAGCGAGGTCCTTCATGACTTGCAGTACTTCTCCAACCATCTCCGGGTCCAATGCAGACGTAGGTTCATCGAACAACATCACACTGGGGTTCATGGCGAGTGCACGTGCGATGGCTACACGCTGTTGTTGGCCACCTGACAACTGCTCGGGATAAGCATCCCTCTTCTGAGACAGCCCGACCTTACCGAGCAGTTCCATTGACTTTTTCTCATTCTCGGCCTTATTCAGTTTCTTGATACGCTTCGGCGCGAGCATGATATTCTCCAACACAGTCAGATGCGGGAACAGGTTGAACTGCTGGAACACCATGCCCACATTGGTTCGCAGCTGATCGATATCCGTCTTGGGCGAAGTCACCTCGACACCGCCGATCGTCACCTTGCCAGATGTCACACCCTCCAGCAGATTGAGACAGCGTAAAAACGTACTTTTACCTGACCCGGAAGGTCCGATGACACATACGACTTCTTTCTCCTGAATCGTTGTGGAGATATCCTTCAATACCTCATTGGTACCAAATTTCTTTTTCAGATTCTCTACGATAATCATCGGATCGCATACCTCCTCTCAATGAACCGGGAAGCCCGGGACAATAACACAATAATGATCAGATAGAATATGCCCACCACACCCCAGATTTCGAATGCCCGGAAGTTGGAGGAAATAATAATCTCCCCGCTCTGCGTTAATTCTGCGATACCGATCGCCGACAACAGCGATGTATCCTTAATCGTAATAATGAACTGGTTCACAAAGGTAGGGATCATGCGCCGGGTTGCTTGAGGCAACACGACCAGTCGCATCGTCTGAAAACGAGTTAAGCCCAGGGATCGCGCTGCTTCATGCTGCCCGTTGCTAATCGAATTGATACCCGCTCGGAAGATCTCCGAGATGTAGGCTCCAGCATTCAGACTAATTGCAATAATACCCGCGGTCATCGCCGGAATGCGCATATCCAGGAACACAGGCAGCCCGAAGTAAATGAAATATACCTGCACCAGAAGGGGTGTACCACGGATGATATCCACGTAAAGGGTAGCTACCAGCCGCAACAATCGATTCAAGGAAGTACTCATCAGACCCGAGATCAATCCGATCACCATCGCAATGATGAGTGAGATCACGACTAGTTTCAACGTAACCGCTGTTCCCTCTAACAGAAGAGGCAGTGCGTCTATTATGACTTGCAAGGAGGAGTCCATCCGTACCACATTCCCTTCTATTTAGCCGCTTCACCCAGGTACTTGCTGACAATCTCGTCGTACTTTCCGTTTCCCTGCAATTTCTTCAATCCATCATTAATCTTCTTCTGCAACTCGGCATCACCTTTGGCAACAGCAATACCATAGAAGTCACCGTTCAATCGATCTCCAACGATTTGGAGCTTGGCGTTCGGGTCGATGGCGATCTTATAGGAGATGACCGGGAAATCCTCCAGCGTAGCATCTGCGTTTTTGTTCGCGACTTCCTGATACATCGATGGGCTGTCATCAAAATATTTCACGGTTGCCCCATAGGTTTTTGCATATTCATCTGCAAGATTGGCACCTGAGGTTCCTTTTTTAATTGCAATCGTTTTTCCTTTTAAATCTTGAGGACTTTGGATGTCCGCGTTATCTTCATGTACAATCAAGGACAGACCGGCCTGATAATACGGGTCCGAGAAGTCCACAACTTTTTTACGTTCGTCTGTAATGCTAATGCCTGCAATGGCTCCGTCCAGCTGATTCGCTGTAATGGCAGGAATGATGCCTTTGAAGTCCATCGGTTTGATCTCTACTTCAAAGCCCTCTTCTTCCGCAATCGCGTTCATGAGGTCAATATCGATCCCTACATATTTGCCGTCCTTCTGGAACTCAAAAGGGGGATACGTTGCATCGGTACCAAATGTGTATTTCTCAACAGCTGAACCACTTGCCGACTGGGCACTATTCTCTTCACCCGATTTCGCTGCACCGCAGGCACTAAGTGTTAGAGCAAGAACGGACGCCATTACAATGGATGCTACCTTTTTCATAGAAAAACCCCTTTTCCGAATTAGATTGGGATCGACCGAATCGACCATTTGTATTTATGTACGTATTGTAGTTCGCTCCCTACGTAAACTTACATGATCCTACACAAAATAATTACAACTGATGAAAATTAAATTAACATATAATGATTTTCGATCGATAAAAGGGCATGAAATGCTAATAAAACATCCGTTTCGATTAATTTATGTAAGGTTATATGACAAATAATAGTGTGGAAACACAAAAAACCGAACACCCATGAACTGTTGCTTCCGGGAATTCGGCTTTTGGTTAAGAGATACAATATCTCAGTTATTCAGTTATTCATCTTTTCGATCGTCTCCATATAGAACACATGCAGAAACTTTTTGATATTAACCTTGCCTTTGTCGCCTGCCTGATCTTCTTCCATCGCTCTCATCTTCATTCGAACATCCTGGAAGTCGAAGTAGAGGGGAGCATAATGTTCAAACTTGTGGTTGCTATAGTCGTTGAGTCCAATCGAGGCCATGTTTGTTAACGCGGCAATTACCGTTCTACGGATGCGTTGTTCCATCGCCTTGCTCTCTTTCTCCACGTCCTTGGGCGTAGACTTGTACGTCTGAGCTACCGCTTCATACGACTCCTTCAGCGGTGGCCACTCCCCGCCACGCTTCTGGTCAATCGCATACTCCATAAGAGCCACAATATCCTTGCTTCCACTTTCTCCGATGATCCCCAGATCCATCAGAATGCTTCGTGCTGCATCTCGCACCGTACGACCTAGGGCAGCTGGCGCTTCCACCAGATTCAATCGAGCCATCGACTGCTTGATCTCCAGGACGTAGCGTTCATACTTCCACTGTTCATTCACTTTGCTGAGCACATGCTCCACTTCCACCCGATTAATTGGTTTATGAATGAAAAATTCAATTCCGTTCTGGTAGGCCGCTCCTACCATCTCCTTGTTCTCCACTTGAGAGATCATAATGAATTTCCCGGTATAACCGTTGTGCCTCAGCTTGGCCACCGTCTCAATTCCGTCCTGATCCGGCATCAGCAGATCAATCAGCACCACATCAGGACGCAGATCCATGATCATCCGCGCTCCTTCTATGCCGCCATCAGCCATGCCCGCAAGCTCGCCGATTCCACAGGATTCAATGATATCATGCAGCATACTCCGGCTCACCACATCATCATCCACGATCATGATAGAAAGTGTCATCGACATCGGCCCCCTTGATTAGATTCATTTTTGGAATAGCTATAGCGAATATTGTCCCTGTCTCTCCTGGAGGCGCCGACTCTACCTTAATTTGTCCCGCCAAT
The DNA here is from genome assembly GCF_050990605.1 of Paenibacillus amylolyticus. Classification (GTDB taxonomy): domain Bacteria; phylum Bacillota; class Bacilli; order Paenibacillales; family Paenibacillaceae; genus Paenibacillus; species Paenibacillus amylolyticus_H. The sequence continues at coordinate 6,447,043 of NZ_CP158832.1, forward strand.
GACTGAACGATATCACGTACATGGGACAGTCCTATGCCCGTCGCGGCAATGCCGACTTCATTAAACTTCGTTGTATAGCCCGGTTCGAAGATAACATCCCGTTTGGCTTCAGGTACACCTTTTCCAGTATCCATCACGACCAAATGCACGTCATCTTCCTGCTCATACACACGAATTCGGATCGTCCCGTCATGCTCAATCGCCTCTACCGCATTGGCAATCAGGTTATTCATTACCGTTAGAAGAGGGATGTAATACGGAGACTCACAATCATACTGTTGCTCGATGTCAATCTCGACCTGCTTATGCAGCATTTCACTATATTTTCGGTTTGCTTTGCTCGCAAAGTTCAGCACTTCGGACAAGCTCATGTTGACCGCTTTTTCGTTATCATACAGCTTCAGCAGACCCGCCAGAATGCGTTGTGAATCCTTCTTCACTTCATGAATCTGCTGAGCGATGCCCAGCGTGCGCTGACTGTATTGATTCATGTCCTGCTCCCGGAGATCTCGATATAGATCATAGCTGTCTGCCGTAATACCTTCGATTGTATTCATTGCTTTCTTCAAGTAAAAAACCTCGCCATACAGACCTGAGTTCACACTCAACATCTGCTCCATCCGCTTCTCCTGCTCTGCATGCAAAAGCCGCATCTGCCTCACGGCAAAGCTGTTGTAGAGCCCAATCACAAAGTAACTTCGCAGACCGCCTACCACAAGCAGATACAACCATTCCTTCATATAAAAGATATTGGTCCCGCTTAACATTCCGCGAAGCAGCAGCTCAACAAGATTAGAGGAAAAATCGATACATGTAATTAACCCGCCGAGCAGAAGGGGTTGCAACTCATGGAATCGATGCTTGAATTTGCTAAGCCCATAGGCAAAGAACACATAATACACGCCTGCCCCCAGGTTGTCCCGCATGCTTTCCAGAATGGACACGGTCTGTACATGATTGATGAGATCTGCCGACTGAAACAGAAAACTTGCGATGCCTGTCAGAATTCCTGTCTTCACATAAGACAAGTGTGGCATGATCATCAGCAGAAATAAAAGGATGCTAACCCCCAGCCCGATTCGGAAGTAATCTTCCCGGAACGGATTTATCTTGAATTGCGCCCCTACCGCAGTGGCAAAGGCAATGGCCGTCATCTGCACATTCTCATTTTTGACCCAATTGCGCATCGATCTCTTCACCCACTCTAACAACGTTTAGCGCTCAATGCCGGAACCCGCGCTTCTAATGTTAAATATACTAACATATGAAAGAAGCATTAGAAATAATTAAAATTAGGGAATGAACATCCAGGCAACACAAAAAGGCCGGAAGTCTTCACTTCTGCGGCCTTTTCCCTATACCTCGTCCGGAATATCAAATGATACCATCGTGCCCTCACCCGGCTCACTTACAATTGATAATCCCTGACCATACCGTTGCAACAATCTGCGGTTAGTATTCACAATGCCTATTCCACCTTTTCCACCTGGCGTAGCATGTAGCAGCTCTGCAACCTTCTCCGGTTCCATGCCTTTGCCATTATCCTTCACCTCAATACGGGTATAACCCTCATGGCGAGTGATGGACAGGCATACGGTCCCACCCACATTACGGCTTAATAACCCGTGTCTTACGGCATTTTCGATCAAGGGTTGAATCGATAACGGTGGGAGAAGTAACGGAAGATCCGGCTCTACGTTTAATACCACCGACAATCGATCTTCGAATCTTGTTTTTTCAATGAAAAGATAGGCTTCCACGAGTTCCAGCTCGTGTGATAATTTCACCAGTTCCCCTGTATTGAGATAGTTGAAGCTGATCCGTAAATAGGATGAAAAAGCTTCACCAAGCTTCCGCATATGTTCTGTATCAATATCACTTAAAACCATAAGTGAATTCAGCGTATTGAACAGAAAATGGGGCTGAATCTGAGCCTGTAAATAGGCGGCCTCCATGCGCAGGCTCTCTTGGATAGACTGATTTAACATGGTTAATGCCCGAATTCGGTATTTCAGTTCCACCGCATCTACAGGCTTCGTGACATAATCATTTGCCCCCGATGCAAACCCCGTGTAGATATCTGGCGGCTGACTTCGTGCCGTCAACAATAACACCGGAAGCTCTGACATGGAGAATTGTTCCCGCACCTTCTGGGTTAATTCATATCCGGACATATTGGGCATCATCACATCCGTAATGAGCAGATCCCACTGACGTGTGCCGAGCAATTCCATCGCTTCCTGTCCCGAACCTGCTGTAGTTATATCATATGGTTCCGTCGAAAGAATGCTGACCAACACATCCAGATTCACCGGATCATCATCCACAGCCAGAATGGTAGCTCTCCCCTCTTTTAACAACGGAGCCATCTCTGCTGTCGCCAGGGCTTCCGCGTCCCCCATGCCTGGACGAGGTAACAGGAATCCGCCAGGTGCATCTTCCATCATCTCCGCGGCCTGTTCCCAGATCAGGGGAATCTGTGAATGAGCCTGATGGGTGGTTTCATTCGCGAGCGGCAGATCGAAACTGAACACCGAGCCCTTTCCGAGTTCCGAGCGAACCGTAAGTGTCCCGCCGTGCAGTTCTACGAGCTCTTTGCAGATGTTCAGTCCAAGCCCGATGCCTTGTCCATCACTTATTCCATACGTCCCTTGTTCATAAGGAAGGAAAATACGCATCCGTGTGTCCTCATCCATGCCTATGCCTGTATCGGTCACATGAATCAGAGCATGTCCTTCATGAATGTCGGCACTCACAGATATTGTCCCTTCCTCTGTGTGTTTAAGTGCATTATGGAGCAGATTGTACAAAATCTGAACGAGCCTTTCTTCATCAGCCATGACCAATGGGAATGATTCCGGTATCTCCATATGAAGTCGGACCGGTTTGCGCTCTGCCATGAATTGCAGCATGGCGATAATGCCAGGCACAACCGACTGTATGGAAAGAGGTCCCTGTCGTAACACAATGCGGTGCTCCTTCAGCCGGACTACATCCAGTAGATCACCAAGGAGATGCGACATCCGTCGACCGATCGTAATCAGCAACTCCATATCCTCCAGGCTCCGTTCATCCAACCGGTTTTTCTCTCGGGTGATCACGTTGTGAGCGATATTAATGATCCCGTGCAGCGGGGTCCGCAGTTCATGTGATGTATTTGCCAAGAACTGATCTTTAATTTTGTCGCCCTTCTGCAGTTCTGTATTCAGCTTCATATTCTCTTTGGCATTCCTGAAGTATTTCTTGAACCAATAGGCGGAGAAGCCGGTAATGGCAAAGATGATGTCAATAGGGTAATAGACTGTTGTCACATCTTTAGCTGTCTCGGCTACACTCCATAACAGGTTGGATGTAATGCCTCCTGCAGTAAGCAGCAGAAAAACAATATCCCGGTCCGCCTGTTTCCTGAAGATCATCGTTCCGACGATATATAGAAACCAGATCATGGATACAAGAAAGAATACGTTAATGACGTTGTAATGGATCATGGCATATGTAACATGAATGGGCACCGCCACAATCACGGCCGTATAGATCAAGGTCATGACAACATGCCACTGTAGCCATGCCCTTCGTACATGAACCATCGTTAATCTCTGGAATAACAGAAGGATACAAGCATTTTGCAGCAACAATGAGATCAATCGAATTTTAATGCCCCAGGTATAATTAATTGGAAGCCATAACATCAATATATTGTCATGACCCATCGTAACCGTGATACCAACAGATAAAGTTAATGCAGCTCCAACCAGCAAGGAACGTTCCTGTCGATTAAATGCGTAAAGAATACAGGCATACATGCCGTGGAGGAGCATAACCAGAAAGGTGAGCATCTGAAAACCAATGGAGTACCAACGCGAGAAATCAACAGCTGCCTGTGAACCAAAGCGAACAGGTTTGCTAATTCCGCCCATATACGGGCTGTCGTAATTGGCTACACGGACCACTAATTCAATGGAGGTCGTTCCTTCCTGATCGTAGGTCGCTGTATATGAAGTACTTCTGGGTATATATGTACTGCTATCCGCGGAGACCTCACCCATCCCCCCGTCGGCGACTCCATTCATCTCAATCTCGGATGAACTTCGAATTCCCTTGAACCAGAAGGTAACAGGAGTCTGAAGCGGATCTGTCAAAATGCGCAATCGATACGTTCCGTATCCGAACGAATCCTCCTGTTCCTGACTCTGTTCACTCCTCCAGTCCCCAGGAACCTGAACAGTCTTCGCGCCGCCACCCCTCTTCGCAATATCTCGCTGGGTCAGCAACTCATCCGAGTAAAGTTCCCATTCCCCATTCAAGTACATGACTGGAGATTGTTCCAGATCCACGCCCCTTAAATCCAGCACCCCGTTAACGGCGCGATGCTCATCTACTGTGTGGAATAGCTCAGACCATACCGAGCGCATGCCAATTAACACTCCAAAAATGATTATTATAATGAACAAATATTTGTAACGATCCATACGTTTCGTTTGAATTAATTTCATTAATTATTTTTTCATGACTTTGGTTAAACCGAGCTTCCAGTCCTGATACCATTCGGTAATGTCCTCACTGATCGGTATCTCCAAATCTTGCTCCATTCTGGTGGTTAAGAGACGATACTGCTCCTCCACACCGAGATCGTTGTGCATTTCATCATATAACTTCATTAGCATAAAATAACTTTCTTCTTCATCCGGAAGCATATGCTGGATACGTTGTGTACTCTCAATCACTTTCTCCGCAAGCCCATGCTGCTGGTAATACAGACTTAGTTGTCTCATATGATACAGCCACAGATAGCGTAGTCTTTCCCGCTCAGGTTCAGCCCACATGTATTCATAATTGCCAAGGTAGGTACCTTTATATAGATGAAGCGCTTGCTCATAGGCATGAACGGTACTTGCGTCTACGACTTTCCATTGCCTGATTTCCCGTTCCCACTGCTCACTATCCAACTGAGCCTCACCCAATTCGAGTCGATAGCCTGCCTCCAAGTGTCCACTCTGGATCGTGATCATATCCATATTGCAAGTTTTCAGGGTTTGGCGGACATGATAAATCGCAGTGTAGAGTTGGTGTGCCGTCTTCTCCTCTTCCATTCCCGGCCACAGAAGCTCCAGCAGAACACTGCGATGAATGACCTGGTTCCGGTGGTGAAGCAAGTATGCAAACAGCTCCTGCGCCTTGCTTGTACGCCATTTGGCAACCTGGATATCCTTTTCTGGAAGCTTAAACTGAATCTGATTAAAACAGCAAATTATAGGTACGTTTGTATCCTTCGACCGCTGCTCACGTTTAACGCTCAGTTTCTCTCTTACGCGGCTCATCGTCTGCTTCAATCGATCTTTTTGGATGGGCTTCATCACATAGTCCAAAGCCTGTAATTCGAAAGCATGCACTGCATACTGATCGTAACTGGTCACAAATATAATTTCGGTGCCCGGTGTTACTGCCTGAATCTGTCTTCCCAGATCCATACCATCCATCTCCGGCATATGAATATCCAGAAATACAACATCAGGACGGTGCTCCACAATACCTGCCACAGCCTCTGTTGGATTCATATATGTAGCGATAATATCGATACCACTTACTTCCTTCTCTAGTGATTTTTGAAGGCCTATCAAAGCTAGACGTTCGTCGTCAACCAATATCACTTTCACAGGAGCTTCCTCCTTAACCCCAATGTCTTAAAGTACATTTCTATAATTATAACATGGAAGTTACGGTCCTTTCGTTTCGATCTCGCAGGGTCACCTCTCTCCTCAACGTGTATTAACTCACCATGCAAGCCAGAAGGAATTCATTTCAAGACAACGTTAAAGAAGCTGTCCCCGGTATACCTACCGAGAACAGCATATGGCCTGCATGTATTTAATATGCCCTGTACTTATATTACTCCCCGGATCTCATCCAATGCATATACCTTTTCCCGCTGCATCCATTGTTCAAGTCCTTCCACCAACTCAGCTCCTGCACGCAAATGAACAAAATTATACGTCCCTACCTGGACGGCCGATGCTCCAACCATAATAAATTCCACAATATCCTCCACTGAACAAATACCTCCCATGCCAATCACCGGAATCGATACTGCCTGTGCCACCTGATGCACCATGCGCAGAGCGATCGGCTTGATGGCTGGGCCGGAAAGACCGGCATACGTATTCGCAAAAACGCTGCGACGGCGACGAATATCAATTTTCATCGCCGAAAAGGTATTAACCAACGAGACGCCATCCGCGCCTTCCTCCTCACACATGTAAGCCATCTGCGTAATATTCTCTGCATTGGGAGACAGCTTGACGACGAGCGGAAGTGTTGTCACATTCCGCACCTGCCTCACGACCTCTCGAGCAGTCTCCGTCTGAATGCCGAATTGCAGTCCGCCCTGCTTCACATTGGGACAGGAGATATTCAACTCGATCATATCCACGCCCCGGCAATGCATGGTGCGCCGCTTCTGTGCATTTTCCGTAATTAAAGCGATTGCCTGAACGTATTCATCCAGATTGGAGCCGCCTACATTAGCAATAACCGCCGTATCCCACTTGGTCATCTCATCCAGTTCCTCCTGCAAAAAGGCGGCAACCCCCGGATTCTCAAGCCCTACACTATTGAGCATCCCGGATGCTGTCTCATCGATCCGTGAGCCTGTATTTCCAGCCCTCGGATGCAGAGTGAGCCCTTTGCCAGCGATGCCGCCCAATATCGCAGGATCATAATATTCCGCATATTCACGTCCGAATCCAAACGTGCCTGAAGCCATGATGATCGGATTTTTCATAGACACACCAGCAATATTACACGCCATGGAGAGCATCAAATTGCACCTCCTCCACCGGGAATACAGGACCTTCCTTACACACTCTGCGATTGCCTGCGTGGGTACGCATTGTGCAGCCCAGACAGGCGCCAATGCCACAGGCCATATGCCGCTCTGTGGAAATATATAAACGAGCAGACGTGCACGCCGTTTTGAGCGCAAGAGCCTGCAGCATTGGAGTCGGACCGCAGGCAAATATAGTCGTGTAACCTGCCGGATCAACCTGCTCCACAATACTTCCGCCTACCTTGACCTGCACAGATGAAGCCACGACCTCAAATGCCTCAACTCCGAAGGCTTGCTGGGCAAATCCCAGATACACATGTGATTCCTGGTAATGCTTGGCTGCCAGAAGCAATGGAGCTGTTCCCATTCCACCGCCAATGAGTGCTAGACTTCCTTCAATCTGCGGAAAACCATTGCCAAAAGGCCCCTCCAGTTGAAGCTCCTGACCGGGCAGTAGCAGGGATAACTGACGTGTGCCTTCCCCAACAACACGATACAAAAAGGTGATTCCACCGTCTCCGATATCATAGATGCTAATCGGTCTGGGCAACAGGGGGTAATTCCTCCCGCTACGCAGCATGTAGAACTGCCCCATACGACCTTTGTAATTACCCTCTATCTTCATCACATATATGCCAGAAACCAATTCTTCATTCGATATGATCATAGCCACATACCCCCTCCTCTAACCACTCACTATAACGTAAAAGAAATCATTTTTTCGTGATTACTTTCACATAGTTTAAGTAAAGTTCCAGACAATTCACACGGGTATCCAGTAGGTCATTTTCATTTTGCAAAATTTAATTGTATACTATGTTCATGAGATAAAATACTCAATCCGGTTTATAAGAGAGGATGACCCGACATGTCGGACGCAAATCATTTATTTGCACAAGCCTTGGTAAAATCACTGGTTGGGGAACGCGGACATATTCGTATTGCTCGTGCTCTACCCGATATCGATGTCACACTTGCTGCTCGTACGCACGAGGCCATGCCATATACGATCTATCAGTTGGTGAAGCATATGCATTATTGGCAGCAATTCATGATCGAACACTTGGAAGGACGCAAGCCACAGCTCCCTGCCAACGTGAGTGAGAGCTGGCCTGAGGAGAAGGGTCCACAGGACGAAGCCACGTGGAAGGCAGATATTCAGGCATTCCTGGATGGGATTGATCAAGCCGTAGCCATTGCGGAAACGGCACAATTGGATGATCCACTGCCGTATTTCCCGGGTGAAACCAAGGCAGGACTGCTGCGCAATATCGCTTCCCACAACTCGTATCATCTGGGCGAGATTGTTCTACTTCGCCGCTTCTACGGCGCATGGCCGCCTCCAGGCGGCGGATATCCGGCGTAAACCATATTTACAACAGATCTATTGAACGAATATACAGACTCATCTCAAGTAACTTCCATTGAAGTGCTGATTATAACGCTCATATCCTGCTCCAGGCTCATATATTACTTTAAAGTACGTATATGACTTAGAGGTGCGTACTTCTCATCCTTCTTTTTCTGAACCACAATATGTACAGAAGAAGAGAGGAGCATGTCCATTGAAAACCGAACAATCCGTTATCCGTTACACCGCACTTGTCATTGGTGCTGGAGGCGTCATTGGAAGAAACCTTATTGATTATCTGAAGACACTTCCCGAGTGGAATGTCATTGGTGTATCTCGCCGCGGAGGGGAAGATACCCCTGGGTTACGTTATATATCAGCTGATTTACTGAACGAGGCAGACACACAAGACAAACTAAGTCATTTAACGACCGTTACGCATATTTTCTACGCCGCGTATCAGGATCGCCCGACCTGGGCCGAGTTGGTACAGCCCAACCTGGCCATGCTCGTCAATGTGGTGAATACCATCGAACCGATCGCTCCAAATCTCCAACATATCAGTTTGATGCAAGGATACAAAGTGTACGGCGCACATCTGGGTCCTTTCAAAACACCTGCCAAAGAAACGGACGCATATCATATGCCCCCAGAATTCAATGTCGATCAGCAACAGTTTCTCGAGGATCGGCGACCCGGAAGCAGTTGGACCTGGTCAGCTCTGCGCCCTTCTGTTGTATGTGGATTTGCCCTGGGTAATCCAATGAACCTTGCCATGGTTATTGGCGTATATGCATCTATTTCCAAGGAACTTGGCTTGCCCCTTCGATTCCCTGGGAAACCAGGAGCTTATCATTCGCTTCTTGAAATGACGGATGCGACTTTGCTGGCTCATGCAACCGTATGGGCGGCAACCGAACCTCGCTGTGCCAATCAGGCATTTAATATCACCAATGGTGACCTGTTTCGCTGGAATGAGCTATGGCCCAAAATCGCTGCGTTTTTTGAATTGGAAACCGCACCTCCACTGCCCCTTTCACTTGCAACAGTGATGGCAGATAAAGAAAATCTTTGGAATTCCATGATTGAAAAGTATGGATTGGTAAACACCCCTTATGATGATGTCTCTTCCTGGGCATTTGGAGACTTTGTCTTCTCGTGGGATTACGATTTCTTCGCAGATGGTTCCAAAGCTCGCCGCTTCGGATTTCATGATTTCATTGACACTGAGGCTATGTTTATGGATATTTTCAGAAATCTACGTGATCGCAAGATCCTTCCGTAATGTAAAGTCAATAAAATGCAGAATAAGCCGATTCCTGAATTCCAGAATCGGCTTATATAAGTCCCTCAACCGTCCGTAGTGGTTGGCGGCTTGAACAGAATTTTTCCTCGATCACCATAAACATTGTCCACATGTATATCGCCCCACCTGCACATCAGATGAAGAATCTCTTTAAGCGTCCACCCATACGCTGTTAACTCATACTCCACTTTGGGCGGCACCTGGTGATGGGAAATTCGGACAATGACCCCCGCCTCCGTTAGTTCACCAAGTTGCTGAGTTAACACTTTCTGGGTGATCGCAGGGATCAATTTCATCAGCTCACCATTACGTTTCTTGCCAAAGGTAAGATGGAATAGAATAACAGGCTTCCACTTTCCCCCGATCACTTCAAGAAAGGCTTCAACGGCGGTGTTATATACCTTGAGCGGTTCCTCCATATCACCTTCGGTCTCCCTTCCACTCTGTTGCTCAATCTTCCCGATTCATCTTCTCAAAAATATGAACCAATTGCGCTCGATCCTCTTCGTTTAATTTCTGGAATAATTTCTTGCGCAGCTTCTGGCCCTCCAAGATTGCTCTTCCGAGGACTTCGGCTCCTTGATCCGTAATGTTCAAATAAATAATGCGACGGTCCGTTTCATCTACCATTCTGACGACTAATTCCTTGGCTACCATCTTGTCAGATAGATAACTGAGTGTAGGCGGAGTGAATCCTAACATTTTTGCAATATCCGAAGGTCGGCTTTTTCCATTCTGATGAAGATGGCTGAGTACAAGCACATGAGAGACACCGAGGTCCTCATTGAATGATTTATTCCATTGTACGATCAATTTATTGGTGAAATTATCCATGTTGTGTATAAGCTCAAAAATGTTCTGTTCTTCCATTAGATCCTCCTCGAAAAAATAAAACAACAGCCCTCATTTAACTTAAGGGCTGTCATCATTTTACACGCTATTGGGCTGAGTAGCCACCATCGATCACCAGTTCAGATCCGGTAATGTACGAAGAATCATCCGACGCCAGGAACAACGCGGCTTTGGCAATATCGATAGCCTGACCCAGACGCTGCAAAGGCGTTGCCTGAATTAATCGTTCAAGCAGTTCCTTCGATGTGTTCAAAGATTGGGTCATTGGTGTTTCGATGATCCCAGGAAAAAGAGCATTCACCCGAATACCTTGACGTCCGAAGGTGGTCGCAGCGGCTTTGGATAATGCACGTACCGCGCCTTTGGATGCCGAGTAATGGTTAAAGCCTTGTCCAATCATAGCAGTGTATGATGAGATATTAACGATGGAGCCTTTCTTCTGGGCTGCCATATAAGGAGTGACATGTTTCATGCCAGCGAATGGGCCGTAACCGTTAATGGAGAGCATTTTCTCCCAATCCTGTGCATTGATTTCCTCAAATGGCTTCTCTGAAGAAATGCCTGCATTGTTAACCAGAATGTCAATTTTCCCAAATCGTTCATTCACGACTTTCGCCAGTGCCTGCCAATCTTCATCCGAAGATACATTCAACTTCATTCCGTACACATTCTCTTTTTGGCTTACTCTCTCCAGTGCTTCCTCATTAATATCTGCTGCAATGACGATGGCGCCTTCCTGCGCAAAAAGATCTACCATGCCCTCTCCGATTCCCGAGGCACCGCCAGTAATAATGGCTACTTTATTATCTAATGTTCCCATGTGGATCACTCCTAACATATTGTCATTCATGCTTACCATGATGCTTAAGCTCCTTTCGCGAAGAAACCAAGCTATTTAGCCTTATAATATTTAGACATCTAACTATTGCATGTCTAAATATTATCAGAGTAACTTCCTTTATGCAACGAGCATACCCGTATATCCTTATTTTGGATTTATATAACAGATCTCATTCATCTATTTTCATTCTTTGACATATGCATAGCTCGGCAACATGGCCGTGTATACCACTAACCCGACAGCAAAAAGACTGCTCCCTTCGCTAGGGTGCAGCCTTTTCAATTTCAACGATTTGTATAAAGAGGAACTCCAGCTCTTCCTTACAGTACACCTTGAAGGTTTGCAGGGTGATTTTCTTCATTCACCAGACCTTGAATAAAGGTCTCAAAATTGGGCGCAAGCCAAGTGATCTTGTAGTTTTCATTTTTGTCCACATGAACAACCTCGGGCTCACCTGCATTGCCGGATTCACGATAATCCAGCATTACCACCTCCGATTCGGAAGGGCACTCACATACAACAACACCGATTTCGGGATACCCTCCCTGCTCGATGATGTACCGGCTACCCGATTGACCACCTAACGAATGTGCTTTCTCACGTCCAATACCCAGTATTCCCTTGATCTCAACGTGGACCTTCTTGGCAGCCTCTGCTTGGCTAACAGGATAATACCGATAGTGGGGAACACCACCATTATGTAATTTCATCATGTTTATATAGGATGCTGGCAGCTTGAACACCAACTGCTCCTCCATTGACTCGATCTGTCCATCGGTAGGTGGGGCCAACACATATTGATCCACAGCTTCAGCACTGTCATTCCAAAAACCTGTTGGTTCCAGATGGCTAACACGAACAGGTCCGGTTGAGACTTCAGAGACAGATTTGTCGGTACTCACCGATCCATCTACGGATTCTTCTAAGAGTTCCTTTGAGGGTTCCCCCTCCACTTTACTTCGAATCCACTCCAGAAACTCCAGCGTATCTTCATCCTCAGGCTCCAATTCATCCGCTCTTTCGAACGCTTGCTGTGCATGCGCATACTGCTCCAGATAGTAATAAGCCAGTCCAATCCGATAATGCCAGAGTGGGTCACCTGTACCCTCTTCAGCAACCGTCAGGAATTGCTCAACCGCTTCGTCGTACCGTTCCAGGTTATTCAACGCTCGTCCCAGATGGTTAACCAGCTCATAATCCCTTTCTTCCACAGGAATCGCTTGAATTGAATCTACAATTTCCTGAAATTCATCTTCTTCATGCCACTCCTGCAATTGAACCAACAGATCGTCTCTCATTTCTTCTTCCTCCCCGTTCATTCACTCATGATTACGTATTGAAAATTATACCACTATCCGGATCACCTTCTCCACCAAAGCAAGCTAAAAAAGGTAACCTGAACCCGGTTAAGAAAACCAGGCAGGCTACCTCCTATATTCCACTTCATTACATTGAATTCTTAACTCAATTCAGCAACTCCACACAATCGTAAACCCAACCTGCACTTAACCAGTTCCCCAGATCACTGGAACCACTGATCGGTGTAATGGTGATAGTATTGGAACCATTCACGAAGTAAGATGCTGGGACATTCCAGCTAAACGTTGTGTTGTTACCACGATAGGTACCAATCGTGAAGCTACGAGAATTGGGCTGTGAAGAAGCGGCAGGGTTGGTTAATGCATTCCCATTAACCGTTACGCTAGGTCTGCCATTATTATAGGCTGCGGTAATCCCGATGTTGAGCATATGGGAAGATGCAGCTTGAGATGCATTCAAGTTAAACGTTATTGTGGTTGGTGAATTCTGACCACGGAATTGGATGGCCGGGAATCGATTGGTCGCGCTGCCCGTAGCATAGGTGACAGGCCCCCAGCTTGGATTACGACTATCGGACGGGTGACGGATCGGAATGGTCTGTCCATTCAAGAACTCCCGTGGTGTACCATCCCAGTTACCGATTCGCCAGATGCTGGAGGCTTGACTCGGATCATTGTTGATCGTACGTGTATTCAACGTCGTCGTTTGGCCTGCCGTAACATTAACCGTTTCTGTATATACCGCCAGTTCTCCCTTATAGGCTGTCATGGTGTATGTCCCTGGAATCATGCTATATTTGGCGGCTGCCCCACTTGAAGAGGTACCCACCCAATACTGAGCATTGCTATTGGCGAACCCAATCGTGTACGCGTACCCCGTATCCATCCCTGAGAGACCATTAAGCACCACGTTCCCCCGACTGGATGCCCAGCCCTGCAGATTCAGACCAGACATCCAACTGAAATCAGGTACACTTGGCGTACCCCCTGTGGTGAAGATCAGAGCGTATGGCCCGTGCAGACCCAGGCGCCAATTTTCCGTCTGTGCATGTCCCGAGTTCATATAATTATAAACTTCCGTCTCTGTTCCACTTTGGAACTGGATGTCACGGAAGAATGGGCCGCCAGAGCTTTTTTCCCGATTGCCGTAGGCCATAAATACACCGACGCCATTCCCCGTCACTCCACGAACGGATAAGTCTTTGGCCTGATCATTACCATAATATTTGGAGGCCGACTGTCCATTGGCAAACCCGAACACATCCTGACTTTCAATCGCTCCAGTGTTACCCCTGTTGTTGGAATTCGCCGGAACACCTGTCAACACACTACCATTACCGCGGAAAATGTACCGTAACTCTCCAATCGAAGGTTGAGCCGTGATATGCGTTGCCATGTATATGATGTTCTCGCCACCACGCGAAGCATAATAGTGAGTTAGCGTGCTTGTAGATACCGTGATTAACACGGTCGATCCAGAAGGAGAGGTGTTCCAAGTCACATTGGCGGATGAACCCAAACCTGACCCGATGTGCGATCCCCTATTGCTGTTCAGTTCCGTACCGTTCATTTTGGCTGATATGATATCCCCGTTGGTTTTGTTCACCACGTAGACTAATCCTGAACCGGTATTTACTTCAATTCGGGAGCCATTATCGGTAACAAATATCGTTGCTGCGTGTCCCGTAGATGCAGGGAATACAGCAACTGTTGCGATCATAACGACAATCAAAAAGATACCAAGCGCCTTTCTCACTGTACGTTGGGTCATGAGTAAATCCCTCCTTGTATTTTAATAAAGCGCTTACATTATGATGTATAACAACTGACACTTCCGTCTCACATCGATATATCTGCTATGCGGGCATGTCCATCATCCATGAAATAATGTTATGTCTCGGTGCATGTAGAGTAGAGTCGCCTCTTTATGTAACCTGATCTCGCCACCCCCTTCTTAAATCCCTCTTCTACATACAAGAATTCTTACAATTCCAATAAAATAATACCATTATATTACATATATTCGCAATGGAAATGAATCGTATTTCCGCTAGCAATTTCTGAATACAAAACACGCAGCTTCAAAAGCTGCGCTTTAGATATTGTACAAGAAATGCTATTATCTCTTCCGAATAGGTATCCATATCTCACTTCTGTATTGCTCAACAGTAACATCCTTGTGCTCATTCCATAGTATTTCTGGCCCCTCACTCAGCTCATAATCCGATGAAGGAAACCACTCTGCGTAGATCCTGCCCCAGACCTCCTGAAGCGTGTCAGGAAAAGGACCCACGACCGTAAATACGGCCCACGTCGAAGCAGGAACCTCAAGCTGTGTCAGACCTTCAGGCGTTTCTTTGGTCGTAGCTGCGCCAATGTAATGATCCAGTTCTCCCTGTTCCGCCATACGCCCCTCACTGAAATGGGCCGAAGCACTAATTAAGCCCAAAGGCTGGACGTTCGATGCTCCCTTAAATGTATCAATTAAATCCGGTGTGAGACTCTGGTACATCGCAGCGATCTCCGGATTCACCCCATTGAATACGATCGGCACCCTTTTACTAATACCCACGATTCGAAAAGCCTCTTTGTCTTCAATACGGTAGTTCATTTCGTTTCCTCCTTGAATGGTCAGTTGAAATGTCATCCGCGGGAAGGCTTTAAGAGATGGACCATGGTTCCGCGCTTCGGAGGGCGTAGTGCCATGCAAGCTTTGAAATGCTCTAGCGAACGAATCTGGCGATGTATACCCGTATTTCAGCGCAATATCAATGATTTTGCAGTCACTCTGACTTAACTCCATAGCCGCAAGCGTCAAGCGGCGACGCCGAATATATTCCGAGAGCGTTACACCACTGAGAAAAGAGAACATACGTGTAAAATGATACTCCGAGCAGCAGGCAATTCGGGAAATCTCTTTCATATCCACGACGTCCATCAGATGCTCCTCCAGGTAATTCAAGGCTTCATTTAACCTTCTCAGCATATCCATATCATGCCTCCCACGTTAATTTAAGCTTAACAAAGTCTTTCTCTTTGCATCCGACATTACCTGCACCGTTCTGTAGGCTCTGTGCACCCATACCAGAAAAAAGAGCAGCATCAGCTACTCTTTTTTAATGTTGATACACACATATCGCCAGTTTCAAGTCAAACAGGTCAGGCAAGATACTCCGCCATAATCTGCTCGATATCATATGGCGTCACACCTTCATCGACCGCATAGATGGTATCGGCCTGATCCTTCGTGTCCACCAGCTCACCTCTCGCTTTGGCGTGCAGCATGAACAAGTCATACAGGTCAGGTTTACGTAAGGTGGTCATCGCCTTGCCCATCAGCACAATGCCCTTCTGATTACCCTCGACATTATTGTGGTAGTCCGGATATCTGGTCAGCGCCAGATCCGTCCAGATGATTGTTCGCTCGACCAAATCGAGAATAACCGGAATGACAATCTGGGTGTCTGCAGTGATATCGATCTTGTTCTCCACCGTGGATGGCTCATAGATTTCGCCTGAACCGGGCTTCTTGCGCATCATCCAGCCTGCAAAACATTCCGGCAAATTACAGTACGGATGGCTCGTGAAGGAGTGCAGTGTCGTCACCACATAACGTCCGCCATAATTCACAATTGAGGGCATATGCAGATCGATAAATTCACTGGCACCATGAGGTGCAGTCACAATATCCCCGCTATGGGCCGCTTTGTATTTGACGGATCGCAGATTGGTGTAGGAGATATGTTCAACGTAATTCCAATTCTCATCATACATGACCGCTGACAGGTCAATATCCACACGCCCCGTAGGTGTGCCGTCCACCTTGCCCTCCTTCCACCAGCTGAAGAAACGTATCGTATCTCCTTCACCCATCGGGATGCGGCTTCCACGCACAATGGTTCGCAGAGCTTTGCTCGCGGATCGTTGTGAAAAAGGAACCAGATAGTGTTGGAGACGTTCATCGATATACGTCTTTCCGAGTGCTGGAAAGTCAGCAAACCGTGTAATCAAGGCCTGCTCGCACAATTGCACCACTTCCTGGCAGACCGCCTCGTCAAGCTCCGGCAGCTCATTCGGGATACCAAAAGCCTTCGCAACATTGCCTTTTGGAAAAAAGACCCGCAAATCCGAGGCTTCATTCCGCTGTGCAAAATGCTGTCTCACCTGCAATAACACGGGTGTGGATACCTGTGCAGCCACTTCACCAAAGGCCAGCAGTACATACACTTCATCTTCGGTCATCCGCAGCAAGTGATCCAGTTTTCTTGCGAACTCACCTGGACGCTGCGACAACAGATCAATCAGGCTCCAGACATTCCGATATTGGAAGGCAAGTTCCACACTTCCGTTGAAGGTCGAATAAGGCTTATTATTACGCAAAATATCAAAGGCTTTTTCGCATCGTGAATACCGAAGCTTATATTCCGAAGGATGCAGAATTTCGCCAAGGCGAATCCAGCGATCCTTATATCGAAGCATATCCTCCGTGATGGAGCCACATTGCTCCAATAATCCGAGCAAAAGGCGTCTCTCACGGCGTTTGAATTTGCGGAAGGGAGAAGCCGCAGCGAGGCTGACATCACCGTCGGACCAGGCAACAGCCAGACGCAGAACATCACTTGCCGTTTTGAAATACGGACTGATCCGGTCGATGTTCGCCTTTTCATGCTTCAGCAGCGAGGCGACCACGAAGCCTACATTTTCTTTGAACGGAATCTCGGCGGGTAGAATCGCATCCACTTCTTCCGGGCCTGCATGCTCCAACACGGTATCAACATCTTTCTTGTCCGTTTCCGAGATGGAACCTTTCGCTTCAATGATCTGGCGGATGAGTGTCTGGAATGCTTGTTTGTTTCCCAAACCAATGACTTTCAAGTCCGTCTTCTCCAGCAAAGGCATTCTCTCCACAGATGGTTGATCCGTATAAACCACAGTTAAGTTGGTAAGATAATGAATCATTGCATTAAGGTATAACTCCGCTTCTTCCGCTTGCATCACCTGCATCGGGAATCCTGCATACATCGGTGTGTATTTCACATGTGCGCCGACCATGACTCTCAGATCAGCCACAAGTTGATGATATACTGCTTCAAATTGTTCCTTGGACAGCTGCCGCATCGCCTGCATTAACTCATCCGAGAAAGTGTATCCGAGTGCTTCAATATTTTTAAGGGCAGTCGCCAGGTATGTCTTCGGCAACTGTTGCTTCCCTTCATTAGTTTCAATGAAGAGTTTGTTCGCTCTGCGCAAATAGATCGTATTGTTCATGATAAAAGAGTCCAGGAAAGCCACATCCCTATATAACATGAAGGTTAGGGTTAGAAGGAAGGAATGTGATAGCCTGGACGCCTCCTCTCTGATAATGAAATCTTCAGGAGAGCTGCGACCCTATGATATCTCCAATGATTGTAGAAGGAAGGATCGCAATAGCCTGAAGGCCAGCGGTTCAAAGTTTGTCACCCGAACCTCTGGTGAACCCATCATCTCAGATTCCACGATCTGCCAACAGGGCGAAAGTATTACGACATGAATTTGATGAAATAGGGAAAAGCCTTTGCCGACCCCCAATGTCAGCAAAGGCTTTTCGTTTTAGATTGCGTTTACTTATCAATCAAGTTGGTTACTTTCAACATCCTTGCAATCAGTGCAGTGACCTCAGCACGGGTCATCGTGGTCTTCGGACTCAGAACCTCTGGTCCATTACCTTGGATGATCCCCGCGGCGATCAACTGGGCTACATCTTCTTTCGCCCAATTCGATACGTCCGCTGCATCACTGTAACGTTCCAGTTCAGAGTTCATCTGATCCGGGCTGATTGCCGCATCCGGTTCAATCAGACGATAGGCACGAGCAACCATGGCGAACCCTTGCTCGCGCGTGATTTCCTGATTACCGTAGAAACTCCCATTATCGTATCCGCGAACGATACCCAATTCATTCGCAAGAGCTACCGCATTGCGGAACCATGCCGAATCGTTAACGTCAGGGAATAGATTCTGTGGTGCATCCTGACGCATTAAGCCAAGTCCAAGTACAACAATCTCGGCGAATTCGGAACGGGTAACCTGACGGTTCGGTGAGAAGGTGTTATCTCCGTTACCTTTCAGATCTAATCTCGCAGCGATGTTGTTCACATCAATTTTGCCCCAATGGGATCTGGCATCTTCGAAATCCTGCAGATTCCAGATAACTGAATAACTTCCGCTGCTACGCAAGTCATTAATGAGCGCGTAGTAACGGCTATCGACTTTGGTAACAACCGTTGGTACATGGAAAATGCTACCGTCCGGGTTGATGATCACGCCTGTGGTAATCCGGTTCGGATCGATACCTTCCGGAAGTGCAATATACTTCGGTGCATAACCGTTCAGCTGACCGGATCGAACCGTTTGTCCATCTTTTGAGAAGGTGAGATCCAGATCAACCGGTGTGACAAGTAGCTCATATCCTTGGGAAGCGGCTCTTGTTTCGGCGCTGTCAATCAACGTATCGGATGAACGTGCGATATTGATATGGACATCAATATCATTCAATGCTGCATGACCAAGCTGCCTGGAGACACCGTTTAAGTCCATTTTGCCACCAGGTACCGGATAGATTGCCAGCGGATTGCTGATGTTTAGTTTGGAACCTTGATCCACTAATTGTTTCAATGTTTCGAGGGTCAAACCGTCCACCTTCATATTCCCATCATTCGGCGAATGAATGGCGAACTGCTGACCTGTGCCTTGTGACATGGCATCTTTCAGCTTGGCTGGATCAACTTCAACCATTGTTTCTTTGTTGTCTGATGGTTTGGATGTAGCAAACGGTTGGTGACTGCCGTCCCGAGTTGTTTCCAGATTATCCTTCACGGGTGCCGGCGTTGGCGTTGGTGCTGGCACTGGCGCAGGTGCAGGAGTGCTTCCACCGTTACCTCCCGTATTTCCACCGCCATTGTTGCCACCACCGTTGTTACCATTATCACTGGATGCTCTGTTCACGTTGATTTTGTACTCCGTAACATGGCCAAGTGAATCTGTGACTTTAACAACAATGGTATTTCCGCCAACTTGAAGCGGTAAATTCTCACTGGCACTGCCACTTGTAACCTCGTTCCATTCTCCATCTGCAACCGCTATTTCAATCTTCGCAAGTGGATCAAGTGCCGTTGGCGTTAATTGGAATTGATATACGCTATTCGGCACAGAGATGGTGTACGTGTCTTTAGCCGGATCAAAGGCTGGAGACAAACTTCCTGTGGACGGGATCAGCGTTTGCAGCGTTGATGTGTCAGTACCCGTACCAGCCTTCTTGATAAGACCCTTCTGGGCATCTACCAAATCCTGATACGCTTTTTCCACTTGTTCCGATGTTGCATTTTCGTCATCGAACACGGATTGAGCAATTTCTAACGCATCTTGCAGCGTTTGCCATGTTTCTGGCGTGTACTCCTCTTTGTCCAGTTCGCCTGTTTCAGTCTTACCGTTAATCTCATCGAGTTTGGCTTTCAACTTCGCCTTATCAATAACAACAACATAACTTTTCGCATCTGATGCTTCTGAATCTGCATAGGCTGGATTGTTCGTCTTCGCTGTGACTGTCACCGTGTAGGTGCCAGCTTTCAGCGGTGGTTCCAATTGCGACAGGTTAAGTACCGTTCCAGGCACCTCCACTGTACGCTTCGTACCATTTTCCATTTCGATCGTTACTTCATAGTTATCCGCATGCTCAACTGTTTCCCATGTCAACTCATCGCCGGTCAGTGTGATGTCTGGCGCCGTCAAAGGAGCGGTAGCAGTCGCAATGGTAAAGTATGAATTCGGACCAAAATTCGAGGTATTAAGGGTTACTTGGCCATTCTGAATTAAATGTAACGAGTTTGGATTAGCAAATTGTGCATCATCGCTGATCACAAGATACTGAGACAACCCCGAGGTACCTCCGGTATCATCTAACTGAAGTGTAATCTGTGATTCAGTCCAGTTTGCTTTCTGTACTTTGTAGATGCGCTCCATCCCAAGCAGTTTTTCCTGATCTTTCGTCATCGGTGTTTTGAATTCGGTATTTGCTCCATTATCACCAAACGTAAAGAAAGAAGAATCGTTTGAAAAACTATTTTGATTCGCAGAATTGGTATCCTCGATACTGTTGCCCAATGCAATCGTCAATATCGATCCCTGCTCCTGCGCCTTGGCTTGTTTCTGCATCAAGCCACTTTGATCATCTCGACCAATGCTTGTAACGCGATGGGTATAGGCTGCATTCACATTTGAATCCCAGATCGTAGCCATGTTTGAATCAACATATGAATTGGCTGTCGTCTGATCTAGCGTATAGCCGTATTTGATCGCCAGATATGTGCTCACTTTCTGGCGTTCCTCGTCCGTCAGAGCATGATCGTATACGATAATTTCTTCAATCGTGCCCTGCCAATGTTCAACACTCGCAGTTGCTGGAATAAGTTTACCGATTACTGCTCCGCCAGAGTTACCCGTATCCCATAGCTTAACATTATCTTTTCCCCAGTCATTTAATTGCTGTACCTGCTTCATTTTACTGTACAATCTGGCTTGGTTTATACCCGTATCTCCGCCTGTCCAAGTAACAAATTGCTCGTTCGGGAACATCGTTCCCATAAATCCTTCGGCAGTGTATAATGTCTGGTTCTTATCACTGTTAAATGTGGTCAAGCCGCCTCTTGTGTTATTCTGAAGCATCCCTATTCCAGTATAACCACTCGTTTGGGCTCCCCAGGAAATGATATAATTGATGCCTCCAGGTTTATTGGTTTTGCTAACCGTAATAATTGATCTGGCAGTCTTCCCTTGGGGAAGCTTACTTACATCCAGATTCATGAAAGTTTTCGTTCCGTCATATTCCAATACCGGATTAAAATTAATATTATGACTCTGGTCATTCCAATAAGTCGTTTGGTTATCGACCTCATCTTGTGTTGCGTTGTTTACTTTACTACCTTGATCTTCCCAGGTACTCACCTTCTGACCGCTGGTAACTTCTATGCCCAGATCAGATCGCAGCCATAGTGAAGGAGAACCCACTCCACCTGGACCCGATGTGCTTCCACCATTCACCAGGGTAAGTCCTGTCCGTGCATTTGTTAGTTCCTGAAGCGCATTGTTGACTTGCTCTTGTGTTACATTTGGTTCACTAAGCACTTGTTCTGCTGTGTTCAGCGCATCATGAAGCACAGTCCAACTAGCTGATGTATATTTTGATTCTTCCAGGTTTTCACCTGTGATTTCGTCATATTTGCCTTGTAGAACTGACTTGTCTACTACGATAATATCCCTGCGTATTGGTTCTGCAGAGATTCCGTTATTCGTTGCTGTAACCCTCAATGTATATTCTCCAGGCGACAATGCAGAGGAAGGTGTGAATTCCCATGTTCCGTCTGGGTTGACTGTAGCTTCACCGACAACGTTCTTAGCTGGGTCGGATTTGTTTACCATTGTAATGGTTACCACGGCCCCAGATGTAACTGAACCTTTCAAAGTAGGCTTGGCACTTACCGTAGAAAGATCCAAAGGAGTACCCAGTTCCAGATGCACTGGCATTCGATATGTCAGAATAACCTTATTCGCTTGATTATCATATGCAACCGCTGCCGTCGTATTGATATCAGATACAAAGAATGTCTGGTCTTCTTGCACTGCTTGATATGGGGATCGACCTATCGCAATGTCGACAACCGGATTCATATCTTCATCAGGCATAATCTTGGCATATACTCCAACCTTCGATCCCAATTGCATAGGACCAACCAAGGTCAGATAAGCACTACCGGTAGCTGTTGTATTCTTCAGGTACACATTACGTTGGTTCCCATCGGTATTAAAATTATCATACACATAGGCTGTTCCTCCAAAATCAAAACGAGCATCGGCGGCACTTCCCCGCATATACACAGCAACATTCCCTATTGTTTCACCTTCGCTTAATTCGGTTCCCAATAACTTGTTACCCGTTATTTTGCCTCCGGTCATCCTGAAGTTAGGACTTTGGTATAGTCCCACCCCAATAATGACTCCATTTCCATCTGAAATTTCATTATCCGTAATCAGACCATCCTCAATGACCAGAGAGCCTCCTGAACCAGCACTTAGTACCGAAGGAGGGTTCTCTTTTACATTTCCCGATACCTTGTTGTCATGGATTATGGTGCCCTCCTGGATGACAACCATTGAATTCCCCCCGCTAGTGGATATAACGGTTGCAGGCTGACTAGCGCTCGCTTTCACGATGTGATTTCTAATCTCAGTCTCTTTAAAATTCACTGTTCCGCCCGCACTACTGATTCCATATATCTGGCCGTTGGTGCTTACGTGATTGCCATCTATAATGATTTTCTCAAAAGTTACACTATTCGCTCTATTCCCACCACTGATCTGAATCAAGTTTCCATTAACAAAACTCTCACCACGTATAATGGAGTATGTATGGCCCTCTGCAGAGGTTATTGTCATATTCTTCCCGGCAGAAGAGATCGCCAAGGTGGACTCCTGAATGATGTTACTTTGCAGGATTATCATTCCTGTAGCATCAACCAATTCAAGTGCCTTTTCTATTGTTGCCAATGGTGCTTCTGCCGTACCCGTTCCACTGGTATCACTTCCAGTCGATGATACGTAGACATTGCCATCGGCCGCACTTGCTATCGGAGCAAACAGCGACGATATGGTTGACAATAGGACCACAAAAGCCAAAAATGATATTTTTATTGCCTTAAATACTTTCAAGTTCACTTAACCTCCTATGTGATTCGAATGTTTGGGTCATTTACTGGGCAAACATTAACGCAATTCTGCTTCTTCTAAGGCCCAGCTGTTTCTGACACTTATCGTTTTCATTCTACACATAGCCTCTTACCAAACTCTTACCAAACCTTTCTCTAACAAACACAACCAAAAAACAGCCCTGCAAATGAAACTGCAAGGCTGCCTATATCCAATTACATATTAGATTGTTTCCATTGCTGGTACCACAACTCAACTTCCAAGCCAGGACGTATGCCCGCCTCTTGTTCTAACGCAGTGACCAACTGATTATATTGTGCGATTACAGGATCTTTATTGCCTAATTGATCATAAGTCTTCATTAACGCCAGTCCAACTTGCTCCAATGATGGTTCGAATTGCTGTACCCGATGATATAACGTGAGTGCTTCCGTATTTTGCCCTAATTCAATATAATACTCTGCGAGATGCATGGCGTGGTTACGCCAAAGTGCATGCAGCCGCTGGCGCTCCAGCTCAGCCCATACGTAATCGTCCTCGCCATAATATTTGCCTTCATATTGATCTGAGGTCTGCCGATGTTCCGCTATTGCAGACGAAGATAATGGAGACAATCGGTTAAGACGCCTCTCCCATTCTTCCGCGTCAACCCTGAATTCACCCGTTTCCAATAGATAACCAAACTGTTGATAGCGAATGATCATCTTGTCCTCGCCCATGAGTTCGTTCATCATGCTGCGTAAGCGATG
Source organism: Paenibacillus amylolyticus (assembly GCF_050990605.1). Lineage (GTDB taxonomy): Bacteria > Bacillota > Bacilli > Paenibacillales > Paenibacillaceae > Paenibacillus > Paenibacillus amylolyticus_H. The sequence goes on from NZ_CP158832.1 coordinate 6,471,020, forward strand.
GATGCCACTGTGCAAATTGGATATACCCCTCCGCTCATCCAAATCTGGCCACAATAGTTCAAGTAGCGTATCCCGCTTAATCGGTTTGTTCCGATGGTGGAGCAAATAGGCGAATAACTCCCTGATTTTGGTTGTTCTAAACTTCATATGTTTTGGAGGTTCATTCGGATGCAGTTGGACTTGGAGCATCCCCAGACAACGGATCAACATGGATGGCCCTTCTGTTATATTCAGACTTGCTGGCACCGTTCGGCGTTGATACATCTTCATCGTTTTTTCCAAACGGTCACGCGTTACAGGCTTCATAATATAGTCCAGCACTTCAAGCCCATAAGCCGTCAGTGCATGTTCGTTATATGCGGTTGTGAAAATAACTTCTGTCCCAGGAGAAACCTCATGGATCCGTTCGGTCGCCTCGATCCCGTTCATCCCCGGCATTTGAACGTCCATGAAGACGATTTCCGGCAGATGAAGTTTGATCTGATCTATGGCTTCCTGTGCCGTCAGAAAAGAGCCGATAACTTCGCAATCCTCCCTCTCTAGCAACAGTTTGTTCAACCTGCTCAGAGCGAGATATTCATCATCTACCAAAATCACTCTCATATGCACAACTCCTCTGGCTCACTGATCACCCTTTAATCTATAATTTTACCATAAATCCTGACGTGGGACCGCTATCATTTGAATATAGAATCTATGTTCTGTATTCAAAAAAATGTTCTTCAATACCAAATGGCATGCAGGATTTTGAAGTAAACTGTCGAAAACTAAAGTCTGCCATGAAACCAATAACCTATAAAAAGATACCCCGATATGTAATGCTGTCGATTCTATTCCTGACTATTTTGCTTGGCTTTCGTTGGATATGGTCCGAGTCTTTCACTATACCCGATCATCCTGAACCCGCTAACGGCGTGCTAGACCTTCGAGGTTGGGACCTCGCCAATGCTTCACCCATATCCCTGGATGGAGAATGGGAATTTCACCCCCATGCGTTAATCTCTAATCGTGACGTGAAAATAACGGATAACCCATCCACACGGATTCAAGTTCCCGGTGACTGGCGTAATGCATTACCACAATCCTCATCGTCGTTCGGATATGGAACGTACCGTCTTCGCATACTTGTAGATCCATCCGTGACGGAAGTCTCGCTCTGGGCTCAGAAAATCCAGACTTCATCCATTATCGAGATGAACGGGACCGTTGTTGCCGAATTTGGTCAACCCGCCACCCATGCCGAAGCCTATCGACCGGAACGGACTGCATTTGCGACTTCCTATGCGCTTGGCGGTTCCACCGAAATCAATCTCCTGGTGCAGACAGCTAACTTTGATGACCCTTATAGCGGAGGGATCACGCGCTCTCTCTATTTTGGCTCTCCAGAAGCCATTGGAAGTGAACGGGGATTATCCATTGATCTGCAGAAGATTACGTTTGCCATACTGATCTTGCATAGCTTATACGCTTTTATTATGTTTCTGTTTATCCGCAAGGAACGAGCTCTGCTGACGTTCTCGATGCTAACACTGGTAGCTGCCCTAACGGTAACCTCTGACCATGACAATCTGTTATTGAGTTGGATTCCACTCAACTTCACTTGGATCGTCAAGGCCAAAGCGTTATCCTATCCATTGTTCGCATTCTTTCTTTTACAGATGGCTCGAAGTTTCTCCCATAGTCTACAAGGCCGTAAACTTTTTCGTATCTACGCCAGCGTGCTTGGTGTGTACTGTGTATTTTTGCTAATCGCACCAGTGACCTTGATCTATCATGTACTTGAGATTGGACTTTCTGACTTCCTTTATCTGTTTGCCATCGGCTGGTCTGTGTACCTATTCTTCCGAATGGCAGCTGAGAAACGAAGTGACGCAAGCTTTTTGCTCTTCGCAGCGACGAGCAGCTTATCCAGCGTACTGTGGGGAATCGTGAATTCCCGTAATGAAATTACCAACGTGTATTACCCCATTGATGTGATTGCAGCCATATTCGGCTTCTCTGCCTATTGGTTCCGAAAATACTTCCGTAACTCAAGCGAAATCGAGAAGTTGTACGAACAGCTCAAAGAGGAGGATCGCCAGAAGGATCAGTTTCTTGTGAATACGGCTCATGAACTGCGTACACCGCTGCATGGCATCATCAATATTGCCGAGAGCATCGAGGTCCGTGAACGGCGTACATCAGGTGGTCAGAAGCAGGCAGAAGACATGAAACTGTTAGTTACCATCGGCCGACGCATGTCACAACTCGTTGATGATCTCCTTGACGTGATTCGTCTGAAGGAAAAACGCATTAAGCTTCAGAAGAAACCATTATCTCTTGCATCTGTCATTCCAGGTGTAATCGGTATGTTCCGATTCATGGCAGAAGGTAAACCTGTCCACATGCAGGTGAATATCCCGGGTTCACTACCGCTTATTCAGGCCGATGAGAGAAGACTTGTTCAGGTTCTCTACAACCTGTTGCATAATGCGCTCAAATTCACCGATGAAGGTTCGATTACGGTCTCTGTTCAGGAACATGGAGAGAGCGTCTTGATTCAAGTATCGGATACAGGTGTTGGCATAAGTGAGGAGATACAACAGCGCATATTCGAGGCGTATGAGCAGGGTACTCCAGAAGCTCGCTTAACTGGAGGAATTGGCCTCGGTCTTAATATCAGCAGGCAGCTCATCGAACTCCATGGCGGCCAGCTCACCGTGCAATCTGTACCTGGGCAAGGATCCACCTTCCAGATCTCGCTTCCACGGGAAGATACCGCATCGCTATCAGATCAGACTGAGCAGGGATGGAACGCTCACAGCTTTGAGGAAATTGCGATTGCAGAGCCACAGCAGCAGAACTTATCTAAGGATATAACTGCCGCAAGAATTCTTGCCGTCGATGATGATCCTGTAAACCTGCGAGTACTGATCTCCATGCTTGCGAATGAACCGTATCATATTCGACCTGCGGCTTCCGCGCTTGAGGCACTCGAATTATTGGATACGGAGCCTTGGGACTTACTGATTGCCGATGTCATGATGCCTCATATGTCCGGTTATGAACTGACCGAGAACGTACGCAAGCGTTATTCGGTATCGGAGCTTCCGATTCTGTTGTTGACGGCTCGTAACGAACCAGCGGATGTATACGCCGGATTCATGGCCGGTGCTACGGACTATGTCACCAAGCCCGTGGATGCCGTTGAATTAAGGCAGCGCATCGGGTCTCTGATCGTACTGAAACAATCCATTGATGAGCGACTGCGCATGGAGGCTGCTTACTTACAAGCACAGATTCAGCCCCATTTTCTTTTTAATACGCTCAATTCCATCATGGTGCTTAGTGAGATGGACACGGAGCGAATGCAGAAACTGGGCGATGCTTTTATCGAGTATCTTCAGACCAGCTTTCATTTTGTTAATTCGGAGAAAATGGTTGAGGTCACGCATGAGTTGGATCTCTCCCGTGCCTATCTCTACATTGAGAAAGAACGATTCATGGATCGGTTGAATGTGATCTGGGATATTCCAGATGATCTTGATCTATCCCTTCCGCCACTCACCATTCAACCGCTCATTGAGAATGCTGTTCGACATGGTATTCTCAGCAAAGTTGAGGGTGGAACCGTGCATATCCGAATCATCAACCAAACAGCGTCCACCTTGATCGAAATCGAGGATGACGGTGTGGGGATGCAGCCCGAGCAGATCGAACGGGCATTGGCGTGGCCCAAGAAGGGACCAGGAGGAACTGGAGGCATTGGATTAACCAATACACATCGCCGGTTGACCCAGATGTACGGACAGGGCTTAAGCATCGTCAGCTCACCGGGTCTGGGCACGAAAGTATCCTTTGTCATCCCTTTGGACCGCAGCACAGGAGTCTGAGTGATAAGATAGTTCTATACCCTACAGGTTCTGACACACCAAACAAACCAAAAGAGAGCTAAGCACGGGCTTCATCCCGACTTGGCTCTTTTTTGGCTTAATCATTATCTAACGCGCTAAGTTAATGGTTATACGTGCAGGACATGTTTTTCATCCGATAATCCCAGCGCTTTGGCTGTTGAAGAATGAACCTCTTTGAGCAGATCCAGGTTCTCTACAAGTGATATGCCATAGGATGGGATCATTTCCTTGACCTTCGGCTCCCATGCCTCCATATGCTGCGGGAAGCAACGCTGAAGAATCTCAAGCATGACCTGAACTGCGGTGGACGCACCTGGTGATGCACCTAGCAAGGCCGCAATCGTTCCATCTGCAGACGTGACCACTTCCGTACCAAATTGGAGCGTCCCCTTGCCACCTTGGACGGTATCCTTGATCACCTGTACACGCTGCCCCGCCAGAACCATATCCCAATCCTCGCTCTTCGCACCCGGGACAAAGTCACGCAATTCTGCCATACGTTGTTCTTTGGATAACATCAGTTGTTGGATCAGGTACTTGGTCAAAGAGATTTCTTTGACACCTGCTGCAAGCATCGTAAGCAGATTATGCATCTTAACCGACGTGATTAAGTCGGCATTGGAACCCGTCTTCAGGAACTTCGGCGAGAACCCGGCAAACGGTCCGAATAACAGCGACTTCTTATTGTCGATAAAACGGGTATCCAGATGCGGAACGGACATCGGCGGAGCCCCTACCGAAGCCTTGCCGTATACTTTGGCATGATGCTGTTCCACGACTTTTTGATTTTTGCACACCATAAAGATCCCACTGACCGGGAATCCGCCGATATGTTTACCTTCCGGAATGCCCGCCTTCTGGAGCAAGTGCAGACTTCCGCCGCCCGCACCAATGAAGACGAATTTCGCCTTATGGCGTTCGACTGCACCACTCTTCAGGTTTTTCACGGATAATTCCCATTGTCCATCGCTGGTGCGTTTCATATTCTTCACGCTATGTTGGTAGTGGATGCCCACGTGTTGTTCCTTCAAATGTTTGATCAGCATACGCGTTAAAGCACCAAAGTTAACATCCGTACCGGAGTCAATTTTGGTCGCTGCTACAGGTTCATTACTTGTACGATCTTTCATCATCAGCGGCATCCATTTCGCCAGCTCTTTCTTGTCATCCGAGAATTCCATGCCTGCGAACAGCGGATGATTCGACAAGGAGTCATAACGCCTTTTCAAAAACTGGACGTTGCTCTCTCCGTGTACATAACTCAAATGAGGAATCGGCATAATGAAGTCCCGCGGATTACGAATCAGACGACTATTGACGAGATAGGACCAAAATTGCTTTGAGATCTGAAATTGTTCATTCACTTTAATCGCTTTGCTAATATCTACGGTTCCGTCTGGTCGTTCAACGGTATAGTTAAGTTCGCACAATGCAGCATGCCCGGTTCCGGCATTATTCCATTCGTTGGAGCTTTCCTCTCCTGCAGTGGCTAGCTTTTCGAAAACCTTAATATTCCAGTCTGGTGCCAATTCTTTTAGCAAAGTTCCCAAAGTTGCACTCATAATTCCGGCACCAATCAAGATAACATCTGTACTCGTTTGTCCCTGGCTCATGTCTACCGTCCTTATATCCTATATTTGCCAAAAGGATGTAAGCGTTATCGATTTGGCATTTGCAGCAAACCCATTCTTGAACGGGATCGCACCTTCTCTGAATGAATATAACCTTGATCTAGTGTATCAATAATATAGAGCAATTTAAATATGCAATTTCAAGATATTTGCTATTCCATCAGTATACGCTAGATTACATCGGAACGTTAGCCCGGTTATAGGCCTGAAAGATTTATTTGTTCAAAACAAAGAAAGGAACCCGGTTTTAAGGGGACTTGGCACATGAAATGTTGTATAGCCTTATTAATTCGTGAAAATGGATGCGCTAAGAGCCGCTCTCGAATATCTTCGTATAGCGGCTCTTTATTCATTTAAAAATGACCATCACAGCACACGGCGTTTCAGGAAGTACTCAGAAGATCGAAATCAGTTCTTTCGTGTACGGATGGCGTTCTTCTGCGAACAACGTATCCGCGCCAAAACGGTCAACGATTAAGCCTTCCCGCATGACGATAATGCGCTGGCTCATGCGATGCACAGCAGCCAGATCATGCGAGATGAACACGTATGACAGACCAAGCGTTGTCCGGAGATCAGTGAGTAACTGCAATACAGCACCTTGCGAGATCACGTCCAGGCTGGCTGTCGGTTCATCCAGGACGACGACGTCCGGCTCAATGCCAATGGCACGCGCGATCGTGACGCGCTGACGCTGTCCACCACTTAGCTCATGGGGGTAACGTCCAGCTATATCGCTTGGAAGCTCGACCGCTTCAAGCAACTTTTGGACATAGGCGTCCTTCGACGTGTAGGTAAAGTGGGACAGCTCGGCGTTCCGTCCAAGTTGTTCGTACGGATCAATCAGTGAATCAGCAATCTTGAGTTTTGGATTCAGTGCGGCCATCGGGTTCTGGAATACAATCTGCATCTTCCGCCGATGAGGTCGCAACCGTCGGCCGCTCAGCCGCGCGATATCCTGTCCGCCCAGTGTAATCGAGCCTGTATCTGCATCTTCAATCCGCAGCAGACAGCGGGCGAGCGTACTCTTGCCGCAGCCGCTCTCGCCAACCAGACCAAGACACTCGCCGCGGTTCAGAGCGAAGGATATATCATTCACAGCCGGTCGGTCTGCACCTGCATACGTTCGGCTAAGATGTTCCACATGAAGCACAGGTTGATTAAGCATGCTGGGCGAGGAAGCAGTCTTTGCAACGGCGTTATCTGTAACGGTATCTGTATCCGCATGATCCATATCTGTAGTAGTTATGACTGCCTGTTCTGTACCCGTAGTATCTATGACCACATTGTCTGTGTCTGCATTGATCTCTGCATGGTTTACGTCTTTCGTAAAGTCGTGGCTTCGCACACCAGACTCTTCGGACTGTATGAGTCCATGGTGTTCTTCATTTGCAGTCGTCTTCATTCTGTTCCCGCCTCCTTCAATCCCGACTTCAGCGAGCGACTCAGAACGGGAGCCGCCTCAATCAGCTGGCGCGTATATTCATGCTGGGGATGGTCAAGAATGCGATGTTTTCCGCCCGATTCGACGATCTGACCTTCCTTCATAACAGCCAAACGGCTGGCATAGCGGCGTACATGGCGCCAGTCGTGCGTGATAAACAGAATCGCACAGCCCGTCTCCGCTTGCTTGCGTGCCAGCAATTCCAACACGCGATGCCCGGACACACTGTCCAGTGCCGTTGTCGCTTCGTCAGCGATCAGCAGACGAGGGGAGAGCATCAGCGATGTGGCAATGGAGGCCCGCTGAAGCTGTCCACCACTCAATTGGAACGGATAGCGGCGCAGCAATTCAGAGCCAAGGCCAACGGATTCCAGCGCTTCCTCAGCCCGTTTCTTGCGGATGGCAGAAGACTTCTCCCCATGTACCTTCTGGTATTCATCAAAGTGTCCACCAATGCTGCGAAAGGGCGTAAACGCTCCCTGATAGTCTTGAAAAATATACGAGATGCGGCTTCCCCGCAGGGCGCGCATCTCCTTCGGCTTCCGTTCGAGCAAGTTGCTGCCTTCGAACATGACTCGCCCCGACGCATGCAGGTTGGGCGGCAGCAGACGACCAATGGCTTGCGAGAGCAAGCTTTTGCCGCTACCGCTCTGTCCAACCAACGCCATGAATTCACCTTCACGAACAGCCAGAGAAACCTGGTCTACGATCGTACGGTCCCGACTGGAGATGCTCAGTTCCTCAATGGAGAGAATCATGGCTGCACCTCCTTCTTCACGTCAAACCGGTCTCTCAGATAGTCACCCAGCATGTTGGCGAGCAGGACTACCGAGACAATGGCAAGGCCCGGATAGATCATCAACTCTGGCCGTGACTGGAAGTAAGGCCGTGAGTCGTTCAGCATCGCACCCCATTCAGGTGTTGGTGGCTGTGCGCCAAGGCCAATGTAGGACAGTGATGAGATGAGCAGGATGATTTTGCCCAGATCAAGACTAGCCAGCACGAGTACATGGCCTGCGATATGTGGAAGCAGATGTTTTCTCATGATGCGACCGTCGGATAGTCCGTTGGTTCGGGCGATGCGAATGTAGTCCTTTTGGGACTCCGATAAAACCGTACTCCGAACAAGACGCGCATAGCTAACCCACTTTACGATCACGATCGCCAATACCAGATTGCCGATTCCCGCACCAAGCAGGCCACTTAGCACAATGGCAACGATGGTATCAGGAAATGCAAGAAAGGCATCCGCAATTCGCATGAACAGCTTATCGACCCAGCCACGTTTGTATCCTGCGATCAAGCCAAATGGAATACCAATCAGCAGTGCGGCACCAAGTGCCAGCAGGCTATAACCGAGCGTTTGCCCACCGCCAAGCAACAGACGTGTCAGTACATCGCGTCCCAGATGGTCGGTGCCGAACGGATGGAGAGCACTTGCACCCTGCAATCGTCCACGCAGATCGGTTAAGGTGTGGTCATGTTTTAAGTATAAAAAGGCATATAAGGAGGCCACGATGACCAGCAGTGCAAACAGCAGACCAATGATCGCCTGCCAGCTATGTTTTTTCGATTTTGTCGTTGGAATGGGCAGGGGCATGGTTTTCATCGGTGGGCCTCCTTTTCCTTAAGTTTCATTTCGGGATTCAAATAACGGTACGACAGATCAACCGCCGTATTCACGAGGAATACCACGATAGCCATGATCAGGATGTAACCCTGAATCAGTGGATAATCACGCTGGCGGATGGCATCAACGACAAGCTTGCCGATACCCGGATAAGCGAACAACACTTCAATCACGACAACTCCGCCAATCAGGCTGCCGAGACTGACGCCAAATACCGTAATGACGGGCGGCAGACTGTGCCGAAACGCGTGAAGCATGAAGATCCGGCCTTCAGATAACCCTCTTGCCCGAGCGGACCGAACAAACTCCTGACTCAGTGAATCTAACAAGCTGGAACGCAAAAGACGCACATAGACGCTGGAGATGGCGAGTCCCAGCGTCAGAGAGGGCAGAATAAGTGATGTGAATCCATCCCGGCCCATGGTCGGCAGATTGCCGAAGCGTACGCCGAACATGTCGATCAGGATCAGACCCAGCCAGAAGCTGGGCACCGCCGCACCCACAATGGATAGCATCCGACTTCCGCGGTCAATCCAACTCCCACGATGAAGCGCTGATAGCGAGCCGAGCGGGATCGCTATGATGAGCATGACCAGCAGCGCGCCAATCGTCAGTTCAGCCGTAGCTGGCAGTGCACGCATCAGGGTCTGCATGACGGGCTGGCCTGTCGAATACGATACACCGAAGTCGAGCCGAACAAAATCGAGCAACCAGTTGCCGAACTGGACAGGAAGCGAATCGTTAAAGCCCATCTCCTCGCGTACAGCTTCGACCTGCTCCTGGCTGACGGACAGTTCGTCTACGTTCAGGATCGTCAGCACTGGGTCACCCGGAGCCAGACGAATGAACAGGAAGCTCACAAACATAATGAACAACAGAAAGATAAATACCTCTAGAAACTTTCGAAGCAAAATGCGAAACATTACATCACATCCAGCTTATTGGTAATCATGTAATATTCACTGCGGGTGGTAACCCAATTCTTAATCTTCTTGCCGTTATAGGCCACGATCGTACCTGGATGCAGCACGAATGAATTCAGCACATTGTCATGCACGTAGTTGGCTGCCTTCTCGGCAAGCTCTGCGCGCTTCTCCGGTGCAACTGTGAGATTCAATTCGTCGATGATCTTGGTCAACTCCGGATCTTCCGATCCACTGAAGTTAAGAGCACCCTTCGGATGGTACGTTGCATTCAGGTAGTAACCAGCATCCCCACGCGGAGCGGTCAAATTACTGTACGTTGCAATATCCCAGTCCCGATTGGACGCCATATAATCTTCCGGTGTGTCGATTTGACGGATCTGCACATCGATCCCGATCTTCTTCGCATCCGATTGGAACACTTGGGCAATTAGCGGCAGATCGGCACGAGCTGAATACGTCAGCAGCGTCAACTGCAACGGTTTGCCGTCCTTGGTCATCACGCCGTTTTGCTGCGTGTATCCTGCTTCACCAAGATATTTTACAGCCACATCAGTTCCGGATTCCGTTGTTGTATCCGTATAGGTTGGTGCGAATGGCAACGATGGCAGGAACGGGCCGATGGCTCCTTCGCCGTAACCAAGCAGGATCGTGTCCACGATACCCTGACGGTCAATCAGCGCATCCAGCGCACGACGAACATTGAGGTCCTTCATACTTTCCCGCTGCATGTTCATGGTCAGCTGATGCACGCGGAATGTCGATGTAGACTCCACCTTCATGCCGTCTATCGCTTTGAGCGATTCGAGACTCTCGACCTCCGGACGGTATACGATATCAACCTGTCCAGATTTGAGCGCTAGTGTACGGGCATTGGCATCTTCATTGAATGAGAATGTGATGGAATCCAGTGGCGATGCTCCGTCCCAGTATTCATCATAACGATCCAGTTCCAACTTGCTGCCTGGGGTAAAAGAATTCAGCTTGAACGGGCCCGTACCAATGGGCTTGTTCACAACGTCCGGCTCACTCACGTCTATAATCGCCGTGTTCGGATTCACCAGCTCTGAAGCAAATTCCGGAAAAGGCTGAGTTGTGGTAATCTCCAGCTTGTCACCCTCGGCTTCAATCGTATCGATCTTCAGTGCGTTCTGGATCGCTACATTCTCTTCCAGCGCCCGCTCAAGCGATGCCTTAACGGATTCACCCGTCATCGGCTTGCCGTTCTGGAAGGTCACATCATCTCGCAGATCGATTGTCCAATGCTGACCGTCTTCGCTCTCCCAGCTCTCGGCGAGCCATGGAGCAACCGTCAGGTTCTCTTCATCGAGACGCACCAAAGTCTCTGTAATGCCCGCGCGCAGCGGCACATAGCTTGAATCCACATGTGGATCTAGCGAACTGGTGGAAAAGTTATATAGGAAGTGAACATTTTTATTATCGGTGGATGGCTGCGCAGCGGGACTGGACTCAGATGATCCGCAGGCGCTCAACAGTCCAGCGCTCAAGGCCAAGGAGACCAGCGCTAGCAGTGGCGTCTTTTTATTCAAGGTAATGCCCCTCTCTCTTAATCGTAATCATTATCATCTAAACAATGAGTATTATCATATCGTAATGATTACGTTTTGACAAGAGTTATGTGGGTAGTGAAACGAGAAAAAATCCGACTCTCGGATGAGAGCGGATTCTTCATGTTTTTTGTTACATATGAGGGTTTATTAGTGGGTAATCACTTCCAAAGAAAAGGACCGTCTCCGATCTAATACACAGGACGGTCCATACAAACTTAACTATTTATACCCTTTTATTATCAACTCTCTCTAAAGCAATATCACTGATGTCCTGTTCATCAATATCCAGACCTCTCCAATAAGTTAATGGATACGCAGCATTACCTACTATCATTTCACCTTGTTTTATCGTGAAGCTCCCGCCTCTTTCTAAGAATTTTATAATGGGTTCATACAAGTTAATATATTCAATTGCTTGATTTAAGCCTTGATCTGCTAATTCTGTAATTTCTAAATAACAGTAGCATATTGCCTTCATATATGGATTTTGAATAATACCAAGATTCGGACAGGATTTATATACTTTTTCATCTACAGTTTCACCAATAGTTCTAGCGAAACTAAATACGGGGTATCGATCTACTGACGTATCCATCTCATTTAAGAAATGATTGACCCGTCTAAGGTACTCTTTAATTAGAACATGGTATGACTCTAGTGCCTTTTCCCCTAAATCCTCAAATGGAATTAACGATAAACGTTCTACAGCTTTATTTAATAATTGCCCCATACAATCCTCCATTTATTTAAACATTTTATTAAAGAAATACTCTTCGTAACCAGGAAATGAATTATTAGGTTGTTTCGGTGCGTTCTCATGGGCTCCTGGTGGAAATCCATCATATCTCCCTTTTTCGTGATTCCATGATTCTAAAGTACGATACTTTTGGCCTTGCGACATAAACTTTCGTTCAGCGAGTTCATGGTCAGCCAATTGCCTGAACCATGTTTTTTGTTCAATAGATAGCTCACCCTTTTGTGCCGTTTTCCATGCATATGCTATCTCATCATCAGCAATAAAGCGTTCCATTTTATACTCTTTACCACCAGGTTGAGGAACTTGATGTTTGCCAAAGAACAAGTGCTTTTTCATGCTTCTTATTTCATTAACGCTCATTCCTGTATTGGAAGCTACATCCTCAACATCTTTCATTTTCAATTGCCTTATTGATTCATACTCTGCTTCTGCCGCTTTGTCATAATCTCTCATTCCCGATCCAGTGAACTTCTGACCCGCCTTTGTTCTCTCATTCGAGTCTGTCTGGATCTTCTCTGCCTTCACCTTAGCAGCCTCAATATGCTGTTTAATCTTCGCCACAGCAGGATTAGAAGCTGGCAATCGATGCGGCCCTTTACCGCCCGGCATACTCCCACGAACCATCTGAATCGCCATGAATATCTGACTAAACTTCAGAGAGGTCACCATCATCTGAGCATACTTATCGGATACAGGCTCTCCTGTCGTAGGATGAATCCCCATCTCAAACGCCTTGATCTGTAATGCAAAAATATCTTCTCCAGGCGGTTCAACGTTCACAGCTTGCATGCGATTAAAGTCCAGATTTCCCTGATCCCTCTGATAAGCCTGAAGAGCAGCCTGATCCGCAACACCATTCTCGTTGACCGGCATCCATACCAATTTACCAAACATATTGATTTGAGCCATCCGATATCCCTTATCACCCGAACTTGAATCACCTGATGATTTGGTCATCATAGCTGCGGCACCGACTGCTCCAAACGCACTGCCCAGACTTCCCTTCTGAGCATCTGCATCTTGGAATCGCGTGGCGATATCCTTCAATTCCTTTGATGTGTTCACCATACTCTCCAGCGCTTTATCCAGTATAGGTCGTGACTGCTCGAACTCATAGTAAAATCGCTCCTGCGTCGCGCCCATCCACATCATCTGAACGAACATGATTTGTCTCGTCAGATCACTTCGTATACTCTCCAACTGTTGTCTGGCTTGATCCACCTGATTCGATACGTGATGTAGTTGTTCAGGGGCAACTTTGATTGTACTCATAACGTTTCTCCGCTCATTTGAAATAGGATTATCCTATGTTAGCAGAAGTGTAATATGTAAACTATCCGGCTAACATCCTGATTTCACCATGGTAAAGACACAAGCCGTGCTCCTCATCGGTGCTATGGTCCTATATGCATATACCCACTTCAAGGCATATCCTACCAGTTTCAGTAAATAGCTTTCCTACTTCATTTCCTCCAACATCACCCGATACCGCCCAATCTGCTCTGCTGTCGCCTCTTCGCGCAATGATTCCAACAATGCCGTGCACCTTATAACATACCGATCCATCCCTAGCTTATCCGCTAACCTAATCGCCTGCAAAATGAATTCAACGGCCTCCTGTGGTCTTCCCATCCACTGTTCATACAAAGCCCGCTGATAACAGTAATGGTACATATCATCGTTGTTTGAAGAATCCACTTCTCTGCCATCGCCCTGCATTTGATCCTCGAACACATGTAAAACCCGATCAATCTGCCACCTATACCGCACTGCGGCTTCCGTAATCACTTTCAGACCTGCCAAACCTTCCTCCGGATGCTCAAGCAAAAAGTCCACAAGCTCCTCCAGCAGCTCCACCTGCCCGGCTTCAATCTCAAGAACATACCGATTCACATGTGCCTTATGCCTGAACTCCTGCACCACCTGCATATCTACCTCATCCAGATCCTCCATCCACCCCAGTTCTGCATACTGATCGATACATGCTCGCGCCTGATCTACCTGTCCCATCTTCTGGTGAGCCATACCTCGCATTAGGTGACTGAACCCATAATAGTAGACCAAGGGCCGCTCGATGTGTATATGTGGTGCAGGCACTCCCTTTGACTGATACTCCTGCCGCTCTTCATGGATGGACTGCACACATTGATATAACATGTCCGCCCTCTCGATTACCTTGTTCCAATTTTCAAAAGCCATAGCCATCTCCAACATTTCAACAATGATATCCGGTTTGAGTGATTTTAGGATAGATTTTCGCAAAGAGGTCCCTCCTTAATTATCCATTTTTTTATAATTGTATAGATAAATCAAAAGAAGATCAACCTAAATTGTACTTATAAGTACTTTTATTAAGCTATACAGTTTGCACATATTAGTCTGTAAGGATTCTATAACCTCTTCTAACCTTAAGTGGAGGTGATCAAATGAGTTTACCAGAGGACGTAGGAAATCGAATTCGTGAGTTAAGGAAGGCAAAAGGCTGGACTCAGGAACAACTGGCGGAAGCTGCAGGTCTTCATTACAGCTATATTGGTGGAGTTGAACGGGGAGATCGTAACATTTCGTTGGAGACTCTTGAGAAAATAATAAATGGATTGCAGGTCACAGCTGAAGAAATTTTTAAATTCAAAGAAGACTCGGAGTACAAAAGAGCTTTGGACGAACATATAACTTTAATAAGCGGCAAGAGTACAGATACAATCGTATCATTGACTAAAATTAACAAAGAAGTTTTAATTGCTATCGAAAAATCACATAATAATTCCGATTAAATATATCTGTATCAACATCATTCTTTAATACAAAAAAAGAGTGGAGTACATCCCCACTCTTCTCTTATTTCCCTCAAACAACTCCCCGCTCCAACACCCCAAACTCCACTCTGTTCCTCCCATTCTGCTTCGCCTGATACAACGCCTTATCCACCGCGGCGAACAGCTGCGTCAAGTACCCCTCCGGATTCTCCGGCACATGCACAACCTCAAAATCCTCAAAGGACAGAATCCCAATACTAATCGTAATCGACACCTGCATAATCTCGTGATCCACCACAATGCGGTTGGACTCCACAGCTGTTCTAACGCGCTCTGCGATTTGACTCGCCAAATCATGCTCCGTGTGCGGAAGGTAGATCATGAACTCTTCCCCGCCATAACGCGTCAGGATATCCGTACTGCGAATCGATTGTTTAACCGCCTCCGCCGTGCGGACGAGCACTTCATCCCCGATGACATGTCCGTAGCGATCATTAACCGCCTTGAAATAGTCGATATCGAGCAGCAGGAGTGAGAACGGTGTTTTGTATTGAATATTGGTAATGACCTCGTGATTCAGGTGCTGGGTCAGATAACGGCGGTTGTAACAGTTGGTTAAACTGTCCGTCAGCGCGAGTTCCTCCAGTTTTCGATTGGCCTCGGATAACTCCTGACGGATCAGGTCCAGCGCCTGATTTCGCTCCTGAAGCGTCTCGTTCTGGCGATTCATCTCTTTCACATAGAAGCGCTCCTGCGAGACGTCCTGGAACGTAAGGATGTGACCGATCGGCACAAGAGCCGAATCCACAATCGGAGACGATTGCAGGATATATTGCCGAATCGTATCATCCCGTTCCACGATCAGTTCAATATGAGCCAGGGTATTTTCCTTTTGCCTGTAATGATTCAGGAACTCCCGATAACTACCCGCGACATAGACAGATTCCAGGAAGGCTCCCATATCAAAAGAATCCCCCACATGCATTTTCATAAAGGATCGAGAGGCCTTGTTCGCTTCAACAATAACTTCATTCTCATCCAGTACCAGGATGCCATATGGAATGGTATTGATTACGTCCTCATGTGCGATGGAGACCAGATCGAATACATTGTATCTTTTGATCACATAGACGAAGAACAGGTCCGACAGAAAGATCCCCAGCGAAGTCATGCCAGGAATGATGGGCAACCAGCGAGCTAGCACGACATTTAGAATGGCATCAATTGTTGCAAAGACAGCCAAGACCAGGATGCCCCACAAGGTGATCCGCACCTGTTTTTTGATCATGGCAGATGTTTGTGATGAATACACCGCCCGGAACAGAATGACGAGGGACGCCAAGAAATAGCTCACCAGAATAGCCATCACAACCCAGAACCAAGGGCCGTAAGCCCGCTCGATGTATCCACCGTCCAGTGGAATGACGAATTCATTCCATGGATTGGCGACCACACCTATAGCCCCGATCACCGCAGGCACAAATAGCAGGAAGGTTCCTTTTGCACTCAACCGCTCCGCGTAACCGGTAATGAAGATCGTCAATAGAAGCCACCCACTCCCCAGCAGGGAGACCGCGACAAAAGACAACGTAACATAGAACAACTGTAGACCGGAATCATCCGTGAGTGTGCTCGCAAATTGGCAGAAAGGCCAGAGCATCATCAACCCGTGAAACAAAAAGTACACCTTATGTAATTTCGTAATTCTAACCGTAGCAAACACATATACACCTACACCGAACAATAGGACAAATAAAAAGAGATCATACCATACTAATGGGTTCACGAATCTTCTCCTTCTTAGATGCTACAATGACAACGTGGTTGTTCATGATTCTATTTGATTCTTATGTAAAACTTCAATAAACACCTATACTATACCGCTATGCAATCTTATTGGTTAATTTAACCATATCTTATCACACCACTTTAAGGGTGAGTAGCCCATACACTGGAAGTCCGACCAACCTCTGATCGAAATCCTGATCTATTTCTGATGATTTATGAATGCTTTTGAAGGTTTGGAGTGCAAACAGGAGAGTACATCATCTGCTCGGGAGGTATTAGACATCATCAAGTGATCGATATTGAGCCATCCGGCTACCGGACGGCCCTTGTATCATTCGGTTACTGTATTTAGAGGGAGATTATCCGTGAACAGATCAGGATTATCCTTGAGCATCTCCGTGATTACTTCTGCCGTCTTAGCCGCATCACACACTCTTACGACCGCATCGCCGAGCTTGCCTTTACGCATCGCACCTTCGCGAACCAATACCTCATCTACTTTCCAGAAATGCTCTGACCACGGCAACCCACAATGTCTGCGGGATGGTACTGAAATTCGGCTTCCATCTGGTAAAACCGTATACAGCATCTCATGCTCGTCCGTCATTCTGCCAGGGATGTCCACCCACTCTTCGACCCCATGGATAAATGTATTCCGCTTCAAGTCAACGCCCACTAACAAGATCGTCGCTTTCCGATCAAGCAGTTTCCCCCATGCTGAACCTCTCGCACATGGTGTATCGAAGAGATGATCATCCTTTGTAAATGCCTCTGCGTCCCGTCCCAGTGCCGCTACCGAGTGCGTCGGGTGCCACGAACGAACCACGCCCGGACGTTTACGGAAAAGCTCAGGCAAAATACCTACGCAGCATACAGAATTTTCCACGTGGAACATTGGGTTATCCGCATTGATGGTAGACCACGTATGGGTGGGAAGCACCAGCAATCCGTCTTTCATATAATCGCTAAAGGCATCCCACACGGTGTCTGCTCCACCTTCAACCTCGCCTATACTTTTCATTGAAGAGTGAATAAGCACCGTACTTTGCCCATCCAATCCGAGCTGCTCTAGTTGCTGCATCAAGCTTTCTTTGGTATACATGTCCTTCCTCCTTCATTTCTTAACCTTTTCGATGAAAAAGCAAATCCTTGCTCCGCTTCACCTCATGCTTCTCAGCATAACAAACAAAGGGCCGAGGGTTAACCCCCGGCCACAGAGAAAGAATTTGTATAAGTTCAGGCAGTAGCTGCCAATCCACGTTTACTTAATAATAACGTACTCCAGATTCACCAGTTTCGCATATGTTACGATCTGATCTGTTGTCAGGTTCAAGGATACCACCGTGTGGTGACCGCCACCATTTTCGATCCATGCTTTTACCCCGTCCTGGAAGTTTGGCTTCACGCTCCACAGAACACGTGCTACCGGCAAGTTAGGTGCTGGAACAGTTGGCTCAAATGCGGATACTTCGTTGATCAGCAGTTTGTAATGTGTTCCGAAGTCTGCCATGGATACTACGACACCCTCGCCTGCTTTGCCGTCGAACACAAGACGTGCCGGATCTTCGCGATCGCCAATACCCAGTGGGGACACGATGATTCTCGGTTTCGTGCTGGCAAGTGTCGGATCTACTTCAAGCATGTGAGATTGCAGGATCGCTTCCTGTCCAGTGGCCATCTCGTATGTGTAATCTTCCATGAAGCCCGTGTTCTCGTTATGGGCCATGATTTTTAGCAAGCGATCCAGCGCAGCTGTTTTCCAGTCACCCTCACCGGCGAATCCGTACCCTTGAGCCATCAGGCGTTGCACAGCCAGACCCGGAAGTTGTTTCATGCCATGCAGATCTTCGAAGTTCGTCGTGAAGGCGCTGTAACCACCTTCGTCCAGGAACCGTTTGATCGCAATTTCATAACTCGCTTGCACACGTACGCTGGCTTCCCAAGCTTCCTTGCTGTTTGTGCCATAGTCGAATTCGTACAGGTCTTTATATTGAGCGATCAGATCGTCGATTTCCTGCTCTGTTACAGCGTTCACGTATTGCACGAGGTCGCCAATGCCGAAGTAATCAACGGTCCATCCGAACTGGATCTGTGCCTCTACTTTATCGCCTTCAGTCACGCCCACGTTACGCATGTTATCACCGAAGCGAGCTACTTTGATGTTAAAGCTTTCATTATAAGCTACCGCTACGTCCATCCAGTCGGCAACTTGCTGTTGCACTTCCGGGCGCTCCCAGTAGCCAACAACGATTTTATTTTGTTTTCTCAGACGTGCATTGATGAAGCCATATTCGCGGTCACCGTGAGCGGCTTGGTTCAAGTTCATGAAGTCCATATCAATGGTTGCCCATGGAATGCTTTCGTTGAATTGGGTTGCCAAGTGCAGCAAAGGTTTTTGCAGCAATTTTGTACCACGGATCCACATTTTCGCCGGGGAGAATGTATGCATCCATGTGATGACACCCGCTACTTCGTCGCGGTAGTTAACTTCCTTCATCGTGCTTGTGATTTTATCTGCGCTTACCGCCAAATCCTGCAATACGAGCGGGTACGGCAGTACACCGCTTGCGTTGAGGGCATCCGTGATTTTCTGTGCGTTGGCTTTTACTTCGCCCAAGGCTTCTTCTCCGTACAAGTGCTGTGAACCGACGACAAACCAGAATTCTTTTGCTGCTGACATGTAATCATCCTCATTTCATTATTTTATAGTTGAACTAGTGGGTTTACACTAGCACACTGCGCAGCCAGAATAATCTTTCGATCGCTGGTTATCCCCGGATTTTTCTGATTCCCTTTTTTAAAGGGAAAATCCTGTGATAAAGGCGAACGCTCCGCTTCTCCAGCTTTCTTCTGTCTTCTCCGTTATCGTGTAAAAAGTATAGTTGAACAAGTCATTCCCACACTAAACCACTTGGAAGCCAGAACATGCTTCCAATCACTGTTATAGCCTAATTACTTCTGTCCGTAATACGCGTCTTTTCCGTGTTTGCGCAGATAATGTTTATCCAGGATGCCTTGCGGCAGTTCCTTCGCGAAGTTATTCAATTGCCGCGCGTACAGGTTCATTTTGCACACTTCCTCCAGCACGACACTGTTCACCACCGCTGACTTGGCATCTTTCCCCCACGTAAATGGTGCGTGACCATGGAGCAACACTGCCGGAACCGCCATCACATCAATTCCACGCTGTTCAAACGTTTCAATAATGACACGTCCTGTCTCCGCTTCGTATCCGCGATCCACCTCGTCCTGGTTCAGGAAACGTGCGCAAGGCACAGCCCCATAGAACGTGTCCGCATGTGTGGTTCCCATCACAGGTACGTCCAATCCGGCTTGCGCCCAGATGGTCGCCCATGTGGAGTGCGTATGCACGATGCCACCAATCTCCGAGTAATGCTTATATAGTACGGCATGTGTTGCGGTATCCGAGGAAGGTCTCATCTCACCCTCCACGACGTTACCGTCCAGGTCAACCACAACCATGTCGCTTGCCTTCATCACATCGTAGCTAACGCCACTTGGTTTAATGACGAACAGACCGCTTTCCCGATCGATTGCGCTGACGTTACCCCATGTGAATTTCACAAGTCCGTGCTTGGGCAGTTCCAGATTCGCCTGGAATACCTCTTCTTTCAATTGTTCTAACATGTTATTCCCTCCCGTTTTCTACCAGATGGTTTACAGCTGCATGCTCAATCGCAAGCCCACTCCGGTAGCGTTCGATAAATGCTTCAAATCCCTTCACATCCGATGCATCCGGTGCCACTTCGACTCCCTCCACATCGTTAAAGACCTTCTGCTCCAGGAACACATCCAGGCTCTCCTCTTGATCCTTGTTGATCATGTACGAAGCCAGAAGTGCCATGCCCCATGCGCCGCCTTCACCAGCGGTAGACATGACCGACACCGGTACGTTCATCGCAGCAGCAACAATCCGTTGTCCGACCACAGGGGTTTTGAACAGGCCACCGTGGGCCAGAATACTGTCAATCGACACCTGCTCCTGCTCCGTCAAAATATCCATGCCGAGCTTGAGCGCACCGAAGGCACTGAACAGATGTGTCCGCATGAAGTTTGCCAGACTGAAGTTGCTTTCCGGGGAGCGGACGAACAATGGACGGCCTTTCTCAAGTCCCGTAATGTTCTCACCGGAGTAGTAACCGTAGCTGAGTAAGCCGCCACCATCCGGGTCTGCCTCCAAAGCCTTGTTAAACAACACGCTGAACAACTTGCCGTTATCCACTTCATATCCCATCGCTTGAGAGAATTCACGGAACAGTCCCACCCATGCGTTGATATCACTGGAACAGTTGTTGGCATGTACCATCCCTACTGGACTGCCATCCGGCGTGGTGACCATATCAATCTCGGGATACACTTTGGACAATTCCTTCTCCAGTACAATCATGGCAAATACGGATGTGCCGACCGAGATGTTCCCCGTACGTTTTCTCACGCTATTTGTTGCCACCATACCCGTTCCGGCATCACCTTCTGGCGGACACAGTGGAATACCTGCTTGCAGATCTTGCGAAGGGTCGAGCAACTTGGCTCCCGCTTCCGTCAATGCACCTGCATTCTCACCTGCGAGATATACCTTGGGCAGAAGGTCCTCGACTTTCCATGGATAACCTTTGCCCGCGATCTGTTCATCGAACTGTTGGATCATGGTTGGGTGGTAATTATGTGTAGACTCGTCAATGGGGAAAATGCCTGAAGCATCGCCGATGCCAATCGCCTTATTGCCCGTCAGCAACCAGTGGATGTATCCAGCCAAGGTTGTCAGGTGATCGATCTGTGGCACATGCGCTTCTTCGTTCAAAATCGCTTGGTACAAGTGGGCGATGCTCCAACGTTCCGGAATATTGAATTGCAGAAGTTCGGTTAGCTCCCTTGCAGCTGCTCCCGTCGTCGCGTTACGCCACGTGCGGAAAGGTACCAGCAGTTCACCCGCGTTATCCAATGCGATATATCCGTGCATCATGGCTGAGAATCCGATCGAACCGACTGTTCTCAGCGTGATTCCGTATTTCTGTTCCACCTCTTGCTTCATCTCACGATAAGCCGTCTGCAGACCTGTGATGATATCCTCCTGGTTGTACGTCCAATATCCGTCTTTCAGAAGGTTCTCCCATTCATAACTGCCTGACGCAATGGTCTCAAAACGCTCGTCAATCAACACCGCCTTAATCCGCGTTGATCCAAATTCAATTCCGAGTGAAGTAGCACCATTGGTAATGGCTTCTTTCAAGTCCAGTTGACTCATAATCACGTGTATCCCCTCTCCGGTCGCGATTTCACATCCCATAGGATGCATATATAAGGTGAAACTTCTACTTATGGCAGTGACTAATCACGATTTTGGTATAAAAGGTGGTTCAAAAAATCTGTCTTCTTAAAAGAATGCGCTTTCCTTTTCTGACAGCCTTAGTATATTTTTTGTACGTACATTTGTCAATAATATATAATAGTTATACTTACAAAGAACACATATTGTACTCTATTTGACCATTCAAAGGTCTTATACAGCTATAAAACGGCTATGCTGTAAGGTACACCTCCATGCAAAAAAGCCGGATATGTACGGTTTATTTCGAAAAATGTTCGGTTTTATTTGCTTCCCATCTGAATCATGCTAGAATATGTACGTACAACTATTGGAATAATGACGTTAATATAGATGAGTAACGATGAAAGAAGTGGACTACGTGAAGCCAAAATACCAGGTCATCATTGATGATATAAAAAGTCATATCCTTTCAGGGACATATAGCATAGGCGAACAGATTCCAACCGAGCTGGCATTACAGGAAAGCTACACCGTAAGTCGCCAGACGGTGCGGAAGGCCATTTTAGAGTTATCGAACGAAGGATTTTTACGAAGCGAAAAAGGTTCAGGAACCTACGTAAGCAATCAGTATCGATCACGCTCAGGCGGTAATACATCCAAGAAAACGATTGGTGTGATCACGACGTACATTTCCGATTATATCTTTCCTTCCATTATTCGCGGCATTGAGAGTCGCCTGAATGAGGACAACTACTCGTTACTGCTGGCCAGCACCAATAATGATGTGGCACAGGAGAAAAAAGCACTCGAAATGATGCTCTCCTACGGTGTGGATGGCCTGATTGTCGAACCGACCAAAAGTAATCTCTATAATCCTAATATTGCGTACTACCTCTCATTCAAGGAGCAGGATGTACCGTTTACGATGATTAATGCGTTCTATGAAGAGTTGGAGGTTCCGTTCTTCTGCCTGGATGACGTGCAATCCAGTTATCTTGCTACACGGGAATTGATCGCCAAGGGTCATACCCAAATCGGCATTATTGCGAAAATGGATGATTTGCAAGGGAAATACCGAATGAAGGGGTACATCAAAGCGCTGGGTGAAGCGAAGTTACGGTTCCACCCGGAACAAGTACTTTCCTTTGATACCGCCTCAAAACCAGAGTTATCTTCCAATGTAGCTACGTATCTGGCCGAAAACAGGGATTCGCTCACCGCAATCGTCTGTTATAACGACGAGGTGGGGCTAGAGGTCGTGCACGCTTGCAGGCAACTGGGTATCTCGATCCCGGATGAGTTATCCATCATTGGTCAGGACAATTCGTATATCGCCAAGAACGCCAACATTCGGCTCACCACGCTAACCCATCCCCAAGAACAAATGGGCCGTGATGCTGCCGACTGGGTAATCAAGAATTTGCAAGGCAAAAAAGATCTGCCGACGAATACCTACTATCAGCCGGTGCTGGTTGAGGGAGAGACGGTGAAGGAGATCGAAGTGGAATAAATAAACCAACTCAGCATTACCAAGTGACTGTTTATTTTCGTTTTCTTCTTGGCAATAATGATAGGACTCATGATATGTTCAGAGCTTATTAATTCAGAAGGAAAGGGCGGGTACCTTGGGGTGGAAATCATGGAAATAGTGAAAGATAGTTTGCTGGTTGCAGGAAGGATTTTTACGATTTTCCCGCTCATGCTCATTGTAGGTATGTTCATGGGCAAACGTTCTGTTGGTGAACTGCCTGTGTTCGACTTTCTGGTCGTCCTTAGTTTGGGGGCTGTTGTAGGTGCTGATATTGCTGATCCCAAAATTGAGCATATCCATACCGCGGTGGCGATCATATTAATCGGTCTTACACAGCGGCTCGTTTCTGTTCTGACGATTAAATGGAGGAAATTTGGAAAACTTATCACATTTGAACCAACTGTTGTTGTAAGTCAAGGCCAGCTCATTGTCCCCAACTTGAAAAAAGTAAAATATTCGGTGGACAACATTCTTCAAATGCTGCGTGAAAGAGATATATT
Organism: Paenibacillus amylolyticus; assembly: GCF_050990605.1. Taxonomy (GTDB): domain Bacteria; phylum Bacillota; class Bacilli; order Paenibacillales; family Paenibacillaceae; genus Paenibacillus; species Paenibacillus amylolyticus_H. The sequence continues at coordinate 6,494,734 of NZ_CP158832.1, forward strand.
CCATCTAGGCGATGTTGATTTCGCCATACTGGAGGCCAACGGCAAGTTGACCGTTTATAAAAAAGAATTAAAATCTGCTCCCTCTCTTGAAGATTTGGGCCTGGTCAAGCAAAAGAAGAGCGTCTCCTACCCTTTGATCATAGAAGGAAAGGTATATGAAGACACCCTGTCCTATGTGCAAAAGGATACCACCTGGCTCGCATCACAACTTCAAACACGAGGACTACGTCAGGACAACATCTTTTTTGCAACTGTAGATGACAACGGTGAGCTGTATATCTCAGAGGAGCACTCATCTGCGAAGCTTCCCCCTATTCAGCATTGAATGAACACAGTGTGGAATCCACTCCCCCTAACGAGTGGCCGAATTTCCTGTTTCCAGTAGCATGACAAATAGTCGTACAGACCTTGGTCTACACGACTAATTGGGTTTGATCTACCTTCAGCTTTGCTAGTTCCAGAACCTTCTGCAACTTCCTTAATGAACGCAGGATCTCAATACCTATGATTTCAAGTCAACGTAAGAACGATCTGATCCCCGGAACGGGTGATTTTGTAGATACCCTCCTGCATGTCAATACCATAATGCTTTTTCAGCAACCACTTGGCGTTGAGATCCGTCTCGACAACCACTAAATAATCGTAGCCGCTCAGAAGGTTGTCCATATTATCCTCATAGAACAACACGATCCCGTCTACATGTGGAGCATACAAGAAATACTTCCCTACATATTGCATGTAATAGTTCGTGACCTGCTGGTCCCTGTCTGAGGCGTAGAAGAGATATCTGTTATTATCCTCTTGCCCACCTGGGTACCACCGATCACCGGTAACCGCATGAATCTTGTAAGGGAGCGTTGTATCATAGCTTTGGGCGATAGACACGATACCGTTGTATTCGGACAAAAGGATGGTGGCAGCAACCGCCATACAGCCGATAATGCCTTTCTGATAATGACCTTTCGTCTCGACCGTCTTAAAGGATTGATAATCAGGCACTTCACCAATCCGATAATGGAATGAACGCTCCAGGTCGATCGCAGCGCACAACACCAGCCCACCAGCGAACAGCACCACGATACTCGATGCATAACGCTCAAAGCCTGCCAGGACAATTGCTTCATCCAGTGGCATGGAGAAGAGATACAGCGCCAGAATACCTGCATAATACAGCAACAGAACAACGTCCAAAGCAATTAGTGCTTTCCATAAGTTCCACTTCTTCTTAAGCACGATGATGGCAAATACAGAAGCTGCGATTGCGATAATTTGGAAAAGTACAATGCCGAGCACAGGCCTGGACGTGATATCCATGCTCGATTTCAGGAAGAGCGTCAGAATCTCCCATTTCTGTTCTCCCGTCTTGCCCGCTTTGATCACCGCGGCTGTCCCCTCGAACTTGTTATCAACCCCTTGAAATACCGTTGCCATTCGCCAGCTCCAGCCGAAATACGGAAGGAATGAACCGCCAAGGGTACCCAGCACAGCCAGTCCGACTTTCCAGTTCGAGAGCTGCCCATTTCTCAACCACGTATACACCAGGAAGATCAGGCCGATCGCGGCGAAAATAATCCCTGTGCTTTTGATAATGGTCAGCAATCCAGCAAGCGGAAGAACAACAATACATGCCTTTTTGATCTCATGACGATATTGATAAATCACCGCCAGGATCGCGAGTGCGTAGATCGGAAGCAAGAAATCCACGAGTAGATTGGTGATCCGAATCGTAAGATTGAAAAAGGAAAGCGTAGATAACCCGAGTCCGAGAAAAGCGTACAGAAGGAAGCGTTTCTTCTCCGAAACAATGCCAAACATGGCATAAAAACAGGAAAAGATAAGCAGACCCTGTGCCAAAAGCATCACGGACTGGGAGTGCCCCATAAAGCGACAGACATAATAAATAAACGACGAAGTTCCCAGCGGATAGTTTTTAAAATCAATCAGGCTGGAGTCTGGTGTCGGAAAAGCATTTGTACTCAGCATCTGCTTCAACACTATGGCCCAGTGCGAAAAGTTATCGTAGTGTGTCAATTCATTTTGGAACAGAACCAGCAAAAAGATGAACGTTCCGCCCAGAAAAGAAAACTGAAATAACGAGAACAATACATTCGGTTTGGTTTTGGTCCCTTGTCGGACAGCTCGAACCAGCGTACCTCTAACAAACACCAAGCCTAGGATCAACACAATAATACTTCCAATAAAGAGCTGACCTGCCAAGCCAGCAAAATATACGAAGCAGGCAATCGAGGAAAACACGAACACAGGGACGAACTCCCAACGCAGTGAAAGTGCCTTCCGTACAAACTGCATATAACCAAGAAAGGAGAATATCAATAAAACTCCCATCACAAAATGAAGCACAATGAGCATCTTTATCTCTCCTAACCCTCTCTGGTGGCACGATCGGAATGTGGCTGAATCAGATCCGTCAGCAACTGCTCGATCAGGCCCTTCTCCACAATATCATCAATATTCTCCACCGAAAGGAGTACTTCGCGCTCACGGGCTGTCGTTTTTCCCGTATGTTGCAGGATGACTTCAATATTACTCTTCGTATAAAAAGTAACGACCGCTCCTGCCGCAATATCACCATGAAATCCCGTCGCGGAGAAGAAACGATAATTGAAGCTGCGCAGCGTACAGCTAGCATCATTGGTGAAATGAACTGGAAGCTGAAGGGAAAGCCGCGGCATTTTTCGCTGATCGGATCTGGGCTGAACAATACGTTTTTTCACATTACGTAACATATCATCATAAGCCGTATCCCACAGATTCATCTGCTCTGGCAATGAGTGTTTACGGTCGTAGATGATTTGCATGTATTGGCGGTTATCATTCTCACCGACCGGCTGAACCGTTGCAGAATAGCGCCAGCCCTCTCCATCCTGTTTCACATAAACGATGACTGCATCGAGGTTCGCCTCATATCGCTCGGTTTTGACGATCAGAGAGATGATCTTCTGCTCAGCCAAATAAATGGGATAAGGAACATAGAAGGCAATCCCTTGTTCGGATACATCCACCGTCTTGGCCTGATATCGCAGATTGTTGGCTTGGTCGTGAATCGTAACATCTTCCTGCGCCCGAATCCGTTCTGTCTCCCGATACGCACGACGGCCAATCATGAAGAACAGGGCGTAACATAGCGCGATCATGTTATGAATCAGCCAGAAAATAATGATACTGCTGAAGAACAGCGCAATGCCGTACTTGCCATTCACATACCGAATCACGGCTGCAATGGAAAGCAATAGCAAGAAGATATGCGGAAGGGCATATAACAGAGCAGACATCCATTGACGACCGCTCGCTCTGCTTTTGTTGGTAACCTTGAATTTTTTCTCACGAATACCCAGCGTTTCTAGAAGAACAGGCCAGATCAGATAAGGCATAAATATCGTATCGATAACCTGACTCCATCGCTGATTCCGAATATTGCTGGACAGATATCGCATGGATACACTGTAGAAGAAATAGGATGGAAGCCAGAATATTAAGATCTGCCAGAAGGTTGTGTTCACAATCTGGAAGTCGAATAACGCAAACAAAATAGGTGCCAAAATGAAAATCAACCGATTAAAGAAGGACCACCAGTATAAGAAGCTGCTCAAGTAGGTCACTCTCGTCCAGAAAGGAAGCTTCCCAGATAAGGGTGCACGCGTATTCTGCAAGCTCTGAATAATACCCCTTGCCCAGCGAATCCGTTGCTTAATCATGCTCTTCACTGTTGTTGTTGTCTGTCCGGCAGCTTGAACCTCTTGAGTCGCATAGGTAATATAACCTTCCTGCTGCAAGCGGATGCTTGTCTCAAAGTCCTCGGTGATTGTATTGAGCGGAAAACCTCCGATGTCTTCCATACCCTGCCGGGAAATGATTGTATTACTTCCTGTATAGGCTACCGCATTGGAGGCATTACGCAGGATGTTCACTTCTCTGGAGAAGAAGTCCTGTTCATTCGGAATACCTTGCTCTGCATACAGGTTAAACTGGAATAGATCCGGATTGTAGAAGCTCTGCGGGGTCTGTACCAGACCAAGCTTGAACTTAGGGTCCATCTCGTCCTCTCGGCGAGGACGCCATACCTCATTCTCCTTAATAAACGTGGAGAGCATGAAATAGGGTACCGTTTTCATCAAAAAGGTGTGCTGTGGAATCATATCCGCATCAAACGTGGCAATAAGCGGCGAAGAGCTTTTGCTCAGTGCATTGTTCAGATTACCAGACTTGGCATCCTTGTTTCCGGGGAACCCCAGATATCCCACGCCAAACTGTCTGGCAAGCTCCTCCACCTCAGGTCTTGCTCCATCGTCACAGAGATAAATATGAACCTTCTGCTTGTCCGGATAATCCATGAATGTACAGGCATTGACGGTTTTATATAACAGATCAACGGGCTCATTATGCGTAGCAATAAATACATCCACATCCGGATAATATTCCGGCGGAACGACTGGAAAGTCGAGCTGTGTACGTTCTTTTTGCATCTTCTGAAAGAATAATTCAAAGGTTGTCAGTACGGTGACCGTTTCAGCCACAATCAGCAGCATACCAAAAATAACGTTCAGAACGCCTTCACCCCATGGCAACGTAAAAAACGCACGCCATACCAAATAAATCGACATCAGGATCATCGTGATGATAAAAAAGATATTCTGCCTTTTTTCGTTTTGCACTACAACTGCTTCCTCCTTGCTGCAAATACCCATCTTCGCTGCAATTGGAAACTGAGCAGGAACAGCAAGGCATCACAGACGAATTTCGCCAATTTCTCATCTACGAAGAGAACGGTATGGAATATATATACACCGGTACTGGAAAGCAATATCACTACTCCGCATAACGTCAGATAGCGCCATAGACTGCCCTGGCTATCCTCCTTGCGGAATACAAAATGTCTGTTCAGTACATAGTTGACCACAATGGACATAACTCTCGCAATCACGGTTGCGAGCAGAATTCTTAGATAGTGCTGCTCACCCAACACGGGCCGTAACGCGTCGATCAAAAACCAGGCGATACCCAAATCAACAACCGAACTGGCCACCGACGATGAAATGAACCGCAGGAAATTGGAGAACAATACCCCCATGACTCGGGCGCTATCCTGGATCGCTTTAAAATGTGTGCCCGCATTGCCATTCTCATAAATGACTTGGATTGGCATGGTATGAATCGGTATGCCAGACTGAATGCACGAGATGAGCATCTGCAGCTCATATTCAAATCGAGTGCCGCGAACATCCTGCATAAACGCAAGTAGCCCTGGACCGAAGGCACGAAGCCCAGTCTGGGTATCTGACAGCTTTTTACCATATAGCATGGCAAAAATAAAGGAGGTCATCCGATTGCCTAACAGGGACTTTGGCGGTATGTTCCCCTCACTGAAGTTCCTTACCCCGAGCACCAACGAGTCTGGATGGAGTCTTGCTTCTTGGGCTATACGGTAGACATCCTCAGCCGCGTGCTGTCCGTCTGAATCAGCGGTTACAACGAAGGAGGATGCGTCGAATTGCTTTCCAATATAATCAAATCCGGTCTTGAGTGCCGCACCTTTCCCCTGATTTTCCGCATGTGTTAGCAGAGCACAACCGTTCTCACGAAGCTCCTCGAAAATCGACTGGTAGGCCTCACCAGATCCATCGTCCACAATAACAATATTAGTAAATCCATACTCTCGCAATTGCCGTACATAGGCTGGAAGTCTCTCATCCGGTTCAAGTGATGGAATAAGGATGATCGTTTCGCCGTTTTGTCTACCTATAATCATCCTGATAAGCCTCAATTCGACATATTTTCACAAATTCTTTTTTGAATATTGTGAGTATAACACCGAAAAGGGATACAGTAAACGAGTAACTTGTCTATATATTGGTAAAAAAGTTGCACTCTTTTATAAGCTAATTCATAGGTGAAAAATACTAGTAGAGGGTTAGTCTACATGGTTGCAGTATGGCATTCTGCGCGATGAGCCCTCTCTCGCTGAACGGTGCCAGAAACACAGTTGCTTGAGAAGGATACAAGGTAGAAAAAGTGTGTTTATACAGTGGTCGCATACACGAAAAAGAACCACCTTTTACTGTACAAAGGTGGCTCGTGAATTATAGAACTACTGTCACTATCATCTTAATGAGCTAATTAAGTCGAAACGGTACATAATAGACGGTCAAAACTCCCCAAATACAGATGCTTCTATTCTGCCGTCCGCCAACCATGCTTGCATAGCCGGAGATTCTGACTTATTCAGCTTTGCTAATTTGGAATTGTTAAGGTTTCACTACAGAGAGAAGAGACTCATTCCCCTCAGAGATCACCGTCACATCTGGTGCAAATGTTGCATCACTTACATGGAGTGTTTCTCCAAGTTCCATCGTACTAATGTCAAATTCAATCGATGTTGGCAAGTGTCTCGGCAATGCCTCCACTTCAATAGAAGCTAATTGAACTTGCACGACTCCACCCTGCTTTGTGCCGATCGGTGTGCCATTGAACTTGACAGGAATTTTTGTCCGCATGATCTCATTGGTCTGCACCTGTTGAAAATCCACATGAAGCAAATCTCGTGTAACCGAATCACGTTGGAGGTCTTCCAACAATACGGTCAATGAGCCTTTCTTTTCAAACTGTAATTCAATAAAACCAGTTGCTCCTTGCTTCAACCATTTTTGAAATTCTATTGTTGGAATATGAATCATCTCATTCTCCGTATTTCTGCCAAAAACAACGCCTGGCAAACGCCCGGATTTACGTAGATCCCTAAGTCGAGATGGATTTAATGGAATGCGGGTCTCCGCTTGAAAACGAGTAGTCATGCTATGTTCGCTCCTCTTTATTAAATGATATTTTCACATTTTTTATAACCATCCAACCATCCCCTAATGGGGCTAAAGAGAGAAACATAGCATCACCACCTCCATAACCGATCCAATTGATTTAAAATACATTTAATGTAAGCTCCCATGATATACATGAAGGCACTCTACTCCGAAGAGTAGAATGCCTATGGGATGCCTCCACCCTATCATAGAAACATCCTTTTGTCGATTTAACCCCATAATATGATCAAAAGTGTCTGCTTCTTTATTCAAAAAACACATCCTGCATGGGGAATAGCAAATGGTCTCATACTTCTTATAGCTGATATATCGTAAACTTTAGATGATGACCTTCTGATTCTTATGAGCTGCTCTCTCCTGATACTTGACGACCCACTTATATACAAAGGTGAGAATAAATCCGGACAACCCCAGAATGGCTGCAATGACAAAGGCTCTTTGATAACTCCCGTCTGCACTGAATACATTTCTCATAATCGAAGGCCCGAAGTATCCTGCTATTGCGAATCCAATAAACATGATTCCATAATTCACACTATTATTTTTGGCTCCAAACTGATCGGCTGTAAATCCGGGGAATACTCCCATCAGGGAGCCAAAGCTCAATCCAATGGCAGAGATACCGATATAAAATGTCACAACATTGCTACCACCTGATAAATACAGCAAGATGAGTCCTGCTACTGATAAGAGCGAAGCGACGGCCAGCGTATTGATTCGACCAATTTTGTCGGAAATATATCCCGCAAGGATACGTCCACCCGTGTTAAACAGAGCCAAGACAGAAACAACGGTTGTCGCAGCTGCGGCAGACAGACCTACCATTTTCTGAGCTATAGGTGATGCTTGCGACGTACACATTAGACCAGCAAAAGCTCCGCTTATTAATATCAGAATCATGACGTAAAATAGCGGACTTGCCAGCATCCCCTTCCAGTTCTTATCTGCTTTTAAAGATGAATTAACGTTGACAGTCTTAGGTGTCCAGCCTGACGGAACAAAATCAGATGGGCATTTTTCAATAAAGAAAGATGCGGCACAGACAATGACAAGAAATGAAGTACCCGTAACAAAGAATGCAGAGGTTACCCCAGAATTACTGATAAATGCATTGGCAATCGGAGGGATAATAACAGAACTTAATCCATACGCAGCCGTTGTTACACCGCCGACCAGTCCCCGTTTGTCCGGGAAAAACTTGATTGAGTTACTAATGGTGCACCCATAAACCATCCCTGTTCCCAAGCCGAGTACGATCCCATAAGCAAACACCAGAAATCCTACAGACGTTGCAAATCCGGACAGAATCATGCCGCCCCCAAACAACAAGCCTCCAATCAAAATGACTTTCTTCGGTCCAAACCTGTCATTAATCCATCCACCTGAAATCATCGTAATTGGCCCTACAGAGTTGCAGATTGTAAAGGCAATAGCCAAATCCCCCGGAGTTAAAAGACGTCCTGTAATGCCGCTCAAATACTCTGCCATTGGTGCAGCAAATACACTCCATGCGTAAATCGAGCCGATACACAGATTGATAAAACAGCTTGCAATCAGAATAATCCATCTCTTTTTTGTCAGTTCCACTGAGATCTTTTCTCCCTCATGTTTATATTGTGAATTAATTCACTATCTTTCGAGTTAAATAGTACCACAGGCAAAAAATCATATCAATGAAAACATGTACATATTTATATGAACTGATTAACGTGTTAGTTTAAATCTGTATCTATATTAAGGTTCACTCGCTGGTTATGTTATAATTACAAGATTCATACGTATTTATCTAGAGAAGGTGAGCCTTATGAGAACTTTAAAATATGCAATATTAGGGCTGTTGTCTAAGGAACCCATGACTGGTTACGATATAGGCAAAGAGTTTAGTAAGGATTTGGGTGAATTTTGGACTGCAAAGCACAGTCAGATATATCCTGAGTTGAAAAAATTGTTGAGCGAGGAACTGATTGTATACGAAATTCAAATTAGTGGAGAAATTCTGGAGAAAAAGCTGTATTCCATTACGGAAAAAGGCAAGCTTGATTTTGTTCAATGGTTGAAAAAAGAAGAGCCTATTGAACCCACGCCCAAAGATGTGTTTCGGCTTCGAATGTATTTCTCTCATCATCTTGATGCTGCAACCCGATTACAGCTGGTGGATCATCAACTGATTCAGCATCAGGAACGACTAACACATCTTCAACACACCAAAGAAAGATATAGTCAAATTCCTTCTGCGGACAGTGAGCATTTCGGAGATTATCTGGTGTTGGATTATGCAATTCAACGCGAGATGTTAATCATTCAATGGCTGGAAAAAATTATAACTTATTCTCAGAAATAAACTTAAAAACGACGAGGTCCATTCTCCTTCTTCTCAATGGACCCCGTCGTTTATTTAATTAATAATTATTATGAATACATGAAGTTCAACATTATGAAGCTTTGGCTGCAACAGCCTTTTCAATTAAAGCTTTGGCATCGTTAGTAGTAAGACCTTGTTTAGGTTGAAGCGATTTTTTATCGGTTCCACCCAGAATACCTTTGTCAATCAATTTTGCCATAGGCTTAATTGCGTAAGCAGACACGGACTTACCATCCTCGAAAGCAGCAATAATCGTTGCCGCATTCGCTTCAGATGCCGGACTGTTCACCAATTTTGCCAAAATCGTCGCTGCTTCTTCCAAAGTAATATCACGTTCCGGGTAGAAGTTCCCGCCGTAACCTTGAATGAATCCAGCTTGCGTAGCTTCAGCAATCGCATCCGCATATGCAGCATTGGCCGCAACATCCTTGAATGCAGGTGCTGTCGTTACTTTGTTCAGTTTCAACATGTCCACCAGAGCACTTACAAATTCAGCACGAGAAATGACTTCTGTTGTTACAGGTGTTTCTGTTGGCTCGGTAGATGCAGCCAGGTTTGTGATACGTCCTTCATTTTTAGCTTCGATGCTACCGCCTTTATACGTATCTACGATGTATTGGTAGAATACATCCAGATCGATCGGACCTGTCAGGGATGATTTAGCATCCAGCAGCACTTTATAGTTATCTCCACCTGCAGCCATAAAGTTGTTAACTACAGCCGTATATGTTTTTGCAGAATCAATTGGTGTTCCATCTTCCAGACTAAGACCAGTAATACGTTCTGCCACTGGCTTATTGAAATCTGCAGTGTATTTCAAACCAGAGATTTGGAGTGTTTTGGTATTAGGTGTACCGTCAGCATTGGTACCCCATTGCTGCTGCAACAAGGTTTTAACCTGTTCGCCAGTCAGCTCAAGTTTCACTAGAGTATTACCGAATGGTTGGATTTTCGCAAGATCAGCAAAGGTTACATCATCTTTTGGTAAGTCCGCACGAATACCACCTGGATTCATAAATGCAAAGTCAGCATCGCTCGCTTTATCACCAAAGTCTGCTTGACGCATGGCATCTGCAATCAAGTTGCCTAGAGGGGCTTCGTTATTATAAGCATCTGTACGAGTAACAGAACCATCCGTTGTACCTACTGGCTTCGTCAGCTCAGGATGCTTGTCCAATGATTTTTTAATAATTGCCAACGTTTCAGGGTCTTCTTTTACACCCTCTTGGAATGTTGTTGTAATCGTAGCTGATTTCTCAGTTACATCTCCGGTAGCAGGGTCAATCATCAGCTTGATATCTTCAAAAGCTGTACCATATGAGTAGGCTTGCACGATCAATTTTCCATTCACTTCACCGTTAGCCAAAGCATGATTGTCACCTGCAACGATCACGTCAACAGGGGAATTTGATGGTAAAGCTTTTGCCAGATCAGCTGCTTCTCCAGTCGTTACGCCTTCTTTGGTGGTTGCTGGATCATGTGCCAACACGATGATCGTTTCTACACCTTTATCTTGTAATTCTTTTGCATATTTATTAACAGCTTCAACTTCTTCTTCTGGACTTAAGAAACGCACACCAGCTGTACCCGATGGTGATACTTTGGCAGGTGTTGATTTGGTCACTAGTCCGATGAATCCAATTTTGACTCCGCCTACTTCTTTAATTACATAAGGCTGGATTAGTGTTTTTCCGGTAGCGGTTTCGATCACGTTTGCATTGACGTAATCAAATTTTGCACCGGCATGCGTTACTTTGCCTTCTTTTGGATCAAGGCCACCAAAGATCTGTGCCTTTAAAGCAGCGACACCATGGTCGAATTCATGATTTCCCAAGGAGCCCACATCAAATCCCATCATATTCATCCATTCCATGGTAGGCTCGTCACGATCAAGAGATGAGACTGGCGCAGATGCACCAACAGAGTCTCCATTATGGAAGAGTAGGGAATGTTCATATTTGGCTTGAGCTTCTTTGAGATAGGTTGCTAGAATTGGAGCCGATCCTGCCTTTTTATCACCAACCATCGATGTGGTATCTAACTGACCGTGCAAGTCATTGATACCAATCAAGTGTACTTCTACATCGTTGCCTGCGGCTGAGACAGAACCTGCTGCGCCCAATAGTTGCGTGAGTAATAGTGCAGCAGTAGCTACACGCAGGGTGCTTTTACCCAAAACTTTTTTCCAAGACATGAATTACAAAACCCCTCTCCAATTATCGATCCTGAGATATTTTACCATAGTTCAATTCAGAAAAGTCATAGAAAATATCAAATGGTTGTAAAAATATTTGGGAGATTGATAGAGAAGAGGTATGTTTAAACCTGGCTAAACACGTTCAACAGCAAGAGTATCTTTCATCATCAGTTAACTACGATTCCTCTTTGCTCTAACATGTTCATTAATAGAACGACGGCCTCTGCTCTGGTGGTTGGTGATTTAGAATTGAAATTGTTGTTTCCCATCCCTTCGACAAGGCCAAGTTCCTTCAGCGTTGCCACAGCGTTTTTTGCCCAAACAGGGATAGACTTGTCGTCTGCAAAAGACGTTGTAGCATTGCCTGTAGTAGACACCCTGAGCGCATCCGCAACCATCACTGCCATCTCGGCACGTGTGATATCGGCGTTGGGCCGGAACGTGTCGTCTGGATAACCGCTAATAATGCCTTCTTGCACGGCTTGCGATACTTCCATTTTGGCCCAAGTTCCGATCTCGGTTTTATCTGAGAATACCAGTTCCACTTCTGCTTTTTGTGAATTTAAGGTGCTCATCAGCATGACTGAGAACTCTGCACGTGTGACGTTCTTTCCCGGATTGAACGTTCCATCTGGATATCCGGTAATTATACCGTTGCTTAAAGCTTGTTTAATTCTTGCTTCAGCCCAGTGTCCCGAGATGTCGCTAAAGCCAGCTTCCGTCGTCGGTTCAACTGGACTATTCAAGAGAGGCTTTCCGCTAGTTAGATCAACAACAAGGACAGCAAACTTCGTAAAGTGATTGGCCTCAACTGTGATTTGCTCCCCTTTTATAATACCGCCAGGCACTTTCTCCCATGCTTTATTCACTTCATCATAATAAAATACAGCCACTGTATGCTGACTCTTAAGACCTGATGAATCAAATGTAAATGTCATTTTTACCGGCTTGAGAAAGTTCTCCGGAAAATTCTTCAGAAGCTCAAATACTGGGCCGGCCAGAACCTCTTTATTTGTTAACAAAGTTTCGGTATTAGACACTTTATCAATCGATAATGTCAATTCTTGAGGTGATGCCCCTGCTGGAATTGAGATCTGAATCTCTTTGCCCAAGCTAACCAACCCTGATTTGCCCGCCGGAACGGTTATTTTACCCGTTGTTGAAGTGACTGTATTGTCTATCGGGGCCATTGGTGCAGAAGGACTGCTTGGGCTTGTTGTTTGTACCGGCTGTACAGTGAAAACTGAATACGGATTGGACTCCGTTATACCCTGTCCTGTATTACCGGCACCATTGGACACTCCCGTATTCTGAAGGGTGATGACATTGACTGATTTGCTCACATTAGCTTGAGGGGTTAACGTTGCTGTCCACGTCACACCCCCATCGGTTGAACGAACAGCACTCAGTGTACCGTTCGCAACCGTTAGATCCGCATTATCAAAACCCGACACAGCCTCAGAGAATGTGATCGTTACCGCTGATGTTTTGCCACTGGTCAGCGTTGTATCGGCTACAACAATCGTTGCCGTTGGTTGGGCGGTATATACCGTATAATTATTCGAATCCGTCGTACCCGTTCCGGCATTGCCTGCAACATCACTGATGCCTGTATTATCAAGCGTAATGATATTCGTTCCATCCGTGATGCCAACAGTCGGCGTCAATATCGCGGTCCATGTAATGCCTCCATCGGAAGAGCTAACGGAACTCAGTGTACCGTTTGCAATGACTAGGTCATCATTGGTAAATCCTGTAACTGCTTCGGAAAACGTAAAGGTAACCTGCGATGTCTTCCCTGCAGTCAGTGTCGTATCGGTAACGTCAATCGTTGCTGTGGGCCTTTCGGTATCGATTACGAAGTTATTTGAGTCTGTAGTTCCTATGCCTTCAATGCCGCCTTGATTCATCACACCCGTATTGTCGAGTGTAATCTTGTTGGTTCCAGCAGTCATGCCGACAGGCGGGATTAGTTCTGCTGTATAGCTAATATTATCATTGGTAGCCAGATTGTTAATGGTACCATTCGTCACCGCAAGGTCTGTAAGCGTAAAACCAGTCACTGCTTCAGAGAATGTAAAGGTGACATCAGACGTCTTGCCAATATTCAACGTTGTATCGGCTACGACAATCGTTGCCGTTGGCCGGGCGGTATAGATCTCATAATTATTCGAAGGCGTTGTCCCCGTGCCTGTATTGCCTGCAATATCACTAATGCCCGTATTATCAAGCGTGATGATGTTAGTTGCATCCGTGATACCCAAAGCTGGTGTTAATGTCGCGGTCCATGTAATACCTCCATCGGAGGAACTAAGGCCACTCACCGTCCCATTCTCAACTATTAGGTCGGCAACGCTAAAGCCGGTCACTGCTTCGGAAAATGTGATGGTGATCAGTGATGTCTCCCCAGCGGTCAGCGTCGTATCGGCTACGACAATGGTTGCTGTCGGTCTTAATGTATCAATCGCATAATTACTCGTGGTGGTTGTGCCTGCCCCTACAATACCGTCTTGATTCATCACACCCGCGTTGTTCAGGGTTATGACGTTGGTTGCATCTGTAGTGTTGAGGCTAGGTGTGAGAGTTGCGGTCCACGTAATGCCTCCATCAGAAGAGACAGGTGCAGTCAGTGTGCCGTTCGGAACCGTTAAATCTCCATTGTCTAACCCTTGTACCGCTTCCGAGAACGTAAAGGTTACCTGTGATGTGCTGCCAATTCTCAGTAGCGTATTATCCATTGTGATTGTTGACGTTGGAGCCGCAGCATAGACCTTATCCGATGGTTTTAAGTACAACAACCCTGTGATTAGAGATAATACCAGAACCAAGCTCCCTATCTTTTTGACAAAATACATATGATCCCCCTCTTAGCTTTCCTCTGGATGATTAAATCATGTTAAATCCTTCTGAAATCATTCAAATTTAATCTAAACCATTCGACACATACATCTAAATTCCTATATCCACAAATAAAAATAAATCGTTTTCTACAACTGAACTACGAACTGTAAGTCGAGAGTGAGACTAGTTAAAAGTATTCATTTATACCTTCCACTATCGCCCGGAAAGACTTTAATAGAAAATTATGCATTTTATCTTTTTAGTTGATATAATGGGATAAAAAGTCATATTCGTTTTGTGATCACACGTATGGGCAGTTATGATAGTAAACTTCCTCGGACCTCAACCCCCTCAACTCTAGTTAACACATATCATTTTCATACTATGTATTCAAGCAACTTATTGTCTATTAAAGGAGGTGACCCCGGAGAGCATTGTAAATTGATTTTCCCTATAACTACCACTGGGGGATGCGTTGATTGCTCTTTCACCACTCCTAACCGAACGCTGTGCAGAAATACGCAATAACTGTAAGGTTTGTAGTTCTATACATTTAGCTTTAACCATTATAAAGAACATAGGAGCGTGTCCAATGAACAGACAACTTTTTCCCAGATCTTTTCGAATTCTTATGGCTTGCTTGTTGATTCTTGCATTTGCCGTACCAGCGACCGCTTCTGCCAGCTATCTTGGAGATAAGCTCACGATCGGCCAAAGTATGGCTAAGGGAGACTATCTCACTTCGCAGGATGGCAGATTTTCAGCCATTTGGCAGAATGACGGGAATTTTGTCATCTATCAGAATGGTTCTTCTCTTTGGAGTAGCGGTACCAGTAACAGTGGGGCTCTTTCGTTCAAGTTTGAACCACAATACGGAAAACCTGTCATGTATAAATATGGCATGAAATATCAAGATGTGTACCAATATGGTTATCGTTATGGTTTCAACCCGGCTACAGGTAAATACGAATATTACACTGGTTGGGGATGGGATAAAGTTTTGGTGATTGATACTTCTGTACAGGTAGCTGCTTGGTCTCCCAATACCACCTCATGGATTTCAGGTCATCACGGGAGTAACTTACCGGCTAACACAACGGGTGACACCCTGGTCATGCAAAGTGATGGGAATTTAGTTCTCTATAACACAACGCTGACCAATAGCAATTATCCGAACAGTTGGATTCCTGTCTGGGCTTCCAATACGGGCGGGCGCTAAAAATCAGATGGAGAGTCGCATGATGCGCGGCTCTTTTTTGTTTTCCGAGGAAGCTGATAGATTGCTGATGTGTAGCGATGGATATCATAGGAATAATTATGGCGATTTGGCCTTACTTTGCTTGGTATGTACGACTGGGATGGAAGTTTAAAGATGCGGAGCCAAGTGACTTAGCCTTAAATGTTGGACGGATCTCAGGTATTGTCTTAGTGATAGTCGGTTTCATACTGATCGTTTCAAGTTGCTCCACAGGAAGCGGGGCGGACACCAAATGGGCAGAACAATTTAAAGAGAAACTGAATGCAGGGCAAGTAAAAGAAATCAGTATTGGCATGATCCATACCACAATATTAAGCGAAGAAGAAAAAAATACGGTTATCCAAATGATACAAGATGCAGAACTTAGACCTTTTGATGCAGGTGATATTGTTGGATCGAATAATGCTTGGATGATTACATTTATAGATGAAACGAGCTTAGACATCATTATTTTCGGACCTTCTGGAGGAATCGAATTGCATCCGAAGGCTACCGAGACAGAATATGAGATAATGAGTGAAGAGTTAAAAAATTGGTTTAAAACAAATTATAACTCCCTATACATTGGAGTGGCTTTGGTAAATTATTTTGTTTAGTGAAAATTGTATGACAAACTCGTTGACTCACTTCACTTGTAAGAAGTCAGATTTATGTGATTCATAGCTGTCATATATACCTGTAAAATAACCACTTTTTCTAGCCTGATCTTCGTTAAACCTTTTTAAATTTATGTAGTTCTGTTTAGCATTTTCTTTTATAGTATGGCTAATATAATACCCTGCATACTCTTCAGTTGATGGAATTGGGAGAATTATTTTTTCAGAATTAACATATAAATTGTCTTCATTATAAACTACTTGTATATCAAATTTATAAATTGTTGGCATTATGGGGTCACCTAAATCATTTGCAATTCTTAGTCTAAACCTATCGACTCCATTGGGTCCCACACTTTGTGATATAGTATAGTTTTTCGTTTCTAATCCAGAAAGTAACATATCATAAGTGTAAGATGATTCAATTCTATCAAAGTAAATTGCATGTGGGTTAATCATTTCATAAAAATCATGAATATTAAACACAACTCTTTTTAAAAATGCAACTTCATCACCTATATTTCTTAATTTCACATCCAATATTGGAAACTTTTCTTCGTCATCAGCTTCAAGAATTTCTAAATCTATTATTTTAATTTCGGCTTTTTTTTTATTATCACTATTTATAGTAATAGTGTTACCAGAACCATTTATAACCTGACTATTATTAAATGAACTCCTACTATTATCCTGTGCATATGTACTTCTAGGCTTAGCTAACATAAGAATTTCCTTTAATTCCATATCATCATCAATCGCAGCTTCTAAAAATTTTACACTTTTCTTATATTCATCTGGAATTTCGTTAATTTTTGTTGCAATGTTTTCATATTCTCTCTCATCTAATGCCCAGTTCTTAAGATGTTTTTTTAAATATTCACTCGTGACAAAACCTACTTTTTTAATACTATCCCACGCTAAACCTGACAGTATAGACGATGTTAAAAAATCCATTTAATATCCTCCTTTAGAAATATAGTCGGCCTCTTGGTCTACTAAACCCATGAAGCCTCCCCTTAGTTATCGATAGTACATATTTCGACACAAAAAGGAAAATACCTCCAACCCAATAATTGAATTTTGACCTGAGTTTAAGAAATTTGTTCCCACCTACTCTCAAGTCGGAAATTAGTTTATATTGAATTCCTCAACTCAAATTATCCTCATCCATCACTCATCGTACGGTTCACCGTATCATTTTAGAGGCAAAAGTATATGAAAAGTTTTCAGTGTTATCAGGCGGTGTTCGTCCAGTCTATCTCAATCGGGCTTGATATTACCAGAAGGCTCACCTTTAAAGAGCGGAAGGGCTATTTCCCATGACTCCATCAACCGCAGTAAGATAAGCGTATTTTCATATATTGACAAATAAATATGTTAGACTACTAAAAGAAGAATTGCCGATCTATACTAAAGAATGCATCACATCTGAATACAGGCAGTTATTGCGATAAACGTAGTTAGAAAGGAAACCCCATGAATAGTTCCTTGAAGCAACGAATGAAATCAGTATTAGCACCGGTATTTCCCGGTGGAATCATAACCATTCTGATATTTTCTCTGGATCACTTTCAATTCGAACTTGTTGAAAAATTTCTGCTGTTTGCGGCTTTTGTCATTGTACCTCTTGTGATTTTACTTTTGAACCATGACGAAAAGAATAAACATCAACGAATGATTTATGCTGCTATGAAATGGCTTCAATTTCCCGCTGCGCTTCTTACTCTCGCCTCGGTAATGAGTAGTAAGATGTGGGGGTTAGAAGGTACGGCAATCCCAGGGATTCTGTCCCTTGGGTGGCTACTGTTCACAATGCTGCTTGGCCTCTATGGCTTGACCACGATTATGATTGCTAAAGGAAGAGCTGCGGAAATAGCGATTGGTGCGGGGCTCGTTTATTTTTTTGTCGGGGGCATCTGGTTTACCTTGTATCAATATCAAATAAATCTCTTCCAGGCTAATCCTGCAACGCACGCGTTAAGCTCGCTCCACTTTCATTTCTCATCTGCGATCGTTCCGATATTTATTGGCGCACTGGGACGCATCATGACGAAGAAAAGCTGGTATCCCTGGGTTGTTGCCATTGATATCATCGGACCAATCTTGATTGCTATTGGTATGATTTTCTCCAAGCCAATTGAATACATTGGTGTCAGTTTGTTCGCCTGCAATATTGTGGTTTACACCGCTTATCTCCTTGCTTACTTGAGGAAAAACGCTTTGGATATTAAGGCAGCCTTCTTCTTAGGCCTTTCTTGCCTAGCCTTTTATACGGTGGTTGTCATCTCCATCTTCTATCCGTTACTGAAAAATATGTATTCCTTAACCATACTCGATTTCATTCCCATTTACGGAGCTCTGCATGCGTTTGGTTTTGTCTTATGTGGACTGATTGGTTGGGTGTATATGGTAGGCTTCATTCACGAGGTGATAGATTAGCTAGATCATGCTCAGGTTGATTTTGAATCGCCAAAAGCCTACGGAGTGAATCCCGTAGGCTTTCGATTATATAAAAATTCAAGGAGGAAATGTAGAATTAGCTTAATGCTTTTACCAAAGCTTCTCCAAATTCTTTAGCGCCATCAGGACCATCACCAGTGATAATATCTTCATGAGCAACAACATGTTTTTCAACATATGTTACTTTATTCGCTTTTAATTGGTCTTTTTGTACATCCACTGGATAGCAAGTAGCCTCTCTTCCGGTAAGTAAACCGGTTTTAGCTACAGTAACCGCACCTGCACAGATTCCTGTTACAAGAACTTTATCCGTGTACGCTTGTTTCAAGTAATCTTGTAATTCTTGATTCCCCCATAGGTGATCGTTCGTACCAGATCCACCAATAACGGATACAACATCATAATCAGAAACAATAACGTCCGAGAAAATGACCTCAGCAGTTGCTTTACCTTCATAATCCCCTATGATTTCACCTGTTTTTGTACTTGCAATGGTCACATCAATTCCGTTGCTTTCCAATTCGGCTTTTGGTTTAAATAATTCGTCCTCATTGAAACGTTCTGGTGGTATAATAAAGAGTGCTTTTTTACTCATTTGTAGTTCCTCCTAATTAGTGAAAAAGATTTGCCGGTAAGACGACTATTTCATTCTAATGCTTGTTTTCTTCACTGTGAAGAATGCACTTTTGTGTAAGAAGGTTACCTTCAGGTTACAATTGATAGGAATAAGGGGGTACGAGCTTATGCCAGATACTTTTAGAGATGAAGTTAAAGAAAAGATCATAAATGGTGATTATAATTGCGAAAAAGAACTTACCTTATCCATTCTTAGTGGCAAATGGAAAATTGTTATTTTGTGGCATTTAGGTGTAGAAGGACCCTATCGATTCAGTGATCTCCAAAGGCTTTTTCCAAAAATATCTCATAAAATATTAACGAATCAATTAAGAGAACTGATGGAAGATGGAATAGTTCATCGTGAGGTTTATCCAGAAGTTCCACCCAAAGTGGAATACTCCATGACTGAATTGGGGATGACTTTACTTCCTATCGTTGAAATGATGTATGAATGGGGAAAAAATCGTATAGCAGAAATCATAAAAGAAATGGATATCCAGGAATCAAACAATTAATCCTCTACTTTTCGATAGCTTCTTTAATTCGCCCTAGACCTTTTGCTTCGTACCATTGCTCTATGAACAATCGTTCCTTCCTTTATAGAATCTCCAGCGCTACTTTCAAATCAATTCGTTTACTTGGCCAATAGTAAATATATTCTATAGTACTAATTAAAGGGCATACTAATATGGAAAAGGATGTGGTTCATCGTGACTACAATGAAGGCAGTAGGATTAACTCGTTATCTTCCAATTGACAATCCCCAAAGCCTGGTGGACGTTGTTGTAGAAAAACCAAAAGCAACGGGTCGTGACATTTTGGTCAAAGTTGCCGCCATATCGGTCAATCCTGTTGATACAAAAGTACGAGCTCCTAAGGAAAGAATAGAGGACAACCCTAAAATTCTAGGTTGGGATGTAGCAGGAGTCGTTGAAGAGACAGGACCGGACTGTTCATTGTTTCGTCCGGGAGATGAAGTTTTCTATGCTGGCAGTATTGCACGACAAGGCGGAAACAGTGAATACCATCTGGTCGATGAACGAATCGTTGGGCGCAAACCTGTTTCCTTAAGTTTTGTGGAAGCCGCAGCTCTTCCCCTAACCTCCATTACAGCCTGGGAAGCATTATTTACCCGAATGTCTATTTCCCAAGATCCGGGCCTCAACAAAGGAAAGGCTCTGCTGATTATTGGTGCAGCCGGGGGTGTAGGTTCCATTGCCACTCAGCTTTCAAAACAAGCGGGGCTTACTGTAATCGGGACTGCTTCCCGATCGGAGACGGTTAGCTGGGTTAAATCAATGGGCGCGGACTATACCATTAATCACCATGAACCGCTCCTTCCACAACTTCAAGCAATTGGATTTACAAGCGTCCCGTATATTTTTTGCCTGAATGCTTTGGAAAAACACTGGACTAGTATTAGCGAAGCTATTTCTCCGCAAGGAGTTGTATGCGCAATTGATGATCCGACCTCTCCGTTGGACCTCACATTGCTTAAACAAAAAAGCGTCACCTTCGTGTGGGAGTTTATGTTTACCCGCGCTGTTTACGAAACAGATGATATGATTGAGCAGCATCTATTGCTTAATCGTATTGCTGATGCTGTGGACAACCAAAAATTAAAGACAACACTAGCCCAAGTCCTTGAACCCATCTCAGCAGAGAATCTCCGGCAAGCCCACAAATTGTTGGAGAGCAATAGGACGATTGGTAAAATTGTACTAGAAGGTTTTATTTAAAAACCTAGTTGCATCTTTTCGAGTTTTTGATTAACCAATTGGCTTAAATGAAGTAGTTTAGCCAGGTTCGTGTTATAATGGAGTTTACCTGATTAACATTCATCATTCTGCCGAGATGGCGATGATTAAGGAGATTGAACTTTGACGAACAACCATGATATTGGAGCAGTTAACGAACTACCGGAGAACTTTGAAGAGCTCAAACGAGCGGCTAATCGGACGTCAAGCTGGAGAGACAGACTGAATGCGGTGAACGAATTGGGGAACTGGGATACAGAACCTACCATCAAGTTGCTTCAGCATGTTTTGAAAAATGATCAAGTATTTCAAGTGCGCGAAGCCGCATATCTCAAGCTGAAACAGTTGGATGAAGATGTACAGATGCCTGCCAAAAACAAAGGCGAGCTGTTTAAAGGGACTAACAAAATTTTGCTGCGGATCAAAAAAAGCCTTCCTGAAGGTCACACATTTGAGGAATTTAAGGAAAAACTGCAAAAGACACGTCTGGACCTCTATGATACTTACGAGGGCGACAAAGATGCTGAGTTCGATTCCTGGCTCCATGGAATCTGGGAGACACTAGGTAGAAGATAACCGTCGTTCACCGTATAATAGCATACAAAGCCACTCCAAAAAATGGAGTGGCTTCTTTATTTCTTATTTTGATTGCTACCAGAGCTAAGTTAAAGCCTACATTCCATTTCACATGTACATTCCCTGTACGATGCGAAGTTGTGTGCTATAAGATTTATTCTGGTATATAAGGAAGATCCAGTGTCTTCGGAACGTTGATGACATGTTTTTCTGTATAAGTGCGGATACCTTCGACGCCGTATTCACGGCCAATACCAGATTGCTTGACCCCACCGAAAGGGAACCGAACGTCGAGACCCTGCACAGCAGCTGTATTGATCATGGTCGTTCCAGCTTCGAGTTGACGTGCGACGGAGATGGCATCCTCTTCTTTGCCCCACACAGAACTCGTTAATCCATATATGCTTTCATTGTGTAGATGAATAACCTGCTCTTCATCGTCAAATGGAAGAATCGGAACCGTAGGGCCAAACTGTTCCTCCACTACAATCGGATCATGAACATCGCAACCTAAGACAAGCGTAGGTTGTAGGTAGTAACCTTGTTCAAACAGCTTCTGATCAAGAATTTGACCGAGAGGGATGACCTTAGCCCCACGCTTTTGCGCATCTTCAACCAAACCAAGCACATAATTTTTCTGCTTCAGGTTATTAACCGGACCTATCGTTGTATTTGAATCAAATGGATCACCAATTCGAATCCAGCGATTAGCCGCCTCTATATATTTTTCCACAAACTCATCATAAATAGAACGGTGTACATACACGCGTTTGGCGATCATACAGATCTGTCCTGTTGTCAAAAAATTAGAAATGACAATCCGGCGCATGGCTCGCTCATCATGTACATCAAAGCTTTCCAAGAAGATCGCCGCATCATTGCCGCCAAGCTCAAGTGTCATATCCTTAATCGTTTCCGAAGCTGCTTTGATAATATGCTTAGCTGTTGCGGTTCCACCTGTAAAGGCGATTTTAGTAACCAAAGGATTACTAGTCAGTTCAACGCCCACATCCGCATCACCATGAACTACATTGATAACACCAGCCGGGAACTCACTCGCAATAATCTCTGCTACCTTCGCTGCCGCCAGTGGTGCAAATGGGCTTGGTTTAAGCACAATCGTGTTGCCTGCAAGTAAGGCAGGAGCAATCTTAATGGTAGATAAAGCAATGGGATAGTTCCATGGACTAATCGCTGCCACCACACCAATTGGATCATAAGTAAGAATTGTTTTACCATTCTCATGCTCTTTGATCTCTTCCTGTAGAGCCGATCTGGCTTCATTACAAGCAAACTCCATCCACATTAACGAAACATATATCTCACCGTGTGCATCATACAGGGGCTTGCCATGCTCTCTGGACAGCAAATGTACGATTTCATTCTCAGCTGCTCTAATCTTCTCGATCGCCTTGCGCATCATGATAATGCGTTCATCAATGGAGGTCTGCTTCCATGTTTTAAAAGCCCCTGCTGCCGCTTCAATTGCGGTGACCGCTTGTTCTCTCGTAGTGACAGGGAAATACCCTACAACCTCGGTTGGGTTGGCCGGATTTTCTTTTGCTAACTGCGAAAGGGATTTTACATGTTGACCATTAATGAACGCTTCAACGATAACTGTCTCTTGGTCTGCTTGCGTCGTCATTTTGCATCCCCTCCGTTATTTAGATGGATTCATTCCAAACTTCATCTGCAATTTCCTTCACATAACGAAGTTTACGCCATTGTTGTTCTTCTGTTAAAATATTGCCTTCTTCCGTGGAAGAAAAGCCGCATTGTGGGCTCAAACAAAGTTGCTCAAGAGGAACATAGGTTGCCGCCTCTGCAATCCGAGCTTTAATCTGTTCTTTATCCTCCAACTCGCCTGTTTTCGAAGTAAGTAAACCAAGCACGATTTTCAAATCTTTTCGATTCACATATTGTAATGGCTCGAAGCCACCTGAACGCTCATCATCAAATTCCAGGAACAATCCATCTACGTTTAAGCCTCCAAAAATAACTTCAGAAGCGTACTCGTAACCACCCGTTGAGAAATAATTTGATTTATAGTTACCACGACAAATATGCATCGTCACAACTAAATCTGCCGGTTTATGAGCCAAAGTTTCATTAATCATTCGCTGCATCGTTTTCAGCTCTTCTGCCGGCTCCAGACCTTTGGCACGCAGCTTATCGTGACCAGCTTCGGAGAATAGATCTGCCCAAGCGGTATCATCTAATTGCAGGTATCGGCATCCCGCATCATAGAAAGCTTGAATAGCTTTTTGATACGCCGCAATCGTATCCTGAAGGAATTGCTCCCGGTCCGTATAGATATTGGCGCCATTTTCCAACCGATATAGAAGCATGTTGGGGCTTGGAATGGTCTGTTTCGCCACTGTGTCACCTGCATGCTTTTTCAAAAACTCAAAATCCTTAACAAAGGGATGCGTAGAGAAATCAACTTTACCCACAACTCGAATCCCGCCCTTGCGAGTCTGCATGTTATGGAATTTTGGTCCGTCTATTTGCTCATACAGCTCTACGCCATCCAAGCCGCCCAGAAAATCAAAATGCCACCAGCTTCTACGGAATTCGCCATCCGTAACGGCCAATACGCCATTTTCCTTCTGCTTTTCAATGATTCGAATAATCTCTTGATCTTCCACAGCTCTTAATTCTTCATATGTGATGTTGCCTGATTTATATTGTTCACGTGCCTGACTTAAGTTTGCAGGACGTAAAAAGCTGCCTACATGATCATTACGAAATGGTATCATAACTATTTCTCCTTCTAACTTTTTGGTTCACTGAGTATAGCATGATTGAAAAGATAGTATGTTATATGAAAAATGCATGACTGGTCATAGCTTTTAACAATAGCTAAAAGACTTTAATAAGCAAAAAAACACAACCTCAAAGGGTAGTAGATGTGGTTTACCTTATATCAATATCAATTTAGCGCGACCTTGTCTTCCTATCTCTCCCATTACATTTATTTTCTAGTATAATAACGAGATACAACAAACATTTTAATATAGAAGGAGAGTTGTTATGGAATATCATGTATCCAACCATGGGAATGATCAAGGAAAAGGAACAGCAGATCAACCCTTTCGTACCATATCACGCGCTGCGGCTCATGCCATGGCTGGTGATACCGTTATTGTTCATGCAGGAGTATACAGGGAATGGGTTAACCCGGCGAATGGAGGAACAGCGGAGCATCGAATCGTATATCGATCCGCAGGAGACGGGGAAGTTGTGATTACAGGAGCTGAGCGGATTACCGACTGGAAGTCTGAAGGAGACCATGTTTGGAGCACAGAAGTGCTCAATTCCATCTTTTCCGTCCGTAATCCCTTTGAGGTGGAGCTCAGTGGAGACTGGTTGTTTGACGGTCCCTTCCCGGTTCATCTTGGTGATGTCTATCTGGATGGCAAATCATTATATGAGTGCAACAGTGTTGAAAGCGTTAA
This sequence comes from Paenibacillus amylolyticus, assembly GCF_050990605.1. Taxonomy (GTDB): domain Bacteria; phylum Bacillota; class Bacilli; order Paenibacillales; family Paenibacillaceae; genus Paenibacillus; species Paenibacillus amylolyticus_H. The sequence continues at coordinate 6,519,690 of NZ_CP158832.1, forward strand.
CAATCCTGAAGTTTGGCCCGAAGCCAAGTATCCCCAGGATTCATTGTTGCAATGGTATGCGGAAGTGGGGTCTACGACAACCAAAATCTGGGCCAATTTTGGCGAAAAAGATCCTCGTAAGGAAAATGTAGAAATTAGTGTACGTCCTTATTGCTTCTGGCCTGACAAACCGGGACTGAACTATATCACCGTAAGTGGTTTCACACTTCGTCAAGCTTCTCCTCAATGGGCGCCGCCTACGGATTATCAGGAAGGTTTGATTGGACCTCACTGGAGTAAGGGCTGGATTATTGAAAACAATATCATCAGTGAATCCAAATGCGTTGGTATTAGCTTGGGCACCGAAATTGGTACAGGTCACAGCAAGTCTTTGGAGAAGCATAGTAAAGGCGGGACTCAACGGGAGCAGGAGGTTATTTTACAAGCATTACGCTCCGGCTGGCATAAAGATCGCGTCGGTAGTCACATCGTTCGAGGTAATGTGATTCATGATTGTGAACAGGCAGGTATTGTGGGTCATATGGGAGCAGCCTTCAGCCGCATTTACCAGAACCGTATCTATAATATTCACCACAAACGACTCAGACATGGTGCCGAAGTCGCGGGAATTAAACTGCATGCTTCACTAGATACTCAAATCAGCGAGAATATAATGTATAGCTGTTACCGTGCGCTTTGGCTGGACTGGCAGGCACAGGGCACTCGCATCAGCCGTAATGTATTTTTTGACAATCTTTCTGAGGACCTCTTCGTTGAAGTGTGCCATGGTCCGTATATGGTCGATCACAATCTATTCCTCTCTCCGATGAATTTCAGAAATATGGCCCAGGGCGGGGCATTTGCTCATAATTTGTTTGCAGGCCGATTTGTAGTTCGTTCCGAAATTACTCGTATTACGCCATATCACTTCCCTCACGAGACGGCCATGGCCGGATACTCCAATATCACTGGAGGCGATGACAGGTATTACAACAACATCTTCTTGGGTGATAACGATGCCAATAAAGAACCTGTTCCTATTACCTTCTTTGAGCATCTTCCCCTTAAACCAAGGGATGAAGTTGGAGCGGACGGGAAGACGGTCATGGACGGGGTTCCGGACAACTCCATTTGTTATCTGTATGCTGTGGGACTTGGCGGCTATGATCAACATCCTAATGTGAAAGATAAGAAATGGTGGGAATACACCAAAGAGGAGCTTATGGAGCTTGGCGATGCGGCGAAGGATATCTTTATAGGCAATGCCGTTCTTCCGGTAGCTATGGGTGGCAATGTATTTCTTAACGATGCGGTTCCAAGTCGTCACGAATCCCAAGCTAAGATAGTTGCACAGAAGGGCGTAACAATTGAGATGAATCCTGCACTAGGCAAAGTGCACATTCAGATCCATGGTCCCGAATTGCTTCGGGGAACCTCTGCAATGTTAGTTACCACGGATCTGCTTGGAAAGACTTATCACGCCAACATGAAATATGAAGAGCCGGACAGCAGTCCATATCATTTTGACTCCGACTTTTTCGGAACAAAGAGACCCGATGCAGATGTTACACCTGGTCCGTTTGAATTAACCGAAAATGGGAGTGTTGAGTTTGAGATTTAGTTTATGATTGAGGATCCAGTCATTTCAGGTGATTGAATCAAAATATAAAAACAAAGCCACTCCTTACGTGGAGTGGTTTCTTTGCTTTGCATAGGACTACTTAACGATGAGTTTGTGCTTACTTATGGTACGGTTCAACCGTAATATTTATAGAGCGAAATCAAGAGAATTGCCAAAAACCTGCTACAGGGTGTTGTATCTCGGTGGCTTTTATCACGGCAAAGACATATAGTGATCCAAAACCAAAAGGATACTTGTAGTCGTGTTGAACCAACGTTTCGGGGTAACCATCTTCATCTACTTGAAATAAAAAAGAAAACGACTCCTCCATCAAATTCGTAAAATAATAGTCTTCATTTTGAATAAGTCTCGGGTTTCCCCCTACTTTGATCAAAAAAGACTGATCCATTGATTTCTGGTCATTAATTAGTGTCCCGTCTGAGATGGTGTGTTTTTTAAGGCCTGGGTTAGTAAACATCTCTTTGATGCTTTCAGTTGAAATGGGGTGCTCAATTACCTTGATCGAGCAATTAGGATACATATTGTTTTTCAAATACTCCTCATAGTCCTCAGGGATGAAGATCGAAATCATGCTGTCCGGTTTAAACGGATGGACGAGGCTCAAGTAAAAAAGATATTTTTGGTTACCTTCATGGATACGGTCATCTTGATCATCAAAAAATTGAGGTGCATTTCCGCCGATCCAGCCTGCCCCCTGATCTTTCGATAGGTCAGATTCGGCATAATAGAGAATACTCTCTGTTCGATCAACCAAAACCTTCATTTGATTGTCCATTGGCATTCTACCCACTCCCCCTCATACGAATCTTGTCCAAAAATAGACCTAAGCACTTCATTGCGACATCGATCTTATTTCTCTTCTATTGATTCAGATTCCTCAGCGAATACCTCATGAACTGATTCGATTAATTCTCATTGTACAGAAGGAGCGTATTTAACGTTCCTTCTGTAGCTGGCAGTTGTAAATCATTGCCGCTGCCGCAACCTCATTCTGGAAATCACGGCTTCTATGACGAGCAGATTAGGAATCCAACAAACCCAAGCGACAACCCGGAACGCCGCCTCGAAATCGCCAAGCAGAAGATTCAGCGGCGCTAACCAGATTCGAAGCGTGACCGCTGCAAAAGTAAGCGCATAACTGCGGAGCATCCATGCTTTATGAGCTTGGATGTCTTTCGCCATAATTTTTCTTGTTGCAATAAGCGTCGTCGCAACCCACAATACATCGAGCGACATGAACCCAAGCCCGGCAATCCAACCTCCCGTGGCAAAAAGGGATAAATACACACTCACGATCCCACTAACTGTAATCGAAAGAACATATCCATACCCCAATAGGTGATGCCAACGTTTCCTATCATTCGTTGGCTTCATAAATAGTTGAAAGGGTCCTATGATCAAGGCAAATATCGCGGTAACAATATGGATGTATAGTACATATATCCATGGTTTGAGTTCAAAATTCGGCTTTTGCAATTTGAAAGAGACAAGTCCTGCATCACTAGCTTTAAGCACGCCATACTGAACAATTGCGTATCCGGCAATCGAAAATGCAAGAATGAGAACGAGTGTCCGAATCATCTTATTTCCCATTTGAATTATCCTCCTCCGTTGATGCACCGTGAAGCTGTTGTCCCTTTAAACCCTCTAGTGGCTATAGAGTCAATACCGATCTTCTCGATTAAGGCATCGGCTAGAAAGGGACGCACAAATTCAACGCTTTTCGTGGTCAAGTTTCCTGCCGTACTTTTGGTGCAAACGGATATTCGCTTCCTCCCAGCTTTACAGTTAGAAATAATACCCCTTCCGAATATCATCTAAAAGGGTAGGATATCCTGGTTTCCATCCTAAACGCTCCTGCGTCAACGCACTGGACGCCGGATTATCCGTTTTCGTGAAGGGTGCAAGCCATCCGAAATGTTTACCTGCTTCTTCAACCCCAATACCTTGGACCGGCAAGTTCAATTGGAGGCCCAAAGCCGTGGCGATCTCTTGAAATGGAATGCCCTCTTCGCTCACTGCATGAAACCGGGACCCTGCCGGAGCTTGTTCTAAGGCGAGTCTAAAAAGGCGCGCCGCATCCAGTAAATGCACGGATGGCCAACGGTTGTTACCGGAGCCTGTATAGGCGGAGAAGCCCTTCTTGCGAGCAATGTTCACCAGATTTGGGAACAAGCCCGTCTTATCGCCTTCACCGTGTACGATCGGTGGGAGGCGTACAATCGAGGAACGTATCCCCCGATTCGCCAAGTCTAGGGTGGTATGTTCTGAAATGATGCGTAATCCACCTTGCGATTGAGGATCCCCAGCGCTGTCCTCCGTTCCGAGACGGCCGGGAGTAAGCGTCATCGTAGGCATCGCGACGACAAGCGCCCGGTCACCGGCGGGTAAGGAGGTGCCAAGTGTCTCGATGGCTCGCCTGTCAGTCTCAATTGCAGCCTTCATAAATCGCATCACTACATGACGAGGATTCCCGCCGAATAAAACCCTAAGCCGAGTTGGAAGGCCCGCATGCGAGAACTTGTGGAAGAAGGCCAAATGAATGACCCCGTCTACTGCAGCAGCCACTTTGCGCAAGCCTGCTAAATCCTCAATCGAACCGACTTGAACCTGGGCACCCAGTGCCGTAAGCCGTTTGCTGGCTTTTTCAGAACGGGCAAGACCAACCACTTGATGACCGGCATCCAGCAGTTCGCGAACAACCGCCCCTCCGATGAAGCCTGTTGCCCCTGTAACCAATACACGCATTTTCAGAAATCCCCTTTCCTATCGATAGGATGTTTACTCTTAGTATAGGGGATTGACTACTGCGGTCTTTGCCTTTTCCGTCGGAGTTTTTGCCTGATTCAACAGATTCCGCCGCTTAAAAAGGAAAAATCCGCTAGGCTCTATGCCCGCGGAAATTTGAAAAGCCGTTTACATGTGCGTTTCACTTCAACTTTTGCTGGTCCTGACGCCACCTTGTGATATCTCTAGTTGGAGGACACCCAAAAAATCGGCTGTAATCGCGGCTAAATTGGGAATCGCTCAAATAGCCTACACGCCGGCTCGCCGTAGTTGCGTCAATGGAGCTGGATAACATTAGACGCCTCGCCTCTTGCAGGCGCAGCACCTTTTGATATTGCAGAGGGCTCATCGCAGTAGCCGATCTGAAATACTCGCGAAACGACGATTCGCTCATATGGACCAGCTCCGCCAAATCCGCCACTTTCAACGGCTGAGAAAAGTTGTTTTGGAGCCAATCAATCGCTTTTGCAACCTGCTGCATGCCCGATTCTGCCAGAACAGTCTCGGCAACATAAACACCGATTGGGCTACGGAGGATGCGGATATAAATCTCGTCTTTCATCAATGGAGCCAGCATTTGAGCATCATCGGGAGAGGACAGGCAAGCCATCAATCTTGCAGCGGCGTTCATCATGGCCAAGTCTGCTTCGATGACGTAGCACGCACTGCGATTGCGAACCTCCGGTAACCCATTAGGAAATACCATCGGCAGCAACGAAGCAATCCTTTGCGGATCGAGGTATAGACCTATCCCCAAGAACGGTATTTGGGGGCTGGCCTGCATGATTTTCATCGCAACAGGCAAGGCAACGGGGGCAATATACATTCGCGAAGCACTATACTCATAAGCATCCTTACCTACGGTAATTCGCTTTTTCCCTTGCGCTGCAATGCAGATTACCGGCGAGAACATAGTGTGAACATCATCCGCCGCTTCTACTTGCGAATATCGGTTCACATACAGACCATGGATCGGTGAAGCATAAGTCCCATCCTGCGAAGTATGCGTGTAAATCAAACTTGCCAACCGAGCTGCTTCACGATCTAACGCTGAATTGGCATCATCTAATACAGATACATCCTCATATTTATAGTAATTGTCCATGTTCACAAGCAACTTCTTCCCCCTCAGATGTAACGGGATGATAGGCATGTTCATGATACCACAGGCGCATCCAGAAAGCTTAAGCATTAAAGTTAAATTAGCATGGATATCTCAAGTCTACCCTTCTGCAAGTCCGAGGGGATTCCCTGCAAGCACGAAGCGGACAGCATTTCTCGCTATCGCCTCCCAATGTGCTTTATTTATGATACGGTTCACCCCGATTTATCTTCACCGCACGATAAATCTGCTCCACCAACACCAGCCGCATAAGCTGATGCGGCAGGGTCATGCGCCCGAAGCTCAAGCGCTGCTTCGCGCGGCGCAACACCTCATCGGAGAGCCCATGGCTTCCTCCGATGACAAACACGACATGGCTCGTCCCATACGTGCCGAGCTTGTCGATCTCCAATGCCAGCTCCTCAGAACTCCAGAGCTGGCCATCCAATGCGAGCGCGACAACATGCGCCTCGCTCTTCACATGCGCGAGGATGCGTTCGCCCTCGCGCTCTTTTACCGCCCGAACCTCAGCTTCGCTCAGGGTATCGGGCGCCTTTTCGTCTGCGACCTCGATCATCTGAAACTTGATGTACGGGGCGAGGCGCTTGGCATATTCCTGAATGCCCAGCGTCAAATATTTTTCCTTCAATTTGCCTACGCCAATAATCTGAATAAACATAACAACCCATTCCTCCTAAATTGTCTTGCGAGATATTCTATAAGTAAGATGCTTCATCGCATCGTTCGTTCCAACTGTATTATACCTATACTACACATTTCTCCAAATTCTAACGAATCCCACACACCTTATTCAGCCCCATTTCGGCTACTTTAAAATCTAACGAATCTGAAACACGCTATTCCGCACCCACCGAGCACTCCCCACCACTTTCGAGGCCATTTCAGCAATCTAACGTGTCTACGATTCGTTAGATTTCAACCAGGCGGTATTTGCCACGAATAAGATTCGTCAGGTTCTTTAGAGTTACTCCGCTCCGCCCCGCCACAACCCACGTCCCTACCCACATCGCTGTTACCCAACGTCACTTTCCCAATACCCCAGCGGCTTCCATCTCTATTACCTACACACCTTGCACCGGTTGCTACAACCTAGTTCATTCCCAACTCAGAACTCGGCACCTACCTACCTTAATCTTCTCTTACTCTCGCCTACTCTCACGTTAACCCCTACTACCCTCGCCAAGCTCCACACAGCCTACTAACCACACCAATTCCCCCACAAACACAAAAAGAGCGCTCATCACGCTCTCCTTGGCTTCTTGCTGTGATGTTCATACCGGATGGAAAGTCAGCCCGAAGCGCCACCTTAAGTCACGCCTCCAGCCGTCTAAGTCCTACAGTACGCTAAACGACGAGGAATTCCGCGTGCTGTTCGCACTCGGCACATTTCGCAGGCGGGTCCCAGTCGGCAAATTCCGTCTCCTTCAGATCAACGATATCTGGAGCGTCCTCATACTCATCGACAAACATGTCGATGGCAATGTCCACGTGTTCTTTGCATACAACGTACATCCGTTAAGCATCCTTTCTGTAACCAGCTATGTTCCCGATTCACAACCGCTTATCCCATTACAGGATAGCCACTTCTCAGTTCTATCACACCTGCCGCCGAAAAGAAACCCCCAGCCCCAATTTATCGTGCCCAACCTCCACCAAACCTCTCCATTCGCCGTAAAATAACACAAAAAGCATCCTTCCCGATACCTGAAACGGTCCTCGAAAAGAATGCTCCTTAATCCACGCTCTTTAATTCAATCCCGATTGCGCCTTCGTCAACAGCTTGCCACTTTGAAAGGCAATAACTGCATTGGCACCATTGCCAGCAGTACCTTTATAGTTGTAGACCACCATATTCTCCGCTTCACTCAGCGCTTCACCTTCGCCACCCAGGATCTCGATGACATCTTCCACCGACATGCCAACCTCAAGCTTCTCATACTGGGCAAACGTAATCAGCACGCCGTCACCTTTCCCGGCCGATCCATTGTTTCCCGATGCTGCAGGCGTTTGACTACCAGCCCCACCTGCCGCAATCACATTAGTACTCAGCTCATTCAACTCGGTCTCAAGTGCAGCGATCTTTTGCTCTTGCTCAACGCTCTTGGCACTCTGCTCCACCAGTTTCTTCTCAAGCCCAACAATCTTCTCTTGCAGAGCACTTGTATCCACCGAAGATCCTGTCGTAGCAACCTCAGATCCACAGGCAGATAACATAAACAGGGACAGCACCAAGTTCGTTCCCCCAAGCATTTTTTTCCTCAATCGTTTCATTAGAAATACCCCTTCCAATTTAAAATAAGAATAAGATCGACAAAGAGATGTTATTTGCATCAACGACCGTTCGAACATATAGACAACAGTTTACCACAGCCCAAGTCCGATGTATCTGCTACTTTGGCTCCGGGTCTAACTGATCATGAAAACATACAAATGGTTAATCTACTCATTTACTGTCGAACGAACACGTCCAATCCCTAATAACTAAAAAAGAGTGGTCAGTTGATCTGATCACTCTTCTAGCATTCCCTATTTCAATCCAAACAAAAGTATAAGCTCCGTTCGAAACTTCCCTTATTCCGGTTTATCCGTCAGCTTCACGGATACTTTCTCCGCTTTGCCATCCCGGTAGAAGGTCACTTCAATCGTATCCCCAATCTTCTTCTGATCGTACAGATATTTCCGCAGATCAAGTGTGGAGGTAATTTTTTGTCCGTCAAATTCCGTAATGACATCATTCAGCTTCATGCCCGCATCAGATGCCGGACCGGATGCCTCCAGTACAACCACACCGCTGTCCACGTGAGATGGTAGCTTCAGATCCTTGCGCTGCTCATCATCCAGTGGCGCATATGGGTTGCTCAGATCGACCGTGTACACGCCCAGATAAGGACGGGATACTTTGCCGTTTAGGAGCAGGGAATCTACCGTTTTCATCACTTCGTTCATCGGAATCGCGAAGCCGAGACCTTCAACGCCCGTATCGGAGATCTTCATCGTGTTGATGCCGACCACTTTACCGTTCAGATCGACCAAGGCCCCCCCGCTGTTCCCTTCATTAATCGCCGCATCCGTCTGGATCACATTTTGCTCCCAGTCGTACACCCCGTCCTGATTAATCGATACAGGCAGAATACGATCCGTGTAACTGACAATACCGGATGTCAGTGTACCGCCCAGACCGAGTGGGTTTCCGATTGCCAACACCGTTTGACCGCGCTGAAGTTTGCTGGAATCACCGATCTCCGCCACTGCACCCAGCCCTTTATCTTCTGCGGATAATACCGCAATGTCACTCACACGGTCTTTACCGACCAACTTCGCTTTATGTGTCTCCCCGTCTACGGTCACAATCTCCAGATCACTCGCACCCTCCACGACGTGGTGGTTGGTCATAATGTAGGCCTTGCCATCTTCCTTCTTGAAAATGACTCCTGAGCCCAGCGCCGAATCTTCCATCGATAGACTGCTACCCGTTTTATGGTTCACAATGCTCACCACAGAAGGACGAACGTGGGCTGCTGCCTGGATAATCCGATCGTATGGATCAGCTGCCTGCGCTGTCTGTGGACCGCCTCCACCACCATTACCCGTAGCATTCGCCAGCGGTAACGAAGCGGGCTGTGTGATGAAGCTAAACAGCATGACGGTCACGATGGAGCTGATCACCGAGCTAATTACAGCTACCTTCACTGTGGAACTGATTCCCGTACGCGATCTGCGCGGATTACTCCAGCGGTCACGTCCACGTCCCCTGCCTCCAGGGCGAATGATCTGAAGTTTACCTTTCTGTTCAGGTTCGGCGCGTCTTGATACTTTGGTTGAATAAAAATCGTCTCCAAACAATCCCATCGTGATCCTCTCCCCTTCGTTGTCACGCATCAAGACCCTGACTGCCGCCTAAGTTGTCGCATGTTCAACGATGGAGTTCTCACATACACCACTCCGCCAACAGACGAACCTTCCGATCGCTGTTACTCACAAATTTTTTTGATCCCCTCTTCCAAGGTGAAAATTTGTTCCTAAAGGCGAACACTCTGTTTCTTCAGGTTTCTTCTGTCGTCTTCGTTACGTGAAGACTCCAACGGTTTCCCATGCTTTTTTGCATTTTTATAAAATGGTCTTGCATATCGCCGCATCCCGGCTTCCAATTGAATCAAGATACAGCGTCTATGTACAACAGAACGGACACGCCATTCTGTCAGTGACTCTATCAATCATGCTCTCGCATTCTATGACATGCCATTTCACACGCAAAACAGCCAAAATCACAATGCTCCTCATATACTAAACACGTCAAATCACAAAAAGTTGCATATTCACGAAAATTAAAGCAAATTTCCGCTATAACGCGCTTAACAATAAAGGTCCATAGTATCTATCACCACAAAATCCGGTTCGCTAAGCGCCGTTTTGGCGATTTTGAAGAACTTTTTCATCCCTGCATGGTCACAGGTTCAGCATACACGCCATATCACACAAATGTTAGCGGCAAATAGAGGAATGTTTTCCACCCAGCCTGACTACAATAATAGTAAAAGACAATTCGAAGCTTCATAGAGGAGGATATATATGGATCGCACGCGTACACTCACGGCCATGGAAGAAGTTCATATGGCGGCCAAGCTGGCCGATCTCAAGGAAGAACACTATCGCAACACGCTTGCACTTAGTACCATCATCGAACTGCTTATTGATAAAGGCATCCTGACTCGTGAGGAAGTCGAGCGCAAAGCCGCCGAACTCGACAGCTTTATGGCTCACCCACCCTATCCCATGGCGTAGGACGGTCGTAATACGTATCACAGAGTTTGAACTCATGATCCCGATAAAAGCATCCACGGCTCTCCATGGCGTCGCGCACCGACATTTTCGCCAAGTCCATCATATTATGATCCCGGCTAAGATGTGCCAGATACGTGCGCTTGATGCGTCCGTTCATCAGTTCACTAAGCGCTGCCCCTGCCGCTTCGTTCGACAAATGCCCAATGTCACTCAAAATCCGGCGCTTGGTGTTCCACGGATAACGCCCCATACGCAGCAATTCGACATCATGATTCGCCTCCAACACCAGCACGTCGGAATCGGCGATCGCATCGCGAACCTTGTCGCTCATGTACCCGAGATCCGTTGCAACAGACAGCTTCTCCGTGCCATCATCGAATGTGTACCCTACCGGCTCAGCCGCATCATGCGAGATCCCGAAGGATTCCACGCGCAGTGACCCAAAATCATGCTTTTCACCCGTCTCAAATACCCTCCGGTTTTCCTCTGGAATCGCCCCAACCGACTTCTCCAGTGCCGCCCATGTATTCAGATTCGCATAGATTGGTAAATTATATTTCCGAGACATCGCGCCTAGTCCTTTAATGTGATCAGAATGTTCATGTGTAACCAGAATCCCGTCCAGTTCTGCCCCAGAAATCTCCCTTTCCTGAAACAGTGCATCCAATCGCTTCGCACTAAGACCCGCGTCAATCATGAGAGAGGTTCCCCCATGCTGTATGACTGTGGCATTACCTGTCGAACCGCTGGATAACACGGTAAAATATATCCCCATAACGCATTACTCCCCTGGTTTGTCTGTCTTGGGACTGAATACATCCCCACTGATGCCCTGCACGTACAACACTTCGCCACTTTCCAGCACGAACCGCCATGCCGGCATCGCTACCTGTATATCTGAATTGAACAACTGGCCATAATAACCCAGCTGAATATCTTTGACAATCGCATCATTTGGCAAAAAGTTCTCGATCAGCGTTCCCAGCGCCTTCGACGCCGGAAGTACCTGCTGATCGCTCTCCTCTGCGGTCGTAATCCGCACTGGAGTTTGACGGTAACCCGTTATTTTCTGGTCGCTGTAGAATAGCTCCAGGCTCACATTGAAGAGCGGCCATTTGCCATCCACCAGTGGGTGAAGTACAAAAGCCCCATCCTCGGCCATAAGCTGATCCAGCCGGTATGTCCCGATCTGTGGAATCTCACGCTGTAATGCATCTTCCAGTTCACTCTGCGAGAAGATCAACTTGCTATCTACAGGCTGTTCCAGCTCCATATCTACGCCAGCCTTGTCCTCCTCAATGAATTCATAGGACAACTTTGGCAACTTCGGCGTCTCATTCGGAATCGGAGCCAGCACTTGAATGCCCTTCTCTTCCATCGCCTGCTGTGTATTATCTGCCAGTGAGGTGAAGTCCAGATTGGCTCCGGCCGTCTCTCGCGCATCCATCCAGATCTGGTATCCCAGCACCAGATTGAGCAGCAGAAAGGCATAGATCAACACATTTTTCGCCCGTCCCCAATCCAAAACATTCACCTCCGTCCATTTGATAAAAGCAACTAATATCACACTGGCCCACTCCGCGGTCAGAACAACCTTCCGATCGCTGTTATCCCCAGATTTCTTGATTCCCTTTTCCTAAGGGAGAAATCCGGCGATAAAGGCGAAGCGTATGCTTTCGATGCAGCTTTCTTTCAGAAAGCTTTTGGCTTCGCTTCTCCAGCTTTTTTCTGCCCTCTCCGTTATCGTGTGACCTTACACCTCGCTCGGATATCGAATGACTCCATTACCCTACAACCCATCAAGAAACGGTGGTTTCCTCACCATTACCAAAGCGAATAACCCATACCGGGATCAGCCTTAGTCCATCCTCAATTGTAGAAGGACGATACGCTGGATATACATCCACCACCTGGCGATTTTCACCAGCTACCTTCTTAATCAGAGCCTTCAGCTTGTCTCCGCCAGGCAACTTGACCGATTTCTTCGTCTCTGCACCTTCGTTCAGATATTCCAGTGATCGTTCATAGCTGGATACCGTCTCCTGCTGCATCTCCATGCTAATCGTACCGAAGCGGAACTGCATGGAATCCATAATCGGATAGCTGCCGTAATACTGCTGGAATTCAAGCCGTGTCTTGCTGTCCGAAGTCCCCAGCATCATGCGCGACCGCCCTTTCCAGCCACCATGCTGATTCACAAAATCAACCGCCGACAACGCATCCTTCGCAGGATCAATCTGTCCCGCTGGCGGTGCTGCCGGATCAGTATAACTGATCCAGCGCTGCTCCTGTTTTACCTGCAGACTGCGTTTACTGTCCGTGTAGATCTCCGATCCATCTTTTTCCCGGATATTCCGGGTCATGCTTGGATCGAAGAACAGACTGCGCTGCATCTGCTCAACAGTGAATTGCCCTGTCGGCACATCCGCCTCAATCGTCTCCAGAGCTTCCGCCGGGATATAATATCCGCCATCCATCAAGGTATATGGCGTCCAGTTCGTCCCGAAGTCAACATGCTGCTTCACGTCTTGTACGGTCAGGTCCGCCTGCGTTGCTTCGTATACCACGTCTCCCTTGGCGCTGAAGAACAGCGCATGGGCCTTCGTTTCATTTTTGGACGTATAGATCGAAATTCGGTTAATCGTCTCGCCTTGGAATAAGGAATCCGTCCCAAGCCTCATCACCCGCTGCAACAATGCGACGGGAATACCTTCTTTGAACGATAGCTCAAACCCGGGGTTCTCCTTGCGAATCTGATCCCAGTTCACCGATTGCACGCTGCGGCGCTGAAAATCATCGAACGCCCGTCCCTGTAACCGTGAGTAGATCAACTGATAGAACGTATTGCCAGGGTAAAACACCGTATGTTTATCCTCACCCAGATGAATAATCATCTGATCGGGGAAGATCAATTCTTCAATATTGCGTTCCTGACCCATATTTTCCGTCTTCACATAGTTCGTCTCTGACGTCACGATGGAATCCCCGCCTCCGGGCAAACGGTAGATCAGGAAATAACTCTGAACCAGACTGGCTACAACAAGGGCAGCAAGCACCAAGGATTTAATCCGTTCCTTCACGGTGCTCACCCCCTTTCTCACGCATCGGCAATGTGAACGTTACTGTCGTCCCCACATCTACTTCAGACTCCAGAGAGATGCTTCCATCATGTGCCTTCACAATTTCCCGGGCAATGGACAGTCCTAGCCCTGTGCCTCCCATACTGCGGGAACGAGCCTTGTCCACCCGATAAAACCGCTCAAAAATGCGATCCAGATCCCGCTGTGGAATCCCCATACCGGTATCCGATACCGAGATGGCAAGTACGTGCTCATCACTGCGTCTAGCCGCAATCGTAATGGTGCCGCCTTCCAATGTATATTTCAGCGCATTGGACACGACATTATCCAGCACCTGATCAATCTGGTCGCGATCCAGTGGGACAGCCGGAATATCATTCTCCACAGATAGTACGGGCTGAATATCCTTCTGATGCATTTGGAACGAGAAGCGATCTGTCACTTCCTCCAGCATTTCCAGAATGTCAGTTGGCTGTTTACGTAGCATGGCTTCTTTGGAATCAAGCCGCGACAGGTGTAGCAGATCCGTAACCAGTCGTATCATTCGCTCCGTCTCGTTCTGAATAACACCAACAAAACGACCGGCAAGCTGAGGATCTTCCAATGCGCCGTCATCCAGTGCTTCCGCGTAACTCTTGATCGTAGTCAGTGGTGTACGCAGTTCATGGGATACATTGGCCACGAATTCACGCCGGGATGCCTCAAGCTCTTCCTGCTCGGTAACATCCTGAAGTACGGCAATCGTTCCCGTGATCCCCCGTTCACGTCGATGAACCGGTGTAAACGTCATCCGAATGACCACAGGCTCTTCTTGTCCTGCAGGTGCAATCTGCAGCAGCGTTGAACCTGTAAACCCACTCGCGAGGGCTTCCGCATCCTCTGGATCAATGCCGAGTAATATGGCAAAATGTCTTCCTTCAATATCGGCAGGATGCATACCCAGAATGCTGCTGGCACGACGGTTTACGAGAATGACTTTACCGTACTCATCCGTAGCCACCACGCCATCACTCATATTCGTCAGAATGGAGGTCAACTTCTCCTTCTCCTCTTCATTCAGTGAAAGTGCATCCCGAAGCCTGCTGGTCATATAGTTAAAAGCCCGACTGAGCTGACCAATCTCATCCGTGCCAAATACAGGTGTCTGCTGATCAAAGTTACCTTCTGCGACCGCTGTCGCTCTCCGAGTCACTTCCTTAATCGGCTGCGTAATCGTATGGGACAAGATCACGCCAAGCACCGCCGTTAACACCAGGGCAATCAGAATGCCGGAGATGAATATTTTGTTGATTCCCTCCATCGTGGAATACAGCTCGTTCATGGATGCCGCGATGTAGACCGCGCCAATGATCTTGCCGCCGGACAGCACCGGCTTGGCGACGACCTTTTTGCGAACATTATCCTCGTCCACGATATATTCCTCATTGTCCCGAATGCCCTGCAGCGCACGGCTGACGACGGTTTGGGTGTTTTTGCGCCCCACATAATCCGAATGTGAACTTAGCGAGGTCGTCAGTACTTTGCCGCTGGCATCCAGCACCTGAATCTCGGCACCGTTAATGTTGAACAGGTTGTTTACCAGCACACGCAGATTTTCCGTTTTGTCCTCGCCTGCCTCTGCTTCGCCGCCTGCCATCGTCTCTCCCACGAGAACCGACAGCATCTCTGCACGCGCCTGCAAGTCTTCCGTAAAGTTGCTCGTTAGCGAGTTCTTCATCGCGCTCACAAAATAAACGCCGATCAATTGCATCGCAATCAGAATCAGCAATACATAGATAATGATCAATTTCGCCTGAATCGTTCGGAAGAACGAGAATCGCGCGAATCGGCCCATTATATCCCCACGCTTTTCGCACTACGCACGAGATAACCGAGCCCACGGCGTGTCAGAATCGTTTCCGGTTTGCTCGGATTCTCCTCAATCTTCTCACGCAGACGACGAATCGTTACATCCACGGTGCGTACATCGCCGAAATATTCATATCCCCATACAGCCTGCAGCAGATGTTCCCGTGTCATAACCTTGCCGGAATGCTTCGCCATATAATAGAGAAGTTCGTACTCACGGTGGGTCAGATCGAGCGGTTCCCCGCCTTTGTAAGCCGTATACATGTCCATATCAAACGCCAGATCGAATAACCGCATGACCTGCTTTTCCTCATCTTCCGGCGCTTCTGCCGTAATCGCGAGCTTTTGCCGTCTGCGCATCTGTGCCTTCACCCGTGCAAGCAACTCACGCGTACTGAATGGCTTCGTCACGTAATCATCCGCACCCAGTTCCAGCCCGAGCACCTTGTCAATCTCGCCATCCTTGGCGGTAAGCATAATAATCGGCATCTCCAGATGAGCGCGCACCTCACGACAGACATCCATACCGTCCTTGCCCGGGAGCATCAGATCCAGCAGCATCAGATCCGGTTTCTCGGATAATGCCAGTTCAACCGCACGAATGCCATCAAATGCACAGATGACCTCATACCCCTCTTTTTCCAAATTAAACTTCAGAATGTCCGCGATGGGCTGTTCATCGTCCACCACCAAAATCTTCCCCTGCATCAGCTGAATTCACCCCTATATCCTGCTTAATCCGCATTAGCGTGTCTATATCTCTCTTTTATGTTAACTCGTAGTCAGCCTAGTTAATGGTTTCTTCTAGTTTGTTGTTTATACTCTCTAGTTTAACATACCTGAAGCACCGTCACATCCCGATCAGAGGCTTGAAAGGTCTTTCATCTGAAAATTTTTTACAGCAGCAAAAAACAAGGCCAGCATCATAGCCAACCTTGCTCTCACTTTAGCTTATATTATTAGTTCAAATACGTCATCGGATTCTCCGCTGTGCCGTTCTTCAGGATCTCGAAGTGCAGATGTGTCCCGGTCGAGCGACCTGTGTTACCCATAACGCCGATGCTCTCCCCTTTTTCAACCACTTGTCCAACCTTCACACCGATACTATCCAGATGCCCGTACAATGTTTCGTATCCATTACGATGGTTAATAATGATGACATTACCATAACCGCTTTTCTGTCCTGCAAAAGTAATGACACCCTCGTCAGACGCTTTCACATCGCGGTTACCTACCAGATCGACACCTTTGTGCTGGCGACCCCAACGTTGTCCAAAGCTGCTGCTCATCGTTGCATTGGATACCGGCCAAGCAAATTCACCTGTGCCCTCACCAACAACTTTAGTTCCGCTAAGGACCACTTCAGTTACAGCTGTTTTGATCACTTCCTGACCAAGCCACTCTTCCTGAACCACTTCACCATTTTCCTTGGTTATACGGTACTGCATGCTTTTTAAACCGCTTTGTCCTGGACGCACGACTTTTGTGGTACCAGCTTTTAACTCAGCACTTTTGCGCACTTCCACTTGCGGTTTGATCTCAATCTGTTCAACAACCTGCTCAACCGATTTAACGGTTACCGCTGGTTTCGGAACGGTCAGGGTCAGTTCGTCTCCGATTTGAAGCGACGTTTCCTTGATGCCCGGATTATGCTTACGAATCTCGCTTTGTGTAATTTCATACTTTGCAGCGATCGAAGAGATGGTATCTCCTTCACGAACCACATAAGTTAGAGGCGCGTCTTTACCAACGGTTAATGCTTTAACCGCCTCGGACACATCCCATATTTTGTTTGGATCAGCCTTCACCACATCTGTCGCTACATCTTCCTTGATGCTTACCGACTTCAGGGTTGTACTTGGTCCCTCGTCTTTCTTCGAGGAGTTAGCCGATACCGACTTCGTCTTAAGCGAACTACGCACAGCCGATGCCGATATGTATTTGCTTTGCACTTGTTCCAGGATTGCGTCAGCTGTTGCCTGATCCTTCACAATACCAATGACTTCACCGTCTACCTTGAGCTCTACACCTTTGGCGTAGGCTGTCAGCATGTCACCCAGTTTGTCCAGCGTCTCGTCACTGTTCACTTCAGGTTTGTACGCTCTTACCGTTTCGGTTGTGATGCCATCCGTGTTCAACACCATCTCTGCATCCGGATATTTATTTTGATATTCCTCAGTTTTGTCTGTAAATAGTTGTTGTAATTGTGCCTCATCCGCAATGGTACCAATCTCGCTACCTTTAACCATTACTTTATAGTACGATACGGTATTTGCAGTAACATATTGTTTGCCTGCGAACCCAAGCGATGCTGCGATGAATACACCACATGCTGCTGTAATGATCCATTTGCGCGAGGCCAGAACGCGCTTCTTATTCACACTGAAGGTGGACATGCTCATGTTGTTTTTGTCTTCGGCCGTCCGGTGTTCCCCGGATTGTTCGTGTACCCGGTCTTTGCCCGGTTGGCGTATGCCTCTGAAACCTTTCATGATTCTCTCCTTTTCAGCACTTCTCAGTTCGCATTTCTGTCAAGACATCACCCATCGTGTCTGTCCCATGCTCGTTGATACTTGTATTGGGTGTCCGCAAAATCAGGACTTTAGCTGCGCTCGTAAAAGTGTCAAAATTTTAACCTTTTATCACACCCGTATACTTTAACACAGGTTTTACACTCATTTCAACTCTACACGTCACAGCGCAAAGCCGCGCCACGCTTGGTTTCCCTGAATTATCCATAAGGTCGTACGAATGGTCCATCACCCATTATGCCTCAATATCTGCGATATGATGTACTTTTGTTTGCAATTTAAGACTAGGTTCTAAGACCCAGTGAAATATGCTTTGTTTTTCATAAAAATACAAATAAAAATCCCTCACCAGATCAACTCTGATAAGGGATTACGTAAACAATCGGTTTAGGGTTTATCTTAAACTGGGTTTCATCTCATGCCATAATAGAAAGTTAACTTTCATGTCTCTATTCTTTGGCTGCAAGAATTACAAATCGCTTCTGCTGTACTTCCCAAAATCCATTTTGCTCCATCTCCATATGAATATCCATTAATTGCTCACGGAAATGCTGCACCTTAAAATCAGGTACTTGCCACGGGATGGTCTTCAGATAATAGACCAGTGCTCCTATATCATAGAAACGCTGCGCGGGGGCTGCTTCATGATACTCCAGAATACGGAATCCAGACTGTTCCAACTGAAGAACAGCACGATTCATCTCCCATCCAGCGTAATCCGCTGGCATAGGAATACCGAGCCGATCATTAATCTCCCTGCAATCTGACCAACCTACCTGTTGAGTTAGAAACAATCCTCCTGCCGATAGAATCCGTCTAAGTTCCTTTTCATCATAGGACTCGTGCCGATTAAGAATCAGATCGAACTCCCCGTCTTCGAAAGGCAGTTGCGAATCATCAGTCACTGGAAGCACCTTCACACCGAGCGGCTGTAAACGCTCCTCTGCAATCGGTATATTGGGAAGATAGCCTTCGGTCGCACATGTGTATGGAGGAAGTGGAAGGAGTCTGGACAGCATTTCTCCTCCGCCAGTCCCCATGTCAAGCATTCGTTTTGTCTGATTCATTAATCTGCGGGCCATTGTTCCATAAGACCAAGGCAACATTCCACTCTGGAGTCGCTCGCTTCCTGTTACATAGCTAAAATCCCAGCCACTAAACGGCTGGCCCGCCTCTTGCAGCCCTTGCTCGTATCGCTCTTTCGCCGCCTCGGCAAACTCTTTTACTGATGGTTCTGAATTAGAATGATATAAGTTCATGTCAATACAACCTCCAATTAGTGTATTCGTAAACACAAGTCCATCGGTTCTCTTGAAAGCACCTATGAACGGAGGTCCACGAATTGGACTGGAGGTTTCTGCACTGTTGCCTGAACGTTTTTATATGTCGTGTTCTTTCCCTTTATATTTCATACAGTTTTCCCTCCTACATAGGCTAATAAAATAAACGTAAGCACTCAATTAGTTTTGTACAACTTCCAGTATTTGTTTAAATAGATTATATTCAATCACCATCAACAAGTCCAATACAGTATGAATCAGAATCAGGCGATACCCGTCTATGAGCACGCCTGCTTTACCTTCCAATCTTATTCCGTTTGCAGTACTTCCATCAGGTTGTCGTACTCTTCACTGGTTAGGTACTTCGAGATCACCTGTTCAATCTCGCGCAGTTCCTGTTCCGTTAGGCCACCTTCCATGGCGCCTGAGATCTGCTGCATTTCTTTCTGCGGCAGCTTATTCATAAGCAGGCTGAAGATTTTTTCTTTCTCCTCTGCTGGCAGCTTGTCTTTAGCTCCTGTAATGTCATCCGGTGATACGACTATGGCATCATTGCCTGAAGAAGCAACGCCGCCAGTCGCTCCGGTTCCATTCCCCGAAGCTGAATCACTACCCTGTGCTGTTCCTGAACCGTTCCCTGTGCCTGAATTCGTCCCATTGCCTGCACTTGCGCCTGAGTTCGATCCTCCAGCTGAATCTGTACCTGAACCCTCTTCCGTACCTCCATCCGAGCCGCCCCTCTGGAACGCATCGTTGCCAGCATCTACGCCAGATTCACCGCTCTCTGTCCCATTGCCCATAACTGAAACAGCATCTTCCGGAACCTGCTCTTCGTCCGCTCCTGTCGGCTGATCTGTGGTCCCATTTCCCGATTTATTCCCCTCGCCGGTTTTACCACCCAAGGCACCCTGGAACATGGCGGTTAAGCCCATGGGTTGACCTTCCCACTGAATATTGAAACTTGCGAGTAGCGACTTCGCATATGACTGTACAATTAATCCGGTCGTAAGCAGGGTCAGTGAACTGACCAGCAACACAATTAGCACGATTTTGACAAACCAGACAAGCAACTTCATTCCGTTCCCTCCCTCCGATTATCCCACCCGTTCTAGCATGCGCATGTCGGGATCTGTGACTCTACTGTTAACCAGTATTGACGGAAATCTCGGGATTATATCCGATAAACATACAAAAAACCTCCAGTCATCGCTATAAAAGCAACAACTGGAGGCTTTACTGCCGGAGTCGGCATAGTATTCTATTTGATTAATTCAATAAATAATCTCTCTTTTTCTGCAATTACTCGTAGATTGGAAGAACTTGATTCGTTTGCTCACGGTTACGACCAACGGAGAAGATAGCAATTGGAATGCCCGTCAGTTCGGAAACACGTTTGACATAATTCTGTGTGTTCACTGGCAGGTCTTCAAGTTTCTTCGCTCCAGTGATATCTTCGCTCCAGCCTGGCATCTCTTCGTATACCGCTTCACATTCAGCCAGCATTTTGAGGCTTGCCGGATAGTGTGTGATAATCTCGCCGCGGAATTTGTATCCTGTGCAGATTTTTACGGTTTCCAGACCAGTCATTACGTCCAGAGAGTTCAGGGACAGACCTGTAATACCACTAACACGACGCGCGTGGCGAACAACAACACTATCGAACCAACCTACACGACGTGGACGTCCGGTTACCGTACCATACTCATGTCCCGTCTCACGGATTTGGTCGCCGATCGCATCATGCAATTCCGTAGGGAATGGGCCATCTCCTACACGAGTTGTGTAGGCTTTGGCTACCCCAATAACTTGCTGAATACGAGCTGGGCCTACGCCGGAACCGATACATACACCACCTGCGGACGGATTGGATGATGTAACAAATGGATAAGTTCCTTGATCAAGGTCCAACATCACGCCTTGTGCGCCTTCGAACAATACCTTTTTGTTCTCATCAATATATTCGTTCAGAACAACGGATGTATCACGTACGTAAGGACGCAGAATTTCAGCATATCCGAGGTAATCTTGCAGAATCTCTTCAACATCAACAGGCTGGCCGCCATAGACTTGCTCGATGACACGGTTCTTTTCTTTGACCAGATGACGCAGTTTCAATTCGAAATCTTCAGCATCCAGCAGGTCAACCATCCGAATACCAATACGAGCTGATTTGTCCATGTAACATGGGCCAATTCCTTTGCCAGTCGTACCGATTTTGTTCGGACCTTTGCTCTCTTCTTCCAGTGCATCCAATACCATGTGATATGGCAGGATGATATGTGCACGCTCACTGATGGACAGGTTCTTCGTTGTAAAATCATTGTCATGAATATAATTAATTTCTTCGATGAGTGCCTTCGGGTTGATAACCATTCCGTTACCAATGACACACGCTTTATCCGTGTAGAATATCCCTGATGGAATCATCGTCAGTTTATATTTTTTGTTATCAATCAGAATTGTATGACCCGCATTGTTACCACCTTGATAACGAGCCACCACATCAGCGCTCTCCGCCAAATAATCCGTGATCTTACCTTTTCCTTCGTCTCCCCATTGCGTTCCCACTACAACTACCGTTGACATAGTTAACATTCCTCCGTGGGTGCCTTGCGCACCTTTGTATTGGTCTGTCCGTCCTCTATCCCGGCAGGCATGTTACGCAATAAACCGACTGAGAAGCGTGCTAACGGACAGTAAAAATGTCCTTCCGTTACATTCAAGGGAAGGTTTGTGCTGCTTTAACGCAGCAGTATTAGTGTACCAGTACCCTTTTTCAAAGTCAAATCAAATGGCGAACAATTAGATATAGTACAACCGTAATGTTCGGGAATTACCCATTATTTCGACACAAAAAACCGGCGACTTCAGCCCAAGCTTGCTTGACTGCTATCACCGGTTCAAGGATACCCATTTCAAAGTGAATCTATATCTGGTATTTATAACATATGTTTGAGTTCAGTTACGCTAATGGTTGATCTTCGGGACAGACGAGTTTGCTTCCTGATCGAAGCCGTCAGCACCTGCCCGTTACATCGCAAAGGCATCATTGTGCGCCCTCTCGTAGTTGACGAATTTATTAAAGTTTTTCAGGAAGACCAGTTCTACCGTACCTACCGGACCGTTACGCTGTTTCGCGATAATGATCTCGATAATATTTTTCTTTTCGGTATCCTGATTATAGTAGTCATCCCGATACAGGAACGCTACGATGTCGGCATCTTGCTCGATCGAACCCGATTCCCGCAAGTCACTCATCATCGGACGTTTATCCTGCCGCTGCTCTACACCCCGGCTGAGCTGAGACAAGGCGATCACTGGAACTTCCAGTTCCCGGCCAATCTGCTTCAGTGTACGTGAGATCTCGGATACCTCTTGTTGACGGTTCTCCCCGGCTTTACCGCGTCCACTAATCAATTGAAGGTAGTCAATCAGGATCATACCCAGACCTTTCTCCTTCTTCAGACGACGGCATTTGGCACGAATATCAGCTACCGTGATACCCGGTGTGTCATCGATATAAATATTGGCTTCGTTGAGAGCTGCGATACCCATCGTCAGCTTCTGCCAATCTTCATCCCCTTTGAATTCCCCTGTACGAAGAACTCCGGCGTCCAGGTTGGCTTCCGCACAGATCATCCGTTGTACGAGCTGTGCAGCCGACATCTCCAGACTGAAGATGGCTACCGTTTCTTGCGCCCGGATACCTACATTCTGAGCGATATTCAAGGCGAAGGCCGTCTTACCTACAGATGGACGCGCCGCTACAATGATCAAGTCACTGCGCTGAAAACCGGCAGTCATCTTGTCCAAATCGATAAAGCCGGAAGGGATGCCGGTTGTCGTTCCCCGGTTCTGATGCAGCGTTTCAACTTTATCGAATACTTCCATCAATACGTCCTGAATGGCTATGAAACCACTACTGGAGCGACGGTTGGAAATTTCCAGAATGCGACGTTCAGCTTCTCCGAGCATGGCTGCAACATCTTCGCCGCCTGTATATCCTTCGCTTACGATCTGTGTTGCCGTACGAATCAGACGACGCAGCATCGATTTCTCTTCAATAATCTGAGCGTAATAGTCTACGTTCGCGGCTGTAGGTACACCATGGGCCAGCTTAGCCAGATAACTAACGCCGCCGATGTCCTCCAGCTCACCTTTATCCTTCAGAAGCGAAGTCAGTGTCACGAGGTCAATCGGTTGATTTCCCTCACCCAGCTGAATCATCGCTTCAAAAATTAATTGATGGGGCTTATCATAGAAATCCTCGGTTTGCACCCGTTCCATCGCTGTAATCAGGGCCTCGCCCTGCAACAGGATTGCACCCAGCACAGCCTGTTCGGCTTCCAGGTTCTGCGGGGGAATCCGGTCAAATAACATTTCTCCGCCCATCTTACTCTTCCGTTACCTGTACCTTCAAGGTTGCCTTCACTTCAGGGTGAACCTTGACAGTTACCTGTGTTACGCCGAGTGTACGAATAGGCTCGTCCAGTTCAATTTTGCGTTTGTCTACTTTCAAACCCTTTTTAGACAAAGCTTCTGCGATCTGTTTGCTGGTAATGGCGCCAAACAGACGACCACCTTCGCCGGACTTGGCTTTCAGTTCAGTCACTTCTGCTTCCAGCTTCTTCGCAAGTGCTTCCGCTTCCGCTTTCTCTTCCTGTTTGAGTCTTTCTTCAGCCGCCTTCTGGTTGTCCAGTGTCTTCATGTTGCCATCCGTTGCCAGACGTGCGATTCCCCGTGGCAATAGGAAGTTCTGTGCGTAGCCCTCAGATACTTCTTTCACTTGCCCTTTCTTGCCTTGACCCTTCATATCTTTTATAAAAATGACTTTCATTCGAACAGCCCCTCTTCCTTTTCGATTTCAGCCAGTACGTTCGTCAGCCGTTTTTCTGCCTCTCCAAGCGTTCCTTCAAGCTGCACGGCAGCATTCGTCAAATGTCCCCCACCGCCCAGTCGTTCCATGACAACCTGAACATTCATGCGCCCCAGCGATCTCGCGCTGATGCCAATCAGTCCATCCGGACGCTCACTAATCACAAATGAAGCGACCACGTCCGTCATGTTCAGCAATGTGTCCGCCACTTGGGCGATCATCATCTGTGAAATCTTGCTGCCAGGGTCCGTGACCGCCAGTGCAATGTTCCCGTATACCATTTTAGCATGCTTTATGATTTCTGCCTTAGCAATATATTCTGACAGATCCTCTTTCATCAACCGCTGGACCATAATGGTATCCGCACCACTACGGCGCAGGAAGCCTGCCGCTTCGAACGTTCTGGACCCGGTGTGCAATGCAAAGTGCTTCGTATCCATTGTAATGCCGGCCAGCAAAGCCGTAGCTTCAAGCGGAGTGAATTGTACCTTGTCATGAATGTATTGCAAGAGCTCCGTTACCAGTTCCGCAGCCGAAGATGCGTAAGGCTCCAGATAGATCAACACAGCATCATTGATGAACTCCTCACCCCGACGATGGTGATCCACAACGACCACACGGGTTGCAGACTGCACCAGTTTCGGCTCCATTGTCATAGAGGCCTTGTGTGTATCCACTACAACCAACAGCGTGTGCTCTGTCATCATCTGGGTTGCTTGTTCCGGTGAGACAAATGCCTTGGACAACTTCTCGTCCTTGTTCACTTGCTCCATCATCCGTTCAATCGCTGGATTAATTCCATCCAGAACAATGCGTGCTTCTACATTGTACAGACTCGCCGCTTTCCATACCCCGATGGATGCACCGATTGCGTCCATATCCGGGATTTTGTGCCCCATGATGAGGACTCGATCGCTCTCCTGCATGAGGTCACGCAGCGCATGCGCAATAACACGTGCTCTGACCCGTGTCCGTTTCTCCACGGCGTTGGACTTGCCACCATAGAAAGACAGACGTTGTCCCGATTTCACAGCGGCCTGGTCGCCACCGCGCCCAAGTGCCATGTCCAGACTGGACTGAGCCAGTTCTCCCATCTCGCTGATGCTATCCGAACCAAACGCCAGTCCGACACTGAGTGTCATTGGCACTTTGAGGTCAGCGGTCATCTCCCGAACTTCATCCAAAATGACAAATCGGCTCTGCTCCAGTTCCTGCAAAGACTTATGATTCAGCATTAACAGATAACGATCCGAGGACAGCCGGCGCAGGTACACTTCATACTGCTTGGCCCATGACGTAATCTCGCTGGTCACACGGGCAATCAGCGCTGTACGCTGCTGGTCATCCATACCTTGGGCAGCCTCGTCCAGATTGTCCAGAACGAGAATACCCAAGGCAAGACGTTCATTTTCATATTTATCACGAAGAATGGCTAGCTCCGTAATCTCGTATACATATACATACCGCTCCTGTGGGTTATGAATAACTCCATAATGCCGATCATCCAACTGGAATTCGTCATGGAACTCCCTGGATGAATGTTCCTTCGCCCCATCCTTCTTCTCTTTAGGCTGAGGAAGTTTGGGAAACAAATTAAGTAGCGGATTACCCACCATTGTCTTCTCTTGGAACATCTCCGCAACGAAGCGATTATGCCACTCTACCGTACGATCTTCGCTGTACAGCACAATTCCGAATGGAAGCATGCTCACCGCTTCCCCCTCCATCCGTTTGATCCGAATGGACAGGCCATTAATGTAGTCGTTAAGCTCACGGCGGAACGCGAGCTCCGCCTTAATCATGACGATTCCCAGCGCCGAAGCCAGTATCAGACTAATCAAACCAAGCGTCCAGTTATAAATGGTAACGAACATAACGAGCAACAGCAGCAGTATGAACGCCCATACGGTATAGTAGCCGTGCCAGCGTTTCTTCAGAAATTTAGGCATGACTCATCACCCTATCGTTTTGATTTCGATATTGCCTCACGAAGCGGGAACGCCAGATCGATAATTCCGATAATCCGAAGCGGACCAATGAAGAAGACCGCAGCCGCCAGGAAATAGGGTATAACCGGATTCCACTTCTTTGTATGTGAGAGAAAGAAGAAGAAGCCGATCGCTTGAATCATGAAGCCCAGATTGATCAACGGCGACAGATTCATGGCAATCATGGTCCAGTATGTTCCGTCACTTTGTCTGGAAATCACTTCGATCAACAGTGCAAGGAAATAATACCAGATTAACGCACGCGGCATACGCCACTCTCTCGCTGGGGGAAGCTTCGAAACCACCACGCCCATCACATTCAGAATCGGACGAGCAATGGCGTGTGTAATGAAGGCCATGACCATCGATGTAACAACGAGAGCAAATGGAATCATAAGCTGCGTTTGTTTGGCAACATCCTCGGTCATCTCAGGTGTCCATGCAAACCCGTTGATCATCTGATTCGATGAATTCGTTAACGGTTCAATGGTCAATTTGACCACATCTTCAATATAACTGGACAGGTCGAATTGGAAAATGACACTGCCGACCAAGAGCAACAACAAGTATTCTGCCAACATCATGCCACTTCCCGCCATCAGCGTGAACAGGGCTGATTTGCGTGTTTTATACGCGTGACCCATAACGATCGCAGGCAGGGTAAAGATGAGCAACAGTAACAGATAGATGGGGTGGAATACAACCAAAATAACGGCTACGGGCACGAGATGCCATATAAATGATTTTAAAGATAATGAAGCATACAAAATAACTCCCGGAATCATCATAAAAAATATGGCAAGTACCGATAAAGGAGTTAACAGCGAAAGTAGCAAGAGCAGATAAACTGCGCTCCAAACAGCTGATTTAAAGCTAAATTTCAACAAATTCACCTCTTACGCATATGATCTTCTAGCGCGGAAATATCCTGGTACCAGTCTTCAAGCTGGTGACCTTCCTGTTTATGCTTTTTCAACTTCTCCACTAGCAGTGCATCCAGATCCTTGAAAGGAATACCGAGCCTGCGGCCCAATATGTAACTACTCATAATCAAACTGGCAAGACTGTCCCCGATTCGAGTTGTACTTCCTTCCCATAACGCCTTGAATAATCGGGATACCTGATCAAGCACTTCGGTTTTCAGCCATTCAATCACTTTAGCGCGTTTGGCTACATCCAGTTCTTTAGGCATATTGGCGAAAGTCACTCTCCCCCGAAAAAGCTTTATTCTCCATTATAGCATAAAAAGAAGGCCCGCAAAATTACCCCAAAAAGCGGAGAAGTTCTCCGAAACTGATGTCAGGTGCTTATGCGGAGTCCTCCGTACATCCAATCCACATATATATTTGTAAAAAACTTCGAATGCGCCCTTGATTCAGGACTTCTTAAGTTTAACATGATACCGGATGGCTGTGATTATCCCTAATGACACAATAATGTTTAAATTCATAACAGCCTTACTTGGCCTTGATCGATTCTTTGGCTACAATGCCCTCGCAGTACTCAATAATCTGACTCCGTCTGACAATACCAATGAACCGATCCATGTCATCGACCACAGGAACAAAGTTCTGAACTTTAGCCAGATTAATCAGGTCTTCCATGTTGGCGTCAATGGATACGGGTTTAATATCCAAGCGAAGTGGAACGTCTTTGAGCAAGAACTTTGAAGCGTTTTCAAATGTAATCTTTCCCTCGGCATTCTTCATATACCACAACAAGTCGCCTTCGGTAACTGTACCAATATATTTGCCTTCTTTATTCAAAATGGGCACTGCCGTAAAACGATGATATTCCATCCGTTCCAACGTTTGCCGCAGCGTAGAATCCGACGTCACACACGTAACCTCTTGTTTGGGTAGCAAAAAAAATGCGATATTCATACCCTTGTGTATCCTCCTTATGAATTTCTTCGTTCAACTTATCTCGCTCAACTTATATTATACGGATCAGAACGCAGGATGTTCCAAAAGGATAATAGTTCTCACTACAAAGAAAAAAAACAGCAGCCCGCGAATAAACGTACTGCTGATTGTGGTCTACAACACATCATTGGTATGGAATTGGTTATTCAATCTTTTGCCGGTCAGGGATCATTACTTCACCGGCTGGGGTCGATTGATCCATCCAGTTGTTAATCAGCTCTTTGGCATATTGGACGTCTTTCTCGTCAGCCTGACCATAATAGATACCGTCTTTTTTCATACCCTCACCCAGAATGGTAAAGCTTGAAATCTGCGGTTTCTCCTGAGTAAGCACTTGTTTAGCCAGATCAATAATGAAGGAAGGTCGCATATCCGTCTGGAAGCTGTCCCCCATGATCTGAATCAATTCCGGAATTTTGGCGATTTGATTCAAATTCAGCATCTCATTCGCCATCGCGTTCAGGAAAATCTGTTGCCGCTTGGTACGATTAAAATCGCTATCCTCACGGTATCTTACATAATACAGTGCTTCCTGCCCATCATAGATCGGCTTGCCGCCTTCAATCGTGAATTGAACATGATCCGGGTTCTTGTTCACAATGTCCTCATCAATTGGCAGTTTTACACCACCAAGCGCATCAACCACTTTTTTAATTCCGTCGAAGTTAATCGTTGCATAGTAACCCACATCAGCATCAAGAAATTTCTCTACGGTATTGATGGACATATTCTCCCCACCAAAAGCATAGGCATGCGCCAGCTTATCATAATCATCTACGCCGTCCTTGTTCGCATCCCGTCCCACAATCTGCACATACGTATCACGTGGAATGGACACCAACAGCACACGAGATTCCTTCGGACGTACTACAGCATAGATCACGGTATCAGAACGTCCACGCGTTTTCTCATAGGCGCGTTTGTCCGAACCGAGCAGTAATACGGAGAATGGTTCCTTACGGTATACCGTTGGATCAGGCGTATTATTGCCTTCTTGCGGTACATAAGAGCGGGATAGCTGATCTTCTACGGAACCCGCGAGAAACAGATCAAATGCCGCTACAGCCAGTTGCTGACGGAACAAATAACCTCCGATTAACAAAACAACAAGTGAAACAAGCGTTATATATAGGCCTTTTCTTCTTTTCTTCTTCTTATCTTTAGTTCTGCTTTTCATCCATTGATTCCTTCTTCACTATGAAAATGATACTGCCTGGCTATATAAGTTTCATCTAATATTTACACAAATAACGGAGAGGTCAGAGAAAACCTGAAGAAGCGTAGCGCTCGCCTTTATTACCGGATTTTTACCTTTGGAAAGGAAATCAAAAAATCCGGGGATAACAGCGATCGGAAGGTTACTCTGAACTCGCAGTGATGCAGTGTAACGATTCGTTGAACTTATATAATACCAATTAAACGTCTGGGATGCCTTGTGACTCGGTGTTCTCTGAAGTTTTCTCTCTCTCGAATCAAGACACCGCTTACGCTCGTTCTATTGTAATCATTGCAGGAGCAAGAAAAGTTACAATCCGGTTAAATTGAAAAGAACAGCGACTCCTTTTTAGTTTCAAAAGGTACACTGTTCTCTTCATTTTCACACACGATCCTATCCGTTCGTGGATACACTTTCCACATGATGGCTCTTCTCTTTTTGACGCAGACGTCCCGTTATAAGCGCAGCTACCAGCGTAAGCCCACTGAATACCACCGCAGACCAGAAAAGGCCATTGTAACCCTGCCCTGTCGTTTGATGCACTGCCTGAAGTAACACCTCTCGGATACCTTCATCAGGAATCTGGGACAGGCCCGCTGTCAGACTGGAGACATCACTCCCTGATGCCCCTCCCGAGGCATATTGTTGTAACATCTCGGGCGGCACCTGAATTCCTTTGTCAGCGAATCCTGCCTGAATGTTGGATCCCAGATTAATAAAAGAACGTGCCAGGAATCCGGCAAAAATGGTAGGTGCAATAGCCATCGCCATCTGGCGGAATAACGAGCTGGTCGCTACCGCGATGCCTTTGTTGTTCTCCCCTGCCTGTTCTGTGACAAGTACGTTTACTGGTGCACCAAGCATCATGCCGAAGCCGATCCCTACAAGTGTACTCGCAATGACAAATTGCCAGATATGCTCTACCCACAATGGGAACAGCAGAAATCCAATGGCAGATAATAGCCCGGCAACCGATAACGTCCAGATTGGCCCTTTGCGGTCAACGAGGTAACCACCTCCACCTGCCCCAATGCCGGATGCCAGCGCGAGTGGAGTAAACCAGTATCCGGATGCCGTATTGGATACGCCGAGATACTGTTCAACAAAACCGGGAATAAAGATCACCGAGGCCAGGATGGCTCCGGAGAAAAAGGCAATCAACAGCGTCCAGCGAAAGGACGCAATGCCCAGAAGTTGTGTCGATACAACAGGTTCACGTTCAGATCCTTCCAGCCTTTTTTCCATGAAGTAAAAGAGCACCAGAATGATTACACCTGCCAAGAAAAAGCCGTAGAACACCGGTGATCCCAGGCTTTGAAGCATGTTCACACCGTCCAGATTGCTGAAGCTATACATTAAACTGAGTATACCCAACGTTAGGACAGCAATACCGCTCCAGTCCACTGCTGCACGATTCAGTTCCTGCTCTTCCTGAATAAATCGAATACCTGCAATGAATAGCAGAATGGCGATAGGCACGTTGATCAGGAATAACCAATGCCAGTTGCCCGTAATGTCCAGTATAAAAGCACCAACATTGGGCCCCAATATGGCAGCGACACCATTCATACCTCCGAGCAGACCCAAAGCTGTACCCTGACGCTCCGCCGGGAACTTGCTTAATACGTATGAGCTGGCAATGATAAAAATCCCCCCGCCGCCCAAAGCTTGAATGACACGAGCGATCAGGAAAAAGGTAAACGATGTGCTTAGCGCGACCAGCAGCGACCCGATCCCAAACAACGCCACTTCAATCAAAAATAGTTTCTTGCGACCATAACGGTCCGACAGCTTGCCCGCAATAGGAACACTCACCGCAAGCCCCAGCGTGTAGAGCGTAATTGTCCATGCCCCCCACGTTGGCGACACACCAAATGATGCATTTAAGGTGGTTAGTGAAGAGGTGATGATCCCGTTATCCAGCGCCGCCATAAATACTCCTATGGCAAACAGGATTAGCGGCCATTTCATTTGTTTTTGCATCACATGTTACCTCCCGATCAGATCGTAAATTCAGTATCGTACAGTTGGTTTGGTACATATATATCAAATTGAATTGAATAACAATGACTCACTGGTCATTTTAAAACAAAAGAAATCCATATGTCAATTTAATAATATAATCGTAAGGATCAATTTTTTCCTCTGATTCGATAAAATAGAGCTGCCACAGGTTCAGGCGAATCTGTGAAACAGCCCTCATATCTTATCTAACGTACTAACGCTTGCGTAATGCTTCAATGATCTGGTCTGACTCGGTTTCCCGAAAATCCATAGTTGAACAACTTCCGAGTCTCCACAAAACGCCCTTCACGAGTATCTGTTCCAAATACAACTGATATCAGCCTTTTGCCATCACGTTCAGCTGTCCCCACAAAATGATATCCGGACTCTTCATCATACCCGGTCTTCAATCCGTCATTTCCATCATAAGCATACGGCCCACCAATGGAGGACAACATCCAGTTCGTGTTACTCATGTACATCCCTTTCTGATGCATGGATACTTGCATTTGACTGGAGATTCTTAAAATCTCGGGATGGTTATTCAACAAATATCGCGCAAGCTTGCATGCATCTATAGCCGTCATTAAGGTCTGCCCTTGTATTTCCATCGGACGGTGAGGACCGAGCAGTTTTTCACTGATGCCCGTTGAATTCGTAAAATGTGTATTTTCAGACAGCCCAATCTGAGTTGCTTTCTGATTCATCTGTTGCACGAACTTCTGCTCTGTACCACTGATATGTTCAGCCAGAGCAACTGCTGCATCATTCGCTGAATATATAGCTACCACCTGGAACAACTCCTGAACAGTGAACTGTTCTCCCTGTTTCAGGGTCAGTTGACTGCCACCCACGGAACTGGCATATAGACTCACGTTAACGAGATCGTCCCACCGGATATCTCCATTAATTACAGCTTCCATCACTAACAATTCTGTCATCAACTTACTGACACCTGCTGGAGCAATCTCTTGAGAGCCGTTATAATCCATTAAGACCTGTTCGGAGTTCATATCCATTAATACTGCAGATTCAGCTTTAATTCCCGGTTTGCCTACCAGCATGTCCGGTTTTACACCCAAATATATAATGAGCAGCAGAGCCAGAAGCATACCTGCCCGTTTCCACCATTTTTTCATAAGATGATCACCTCTTACCTATATAGACGAAGTGAAAAGGCATTTTGTCTGCACTTTTTTGAAAAAAGTTAAATTTTTTTTATTTTTTGGTTACAAAAAAACATGAACTCTATACACCCATGCCAGAGTGTACAGAATCCATGTTTAAAAGACACTTTAGTTCGATCTCCCAGGAGAATTCTTCATTATAATCTAGCAACCGACTTCGTAAAGGACCCCAATCCTTACAACTGCTAATGGAAAAAAGTATTACTCAGCTACAACTGCTTTGTCTGCATTAACTTGCAGGTCGCTCAGGTAAACGCCTGTTCCATCACCAATTGCATAGTTCATTACACGTTTGTTCACTGGTGCTACAACTGCACGATACAGTGTAGGGAATACAGGAACTTCATCTACCATGTATTGCTGCCATTGATTGTAGATCTCTTTACGCTTGTCTACATCAAATGCTTCTGCAGAGATACCTTGTGCCAGCAATTTGTCATTCTCTTCGCTGGAGAATCTGGAGAAGTTGTAGAGTGCATCACGGCCGTACAGACCAGATGGATCTACGTCAATACCAACGCCCCATGCGGCTTGATACACATCAATGTTCGGATCATCTTTACCTGTGTTACCTACACGGTCATAGAAGCTGTTGAACTCAACCATTTCCAGGTTTACTTTCAGACCAATAGCAGCCCATGATTGAACATAATAACGAGCCAATGGTTCAGCTGTGTCGCCACCAGTCATGGATACAAAGTTGATTTCGAGTGGTGTTCCATCCGGATTCGTACGGAATTCACCATCCAGTTTGTAACCAGCTTCGTCGAGCAATGCTTTCGCTGCTTCTGGATCATATGCTACACCCGGATTGCTGGAATCATGGAATTCTGGGTGAGACGGTGGAATCAGAGTTGTTGCATTCCAACGCAGGCCATTATAGAAACGTTTACCTACTTGATCGTTATCTACAGCCATCCACATTGCTTTACGCAAGTTTTTGTCGCCCATTTTTGCTTCGGCATTGCTTACAACTTTTCCGTTCTCTTCATCCCACGTACCCAGTTTGAAACCGATGTACGTATAAGCACGATCGATTGCGCCCAGGAATTCTACGTTGGACAGGTTCGCATTGTCTTTATATTGATCTGTCGGGAATGCATCCACAAGGTCTACCCCGCCAGACTTCAGTTCTTGAACAACCGTTGTCGGGTTGATAACTTTCAGAGTTACACTATCCAGTTTCGGAGCCCCACGCCAGTAGTCTTCGTTCTTAACAAAAGTTACAGACTCACCTGGAGTGATGACATCCACTTTAAATGGACCAAAACCAATTGGTTTTTCACGTACTTCTTTGGAAGAAGACATTTTCGCTACATCCATATCTCCGAAGATATGTTTAGCGAGTGGATACGTCCATACGCCACCTGTCAGCAGGGACGGAGTAGATTCTTTATACGTAATGCTGATTTGTTTGTCGCTCAGCACTTTAATACCAGAGATTGTTTTTGCTTTTCCAGCATGATACTCATCCATACCCACTATGCTAGTAAAGTTAGAGTCATAACGTGGACCATCATATGCTTTGTTACCGATAACTTCATAAGCAAATTGCAAATCTTCAGCCGTTACCGGCTTTCCATCATGCCAGTTTACATTGTCACGAATGGTCAGTGTGAACGTTTTGCCATCTTCGGAAGTCTCATATGTTGCAGCACCATCATTGGTGTACACATAGTCTTTATCCCAAGTTAGCAAACCTTCATCAAACCATTGAAGAACCTGTGAATCCGGGTTACCGGAATAGAAGTTAAAGTTCAGTGTACCTTCAAAAGCAGTATCCGATACAAGTCCGAATGTAATCGATCCACCCTCGATCGCAGTGCCTTCATTCGTTTTGACATTGTTGAAGTCTTCAATGGAGTAAACGCCCTCTTCATTAGCAGGTTTTTCCTCCGTTTTTCCCTCTTCTGTGTTGGAAGTTGGAGCCGGAGTAGCTGCTTCTTTCTCAGAGCACGCTGCGAGCACCAATACAAAGACCAACATCATCGTGAAAAATAGTCCCCGTGAAAATAATCCCTTTTTCATGAACCTTTCCTCCCTTTTTTTAACCTCTTCTTTGTCTTGCATCAGTCGCACGCTTTAGGGCTTGACCGACATTATTTATACTCAACATCAATACCAGAATCAGTACTGATGCGGGTAGCCATATCCACCATCTGGATTCCAGGGTTTGCGGATTACGTGCATAACTTACGAGTGTTCCAAGACTGGGCGTACTTTCGGGAAAACCAAACCCGAGGAAAGACAGCCCGGATTCGAGGCCAATGTTGGCAGCGAGATTCAATGTCATCGTTACGATGATAATGGAGCTCAGATTCGGAAGAACCTGTGAGAGCATAATCTTCAGATGAGAAGAGCCCAATGTTTTAGAAGCTTTTACATAATCCAGTTCCCGTTCCTGTAATGCTTTGGAGCGAATCAATCTGGCGATACCCATCCAGAGAAATGCCGTCATGATTAGAGAGAACGAGATGATATTGTATTTCGGTACTGCCGTAACAAACGCGATAACAATCATCAACATCGGAAGGATCATGAAGAAATCAACAACACGCATAAACAGGTTGTCTATCATTCCACCGAAATAACCGGATAAAAGGCCAATGAAGATACCTATGAAGCCAGTCATTAACGTTACGATAATTCCAATGGTCAGGGAGTTACGTGTACCGATGACCAGTTGGCCAAATACATCACGACCTCCATAGTCCGTTCCAAGCCAATATTTCGCGGATGGTGGTTCATATAAGGCAAACAGATCCACGCGTACGATATCATCCTGATTCAGGATGAGAGACGTGCCATATACCAGCAACATGACCAAGCCCAAGAAAATGAGCGAGATTAGTGCCACCTTATCTCTGACAAGCTCCCTCCATAAAATACTCAAGCTGGAGGGGCTTTTATCAATCTTTTGTGAAGTTACAACTACCTCGTTGGCCTTGCTCATCTTGTTTTCACCCCGAAATCTTCAAGTTCTTACTTGATCCGTATACGCGGATCTACAATTCCTAGAATTATGTCAGACAGCAATGCCCCGAGAATGGAAGCTACGCCATACAACAATACGAGTGCAGTCACAACGCTGAAGTCACGTAGTGAGATGGAACTCAGGAACAACTGCCCCATACCTGGATAACTGAATATACTTTCGATAAATACCGTACCCCCGATAAGTCCTGTAATCTCATATCCGAAGAACGCGGCGATAGGTAATAGTGAATTCCTCAAGATATGCCTGTTGTAGATCCGGGATTCCGAGGCGCCTTTGGCTCTGGCAGTAATAACGAATTCCTTATGTTTGATATCAATGATTTCACTACGCAAATATTGAACCGTAGATACCGTTGTAATCAGTGCCATGGATAGTGCTGGCAATAATAGATGATAGAACTTACTCATGACGTAGCTGAATGTGCCTGGTGTAAGTCCTGGGGCAACACTTCCTCCCGTCGGGAACCAGCCGAAGTGGAATCCGAAGATCCATACCATCACCAGTGCGAAGATAAACAATGGTGCGGCAAAGCCCAGGTAGGTGTATCCTGTGATCAACCGATCAGACCAGGTATCGTTGTAACGACCACTGATGATACCCAGTGGAATAGCGATCAGGTAAGTCAGTACAAGTGTCGCCAGTGCGAGCCAGAATGTGTTCGCTACACGCTGACCGATCAGGTCCGTAACCGGCATTTTGAATCGGAAGGATTGTCCAAAATCACCTTGGATGGCGTTTTTGATCCAGTCCCAATATTGCACGTACCAGGGATTATTCAATCCCAGTCTCTCTCGCTGGGCTTCCAATGCTTTGGGATCAACGCTTGGATCAAGCAATCCGGTTAGCGCGTCGCCCGGCATAGCCTTGGCCATCAGAAAGACCAAAAGACTTAGTAAAAAGATCTGAGGGATCATTATGATAATTCTGCGTACTATCGTTTTCCACATATGGCCTTCAACCTTTCTGAGGTAGAGCTACTCGGTGAGTATCGGAAATGGATTTGAGCGAGTATGCAAGCCCTTCCTCATCAAAGAAATTTCGGTATGAATGTTCATACTCGGATTTGACCTGTTGACGGAAGGCTACCATTTCCTCTCGTTTGGTTGGGTCCATATCCGGAATGGCTGCAATGAGACGTTTGGTATAGATGTGTTGCGGATTCTCAAAAATATCATTTGTTGTGCCCTGTTCCACATATCGACCTTTATACATAATTCCGATCTGATCACACATATGACGGATGATACCCAGATCGTGACTGATGAACAGATACGTCAGATTTAATTCTTTTTGGATTTCCTGCATGAAGTTGAGTACCTGAGCCTGTACTGATACGTCGAGTGCAGATACTGGTTCATCAGCGATAATGAGCTTCGGCTTCAGTGCAATAGCCCGTGCAATGCCGATCCGTTGACGCTGACCGCCTGAGAATTCATGTGGATATTTATAGATTGACTCCGGACTCAGACCAACCTTTTCAAGTAATTCTCTTACTTGTCTTTTCTCCTCGGTCGCTGTCAGACGCTCATAGTTACGAAACGGCTCAGCGATGATATCGATAACACGCTTCTTTGGATTCAGTGATGAATATGGGTCTTGAAAAATCATTTGTACATCCCGCTGAAGCTGCCTGTTCTTACGTCGCTCCGTAGCCAGATTTTTGCCGTTAAACAGAATCTTTCCGTCAGTGACATGATTTAGCCCGATAATGGCTCTGCCTGTTGTTGTCTTACCTGAACCTGATTCACCAACCAGACCATAAGTCTGTCCTTGTTCAATGGAGAAGCTAACACCATCAACAGCCTTTACACTGCCAATTTCCCGTTTAAGCAATCCGCCGCGAATCGGAAAGTGTATCTTGAGTCCTTCTACTTCGAGTAATGCCATTATGTTATTCCTCCTCAGCTTTGGTCAGGGAAATGAAAGTGCTGGTAACAGGTACACCGTACAAAGTGACCTGGTGCAATTTCATGCATCTGCGGGTTCTCTTCATGAGCCGATTCACTAATCCATGGAATTCGAGCTTTGAATCTGCACCCTTTGCGAGGAAGATTTTTGAGTGATGGTACGATGCCTTGGATGACATGCAATTTGGATCTTTCTTCAGACAGGGTGGGTATAGAATTCAACAGTGAGCGGGTATACGGATGCTTCGCATCGCTCATCAATGTGAAGATATCTGCGATTTCAACAATTTCGCCTGCATACATAACTGCTACGCGATCAGCCATCTCAGCTACGACACCCAGATCATGTGTAATCAGAATAATGCCTGCGTTAATTTCATTCTTCAGATCACGGATCAGCTCCAGAATCTGTAGTTGAATCGTAACATCAAGCGCCGTCGTTGGTTCATCGGCTATGAGTAGTTCTGGTTTGTTGGCAATCGCAATTGCGATAACAATTCTCTGTCTCATACCACCAGATAATTCGTGGGGATACTGCTTGTATATTTGTTCGGGACGTGGAATCCCTACCTGATTCAATAAGTGAATGACCTTTTCTCTCTTCTCTCTGGAAGACAGCTTGGACTGATGAAGAGTGAGAATCTCTTCAATCTGTTCACCAATAATCATTAGAGGATTTAGTGCGGACAATGGATCCTGAAAAATCATGCCCATTTCTTTGCCGCGTAGCTTGTTTAACTTGTTTGGGGAGATGTTGGCAATATCTTGTCCTTTATAGAGAATCTGGCCTTCAATTTTTGCTTTGTTATGCAAACCCATAAGAGAGAATGCAAAAGCACTTTTACCTGACCCGGATTCACCTACAATCGCCAACACTTCATTTTTCTTCACCTTAAGGTTAACGTGATCCACTGCTGCATAATAGTCATCTTCAATTCTGAATGATGTTGTTAGATTTCTGACTTCCAATAGCTCTGTATTCAAATCAATCACCCTAACCCCATAATTTCCGTAGATTGTATTCGTGTGTAGAGGAATGCATCCACTGTATATTCCCAAGTTCTTGAAGATAACGAACAATAGCTTATACAAAATACCAAATTGTTAGGAGAAACAAGTTTCAGAGACTTATATTTAGACCATTGGTCAATTAATGTTGATAATTCCTAGCGGAATTATATATCAAAATAATTAATGTAATCATACGTGTAATTTTAGCTAACGTCAATGCTTATTTTGAGATTTTTGGTATAAATGTTTTTTATAGTACAGATTTGGATATTAGTAATACTATAAAGGCATTTAGCAGGGAATTTGAGAGGCGTTATCTTGTTTTTGGCTGTGAGGTGTACATAGGCAATTAGTAAAAGTAACGTATACATAACATAATAGTTACATCTAGTGTATGTGTATGCTTTGATTTAAGTAGATATTCTTGATTTTGCGTGATGTAAATGTCATATATGTAAGTGGAGATTATATCTCGAGCTATACCTGAATTTTATTTAATCGGAGTCGTATGCTTACAATTGAAATGATATGCGTGATCAAAGTAAAAAATCTAGTTAATCTAGTATAGTTTTATTTATTTGCTAATGTAAAGACCAATTTGTCATCTTTTATCATTTATTTTACAAAAGAAAGAAAAAAGCCCTGCAAAATGCAGAGCTTGCCTAATATTTATTCATTTAAGTGTATATATAGTACCTTTTACTGAGAGTCAGGAGGCCTTTTACCACGTTTTAACTCATTGATACTCAAGCCAAAATCCATCTGCAAGTGAGGATAGTCCGGAAAGTTTGCCCAGTCTCCCCCCCAAGTGAAACCTAACTCTTTGGCGAGATCCACAACCTCCATCCAGTCTGCCTTGCCATTGCCGTTATCGTCACGTTCCATATCCCACACTACATCACCCTTAGGCGTCCTCAGTGCAAAATCAATAGCTAATCCATAGTTATGATATGACTCACCACCACGCGCATTCGTAACGATATTGCCTGCACTTGAGCGACCCTGGTTAAATAGAGCATCTTGCTCCTCGGAACTTCGGTAGCCGTGGGTGATCACAATCTCTATTCCACGTCTTGCTGCCTTACGTACCAATAATTTCTCATTCTCTGCTACCACAGGATGCAGGCCTGTGATCGGCACAGCTTCTTGGGTTGTTGTCCCGGGCCACACGTTATCTATATCCCCTTTTTGCTGTAACCATACATATATAATGGAAAGTAAAAGAGTAGCTATAATCCAGGTTTTCAGACTTCTCTTTTTTCTCTGTTTGCCTTTACGTTTTGATGTATTCATATCCACTCCTGGTGTTTATTCTGAAATAAACAGCTATTCCTGCTGCCTGAACCTTTTCAGTAGATTAGATTCTATTATAATTCATTTGAGCCTTGAATGCTTCTCCACCACAGTATTGGATTCTTCCATTTGTTAGAGTGGACCTGTTAGTTCTGTTACTTATATTGATATATACAAAAAAGCAGCCGGCTGTAAGCCGACTGCTTCGTATGCAAGCTGAGTAAAAACTACTCAGTTGTGTATGGCAATAATGCGATTTGACGGGAGCGTTTGATTGCAATCGTCAGCATGCGTTGATATTTAGCGCTAGTACCTGTTACACGGCGTGGCAAAATTTTTCCACGTTCGCTGATAAATTTACGAAGCAAGTCCGTATCTTTATAATCGATGTGAGTAATTTTGTTAGCTGTGAAGAAGCACACTTTACGACGTTTATTACGGCCGCCACGACGTGCCGGTCTTTTATCGTTGTCTCCGCCTTCTCTTTGCTTGAAGCCCATGCTTTTCAGTCCTTTCCTATCATGTAACCCATATCTCCTAAGAGTATCAGCTCATGTTAAAATGGCAAATCATCATCCGATATATCAATCGGTTTTCCGTCATCGGAAAAAGGATCCTGATTGTTGCTACGCGAATTATTGTTATTGTTCGCGCGTCCGCCGCCTCCATAAGAAGGCTCTTCACGCATTGGTTGTCCACCGCCGCCACCGCTATTATCACGGTTAGCTGACTCCAAGAAACGAACATTATCGGCAATAACTTCGGTCACGTATACACGTTTTCCTTCGTTATTCTCGTAGTTCCGTACTTGAATGCGTCCTTCGACTGCAGCCAGGCGTCCTTTGCGCAAATAGTTTGCACAGGTCTCGGCAAGCTGTCTCCAGGTTACGACCGGAATGAAATCGGCTTCCTTTTCTCCCCCTTGGCTTGTAAACGGTCTGTCCACTGCCAAAGTAAATTGCGTAACTGCTACTCCTGCTGGAGTGTAACGCAACTCAGGATCCCGGGTTAACCGGCCGATCAGAATGACACGGTTCAACAATGTAATCCCCTCCTTCAGAGCGTATTGGTGCGTTAATCACGAGTAGTCTTAAGCAGACTTAACGTCGTTGGTAATGAGATAACGAATTACTTCGTCAGAAATCTTCATGAGACGCTCAAGTTCAGTTACAACTGCTGGTTCAGCAGTGAAATGTACCAGAACATAAAAACCATCACGGAATTTCTTGATCTCATACGCAAGACGGCGTTTACCCATAACGTCGTGAGCTGTAACTTCACCACCGCCGTTGGAGATGATGCCTTGGAATTTATCGACTGTAGCTTGAACAACTTCTTGCTCAATGTCAGGACGAATAATGTACATCACTTCATATTTGCGCATAATTTTCACCTCCTTATGGACTCTGGCCCTCAATCCAGGTTGAGAGCAAGGAACGAGCACAAACTCGAACTATATTAATATAACAAATACCGAGTCAAAGTGCAAGCAAACGTTCCCTGTACATATTGGCACATGATCAGCCCGGCTATGGAGCACACTACAGAAGCAACAATGTAACATAATCTGCAGAGGAGGTTTTATCATGGGTGAAAAAACCGAGTTT
Source organism: Paenibacillus amylolyticus (assembly GCF_050990605.1). GTDB lineage: Bacteria > Bacillota > Bacilli > Paenibacillales > Paenibacillaceae > Paenibacillus > Paenibacillus amylolyticus_H. The sequence goes on from NZ_CP158832.1 coordinate 6,560,754, forward strand.
GAACCAGGAGACAAAGCACCAAACGATGGAGAGTACACGGAAGTTGGGGAAAAAAGCTTTGTCACGGAAATTCAGAACCCCAAGCGGGTAACACTGCAAAAAGGTGAGGCTTTTCCCGAAACAAGCAATCATAATCGCAAGTGGAAGAAGCTGACCAAAGCCCGCGTTCATTGACTGCAATACTTTTTTTCGATCCATGTGTATATAAAACAGAATAAAGCACATAATACAATTAGGCGGTGCACGAGAGAGGTGTGGTTCCGTTGGACAACGAAGCCGATCATTCGCTGTTGGAGATTCATCACGTAATTTAAGAAGCAAGTGGTTAAGTGTAGTAAGGCCCTTCGTCTTAAGCACGCGTATTGCTACGTGCAGTACACCAGGTTTCTGATTGTTACGACCGATTGTTTCCTAACAAACAAATGCACCGCCGGATAAAGAGCCCTTTGGGGCTCTTTATTTTTCGTTTTAGTCATTAATGATGGATACGTGTTCTATACATATTCAATAAAACGTTATACAAAAAAAACTTTCCTAATGGAAAGTCTTCTTATCGATCTTTTTATTAAACTCAATGTGTATTGAGTAAGTTATAATTGAAGTGGCGGAAAGGGTGGGATTCGAACCCACGCACGCTGTGACACGCCTAACTGATTTCGAGTCAGCCCCCTTGGGCCTCTTGGGTACCTTTCCGCAGCAATATTGATTATAGCATGATCATTTACAGAACGCAACACTCATACGGAGCCTGCATGTAAACGTTATTATGCTTACTGTATACCAATTTATTGCAAGATCAGGATTCAATGGAATCTTCGGCTGAACGCAGTACCTTCTTCATGTTTTTCTCGAATTTCGCTCTTGGAATCAATACGCTATGTTTACATCCGACACACTTGATCCGAATATCCATACCCATACGAATGATCTCCATCTCATTGCTGCCACAGGGATGCTGCTTCTTCATCTGCACGATATCCCCAAGCTGGAAACTTTTACGCTCCACCTGTGCCATCCCCCTCATCTTTATCCAAAGCTACTGCCTGTTCCAATGCGGCTTGATTGCTCGTCTCATGATACTCCAGCGTTTTTTTCACATCGCCCTGAATCTGACGTTCCACAGAAGCACGAGAGTTAGGCATACATTCAGCCACAATTCGCACCACGTATTCAGATGTAGACATCGACTGTATACCGAGCACATCCGGCACCTTCACAATATTTAGATCACGCTCTTCAATCCCGACCAAAGACTTCTTCACCAGATGTACCGACTCATCGAGACTTAAGTCCGCCTTCATCGGAATATCCACTACAGCCAGCGAATTCGACATGGAGTAGTTCGTTACACTTGCAATCGTTCCGTTCGGGATAATATGCACCTCACCTTGCCAGCTGACCAGTTTGGTTGTTCTAAGTCCGATTACCTCAACCGTTCCCTTGTAGGTTCCCGTCTGAATAACATCCCCCACAGCGAACTGGTCCTCCAATATAATGAAGAAACCCGTAATAACATCTTTGACCAGCCCCTGAGCACCAAAACCAATGGCAAGCCCAAGCACACCGGCACTCGCGAGGAGCGGCCCAACTTGGATGTTGATCTCAGATAACAATAGCAGAATCATAATGAAATTACATGTTATGGAGGTCGCATTTTTCAACAGTTCCCCTACGGTTACGAATCTGCGCGGATTCACGCGAATCTTGCCTTCCTGCTTGCGTTCCATGGAACGATCTATAATTCGATATACCACCTTAATGACAATACGGGTAATGATAAAAATAATGATGATCCGGATTGAGCTGAACATAATATTAAGCCACATATCAGGATCTGCAATTTTGTTCCAGACTTTATCCGTCCAACGAAGGGCTTCACCAACGGCGGCGGCTGTACCACTAGATGTAGTCCCTTGAGCAAACTGAAATGGCAACATCCATCATGCCTCCTCTACATCGGTATGTTATCATAGCTGTCTTCTGTTTTAAAATAGAGGCCTCGGATCTCTACGAACTCGTTACGAATGATCTTCTGCACTCGCTCCAGATCCTCTTTTGGAAACTGGATACATAGGGCACACCCTGCTGTAATTTCTTTTGGCGTAGGGAACAAATCAATCTCTATCTCGGCAAACTCCAACAGCATTTCAGCACGCAGTGCCTGTTGGGTTGAATCAAACGCAATCAGCATCCAATCGTTAATCCATTCGTCCATGTCCGGCTCCTTTCACCTTACGTCCAACCCTAGAGAAAAAGCTTGTCCTCGTGAAGTATAAAACGCTCTACCTTTCCATATACTGTTACTACTATTCCAAGGGAAAGGATAGATCCTATGAATCCTACTTCGCGTTCCTTTTCATCACAAGACATGACCAGTTTGAAAATACCCCATACCGATCCAGGTATACACTCGGCCATTACCCATCGTTTAATGTTCCATCTCTATAAAGCCCATTCTCTGCAAAATGTAGTGATTGTCTGCATCGGCACAGATCGTTCAACAGGCGACTGTCTTGGTCCTCTGGTCGGATCAGCCCTTTCCAAGTGGGACAGCCCTTTATTCCATCTATATGGTACCTTGGATGAACCAGTCCATGCGATGAATCTTCAAGATACGCTCCACAACATTCAAAAAACACACCATAACCCTTATGTGATTGGCATTGATGCCTGTCTCGGACAATCATCCAGTGTGGGATGCATTCAAGTTGTGAATGGTCCACTCAAGCCAGGTGCGGGGGTAAATAAAGAATTACCGCCGGTTGGCGATATCCATCTGACAGGTATCGTTAACGTCGGCGGCTTTATGGAATACTTTGTTCTACAGAACACACGGCTCAGTCTTGTTATGCGCATGTCCGAGATTATATCCAGCAGTCTGTACTCGGCCATCCGGGAATGGCATACACGTTCTACTCTGCTTGCTGTGCCAGAGTAATAGCTTCCTTTTCCTCTGGGGACAGAGTATACGTCGACTCTCCCCCTTTAAGAGGTTTGGCATATACGTAAGAACCGTCACGGTTATATATCCCCGTAAGGATCATGCCATCCTGGCTATCATTAATCATAGCCATGGAGAAGCTCAGATCACTGCCACGCTCTCCATAAGCATTGTATCTTTTCACGCCAACTTTACCTTGAATGCGGGTCAGCTTTTGCATGACAACTTGCAGCTGATTCGTTTGCAGTTTGTGTTCATCCTCAATGCTGTCCATCTGAATTTTCAGATTGATCAGCAACGATTCCAGGTCCTCTACTCCACTGCCAGCCATCATGGCTTCATATTTACGTTTAAACTTTCGTAACTTCGCCCCTTGAGCAATACTCACAATCAGCAAGATCACCGTAAGTAATGCCATTCCGCCAATAATCCATAACAGCTGTTCCAGAATCAGCTCGTTTAATTCAGCCATGTAAGTGCAACTACCCCTCTATATTTTTGATCAGATTAACGTCTGTCCTGTAATATTATCATTCATTATAAATCAACCCGATATCCATAAGCTTAATCAAGCAACCCTGTATCAAATGAGTTCATCATTTCAACTCTAATCTAGTCTGCCCCAGTCAATTCCAACACTGCCTTAACGAGTGCTTCCACATGTTCTCTAGTTGAATTGTATCCCACACTTGCCCTTACTGCTCCGGTAGCAGTTGTACCCGCAGATTCGTGTGCAAGCGGTGTGCAATGAAAGCCGGAGCGAACCGCAATCCCATAATTCCGATCTAATCGGAATGCGAGTTGTGCGGAATCATATCCATCCACAGTAAAAGATACCAATCCAGTACGTGGCTGTCCAATCTCTGGACCAAGCATTCGAATCCCCTTAACAGCTGACAAGCCATCCATCATAAGTTGGGTTAGTTCCCACTCATGTTGGTAGATGGACGCTGGTGTCAGATCAAGTACATACTTCACACCCGCATTCAGCCCAGCAATCCCGACTGTATTCGGCGTCCCAGCTTCATACCGATCAGGACGCACCTTTGGCTGCTCCAGAGCTTCTGACTGACTTCCTGTTCCTCCATGAAGCAAAGGCTCTATATCGAGCTCTGGAGCCATGTACAAGCCCCCTGTACCCTGAGGACCAAGCAGTCCCTTATGCCCTGGAAAAGCCAACATATCAATGCCCAATTGTTGTACATTCACAGGCATAACCCCAGCGCTCTGCGCCGCATCTACCAATAAGATCGCCCGATGTTTACGACACTGGAGCGAAATTTCTCCAATAGGAAGAATACTGCCAAGTAGATTGGAACTATGTGTACATACCACCAATCTCGTATTGGAACGAAACATACGTTCCATTTGCATCAGATCAATGGCTCCTGCAGCATTAACAGGTACATAATCAATCTCTACATTTCGGAGTCTTCGCATGTACTCAAGTGGTCGTCTGACTGAGTTATGTTCAGCCATGGTGGCAATCACATGGTCGCCTTCTCTGAGCAAGCCTTGAATAGCTAGATTTAGCGCTTCAGTCGTATTCAATCCGAATGCAATATCATTCGCATTTTTGATTCCAAAAATATTGGATATGGATTTTCTCGCCTCGAACAATACACGACTTGCCTGAACAGCCATCCGGTGACTTCCTCTGCCAGGATTGGCTCCGGCAATCTCCAATGCACTCAACATCGCATCACCGACAGCAGGTGGTTTGGGCCAAGATGTTGCTGCATGATCTAGATAGATAACTCCCTCCACCTCACAACCACCTCTGTCCCATAAATTATATATTTCGCCTCACATATTGCACATATAACCCTATAAACAAAGAATGACATATCGTTTCTCCATGGTACAGAGGCGATATGTCATGACATGAGTAAGCCCCGCATGTTGTTAATGAATCATAGACCCGACTGTTATTGTAACAATTCCAATAGCCGTTCCAGATCCTGTTGACTGTAGTAGTTGAGCTCAATTTTACCTTTATCTTTATTGTGCTTGATTTTCACTGTTGTTTTGAAACGTTCACGAAGAGATTCTTCCAAGGTATCAATGAATGGATCTTTCTTTTTCAACTTTGATTTGGCTTTAGCCTCACCTGTCTTGGAACGATCCAGTTGTTGAACAGCTTCCTCCAACTCACGTACACTCCATTGCTGATCAATGGTTTGTTTGGCAAGTTGCTTCACTACAACCTCGTCCTTCACACCCACGATCGCACGTGCATGTCCCATAGATAATGTTCCACGTGAAACATGGTCTTTTACTTCTTCGGGCAATGATAACAGACGCAAGAAGTTAGCAATGTGAGAACGTGATTTACCTACTTTTACAGACAACTCTTCCTGAGTCAACGCGAATTGATCCATTAACCCCTGATAAGCAACTGCAACTTCCATGGCGTTCAGATTTTCCCGTTGCAGGTTCTCAATCAACGCAATCTCCATTACCTGCTGATCACTGAAGTTACGGACTACAGCCGGTACGGTGGCATTACCACAATATTGTGAAGCTCTGAACCGTCGTTCTCCGGCAATAATCTCATAACCTCGTAATACAGGACGAACAATAATGGGTTGTATGACACCATGCTGACGAATGGACTCAGCCAGTTCATGTATTGCGCCCTCATCAAATACTTTACGTGGTTGATAGGGGTTAGCCCGCAGTTGACTAATCGGGATTTCTACGACTTTATCATCGTCATTAATTGAAAGCGAAGGAATGAGGGCATCAAGACCTTTTCCAAGCCGCTTACTCATAAGAAATCACTTCCTTTGCGAGCTCTAAATACACTTCCGCCCCTCTTGAACGAGGGTCATACGTAATAATGGATTGACCATGAGATGGTGCTTCACTAAGCCGTACGTTACGCGGAATAATCGTTTGATATACTTTTTGTTGAAAATACTTTTTCACTTCTTCAATAACCTGGATCCCCAGATTGGTCCGAGCATCAAACATAGTCAGCAATACCCCTTCAATCTGCAGGGAAGTATTCAGATGTTTCTGTACCAGACGAACCGTATTAAGCAACTGACTTAATCCTTCAAGTGCATAATACTCACACTGAATCGGAATGATCACCGAATCGGAAGCAGTTAACGAATTGATCGTTAACATACCAAGGGATGGTGGACAATCGATCAGTATGTAATCATAGTTTTTTTTCACCATGGCGAGTGATTTTTTCAGACGAACTTCCCGTGATATCGTGGACACCAATTCGATCTCGGCTCCGGCAAGCTGAATCGTTGCAGGTATGATATGAAGACCTTCAATCTGAGTCTCCACAATCGCTTCTTGAGGAGGAACCTCATTAATAATGACATCATATATACAATTAGCCACATCTGCTTTATTGATTCCGACTCCGCTGGTTGTATTCCCCTGAGGGTCAATATCGACAAGCAATACTCTTTTCCCGAGTGAAGCCAGTCCTGCACCCAAGTTAACAGATGTTGTCGTTTTCCCCACACCGCCCTTTTGATTTGCTACGGCCATAATCTTAGACAATTACTTCACCTCAAATAAAATAGGAGTCTTTTCTGTAGGTTGTGAGATATTGTTAACAAAAAGCAGGCGGCTATCGTCCACACAAACAACAACTACCGTTCCATCACTATACCGTTCTTTGAAAATTTCAGACCTAGCTTGCTTTATAGACATAAAAAGCGGCCCATTGCCGTCATAAGCTTCAATTATTTGCGTTTTGGAATATGGATAACGATCTCATAATGATCCTCATGGTCTGCTTCTTTTGTTTTGATGTCGAGACCTGAGCCAGTTACCATATCAATGGATTGGCGAATCGTATTAAGTGCAAGTCTTACGTCCTTGGTAAAGGAAACACGTTTGGATTTTTTGATCTTGGAAGATTCCTTGTAGAAGGCAACACGTGCTTCTGTCTGTTTCACATTCAATTCTTTTTCGATAATCTCACCGAGCAACTTCATTTGCAGTTCTTCCGTATCCAGAGAAAGTAATGCTCTTGCATGCCGTTCAGAAATTTTGCGTTCCATCAATGCGGCCTTAATACCGTCCGGAAGCTGTAACAACCGAATTTTGTTCGCGATGGTTGACTGGCTTTTGCCGAGTCGTTGTGCCAGACTTTCCTGTGTCAATTGATGCAAGTCGATCAGCTTCTGATAAGCGACAGCTTCTTCAATTGAAGTCAATCCTTCACGCTGCAAGTTCTCAATCAGTGCAATGGATGCGGCCTGAGAATCGTTGAATTCACGTACAATAGCCGGAATCGTATCCAAACCCAGTTTTCGAACTGCACGCCAGCGACGTTCCCCGGCAATAATCTCATATGATCCATTTCGCACGCGAACGACAATAGGCTGAATTACGCCATGTGTTTTGATCGTCTGCAACAACTCATCAATTTTATCATCATCAAAAATAGTACGGGGTTGATATGGGCTGCTCACAATTTCATTAACCGGAATCTGTTTGATCTCATCTCCGTTATTGCGCTCCGCCAAACCAAACAACTTCGAAAATTGTTCTTTCATTCCGCAGATTACCACCTAGTTTCGTAATAGCTCCCACAGTCTTTGCAGGTGCTTCTTATTCAATAAGCGACCTTTCACATGCATCGTTCTTGGAATAAGTTTTGCCTTTCATAACGCTTCCTGTCATGCAACATCGAACGCATATCCATCTATCTATACATATAATCTATGATCGCTGTGACCCAGGATCGGATACTTCTATTCTATCATCTTTTCTATCATAATCCTATGCTTACCTATTCTTTAAACTCTGCTAATTTTCCTGCTTTTTCTTTGTGAATATTGGAAATTATGACGACTTGCATACATTCAATTAATCATTTCAGAAATCAAAAAAAGAGAATGTTTCACGTGAAACATCCTCTTTATCTATGTCTATAATTCTATTTGTTTTGACTCACTTCCAAACCATCTCGCAACTATATCAGCGGAGTCTTCATTGGAGTACCTGGTTTGCGCGGATACTTATATGGTGTCTTATCAAATTTCTGAATCAGAATGATATGACGCTCTGATTCTTCAACCGGCAGCTGGAATGGATGAACGGCCTTAACCCGTCCTTTCAGCTGATTAAAGCTGAACTCCGCTTCCTTCATTTCTTCACGCGGGTCTCCGCCCTTCATCGCAGCGAACATTCCACCTTTGCGAACAAAAGGAAGACAGAATTCATTCAGCACAGCCAGCTTGGCTACTGCACGCGCCGTAACGAGATCGTAGCTGTCACGATACCCTTCTTTGCGTCCAATTTCTTCAGCACGTCCATGGACCAACTCCACGTCTGTCAGGCCAAGGATATCCACCACATGCTGTAGAAAGCCAATCCGTTTATTTAATGAATCAATGATCGTAAGCTTAATGTGCGGGAAACAGATTTTCAGTGGCAATCCCGGAAAACCCGCTCCTGATCCAATGTCAGCAAGCTTATTCACTTTGGTCATGTCAGTATAAAAAGCCAGCGATACCGAATCATAAAAATGCTTGGTATACACCTGCTCACGATCCGTAATTCCGGTCAGATTCATCTTTTCATTCCAGGAAACCAGCTCCTGATAATACAGCTCAAATTGCTCCAATTGGAGTTCTCCCAGTTCCAATCCATGTTCCTTCAAGCGCAGCTGAAGCTGCCGTTGAATATCGTCCATTATTGTCCCCTTGCTGCGGTTACACGGTTATAATGCTCCAGGTAGACCAGCAGAATGGAGATGTCGGCAGGAGTAACTCCAGCAATACGAGAAGCCTGACCAATTGAGATTGGACGAATCGTAGCGAGCTTCTGCTTGGCTTCCATAGCCAGACCATGAATCTCATCATATACAATAGTGTCAGGAATTTTCTTTTTCTCCATCTTTTGCAAACGTTCCACGTGGATCAATTGTTTCTCAATATAACCCGCATATTTAATTTGTATTTCGACTTGTTCTTTCATATCTGCTGTCAGTTCTACCTCAGATGGTGAGATCTGTTCAATCAGTTCATATCCCAGCTCCGGGCGACGCAGCAAGGTCAGCAACGTACTGCCATCCTGAATAGGTGTAGATCCGTACTCTTCCAGCTTGGCATTCACTTCAACCGGGCGAGCTTTAGCCACTTTCAGACGTGCAACTTCCTGCTCGACTTTCGCCTTTTTATCCAGGAATTTCGCATACCGATCATCAGGGATCAGACCGATATCATGTCCGATTTCCGTCAAACGCATATCTGCATTATCATGACGAAGCAATAGACGATATTCAGCGCGTGAAGTCAGCAGACGATACGGTTCATTGGTCCCCTTCGTTACCAGATCATCAATCAGCACGCCAATATAACCTTGGGAGCGATCAAGCACAATCGGCTCTTTATCTTGTACTTTGCGCGCTGCATTAATGCCGGCCATAACACCTTGTCCAGCCGCCTCTTCATAACCCGAAGTACCATTAATCTGACCTGCTGTGAACAGACCTGGCAGACGTTTGGTTTCAAGGGACGGCCACAATTGTGTAGGCACCATCGCATCGTATTCAATCGCATAACCGTTACGCATCATTTCCACTTTTTCCATACCCGGAATGGAGCGCAGAACCGCAAGTTGAACATCTTCTGGCAGACTTGTAGACAGTCCCTGCACATAATACTCGGATGTATTTTTGCCTTCCGGCTCCAGGAAAATCTGATGTTTCGGTTTGTCGCTGAACCGGACAATTTTATCCTCAATGGATGGACAATAACGCGGCCCAGTCCCCTCAATTACGCCGGAAAACATCGGTGCACGATGCAAATTATCATTAATAATCTGATGTGTTTCAACAGATGTATACGTCAACCAACAAGGCAGCTGCTCATTATCAGAAGATTCTGTTTCATACGAAAAAAACTTCGGCTCATCATCGCCCGGCTGAATTTCGGTTTTGCTAAAATCAATCGTATCTTTATGCACACGTGGGGGTGTACCTGTTTTAAAACGAACCAGATCAAAACCCAGTTCACGCAGATGCTCTGACAATTTAAGAGATGGTTGTTGATTGTTCGGTCCACTCTCATACATCAACTCACCCATGATCACTTTGCCGCGCAAGTATGTGCCTGTTGTCAGAACGACCGCTTTAGCCCGATACTCTGTTCCGGTCTGAGTCACAACGCCTACACATTTCCCATCTTCAACGATCAGTCGATCAACCATACCCTGACGCATCGTCAAATTACGTTCATTCTCCATCGTTTCCTTCATTTTATGCTGGTAGGAGAATTTATCTGCCTGAGCACGAAGCGCGTGAACAGCAGGCCCTTTACCTGTGTTAAGCATCCGCATCTGAATAAAGGTTTTATCGATATTTCGTCCCATTTCCCCACCAAGTGCATCAATCTCGCGTACAACATGTCCTTTGGCCGGTCCCCCAATAGATGGGTTACAAGGCATAAAGGCCACCATATCCAGATTGATCGTAATCATTAGTGTTTTGGACCCCATACGAGCTGCGGCCAGCGCGGATTCTACACCAGCATGTCCCGCACCAACGACGATTACATCATAACTGCCGCCATCAAAAGCCATTCCCGTTTACCTCCTTTATAATGAAAACAAAATACTTCTAACCGTTCAACGGAACTTGCATTCCTATCTATATGAAACCAACACGTAATGGCTACAATATCATTCCATCCTTTGACAACAGGCAGAAATTGTACCTCTCCATCATACACTACGATTTAAGTCAATCGGCAGTATATTATTTTTACTTTCCTAGACAGAACTGGGAGAAAATCTGATCAATTAATGCATCATGTGCTGTATCTCCAACAATCTCGCCCAAATGCTCCCACGCCAAACGAACATCAATCTGAATCATATCGATCGGAATGAACTGCTCTGCTGCTTCATAGGCATCCACCAGGGACTGCTTCGCTTTTTTGAGCAAAGCAATATGACGCACATTGCTCACATAGGTCAGGTCTGCAGACTCCAGTTTACCACTGAAGAATAACGTAGAGATGGCATCTTCCAGTCGATCCACACCCAGATCATCTTTCACCGACATCGGTACAAGCCGTTCTTCCGGAATGTAACGAAGCAGCACGTCACGTTCTACCTGTGGCGTTAAGTCCATTTTATTCATAATGATTATCGATTGTCTACCGCGGATTTGTTCCAATAATTCAATCTCATCGGGATGAAGTGGCTCCGCAGCATTCACCACCATCAAGATCAGATCGGCTTCACTTACCGCAGAACGAGAGCGTTCTACCCCGATCTTCTCTACAACGTCCATTGTTTCCCGGATTCCTGCTGTATCCAGCAACTTCAGTGGGATATTATTAATTGTAATGAACTCCTCGATTACATCACGAGTTGTTCCTGGAATGTCCGTTACGATAGCTCGATTATCTTGCGCAAGTGTATTCATCAATGAGGATTTACCTACGTTAGGCCGTCCAACGATAGCTGTCGTGATACCTTCTCGCAGGATCTTTCCTTGCTCTGCTGTAGTCAGCAATTTATCAATTTCAGTCATAACCTGACTGGACTTTTCTTTAATAAAATCAGACGTTAACGACTCCACATCATGCTCGGGATAATCGATATTTACTTCAATGTGAGCCAGTGTTTCCACCAATGTATATCGTAGATCACGCAGTTTGGAAGACAGTTTGCCTTCAACCTGTTTCAGCGCAACCGAGAACGCCCGGTCCGATTTGGAACGAATAAGATCCATGACACCTTCCGCCTGAGACAGATCAATCCGCCCATTAAGGAAAGCACGCTTCGTGAACTCACCGGGTTCAGCCAGACGAATATCAAGCTGCAACAACAGGTCCATGACCCGTTTTACCGACACTACACCGCCATGCGCACTGATCTCCACGACATCTTCTGTTGTGAACGAGCGTGGTGCTCGCATTACCGTCACCAATACTTCCTCAATCTTCTCCCCATTAGTCGGATCTATGATATGACCATAATGAACCGTGTGAGATGCTGCCTGAGTTAAAGGGGTTTTGCTGCGAAAAATCTTTTCCGTCTCCGACACTGCATCCGGGCCGCTGACCCGGATCACGGCGATACCCGCTTCTCCGACAGCCGTTGATATCGCTGTGATCGTATCACTGATCATGGTTATCTCTCCTTGCTCTATTTTAAATTGCCGTCCCTCGGGGAACGCCATATCCATTTTCATATCTATTAATGTTATAACATATGACATGTCACTTATCGTATTAAGTTCACTCTTCACTTGTTCTACGTGCCTTACCAAATTGCTTCTGTACGAAAAAAGCAATGGCTTCTGCACCGGGCAGGAAGCCATTGCGTCTTCAATTTCGTGTTATTTCGTCGTAATGACCACACGCCGATTAGGTTCCTCGCCCTTACTTAACGTCTTAATCTGCGGGTGATTTTGCAGTTTTGCATGAATGACTTTTCGTTCGAGCGGAGGCATTGGCTCCAGTACAACTTCCTTGCCGGTACGGATGGCTTGTCCGGCCAACCGTTCAGCCAGATCCTCCAGCGTCTTCCGCCGACGTTGACGGAAATTCTCCGCGTCGAGCACAATTCGAACGAAGCTTTCCGAGTATCGGTTCGCTACAATGTTCGTTAGATACTGGAGTGCATCCAGCGTCTGTCCACGTCTGCCAATAATCATTCCCAGATCTTCACCGGCAATATTGAAGATATGTCCATCCCGCTGTTTTTTGATATGCACTTCAACATCCAGTCCCATGCCTGCTGCGACCTCTTTCAAGAAAGCAGCCGCTTCTTCATAGGGATTTTTAGCTGCGACATCCTCAAGTAATGCATCTACTTCAGGTTTGGATGCAGCTGGCTTGATCGGCTGTGGAACAACTTCCGGCACAGGCAATAAGGTCACTTCAACTTTGGCCGCCCTCACCCCGAACAAACCCAGGAATCCTTTTGACGGCTGCTCTAACACTTGTATCTCGACCTTGTCCCGACTTACGCCAAGCTCGGTCAATCCTTGGTTTACAGCATCTTCAACGGTTTTTCCTGACGTAATGACTTTGGTCATTTCGATTTTTTGGCCCCTTTCGACCCTTTTCCAGAGACGGTCGCTTTGCCACCGTTTTTGCGTTTAGCTCCATTTTTGGAAGAGCTATTCTGCTTCACGTTGACCTCAGCCACGATTTTATCATTATTCCGGTAAAGGAAATAGTTTTGCACGATCGTGTAGATGTTACTGTAGAACCAGTACAGCGGAAGTGCTGACGGGAACTGGTAAGACATCACGAAGATCAAAATTGGGTATACCCACAGCATAAACTGCATCGGACCAATTTGCTGTGCAGGGTTCATACGCATCATCATCCATGTTTGAATGAATGTTGTGATGGCAGCCAGCACTGGCAAAATAAACAGGTGATCCGGTTCCCCGAGCTGGAGCCACAAGAAATCATGTGTTCTCAGACTGGAGTTTCCGTAAATTGAGTTATAAAGTGCGATGTAAATCGGCATCTGAATCAGAAGTGGCAGACAACCCGCCATCGGATTAACTTTGTTCTCCTGAAACAACTTCATTGTTTCTTGCTGAACTTTCTCAGGTGTATCTTTAAACTTGGCTTGAATCTCCTTCAGCTGCGGCTGAATGGCCTGCATAGCTTTGGAGCTACGGACTTGTTTCATTGTTAATGGTAAAATCAATGTCCGTACAATAAGCACCATCACGAGGACGGCCAGTCCATATTCACCTTTGAACCAGTTGGCGAATGTATCCAGCGCCAGTGAGAACCAGTACACAACATTGGCTTGCCAAAAAGAATCACTATTCTTTAGATCTTCCGTAGTAACCCCGGCTCCTTGTGGAGTACATCCGGCGAGTACAGTGACCATTGCAATGACTGCAATGAGGAGAATCCACTTCCCCTTTGATGTCTTCAATCGCGACACTTCATAACCCCTCTCTTAACCATTCCATTCCACCGTAAATCATACCATAATTAGGAGGACAAATAAACCGAAGCTTACCGCTTGCTCGACTTCAAAAGAGAGCCCTTTCGCATCGCATGTAGCAGGCTTTTTTCCATTTCCTTATAGGGCATGTCCAGTGCACCTTTTCTGACGATAAAAATCAGATCCATCTGCGTGACGATCTCATGCTCATGATGACGAACAATTTCCTTGATCATGCGTCTCATCCGGTTGCGTACGACAGCGTTTCCGATTTTCTTGCTGCATGATACGCCGACCCGAAATTGTTCCGTATCTTTACGGCGACAGCCATACACCACGAATTGATGATTGGCAAACGATTTTCCATACCGGTATACGCGGCTAAAGTCCGCCCGGTTTCGTAGACGCAGTCTTTTATACACGGCGCTTCTCCTTGCTGTTCTCCACCAATGTTGTTGACGGAGGCCTCATTACTGATTTAGTATAGGCTTTCTTGAATGACGGTAAACCGTCTTGGCGACAACTTCATTTGGGATGATTGTTAATCAGCTGCTTGAACTGATCAGCATTCATCCGGGATAAAGGTTGATTGGCTATTTTAAACCAATCGGACGATCATCATTATATAAGGTAAGTTTTCGACAAATGGAAAACTCACTCAACATACTTCGTGTGTGTTCAGCACTTTTTCGCAGACCATTCAGACCTGATCTGTAGCAGCATCCAGTCTGATTTGAGCTCATTAAGAAAAAAAAGACCACCTCGGTGGTCTTCAATGCATTAAGCACTCAGGTTTTTACGGCCTTTAAGGCGACGTGCGGCCAAAATTTTACGGCCGTTGCTCGTGCTCATTCTTTTCCGGAAACCATGAACTTTTTTACGTTTGCTAACGTTCGGTTTGAATGTAGGTCTCAATGTATTGCACCTCCTTACAAGGAAATACTTATGTGATGAATCATTTTCATCTTCACAGAAAACACCTTTATATATTTAACCATGATCACCTGGAAAAGTCAACAGCAAGGCGCAGGGCTTCTCCCTCTTTTATATACACTCTTCATCCCGCCCAAAGTAATGACCACAATCCGTTCACTTCAATACCATTCCCAAGCCCCGAAGAAATCCTGAAAGTTATCCCCAGACCCTGATCTCATCACCATATTTCAGCATTTATAGTTATCCACACCCTCCAATACCCGCTATTTCCTTTATCACATCCTGTTTAAAGTTATTCACATGTGGATAATGATTATAGGTTATAAATATTGTCGAATTTGAATCAGGTTGTATCCGCTTCAATAATGGTTTACAAGCTTTTGAGAAAGGTGTAGGATAAAAATCACATCTTGTATACAAGTAGTCCTTTGAAAAAAAACATGAGCCGTTAGCATGCAGCTACAGACTATGGATTGAACTGAAATGTCCAGTCCGCAAAATAGTTATGCTATGAGCAGTAATGAACTGATTATTATTAATAGGAGCGTTAGCCATATGTTATTTCCTTCTTCCTGGCTTCAAGGAGCTTCACGTGGTGAAGCCATTGCCTGTGAATTAAGGCTGCGGATCATCAGTGGTGCCCTTCGACCTGGAGAGATTTTGTCGGAAAATCGAATTGCGGCTGATTTTGACAGCAGTCGTTCACCTGTACGTGAAGCGTTAAGAACATTGTCTAATGAAGGTCTTATTCGACTTGAACGTATGGGTGTGGTTGTCATTGGACTACGAATTAAGGATGTCGAAGAATTGTATGATGTCCGTTTCCTGATTGAAAGTTTTGTGCAGCAGCGACTCGCTGGTGATGTACCAGAATCATTAATCACCCAGTTGCGTAACGTGATCGACAAAATGCAACTTGCTGGACGGCATCAGGACGCCGTCGAATTCGCCTATCAGGATCTTGTTTTCCACGAGACCATCATTGACGCTGCTCAGCATTCCCGCATTTCACATCTATGGAAGAGTATTCGATATGTTGTGATGACCGTTATGCTGCTCACAACGCGCAGAGTATTTGTTCAAGGCGAGCAGAAAGTAAGCGCTGTAATTGAGAAGCACCGTTTGCTGGTTGAAGCACTTGAATCCGGTGACAAGATGCTCATTCAGGCTGGAGTCCGCACGTATTTCCAGGATTCTGGCAAAACCCTGCACGAAAGCTTTGATTCCTAAAAGGAGCAAGGTGTTTGCAATCACATCCGCTGTGAGTGATTGCGGCTTAACTTGTCGACAAGTATACAAAATGCGATTTTGTTTTCATTTTGGGCAGGATAAAACTACATTTTTCGCCAATACCTCCTCTATTTAGTACCGGCATAAAAAATTGTTGACGATAATTTCACTTGTAAGCGTTCTATATCAGAAATAAAGGAGCACACAACATCATGAGCACTCTTTTTGGACTATCCCACAACGCAACATTATTGGTCTGGACGTTAATTGCGATCGTTTTTCTGATCGTTTTGATATCCAAGTATAAATGGAATCCCTTTATCACCCTGCTGTTGTCCGCATTAATGCTCGGTTTGCTTACAGGCATGAAACCTGCCGATGTCATCTCTTCCATTACCGGGGGACTTGGCGGCACACTTGGAACCATTGCAATTGTAATTGCTCTCGGTACGATGCTTGGTAAGATGATGGCCGAATCTGGCGGTGCCGAGCGCATTGCAACTACATTGGTCGATCGGTTCGGTGTGAAACGTGTGCACTGGGCTATGATGATTGTTGGATTTATCGTTGGTATTCCCGTTTTCTTCGAAGTTGGCGTGATTTTGATGATCCCCATCATTTTCACAGTTGCACGTAAAACTAACATGTCTTTGCTGCAGATTGGTATTCCCATTTTGGCGGGTCTGTCGACTGTACACGGTTTGGTTCCACCACATCCAGCGCCAATGATAGCGATTGAAGCCTTCAGCGCGGATCTGGGCAAAACCATTTTGTACTCTCTTATTGTTGGTATTCCTACAGCAATTATTGCAGGTCCCATATTTGGTAAATTTATTGGTAAAAGAATACACACCGAACCGCCAGCAGAACTGGCTGAACAATTCGCAACCAAAACAAATAGCAACATGCCTGGGTTTGGTATTACCCTTTTTACCATATTGCTGCCGGTTATTCTAATGCTGATTGGTTCCATAGCAAGCATCATTGACCCAAATGCCACGAGCGGCTTCACTGTTTTCAGTGAATTTATCGGTCATGAGATCATTGCTCTGCTCATTTCAGTTGTGTTTGCCCTCTTTTCACTCGGCTTTGCACGTGGATTCACCAAGCACGATATTTCTCGCTTCACCAGTGAATGTCTGGCGCCTACGGCGACCATCATTCTCATTATTGGTGGAGGCGGTGCCTTCAAACAGGTATTGATTAACAGTGGTGTAGGTAACGCCATTGCTGAAGTGGCCACCCATGCCAACATTAATGTAATCTTCTTCGCTTGGCTTGTCGCTGCACTTATTCGTGTAGCTACCGGTTCAGCAACCGTAGCCATGACAACAGCTGCTGGCATCGTCGCTCCAGTGCTTGCACTCACACCAGGGGCCAATATTGAGCTGGTTGTACTCGCCACAGGCGCGGGGTCACTCATCTTGTCTCATGTGAACGATGCAGGATTCTGGATGATCAAAGAATTCTTTAATATGAGCGTTGCCCAGACATTGAAAACGTGGACCGTTATGGAAACACTATTATCCGTGGTCGGACTGATCTTTATTTTGCTCCTGAGTACAGTGGTATAAATGGAGTCTCTATAGTAGAAAGAAATTAAAATCTCATCGCTTTCTGGAGAAAGAAGGATTATATATATGAACAACTATATGATTGGGATCGATATTGGTACCACCAGTACCAAATCCGTGTTATTTACCGAGCAAGGCTCTGTCGTAAGTACTTCAACACAGGAGTATCCTTTGTATACCCCTGCACCCGATGTTGCCGAGCAGGACCCTGAAGAGATTGTACAAGCGGCCCTGCGCTCTGTCCGGGGAGTTATGGATCAGAGTGGCGTTGCTGCCGAGCAGATCCTGTTTGTATCCTGTAGCTCGGCTATGCATAGTGTCATTGCCATGGGACAGGACAACCAACCTTTAACCCGCTGCATCACCTGGGCGGATAATCGAAGTGCTGCTTGGTCTGCCCAGCTTCAAGAGAATGGATTAGGACACCGCATCTATCTCCGCACAGGTACGCCGATCCATCCGATGTCACCGCTGACCAAATTAATGTGGCTGCACCACGATGAACCTGAACTTTTCGAGTGCACCGCCAAATTTATATCGATTAAAGAATATCTGTTCTTCCGTCTATTCGGGCAATATGTTGTTGATCATTCCATCGCTTCCTGTACCGGCTTGCTCAATCTGGAGCAACTGGACTGGGATGCAGAGGCCCTTCAGGTAGCAGGCATTACACCGGATCATCTTTCAAAGCTCGTACCCACAACATATATATTAGAAGGAATGAATCACGAATCGGCTGAAAAAATGGCTCTCTCCCCCTCCACGCCCTTTGTTATTGGCGCAAGTGATGGAGTTTTATCCAATCTCGGTGTAAACGCCATTGAACCTGGTGTTGTCGCAGCAACCATCGGAACCAGCGGAGCCATTCGTACCGTCGTGGACCGTCCGGTTACCGATCCGAAAGGTCGAACGTTCTGTTACGCTCTCACAGAGAATCTTTGGGTTATTGGCGGGCCTGTGAATAACGGTGGCATGCTGTTTCGTTGGGTGCGGGATGAATTCGCCGCGTCTGAAGTGGAGACAGCAAAGCGACTTGGCATTAATTCCTATGATGTGCTGACCAAAATTGCCGAACGTGTCCGGCCAGGATCGGAAGGGCTTCTGTTCCATCCGTACCTGTCGGGCGAACGCGCCCCATTGTGGAATCCGGATGCCCGTGGTTCCTTTTTTGGCTTAACACTCCATCATCAGAAAGAGCATATGATCCGTGCTGTCCTGGAAGGGGTTATTTTCAATCTATACACGGTACTGCTGGCTATGGAAGAACAGATTGGGCAACCTACCTCTATTCAAGCCACAGGTGGGTTTGCGCGTTCTCCTCTCTGGCGCCAGATGATGTCCGATATCTTCAATCAGGAAGTGGTTGTACCCGAGAGCTTCGAAAGTTCCTGCCTGGGTGCCGTTGTGCTTGGTTTGTACGCTACAGGGCGGATCCAATCGCTTCATGCCGTTTCTTCCATGGTGGGTACAACGCATCGACATACCCCTGTCAAAGAGAATGCTGTACTCTACCAGGAGCTGCTGCCCATCTTTATTCGGATCTCTCGCAAACTGGAAGAGGAGTATGCAGATATCGCTGAATTCCAGCGTAAAATGTCCCTTCCCCGTCTCTAAATTCATCAATCTATATACTTCATCTCTTCACCAAAAACGAAGGGTGTCCCCTGAAACCGATTTTTGGTTTCAGGGGACACCCTCTTTTGCTATACACGCATAAACTATCCTTTGAATTCATATTATACATTCATATACTTGATCCTCCATATTAGAGCATCAGCTTCCCCCTTGATCCTGATGATTCACATTACATATGTCTCAAAATGAAGTCCTCTTGGTCCACCTATTCTTCTACATCGCTGATCAAAGAATTACCATCTGTTCAGAAAATACACCACTGATCTTGTTCAATTAAAGGCATGAGTTTACTGCACGCTCCGTCTCCTACCCTGACACGAATTCGTGGCTTTCACCATCGCCCCATCGGCATGAAAAACACGAGGGTGAGAGGTCACTCTTTTTCCGATCTCAATCATGCTCCATTTTCAATTCACGGTTATCCACAGACAGGTTATTCACAAACGAATAATACTTTTACACACAATATGGCATCATTTGACGGATAACCTGTGTATAAAACATTTTTGGTTTTTGGGTCTTCCTGTCGAAAATTAAACAGTTTATAAACAATATATTGTGTTGTGACTAAAAATTATACACAAGTTATTGAATTTGTGGATAAAATCACGCGATACGTTGAAATGCGGGGTTTCTTTTGCTATGATTGTATTACTTTTGGATGTGAATATGTGATCTGACCCATAATATTATCAACAGCCTGTGGATAAAGTTGTGAACAATTTTCCGTTGTTCATACTTTTTTTGTTTTCGACCTGCGGGGGTTTGGGGATAAATTCAACAATATATCTCGTATTTCGACACTGCATCATGGCTTAAGCCACACTTGGAACATGTAAAAGGAGTGACAGTCT